>NZ_FOQY01000019.1 GCF_900113865.1 Streptosporangium canum | reverse complement strand
CGACTTGCATGTGTTAAGCACGCCGCCAGCGTTCGTCCTGAGCCAGGATCAAACTCTCCAAACAATGTTTGAAAGGTTTTCCCGACTGAAAGCACCCGGACTCGCATCCGGATGTATCAACCAAAGGAATCCGTCCCCCACCGAGATGGGTTGGACGGGGTTGTGCTTCATGCACTGGCTTTTAACACACTGTTGAGTTCTCAAGAAACGGACGCGTTCTCCATCTTCCCGGCCAACTGGCCCGGCGTCCGGGGCGTTTCGTTCGTTCCGTTGTGTCTTTATTCTTTCAGGCCCGCTTTTTCGTGTCAAACCGGCCCGTTTGGAACCACTTGACTTGATCTAGCTGATCTTACCGGAATTCCGACCGCCCCGTCTCCGGAGCAACCCTTCTAACTTACTCCGCCGTCCGATTCGTGTCGAATCGGACCTCATCGAGACATAATGATCTCAATGAACGGATGTGATCAGAGAGGGTTCCTGAGATCTTGGCGCTGCCGCCGACTCCCTCAGGTCTGGTGAACTTTATGGACGCCGGTCCACCTCGTCAAATCGACCGCGCCGGCCGGGACTGGCGGCCGGTCAGCGGGGCAGTGTGGCGGACATCGTCGCGACGATCACGCTGACCAGTCCCTCGACGACCTCTGCCCGGTCCACCTCGGGGTGCTCCAGCCACCAGTCGCCGGTGGCCTGGACCATGCCGACGAAAGCGTGCCCCAGCACCTGGGCGCGGACCGGGTCGGGGACCGCGGACTCCGCGGCGATCACCGCACCGAGCTCCTCACCGAGGCTGCGCACGATCGCCGTCATCTGGGAGTGGGTCCGGCTGTCCTCGGCGCCGGCCCGGTGAAACAGGAAACGGTAGAGGTTGAGGTTCGCGGCGATCATGTCGAGATAGGCGGCGATGGTCGACCGGGCACGGCTGCGCAGGTCCGTCCTGTCCCGGTCGAACTCCGGGCGCAGCAGGCCGACCACGGTGCGGACGTGCCGGTTGGCGAGAGCCTGGTAGAGCCCGCTCTTGTCGCCGAAGTGCCGGTAGAGGATGGGCTTGGTGATCCCCGCCTCGGCCGCGATCGAGGCCATCGACGCCTCCGGCCCCTCCCGCCGGATCACCCGGTCCGCGGCGTCCAGCAACGCCCGCCGCCTGTCGGGATCCCGTCCGCTCACCGCTCTTCCCCTCTCAGAGGGAAACAGCATAGGCGTGAGAGATCCGAAGGCGGATCACCGCTCCGGCGGAGTTGCGCAAGCAGCGCGGGAACGGAGGCGGGCCACCGGTCCGCGCCCTGTCCTAAAAGTCGCAAAAAGAGGGGCTTATGCATATCCAGCACGCTTCCGGGCAGGGGGAGAGCTCCGCCCGGGAGTGTGCCGCACGGTGGCGGAACCAGTTGAGAAGGGGGCTCTCAATTGTCGGGGAAGATGCGTGGGACGGTCAGGCGTGGGGCGCTGTGGCTGCTGCGGGGGCTCAACCGGAGACGGGCGCGGCGTGCGCCCGCGCCGGACACGGGAACGGTCCGCATCCTGCTGCAGCACGCCTACGGGATGGGCGGGACCATCCGGACCGTGCTCAACCTCGCCGGGTACCTGGCGCGGGAGCGCGATGTGGAGATCGTCAGCATGGTCCGGGCGGCGCAGGAGCCCTTCTTCCCGATGCCGCCCGGCGTGCGGGTGTCGTTCCTGGACGACAGGACCACGCCCCGAGGCCGGCTCGCCCGGCTGCTGTCCCGCTTTCCGAGCCTGCTGATCCCGGAGCAGGAGAACGTCTACCACGCGCTCACCCTCTGGACCGACCTGCGCCTGGTCGCCTTCCTACGGTCCATGCGCACCGGTGTGGTGATCTCCACCAGGCCCGGATTCAACCTGATCACCGCGCTGTTCGCGCCTCCGGGGGTGCTTACCGTCGGCCAGGAGCACGTGGCCCTGGACGTCCACTCCCCAGAGATCCGGCGGCTCATCAGGAGGCGGTACGGCAGGCTGGACGCCTTCGTCACCCTCACCGACGCCGATCTGCGCCAGTACGCCAAGACGCTGCGGGCCGATCCGCCGGGGCGGCTGCTGCGCATCCCCAACGCCCTGCCTCACCTGGCCGGTGACATCTCCCCCTTGGAGGAGAAGGTCGTCATCGCCATCGGCAGGCTGGTGCACGCCAAGGGCTTCGACCGTCTGGTCAGGGCGTGGAAACACGTCGCGGCGGCGCATCCGGACTGGGTGCTGCGCATCTACGGCGGCGGTACGGCGAAGGCCGAGACGAAGCTCCGCGCCAGGATCGAGGACGCGGGTCTGGCGGACCGGGTGTTCCTGATGGGCAGTTCTCCGGAGATCGGGGTCGAGCTGGCCAAGTCGTCGATCTACGTCGTCAGCTCGCGCTACGAGGGATTCGGCATGACGATCCTGGAGGCGATGAGCAAGGGCGTGCCCGTGGTGAGCTTCGACTGCCCGCACGGCCCCAGGGAGATCATCACCGATGAGCACGACGGGCTGCTCGTGCGTACCAAGAAGGCGCAGGATCTGGCCGAGGCCGTCTGCCGCCTGATCGAGGACCGGCGGTTGCGCGGCACGCTGGGCGGCAACGCGGTGCGCACGGCCGCCCGCTACGACCTCGACGCCGTGGGCGCGCAGTGGGACGCCCTGCTGGCCGGCCTCGCCGGTGACGCGTCGCCTCCCGCCTGAAGTCCGCTGATCCAGCCCGCTGTCGACAGCAGGACCGCGAGCACCGCAAGGATCGGCGTCAGCGGAAGAACCTCAGGCGCCGGAAGAACCGCAGGCACCGGAAGGACCGCGGTCATCGGGGGAACCGCGCGGGGCGGCCCGCCGGGCAGGTGCGTGGATCGCCGTACCGGCCGGGTGGATCGCCTCCGCCCGCGGAACGCCCGGAAGCGGCGACCTTCGTCGTCATAAGTCCGGTAATCTGCCGATCTCTCCAGGAGGTGGCGGGTGGCCGAAGCAGGTGCCGTGACGGTGCCGGGCTACGAGGTGTCCGGCGTGCTCGGGCAGGGCGGTTTCGGAATCGTCTACCGGGCCAGGCAGTTGGCGGTGGAGCGCGAGGTCGCGCTCAAGGTCGACAACCGGGTGCTGGTCTCGGAGCGCGACAGGCGCCGCTTCATGCGCGAGGTCACCTCGGCGGGAGCGCTCTCCGGGCACCCGCACGTCGCCCACGTCTATGACGCCGGGGTGCTGCCCGACGGCCGGCCGTACATGGTGCTGGAACTGTGCCCGGGCGGGTCGCTGCTGGACCGGATGCGGGCCGAGGGGCGGCTGGCCCCGGCCGAGGTGGCCGACATCGGCGTCCGGATCGCGGACGCGCTGTCCGCCGCGCACGCCGCAGGGGTGCTGCACCGCGACATCAAGCCCGCCAACATCCTGATCAACCGGTACGGCAACGTCGTGCTCTCCGACTTCGGTCTGGCCACCATGCCGTCCGCGGGCGGCGAGGTCTCGGTGACGCGCGAGTCGCTCACCCCCGCCTACGCCCCGCCCGAGGCGTTCGAGCTGACCGAGCCCACCACCGCCGGGGACGTCTACTCCCTCGCCGCCACGCTCTACGCGCTGCTGTCGGGCCGCCCGCCGCGCTTCCCCGAGAGCGGCGTGGCCAACATCGCCGTCATCATGGCCCTGCACCGCCTGCCCGTCCCCGAGATCCCGGATGTGCCGGCCGAGCTCACCGAGGTGCTCCGGCAGGCCATGGCCACCGACCCGGCTCGGCGCACCCCTTCGGTGGCGGCGCTGCGGGACGCCCTCACCGACCTTCGTCTGGACCGTGCCGCCCAGGCGCCCCGGCCGGCCGCCCCGCGTCCCGCGCCCTCCGCCGCTCCCCCCGCGGCGCCGTTCACCGCTCCGCCCTCCCCGTACGGCGTGCCGCCGGCGGGCGTGGCGGGCAGGGATCCGGCGCGCGCGCACCTGACCTCTCCGGGAGCGCGGGATCTGGCGACCACCGGGTCACGGGCTGCGGACGTCGCGCCCTCGGGCACGTCGAACTCCCGGGTGTTCGTCGCGGTGGCCGTGGCCTTCACCATCCTGCTGCTGGCCGGGGCCGGGGTGATGTACCTGGAGAACCGCGACCGGGAGCCGTCCGCCGATCAGCGACAGGACACGACCGGCCAGATCGGGAAGGCCGGTACGGGCACGGAAGTCGGGAAGGTCGCCACCGTCACGGCCGCCTGCCCTGCCGCCGGGGTGCCGGGTGCTCAGGCCGCCTGCGTGAAGGAGGCCGAGTGCTGGGGCGGTCTCGTCGTGATCTCGGGTGACGCGGCGGCCAAGCGGATCGGCTGCGAGGAGTCGCACTCCTGGGAGACCTTCGCGATCGCCCCGCTGCCGGTGGACTCCCTCACCTACGATTTCGCGGCCCTGGGCAAGCACCCGGTGGTGAAGAAGGTGTGCGCGTCACAGGTCATGCTCGCCTCCCGGTACGGCGACGCCCGCGCGATCGGCGCGGGCAGGTGGCACAGCACGGTCCTGCCGCCGTCGAAGGAGCAGTTCGAGCTGGGCGTGCGGACCTACCGCTGCCTGGGAGGAGTGCTCGACTCGGAGAGACCGGGAACCTTCTTCCGTCCCTGACCCGAACCGCCCTGCCCTGGCCCGCCCCGCCCTGGCCCGCCCCGCCCGGATGTCGTCGGCCGCACCCCGCCGATGACCGGTCCGGAATGCGACCTGACATTCTTGGACACGAGGGGGGATCAGACAATGACTCAGGCACAGATCGGTGTTACCGGCTTGGCGGTCATGGGCGCGAACCTCGCCCGCAACCTGGCACGGCACGGGCACGCGGTAGCCGTACACAACAGGTCGCGGTCCCGGACCAAGGCGCTGATGGAGGAGCACGGAGACGAGGGCGCGTTCGTCGCCTGTGAGACTCCGGAGGAGCTCGTCGCGGCGCTGGAGCGCCCCCGGCGCATCCTCATCATGGTGAAGGCGGGCGCCCCGACCGACGCGGTGATCGAGGAGTTCGCCCCCCTGCTGGAGCCGGGCGACATGCTCGTGGACGGCGGGAACGCGCACTTCCTCGACACCCGCAGGCGGGAGGCGGCGCTGCGCGAGCGGGGCATCCACTTCGTCGGGGCAGGAGTGTCCGGTGGCGAGGAGGGGGCGCTGCTCGGGCCGAGCATCATGCCGGGCGGCTCCCGGGAGTCCTACGAGGCGCTGGGCCCGCTGCTGGAGGACATCGCCGCGAAGGTGGACGGCGTGCCCTGCTGTACCCACATCGGCCCCGACGGCGCCGGGCACTTCGTCAAGATGGTGCACAACGGCATCGAGTACGCCGACATGCAGCTCATCGCCGAGGCCTACGACCTGCTCAGGCAGGGGCTCGGTCTGAGCCCGGCGGAGCTCGCGGACGTCTTCGAGGAGTGGAACAAGGGCGAGCTGTCCTCCTACCTCATCGAGATCACCGCCGAGGTGCTCCGGCAGGTCGACGCCACCACCGGCAGGCCGCTCGTGGACGTCATCGCCGACCGGGCCGAGCAGAAGGGCACCGGCCGGTGGACCGTGCAGATCGCGCTGGATCTGGGCGTCCCGGTGAGCGGCATCGCCGAGGCGGTGTTCGCCCGCTCGGTCTCCGGCCACGCGGACCTGCGGGAGGCCGCACGCGGCCTGCCCGGCCCCGCGGGGGTGCCGGCCGGATCGGTCGGCGAGGGTTTCGCCGAGGACGTGCGGCGGGCGCTGTACGCATCGAAGATCATCGCTTACGCGCAGGGGTTCGACCAGATCAGGGCCGGGAGCGCGGAGTACGGCTGGGACGTGGATCCGGGCTCGCTGGCCACGATCTGGCGCGGCGGCTGCATCATCCGGGCCGTCTTCCTCGACCGCATCCGGGAGGCCTACGAAGAGGAGACCCCGCCGGTGACCCTGCTGACCGCTCCCCTGTTCGCCGAGGCCCTGGGCCTGGCGCAGGAGTCGTGGCGGCGGGTGGTGGCGAAGGCGGCGGAGCTGGGCATCCCGGCGCCCGGCTTCTCGACCGCGCTGGCCTACTACGACTCGCTGCGGGCCGAGCGCCTGCCCGCGGCCCTGATCCAGGGCCAGCGGGACTTCTTCGGCGCGCACACCTACCAGCGGACGGACCGGGAGGGCTCCTTCCACACCCTGTGGTCCGGCGACCGCACGGAGATCGGGGCCTGAGGCTCCGGGCCGGCGGCCGCGAAATCGCCGGCCCGGCGGCACGGGGTCGGCGGCGCTATCCCTTCTCCGCGCCCTCGTTGGCCCCGCGGACGAAGTAGCGCTGGAAGACCGCGAAGACGACCGCGACCGGGATGGTGGCGAGCACCGCCGCACTGAGCTTGAGCGGATACCGGGTGCCCGCCCCGAGGGATCCGCTGACCAGGTCGGCCAGCCCGCGCGGCAGGGTGAACAGGCTCGGGTCCTGCACCGCCACCAGGGTGTGCGGGAACTCGTTCCAGGTGCCCTGGAAGGAGATGATCGTCAGCGTGATCAGGGCGGGCCGCGCCATCGGCAGCACCACCGACCAGAAGGTGCGGAACACCCCGGCCCCGTCGATCCTGGCGGCCTCCTCCACGCTGACCGGGATCGACTCGAAGAACTGCTTCATGATGAAAACCCCGGCCGCGTCCGCGATCACCGGCACGACCAGCGCCGGGTAGCTGTCGTAGACGCCGAGCTGGTTGAGGACGAGGAACTTCGGGATGAAGAGCACCACTCCCGGGACCGCCATCACCGCGACGATCGCCGAGAACAGCGCCCGCCGCCCGCGGAAGCGCAGCCGGGCCAGGGCGTAGCCGGCCAGGGAGTCCAGGAAGACCCGGCCGGCGGTGACGACGAGGGTCACCAGCAGCGAGTTGCCCAGCCAGAGCGGCATGCCGGTGTCGAGGAACACCCGTTCGAACCCGGCCGTCGACACCGGGTCCGGTATCGGGGAGAGCGGGTTGGCCGCGGCGTCGGGCTCGGTCTTGAAGGCGTTGGCGACCTGGATGACGAACGGGTAGAGGAAGACCAGCGCGGAGAAGACGAGTACGGCGTACCCGGCGAAGGCGGCGGCCGGCGCGCGGGCCTCCGCCCCGGTGCCTCGGGAGCGGCCCGCCGTACGGGCGGGGGCGTCGCGGTCCGCGGCCGGGGGCATCATGATCTCCGCGGGCGCGGCCGGCGGAGGTCGCCGACCGCGTCACGGTCGCGCATCACCCACCGCTGGAGCGCCGCCAGCAGCACGATGAGCAGGAACAGGACGAACGAGATCGCCGCCCCCGAGCCGTAGTCGAAGTCGCGGAAGGCGGTCCGGTAGGACAGGTAGGCCGGGGTCAGCGTGGTCTTCGCCGGGCCGCCCTGGCTCATCACGTACACCTGGTCGAAAACCTGCCAGGTGGCGATCAGCCCGAGGGTGAGCACGAGGAACAGCGTCGGTTTGAGCATCGGCAGCGTCACGTACCACAGCCGCTGCCGGCGGCTTGCGCCGTCCAGCATGCTCGCCTCCTCCAGCGCCACCGGAATGTCCTGCAAGGCGGCGAGGAACATCAGCATGAACGTGCCTGAGGTGGTCCAGACGGCCAGCACGATGATCGTGCACATGGCCACGCTGGGGCCCGACAGCCACTCCCACCACGACAGCCCGAACGCGCCGCCGCCGGTCAGCACCGGAGGCGGCGCGTCCACGTCGGCCAGGCCGAGGGCGCTCAGGAGCAGGTGCAGCAGGCCCCGCGAGTCGGAGAACCACTGCGGCCCCTCGACACCGAAGATCGCCAGGAGTTCGGTGACCGCGCCGGAGTCGCTGAAGATGAACAGGAACAGGACGCTGATCGCCACGGAGCTGGTCACCGACGGGAAGTAGAAGGCGGTGCGGAAGAACCCCCTGCCCCTGAGCGTCCGGCGGTGCACCGCCAGTGCCAGGCCGAGCGCCAGCACCGTCTGCGCGGGCACGACGATCACCACGTAGGAGAAGGTGTTACGGATGCTGATCATGAAGTTCCGACGGCTCAGGTCGTCCCTGACGAACAGCCCCGTGTAGTTGTCCAGCCCGACGAAGGGCACCCCGGTCCGGAACGGGCTGCCCTGCCCGTTCCAGTCCGTCAGGCTCACCCAGAGGGCCATCAGGATCGGCAGCAGCAGGAACAGTCCGAGGATCGCCACCACCGGCGCCACGAAGAGCCAGCCGGCGACGTTCTCCCTGCTCGCGCTGGTACGGCGGCGCGAGCGCCGGCCTGTCCTGATCGCGGTCCCGGCCACGTCGGCCTCCTTTCCGCCGGCGTGAGGTCCCGCCCGGCACCGGCGGGACCTCACGCGGTCAGCCTCAGTCGCCGAGCGCGTCCCGGGTGTTCTTCTGCAGGCGCGCCAGGAGCGTCTTCGGGTCGATGGAGGCGAGCTGCTGGAGGCCGTCGTCGAAGTCGGCCAGCACGCTGTCCATCCGCGGGGCGTTCACCGGGCCGTGGGCGTAATCGGCGCCGTTCACGAACGGCGTGTCGTCCGGGAACTCCCGGGTGAAGACGGCCTTGGCGGACCGGCGGGAGGGCATCACGCCGAACGCCCTGGCGAACGCCATCTGCTGGTCGGCCCTGGTCATCGCCTCGACGAAGCTGATCGCCTGCTCCTTGTGCCTGCTCTTGGCGGCTATGCCCCAGCAGGTGGTGAAGGACAGCGTGCCTTCGCCCCGCGGCCCGGCCGGCAGCGCGTGGACGGTGTAGGCGACGTCGGGGTGGTCGGCCTTCATCGCACCCCTGATCCAGTTGCCCTCGACGGTCATCGCGGCCCTGCCCCTGCCGAAGGCCTCACCGCCCCATCCGGCGTCGAGCTGCTTGGGGAACCG
The DNA here is from genome assembly GCF_900113865.1 of Streptosporangium canum. Classification (GTDB taxonomy): domain Bacteria; phylum Actinomycetota; class Actinomycetes; order Streptosporangiales; family Streptosporangiaceae; genus Streptosporangium; species Streptosporangium canum. The sequence goes on along the minus strand of NZ_FOQY01000019.1, from coordinate 158,888 downwards.
GGCGAGCCCGTCCTTGAGCAGGCCTCGCACGTACCGCAGGGCGGTGACGTTCTCGGCGCTGTCGGCGATGGCCCGCCTGCCGTCGTCGCTGGTGATCCAGCCGCCGGCCTGCACCATGAAGGCGCCGATCCGCTCATGGGTGTCGCCGACGACCAGCGGGGTGATCCCCGCGGCCTTGATCTTCTTCGCCACCGAGGTGAGCCGCTCCCAGGTGGTGGGCACGTCCGCGCCGGTCAGCCCGGCCTTCTTCCACAGATCGTCGTCGACGATCAGCGCCAGGGTGGAGAAGTCCTTCGGCGCGCAGTAGAAGACGCCGTCGCGGCTGAAGGCGGTGCGCAGGCTCGGGTAGAAGTCGCCGGAGCCGGAGATCCTGTCACCGTACGGCTCCAGCGCCCCGACGCTCGCGTAGTCGGCGAAGCGCGAGGCGTCCACGTAGAACACGTCCGGGGGGTTGCTCCCGGCGAACGCCTGGCCGAGCTGCTGGGTGAGGTCCTGGGCGGGCGTGATCGTCGCGGTGTTGCCCGACGCCTTGGCCCAGGTGCCGGCCGCCGAGCGCACCGCGGCGGTCTCGGCGTCGCCGGAGGAGCCGATGAGGACCCGCAGGGCCGCCGGGCCGCCGCTCTGCCCGGTGCTCCTGCCCGCGGAGTCGTCGAAGCCGCTGCCGCAGGCCGCCGAGGTCAGCAGGGCCCCGGCGGCGACGGCGGCGAGTGCGGCGGTATGGGCGCCCGGATGTCTCATCGTGATTTCCCGATCTTCGTGTGGGTGAGGGCGAAGGTGGGGGAAGCTTGATGATCATGTCGGCCGCCGGGCGGCCGGGAGAGCCGGAGCGGCACGTTCGGCACTGTCCGGCGTGACACGTCGGCGTCGACGATCGCCGCCTTTCCAGCCATGGACGCCTTTCCAGGATTTGAACATCCGGCGCGTCATGCGACGTGATCGGATCGTTCGGGTAAAGAGAGCGTGTCGCGATTTGCAGGTGCCGTATACGGTCTGTCAAGACTTCACCGGCTCGACATGACTCAGGGAGCCATCCGTGCTCGACGGAGCCACACCTCCATCACCGGCCGCCACGGTGATCGAACCCCCCGCCGCCGCCCACCGCCTCCAGCCGCTGCTGCACGATCTCGTCAGCGCCGTCATGGCGCCGACGACCGCGCTGAGCGGCGGCGACGGGCAGATCCGGGCATCCGGCGTCCAGGGCCTGTTCCACGCCGACTCCCGTGCGCTGTCACAGGCCAGGCTGGAGATCGACGGGCGGGAGCCCGAGGCCGTCGGCTACGCGCCGCGGGGGGCGGGCGGCGCCCGGTTCGTCGCGCTGGCACGATGGCTGGGAGACCCCTCCCCCGACCCCACCGTGCGGATCCACCGCGTCCGGCAGGTCGTGCCGGGTGGCATGAGTGAGCGCATCGAGATCGTCTCCACCGCCTCCAGACCGGTCACCGCTACCATCACCCTAGCTCTGAGCTGCGACTTCGCCCCGATAGAGGTGGTGAAGTCGGGGGGTGAGACCGCACCGGCCGCCGTCGCGGGCGGCGGGCCCGGCGAGCTGACGTGGGGTTCGGACGGCATCCGGGTCACGGTGACCGGCGTGGACGCGCACGCCGAGCCGGCGGAGTCCGGACGGGCGGGACGGCTGAGCTGGCCCGTCGCGCTGGCGCCCCGCGCCCGGACCACGCTCCGCTGGGACGTCGCGGTGCACGACCCGGAGGCCGTGGTGACCGCCCCCGCCCGCCCGGCCGAGTGGGTCGCCGAACGGGGCGGGCCCCGGGTCACCGCCACCGACCACCGGCTGGTCCGGCTCTTCGAGCAGTCCCTGGACGACCTGCGGTCGCTGCGGCTGGCCGAGACGGGCGCCCCCGCCGACGCCTTCCTCGGCGCCGGCGTGCCCTGGTTCCTCACGCTCTTCGGGCGCGACAGCATCTGGGCCGCCCGGATGCTGCTGCCGCTCGGCACCGAGCTGGCCATGGGCACCCTGCGGGTGCTGGCCCGGCGGCAGGGCACCCGGCTCGACCCCGGTTCCGGCGAGGCCCCCGGGAAGATCATGCATGAGCTGCGGCGGCACGAGTTCGCCCTGGAGGGCGACGGCCTGCGCCTGCCTGCCGCCTACTACGGCACGGTCGACGCCACCCCGCTCTGGATCAGCCTGCTGCACGACGCCTGGCGCTGGGGCGCGCCCGAGGCGGAGCTGGCCGCGCTCCTGCCCCATCTGGAGGCCGCCCTCGGCTGGCTCGCCGAGCACGCCGACCCCGACGGCGACGGCTTCGTGGAGTACGTCGACACCAGCGGCCGGGGACTGGCCAACCAGGGCTGGAAGGACTCCGGTGACGCGGTGCGCTTCCACGACGGCCGCCAGGCCCGGCCGCCGATCGCCCTGGTCGAGGTGCAGGGCTACGCCTACCAGGCGGCCAGGCAGGCCGCGGACCTGCTGGAGGCGTTCGGTCGCCCCGGAGCCGGGCGCTGGCGCGAGCACTCCGGGGCGCTGGCCGAGCGCTTCCGCGCCCATTTCTGGGTGGACGGCCCGCGGGGCAGGTTCCCCGCGCTGGCCCTGGACCGCGACAAGCGTCCGGTGGACGCGCTGACCAGCAACATCGGGCACCTTCTGGGCACCGGCCTGCTCACCGGCGCCGAGGAGGCCGAGGTCGCCGCCCTGCTGGTCTCACCGGCGATGGCCGGCGGCTTCGGGCTGCGCACGATGTCGGCGGACGAGGGCGGGTTCAGCCCGCTGTCCTACCACTGCGGGTCGATCTGGGCCCACGACACCGCGATCGTGGTCGCCGGCCTGGCGCGGGCCGGGTTCGGCGCGCAGGCGGCGCGACTCGCCGAAGGACTGCTCACCGCGGGTGAGACGTTCGGTTACCGGCTGCCGGAGCTGTTCGGCGGCGACGACCGCGAGACGCTCGGGCGTCCCGTGCCCTACCCCGCGGCCTGCCGCCCGCAGGCGTGGTCGGCCGCGGCCGCGGTGACGATCGTGCACGCCGCGCTGGGCCTCTACCCCGACGTGCCCGCCGGCCGGGTGCTGCTCCGCCCGCTCGCGGGCGCTCCGCTGGGCGCGCTCTCCGCGCGCGGGCTCCGGATCGGCGGCGCCGAGGTGAGCGCGGCGGTGGACCTGGACGGCTCGGTCAGCCTGACGGGCCTGCCCGCCGGGATCCTCCCGGAGACCGCCGCGGGCGGGTCCGTTCAGCAGGGCTGCTTGCCCAGGCAGGTGAATTTCGTGTAGTCGGGGTACACATGGGCGACCGGCGACAGCTTGCGCTGCGACCAGTCGGCCATGCCGGACGACCCGACGGTGACCTCGGTCTGGTAGGCCAGCGGCTGGGCGGTCCGCTCGGCCGCGCACCGGCCCTCAGGGGTGACCGTCACCCCGCGGGCGGGCACCTTCACGCGCCAGGGGCCGGGGTCGGGCAGGCACCCCTGGTTGCGCCCGTCACTCCACCAGGAGACCCGGACGGCCGCGTCGTACGGCTTCGGGGCGGGGTTGGTCAGTCTGACGCTGAACAGCACCTGTCCCGCGGTGACCCTGATGCACGAGCGGAACTGCAGGCCGGAGGGTCCGTCCTGCGGGTCGCTGCATCTGCTGTCCGGTCCGAGGGGGTTGCTCAGGATCACGTCGGCCTCACGCGGGAACGGCTCCGGCGTCTTTTCCCGCGCGGGGCCGACCTCCGGCTCCGGATCGGCTGTGGGGGTGCGGTCCGGCTGTGCCGGCCGGGAGACCTTCACCGCCGGCGTCGGAGACGGCGGGTGCCCGGTCGTCCGAGAGGCCGGCTCCGTGGCGGGGGCGGGGGGCCGGTGCTTCTTCGGCACGGGCGAGGAGGAGACCTCCTCGGGGGAGTCCTGCCGGGGAGAGGCGGAGGAGCCCGCGGTGACCGCCATGCTCAGGGGAGGGCGCGCCCGGTCCGTCCCGGGATCGGATCCCGCCCACCGCGAAAGGCCCAGCGCGATCCCGCCCGCCGCCAGCGCGAGCGCCGCCACGACGGAGACGGCCCGGCGGCGCCGCGCGGCTCCTCCCCGGCTCGCCGGCGGCATCGTGGCCCCGGAGGCGCCGGGCGGGCTCGCCGTACCGGACGGGCCGGCGGACGGGAGGGGGACGGCCGGGAGCGGGCCGGTCGCCCCGATCAGGGCGTGGAGCAGCTCGATCGCCGCGGGGCGCCGGGAGGGGTCCTTCGCCAGCGCGCGCGCCACGAGCGGGCCGAGCCGGCTGGGAAGCCCGCTGAGGTCGGGTTCGAGGGCCAGGACGCGATGCATGGCCGCGGCGGGTTCGGCCGCCTCGAACGCGGCCCGCCCGGTCGCGGCGTAGACGAGGACCGCGCCCCAGGCGAAGACGTCCGCCGCGGGGCCCGCCCGCTCGCCTTTGAAGATCTCCGGCGCCATGTACATCGGCGTGCCCAGCATCTGGCCGGAGCCGGTCATCGTCATGCCCACCGTACGGGCGACGCCGAAGTCGATGAGGCGCGGACCGTCGGGACCGAGGAGCACGTTGTCCGGTTTGAGATCGCGGTGCACGATCCCCGCGCCGTGGATCGCGGCCAGCGCGGTGGCGGTGTTCGTCGCCAGCCGGTGTACGGCGTCGGCGTCGAGCGGCCCCCGCTCGGCGACCGCCGCGCGCAGGCTGGGGCCGTCGACGTATTCGCTGACGATGTACGGCCTGGGTGCTTCCAGGTCGGCGTCCAGGATCCGGGCCGCGCAGAGCGGGCCGACCCGCTGGACCGCCGCGAGCTCGGCGGCGAAGCGCGCCTGGAGCTCGGGGTCCGCTGTGGCCATCGCGTGCAACACCTTGATCGCCACGGCCGTGCCGGCGGGATCCTCGCCGAGGTAGACCACGCCCTGCCCGCCGGCCCCCAGCCGACCGATCAGCCGGTATCGGTCGATTTGTCGGGGGTCAACGGATGTGAGGGGGTTTGGCGTCCGCATGGAGAAAGATCATAATCCCCCGCCGCCCGGCGCGCCGCTCTCCCGCGGGCCGCGCGGCGCCGGCGATCAGGCCGCCAGGTCCAGCGAGATGACCTGGGCCGCCGTACGGCGGAGCCGGCGGTTGAGCGACTCCGGGCGGGAGACCACCACGACCAGGACGCCCCGCCCGGACAGCCAGCCGGCGAAGTCGGCGAAGACGCCGTCGCCGGAGCCGATGACCACGCGCTCGAACCGGTCGGCGAGGTGGTCCAGGCGGATCACCTCGGCCAGCGCCCCGTCGGCCCCGTCGCGGCCGGAGCGGACCAGGAGCTGGATCCCGGCCAGGGCCAGGCCGACGGGGACCAGGGCGCCGTGGTTGACCGCGGCGACATACTGGTCCATGCCTCCGGTGGGGACGCGTTCACGGTAGCGGGCCATCATGGTCCGGACGTCTCCGGTGGCGGGGCGCGCGTTTCCTACGAGGTTCTCCACGTCCAGCAGGTGGACGGCGCGACCTTCCGATAGGTTCCGCATGAAATGTCCCTTTCGGCCCAGCATTACCTGGTCATGGTCTGCACTTTAATGCTGGAATTCGCTGGAATTCAAGGGAGACTGGTGGAACTCCTGTTACGCTCCGGGCCGTGAGTGAATCACTGGACGCGCTGGAACGGCGGATAGCCGAGCTCCGCGCCGAAGTGCGACGGGCGGTGAAGGCGAAGGAGAACTCGCTGGCCCGGTCGCTGCGCGGAGACCTCCGCCGGGCCGAACAGGCATGGGACGCGGCCATCACCGCCGAGGAGCCCCCGCCGCCGCCCCGCGAGCCCGAGACCTCGCTGCTGCCGATCAGGGAGCAGGTGCACCAGGCACTGGCGCTGCTGGGCGCGCCCACCGCGGCCAAGCTGATCGTGGCGGTGAACAACGCGTTCTTCTCCGGCGCGCTGCGCGGCTCCCAGCTGACCAGCCTGCGCAGGGACGAGGAGCGCTCCTTCCGCAGCGATCCCTACGCCCGCCCCTACTACCTGTGCGCCGCGCTGACCGACCGGCTCTCCCCCGCCCGCGGGCTGCTCGCCGACAGCACCTGGGCGCCCGAGCTGCGGGTGCTGGGGCCGCTGAGCCCGCGCGTCGACTTCCTCACCTCGACCACGCGCATCGCCGAACACCTCGCCCGGCTGGCCGAGCCGCCGGCGAGCGCGCTGCGGCTGCTGTCGCGGATGGCGCAGAACATCCCCGGCGCCGTCGAAGGCTTCGTCCAGGCCGATCCGGCGACCGCGATCCGCGCGGCCCGGGCCGAACTGGAGGTGCACCGGGCCGCCGACACCGCGCAGCGGGCCGAGGTGGCGGTGCGGGCGAGCAGGCAACTACCGGACGTGGAGCGCCTGTTCGGCGTCGCCGCGATGAGCACCTTGAGAGGGGCCTGTTAGTGAGCAGGCAGAGCACGGCGTGGGTGACCCGCCCACTGGAGAGGCCCGCCGTACGGGCCGGAGGCGGCACGCGCCGCCGGGGACGGCCGGCGGACCGGCGGGGCCCGGCACGCGACGGCCGCACCGGGGGTGGCCGGTGAACCGGCTGGACGAGCTGCGCGGGCCGGTGCCGTCCCGCCCGCACGACGCCCGCGCCATCGCGGCGCTGGCCGCCAACCCCGGCTGCGCCCGCCGGGCGCTGATGGACGCCGCCGGGGTGGACAAGGACCGTACGGCCCGGCACCTCGGCTTCCCGGCCCCCTTCGGCCAGTCGCAGTTCGCGATCACCCGTGGCAACGTGTTCGAGGCGCTGGTGAAGGAGAACGGCTGCGCCGAGCTGCTGCGGCTCCTGCGCGAGCTGCTCGGCCTGCCCGTCGCCCAGGTCGGCTACCAGGACGTGGAGAGCGTCGGCTCCCACCTGCGCCACTCCCACACCCGGACGCTGATCGACCGGGCGGCGCGCGAGAACGACGACGCGGCGGTCTTCTACGACCATCCGCTGTTCAGCCTGGAGATCGCCGGGCACACCTCCTACCTTGAGCCCGACGTGGTGGCCTTCCAGCTCGGGGGGCGCTTCCGCATCGTGGAGATCAAGTCGTTCGGCGTGATCGACGGCCAGGCCGAGCCCGAGAAGGTCGCCGCCGCGGCCAGGCAGGCCGCGGTCTACGTCCTGGCGCTGCGCACGCTCCTGGCCGACCTCGGGCACGACCCCGAGCGCGTCTCCCACGACGTGGTGCTCGTCTGCCCGGAGAACTTCGCCAACCGGCCGACCGCGACGCTGGTGGACGTGCGCAAGCAGCTCGCCGTGCTCAAGCGGCAGCTCGCCCGGATGACCCGGGTGGACCGCCTGCTCGAAGGGCTCCCCCAGGGGCTCACCTTCGACCTGGCCCCCGACCCGGACGGCGTGCCCACCCGGTCGGCGGAGGATCTGGCCGGCGCGCTGAGCCAGGTGCCCGCCCGCTACGCGCCCGACTGCCTGTCCACCTGCGACATGTGCATGTTCTGCCGTGACGAGGCCCGTGGCTGCGGCTCCACCGACCTGCTGGGCCGCCAGGTCCGCGACCAGCTCGGCGGCGTCTCCCTGATGACCGAGGCCCTCGGCCTGGCCGAGGGCACCGTCGAGCCCGCCGAGGGCCAGGAGGAGGTCGCCCGCCTGCTCCGCCTGGCGGACCGCCTGCGCGAGGAGTGCCTGAATTGAGCGCGCGGACCGACGGGCACCGCGGCGCGGCGCTCGCGGAGCCGGAGGAGACGACGTGAGCGAGCGAGCCACCGAATACGGCGGCGCGGAGTCGGCGGAGGAGGCGACGTGAGCGCTCTGACGGCCCTGGCGCAGTTGCGCGCCATCCGGGACGGGGCCGCGCAGCGGATCACCACGGTCCGGCACTGCCACCTCGCCCCCCGGCCGATGGTGTTCATCCCGCTCAGGCTGGCCGGTGAGACGGCCGCGCCGCTGGCCGCCATGGTGGGCACCGACCCGGACCACCCCCGGCTGCTGGTGGTCCCCCAGCCGCGCAACCGGGACCTGCGGTTCGCCTTCGCCGCCGGCCTGGCCGAGGTGCTCCTGCCGTACGTCGAGGGGTTCGGCAAGACCACCGAGACGGTCGAGAAGAAGGGCGGGGAGCCGTACGAGCGGTGCCTGGACGCGCCGCAGATCCTCGTCCCCAACCGGTCGGCGGCCGCCTTCGTGGCGCTGCTGGGCCGTTCCACCCGGTTCCGCCGGGCCGACGGGCCCTATCCGGTGCATCCGTCGGTGCCGCTGCTCGGCCGGTGGCTGACCTATTTCGCCGACCGGTCGCAGCAGCCGGGCTCCTCCCTGCTGCTGGTGGCGACCGAGGCGCTGAGCATGCACTGGGCGACCGGGCAGAGCGGGCTGGAGGACGCCAATCTCGCGGCGCAACTCGGGTGGATCGCCCCTCCCCCGGGGATGAGCGGCCGGCGGGCCGCCGAGGAGGCCGAGGACCCGCTGCTCTGGCCGCCGGCCGGCCCCACCACCGACCCCGGCTTCGACAACGAGGTGCTCGGTCCCGCCGTACGGGCCTACGAGGAGGCCCCGACCGACCGCGCAGTGGAGCGCGTCACCCAGGCGCTGCGGACCCAGCTCGAACCGACCTGGCGGCTGATGTGGCGGGCGGCCCGCCTGCTGCGCGAACTGCCCGAGGGCCGGCGGGTGAAGGACCGCTGGGAAACCGACCGCGGCTCGTTCACCAGGTTCGCCGAGCGGATCGCCGAGGGCGGCCCGCCGCAGGCGCGCAGGGACGGCGCGGTCGGCGCCGCCGCGCGGCTGGCCGGGCTGGAGCGGGCCCGGGCGAGCTACGACGTGCAGCGGGCCTACGACGATCCACTGGTCATGGCCGAGTACCGGCTGACCGGCGAGGCGTTCTCCGGGACGGTGACGGGCGCGGACCCGGAGCACACCGAGGGCGAGGGCCGCTCACGCAAACTCCGCCCGCTGATCACGGTCCGGACCGAGGACCCGGTACGGCTGACCGCCGGCACCACGGTCGGCAGCCCCGACCGGCGGGGCCACGCCGCCGAGATCGTCGAGATCGCGGACGGCGAGATCACTCTGAAGATCACCAAGGGGATGGGCCGCGGGAAGACGCCCGCCCCGGGCGCGGTGCCCGAGCCGGGCGAACGGGTCTCCTACACCTCGCTGACCGACGACTTCCAGTCCTCGGCGGCGCTCCCCGATCCCGAGCGGACGCCGTGGACCCACGGCGGTCCGCCGGAGGAGTACGTGCCCAGCGACGACGACGCGCAGGAGGAATGGTCGTGAGCGCTCAGACGCCCCAGCAGGAGGCGGCGGCCGTCGTCGGCGCGGTCCTGGCGGACCTGCCCCGCAACCGGGGCGTGGTGGTGGACTCCCCTCCCGGGGCGGGCAAGTCCACCCTGGTGGTCAAGGCCGCCGGGCACATCGCCGAGACCGGCGAGCCGCTGATGATCGTCGCGCAGACCAACGAGCAGGTCGACGACCTGGTGGAACGGCTCGCGACCGAGCACCCCGACCTGTCGATCGGCCGTCTGTCGGCCGGCGGCTACATCACGCCCGGCCGTATCCTCGCCCACTCCAACGTCTCGGTCGCGGGCAAGCTGCCCGACCTCGGCGACCCGGCGGTGGTGATCGCCACCGCCGACAAGTGGGCCTGGATCGGCGACCGGACCTGGCCCTGGGCGATCGTGGACGAGGCCTACCAGATGCGTTCGGACAAGCTGCTGCGCATCGCCTCACTGTTCGAGCGGTCGCTGTTCGTGGGCGACCCGGGCCAGCTCGACCCGTTCTCGATCGTGGACGGCGACCGCTGGGCGGGCCTGTCGTGGGATCCGGTGCAGAGCGCGGTCTCGGTGCTGCTGCGGCACAACCCCGACCTGCCGGTGCACCGGCTGCCCGTCTCCTGGCGGCTGCCCGCCTCGGCGGCGCCGGTGGTCTCCGAGGCGTTCTACCCGTTCACCGGCTTCCGGGCCGGGACGGCTCACGAGGACCGGTCGCTGGAGCTGACCGTCAACGGCATGCGCACCTCCTACGACCGCGCACTGGAGGAGGCGGCCTCGTCGGGCTGGGCGCTGTATGAGCTGCCGAGCCGCCACACGGTGCGCACGGACGCCGAAGCCGTGCAGGCGGTGGCGGTGCTGGCCGTACGGCTGCTGCAACGGGCACCGGTCGCGCACTCCGAACGCGGCAGCCACCGCGTCACGGCCGACCGGATCGCCATCGGCGCCGCGCACCGCGACCAGGTCGCCGCGATCCGCGCCGCCGGGGTGCCGGAGGAGATCACGGTGGACACCGCCAACCGCCTCCAGGGGCGGGAGTACGACGTGACGATCGTGCTCCACCCGCTGTCCGGCCGCCGCGACGCCACGGCCTTCCACCTGGAGTCGGGGCGGCTGTGCGTGCTCGCCTCCCGCCACCGGCACGCCTGCGTCGTGGTCGCCCGGGCGGGCATCCCCGAGCTGCTGGACGCCCATCCCTCGGCCGAGCCGGTCCAGCTCGGCGTGCCGGTGAAGTTCCCCGACGGGTGGGAGGCCAACCAGGCCGTACTGGCCCATCTCGCCAAGCACCGGGTGGTCTCCGCCCACTGAGGGCTCCCGCCGTATCCCCTGCCGGAGGTCAGGGAGATCAGTGGGTGTGCGGGGGCACGGCCGGGACATGCGGGTGCGCCCGGATCCAGGCGATGCGTTCGCGGCTCTCCTCGTCCATGGGGGTGTAGACCACCATCCGCGTCTCCGGCGGCGACGCCAGCGCCATGCTCGTGGAGATCGTGCGCACCTGCCCGACCGCGGAATGCTGGAAGATCTTCATACGGCTCCCCGGCCGGGCCACGTCGTGGGTGGCCCACATGGCCGCGAACTCCGGGCTGGCGGCCGACAGCCGCCGGACGAAGTCGGTCCAGGAGAGGTCCCGCAGGTGGCGTCCGAACCCCGCCCGGAGGGTGGCCACCATCTGCGGCAGCTCCTCCTGCCGGTTGACCACCGGGTTGCAGCACTCCTTCGTGACGAAGATCTGCCACAGCGCGTTGCGGGCGTCGGAAGGCCGCGACGTCATGCTCGCGAACAGCGCGTTGTAGGTGTCGTTCCAGGCCAGCAGGTCGTAGCGGCTGTTGTAGACGGAGGCGGGCAGCGGGCCGAGCTGGTCGAGGATGCGCTGGATCTCGGGGTCCAGGGCGGCGTGGGCGTCCGAGGCGGGCACCGCGGGCATGTCGGCGAGCCGGTAGAGGTGCTCGCGCTCGGCCTCGTCCAGCTTGAGCGTCCGGGAGATCGCGTCGAGCACCTGCGCGCTGACGTTGATCGGCCGTCCCTGCTCCAGCCAGGTGTACCAGGTGACGCCGACCCCGGCGAGCAGGGCGACCTCCTCGCGCCGCAGGCCGGGGGTGCGGCGGCGCAACCCCGGGGGCAGGCCCACCGCGGCGGGGGTGATGCGGTCGCGGCGGCTGCGCAGGAAGGACGCGAGCTCGACTCGGCGGGCACGCGCGTGGGTCGTCATGGTCACCCCTCCATGCTGGCCGACGGGTGAGGCGTCTGCCAGGTGCTGTCGGTACCAGGATCGGCAGGCACTCGTTACCGGTACCGGCCCGACGCCACAGTCGTCTCCATGACCGCGACATCCACTGTTGAAGCTCCGGCCCTGCGCCGCGTTCCCTGGTTGCTGACGGTGATCCTCACCGGGCAGTTCATGGCGATCCTGGACGTCTCCATCGTCAACGTCGCCTCTCCCGTGATCCGCGCCGACCTTGGCACGTCCGGCTCGGGACTCCAGATGATCATTTCCGGCTACACCATCGCCTATGCCATGTTGCTGATCACCGGTGCCCGGCTGGGCGGCCGGTACGGCGGTCGCCGCCTGTTCCTGTACGGCCTGGCGGGTTTCACCGCCGCCTCCCTGGCCTGCGGCCTGGCCGTCTCCGCAGGGCAGCTCGTCGCCTTCCGGCTGCTCCAGGGCGCGGGGGCCGCGCTGATGGTGCCTCAGGTGCTGAGCATGATCCAGGTGAATTTCGAGGGGGCCGCGCGGGCCCGCGCGCTCAGCCTCTACGCGACGGTGATCTCGGGGGCCGCCGTGGCCGGCCAGGTGCTGGGCGGGGTGCTGGTCTCCGCCGACCTGTACGGCACGGCGTGGCGGCCGGTGTTCCTGGTGAACGTGCCCATCGGGCTCGGGCTGCTCGTCCTGGGCGCGCGGCTGCTGCCGGCCGACGGCCCCGTGCGCCACCGCCCGCTGGACCTGCCCGGCCTGGTCACGCTCTCGCTGACGGTCAGTCTCCTGGTGGTGCCGCTGGTGCTGGGTCACGAGCAGAACTGGCCGCTGTGGGGCTGGGCCGCGATGGCCGCGAGCGTGGCGTTCGCGGGGGTCTTCGTGCTGACGGAGCGGCGGGCCGCCGCGCCTCTGGTGGCCGTGCGAATTCTGCGGGCCCCCGGGGTGGTCGTCTCCGCGCTGGCCGTCTTCGGGCTGATGGCGACCTACGGCGGATTCCTGTTCGCCCTCGCCCTGCACCTGCAGGGCCCCTTGGACGACAGCCCGCTGCGGGCGGGCCTGACGTTCGTTCCCGCCGCGGCCGCCTTCGCGGTGGTCAGCCTCAACTGGCGGCGGATCCCCGGCCGCCTGCACCGCCGTATGATCATCGTTTCCTTCGGCCTGGCCGCACTGGGATACCTGGGGCTGGCACTGGCGTTGAGCGGCGGCGGGCACGGCCTGCCGTTCCTCTGGGTGGCCCTGGCGGTGACCGGGGCCGGCCTGGGCGGGGCGTTCAGCCCGGTGCTCGCGGTCGCGCTCACCCATGTCGCGCCCGAGGACGCCTCCGACGCCAGCGGCCTGTTCGTCATGGTGACCCAGCTCGGCCAGGTCGTGGGCGTGGCCACGTTCGGCACGCTGTATCTGAGCGTGGGGTCGATCACGGGCGCCGCCGTGGCCCTGGCGGTCACGGCGCTGGCCACCGGGACGTGCGCGCTGCCGCTGCTGCGCCGGCGATGAGCTCTCCGGGCACGGCCCGCGCGGAGCCGTACCCGGCCCGCCCGGAGCGCGGCCGTACCGGAGGCTGAGCCGCACCGGGAGGACGGCCGTACCGGCCAAGCGCGGCCGCACCCGGTGCGCGGCCGGGCGGCCGCGGGCCCGGCCGTGTCCGGGAAGGTCAGACCGTCCGCCGCCACACGTCGATGGTCAGCACCTGGCGCATGCCCACCGACAGGTACAGGTCCAGGGCGGGTGTGCTGTTGTTGGCGTCCACGTGCAGGTAGGTGCCCACCCGGCCGCGCCGGGCGTCGTCCGCGAAGGCCCTGCGGAGCATGAACCGGCCCAGACCGCGCCCCCGGAAGGCCGGCAGCACGGCCAGCCGGCGCACGTATCCGCAGTTCTCGTCCCCGGCGAAGGCGTTGGTGCCCAGCAGCATCGCCGCCGGCTCGCCGTCGATCCGGGCGACCGCCAGCTGCGACCAGTCGCCGCTGGCCGAGGAGTCCAGCTCTCCGTACCACTCGTCGTAGTCCATGGGGACGGACCCGAAGTGCTCGGCGAAGCCGGCCTGCTGGACGGCGTGTCCCTGGCGGCGGACCTCCTCGGTGATCCCCCGGTGGAGCGTGAGGCCGGCCGGCGGAGCGGGTTCGGGCACCGAGGTCCCGTGGTCGACGAGGAGCCGGATGAAGCTGGTCGCGGCGCTGAACCCGCGGGCGGCGGCGATGGCGCGCTTGCCGCTGTCCTCCCGGTACAGGCCGATGTCCAGCACGGCCCTGTCGTGACCGAGCCCGGCGGCGATCCGCCCGGCTCGCTCGGTCACGGTGTCCCAGAGCGGGCCGGTGAGCCCGGGGGCGTCGGGGTGCACGACCACGTCGATGTCCACGTTGTCGCTGGTGCCCTTGCGGCAGGCCCAGGCCCAGGCGACCAGGCGGCCGGCCTCGTCGTGGACGAGCCAGCCGTCGGCCTCCCTGTCGAAGGAGGGGTCGTTCAGCTGGTCGGCGACGTCGTCGAGGGTCATGTCCGCCTTGCCGATCACCCGGGTGTCGCACAGGGAGATCAGCTCGTGGACGGCGTGGGCGTCTTCGGCCAGAGGCCGCCGGGTGACGTACCCGGCGGCGGTGGTTGTTTCCATGCGCACAGTCTGTCCGGCGCGACTTGGGACTCGCTGGGACGGGACTTGGCGTCAGTCGAGGACCGGGGCCGGCGCCGGGGTCGGGTTCTCGGCGTCGCCGCTCTGTTCGGGGCCCCCGCGCAGCGGGATCTCCTTGATGAAGGCGGCCAGCAGCGGCACCAGGACGGCGAACAGGATCGCCCACCAGAACACGCCGGAGATGGACGTGGCCAGCGACTCCAGGAAGCCGGTCCGCACGTTGGCGGGCAGCTCGTGCAGGGCGGCCGGGTTGAACTGGCCGCCGCTGGAGGCGAGCTTCTCACCCGCGGGCCCCAGCTTGCTCTCCAGGCTGGAGGCGAGCTGGTTGTTGAAGACCGCGCCGAACAGCGAGACGCCGAACGAGCCGCCGATGGAGCGGAAGAAGGTGGAGGTGCTGCTGGAGACACCCAGGTCCTTCTGCTCCACGCTGTTCTGCGCGATCAGCATGGTGGTCTGCATCAGGAAACCCATGCCGAGGCCGAGCACCGCGATGAACACGCCGGTCTGCCACGAGGGCGTGTTGACGTCCATCAGGGAGAGCAGCCACATGGCGACCGCCATGATCACGCCGCCGAGGACCGGGTAGACCTTGTACTTGCCGGTCTTGGTGATGGCCTGGCCGACGAAGAGCGAGATCACCATGGCCGAGCCCATCATCGGCAGCAGCAGCAGGCCCGAGTTGGTGGCGCTGGCGCCCTGGACCGTCTGCTGGAACAGCGGCAGGAAGTTGATGGCGCCGAACATCGCGAAGCCGAGCAGGAAGCCGACCAGCGAGATCAGCGTGAAGTTGCGGTTGCGGAACAGCTGGAGCGGCATGATCGGCTCGGCGGCCCGGCGCTCCACCGGGATGAACAGCCCCAGCGTGACGACCGCGAGCGCGGCCAGGCCGAGGATCTGCGGCGAGCCCCATCCGTAGTCGTTGCCGCCCCAGGTGGTGATGAGCACCAGCGCGGTGATGCCGATGGAGAGCAGGATCGCGCCGAGCCAGTCGATGCGGTGCTCGGTGCGGTACTTGGGCAGCTTCAGCTTGGCCGCCAGCAGCGCCAGCGCGACGAACCCGATGGGCAGGTTCACGTAGAAGGCCCAGCGCCAGTCGAGGTGGTCGGTGATGAACCCGCCGACGAGCGGACCGGCGATCATCGCCAGCGACATCACACCCGCCATGATGCCCTGGTACTGGCCGCGCTCGCGGGGCGGGACGAGGTCGCCGATGATCGCCATCGCGTTGACCAGCAGGCCGCCGGCGCCGAGGCCCTGGAGCGCCCGGAAGGCGATGAGCTGGGCCATGCCGTCGGTGGGACCGCCCAGCATCTCGGATCCGGCCATGCCGCAGAGCACGGAACCGATCATGAAGATGACGATGGACCCGAGGAAGATGTTCTTCCTGCCGTACAGGTCGCCGACCTTCCCCCAGATGGGGGTGGAGACGGTGGTGCCGAGCACGTAGGCCGTCACCACCCAGGACAGATGGGTCAGCCCGCCCAGCTCCCCGACGATGCGGGGCATCGCGGTACCGACGATCATGTTGTCGAGCATGGCCAGGACCATCGCGAGCATCAGGCCCGGCAGCACCACCATGACCTCACGCCGCCGCGCCGGTGCGGCTGCGGTCTCCTTCACTTCTGTCGCCCCCATCTGCTGTCGCCCCCATAAAAGATCTTGCTTACTTGCCGACCGGCTAGTGTCGGATACGCTGGGAATGTAGGACGATCACTTACCGGCCGTCAAGCCGATTTCGCTGCAAAGGGAGCCATGAGGGAAAACGCCGACACCCGGACACGGATTCAGGAGATCGCCCTGAAGCTCTTCGTCGAGCAGGGGTATGAGGCGACCTCGCTCCGGGAGATAGCGGAGGCCCTCGGCGTGACCAAGGCCGCACTTTACTATCACTTCAAGAGCAAGGACGAGATCGTCACCAGTCTCGTGGAGGACCGGGTGCGCTCGGTCGAGGAGCTGATCGCCTGGGCCAGAGCGCAGCCGCGCACCGACGAGACCCGCCGGGAGCTGGTCCGCCGCTACTCCGAGGACCTGCACCGGGGACAGCACCGCGAGATCATGCGCTTCTTCGAGCGCAACCAGACCGCGCTGAAGCACCACCCGGTGATGGCGAGCAATCGCGACCGGATGTTCGAGGTGCTCGGCTTCATCGTCGACCCGGAGGACCCGCCGACCGTCCGGCTGAGGAACTCGATGGCCATGTTCGCCCTGCACGCGGCCTGGTTCGCCTTCAAGGACGACAAGCTCTCCGAAGAGGAGAGCAGGGCCGTGGCCCTGGAGGTCGCGCTCGAACTCCTCCAGCGGTGAGCGTGCTCATCGACCCGCCGAACTGGCCGGGTCCCCGCGATCTGCTCTGGTCACATCTGGTCAGCGACAGCTCGACCGAGGAGCTGCACGCCTTCGCCGCCCGGCTGGGCGTGCCGCCCCGGGCGTTCGACCGCGACCACTACGACGTCCCCGAGACCGTCTACGACAGGGCGATCACGCTGGGGGCGGAGGCCGTGTCCTCGCGCGAGCTCCTCGCCCGGCTCATCGCCTCAGGTCTGCGCAGGCGCAAGATCCGTCCCCGCCCGGACGTCGCCGGTCTGGATTCCGGCCCCGAATCCCACCGGCCCGCATAGATGACGACATGCCGGGCATGACGCCTCCCTGAAGGGCATCGCCGCACGTCAAAGGGGAAATCATGCTCAACGACAAGACGATCGCGTTCCTCGTGGCCCCGGAGGGCGTCGAGCAGGTCGAGCTCACCGAGCCCTGGCAGGCCGTCAAGCAGGCGGGGGCCACGCCCAGGCTGATCTCCACCAAAGCGGGTGAGATCCAGGCGTTCAACCATCTCGACAAGGCCGACCGGTTCCCGGTGGACGAGACGATCGACGAGGTGCTGGCGGACGACTTCGAGGGGCTGGTGCTGCCCGGCGGCGTCGCCAACCCCGACCTCCTGCGGACCGTGCCCAGCGCCGTCCGGTTCGTCAAGGACTTCTTCGAGGCCGGCAAGCCCGTCGCGGCCATCTGCCACGCGCCCTGGACCCTGATCGAGGCCGGCGTCGTGCGCGGCCGGAAGGTCACCTCCTGGCCCAGCCTCAGGACCGACCTGCGCAACGCCGGGGCGGACTGGGAGGACCGGGAGGTCGTGATCTGCACCTCGGGCCCGAACACCCTCGTCACCAGCCGCAAGCCCGACGACCTCAAAGCCTTCTGCCAGGCCGCGGTGGACGCCTTCTCGGGCTGACACTCCGGTCCGCGCCCTCCGTCGTCACCTCATCGCGGCCCGTCGGTGAGGGCCGCCGGCTGCGCGGGAGCCTCCGGCGGCACTCCGGGGGGCGGCGGGCCGTCGCGCTCGGACGGGACGCGGTAGTCGCGCAGGGGGCGGTTGATCAAGCCGACGGCGACGACGGTGAGCGCGGCTGCCAGGCCGCCCGCGACGAGCGCCACGGGTGCGGACGTGAGGGAGGCGAGAAGTCCTCCGCGGAAGTTGCCGACCTCGGGGCCGGCGATGCCGATGACGTGCTCGACCGAGGAGACCCGCCCGCGGTAATGGTCGGGCGCCTCGAACTGGACCAGTGCGCCGCGGGTGACCACGGCGACGGTGTCGGCCGCACCGGCGATCGCGAGGCAGCAGAGGGCGAGCCAGAGGGGTCCGGCCAGGCCGAAGCCGGCGAGAGCCAGGCCCCAGACCGTGGCCGCGACGAGCTGGACGAGGCCGCTGCGGTGGAGCCGGGTGACGGTCCCGGAGAGCAGGCCCGCGCCGAGCCCGCCGACTGCGATCGCGGACAGGAAGAGCCCCAGGGTCCGGGGATTGCCCTCGAAACGGATCTCGTTGATCAGGGGGAAGAGCGCGATCGGCATGGCCAGGACGGTGGCGGCGAGGTCGGCGGCGAAGGAGCCCCACAGGGTGGGGCGCCGAAGGATGATCCGCCAGCCTCCCCGGGCCGGACCGCGACGTTGACGCGCGCCGGGCGCGGGCCGCCGGTCGTCGGCGGCGCGCGGGACGGCCATCGGAGGCAGCCGGACCACGGCGATCAGCGACGCGACGCCGGCGACGGCTTGGATCGCGTAGGCGGCGGGGTAGTGCCACTGCGCGAGCACGAGGCCGGCGAGGGCGGGACCGACGAGCATGGAGGCCTGGAAGGCGACGTTCTGCAGGGCGAGCCCGGCGGCGACCTGGTCGGCGGGGAGCAACCGGACGGGGAAGGTGCGCCGGGCCGGGGCGCCGAGCGCCGCGCAGCCGGACTGCGCGGCGACCAGGAGGAGCAGCAGCAGGACCGACCGGTTTCCCGCGGCGGCCTGCACCACGAGGCCCACGGCTGTCAGCACCTGACCCGCGGTGGTGGCACGGACGAGGGTCCTGCGGTCGACGGCGTCGGCCAGCGATCCGCCGACCAGCCCGAGGACGAGCAGCGGCACGGCTGTGGCAAGGCCGATGGCCCCGGTCCAGAGGGGGCTGTGAGTGAGCTCCCAGACCTGCAGGAGGACGGCCACGCCGGCGATCTGCTGACCGATCGAGGCGAGGGAGGACCCGATCCACAGGTCGCGGAACGGCCGGCTGGTGCGGAGGGGGCGGACATCGATCAGCCGGTCGCGCCAGGTCATGGGCGCGGCTCCGCCGGCGCGGAAGGGGCCGCGGGTGCGGAAAGGGCCACGGGTGCCGGACCGGCAGGAGGCTCGCCGGGGTGGATCAGGGGGCGGCCTCGCTCGATGTGCACGGGTTCGATCCGGGCGTCCATGGCTGTCGGCGGGACATGAAGCGCCGGCTGCCCGGACGGCGCGGGGGGATCCAAAGATGTCACGGCGCTAATATAACAGTACTTATATAAAAGCACTCACATAAAACGATCGAGCGAGCCCCGGGGTCCACGGAACATCGGAACCGGAGCGCGGACTGCACGTTTGTCCTGTTCAGCATGGGTCTGACATATTCACCCGGTCGGCTGCGGCCGGCACCCGACCTTCGAGCGTCTTCACGGACCCCGAATGATCAGGGGACGGCCGCCTCCCCGCGCCCCGGCTACCGAAGATCGCAGAGCGTCACCGGAGTGCCCGGCGCGCCGCTCGCGCGGACCGGCGCGCAGACGCGCTCCCTCCATTCGATTAGGACGACCGAGGCGGGGCAAGGCTCTAGAGGTCATCTGTGAAGGAGGAGCTGTGGAGGCTACGATTTCGTTGCGTCTGCCGCGCGACGCCGCGAGTGTTCCCGTCATCCGGCAACTGCTGGACGCATCGCTCTGCACCCTGGGGGTGGAGTCACAGATCCGCGAGGACATCCAGCTCATGCTCTCGGAGGCGTGCTCCAACGTGATCCAGCACGCCACTCCCAGCGACGACTACATGGTGAGCACCGAGCTCTACCACGACCGTTGTGTGATCAAGGTGGTGGACGCCGGGGACGGTTTCGACTTCTCCGGGCCGCGCTCGTCTCCCCCGTCGACTTCCGAGCACGGCCGCGGCCTGCTCATCATGAGGGCGCTGGCCGATGACATCCGTTTCGTCAACCGGCACGAGCGGGGCTCTATCGTCTGCCTGGAGAAGAGGCTGCGCTTCGTCAAGGACGCCCCGGGGCTGTCACTCCTGCTCAGCGAGGAGCTTGAGTTCGGAGAGGGCGTCCCGGAGGTAGTCGGTGACGACCCACACATCCGGGACCATCTCCCGGCAGGCGATCACGCCCACGTCAAGTGAGCCGTCGTAGGAGAAGGCCGTGATGTTGAGACCGCCGCTGACATCGGTGATCACCGAGACGGGGTGATAGGAGAGCAGCCGGACCCCGCTCACGTAGAGCGGGAGCTGCGGGCCGGGGACGTTGGAGATCACCACGTTGATCGGGCCGGCGGTCCCGGCGAACAGGTTGAAGGCGGCACGGGCGGCCAGGCCGGTCAGGGCCGAGGGCATCATGTCGCTGACCTCCTGGATCCAGCGGGCCGGGGCCGGCGACGCACGGTCCTTGATCAGGGCCATCGCGTCGTGTACGGCCCGCAGCCGCTCCAGCGGGTCGGCGACCTGGGTGGCCAGTGGGGTGATCATGATGGTGACCTGGTTGCCCTCGCTCGCGTCGCCGGGGGCGCGCAGGGAGAACGGCACGCCCGCGACGAGCGGCTGGTCCGCAAGCGCGTCGTGCTTGAGCAGCCACTGCCGCAGCGCTCCCGCGCACACGGTCATCACCACGTCGTTCACCGTGACGCCGAAGGCGTTCTTGACCTGCTTGACCTCCTCCAGCGGCAGGGCGGTGAAGGCGAAGCGGCGATGGCCGCTGATCCGGCCGCTGAAGGGCGTGCGCGGAGGTGTCATGCGGGGCAGGGCGGGCACCGTGGCCTCGCCGGACAGGCGGTGGGCCAGATCCCGGGTGACCCGCGAGACCGGCCCGGCTCCGGGAAGCTGTGAGAGCACGGGGATCTCGTCCAGGTGGGGAACGGCGTTGGCCAGGAACCTCACCGTGTGCGCCGGGTTGAGGACGACGTTGGCGACGCCTCTGGCCATCATCTCCCACGTGTCGATCCGTTCCTCCGGCTCCGCCTCGGGCGCCATCGCGATCTCGGCGGGCTCGGGAGAGGTGTCCAGCAGGGCGGCGAGAACGCCGGCGCCGGTGACGCCGTCGACCGCGGCGTGGTGGACCTTCATGTAGAGGGCCGTCCTGCCGCCGGACAGGCCGTGGATCAGATACATCTCCCAGAGCGGGCGGCGGCGGTCCAGGCGACGGGCGTGCAGCCGTGCCACCTGCTCGCCGAGCTGCTCGTCGGTCCCCGGCGCGGGCAGCGCGATCTCCCGCACGTGGTAGTCGAGATCGATCCTGCCCTCCTCGGTCCAGTACGGATGGTCCAGGCCGAACGGCACGAGGACGAGCCGCCGCCGGAAGGGCGGGGCCAGGTGGAGCCGTCTGGCCAGCAGGGAGAGCAGGTCGCCTCGGGTCAGCCCGCCGGACAGGATCGCCAGTCCGGCGATGTTGGCGACGTTCGTCGAAGTCTCGAAGTTCAGAAACTGCGTGTCCACCGCGCTGAGCTGCCGCATCCTCTACCTCCTGCTGGGGGTCCTGGCACCATCCTGCTCCCGCGGGGTCGTCAGGGCCAACGCGGCCAGCGCGAGGAGGACGACCACGGAGGCGACGAGCATCGCCAGCCAGACGAGCGCGAGAACGACCATGACGGTGACGACCTCGCTGATCAACTGCAGCACCGGAGAGCTGTGCCCGGATTTATCCGCCTCTACACCGCATTCCAGCGGGCGAGCTTCAGCGCGAGATGGAGTTCTAACCGTTGGGTTCCATCCTTCAGGCTCCGCCCGGTCAGCTCCTCGATCCTGGCCAGACGGTAGTAGAGGCTGGTGCGGTGCAGGTGGAGCAGGCGGGCCGTCTCCTGGGCGTCCCCTCCGTGGTCCAGGTAGGTCTCCAGCGTGACGGCGAGCGCCGGATGCTCGCGCAGCGAGCCGAGCGAGTAGGCCGTGGGGTCGGCGAGCAGCCGGTAGACGCCGAGTTCCGCCCAGCGGGCGGCCGGTCCGAGCGCCGGCTCGGCCGCGGCGGCCCTGGCCGCGGCGACCGCCTCGCCGTACGCCTGCCGGAGCGATCCGAGTCCGGGATGGACCGCGCTGATCCCCACGAGGCCGCCGGCTCTGGCGGCCAGCGACTCCCCCAGCGCGGACGCGTCCTCACCGCCGTTGAGCAGCAGCACGACATGCCTGTCGACGACCGCGAAGGCGGGGGGACGGCGCATCCGGGAGAGTTCGTCGCCGACCACTCCGGCCAGTCCCCCCGGCTCCCCGGGTGCGACGTCACCATGTGAGCCGTCACCCGGCACGGCGGCGTCCCCCGCGCCGTCATCCCGTACGGCGTCGCCGCGGGGGCCGTCGCCCCGCGCGAGGTCGCCCCGCACGGCGTCACCGCGGGGGCCGTCGCCCCGCGCGAGGTCGCCCCGCACGGCGTCACCGCGGCCGGCCGGGGCGCGCACGGCCAGGACCCGTAGCGGCCCCTCGCCGAGGATCCCGGCCGCCCGCCGTACGGTGATCTCCCCGTTGAGCAGGCGGCGCAGGGTGTGGGAGCTGCCGCCGCCGTCGAGCAGGGCGGCGATGGCGGCGGCGTCGCGCACGGCCCTGGCCTCCTCCTCGGAGCTCAGCGGGCCGCCGCCCTCGATGATCCAGAGGGAGCCGACACGCCTGCCCCGGTGGAGCAGCGGCACGCAGAGCCTGGCCGCCATGCCCAGCGCCGGGTTGGCCGGGATCCTGACCGGCTCGCGCGTCGTGGCCACCCCGTGGGCCTCCTGCCAGATCTCGACCTCGGCGGGGACGGATCTGGACAGGATCGCCTGGGCCCGGACCTGATCGACCTCGCCGTGGTGGACGCTGTGCGCGACGACCCTGCCCTCGGGGTCGTCCACGGCCATGCCCCGCCCGACGGCCATGGCCAGGGAATCAAGAAGGTCCTGGACATCATGCGTGATCACCCATAAATCCTACAGATGTAGGAATGATCTCCACTGGCGGGACGATGACGACTTTCCATCCCGAGCCGTACCGTCGCATCATCCCCCCCTTTCCGGAAGGAACCGCCGTGGAAGAGCGCAGCCGAGTCGCCCCCTGGGCCTCGTCCCGGGCACAGCGACGCCTGGTGGAGCTGGAGTCGGAGCTGGGCGGGCTGGACCTTCACGAGGTCACCCGCCTGGTCGACGCGGTGCTCGCCGAGCACCGGGGCCGTCTCGACGAGGATGGGATCGTCCTGTACGCGGGCACCAACACGATGAGCGAGCGGGCCCGCGCCGCCCACGAGCTCTCCCTGGGCAGCCGTCCCTCCATGGGCTGGCCGGGAGAGAAGTTCCAGACCGGGCTGGACGAGCTGGACGTGCTGGAGGTGCTCGCCCCGCTCCAGGTCGCGGCACTGATGGGCGGCGAGTTCGCCGAGGTCAGACTGCAGAGCGCGACGATGGCCAACCTCGCCTGCTACACCGCGTTCGCCCGGCCGGGCGACACGATCGCGGTGCTGCCGGAGGCCGCCGGCGGCCACGCCAGCCACCACGCCCAGGGCGCGGCCGGGGTCCGGGGCCTGCGGGTGGTCGACCTGCCCTACGACGCCGGCCGGTTCGACATCGACTACGACGCGCTGCCGGCGTTCCTGCGGGAGCAGCGGCCGGCGCTGGTGGTGGTCGGCGCGAGCCTGATGCTCTTCCCGCACGACGTCGCGCGGGTCCGGGCGGCGTGCGACGAGGTGGGCGCGGTCCTGGTCTACGACGCCTCGCACATGGCCGGTCTGATCGCGGGCGGCCGGTTCCAGCGGCCGCTGGACGAGGGGGCGCACCTGGTGACCATGTCGACCTACAAATCCTTCGGCGGCCCGCCCGGCGCGGCCGTCGTGAGCCGCGACGAGGACCTCGCGCACCGGGTGTCCACGGCCGCCTACCCCGGCCTGACCGCGAACTACGACGCCTCCCGGCTGGCCCCGCTGGCCGTCGCCGCCGCCGAGCACGCCGCGGCCGGTCCCGCCTACGCCGACCGCTGCATCGCCAACGCCAGGGCGCTGGCCGCGGCGCTGGAGGGCGAGGGCTTCACCGTCGCGGCCTCCCACCTGGGCTGGACCGTCTCCCACCATGTGGCGGTGGACGCCGCCGCGTTCGGCGGCGGGGACGGCGCGGCCCGGCTGCTGGCCGAGGGCGGCGTCTACCTCAGCGGCATCGGCCTGCCCGACCAGGCCCCAGGCGAGCCCATGCGGGGCCTGCGGATCGGCACCCAGGAGGTGACCCGCCGCGGCCTCGGCCCGGAGACCATGCGCGAGGTGGCGACGCTGATGCGCCGCCTGCTGATCGACGGCCAGGACCCCGTGAAGGTCCTCCAGGACGCGGTCGCCCTGCGCCGCTCCGCCACCCCATGATCACGGACCGGCCCGCTCGACCCCCTGGGGCGCGCCCCCTGGCGGGCCGGTCCGTATGACTTCCCAGGCCGGCCCTCCGCTCCCGAACGTACCCCCACCCGCCAGGTGATGGAAGCTCCGTCCGGGGCTCATCGTGTGTTCCCGAGCGCCGGGCCGAGAGGTCGGGGTTCCTAGGGTTGGGGTGTCCTCTTCTGTGATCTCACCAGGGCGGTGAAGGCCTCAATGGCGTCGATGACCGCCTCGAAGCGGACCGAGTGGTACAGGTCGAAGGCGTGGTTGCCGCCGCGCAGTTCGGCGTAGACGACGGGGGCGGCCGAGGTCGCGCGCAGCCGGTCGGCGAATTCCCTGGCCTCGGCCACGGGCACCAGCGGGTCCAGATCGCCGTGTGCCACGAGGAACGGCGGCGCGTCCGGTGTGATGTGGGACAGCGGCGAGGACTCGGGGCCCTGGCCGAAATAGGTGCCGTACCAGCCGTTCAGGTAGATGGCGCCGGTCACGGAGGTGTCGGCGTCCTCGAAGCCCGGCTGGAAGGCGGGGTCGTTGGGGGTGAGCGCGGCCAGCGCCGCCATGTGCCCGCCCGCCGAGCTGCCCGCGACGAACAGCGTCGACGGGTCGGCGCCGTACTCGTGGGCGTGCTCGCGCACCCAGGCGATGATCTTCTTGAGGTCGATCAGGTGATCCGGGTGCTGGGCCTGCGGCCGGAGTCGGTAGTTGGCGCTGACGCACACCCAGCCCTGGCCGGCGAGGTGGTAGAGCAGGGGAAGCGACTGGCTGTTCTTGTGGCCGCCCGAATAGGTGCCGCCGTGCAGGTGGATCATGACCGGCGCGCCCTGCGGACGGGAGCGGTGGTGGTAGACGTCGAGCAGGTTGCGCCGGCCCGCTTCGCCGTACGAGAGATCGGCCACGCGCCGGACGTCCGGGCGGCGCTTGAGGATGGGCAGGAACAGGATGCGGGCCCACGGCGGACGGCGGCGCAGTCCGGCGCTGAGATCGGTGTCGATGGCGGCGCGCCACCCCGCGCCCAGGCCCGCGTCCATCGCGCGCTCGATCCTGGCCCGCTCGCCCAGGCCGCGGGAGGCGATGACCGCGAGCCCGATCGTGGACACGGCGGCCAGGGCGACGATCGCCCAGCCGCCCGCCGAGTGGATGTCCCCCTCGGCGAACGCCAGCGCCGTCGGGGCCAGCAGCAGCCAGAAGAAGGCCGCGAACGGCAGTTCGTTGGCGGCCAGCCCGAAGAAGTAGCTCACCCGGCCGAGCGGGGTCCACCCCGGCACCGGCCGCAGCGCGAACAGCGTCCCGATCGCGACGAGCGCCACAGGGATCAGATAACCGACGGGCACCGAACCTCCAGAGTCGGCAGTTTCCTGAACTGCCTTCGAGCACGCCGCATTTGGGACGTTCTGCGCGCCCCAGTCTCCCCGATTCACCTGCGTCGCATCAACGACGGATCCGATAACGTCTTTTAACCCTGAGCTAAAGAATCCGGAGGCCCGCCCATGGAGATGCGAGAGATCGAGATCTTTCTGACGGCGGCCGAGGAGCTGCACTTCAGCCGTACGGCCGAGCGGCTGGGCATCAGCCCGGCCCGCGTCAGCCAAACGATCAAAAAGCAGGAGCGGCGCATCGGCGCGCCCCTGTTCGACCGCACCACCCGAGCCGTGCGTCTCTCCCCACTCGGTGAGCAGCTGCACCAAGCGCTCAAAAGCGGCCACCGGCAGATCATGCAAGGGATCGCGACCGCTCAGGCCACCGCCGACGGCACCGCGGGAACACTGACCCTCGGCACCCTCGGCCCGTACTCCCTACAGATCAAGAACGTTCTCGACCTGTTCCTGGCCCGCCACCCGAACGCCCGCCTCCAGCATCGCGAGATCCAGCCGGCCTCCCCTCTGGACCTGCTCAAGTCGGGCGAGCTGGACGTGGCCTACCTATGGCTGCCGATCCGCGAGCCCGAACTGACCGTCAGAGCGGCCGCCGATGCCCAGCGACCGGCGGGGTAGCGCCACAAGGACTCTACTGACGGGCACGTGATGCCTGTCTCCGGACCGGCCCCGGCCGGAGCGGGCTCGGTCCCGCCGGCGGCTCAGCCGATCCAGACGGCCTTGATGTTGCAGAACTCGCGGATGCCGTGCGCGGACAGCTCCCGGCCGTACCCGGAGTTCTTGACCCCGCCGAACGGCAGCTCGGGATAGGAGACGACCATGCCGTTGATGCAGACGATGCCGGCCTCCAGGTCGGTGATGAAGCGCTCCTGCTCGACCACGTCGGCGGTCCAGGCGTTGGAGCCGAGTCCGAAGGAGGTGATGTTGGCCAGGGCGAGCGCCTCGTCGATGTCGCCGACCCGGTACAGCGAGGCGACCGGGCCGAACACCTCCTCGCCGAACAGCCTCATCTCCGGGGTGACGCCGGCGACCACGGTCGGCTGGTAGAACCAGCCGGGCCGGTCGGGGCTCCATCCTCCGCACAGCACCCGCGCGCCGCGCCCGGCCGCGTCGGCCACGATCTTCTCGACGTCGTCGCGTCCCTGCCGGGTGGCGAGCGGCCCCACATCGGTCGACTCGTCCTCCGGATCCCCCACCCGCAGCGCCTCCATCCGCGCCACGAACCGGTCGGCGAAGTCGTCGTACACCTCGGCGTGCACGATGAACCGCTTGGCCGCGATGCAGGACTGGCCGTTGTTCTGCACCCGCGCGGTGACCGCGGTGGCCACGGCGCCGTCGAGGTCGGCGGACGGCATCACGATGTAGGGGTCCGAACCGCCCAGCTCCAGGACGGTCTTCTTGACCTCGCTGCCCGCGATCGCGGCGACCGACCGGCCGGCCGGCTCGGACCCGGTCAGCGTGGCCGCCACCACCCGCCGGTCCCGCAGGACCGCCTCGACCTGCCCGGAGCCGATCAGCAGGGTCTGGAAGCAACCGCGCGGGAACCCCGCCCGGGCGAACAGCTCGCCCAGGTAGAGCGCGGTCTGCGGCACGTTCGAGGCGTGCTTGAGCAGCCCCACGTTGCCGGCCATCAGCGCCGGGGCGGCGAACCGGACCGCCTGCCACAGGGGGAAGTTCCACGGCATCACCGCGAGCACCGGCCCGAGCGGCTGGTAGCGCGCGTACGCCTTGCGCGCTCCCACCGCGGGGGCGTCCGCCGGCTCGTCGGCCAGGAACTCCTCGGCGTGCTCGGCGTAGTAGCGCATCCCCTTCACGCACTTGGCCACCTCCGCCCGGGCCGAGACCAGCGTCTTGCCCATCTCGGTGGTCATCAGCCGGGCCACCTGCTCCTGCTCGGACTCCAGCAGGCCGGCGGCGCTCTGCATCCAGGCCGCCCGCTGCTTGAAATCGGTGGCGCGGTAGATCTCGAACTCCGCGGCGGCGAGTGCGAGCCGCTCGTCCACCTCGTGTTCGCTCAGCGGTTCGAAGGTCTTCAGCGTCTCCCCCGTGGCGGGGTTGATCGTCGCGATCGCCATCGCTACCTCCTCGGCAACCGTCGCCCTCGGACGACTCGGCGTCCTGTCCCCCTGTCATCGGGATCCGCTCCGCTCCGTGGGGAGCGGACGAGACGGATCCAGCACCGGCCACTTGCCCCTTTTCTCGGGATTTACACAATTACTCAATGAAAGGGGATATTCAGGAGGTAAGCGGGAGATGTGGGCACTCCGCTAGTGGGTACGGGATACCTCACGATCCTGTTTCGGGAGGTCAGGCCATGAATGCTGAACGCGGCAGCGCCAAGCACAGCCCGCGCGTCGATGATGAGCAGAAGCACGAGACCCAAGGTGTCGTCCACGGCAGCGGCCCCGCCCACACCGAGGAATGGGCGGACCCCCAGGGGATCGTGGACCCCGAGGAGGAGACGGCCCCCAGGAGGTACCCGCCGGGACACGAGCCCGGCACCCCCGAGGGCATCACCGCCGTGGAGGTCGAGCGCCGCAGCGCCATCGCGAAGTGGCTGAGCGACGCCCACTGGCCGTCGGACCGCGACGAGCTCATGGCGCACGCCGAGGCGAAGATGGCCCCCGACGCCATCGTCGAGAGCCTGCGCGACCTGCCCGACGGGGAGTTCCACAACGTCGGCGAGGTGGCCCGGGCACTCGGGCTCGGGGCGGAACGCCGCCGCTGGTAGTGCCCCTCCGGGCGCGCCTCAGAACTGGTCGGCCGCGAAAGGCGCGGCGGGGGTGGCCAGCGCGGCGTCGAGGCGCCCAGCCGCACCCGGGGTGTGCTCGACGGCGAGCCCCGCGGCGACGAGCCTGCGCACCGGGACATCACCGAGATAGGCGGAGGCGAGGTCGCGCACGGCGAGCGTCAGGTCGGGCGCGGAATCGGTACGGGTGCAGGACGCGCCGCCGGGGCCGGCCCGCAGGCTCCAGCGGCCGTGGTTGGCGGGGATGTGCTCGTCCCGGATCTCCAGGACGACCTCCACCTCCCGCGCCCAGCCTCGCCGGGTGAGCGCGGCCTCCAGATCGACCAGCCGCAGCCAGAGCGCGGGCCAGGTCCGCGTCACGATCACCTGGTCCGGGTCGGCGGCCAGCAGGGGCAGCAGGTCGTCGACCGGCCGCGCCCAGCAGCGGATCCGGCCGGTCAGGTCGACCGAGGCCAGGTAGCGCCAGAGCGCCGCCTCCGCCTCGGCCGTGTCGGCCTCCAACTCGACGAGCTGCACCACGCCGGGCACGCCGATGCTGTCGTCCCCCTGCTTGGCGCGGTAGACGGCGTACCCGCGGGGCTCCTCGCCGAGCACGACGACGCGCGGGGCGGTCAGGTCGTCGTCCTCCTCATCGGCCTCGGGGAGCACGGACTTGGCCCACCATCGCCCGTCCCGCAGGAACTGGCCCGCGCGGCGGGTGGCGGCCCTGCCGTACAGCGGGCCGACGACCTCGGCCGCCTCGGCGGGGGCGATCAGCCGGAGCGGTCCGGGGTCGGGCTCCACGCGCAGGCCGAGGGGCCGGTCCGTGGCCACCTCCATGCTGATCGCCCGGGTGGCGGCGCCGAAACCGAACCTCCCGTAGATCGCGGCCTCCGACACGTACAGCGCGGCCAGGGGTTCGCCGCGCTCGGCCAGGTCGCTCCAGAGCCGGTCCAGCATCGCGGTCAGCACGCCTCGCCTGCGGTGCGTGGGCAGCACCGCGACGAAGGTGACGCCGGAGCATCCCAGGGTGCCGCCCGGCACCGTCATGCCCAGCGGCAGGCAGGCCATGAACCCCACCAGGCGGTCGCCGTCGTAGGCCCCGATGCGGTGGGCCAGCAGGAAGCGCCATCGGCGTGCCCCGCGTTCCGCGTCGTCGGTCCGTCCGTGGAAGACGATGTCGCTGAGCTCGAAGATCTGCTCGAAGTCGGACTCGGGGACGTGGCGGATCTCAATCATGGACACCCGCGCGACCATACCCATCCGTGCGAGCCCGGCCAAGCGGATATCGCCGCACCGGGCACGGGTCAGCGGGCCGCGCCGCGCACGGCCTCGCCGCCGCGCTCGCCGAGGGTCCGGCGGAAACGGGCCAGCAGCAGGAAGGCGGTGACGGCCAGCCCGGCGAGCAGGCCCACCCAGGCGCCGACCGGCCCCGCTCCGGCGACGTGGCCGAGCAGCCAGGCGGCCGGCAGGCCGACGGCCCAGTAGCCGATCAAGGTCATCCGGAAGCCGGACCTGGTGTCGTCGAGACCTCGGAGCAGGCCGACGCCGATGTTCTGGGCGCTGTCGAAGTACTGCAGCACGGCGGCCACCACGAGCAGGTCCGCGGCCACCGCGAGCGCGGCGGGGTCGGCGTCGAGGAAGGGACGCAGCACCGCCTCGGGCAGGAGCAGGTAGACGGCGGCGATCACGGTCGCGACCAGGGCGCCGTGGACGAGCGCGGTCCGGCCGACCCGCGCGGCGGAGCCGTACCCGTCGACCGCGACCTCGCCGCTGACGCTGATCGAGGCGGCGTGGGACAGGCCGACGCTCATCTGGAAGACGATGTAGACGAGCTGGTTCACCGCCGTGTGCGCGGCGAGCGCGGCGGCGCCGAAGCTGCCCATGAGCAGCGCGACCACCGAGAAGAAGCCCGCCTCGGAACCGTAGGTCGCCGCGATCGGCACGCCGAGGCGGGCCAGCCCCCGCAGGCGGTCCGGACGGACCCGCCAGGCGTCCAGCGCGAGCATCGGGGCGAGCACGGGATCGCGCCGGGTGATCGCGTAGAGCGCCAGGAAGGACAGCAGGTAGACCAGCGCGGTGGCCAGGCCCACCCCGGCGAGGCCGAACGGGTGGATGAGCACCCAGTTCAGGCCGGCGTTCACGGCGATGGACACCACAGTGATCCACACCAGCGCCTTGGGCCGCCGCATGCCGACGGTGAACTGGCGGATCACCTGGAACCACAGGCAGGGCACCAGGCCGGGTGCGAGGGCCAGCAGCATCGGCCGGGCCAGCTCGATCACCCGGGGGTCCTGGCCGAGCCAGGCGAGCAGGTGCCCCAGGCCCACCATGAGCAGGGCGCCCGCCACACCGGCGAGCGTGGCCAGCGTCATGCCCGCCCGCACCAGGTCACGGAGCTCCGACCGCTCGCCGCCGCGCGCGGACGCCGCCGCCACCTGGTTGCCCAGGCCCGTCACCAGGCCGACCCCCATGGTCCTGAGCTGGTTGAACAGCACGATCGCCAGGCCGCCCGCGGCGAGTGCCTCGGTGCCGAGCAGGCCCATCATCACCGTGTCGGTGGTCGTCAGCGCGACCTGGGCGAGCTGGGTGAGGGCCAGGGGCAGGGCGAGCGCCGCGAGCTTCCGACTCTCCTGGAACACCTTTTCCTCCCCATGCCCCACGGCCATAGTTTTAGGACAGGCATACCTTTCCTTGAACTACGGACATGAAACCGGGATGGTCGTGGGTCCGATGACGCGGCAGCCGATCGGAGCCGGCGCGGTCACCGACGACCTCCCGGGCACCGGCGACCCGGACCACGCCAGGGCCATCCGGCAGCGCACCCGCGACCCGGACCACGCCAAACCTGGTGAACGCCGGCGGTCACCCCACTGGACATCACGGGCTTATGCAATGGAAGCGACAAAAGCCATGCCGCACCGCTACGGTTTCCCCCGAGGGGCGGCTCTTGGACGTGCTTCCTTCTATCACTCTTATTTTTAAAGACACTAGCGCGTCCGCTCTCCGCCCCTCTTCGCGTTCCCGAGACGGGCAGGAGACCGTGATGGACCCGCTGGCCGAGATCCTGCTGCGGCGGCGGCGGCTCGTGGCGCTCCGCCCGCTGGCCGCCGGGGAGACCCCCGTCCCGACCCGGCGGCCGTCCTCTCGGCGGCGCAAGTCCCGCGTGATCGCCTCCCCCACGCTCCAGCAGGGCGTCCAGGCGCTGGAGGCCCAGCTCCTGGAGTACGGCTTCCTGCTGTCCCCCGGCCTCAGGGACGCGCTGGGCCGGCTGGACGCGGGCGAGCTGACCCGGGCCGGGCGCCGGCTCGCGCAGGCCGTACTGGCCGAGCTGGGCGGTCACGTGGAGCACGTGCCGATGTTCCGTGGGTTTCCCGAGAGCGTGCCCGCCGACACGGCGGAGTTCTTCGTCCGCCGGATGTTCGCCGTCCTGCTCCAGCACCCCGAGCAGCCGTGCGTGCTCTGCGGGAAGGCGGGCTCCGTGCACGCGGTCTCCCCCTGCGCGCACCTGGTCTGCCACGCGTGCTGGGACGGCTCCGACTTCGCGGGCTGCCCGATCTGCCACCGCCGGATCGACCCGGCCGACCCGTTCCTGCGCCCTTCCGCGGCCCCGGCCGACACGACCGTCCCGCTCCCCTGCCACCGCCTCGCCCTGCTCTCCCTCTGCGAGGATCCCCCGGCGGTCTCCGGGGAGATCCTGGACACCCTGCTCGCCCGCCGCACCCCGCTCTCCCCGCAGGACCGCGCGGACGTGGTCACGCTGGTCCGCGCGGGCGGGCCGGAGACCGCCGGGCGGCTGCCCGAGCGCATCCCGGTCCGCGAGACGCGCGCCGCCGTGCTCGCCGCGCTGCTGCCCGTGCTCGACGCGGCGGCCGTGCGGGATCTGCTCGACCGGCACGTGGACACCGCCACCGACGTGCTGCGCCTGCTGTACGCGCTCATGGGCGGCGACCCCGGCCTGCGCACCCGGCTCGCGCGCCGCGCCTCGCTCCCCCGTCCGGTACGGCGGGCGCTGCTGGCCCGCCTGGACGCCCTGGCCCTGCCCTCCGTCGTGGAGGACCTGCACCGGCACGCCGAGGCGTGGAAGCGCATGGCCGAGGTGCTGCATCCGCACGAGTTCCACCGCCGCCACCCCACGGTGGCGCTGGCCTTCGCGGTGCTGCGCGGCACCCCGCTGACCGGCGAGCTCGGGGAGGCGATGCTGGAGCGGGCGGCCGGGCATCCCGAGGTGCTGCGGGTGGAGGGCGCGCGGCTGCGCCTGCACACCTTCGCCGGCCGGGTCGAGGCGGCGCTGCGCGCGGGCGAGCCGGCGCTGCCCCTGCTCGCCGCCCGGCCGGGCGAGCTGGTCCGGCGGCTCGGCCAGGTCCTGGGCGCCGGCGAGAAGGGCGCCGCCGAGGCGGTCGCCGCCGCCGCGCCGCACGTCGCCCCCGGGGTGCTGATCGCCGCCCTCGGCGGCCTGCGGACGCCGCCCGGCGGGACGCGGCTGTTCTTCCCGCGCGGCGACACCGCACGCGCCTGGGCGCAGCCGGACGAGCGGCCGGAACTGCCCGCCGGCGAGGTCGCGCCGGTCCTCGCGGCGCTGACCGCCGAGCTGCTGCGCCGGGCCGCCGCGCTGCCCCCGCTCGGGCGGGTGCTGCTGGACGAGGGGCTGGACGACCTGATCGCACCCACGGCGGAGCGCTCGGACTCCGCCGCCCTGGTCCGGATGCCGCGCGGCAGCGTGCAGCCGCTGCCCCGCGACGAGCGGATCCGGCTGTTCCTGCACTGGGCCGAGCCCGGGGACGAGCGCGTCGACCTCGACCTGTCGGTGGCGATCTACGACGCGCGCTGGAAATTCGTGGGCCTGTGCGACTACACGGACCTGCGTCTGGGCCGGACCGCCGCCGTGCACTCGGGCGACCTGACCTCGGCCCCGGAGCCGCTCGGCGCCTCGGAGTTCGTGGACCTCGACGTCACCCGGCTGCTGGTCCTGGGCGGGCGCTACGCGGTGCCGGTCGTGTTCAGCTTCGACGACGTGCCCTTCGACAGGCTCGTGCGCGGCTTCGCCGGGTTCATGAGCCGGCCCGCCGGCCTGTTCGACCCGCGGGCCGTCGAGCAGCGGTTCGATCTGACCGGCTCCTCCAGGATCCACGTCCCGCTGGTGGCCGACCTGTGGTCACGCACGATGCGCTGGGTGGACCTCAACCAGAGCAGCACCGGGTACGGGCACAACGTGGCCGGCAACCACCGGCGGCTCGCCCTCCTCGGGTCCGCGATGGAGGACGCCTACGGGCTGGCCGAACGGGTCACGCTGTGGGAGGTGGCGTGCTGGCACGCCGCCGCACGGGCCGGGGAGGTGCTGACGCGCCGCCCCGACGGCTCCGTCTCCCGCTACGCGCGCCGGGCCGGCGAGGACGTCGCCGGCTTCGCCGACCGGCTGCTGCGGCGTGAGGACGACGGGCCCTGGCGGGGCCCGGTGGACGGCGCGGATCTCGCCGTGCTCGTCCACGCGGATGTGGAGCCGCCCGCGGGCTCCCAGCTCTACGCGCTGTATCCGTGGAGCGTGGACACCGACCGGGTGGACCTGCTGGACGCGGCCGACCTGGTCGGTCTCCTGGCTCCGGAGCCCGCGGGCTGACAGATCAGTCCCGGACGCGGGAGGAGCGGAACAGCTTGGCCGCGAACATGACCACCACGGCGACCAGGCCGATGATCAGAGCCCACTTGAGCAGTCCGAAGACGAAGCCCAGGAGCGAGCCGAGCAGGAAGAAGGCGAGCACCACGGCCGCCACGATCAGCAGAATTCGTCCCATGCCCCAACGCTATGCCCCGGTACGGCCCGGCGGCAGGGCCGGGGGCCGAAGTCAGGGACAAGCCAGGGTCACCCCCTCAGGGATCTCCCCCGTCACGGCCGGCGAGGCGGTCCCGCCGTACCGGCACCGTGCCCCGCGTCAGGGCGTAGGCGACGCCGAGCGCTCCCCCGGCCCCGAGGACGACGGCCAGGGCCGGGGGGATCGCGGAGGCGCCGCCGGTCAGCACGGTGACGGGCAGGCACACGGCGACGGACATGGCGATCACACCCCCGGCCCGGCCCAGCCAACCGGCCTGCAGCGCCACGGGAACGCGCGCCCGCACCGGTATGTGAGCGGCGATGGCGGCCATGCCGTGGTGGATGTAGAGGAGCGCCCCGATGGCCAGCGCCACGGTCCAGGACGGGGCGTGGCCGTACACGACGGTGGTCAGCAGCCAGGCCACCACGGTCACGACCTCCAGGCAGAGCACCCAGGCGTTCTCCGGTTCGGCGGCGGCGAGCAGCCCGATCAGGGCGGCCAGCAGCGGCATGACGATCCCGGCGCGGTAGTCCGGCGGCATCGCCACGAGCAGGGCCGTCGTCCCGACGGCCCACATCAGCATCCGCCAGCTCAGCGAGTGCGGCGTGGTCACCGCGGCACCGCGGCGATCCGGGCGGCGTCCCGCAGGATGGCGTCCAGGCTGCCCGAGCCGCGCCACGCCTCGACCGGCACCCCGGCCTCGCGCAGGCGGCCGATGGTGTTGTCGCGTTCCAGCCGCCAGAGCCGCTCCGCCAGGTCCGACCATTCGGTGTCGGCCCGGCGGCGGAGCCCGGCGGGCAGGGTGTCGACCGCGACCAGCGGACGGCGTCCGCGGGCCAGGGTGGCCAGGACGGTGGCGCTGCGCGGGTCCAGGAGCGGGGTGAGCATGATGACCAGGGCGTTGGAGGCCGGCGGTCCGGTGATCGGCGGCCGGTCGCCGAGCGCGTCCCAGCCCTCGGGCATGGGTCTGATCTCGGCCAGCCAGGCGAGCTGGGCCAGATGGTGCCGCCGGCCCGTGCCGGGGCGCAGCCTCCGCAGCCGGGGCCCGAACTCCGCCAGGGAGACCCTGTCGCCCTGGCGGGTGTAGTGCTCGGCGATCGCGGCGGCGGCACGGACGGTGACGTCCAGCACGCTCGCCGTGCCGTCGTCTCCGTCCGCCTCGTGCAGGACGTCCAGCAGCAGCACGATCTCGGCGTCGCGTTCGGGCTGGGTGGCGTTGACGTACGGCTCGCGGGTGCGCAGGGTGGTCCGCCAGTCGATGCGGCGCAGCCGGTCACCCGGTCGGTAGGGCCGTACCCCGGCGAGCTCCCCGCCCTCCCCGAGCCGGCGGGACCGGTGGATCCCGGACATCCCGTCGGCCCGGGGCACGGAGACGTGCGAGGCGAACGGCTCGGCGACGGGCAGGGCCCGCACGTTCCCGGCGGGCAGCACCAGTTCGGGGAACTCCATCAGCCCGTCACAGGCGATCACCCGGACCCGTACCGGCCCCAGCGGGTGGACGCCCCAGCGCCGGGCCGTGCCGGTGAGCGCCACCTCGGCGGGCGGCGCCACGACGTGGTGCCTGACGTCTTGGTGCAGGCCGGGCGAGACGGCGGGGCTGACCACGCACAGCGTCGAACGGTCGGCGTCCACGGTTACCGAGGCTCTGACGGCGCCCCCCTCGGTGACGGCGGCGTCGGCGAGGTGGAGGGCTGCCCTGGGGGATCCGGCCGGCCGGGAGCGCAGGCTGACCGCCGTGCCCAGCACGAACGGCACGGCCATGACCAGCAGGTCCACCCGGCCCAGCGTCACCGCGAGCAGGCACAGCCCGACGCTGAGCACGACGGCGCGGCGCAGCGCCGCGGTGGAGGTCCACATCACGTGCCGCCGGTGTAGGCGGGGAGCTGCCCGGAGGGGGGAACGGGGGTGCGGGCGCAGACCTCCTCGACGATCGAGACCGGGTCGACGCGGCGCAGCCACATCTCCGGGCGGAGGCTGATCCGGTGGGACAGCGCGGCCGGCGCGACCCGCTTGACGTCTTCGGGGATGACGTAGTCGCGGCCGTCGAGCACCGCGCGGGCGCGGGCTGTCAGCAGGAGGGCCAGCGAGCCGCGGGGGGAGGCCCCGACCTGGAGCTGGGGGTGCTCCCGGGTGGCGGACACGATGTCGACGATGTAGCGGCCGACCGAGTCCTCCACGGCCACCTCCTCCAGCGCCCGCTGCATCTCCCGCAGGGTGACGGCGTCCACGACGGGTTCGAGCACGCTCTCCTCGGTACGGCGGGCCATCCGGCGTCCCAGCATCGTCCACTCCTCCTCCGGGGACGGGTAGCCGAAGGACACCCGGAGCAGGAACCGGTCGAGCTGGGCCTCGGGCAGCGGGTAGGTGCCCTCGTACTCGATCGGGTTGGCGGTGGCGAGCACATGGAACGGGGCCCGCAGCGGGTGCGTGACGCCTTCGACGCTGACCTGGCGTTCCTGCATGGCTTCCAGCAGGGCCGCCTGGGTCTTGGGCGGAGTGCGGTTGATCTCGTCGGCGAGCAGCAGGTTGGTGAAGACCGGGCCCTTGCGGAAGACGAAGTCGCCGTCGCGCTGGTTGTAGAGGAACGAGCCGGTCACGTCGGCCGGCAGCAGGTCGGGGGTGAACTGCAGGCGGGTGAAGTCCAGGCCGAGGACCTGCCCGAAGCAGCGGGCGGTGAGG
This sequence comes from Streptosporangium canum, assembly GCF_900113865.1. Taxonomy (GTDB): domain Bacteria; phylum Actinomycetota; class Actinomycetes; order Streptosporangiales; family Streptosporangiaceae; genus Streptosporangium; species Streptosporangium canum. The sequence continues at coordinate 122,524 of NZ_FOQY01000019.1, read as the reverse complement.
GTCTTGGCCAGGCCGGGAAAGTCCTCCAGGAGCACATGCCCGCCGGCCAGGATTGCGGCCAGCACCAGTTCCAGCGCGTCACGCTTGCCGACCACGACGGTGTTGAGCCGGTCGAGCACCTCGCGTGCGTGCCTGCCCACCTCGGCGGGTTTCATCTATATCTCCTCGATGCGCGCGATCAGGCGGGCCAGCTCGGCGCGGGTCGGGACCGCCGTCACGGGGACGGTGATCAGCTCGTACAGTTCGCCGCCGAGGATCTCCGCGGCCCGGCCGGGGCCGATCGCGCCGTGCCGTCGGCGGAGCCGTTCCACGGCCAGTTCGGCCAGGCGGCGCTGGACGAGCGAGCGGAACCTGGGCAGGTCGTCCCGGGTGGAGACGAGCCGATGCTCCCACCACCGGGCCTGGGCGAACGCCCGGTCCGCCGGCTCCGCGGCGGCGGCCGCGCGGGGCGGACCGGACGGCTTCGGCGGGATGACCGGGATCCGGCGGACGATCACGACGGCCAGCGCGACGGCGGCCGCCAGGATCCCGAGGTGCCACAGGAGGGCCGTCAAGGCGACAGCTCCGCGTCCACCTCGGCCAGCGCCCGCCGGGCCGTGCCGCGCAGTGATTCGGCCACCTCGTGGGGGGCGTAGCGCGCCTGGCGGTAGGCGGCGGCGAGGCGGCCGAGCGCCGGGCCGCTCACCCTGTGCGCGGCGAGCAGCCGGGTGACCAGGTCGCCGGGGGTGTCGGCGGCCATGCGCGGGGTCCCGGCCCTGGCGGCGGCGTGTTCCAGCCGGAGCCAGCAGGCGATCACGGCGCGGCGCGGGTCGTCCCCGGCGTCGAGGTCGGTCAGGGCCGCCCGGAGCGCGGCCCGCATCTCGTCGGCGGCGGCCGGCGGTCTCTCCTGCGCCGGGCGGGCCGCGGGCGGCCGGTCGCCGGAGCGCATGAGCATCCTGACCAGCATGACGATCACGGGTGCGGCGAGCACCGCGCCGACCACGATCACGGCCCAGAAGGCGAACCGCCCCGTCGGGTCCTCGCCCACGGGCAGAACGTCGGCGCTCCGGCTCCGGACCGGGACGGGACTGCGCACGGGAGGCTCCGGGAGGAGAACGTCGAGATCGAACGCGCCGTCGAGCCGGATCCCGTCGGCGGCGAGCGCGACGGCCGTCAGCCCCGCGACGGCCAGGGCGAACGGTGTCCACCGGCGCCACCGGCCCGTCGGGGAACTCCCTGAACGGCGCATATCGGGGATCACTCCATCAGTGGTCCGGCTCCCCGTCAATAGCCGGGTCCGTACGGGCCGCCGCCGGGCGTCGATCCCCGGCGGCGGCCCGCCCACCGGAAGGAGCGGCTAGCCGAGAGCCGATCGGCCGCCGACCAGGGGGAGCTCGACCGAGCTGTCACCGGGCTCGACCGAGACGCCGGTCCCGGCGGGCAGGCGGAGCGTGAAGTCGCGGTCGGTGGAGATGAGCACGACCCCGATCCGGTGGCCGGCCTTGACGACGTAGTCGGTCGGCTGGAGGTCGAAGTCGAAGTCGTAGAAGCGGCCCTCGCGGAGCAGGTCGGTCCGGGAGGCGGAGTGGCGGTTGCGGACGTCGATCCAGCCCCTGGTGATGATCTTGTAGGGGGCGGTCACCGTGACGTGCTCGGCGAGGCGGGCGCAGCCGGTGTCCCCCGGCACGCCCTGGCCGTAGCAGACCGGGGTGGGGCCGTAGCTGACGCCGCCGTAGGCGCGGGCGTCGGTGCCGTAGTCGACCAGCAGGGCCGTCAGATAGGGCGAGCGCCCGCCTCCGAACGCCGCCCTGACCGAGACGGCCGGGGTGCCGGAGAGCCGGGCGTCCTTCGCCAGCACCGGCGACAGGTAGGCCAGCCGGTTGGGGTCGGTGGCCGTGATGTTCTCGGCCAGCTGCTCGGCCGTGCGGACGTTCTGGTCGGTGAAGGACTCCACGGCGTGGCCGCCGGAGCGCTCCCGGCTCAGGGTGCCGTTCTGGCCGCCCGTCCCGGCCGCCAGGCGCAGCCGTACGTCACGGGTGCCGGGCAGCGGCCACGAGGCGTGCTGGGCCCACTGGCCCGGCCCCGACTCCACGTCCGCCTGCGGCTCGTCCATGATGCCGTTGCGCAGGCCGTACAGGTAGAAGTCGAACCAGTGGTGGAGCTGGCGCAGCCACTCGGTGTTGCGCTGGGCGAAGGAGAAGGGGTTGAAGTGGGCGCCCTGATGGAGCCAGATCTTGCGCGGCACGCCCCGCCGCTCGAGCGCGTCCCACCACTGGACGGCCTGCTTGGTCTTGACGTTCCAGTCGTTGAGGCCGTGGACCACGAAGACGCTGGCGCGGACCTTGCCCACGTCCTTGAGGTAGTTGCGCCCGTCCCAGAAGGCGGAGTAGTCGCCGGTGACCCGGTCCTGGTCGCGTTCGATCTCGTCCATCAGCGCGCCGCAGGCCTGCTCGGCGTTCTCCCTGGTGAGGACGTAGCGGGCCAGCACGTCGGCGTCCTCGCCCTGGTAGCCGCCGGCGGCGATCACGCCGCCGTTGGCCCGGTAGTAGTCGTACCAGGAGGAGATGGCCGCGATCGGCACGATCGTCTTGAGCCCCTTGACTCCGGTCGCGGCGACGGCGTAGGAGAGCGTGCCGTTGTAGGAGACGCCGGTCATGCCGACGTTGCCGGTCGACCAGTCGGCCCGGATCTCGTTCCCGGACGCGTCGAAGCCCCGGGCCCGGCCGTTGAGCCAGTCGATGGCGGCCTTGGGCCCGGCGGTCTCGTTGGCCAGGCCGGTCGTCGGGCAGCCGGTCGCGCGGCCCGAGCCGAGGTTCTCCACCAGCGCGACCGCGTAGCCGCGCGGCACGAAGTAGTTGTCGTAGTAGCCGCGGAAGGGAGGCGCGGCCGCGCGGGAGGCGGCCAGGTCCTCGTCGAGGCCGAACATCTCATCGCGCAGGTCGTTGAACTTGTTGCGCCGGTACTCCATGCCCGCGGGGTCGGACCCGTCGAGGTCCACCACGTGGTTGGGCACGTCGTTGCCGCCCGCGTAGTAGGGGCTGGCCTCCATGATGACGGGGACCTTCAGCCCGGAGGCGGTCTCCTTGGGCCGCATGATGTCGACGGCGACCCGGTCCGGACGGCCGTCACGGTCGCTGTCGACCCCTGCGACCTCGACGAACACGGTCTCGGCCAGGGCGTCGGCGCGTGAGTAGACGGGCTGGGTCTCGTTGTCCGCGATCGGGGCGGACGCGGATCGCGCGACGGCGGCGCTCTCCGTCGGGGCGGTCGCGGATCGCGCGGCCGCGGCGGGCAGGACGCCGGAGGGGAGGGCGACCGCCAGGGTGATGAGGACTGTCTTCCATCTGTTCATCGAGGGGGACTCCGAGAGGGTCGATGAAAATCTGACGACTCCGGCCAATGTCCTGCGAAACAATCTTCACCTGCAAGATCCATGGTGTAAAGGATCGAGCGGTCATCCCGCGTTTCGCGCGAGTTCCAGGGCGTAGGAGGAGAACCACTCACCCGGCCGGGGCTCTCCCCGGTGGCAGTCGCCGTCGGACTCCCCCGGCCGTTTGATCCACAGGAAGGCGTCCACCCGGTCGTGCCCGGTCCGGGTCGTCGGCTCCTCGCCCAGCGCCCGCCCCCTGGGGTTGCACCAGGTGTCGGCGCCCTCGCGCAGCGGGCCGTTGCCGTTGCGCGAGGTGTCGATCACGTAGTGCGCCCCGCCGAGCCCGTCCGACAGGCGCCGGGCGGCGGCGACGCTCTCCTCGGTGGTGAAGAAGTTGCTGACGTTGAAGGCGAAGCCGTCGGCCTCGGTCACCCCGGCCTGCCGCATCGGCTCGGCCCAGTCGTCGGCGTTCTTGATCCAGCCGGCGTTCCCGGCGTCCAGGTAGACCTTGGCGTTGGGCTGCTTCTTCAGCGTCCGCACCGCCTCACGGAGCAGGCCGAGGCGTTCGGCCGCCCTGCCGCCCTGGGTGCAGCTGTCGAGGATGTGCGCCAGCGCGTCGGGTTCGACGATGACCCAGGCGGGGCGGTCGCCGAGGGCCTCGGCGAAGCGGCCGATCCACGAGCGGTACTCGTCGGCGCTCGCGGCGCCGCCCGCCGAGAACTGGCCGCAGTCGCGGTCGGGGATGTGGTAGGCCACCAGGACCGGCACCTGGCCGGCCTCCCGCGCCTTGGCGGTGATGTCGGAGACCCTGGCGTGCGGGTCCTGGTCACCGATCCAGATCGCGTTCGGCTGCTCGGCGATCCTGCGGATCAGCGCCGCGTCCTCGGTCTTCCCCTCCCCCTCCAGCCTGCGGAGCTCGCCGACGGCGGTGCCTTCGGGGTCGACGTAGAAGCGCGTCGCGCCGGAGCCGTCCGTGGTCGAGGGGGGACCTTCACCGCAGGCCGTCGCCACGAGGGCGAAGGCCAGCGCGGTGGCCGCGCGGCCGTACCTGTTCATCGATCTCCTCCGATGTGGACCCAGCGGGCCGGGGACGGTGTCCCCTTCGCGGTGACGCCGAACAGCATGTACCAGCCGGGCGGAGCCAGGGCGGGGTTGGTCGGGACCGTGACGACGATACCGGTGGGCACCCGGGTGAATTCGAGCTTGATGGAGCGCTGTTCCACGTCCGTGACATGGGTGACCGCGCTCGGCCGCATCAGCCGGACCTCCTGGATGCGCTCGGCGTCGGGGGTCTTGAACCCCGCCCGGGAGCCCATGCCGAGCATCCGCCGCCCATCGGTGATCATCGGCCGTTTCTCGCCGTTGTACAGGTAGGTCGGGGTGTAGATCTCGATCCGCTGGTCGAACGAGCCGGGGATCGTGCCCGCCTCGTCGGCGAAGAGCGGGTCGGAGCCCATGCTGAGCACCCGGCCGTCGGGCAGCAGAAGTCCCTCGGCGTGGTAGTTGCGGCCCACCGCGGGCGCCGCGGCCTCGTGGAAGCTGTTGCTCTTCGGGCGGTAGACCTCGGCCCGCAGGACGTCGCTGTCGCCCCGGCCGCGGTAGTCGCTGGAGCCGTTGAAGGAGAACACGGTGTCGTCGGGGAGCAGCACCGCCGACGGGTAGCGCACCGGGTCGGAGAGGTCCGGACCGCGGACGTAGCGGGGCGCGGGCTGCTTGAGGTCGATGATGGCGGTCCGGTCGGTGGCGTTGGGCAGGCCCGGCTGGCGCTCCCCGACCGGTCCGCCGCCCATCACCATGATCCGCTGGTCCTGCGCGGGGGGCAGCAGCACCGAGGCGCCGGTCTCGTTGAGCTCCGGCTCGGGCAGCCCGGGGACCGGGGTGAAGGCCTCCATCTCGTCGGGCGCCACGCCGCCGACGCCGCCGGCGGACTTGATCAGGCGGTCGGTGTCGCGGCGGTAGTCCCAGATGCCGGGGGGACGGAGCGCGAGCTGGCCCGGACCGTATCCGGCGCTCATGCCGGAGAAGAACAGGGTGTCGTCGTCCAGCAGGAACAGCGCCGGGTAGCTGGGGAAGAACCGCTTGGGCCCCGGGATCCAGGTTCTGGTCTGCGGGTCGTAGAACTCGTTGTCCCTGGTGATCTGCCCCACGGTGTCCAGGCCGGAGACCGTCATCACCTTGCCGTCGGGCAGGGCGGTCATCGTCGGGTACCAGCGCCCCTCGGCCATGTCCTGGACCTTGATGTAGCGCTCGGCGATCGGATCGAACTCGTAGGCGTCCTTGATGCCCTGGAAGTCCTGCTTCTCCAGCGTCATGTCGGCGCCCATGGCGTACAGGTTCCGCTTCTCCCTGCCGGTCAGCCCCTGGATCTCGTACTTGACGTAGCCGCCGGGCGAGGTGAAGACGCCGGGGGCGCCCTCGACCACGGACTCGGCGAACACCTTGGTCTCGCTGGGCTTGATCCGGGCCTTGCCCGGCACGCCGCTCTCGATCTTCTCGGCGGGCGGCACCGTGATGTGCGCGGTGGTGCGGTAGAGCCTCCCGTTGGGGGCCGCGATCAGGGTGCCGGGGTGGAGCTGCCGGCGGATGTGCGGGCTCTCGTTCTTCACCACCAGGGCCCCTCCGGCCCTCTTCACCTTGCTCTTGAGCACCTCGAAGCGGAGCGTGCCGCCGGCGATGAGGAGGTTGCCGTTCGGCAGCAGCACGTGGCCGGCGCAGAAGAAGTCGACGGGCGTGTCGATCATCTTGAACTCGCCCGCCTGGCCCGGCTTGGTCGGGTCCCAGAGCACGGTCTTGAAGGTGCCCTTGTCGAAGTTGGCGGCGTTGTTGCCGGAGCCGGCGACGATGAGCACCTTGCCGGTGCGCAGCAGCGCCGCGTGGATGGCGTTGACCTTGAACTCGTCGGGGACGTCCAGGAAGCTCCAGTGGCCGTAGCGCGCCTTGTAGTCGTCCCGGTTGATCCGGTAGTCGTGCCACTGGCGGGAGGCGAAACCGGCGACGGCCGGCAGGTTGACCCCGACGATCACGGCGATCACGGCGGCGGCGATCAGGTTCTTACGCAGACGGCTCAACGGTTACCTCGGCTGGTCCACGCCCAGGTCGCCAGGGGCCCCAGGCAGATCACGAGGGCGAGAAACACCCACAGGGTCATGACCAGGTGCACGTGCCCGGTCCAGAAGACGGTGAGCAGCAGCCCACCACCGAAGATCACGGCCCACCACAGATGGATGCGGAAAGTCGCGATCTGATCGGGACTGGCGGAGTCGCCCTTGGGGGTGACGACGAACTTGCTCGGCCGCCGCAGCGCGGCCCCGATCAGCGAGGCCACGTAGATGGGCGCCGACAGCGCCGACATGACCATCCCCGCGACCCCGGAGGAGCCCTCCGGCTCGTGCGGGCTGACGTTGTGCCGGCGGTTCCAGGTGTAGAGCATGACCTGCAGCAGCGCGGCGTCGCCGTACAGCATCAGCCACACGTCCATGGGCACGGTCACGCCCGAGCCGCCCACCGCCATGAAGAGGGTGGCGCTCAGCCCGGCCAGCAGCCAGTTGAGCGCGGACATCGGATAGAACGTCACCATCAGGCTGTAGTTGAACAGCCGTCCGGGCGACAGCCGGAACGCCGCCCGCCAGAACTGGGTGAGCAGCGTCTCGTAGGTGCCCCTGCTCCAGCGGAGCTGCTGGGTGAAGAAGTCGGTCCACGACGACGGCCCCTCGCCCACGGCGAGCACGTCCGGGGTGTAGACCGACATCCAGCGCTCCCCGGTCTCCGGGTCGCGGGAGCGGTGGAACTCGATGCCGGTGGCCATGTCCTCGGTGATCGAGTCGTACAGGCCGCCGATCTGCTTGAGCGCCCGGATCCGCACCGCGTTGTTGGTGCCGACGAACATCGGCGCCCCGTACAGGTTGCCGGCACGCTGGATCAGGGAGTGGAAGAGGAACTGCTGGCTCTCGGCGGCCTTGGTGACCCCGGCGGTGTAGTTGCCGTAGACCTGGGGGCCGACCACGAAGGCCACGCGCGGGTCGCGGAAGTATCCGAGCATGCGCTCGCAGAACTCCGGCAGCGGCACGTGGTCGGTGTCGACCGAGACGAAGAAGTCGTAGTCGTCGCCGTGGGCGTCCAGCCAGCTGTTGTAGTTGCCGTGCTTGGTCTTCGCCCGGAAGGAGCCCTTGGCCTGGTTCCACTCGGGCACGCCCTTGCGGCTGAAGTGGCGGGCGCCCAGCCAGTCGCAGAGCTCGCGGATCTCGGGGTCGTCGCCCTCGTCCAGCAGCCACACGTCGAGCACCCCGTCATGGCGGATCTGCAGGGCGGCGGACAGGGTCTCCCGGACCATCTCCAGCGGCTCCTTGCCGGGCACGCAGGTGGTGATGAAGGCCACCCTGCTGCCCGGCTCGGGCGGGACCGGGAGCGGGTCCCTGGCCGCCAGCATGGCGTGCACGTTGGAGACCACACTGACCAGGCGGAATATCTCGATCAGGGCGATCGCCACGAGCATGACCTTGTCGGCGACCGGGATGTACCACGGGAGCATGCCGTAGGGGTCGACGCGCACCGTCCAGTGGCTGGGCAGCAGCAGCCAGGCCATCATGGTGAACTCCACCACGAGCGCGGCGACCATCAGCAGCACCGCCCGCACCCGGTGCGGCTCGCTGGCGAGCATGGAGCGGTACTGGACGCGGTACGGCCGTCCGGGCTCCGGTTCGGTCACGGGGCCGGCGAGCTGGCTGAACCGCTCGTAGTCGTAGAGGATGATCTTCGCTCTGTCGGCCGGGGAACTCATCGGTTCGGCGACCTCACAACACGCACGACGAAGACCAGCACTGTCCCCCCAGATGGATCGCACCGGCCGCCCACGTAAAGACGCGGTCACGTCCGGCCCGCGGATCGGTAAACCGCCAACATCATATTGGGGCGGTAAGGCGAATCTCACCCGATTCGGCGGTCGTGAGACGGTTTAAACCTCCTAGGGCCATGAAAGATCACGCGAGCCGCCGCGGCCCGGCTGAGGGGCCCTCGCGGCGGAAAACCCGTGTCGAGGACCGGCGCCGGACTGGCAGGCTTGGCGGATGGAAGTACGGTACGTCCCCGATCACCTGGTGCTGTCGGTCGTGGTCGGCTCCCGCGCCTACGGGCTGGAGACCGAGGACTCCGACGTGGACCGGCGCGGGGTCTTCGTGGCGCCGACCCCGCTGTTCTGGCGGCTGACCAAGCCGCCCACGCACGTCGAGGGACCGCTGCCCGAGCAGTTCTCCTGGGAGGTCGAACGCTTCTGCGGCCTCGCCCTGGAGGCCAACCCGACGGTCCTGGAGTGCCTGTGGTCGCCGATCGTCGAGCAGGTCGCCCCCGCGGGCGAGGACCTGCTCGCGATCCGGCGCGCCTTCCTGTCCAGGCGCGCCCACCGCAGCTTCACCGGATACGCCGACGCCCAGTTCCGCCGCCTGGACCCCGAGCGCCCCCGGTGGAAGCAGGCGATGCACATGATCCGGCTGCTGATCAGCGGCCTGCACCTGGCCCGCCACGGCGAACCGCTGGTCCGCATGGACGACCACCGCGACCGGCTGCTCGCCGTACGGCGGGGCGAGGTCTCCTGGGCCGAGGTCCAGCGGTGGCGCGCGGAGCTGACGGCGGCCTTCCCGGGCACCGGCGCGCTTCCCGGCGAGCCGGACCGGCGGCGCGTCGAGGACTACCTGGCGGTCACGAGAAAGGCCGCGCTGTGACCGTCACCCTGCCCGCGCGGCCGTCCGGGGTCCCCGCCGGACAGGCCGTCTGACGCCCCGTCCGCGCGTCAGGCGCCGAGCAGCTCCCACCAGGCGTCCACCAGGGGGACGTCGTCGGCGTCGACGCGATCACCCGGCCGGGGCACCGCGAGCCGCACGCCGCGGGCCTTGGCCTCGTGCCGGAGCCGGTCGACGGGCTCGGCCCACGGATGGACGGCCAGGGTGAAGGTCGCCCAGTGCACCGGCAGGAGCAGCCTGCCGCCTAGGTCGAGGTGTGCGTCGACCGCCTCCTCGGGATCCATGTGGATGTCGGGCCAGGCGGGGCTGTAGGCGCCGATCGGCATCAGCGTGAGGTCGAACGGGCCGTGCGCGGCGCCGATGCCGGTGTAGCCGTCGAAGTAGCCGGAGTCTCCCGCGTAGAAGACCCGTCTGGCCCGTCCCGCGACGACCCATGAGCCCCAGAGGGTGGTGTTGCGGGTGAGGGCGCGCCCGGAGAAGTGCCGGGCGGCGGTGGCGACGAACCGCAGGCCGGCGACGGTCGCCTCCTCCTCCCAGTCGAGCTCGACGATCCGCGAGGCGGGCACGCCCCAGCGCTCCAGATGGGCGCCGATGCCCAGCGGGACCAGGAAGGGGGCGCTCTGGAGGGCGGTCAGCGCGCGGACCGTGGCCCTGTCGAGGTGGTCGTAGTGGTCGTGGGAGATCACGATCGCGTCGAGGACCGGGAGGTCCGCCAGCGGGGCCGGCAGCGGGTGCAGCCGCCGCGGGCCGACGAGCCGCGAGGGCGAGGCGCGCTCGCTCCACACGGGGTCGAACAGGACGCGGCGTCCCTCGATCTCCACCAGCGTGGTGGCGTGGCCGTACCAGACGACGCTCAGCCCGCCCGCGGACGGCGGGGTGGCGGGGGAGGTCACCAGCGGGATCGGCCCGCCCGGCTTCCGCCCGTCACGATTGAAGATCAGCTCCCGGAGCGTCTCCGGGAGGCTGCTCACCGGCGGCGCGTGGGAGCCGGGCACGGAGTTGTGGAAGACGCCGTCGTGGAAGCGCGGGGAGCGCAGCATCCGGGCCAGCCGCTCTCCTGTGGCCCGGCCGCCCAGTTCCGCCGGGATGTCCCGCACTGCCCATCCCACCGCGGCCAGCGCCAGCCCGCCCGCGACGAGACGTCCCAGCGATTCTTTTCCCGCCATCCAGCAACACTCCTTGAAAGTCGGCCCGTTCCTGCAAACTGATCACCAGCCGCCGGAGTTCCCACCCATGGATCACGGGCCCTCCGGCGTTCCCGGCCGCCGCAGTACGCGCCGGAGGGCGACGCGGGCGACGCTCCTACGCCAGATGGCGCTCGATGGTGGCCACCTTGGCGTCCATGCGACCGCCCTGCCCTTCGCGGATGTCCGCCTTCAGCACCAGGCCGACCCTCCCGCACCGGGCTTCGACCGCCGCCACCGCATCCTTGACGACGCCCATCACCTGATCCCAATCGTCCCCCTCAACCGTGGTGAACATCGCATCCGTACGGTTCGGCAGACCCGAGGTGCGCACCACCCGCACGGCCTCGGCGACCAGCTCGCCGACGTCTTCCCCCGCGCCGATCGGCGTCACGCTGAACGCCACGAGCACCGACATGATTCTCCTTTCGGACCTTCTTGGCTGGCACCTACAGTAAGGGCCACCGCCGTGGGGCCGGAAGATCGTCGGGTTCACCGACGGCACTTACGGGTCCACCAAGGACATCAAGCCCGGCACTTACCACACGGGCCGGACCGTCGACTGCTACTGGGAGCGCTCGACCGGCGCAGGCGCCACGATCGCCAACGACTTCGTGAGGAACGCGCTCCACGGCGTGCGGGTCACGCTCCAACGGGGTGGGGGGTTCATGAGCGAGAGCTGTGGCATCTAGGTGCGCACGTAGCCCAGACGCGTAAGGGCCTCGTCTCCCGACCGGGAGATGAGCCCTTCGTCATCCCTCAGATGGCGTGCTGGCCGGTTCCATGATTCTCTGACGGGAGACGACGACGGCCGGTATGAGCTCGCTCGCGGGGACGAGCGCCCGGCTCATTCGCCCTTCGCCAGTTCCGCGGCCAGGACCATCACCTGCCCGGTGGTGGCGTCCGCCCCAAGCCGCTGGCGGGCCGCGTTCATCCACACGTCGAAGTCGTCGCGTCCGGTCAGGTAGTGGTGAGCGGCCTGGACCTGCGGTGAGGGCCCTGCCTCGCCGGGAGGGCGGATGGTCAGGGCGGGCCGTCGCAGCCCCGGCCGGGACGACAGGCTCGCGAGTGTCTCCCGCAGCGTGGCCAAGTCCCTGGCGGCATCCAAGGTGCGCTGGTGCATCTGCGGGGTAGTTGGAGGCGCCGAGGCGGTGGCATGGCGGCACTGCGGGCAGGCCGGGGTGTCGGTGCCGGGCCGTGGCAGGTGGCCGCCGGGAACGCCATGCGGGCAGGGCGGCCGGGCGACCTGCCTGGCGTAGCCGGGCGGGATCGGCGTCGACGACGGTCCAGCGGCGCGGGCTCCGGAGCGGACACGATTCATCAGCAGCGCCAGGTCTCCGTTGTCTGCCAGCCGCGCGACGTAGGCGGCCAGGCTGCGGATACCGGGGTTCTCACTTTTGATGATCGCAATGATCTCTCTCGTCTCGTCGGCCGTCGCTCCGACGGTGTCGGCAATCTTCTGCTCGGCCGCGCTGAGAGAGGGAGATTTTACGGTACGGAACGGAGAGGGCGGGACTGTGGTCCCGCCTGGCGTCCCTGCAGTCCCGCCTGGCCGCCCTGTGATCCCGCCTTCGGGGACTGTGGTCCCGCCTTCACCGGAAGGCGGGACTGGAGTCTCGCCTTCTGCCACCTGCGGTTCTTCCTTAAGGGGGGACGCTGCTCCCTTCTTGAAGTGGGACTGTGGTCCCGCCTTCGCCTGCTCGCATCGGTGGCACGCGCATCCGGGTGGTGGAGGGAACTGCGGCAACCGGTAGAGCGGCACCTGGCTCGGCACCGAGTAGTACGGCCGCCCGTCCCGGCCGATGCCGAGAGGCACCCTCGCCTCAATGCCGCGGTCCGCGAGACGCTCCAAGGCCTTGCGGACGCCGCTCGACGACATGCCGCGCGTGCGCCTGGTCATGGTGGCGGAGTCGATCTTCCGAACATCGCCGGGGAACCGGGTCTCCTCCGCGATGGCCATGAGGACGAGGCCCTCGGCCGCAGTCATGGCAGGCGCATGGTCGAAGACGTCAAGGATGTACTGGATGCCCAAGGGGCCGTTCCTCCTGCTGCGCTCAGGGGAGTCACTCCGGCCGGGCGGTGTTGGTAGCACCGGACAGCCGTACACGAGCGGCTAGCTCTCGGGGGGCGGGGTGTAGGTGTAGTCGGTGGGCAGCCGGCCAGTCGACTTGGCCCATTCGATGACGTCGGCCAGCCACCACCAAGCGCGGTTGGAGATCCGGCCTTCGGGGTCGGGGAACTTCTCGACGCGTATCCATTCGGCGGATCGCCGCCGCCACGTCATCACGGTGTTCTCCGAGACGTCAAGGGCGGTGGCGATGCCGTCGATTCCGACGGGGATCCAAGGCGGTTGAGGACGTGACATGCGATCACCCTAACGGGTGATCGATTCGCCTGCCTAGTGAAGGCGCATCGGTAAGTCATTCATCCTGGAGGAGGGAGGGACGAACCCAGACGCACCAATGAAAAACGGGCCCGCCCGGTGCTACCAACACCGGAGCAGGCCCTTGACCTGCCACCCGAGCACAGCGGGTGGCGGATCCGCAGCCACCCTACCTACTTGTCGATCAGCAATCCAACTGGTGAGAGGCTACCCGCGCTCCCGGCGCGCCCGGCGGCTACCAGTCCACCCAGACCGCGGTCGCGTCGTCGTGCGCCTTCGCCGCCGGGTACGGCGGGCCGTACTCGACCTCCGCTTCGCGCACCTGGGCGATAAGCTGGCCGGAGCCGTCCGCCGCCGCGGTGGCGACGAGCTGCTCCCAGCTATGGCCGTAGGCTTCGACCAGGCGAGTCACCCCGTCCGTGAGCAGCAGCGCGCCAGTCACCGTGGCCAGCGGAACCGACCCGGTGAGCGCTTCGTAGGCGGCCTGCGGGTTCGTGCTCGCCACCCAGAACCCATCGGAGTGGTTACGCAACGACCGGACCAGTTCCCGACTGTAGGGGCGGCCGCTCGGCAGGTGATCGGTGCGGTCGTCGTCGACCACCGTGAGGGTGCCGTCGGCGCGCTGAAGCGCGATGGGCGAGTCGCATAGGACCAGGTAATCCACCGTCTCGTCGCGCTGCCGCAGGACCGCCACCGTGGACGACGGCGAGTCAGGATTGGCCAGATCGCACGTGTCGGCGTGGACGGCCATTGTCATCTTGATCGCCTCGGCGAGAATGTCCGGCAGACTCACCGCAGGCTGAGTCACCAACCCGTGAGCGAGGGCAGCGGCCAGGCGCGCCACCAGCCACGGGACATCGTGGATGCAGCCGGAGTCGACGCCATGCGCGGCGGTGGCGCCGTCGAGAATGGCGACCCACGTGGGGCCGCCGATCACATGATCTTCGTTGTGCGGCCGGCCAGGGGCCGCGACCGTCTCGTAGGTGATCTGCACCAGGTGTCCTAGCCGGGGATCGACAAACGGTAGAAGCGAAAGCGGAAAGCGATTACTCCCCGCACGTGCGGGGAAGACGCTACACCGAGCTGACCCAGATCAGCGTGAAGCGGCTCACCTCCACAGGCGCCCGTGGGGGCGAGCCGCAAGATCACGGGCTTAGCGACCCGTACAGAGCGTCCTCCCCACGCACGTGGGGGGTGAGCCGGAATTCGCGATCCGGAGCAAGGACGGCTCGGCGTCCTCCCCACCACGTTCCGTGAACCTTCCACACAAATTGCGCCTGAGCCGATACCAGTCGAGACAGACCGGTGTGCCCCAGGCCTCGTTGTGGTGGAGCTGCTCGTCGCCGATCTGGAAGGCGAGCATCCCCGGCGACAGGCCGATGCCGAAGGCGTCCAGCCCCAGGCGGTGCAGCATGTCCGTCATTCAGCCGGGCCCGCGGCCCACATCGGCGACCGGACTGTTGGACCGGACAGGTGGCCTGGTCGATGAGAACGAGTTCATGGAATAGCCTGAGGACCCACCCTCGGTCGTGCAGAGCGGCTTCGCCGAGGTCACGCAGCTGGTAGACGGTGCTGGCGGTCCGCAGCGGCCAGTACAGCTCGCGGTCAGGTCGGCACGCAGGTGGCCGGGCAGCGCATGTTCCTGCGCCCAGGTGCGCAGGCTGGCCTCTTCGATGTCGGCATCGGTGGCATCGAAACAGTCAGGGGTGATCCGATTGCACCAGTACGACCCGCGCTGCACCGCCCCGGTATAGGTATCAGGGGCTCAGCCACAACGGGCCCGGTCTCCGAAGAGACCAGGCCCGTTCAGTTCTCAGGTACGACCGTAGGCGGAATGATCAGCCCGCCACGACCAGCGAACCCGGGGACGCCGACGCGGGGTCGCCTTGCGCCAGGTGGGGCTCAGGCTGCTGGGAGCGTAAGTGCTCGGCGAGAGCAGTGATGCGCCGCAACGGTGCCAGGTCCAGCGGCGGTACTTCCCCGGAGCCTGTGAGCGTTTCAGCGCCCGCCCGGATCGCTGTCTGCAGCGGCGAGTCCCCGAGGACCTGGTCATGAAGGACGTCGCCGTCGCGTTTCACGGTGACGCGATGCTGGTTGCGGTCCAACTGCCACCCGCCGGCGGTGGTGACCGGGTCGAGGTGGACGGTGACGATAGTGCGGCCGGCGTGGACGGTCAGGTACCGGTGCCGGTCGTCCGCGGGGCGGATACCCCGCCGCCACTCCCCCGCCGTGTCCTGCGGGGTAGGGCTGAGCACGACGGCGGGGCTGATGATGCTGGAGTGCAACTCCACGTGCACCGGGGCATCGTCTGCGGACGGAGTGGCGTGCTCGGTAAGAGCCGACACGAACAGGCGGGGGTCGTAGATGGCGCGTAGCGTCGCCTGCCGCGGACTGGTGGCGAGGTAAGCGGCGAAAGCGTCGGCTGGCAGGAAACGGCGCAGAACGGCAAGCATGTGCAGCCACTCGTAGCCGAGAACGCCGTAAGAGCGGTCAACGAAGCGGCCCGCGGCGATGTCTCCGGTGCGGTCCTTGGTGAAGGTGACCGCGATGTGATGCGGCGCCACGCCAGGCTCGTACTTTTCGAGGAGGTCGGCGGCGACGCCGAGCGCGTGGGCGTGCCGGTACTGGTCGATGACCAGGATGCGGGCGGCAGGGTGCGCTTTCAGCAGCCCGGCGAGGGCGGTGATCTCATGGCCTTGGCAGGCGGGTTTCTCCAGCAGGATCCGCGCGCCGGGGTCGTGGCTGAGGATCGACCCCAGTACCGGCAGATGGTCGGCGGTGGGGCAGCACACCGACCACAGGCCGACGCCGGTGGCGACGGCCTTCGGCAGGTCGTCGACGCCGTGGCGGAACGTCCGATACCCCTGCGGCAAGTCCTGATGCTTGGGGTCGACGATGCTGAGTTGGGCGCCGGCATCGGTGAAGAGCTGGGCGTGCATGCGGCCCGCGGTGCCGTAGCCGACGACGCACACCGTCATTCTGGCCAGCGGCGTGGACCCGGCGGAGGTGGGGCGGGCGGCCGCACCGGCGGCCAGGTAGATGTCGTAGTAGGCGTCGTACAGGCCGGAGCCGGTGATGACGTCGTCGACGACGCTGGTGTGCACGCCGGGCGGCAGCGTCGCGACTTGGGCGCAGAGGGCTTTCGCGGCAATGAGCGTCCCGGCCCGGTAGGCGTCGTAGCCCTGGTTGGGGATGGCGTCGGACTCGAACAGATTCAAGGATCGGCCGTCGCCGAGAACCGTCACCTCCGTCCCGGAGGGCAGACGGTAGCGGCGGCCGACGCCGGGAATCTCCTCCGCTGCGGCGGCGAACGCGGGGTCGGCGGCCAGCAGTGAGAAATCTTTGGTGGCGTACGGGGCGAGCACCGCCCCGTCGGGCAGGGCGTCCACCGCTTCCGGGGTGAGGGCGTCTTCACCGGTGGTGCCGACGAGGAGGATCGGCCGCACGCTGCGCAGCGCGTCACCGACGGTGCGGTAAGTGGGATGTCCGGCCTCGGCGGCGGCGATCAACGCGAGCGGGGCGGGGTCGACGACGTGGACCCGGCAGCCTTGGGCGCGCAGCGCGGCCGCCAGCCGGGAGCCGAGGGTGCCGTAGCCGAGGACGAGGACCGTCCGGCCGATGACCTTCACCGCAGGCAGCAGCTCGCGCAGCCGCCTCAGGCACGAGTCGGCGATCTCCGGGTAACCGAGGTTCGTCTTCAGCGCCGAGCGGGCCAGGTTGAACACAGGGATGCTCAGCGGTCCGGCGGCGGCGATGCGCTTGAGACCGGACACGGTGAGCTCCAAGGCGGCATCGACCTGGCGGGACGCGTCGGCGTGGCCGTACCCCTGGGCAATGAGGCCGCCGTCGTCGATGACGAGCACCTTCCGCCCGGCGGCGTGGGCGGCGTCGATGAACGCGTCCACTCCGGCGAGGGCCTGGGCGAGTTCGTCGGCGTGGCCAGCGGGCGCGTTGATCGCCGTGTTGTCGAGCAGGCCGCTGCGGCAGCCGCGCGCGAGCAGGGTGGCGTGGATACGGTCACGGTTGCGGGTGCGGTCGCCCTTGGCCAGCGCGTAGATCCATTCGGCGGGGACGCCAGCCTGCTGCAGCGCCAGCAGGAAAGCGAGGGTGTTCTCCACGTAGTGATCACGGAAGATGACCGCCCAGTCGGCGAGGTGCGGGTCGTGAGTGGCGTGGCGGGCCAGCAGCGGCATAGACGCGCCGATCTGCAGCAGCTCAGCCGGGTCGTAGCAGCGCAGCCGGTCGCGCAGCCACCCGTGCAGGGACGCCGCGGCTTCCCCTCCGCCGGGGTGGACGTCGAGGAGGATCTCCAGGTAGTCGGCGGGCAGGACGTGGCTGAGCGTGTCGGGCCGCTCCGGAGTGCGGGGGTGCCAGCGGACGGTGACGAGGGGCGCCCCACCGGGAGAGGTGGTGAGCGTCAGGGCGTGCGGGTCGACGTGGTCGACGTGGAGATCGTGGCGGGCGGCGATGTCGGCCGCGCCGTCGGCGAGGACGGCGGGTGGGATCGGCCCGCGAAGGACGTCCCAGGCAGCGGAGGCGCGTAAGGGAACGGTGTCCAAAGTCACGAAGATCTCCTTGCAGGATCGGGGAACGGAGTGGGGAAGGCGGAGGCCGGGTCAGTTGGCCGGTTCCGCCAGGAGGTCGTCGGTTTCGGCGAGCTGCGCCAGCAGCACACCGGCGGTGTGGTGGCGCAGCAGCCAGAACTCATCCAGATCGGCCTGGAACAGGCCCGGCTTCAGGTAGTGCTGTTTGACGCCGTAGAGGCTGGTGAGCAGTTGCAGCAGCGCGACCCGGCCGCAAGCCCGCACATCGACGGCGGGCACGGCCGAGTGAGCATCCCGATAGGCGCGGATGAAGGTGGCGGCGGAGTCCGCCCATCCCGGGTCGTCGGCGACGGTGTTGGGGTAGAACGCCATCCGCCCCAGGTCGTAGGAGAGGAGGAACGGCGGGTTCGGCGGCCGGTAGTCCAGCACCGCCGACAGCGTCTCGCCCTCGAACAGCAGGTTGACCGGCGAGTAGTCGCCGTGCAGAACCTGCACGGTCAGCTTCTCGGGCAGGTCGTCGAGCAGGCCGGGCACGCGGTCGAGCATGCTGCGGCGTTCCAACAGGGTGCGCTGTGCTTCCACGTCGAACGTGTCGGCGACGCCGTCGCGAACGCGCCCGGCGATGATCTTCAGGAGCTTGTCGATCGTCGCGGCCAGCCCGTCCACGTCGGGGGTCCGCCAAGCCTGCACTGCCGCGTCCGGGTCAGGACCGGTCGGCAGGGGTGCGAACAGGGCGTGGATGCGGCCCAGCGCGTCACCGGCAGCGGTCATCTGCGTTGCCGACAGACGCGTCTCGACGCGGCCGGGCATCCACTCCCACACCGACACCGGCAGTTCCCCGCTGGCGTCGATCACCTTCCCCTTTTCGTTGGGCAGGACCTGCGCGCCGGGGATGCCCGCTTCCACCGCCAGAGTGGACAGGCCGATCGCTTCCCGTTCGGCGCCCAGGTCGGTGCCGGCAGGATAGTTCTTGACGAACGCCTCCAGCCCGTCGTCGCAGGCGACGCGGAAGTTCACGGTGCCCTGCCCGATGGGCAGCTGCGTGATGGTGCGCACCTCCAACCCGTAGGAGGCGGCCAGGACGGCGGCGACCCGGCCGCCCAGGTCGGAGCCCGCAGGACTGGTCATGGCGTCGGACACGTTGATCCCCTTGTGATTGTGAGCTGGGTGAACATTCGCTGGTAGGTGTCGGTGATGGCCCGCCACCGGGCGTTGCCGTCGAGCATGGGACGGCGGCCACGGAAGCGAGGCATCGCCTCAGCGTCGGCTAGTGGCCCGTCTCCGAACGTTGACCGGGTATCGCCACCGGATGACCGGCTCCCGCCGGATCAGATTTCCCCGGCAAGGTTGTGTGACGGCCCACTAGCACCTGGCCGGGGCCCTCGCCGGCGAGGTACAGCCGCGCCGGATACCCGGCGGTCATCTCCACGACGGCCGGCAGATCCGGTGCGATGACCGGAGTGCCGAACGTCAGCGCGGTGCCGACCGAGCTGGGGTGCAGGACGTTGGTGAAGAACTGCCACGCCCCGTCAGCGCGGTAGGGGCACAGCGCCGCGTCAGCCGCCCGGTACAGCCGATGTGCGTGCTCGGGCAGGATCCGGTGCGGGTGGACATGAACCCGGCCGCCGCTGGCGTTCGCCGCCGCCATGACCTGCCTGGCGAGGGTGTCGTCCCGGCAGGGGCCGGCCACGACGAGGTGGGCACGCCGGGTGTGGGCGATGAACGCCTCCACCACGGCCGGCAGATCCTTGTAGGCGGTGATGTTGCCCATGACCAGCACCGCGTAGGGGGCGGACCGCAGGCGGCCAGTCAGAGCCTGCACCGGTTCGGGTACCGGTCCGAACCCGGGTGGGACGGTCAGCCCGGTCCAGCCGGTCACAACGACCGGTGCGCTGGTCAGCCGCGCCACGTATGCGGCGTCGGAGCAGGTGTGGGTGAGGAGTGCGTCCGCCACGCCCAGCACGCCGAGCGCGGCGTACCAGTCGGCGTCGCCCGGTGCGCCGCCGTCGATCGGCAGCAGGTTGTGCACCGTCCACACGATGCGCCACCCGCCGCCGTGCAGCTCTGACAACCGGTCCAGCATGGTCTTGGCCGCATTCAGGGTGCGTTGCCCTCCGGCCGCCAGGTAGAGGCGTTTCAACCGGTGCAGGTTGATCACCCCGGGCTGGGCGGGCCGGGTAGGGATGTCGTCGAGAGTGGGGACGAAGCCGAGCGGCAACCCGGACGGAGCGTGCCGGTGCAGCTCAGCGAAGTACGGGCTGGGCCAGGTGGGATAGTTCGTCACCACCACCCACCCGCTGTCGGGTACGGGGGTCATTGCGGCTCCAAGGCGAAGACGAGCTGCTGCCACCAGGCGACGGCTGCACGGTAGCGGGCCAGGCACACGGCCGGTGTCCGGTCGCCGCCCGTCCATTCCACGGCGACCTCCATACGCTGCCCGGTGATGATGCGGTCGGCGGCCAAGGCGGCGACCAGGGTGTGACCGGGCGCGTCCAGGCCCGCATCGTTGTCGGACAGGTGCACCACCTGTGTGCGGTCCAGCAACAGTCCAAGGCGAGCCGCCGTCGCATGCCCAGTGGGGGTAGCGGCGGCAAGCTGCGCGGTGTCGGCCAACAGCCGCATTCGCGGGCAGGAATCGATCAGGGCGGTCAGCGCGGCGAACGCGCCCGGTGCCAGCCAGCCCGGATGGTGCAGCTCCACCAGCAGCGGCATCGGGCCGCCGGCCAGCGCAGGCATCGCTGCGGCTTCAGCCAGTACCCGCACGGCCAGCGGGGTGCGCGCCAACAGCCGTACCCATCCGGCACCGAGGACGTACGCCGCTTTGGCCAGATGGGCGAGTTCCGTAGCCGCCCGCTGGCGGCGGCTCCTGTCGCCGGTGAGCAGGTCGGCCAAGTCGACGTCGGCGGTGACACCGGTGATCGGCACCGTGTCCGCAGCCGTCTTCGCCCACGCCAGCACCGTCCGCGTCGGCTGGGCGGACAGGTGCATGCCGCGCGGTCCGCCCCGCAGATGCAGAAACGGGACACCATGGGCGGCGGCCCAGCGGAGCATGTCCGGCACATCGAAGCCACGCACAGAAATGCTGTACAAGCCGACCGGGGCGATGATCATGACACCTCCCACGAGAAGATCACCACGGGTTCGGGTGATCGGGGCCCGTCCAGCCCGGCGTACAGGGCGGGCGCCTGCGTGCCCGGCACGAGGTGGCACCAGGAGTCGACCAGGTCCGGCGGCAGGCCGTTCAACCAGGTCGCCGCCGCGGTGTAGGCGTCCTGATAGCGGCGGGTCGCGGCCGCGCTGAGCTCGTGCATCCCCACAACCGTCCACCCCGACCGGTGAATCAGCAGCGATGACAACCTCCCACCCAGGGCAGGGGTGCCGAGCAGACCAAGAGTGCCACGTGGGGTGAGGAGCCGCGCCGCGCGGCGCGGAGTCCCAGCCGCGTCGATGACGAGCGCCGTCCGACCTCGGCTGATCACGGAAGCACACTCAACGCCCGGCGCGTAGCTGATCGGCGGCTGCCGCCGGCCCGTCAGCACCTGGATGCGAGCGGCGCCTCGGCGCCGCAACTCCAACGCGCAGCCCAACGCGACCGGGCCGGAGCCGACCACCACGGCGTCGTCCAAGCTGACGCCGGCGGGCACCTGGTCCAGGCCGAGGACCGCCATCTGCTGGAAACGCGCCACCGCCGCCGCTTGGATCCGGGTGCCGGGCGGGGCGGTGATGGTGCCGCCAGTCGACGGATCGAAGCAGGCGCCGTGCGGCACCGCCGCCAGCACCCATCCGGCGGAATGGTCACCGCCGAACGTCATGTAGCCGGCGTGGCGGGGCCCGTCAAAGCCAGTCGTGGCGTACAGGTGGCGGCGCTCGGTACCGGGGCTGAGCACGCTGAACCGTCCGCAGATCATGCCGGTCGGCGCCGGTACGGCGGGCAGCAGGTGAGCGTGGCCGTCGACCAGGCGGATCCGCGGTCCCGCGTATCGGCACACCAGGGGGCGGGCGGCGTCAACGCTCATGACAGCCCCTCCAGGTAAGCGGGCAGGTCACTCAGGTGGGTGATGACGCCGATGGCCGGGTCCAGTCCTTCGGGGCGGCCCGATGGGCTGATCAGGGTGGCGCGCATGCCGTAGGTGTACGGGGCGACGGCGTCCTTGGCGGGGGTGTCCCCCACAAACATGATCCGTTCCGGCGGGCAGCCGGAGGCGGCGATCACCGCGGCGTAGCACCGCGGATGCGG
The DNA here is from genome assembly GCF_900113865.1 of Streptosporangium canum. Lineage (GTDB taxonomy): Bacteria > Actinomycetota > Actinomycetes > Streptosporangiales > Streptosporangiaceae > Streptosporangium > Streptosporangium canum. The sequence goes on along the minus strand of NZ_FOQY01000019.1, from coordinate 101,095 downwards.
CTTACGGACGCCCAGCGTGCTGGACAGGACGAGCGCGTCGAAGCAGTCGCCGATGCCGGCGGCGTCCAGGGTGCGGCGGCGTACGCTCTCCGGGCGTTGCGTGTCGCACGCCAGCACGCACACCAGCCCCATCCGGCGCAGTTGCCGCAGCGCGTCGGCGGCCCGCGGGTCGACGTCGGCGTCCGGAACGGCGGTGAACACCGCTTCGGCGGCAGCCGCAGGGTTAGGCAGATGTACTCCGCTGCGGCGCAGTTGCTCAGCGAACGGTGTCTGCTCGCCCCGCTGCCGGTCGGCGGCCCGCACCTGGCGGGTCACGTCGTCGAACGCGGCGGCGAACCCGTCGGGGATCACTGTGCCAGGTAGGCCGTGCAGCGCCTCAGCTATGATCGCCGCGTCCGGGTTCGGGCCCGGCCGTGCCAGGGTGCCGCCGAAGTCCACCGCCAGCGCTTCCACTCTCATGGTCATGCCCGCCCCCACGGTGTGAACGATTGTTCGATGTGTGCGGCGATCTCTGCGGGGGCGCCCCGCGCCGCGTACAAGCCAACCCTCCCGGTCAGGGTGTGGACGTAGCGGATGCGCTGCCGCTGGGCGGGCCCGGTTTCCAGGAGCCGCAGCGGCTGCTCGCCGCTGTCGAGGACCCGATCCAGGAGATGCCCGCTGGCGTGCAGCCACACCGTGGCCGCGGTGTGCCGGTCCACCCGTTCCATCGTCCCTCCGGCGGCCAGAGGATCACCGTCGACGTCGACCAGCACCGCCCCGGCCACCGGCAACCGGGTAGGGGCCGCAAGCGGCAGCGGACCGCTGCGGCACAGGTCAACAACCTCGGCCCCCTCCTCGGGCAAGCCCAGTTCGGGGAACCAGCGACGCACCGAGGCTCGCCGTCCGAGGACCGCGCTGGTGCCGCCCCGCACGGTGGGTCCGCCATCACTGGCGACGTCGACCAGGGTCACGTCACCGGCCAGCCAGTTCCAGCCGCGTGCCGCGAGCGCCAGCCCGGTGAGGGTCTTGCCGGAGCCGTGGCCACCCAGCAGCAGTACCGCAGCACCGCCGGGGCGGCACATGGCGACGGCGTGCACGCACACGGTGCCACGCGTCAGGTGCAGCACATGCAGGTGAGCGTTGATCAACCGGCGAGCGTCTCCCACATCGTCCGGCACGACCACCCCGGCGATAGCGGCGTGGCTGCCTTCCTGCAGAGGTTCGCTGGACGTTCCGGGAACGTGCGGCGCGATTCGAGGCCACGCCGCGATCAGTTTGTCGCCGACGACGGCCGCCAGGACGCGGCCGGCGCTGCGCACCGCCACGATCCGCTGGGTTTCCGCTGTGGTCATCACCGGAGCTTCACCCCCGGTAGCCACACCGACAGCGCCTCCCACACCGGCGCGTCAGGCAGCGCCAGCGGGTCGCTCACGGCCAGCCGCACACCGGGCGCCCCGAGCGTGGAGCCCCAGTTGAGGTCTGGCCAGCCGACGCGGGCCGAAGGTGGGCCGCCGGTCAGACACAGCAGGTCGGTGGAGTACAGCCGCTGCCCCGGAATGTTCATCGCCTCCGCCACCACCGCCGTCAGATCAGCCGGGTTCAGCGGGGCGGCCCACGCGGCCGGACGATGCGCTCCCTGACCCGGCTTGGCCGCGGCGGTCACGTGCACCACAGCGCCCAGCCGGGTCGGCGGCGCGTACACGAAGACGGCACGATGCTCGGCAGGGGTGAACAAGATCCTCTGCCGTGTCCCCTTCACCAGCAGCGGCCGCCCCTGCGCTTCGCCTGGGGCGGCGAGTTCCGCAGGAAGCGCCGCGCGGGTCGGCCAGCCCGCCACGATTCCATCGGGCCCGACCAGCACCAGGTCGTCAGCCATGAACCGGGCGTTGAGCTCCGTGCACGCCCGATGCGCGAGCGTCGATTTCCCGCCGCCTTGGCCCGCGACGAACAGCACCGCCACCTCGTCGACCACGACCGCTGAGGCGTGCAGCATCCGCCATCCGCTGTCCAGCAGCCGACAGGAGAAGTACAGCCGGGCCACCCAGTCCGGCCAGTGACGGCCCGGCCCCATTCCGGGAACCACGACCCGGGTCATCCGCCGGGTCCGGTCGACCTCCAGCAGCGCCGCCGGAGTCCCGGGCCGGTAGCGGCCCAGCAGGCGAAGCAGCCCGTCCGCCGCGTCGACCACCGCCAATTGCGGCCCATCGCAGGGAGAGGCTAGGACAGGCCGGTCGGCGAACAACGCAGCAGCGGCGGCTTCGCCGGGAATCTCAACCCGCTCGTCTCGCTCGGCCCGCACCGTCCAGTCCGCATCCGGGCCAGCGGCGGCCACCACGCACGGAGGAGTCATCGTCGCCAGTACGCCCGCCACCAGGTCGACGTGTCCTGACACGCGCAGCCGCCACTCGCCCAACAGCAGGTCCGCAACCCGCACCGGGGCGGCCTCCACCATCGTTGTCATTGAGTCGTCCAGGTGTCGGAGGTGAGCACCTCCGCCAACGCCCGCACCATCCGGCCCGGGGTGGCCGTCCGGCTTTCCTCGCCCAGGTCGACGCCCAGCGCGGTGAGCATCTCGGCGGCGGCCGTCTCTGCCGCCGCCAGGTCTCTGGCCGGGATGGCGCACTCGGCCGGTGGCCGCGCCGGGGGAAGCTGGGTGATCGTCATCACGTGTTCCTTTCCGTGGTGAAGTCGGCGGGATGCATGGTCTGGGCCGCCAGCTCCGCGGTGGCCGCGCCAGCATCCCTCTTCCGCCTTCTCGTGGTCAGTGGCCAGCGGGTGTAACGGGATGTGGTCAACCGCGTGCAAACGCTGACCATCCGACTTACGCTCCGAACACCCACCTGTAGGGATGGTCGCTCGCGAACGGCCGCCAACCCAGAGGTCGGGTGTTGCCGCAACACGCCAGCAACACGGCAGGGAGCCGGTATCCATGCATGAACCTCACAGCGCGGCTCCGCGCATGTTCGGCTTGGTCCTGCATCATCTACGCGAGCAGGCAGGTCTGTCGCAGCGGGAGCTCGGCAAGCGGGCGCTGTACGACCACACCCGCATCTCCCGCGCCGAGAAAGGAGAGATCCTGCCCGCCGCCGAACAGGTCGAAGCGCTCGATGGGGCGCTCAGCGCGGGCGGGTTGCTATGCGCTCTCCGTCACGCCGCCGGGCCCAGCGGCGTGGCACCGTTCCTCGGCGTCGCTGGCGTATACGACAGCGAACCGGTCATGCTGGACATGCAGACACCGGATGGAAGGAGCGTGCGCGTGACCCTCTCACGACGCGAGTTCGCTCAGCTACTAGCCAGTGGAACACTCGCCTCGGTCCTGCCCGGCCTAGGTGACCCCGACCAGGCGCAGCGGATAGCGCGCGTGATCGACCGGCCATCCCGTATCGACGACGACGTCATCGACTACTTCCGACGGGTCCTGGCCGAGCACTACAGCGCCGACAAGATGATCGGCGCCCGCTCGCTGCTGCGACCGGTACTCGCGCAGATCGACGTTCTCGACGATTTGCGGCGCGGCGCCGGAGCCCGCCACGCCGAACCGCTGCTGCAGGTCCTCGCCCAGTACGCCGAAATGGCCGGCTGGCTACACCAAGACCTCGGGCAGTTGGAGACGGCCATGCACTGGTCGCGGCGGGCCGCCGAGTGGGCGCAGTGTGCCGGCGACACGCAGATGGCCGCCTACATGCTGGTGCGGCAGTCGAACATCGCGTGCCTGACCGACGACTACGCCGCGGTGGTGCATCTGGCCGCGGCGGCCCGCCGTAGCCCGTCTGGGCTGGAACCGAAGCTGTCGGCGCTGGCCGCCCAGCAGCAGGCGCGCGGCCTGGTGATGCTGGGCGAACACAACAAATGCTTCACCCTTCTTGATGAGGCCACCGATGTACTGCATGAGCACCCGCAGGTGTCTCACCCGCAGGTGCCGGTCTACCTGCACTATTACGACCTGGACACGCTGCAGGAGCAGTCCGCGGCCTGCTACCGGGCCGCCGGCCGCGCTGACACAGCGGCGACCATCCTTGAGGAACAGATCGGGAAGCTGCCGAAGAACCTGACCCGCGACCGTGGGCACCTGACGGCGAAGCTCGCCGTCGCCGTCTCCCAATCCGAACCGGATCCGGGCCGGGCCACCCATCTGGGGCAGGAAGCGCTTAATGTCGCCCAGAGCACCGGGTCGGCGCGCATACGCCGCGAGTTGCGCGCCTTGGATACAGAGCTGACACAGCGGTGGCCGGACCACGCCAACACCCGAAGCTTCCACGAGATGCTGGTTGCAGTGTGACTCAGGCGGTGAACGGCTCCTTGAGGTCGATGGACGCCGGATGGACGGGCCGCGATCGGCCGAGTTGTCACCGCGTCCGGAGCGGCCGGGGAGTGTGAGGGGCTGGAAGGCCTCTCACCTGAGGTTTGGGGCGAAGCCCCAAACGAACACAGCCCGAGCATGAACCGCGCGCAGCGCGAAGACCCGGCGAGGTCCACGGGCGCGGGCCGCGCTACTCGATGTTCAGTGATCCACAGAACAGGCCCTAGATTCCCCCGGTCACGGGCACCGATTCGGGCACGGTGACGGCCGACCGGTCCCCGCGCCGGGCGATCCCGGGCCGGGTCACCCGCATGATCACTCCGAACTTGTTCCCGTGCTCCCCGATCAACCACTTCTGCAGCTCGGGCCAGCGCTCCCGCCCGTCCGGATCCCAGCTGGGCACGGCACAGCGGATGCACGGTCCGGTGTGGTCGCCGACCACCGCGAGTTCCACCTCGCCCACGGTGAGCGTGGTGCCGGGGCCCCAGCCCTCCTCGGCGAACGCGGGCGCGTCGAGTCCGAGGTGCAGGTTGGGGCGGAACCTGCGCAGGTCGACCGGTCGGCCGAGCTCCGCCTCCAGCGCCACCAGGGAGGCCTCGAAGGTGACCAGCACGGTCGGGCCGCGGTCCTGCTGCCCGTCGGCCGCGCGCAGGCGCAGCGGCGTCCCGAGCGACCGCGCCAGCGCGCCGGCCAGGCCGGGGTCGTGCCACTGCCAGACCGTCCCGTCCGGAGCGGTCAGCTCCGGTGTGTCACCGCTGCCGTAGCCGGCGCGCCAGTGAAGCATCCCGGACCGCCGGCGCACGGTCAGCACCTTGCCGGCGTGGTCGTCCCGGTCGTCGACGAGCGAGTAGGCCCGGTCGCCCGCCATCCCCCGGTCATCGAACAGCGCCTCCTGGAGTTCCTCACCCCGCAGCGACTTCACCGGCCACCTCAGCAAACGCCGCAAACTCCCACTGTGCGTCTTCATGCTCCAAAAATAGCGATCATGTATACATGAAGGCACGAACTCCCCGCACCATCCTGGAGGCCGAGGCGATCCAGGACGAGCTCCGGCCGCTGCTCGACCTGACCGGACCGGGCCCCCGCGCGCCCGCCACGGTCGCGGGCGTGGACGTGGCCTACGACGGGGAACGGCTCGCGGCGGCGGTGGCCGTACTGGACGGCAGCACGCTGGAGGTCGTCGACCAGGTGACCGTCGGCGGCCGGGTGGCCTTCGACTACGTCCCCGGGCTGCTGGCCTTCCGGGAGGTCCCCGCTCTGCTGAAGGCGCTCGACCGCCTGACGGTCATCCCCGACCTGGTCGTCTGCGACGGATACGGCCTGGCCCACCCACGCCGCTTCGGGCTGGCCTGCCATCTGGGCGTGCTGACCGGCCTGCCCACGATCGGGGTCGGCAAGACCGCCTTCGTCGGCTCCTACCCCGATCCCGCCCCCGAGCGGGGCTCGTGGACCGATCTGACCCTGGACGGCGACGTCGTGGGCCGCGTGCTCCGCACCCGGCACGGCGTCAAACCGGTCTTCGTCTCCGTCGGCCACCGCGTCGACCTCGACACCGCCTGCCACAACGTCCTGGCCCTGACTCCTCGCTACCGGCTGCCGGAGACGACCCGCGTCTCTGACCGGCTTTCACGGTTAGCTTTGATCGAAAATGTCACCTTCGACTGATTTGATCCACTCAGCACTACGAGATGGGAACGACAGTGAGCGACAACGAGTGGGTCGGTGGCGCGGGCGCCTGGAGTGACACGAACCTGGCGGAGATCCAGGAACGGCTGGCCGACGGGTTCGATCCCGGCCAGCGGCTCTTCTGGCTCCGTTCGACGCCCCTGCACCAGGCCGCGCAGGAAGGGGCGATCAAGGTGATCGAGTTGCTCCTGGCCTCGGGAGCCGAGGTGGACCCCGCCGACAGCTACGGGGCCACTCCCCTGTGGGAGGCCGTACGCCATGGCCAGGACGACGCCGTCCGGCTCCTGCTGGCCGCGGGCGCCGACCCCTGGCGGCCGTGCATCGCCGGACGCTCCCCCGGCCTCCAGGCGCTCTTCACCGACCTCGCCGACCTGTTCGCCCACCTGCCCGGCGCTCCCCGCGTCAGCCCGCGGCTCCGCGAACTGCAGGAGACCGTCGACGACATGATGTTCTCCTACGAGGACTACAACGAGGGGTTCTGCATCGCCTTCGTCGGCGAGATCGCCGAGGACGAGGTCATCCGCCGGCTGGGGGCCGATCCTGGGCTCTGCCCGCCGGTGGAGGCCGGGGCCCTGTGGGAGGCCGAGCACGCCTCCCCCACCGAGCTCCTGCGGGTCGCCAGCCCTCCCGGGGGCGGGGTCGTGCTCATCCAGCCGGAGGGCGTCCTGCCGGTGCACGACGGCGTCGCCCGGCGGGTCACCACCGGCGGCGGAGTCCTGGCCGGCGCGTTCCCGCTCGCCGGCACCTCGGTCGACATCTGGCGGGACGGCTTCAGCATCGCCCGGCCCTCGGTCCACGAGCAGCTCAGCGACGACAGCCTGTTCGAGCTGTGGATGTGCCGGTTCGGCGACTGCGGCGCGCACCCGTCCGTCTCCATGGAGCGCATCCTGGCGCTGATGACGCTCCTGACCGCCACCTACGTCACCGAGGAGTGGCTGTGGAGTGCTCCGATGAGACTGGTCCCGGTCGACCTGCGGAGCGGCGGCCAAGGTGGATAGAGTCGCAAAACCATGAGAAAGCACACGATCACCGCACTGTGGGAAGAGATCCCCGACGACGCCGACGATCTCGTCCTGGTCCGCGGCGGTTTCCGGCTCTACCTGTGCCTGTGCGGTACGCACCTGGCGGACCGGGCGGCGGCGGAACTGCACGCCGCGGAGACCAACCAGTGCACCACGTGCCTGGGCTCCGCCACCGAGGAGATCGTGCCGGGCTTCTCCCAGGAGTGCACGGCCTGCGCCGGGACCGGCCGGCGCAAGGCACAGCTCACCTGGGAGCTCGCCTACGTCGAGGCCGAAACCATGATCACCGTTGACCTCGTCCGCACGGTGATCGCCCCGTTCACCGAGCCGTTCCAGCTCTCCCAGGTGGCCGACACGGTCCGCGCCGCCCTCGGCCTGCCGGTCGGCCGGCTGCCCGTGGGCCCGCGCGTCCGCGACGTCCTGCGCCAGCTCGAGGCCGCGGGCGAGCTCACCCTGGTCTCCGCCCCGGACGAGCTGCTGCGCGGCACCACCGTCGTGCTCTACCGCGACCCCTACTGGCAGCACGTCCTCGAATAAGCACCCCTTCCCTTACCTCGAGGACCCGCGAAGCTCCCGGCCCACGGCCGGTAACCATCCGCCCGCCCGGCCAGGTGTGCCGCTACCTCAGCCCTTGATGAAGCGACGGGTCATATACCGGCGGACGGGCGGTAGAGAGGCCAGCCGCAGCGGTAGCAGGCTCAGCCAGAGCAGCACGGGGTTGGCGGGGGCGTAGACGCCTTTGACCCGGCGGCCGAGCTTCTGTTTGCGTTCGGCTTCGGGCCGGATGGCGGCCTCCCACACGCCCAGCGCGGCGGGGATGTCGCCGGGGTGGGCTGCCAGTTCGGTGCCGAGCCGGTCGGCGCCGCCGACGGCCAGCGCTGAGCCGTACCCGGCGAACAGGGTGACGCACCAGGCGGCATCGCCGAGCAGCACCACCCGGCCTTTGCTCCAGGACGGGGCGACGACCTGGCTGATGGTGTCGGAGTAGACCGAATCGGCCCGCTGGAGCCCGGCGAGGGCTTCGGGGATGACCCAGCCGAGATCGCCGTAGACGCGTTCCAGCTGGGTGGCGACGTCCTCGCCGGGGCGGGCGTGGCCGGCGCGGTAGCCGAAGAAGGCGACGTTGCGGCCGTCGGGGATGCTGATGACGGCGGCGGTACGGCCGCGCGAGGACAGGGTGCCGGTAGCGCCGGACGCTATGGTTGCGGGCCGCCGGTCAAGCATGAAGACGGCGACCTTGTGCTCCAGGTCGAGCAGGAAGTCCTCCTCCGGGCCGAACAGCAGGGCGCGGGTGGCCGAGTGCAGGCCGTCTGCGCCGATCAGCAGGTCGGCCTCCTCGATGGCGCCGTCGCTCAGGGTGACGCGGACGGCGTGGTCGTCCTGGTCGATGGCGGTGAGGGTGGCGCCGAAGCGGATCTCGGTGCGATCGTGGACTCGCTCGTAGAGGACGGCTTCGAGGTCGCCGCGCAGGATGGTGATCGAGCGCGGTCCGGTGGTGGCGGCGATGGTGGCGCGGTCGAGGGCGAAGCGGCGCGATCCGTCGCTCTTGTGGTAGACGAGCTCGGTGGTGTCGAACGCCTTGGCCCGCAGGTCGTCCACGATGCCGAGGCGTTCTGCGGCGTCGTAGCCTATGCCGCCGAAGGTGACGGCGTAGCCGCCGCCGCGGCGGGCGGGCGCGCGTTCGACGATGAGGGTGTCCCAGCCGATCTGGTGCAGGCGCAGGGCGGTGGCCAGGCCGGCGATGCCGGCTCCGATGATGATGGCGCGCATGAGAGGTGGTTCTTCCTTAGTGGGAGAGCTGGTCGAGCAGCCGCTGTTCCGCGGCGGCATCCAGCCAGGTGTCGGGGGAGGGCGCGTCGGCGCGGGGTGCCGGGTCGCCTTCGGCCTGGAGCCAGGACCAGGTGTCGGCGAGGGTCTCGCGCAGCGGGCGCGTGGTGAGGCCTTCGGCCAGGGCGGCGCGGACGTCGGCGTCGTGCATGCCGCTCGGTGCGCTGCCGTCGGGCAGCCGTAGCCCGAACTCCATGCCGAGCGGCAGGCCGTGTCGCAGGAGCAGCTCCGGCGGCGCCCACACCAGTTCGGTGTCGAAGCCGGTGACTTCCAGCGCCGTGGTGAGCAGGTCGCCGAGGGTGATCGCGCCCGGCGGGCCGGTCACGGTGAAGGCGCCGCTCAGGCCGCGTTCGGCGGATTGGAGCATCCAGGTGGCCAGGTCCCGGACGTCGAGGTACTGCAGAGGCGTCTGGGCGGGAGCGGGGGCCAGGACGCGCCCGCCCTTCTCCAGGCGGCGCAGCCACCACGGGATGCGGCCGACGTCCTCATACGGGCCGAGGATCATCCCTGCTCTGGCCAGCAGCGCCCGCTCGCCGAAGGATTCCAGAACGGCGAGTTCGCCGCCGCGCTTGGCGGCGGCGTAGTCGGCGTCGTCCGTACTGCCGGGATCGCCGTCGACCAGGGGCGCCTGCTCGTCGGCACCGGCGGGCCAGGGCCAGCGGTGTACGCCGCGGCTGGAGACGTACCCGTAGTGCCCTACGCGATCGGACAGCAGGCGGGCGGCCTCGCGCACCACCCGCGGCGCCCAGGCCCAGGTGTCGACGACCGCGTCCCATTCCCGGCCGACCAGCGCCCGGCGGACAGCCTCGGGGTCGGTGCGGTCGGCGATGAGCGCCCGTACCCCGGGCGCGGGGGCGCGGCTGAGTCCGCGGTTGAGCGTGCTCACCTCATCGCCGCGCTCCAGCGCGGCCTCGACGATCGCGCGGCCCACATGGTGGGTGCCGCCGAGAACAAGTAGTTTCACGATGCTCCTGGGGTGAAGGGCAGCCAGCGGGCTGACGGGTGCCGGTGATCGTGGAAGATCTCGTGTTCCGAGGCGCGCAGGCCGCGCCCGGCAGGGGTGGGGTCCGCGGCGTCGTAGCGGTAGCGGCCGGGAGAGCTCTCGAGCACCCGGTGACGGAGGGCGGGGCGCACGCCGTACAGACGGCTGAGCAGGGTCATGGCCGGTCAACTTCCTGTCGACGCTGATGAGAGGTCACATCGCCGACCAGGCTTCCCGGCACACCGTCGCCCCTCTCACGAGAGGCCAATACGAGGAATATACCGAACTTTCAGAAATTTCTGAAGAGTCAGGGTGTTCGGTATCCTGTTTCTCCTCAAGGAGGCGAACACGTGGACGACCGGTATGAGCAGTGGCAGGCGGCGGAACGGCTGGCCGTGACGCTGATCGAGGGCGGGCTGCAGCGCATGGCCGCGCGCACCCTGGCGGTCTTCCTGTTCACCGACCAGGACAGTGTCACCGCCGGCGAGATCGCCGACCGGCTGGAGGCCAGCGCGGGCTCGGTCTCGGGCGCGATCAAATCCCTGCTGACGGTCGGGCTGATCGAACGCCTGCCGTCGCCCGGTAGCCGCCGTGAGCACTACCGGCTCCGCGACGACGCCTGGGCCACCCTGTTCACCAGCCAGAACACCGTCATCCAGGCCATGCTCCAGGCCGCGGCCGCCGGGATCGCCGCCACCGATGAGGGCGATCCCGCTCGTCAGCGCCTGGCGCGGATGCACGCCTTCTACGAATTCCTGCTCGGCGAGCTCCCCGCCCTGCTGCACCGCTGGCACCAGCGGACCGGCTGACCCCGGCCTGAGACTCGGCAAGCGGTAGCCGCGCTCAGCCCGCGGCGGGGAATTCGCGGATCTTCGTGGTGATGCGAGGGCAGTCAGGGCCGAACCAGATCATGTGCCGGCAGGTCACGTGAGGTCGGAGCACATGGGACCGACTTTTCGAAACTTGGGTCTTACCGGAAAGATTCTTTACTATTAACCTTTCGGTGTGGACCTAGAAGTGCGTCATTTACGAGCTATCTGTGCGATCGCCGAGTCGGGCAGCATTTCCAAGGCGGCAACCGCCCTCAAGATGTCGCAGCCCGCGCTTGCCACGCAACTGCGACGTATCGAGCGGATGTTCGGCGGGCCACTGTTCGAGCGGGGCCGGGAGGGGGCGCGGCCCACACAGCTCGGCACATGGGTGCTGATCAGGGCGCGGTCGCTGCTGCCGGCGTTCGACGAGCTTCGGCGGGACGGCATGCGCTACGCCGAGCAGGCCGCGGAGAAACTCAAGATTCGGCTGGGCTGTATGTCCAGCCATCTAGCGATAAATGTCATTAAATGCCTTAATGAACTGCTGACCGGTGCCGACATCACCGTCCGCACCGAGGAGGCAATGGACCTGCTGCCCGGACTGCTGGAGTCCGAGCGCCTGGAGCTCGCCACCCTCGGCGACTATCCGGGACACGAGCTCCTTCCGCCTCCGGGCGTGGTGTACGCGGGCGTGGCCGTCGAGCCGATCTTCGTCGGGCTGGCCGTCTCCCACCCGCTCGCCCAGCGGGAGGAGATCGAGCTGCGGGACCTCGCCGCCGAGGACTGGACCCTGCACGCGCTGGCCGAGGCGGGACACCGCGAGCACTTCTGGGCGGCCTGCGCCCGGCAGGGCTTCGCGCCGAAGATCGCCTACTCCGCCGACCTCAGCCTCGCCATCGACCTCATCTCCTCCGCCCGGTGCGTGGGCATGTTCCAGGCGACCAGCAAGGGCTACCCGGGGATCGTGATCCGGCCGCTCGCCGGAACCCCGCTCCGGTTCCGGCACATGATCGGGTGGACCGAGCACGGACCGGTCGCCCGGCACGGGCCCGACCTGGTCCAGGCGGTCACCAAGACCTACTGGGCCGAGGTGCGGCGCGCCCCCGTCTACGCCTCCTGGCTGAAGCGCCATCTGCCGCTCTCCCCACCTGTTTAACCGCCTATATCGCGAAGTTATGGATTTTCGTGGGGTACTCGCCCCGCACTCACGGTGTCAGCTTTGGTCCAGCCCAAACCGTCAGGGCTCCTTGCATCCCTCTAACCCCCCAAGGGACACCGAGAGGAGTCACCCCGCGTGAATCCCAAGGTCAAACTGGGCGCGGTCGCCGTACTGGCCGCCGTCGCCATGACCGCCACCTCGGTGGTGAGCGCCGCCGGCGCCGCCACAGCCCCCGCGGGCATCGTCGCCCGCACCATATCCGCAGATCCCCCGGCGTTCGCACCGCCGGACCCCGAATCCCGCAAGCGCGCGATATCCATCGCCGACGGCGCCCTCGCCGCCAGGTCCGACGTCCTGTTCAAGGCGGCGGAGGACGACTTCACGCTGACGAACACCGTCGCGGGAACCCGCGGCCTGCAGTACCTGACCTACTCGCGGACCCACCGCGGGCTGCCCGTCTACGGCGGTGACGTGGTCGTCACCACCGACAGGACGGGCCAGGAGGTCGGGTCCGTGGCCTCGGGCCAGCGCGCCGAGATCAAGGTCGGCGTCAAGAGCAAGGTCGACGCCGCCGCCGCGGCCGTCACCGCCCGCGGCGAGCTGCCGACCGTGGAGAGCGTGAGCACGCCCCGGCTGGTCGTGCACGCGGCGGGCAAGCAGCCCAGGCTGGCCTGGGAGGTGGTCGTCACCGGCGCCACGAAGGACGCCCCGAGCGTCCTGCACGTCTTCGTGGACGCCCTCGACGGGTCGGTCGTGGACTCCTACGACGACGTCCGCGCCGGCACCGGCAACGGCTTCTACAACGGCAACCCGGTGACCATCCAGACCTCCGGGTCCGGCGGTTCGTACTCGATGACGGACAACACCCGGCCGGGCCTGCGCTGCGGCGGCCAGAACGGCTCGGCCTACACCGGCACCGACGACGCCTGGGGCAACGGCCAGGGCACCAACCTGGAGACCGCCTGCGTCGACGCGCTGTACGCCGCCCAGACCGAGTGGAACATGCTGCGCGACTGGCTGGGCCGCAACGGCTTCAACGGCTCCGGCGGCGCCTACCCGGCCCGCGTCGGCCTCACGGACGTCAACGCCTACTGGAACGGCTCCTACACCAACTTCGGCCGCAACCAGGCCAACACCCAGCAGGCCACCCCGATGGACGTGGTCGGCCACGAGTACGGCCACGCGATCTTCCAGTTCTCCGGATCGGGGGGCGCGGGCAGCGGCAACGAGGCCGGCGGCCTGAACGAGTCGACCGGTGACATCTTCGGCGCGCTGACCGAGCACTTCGCGGCCAACGCCTCCGACCCGCCGGACTACCAGGTCGGCGAGGAGGTCAACCTGGTCGGCCAGGGGCCGATCCGCTACATGTACAACCCCTCCACCAACGGCGACCCGAACTGCTACAGCTCCTCGATCCCCAACACCGAGGTGCATGCGGCGGCCGGACCGCAGAACCACTGGTTCTACCTGCTGGCCGAGGGCACCAACCCGGGCGGCGGCAAGCCCTCCAGCCCGGTCTGCTCCGGCCCGTCCAGCCTGACCGGCATCGGCATCCAGAAGGCCGGCCAGATCTTCATGTCCGGCCTGAACAGCAAGACCACTCCGTGGACGCACGCCAAGGCCCGCTCGACCACCGTGGCCGCGGCCAAGCAGCTCTTCCCCAACAGCTGCGTCGAGGTCAACGCGACCAAGGCCGCGTGGACCGCCGTCAACGTCCCGGCGCAGAGCGGCGAGCCGACCTGCACGGTGAACCCGCCCGGCAACGACTTCTCGCTCACGCTCAGCCCGACCGCGGGCAGCGTGCAGGCAGGACAGTCCGCCACCACCACCGTGCGGACCACGGTGACCGGCGGCAGCGCCCAGTCCATCGCGCTGCGGGCCTCCGGCCTGCCCTCGGGCACGACCGCGTCCTTCAGCCCGGCCACCATCACGGCCGGCCAGACGTCGACGCTGACGCTGGCCACCTCGGGGAGCACCCCGGCCGGCACCTCCTCGGTGACGGTCACCGCCGACGGCGCCGACGTGGACAGGACGGCGGGCTACTCCCTGACGGTCGGCACCGGCAACCCGCCGACCGGGGCACCGGACATCCCGGTGGCCAACGTCACCGCGCACCTGAACCAGCTGCAGTCCATCGCTTCCAGCAACGGCGGCAACCGGGCCTCGGCCACCTCCGGCTACACCGCCTCGCTGAACTACATCAAGGGCAGGCTGGACGCGGCCGGCTACACCACCACGGTGCAGAACTTCACCTACAACGGCCAGACCCACTCCAACCTGATCGCCAACTGGCCGGCCGGGCCCGCCAGCCCGACGATCATGCTCGGCAGCCACCTGGACAGCGTCAGCTCCGGACCCGGCATCAACGACAACGGCTCGGGCTCGGCGAGCCTGCTGGAGGTCGCGCTGACGCTGGCGAACCGCAACCCCACGCTGGACAAGCACGTCCGCTTCGCCTGGTGGGGTGCCGAGGAGCTGGGCCTGCGCGGCTCGCAGTACTACGTGCAGAACGGCGGAGCCACCGGGGTCGAGACCTACCTCAACTTCGACATGACCGCCTCGCCCAACCCGGGCTACTTCGTCTACGACGACTCCCCCGCCATCGAGAAGATCTTCAAGGACTACTACGCCACCCTCAACGTCCCGACCGAGATCGAGACCGAGGGTGACGGCCGCAGCGACCACGCTCCGTTCAAGAACGCGGGCGTCCCGGTCGGCGGCGTCTTCACCGGCGCCTCCAGCGTGAAGAGCTCGGCGCAGGCCACCAAGTGGGGCGGCACCGCGGGCCAGGCCTTCGACCGCTGCTACCACTCCGCCTGCGACACCACCTCCAACATCAACAGCACCGCGCTGGACCGCAACGCGGACGCCATCGCCAACGCCCTGTGGAAGCTCGCCGTGGGCGACACCCCCACCCCGACGGACGACTACTCGATCTCGGCGAGCCCGTCCTCGGCCTCGGTGCAGCCCGGCCAGTCGGCCGGCACGACGCTCAGCACCCAGGTGACCTCCGGTAACGCCCAGGCCATCGCGCTGAGCGCCTCCGGCCTGCCCGCCGGCGCGACCGCGTCCTTCAGTCCGGCGAACATCAACTCCGGCCAGTCCTCCGCGGTCACGATCGCCACCTCGGCGAGCACGCCCACGGGGACCTACACCGTCAACCTCAACGCGGACGGCGCGAGCGCCGACCGCTCGGCCACCTTCACCCTCACCGTCGGCGGCGGGCAGGGCGGCACCACCTGGCAGACGTGGACCCTCTACGCGGCCGGGGACACCGTGACCTACAACGGCGTCGGCTACCGATGCCTGCAGGGGCACACCTCACTGCCCGGATGGGAGCCGCCGAACGTCCCGGCCCTGTGGCAGCAGCTCTGACCGGATGACGACCCCCTAGCGGAGTACGGCGGGCGGGCATGGCCGCCCGCCGTACTCGTTTCCCGTGAGCCGCCCGGCACGCTGTGATTGGACTACCCGAAAAGGGTAGGTATGCGCTGCTGAATCACGGGAAGTTGCGCCGAGGTCGAGGACGAGGCGGTCATGATGATCCCCAGCCGATTGCTCACGTTGCCGGGAGACCCGCGATATGCCGGACAGAGTCGTACAGGTCGGCACCCCGCAGGATGAGCACCGGGGCCCGGCCGGGCGGCGCGTCGACCGCGCGGCGGCCGGACGGGGCGGACCCGCGCCGGTGGAAGGCGCTGACCGTCTGCCTGGTGGCCGGCTTCATGACGCTGCTGGACGTCAGCATCGTCAACGTGGCGCTGCCGTCCATCCGCAGCGGGCTGCACGCCCCGCAGAGCGACCTGCAGTGGGTGGTGTCGGGCTACGCGCTCACCTTCGGGCTGGTGCTGGTGCCCGCCGGGCGGTTCGGCGACATGCGGGGCAGGCGCGACGCGTTCGTCCTGGGCGTGGCGCTCTTCACCCTGGCCAGCGCGGCGGCGGGAGTCGCCCAGAACTCGACCTTGCTGGTCATCGCCCGGCTCGTCCAGGGAGTGGCGGGCGGAATTATCAATCCGCAGGTCAGCGGCCTGATCCAGCAGCTTTTCCGGGGTGCGGAGCGGGGCCGGGCGTTCGGGCTGCTGGGCGCCGTCATCGGCATCTCCACCGCGATCGGCCCGCTTCTCGGCGGGCTGCTCATCCACCTCGGCGGCGGGCAGGACGGATGGCGCCTGGTCTTCTACGTCAACGTGCCGATCGGCATCCTGGCCATAGTCCTGGCATACCACTACATCCCGCACCGGACGCGGGAGGGACGGCGGCGGGAGAGCATGGACCCCGTGGGCGTGCTGCTGCTGGCCGCGGGCGTCGTGCTGGTGCTGCTGCCGCTCATGGAGGGGCAGCAGCACCAGGGCGGGGGGAGGTGGCTGCCGCTGGCCGCCGGGCTCGTCGTGATCGCCGCCTTCATCGGGTGGGAGCGCCGGTACGGACGGCGTCGCGACCCGATGGTCAACCTGTCGCTGTTCAGCAGGCGCTCCTACGCCCTCGGCGCCCTGATCGCGGCGCTCTACTTCGCCGGCTTCACCGCGATCTTCTTCGTCCTCACCCTGTACCTGCAGGAGGGCCTGCACTACTCGGCCCTGGCGGCGGGCCTGGCGAGCACGCCGTTCGCGGCCGGATCGGCCGCGGCCTCCGTGCTGGGCGGCCCGGTCGTCACCCGGTTCGGCCGGCCGCTGGTGGCGCTGGGGCTGGTGCTGGTCTCCGTCGGGCTGGCCGCCACGGAGCTGGCCGTACGGCTGGTCCCCGGCCCGCAGGTGGCCTGGGCGATCGCGGCGCCGCTACTCGTGGCCGGGCTGGGCAGCGGCCTGGTGATCTCCCCGAACCAGACGCTGACGCTGTCGGAGGTGCCGGTGGCCGAGGCCGGCACCGCCGGCGGCGTGCTGCAGACGGGGCAGCGGATCGGCACCGCCGTCGGCATCGCGGGGATCGGCTCGGTGTTCTTCACCGGGGTCGCCTCCTCGCACGGCGACTACGCCCTGGCGTTCCGGCACGCGCTGCTGGTCACCATCGGCTTCGTGCTGGTCGCGCTGGCCGTGGCGCTGGCCGACGTGGCCGCCGACCGCCGCGCCCGCCGCAGCCGGGCGGCCGCGCGGTGAGCCGGCGGACCGGGGCGGACAGGCAGGCGGAGACCCGTCCGGTGAGCCGGTACGGCGGGCAGACGTGGGGGTCTGCCCGCCGTACCACCCCGGCGGGGACCGCCCGATGAGCCGGTACGGCGGGCAGGTGTGGGGCCTGTCCGTCGTACCACCCCCATGGACGCCTGCTCCAGCGGGCCACCGGCACCGTGGAGGTGACGCCCACCCGCCGGAGCCGCTCGATCAGCGCGTCGCGAGCCAGGCCGAGTGATTGCTCGAACAGCCCGGCCAGGTCACGTGCGAGGTTCGTGTGGTCCTCGGCGACGTGCTCGTATACGTAGTCGCATCTCTTTTCGCAAACCCCCGAGTCAACCTTGCGTAATCATTTAAACTCTCTACGTGACCATTTACGCTGGGGGCATGAGCAGACCGGGGAACGCATCCGACGCGGAGGCAGTCGACTACGAGGCCATCCGGCGGCGCTTTCCCTGGGTCGGCTGCTTCGACAGCGGCGAGGACGACCTTTCATCTCGCTACCGGGACATGATGGCCGAGGCCCTTCGCGACCGGGAGATCGTTGAAGCGATCGACGCTGTCCGGCATCGTCCGTGAAGAGACTTCTCTGCGATTCAGGCCCACTGATCGCCACCAGCGATCGAAGAGACACCCATCACAGCCGATGTGTCCGGATGCTCGGATCCTGGCCGGGAAGCCTGGTGATTCCCGAACCGGCTCTCGGAGAGACCTGTAGCTTTCTCCGGAACAACGTGCGACGGGGCGCATTCCTCGAAGCGACGCTGCTCGAACAGCTGACCACCGGCGACTACGAGATCGTGAACCCCACGCAGGCGGATCGACAGCGGGCCACGGAGCTTGCCCGGCACATGGTCGCGGCACCGCTCGGTTATGTCGACGCCACAGTGATCGCGATGGCGGAGCGCCTCCACATCACCGATGTGGCCACAACCGATCTGAAGTTCGTCGGCATGGCCCAGGGCATCACGAAGATCAGACCCCTCGCCTGGCCGTTCCACGAGTCGCACTGAGCGCCCGAGCGCTCATCGAGGTCAGCTCCCGTCGGTGGATGAGGGGTGAATCTCCCTCCCTGTACTCACTTGCCGGACTTCTCTTCCCTGCAGGTTCCGGGTGCGGAGGCGGTTGACGATGCCCGAGGCCAGGAGATATTGGGCCGCGATGTAGGTGGCCATGACCACGAGGCCGTTCATCGGGGGGAGGGGAAGGTCCGCCAGGTCGAACGCGATCAACGTGTCGGACAGCAGGAACAGGGCGCCGCCGGCTCCGATCCGCAGGCCGTGGCCGGCCGCGGTGACCGCGGTGGCGGTCAGCAGCAGCGAGTATCCGGCCACCGGCAGGCGCAGGTCGCCGAGGCCCGGCCAGAGGAAGAACACCAGGGCCGCCCAGACGACGGCGTAGGCCACCGGAATCACCGGGCGGCGGCGCAACCCGTCGAGTGCTCCCTCCCGGACGAAGTAGGTCACGTAGCAGACGTGCGCCCCGGCGAACAGGGCCATGCCGGCGAGGAAAAACCCGTCGATCTCCAGGGCCACGTCACCGCCCCAGGAGAGCAGGAGCGCCGCCACCAGCGGGCGCGGTCCCCGCCGTGCCAGCACCCAGGCCGTGAGCAGCGGCATGACCAGCGCCTTGGTCAGGGAATTCATCGGGTCGGCGCCGGCGGCGACCAGCGCCAGATGAACCGCGGAACAGACCCAGAAGGCGATCAGGACAGCGCGGGAGAGCAACCCGGCCCGTAGAACATCATTCTGCACATGTGGATGCTAGGGCCTGCGGTCACGGTGATCCAAGCCACCCGGGTCATGAAAACGACCAGCGACCGACCACTTCGGGCGAGCCGTCCTCCACACCATGGCGAACGCATAGGCATCGGCCTTCCCTCCTGCCGCACCAGGGCGTTTCCTGCTGTCCACGGTCACCGACAGCGAACGGAGTGTGTCCATGCGGCCAGCCGGCAGCATCCCCCCAGGTGCCCCCGACCACCCCTCCCCGCCCCTGCCCCCTGCGGTGGAGCGCGGTGGGCGACGCGCCGGCGCGGCAGGACGAGACGACATCCGGGTGCTGGTCAGACTCCTTCAGCCGGGTTCGGCCTCGCGCCGGGCCCGCGCCGTGGTCCGGGAGGTGCTCGGGCAGGCCGGTCTGGACGGCGACGCCATCGCCGACGCGGAGCTCATCGTGGCGGAGCCGGCCGCCAATGCCGAGAAGCACGCCCGCCCGCCGTACGAGCTGCGCGTCTACAGCCTGGACGCCGTCCCCGCCTGGTGCGAGGTCGTCGACGGCGACCCCGACGTTCACGAGGTCCGCATCATCCTCGATCTCCTGCACTCCGTGAAGGAGATCGGCCTGCCTCTGCTCGCCGAGAACGGCCGCGGCCTGCTCATGGCACACCAACTCTCCGGCGGCCACTGCCATGTCCGTTCTACTACGGCCTTCACCACCGGAACCCCGGGCAAGGCCGTCGCCTTCGCCCTTCCCGTCCCCTCAGGCGACCGTCTGGCTTTTCCGTCTCCGGGCAGAGACAACTGAGAACGCGCTCGGTCCTGCCGTCCGGGTGTGGTCGCGCGCATGGCCCGGCGACCACACCCGGCGGATCAACCGGACTACTCCGAGAAGCCGTTGCGCCTCAGCCGGTCGATCAGCTCGTCCATGGTCTTCGGCTCCAGCCAGGGGGACTGTCCGGCGACCCCCAGCGGCTCCTTGCCGCCGACAAGGGCGGACTGGCCGGATTTCTGCTGGGCAAGGAGAGGATCTTCGAAGACCAGGCCCTGCGGCGGGACGCTCATCAGGCGTGCGTGCGCGGGGAGCCGTCCTCCGGCGTCGTGCACCTTCTGCTCGTGCGCCGGCCTCTCCGTCGGGAAGACCATGACCCTGGTCCCCGCCGGAATCGACTTCGCGAAGTCCTCCACCGACTTCTCAGGCTTCCACTTCTCAGGCGAGAGGGAGTCGTCGCGGATGACCGGCCCCTGGTCCAGCTCGACGAAGACCAGGCCTCCCGGAATGGAGTCCCGCCCCTTCACGCCCTTCAGGGCATCGATGACCTTGACCTTCATCACCACGCGGTAGTCGAGAGGCCCTCCCTGATAACTTTCCAGGACGGGACCCTGCTGCCAGCCGTCCACCACTCCGGCCGCGACGATCGGACGCTGTCCGGCCAGGGCCTCCGGCGAAGGCGCGGGATCGTAGTCCGCTTCGGCCCCACGGAGAACCGACACGTCAAGGGATCCGCCGGAGGGTTCCTTGGCGCTCGCCTCATACCCATGACTTGACAGCGCCTCGGCCTTCTTGCCGCTTTCTTCGTGAGCTGCGCATCCGGTCAGCAGCAGGGCGGACGCGAGTAGAGCGGTGATGCCAGAACGCTTTTTCATCGTCACCTTCCCTCCGGCTCAGAACCACGCATTTATGTGATCCTTGTGATGCTGATTGTATTGCCAGGTCCACGACCCGGACGCGCCAGGAAGACTGGCGCTTGTCACAGATCCGCTCGCCTGACAGTCATGCGGCTGTCCCGCCTCGCCCGGAAATTCCGGAGGGTTGAGATTGGGATTGTAGTGCGCGAGCCCGACACTGTGCCCGAGCTCATGACAGACCGTCTTGATGTACTGGTGGTGAGGGTCGGCCGAGACGTCGATCGTCTCGTTGTTGATCCTGATGTGCCACTGGTCGCACCATCCAGGCTGAGAAGCGGTTCTCACCTTGCAGACGGCCTGCCCGTAAGCGTTGTCGACCCAGACCTGGAACCAGGCCGCGTCAGTGGCCGGATCCCCGTCTTCATTGGAGTTCTTGATGTCGCAGGGAGACTCCAGATACGTCCCTTCGACGTCGGTGCTGTCCGCCAGATAATTCATGGCACCGGGGATGTACGATTTCACGCCTGCCCCTACCGACGTGGTGTAGCAGTAAGTGTGAACGGTTTTGTCCGGAGGAACCCCTCCCCACGGCCAGAGGTCCGCCGAAGCGGGTGCGATCGATGCCATCAAAGTGACCACCGTCGCGATGACAAGGAAGGAAAGTCGACGTCCGGCACGCACTAATCGCCCTCCTGGGGAATCGAAGCGTTTTCCTGACCCGAAAAGTCATGAACAGAGCATGTCACCCGTCATATGGTGACTATCGCAATCAATGCTCGCAAGACTTGATCTTCGTCCGCTCCGATGTTATTCGCAGAGCGCTGCTCTCACGGAGACACGGGAAACAAGGTTCTTACGCGACATCGGGATCGCCGGAAACGAGATTCCCGAGCCACCCCGACAACAGGGGCCATCAGGAGCGACACGGCACCCGAGGCTCCGGCGCATCGCCTCCGGGCCGCCCCTCGCCCCGGCACAGGTCGCCCGGCGAGACCTCCAAGCGTCCTGGGCGACCCGCGGCTCCCGGCCGGCGTGGCGCCCGCCGTCCTGCCCGGTCTGTGCCGGGTGGCGCTGGAGAGCGCCTTCGTCGAGATGGCCCGGCGACGGCTGCTGACCGCCGACGCCGACCACGACGCGGTCGAACGGCGCATCTCCGAGGCGCGCCGGTCGTCGGCCATCGCCGCCGTGGCCCTTGGTGTCGAGTCGAACGAGGTGGTCGGCTGGCTCAACGACAACGTCGGCGGGTGGGCCGGGGACGTGTTCCGGGCCTGCAACAGGGGTGCCCACACCCAGGGAGCCTTCGAGGCCGCTTTCCGCGGCACCGGAAAGGACCCGATCGAGTACGTGACCAAGCTGGCCAGGCATCTGCGCGAGGTGAACTGACATGCCGACCTACACGCGTCTGCTCGACGACGCCGACACGGTTCTCCGCTCCGAGGGCTCGGGGCCGTGGACGCGGACGACCGCGTTCCTGCTCCGGCAGGCGCTGGAGGCATGCGTGTGCGACTTCTGGCGTCACACCCAGCCGGGAGTGGAGCGATGTCGCGTGCGGACGCAGGTGCTCTGCCTGGCGGAGTATGCCGATGAGGCCACCGCCAGACGTGCCTCAGGAGCGTGGGCCGCGCTCAGCGCCGCCTGCCACTACCACGGCTACGGATTCAACCCGACAGTCGGTGAGCTGCGCACTCTCCATGATGAGGTGCGTGTCCTCGCCGAGCGCCTCAGCCCGGTTCCGCGGTCATCCTGACGGTTCGAGCTCCATGAACCGGGGTTATCGCTTGTAGGCGATCCCGCCGTACATGAGCTGCTGGCCCACCGTGAGCCTCCCGGGGACGGGTCCCTCGGGCCGCCACAGGGGCAGGGGGACGACACCCGGTTCGAGGAGCTCGAAGCCGTCGAAGAAGGCGGTGATCTCCTCCGGCGTCCGGAACCGGCCGGTGCCCAGCAGCGCGAGATACTTCTGCTCGGCGTCGCGCGACTCCTGGGTGGAGGCGCAGAAGTGGGTGATGAACAGGTAGCTGCCCGACGGGACCGCCGCCATGTAGGCCTCGACGATCGCCCGGGGGTCCTCGTCGTCGTGCAGGTGGTGCAGGATGCCGACCAGCATCACGGCCACCGGGCGGCCGAGGTCGATGAGGCTCTTGAAAGCCGGGTCGGAGAGGATGGCCTCGGTGTCGCGCAGGTCGGAGGTGATGACCGCCGTGCGGTCGTTCTCCGCGAGCAGCGCCCGGCCGTGGGCCAGCACCATCGGGTCGTTGTCGACGTAGACGACCCGCGACTCCGGGTTGGCGCGCTGCGCGACCTGGTGGGTGTTCTCCTCCGTCGGCAGCCCCGAGCCGAGGTCGACGAACTGGGTGACGCCCTGGCCGGACAGGAAGCGCACCCCCCGGCCGAGGATCTGCCGGTTGTAGGCCGCCACGTCGTAGATCTCGGGGATGACCTTCACGATCTCGGCGACGAAGGCGCGGTCGACCTCGAAGTTGTCCTTGCCGTTGAGGACGACGTCGTAGGCCCTGGCGATGCTGGGCCGGGTCGTGTCGATGCCGGCGTTCCGCTCATTCGGCTTGTCCGCCACAGGAGTCCTTCCTCACTG
Organism: Streptosporangium canum; assembly: GCF_900113865.1. GTDB lineage: Bacteria > Actinomycetota > Actinomycetes > Streptosporangiales > Streptosporangiaceae > Streptosporangium > Streptosporangium canum. The sequence continues at coordinate 78,283 of NZ_FOQY01000019.1, read as the reverse complement.
TCCCGGGATGATTGAAATGATCATAAGTGCTGAGAAGCCCGCGAGATCCGTCTTGTGCCCATGAACGGAGGGCGACTTTCCGAATCTGTACGGATGGCACCGTGAGGCGGACGAGCGCGGACACCCCGGCCCCGGACTTCGAGCAGGCGGGCGGACGGACAGACACGCAGGCGGGCAAGCGAACGGGCGGACGGGCGGACGGGTGGGCAGGGACGCCGCCGCCGTACGAGCCCGCGTGCGGGCCTACTTCGGCGAGCGGCTCAGCACGGTGAAGGTGATGCCCGCCCGCCGGAGCCGCTCGATCAGCGCGTCTCCCATCGCCACGGCCGTGGTGACCTGGCCGGAGACCGGCGGCAGGTCGTCGAAGGCGAGGCAGAGCGCCGACTCGGCGAGCATCTTGGCGGTCTCGTCGTAGCCGGGGTCGCCGCCCGCGACCTCGGTGACGACGCGCTCGCCGCCGCCCCGGCCGAGGAAGGTGACCTTGAACCAGCTCCCGGCCCGCTGCTCGGGGGTGGGTCCGTCGCCGGGCGAGATCCGGCCGAGCAGCCAGGAGCGGACCGGGGGGATCTGGGCGAGCGCGACGAGGGCGCCGGCACCGGCCGCGAGCCCCAGCGCGGCGGGCAGCCGCCTGACGGCGATGTGGTGGCGGTAGGTGAAGTCGGGGCCGTAGCGCTCCAGCGCGCGGGCCGAGCGCGCCACGATCTGCGGGTCGATCGTGGGCAGCGGCAGGGCCCAGCCCCCCACGTACCGGGGCGTTCCGGCGGTGCCACGCGCCCGCCGGCCGGTGGGCCGTACTTCGACCTCGCGCCGGGCGAGCGCGGCCCGAGCGGTCTGCCGGGCCCGGGAGACCGCCGCGAGGGCGGAGTGGACGGTGCCGCCCGAGGGCCTGCCGTTCCCCCGGATGAACCCGCTCACCTCGATCGGCACCCCTTCGGGGAGCCGGTTGACGGTGAAGTAGGCGCCGAGATCGTGCGGGACGGAGTCGAACCCGCAGGCGTGCACGATCTTCGCCCCGCTCTGCCGGGCCCTCTCATGGTGCCGGGCGAACATGAGGTCGACGAACTCCGGCTCGCCGGTGATGTCGGCGTAGTGGGTGCCCGCGGCGGCGCAGGCGGCCACGAGCGGCTCGCCGTAGGCGACGTAGGGGCCCACGGTGGTGGCGACGACCCTGGCCTGCCCGGCGATCCGCGCCAGGGAGGCCGGATCCGTCACATCGGCGTGGAGCAGCGGCAGCTCGGGCAGGCCGATGCGCTCCCTGACCGCTTCGAGCTTGGCCCGGCTGCGACCCGCCAGTGCCCAGCGGCAGCCGGGAGCGGCGTTGCGCGCGAGATACTGCGCGCTCAGCGCGCCGGTGAACCCGGTGGCGCCGAAGAGCACGATGTCGTACGGACGGTCGTCAGGCATGGGCTGAGACTCTCTCCTGGAAGGGCCGGGTGCAAGCCGTACAGACCGAATGTGGTTCTGATCACCTCGCCGTGATCATCCCCGCCCCGCCGGGAAGAGGATCCCGGCGGGGCTCGCTAAGCCGGCCCTCAAACCCGGCCGGCGTTCCAGGACGCCTGGACCAGTGCCTGGTCCGCGGCGGCGAGGTGGATCGCGGCCGCCAGCCATGCCCAGGCGTACCCGTCGGGACCGGAATCCGTCGACCGTCCGAACACGTCGCGGCTCCGGCGGTCGGCCTCGGCGGTGAGCGCGGCGGCCAGTTCGGCGGCGGCCTCGAACCCCGCCCGGCGCAGCGGGGCCCCTTGGGCATGGGAGTCACCGCCGCGCGCGTGTTCGGCGACCGCCCGCCGTCCTCCGGCGACGGCCAGCTCGACCAGCCGGCGGACCCGCCACAGAGGGGCGCCGGCCACCGGGTCCACGTCCGCCTCGGAGGCCGCCTGCCACGGCGCACAGGCGTCGTGCGGCGGGAGATGAGAGCCCTGCAGGCGGTCGTACCCGAGGTCGGCACGGCCCTGCCATCCGGCGGGAAGACGCAGCGTCGCCTCGGCCCCGGGCACCGGCCCGATCGCGAGCGGGCGCAGGGTGGCCGCCCGGTCGGGATCCAGCCTGCCGACCACCCGTACGAGGGTGCCGGGCCGGGACGCGAGCTGCCGCAGGTTGGCGACGTGGGCCAGGTCCGGATGGGAGGCGGCCGGAATGAGCCGGATCAGCGGGCCGTCAGGCCGCACGACCGGCGGCGGACGCCGCGCCGGATCGTCGTCCGCCGGATCGGATCCCTCCGATGGCGCTCCGGCGGGCGACGGCCGCCGCGCAGGGCCGTCGTCTTCCGACTCGGATCTCTCCGACGGCACTCCGGCGGGCAGCAGCTCACGGGCGAGTACGTGATCACCCGCGGCGCCGACGATCATCAGATCGCACCCGACCGGCTCGTTGGCTCGCTCCGCGGCTTCCGACTCGTTCCAGACCTGCCCGGAGAGCCGCGCGCCGACCGCCTCCGCCAGCGGTCGGGCGAACAGGGCGGCCAGCGGTCCCGCCGTCCACGACATGCCGTCGATCGGGGTGGCGCGCACGCCGCCGCCCGCGCCCAGACGGCCGTCCGGCGAGATCGTCGCGCCGGCGATCAGCAGTCCCGACCGCGCCAGCTGCGCGTGGTTCAGCATGGCCGGGCCGATGGCGACGGGCGCGGTGGCGGCGCCACGGGCGCGGGCCGGCCCGCCCGGCTTGACGTCGGCCACCGAGAACCAGCGGCCGTCCTCCGTGACGAGATGGGTGACCACACCTCCGTAGCCGGTGCCGCTGATCACCGGCTCCCGGAAGACGCCGTGGACACGCAGGCTCCCGCCGGGCTGGTAGCTCCGGCGGACGCTGCCGACCAGCGCCGGGTCGGGGTCGGCCGCCGCCAGCCTGCCCGCGACGAGCAGGAGCTCGCGCAGGGCGGCCACCAGGTCGGCGAGGCGGTGGCCGTCGTGGCGGTCACGCGCCGCCCGCAGGCCGCGGACGACGCGCAGGGCGGCGGCCTCGGCCCTGGGCAGCCCGGCCAGACGCGCGGTGTGAGCGGCCCTGAGCAGCTCCGCCTGGGGCACCGCGCCGGCCGCGGGCACCCCGGCCGACAGCGTCGCGGCGGCGGCGGCCCACAGGCCCGAGGCCGCCGCCACCTGCGCGGCAGTGGGTCCCGTGGTCGTGCCGGCCGCGCCGGCGCCGGCGTCCGTACCGGCGTCGGCGTCGGCCACCGGGCAGGCGCTGAGCACGGCCGCGCGATGCAGGCAGCGTGGCGCCAGGAGGCAGCTGCAGCACGCCTGGCCGTCGTCGGCGATCGCGCCGGACGCCCCCGGCGAGAGGGTGACCACCGCGTCCTCGCCACAGCTGATCCGGATGTTCCCGCCATCGGCGACGGCGGGCGTGGCGGCATACTGCTCGATCGCCGCGTCCAGCTTCTTGCGGAGCCTGGAGGTGAGACCCTCGACGGCGGCGGCGACCACGTGCGGTGCCGCCGGCGGGAGCTGTCCGGCCGGGGGGACGGTTGATGTGGGGGAATTCACCGGGACTCTCCGCGGAGGCGGTCGCCCACCCATCGGGCGAGGGCGAGCGGGCTGAGGGCGGCGACGGGCATGCCGGCCGCGACGAGCTGCTGGGCGACGGGGAGCGAGTAGCGGGGAACGCCGCTGTCGTCCAGGGCGGCGCACCCCATCAGGTGGACACCGGACCCGGCCAGGGAGCGGACCTCGCCGAGCAGGCCTCCGATCGGGTAGCCCTCCTCGAAGTCGCTGACGACCACGACGAGCGTACGGCTCGGCACGGTGACCAGCGAGCGGGCGTGGGCGAGCCCCGCGGCGATGTGCGTTCCACCGCCGACCCGCACCTCGAGCAGCAGGGAGAGCGGGTCGGTAACCCGGTCCGTCAGGTCGATCACCTCTGTGGAGAACGACAGGAAGTGGGTGGAGAGCGTCGGCACGCCCGCCAGCACCGCGGCGGTCAACGCGGACCAGACCACCGAGGCCTCCATCGAGCCGGACACGTCGACCACGAGGATCAGCCGCCAGTCGGCCTCCCGGCGGGCGCGGGTGCTGAACACCGGCCGCTCCGGGACGACCACGAGCCGGCCGTCGCCCATGCGACGCGTGTACGGCAGGTTGGCCCGCAGGGTGCGCGGCAGGTCGAGCCGGCCGCCCGGACGGCGCGTCGGACGCGGCGTCGCCAGCCCGCTCAGGGCGGGCCGCAGCCGGGTCGCGAGCTCCCGGGTGAGCTCGGCGACCAGACGGCGCACGAGTGGCCGGAGCTTGGCGAGCCGCTGCTCGGGCAGGCCTCCCGCCAGGGTCAGCACGGAGGTCAGCAGCTCGACGGATGGCCGCACCGCGGCCGGATCGAGTTCGGTGAGCACGTCGGTCCGTCCGGCGTCGGCGGCCCGGGCCAGCACCTCCTCGCGCACCTCGGTCCCGAAAAGGACCTCCAGCTCCTCGGCCCACTCGCGAGCGGTGGGGAAGGAGTCTCCCCGTCCGCCGGAGTCGCCCCCTTCCCCGGAGCCCTGCCCGAAGTGGTCCGCGCCTTCACCCCGGCCCGTCCCGTACAGCTCGTCCAACGCGCGCGCGTAGGAGCGGGCGCCCGCCGGGAGCCGCTCTGGCTCCCTGCCGAGCAGCAGCCGCCACCGGTCGGCCGGCGTGAACCTCCGCCGGGCGCCGTGATCCGGCTCGGTCACCACGCCCGTCTCCGGCGGCGTCGGCGTCCGCGTACTCTCCGTCACCACGTCCGTCTCCGGTGGCGTCGGCGTACCCTCCGTCATCACGCCCGTCTCCGGCCGCGCCGACGCCTGCGGGCCCTCCGCCTCCTCGCTGTCCCGTGCGGCCCGGCGGTCCGGCACGGGTGGCTCCGGCGCGTCGGATGACGCGCCGACCAGGGCGGGAACGGAGACGGGGAGCCGGAGCGCGCGCAGCGCGGCCAGCCCGGCGGAGTCGGCGGCGTGCCACAGGGCGAGCAGCCCGGGCGGAGCGCTCAGCGCCAGGTCGAGCCTGTCTCCGAGACGCTCGGACACGGCTCCCAGCAGCCGGGTACGGCCGGCGGGGGTGAGGGTGTCGAACCCCCCGCGCAGCGCCGGCAGCCGGTCGAGGAACTCCCGGTCGGCGAGGCCGTCGACGCGGTCCATGAGCGGGTCGAGGGCCGCCGGCGCCGACTGGAGCAGCGGTCCGGCGGCCGTGAGCACGCCGGTCAGCAGGCGGCTCAGGCGGTGGCGGCCGTCCGGGCCGGTGGCGGCGCCGACCCATCCGGCGGCCCGGGCTCCGAGAGTGCCGGGGCCGTCGAGGTCGAGCAGGACCCGGGCGGCCAGGGCCGCGCCCTGGATGAGGGGGGAAGCGGTGCGCGCGAGCGCGGCCAGGGTGTCGTCCATCCGCAGGCCGAGGCGCTCCTCACCGGCCCGGGCGGCGAGGGCGACCAGGGCGACCGCGTCCTGTGGCTGGTCGCTGCCGGCCAGGCCCGGCAGCGCGCGGACCGCGGCTTCCAGCAGGGTGCCGGCCAGCTCGGCGGCCTGCTCGCGGCCCTCCGGCGTGGTGCCGGGAAGGTGTTCGCGGCGCAGTGCCTCAAGCAGGTCGAGAGCGTCGAGCAGTTCGGCGAGCGTGGCGGTGGCGGGGAGCGCGACGGCTGCGTCGGCGAGGCGGTCGGCGACCAGTTCCGGCAGGTCGCAGCGGGCCGCGGCGCGCAGGCCGCTGAGGATCAGGCCGCAGGTGAGCCCCCCTTCGGCGGACTCGCGGCGGAAGGTCTCGCGCAGCGTGCCGGCCGCGGCCTGGGCGAGGGTGACACCGCGGACGCCCGCCAGGTCGAGCAGTGCCGGGACCGCGGGAGTCCAGGAGAGCCGCCACCTGGTGGTGAGCGCGGTGGAGTCACCCGTCCCGGTCACCTCGACCGGTTCGCCGTAGCCGACGCCGCAGAGCAGCAGGCGTTGCAGCGCGACCTCCCGGCGCGCGTCCAGATCGGAACGGAGCGGGTCCAGGCGTACTTCACGCCGTTCGGGGTTGTCCGGGCACGGGAGCCGGAGCGCGGCGAGATCTGCCTCGACGGCGGGGCCGAGTCCCGAACGTGGCGTGCCGGGCGCGATCCGGCCACGGTCGGCGCCGACGAACACCGCGTCGAGGGCTCGGGCGAGGGCCCGCCCCCGGCCCAGGGGCTCGCCCTGGCCGAGTACGGTCGTCACCGCTTCCAGCAGCTCGCCCCGTCCCGGCGAGGGCAGGCCGCGCAGCCGCGCCAGATCGCAGGCGAGCCGCAGCGTCTCGACGGCCTCCCCGGTGCCCGCGGTGTGCCCGGCGGAGCGGAGCTCCCGGCACAGACCGGTGATCGCGCGGGCGGCGCCGTCCCTGACGCGGTCCGGGTCGCCGGCGGCCGTGAACACCGTCTGCTGCCAGCGGGGGTCGCGGATCCCCGCCGGGTAACCGGATCGCGAGTCGAGCAGGTCGAAGGCGTAGGGGACGAGCGAGGTGGCGGCCGGCGAGCCGGCGCGTGCGGACGGGGCGGCCGGAGACGGGGCGGCCGGGGGGGAGGCGACCGCGCCGTCCGTGGCCGGTCGCCCGGATGTCGCGTGGCCGCCTGCCGTACCAGGCGACGCGGCGGCGCCGTCCATGCCGGCCCGCGCCGGCTCCGCGGTGTCGGGAATGATCAGCGCTGGAGCGTGGAAGGCGCCGACCACCGCCGCGACGCGACGGCCGCCGGCCGCGGCGTCCGCCAGGACACGGCGCATGTGCGCCTCGCGCGCCATGTCCCTGGCCGGCACGCCGCCCGCGGCCTCGGCGTCCCGGCGCAGTGCCCAGCCGACACCGAGGGCGGCACGGCGCACCGCTTCGGGTTCGCATCCGGGAGCGAGGACCTCCACGGCCCGGTCCCACATGTCGTCTCCCTCGCGGCCGGTGCCCGAGGCGGCCAGCGCGGCGGCGAAGGACGTTCCCCGCGAGGCCGCACCTGCCGGAACCGCGTCCACGTCCGTATCCGGGCCCGTACCTGCCGGCCCAGCCGGGCCGGGGGGCCGTACCGCGCCGGTCTCCTGCGCCGTGCCGGAGCCGGACGCGTACGCCGTGTCGGACGCATGCCCCGTGCCGGAGCCGGCCTCCTGCGCCGTGCCGGGCGCGTGCCCCGTGACGGACTCCTGCGCCGTGCCGGGCGCGTGCCAGCCGGGGTCGGACAGCGGGAGGTCACAACAGATCACCTCCGCTCCGCGCTCCCGGGCCCAGCGGATCGCCACCAGCTCCGGGGAGAAGTCGGCGAAAGGGTAGAAACCGAGCCTCCCCTCCCCGTCGGTCCCGGCGAGGGCGACCGGCGCGAGGGTCTCCGGGTCGGCCAGGTGCGCCAGCCACGGCTGGAAGTCCACCGGCAGCTCGACGCAGACCACCTCGGTGCCGGCGGCCTCCAGCAGCGCGGGCACGACCACGGCCAGCGCGGGACTGTGGTGGCGCACTCCCAGCAGGTACGGCCGGGCGGAGGCGGCCAGCGCGGCGACCGCCCGCCGGGGATCGGCGTCCCGGCCGTCGGGGGCGGACCGCCGTACGTCCTGGCCCGTCTCCGGTTCGCTGTGGCAGCTCAACGGAGGTTCTCCCGCAGGTCCCAGAGCCGGCGCCACATCGCGGAGCCGTCCTCGGCGCGACGTCGCACCGGGCCGTCCCAGTAGCCGAGCAGCCGCCCGTGGTCGGCCTGGTCGTCCTTGCGGACGACGCCGAGCAGGTGTCCCGGCAACAGGTCGAGGACGTCACCGCCCGGCAGGTAGGCCGCGGCGACCCCCAGTGAGGCGGCGACCTGCACCGCCTCGGCGGTGGACATCACCGTGCCGGGACGCTCCACGTCCCAGCCCTCGTCCGAGCGGCCGGAGCGCAGGTCGCGGAAGACCGTGACCAGCGCGTCGAGCACGGCGTCGTCCACGCCGAAGGCGGCCCCCGCCCGCTGCACGACCGAGGTGGCCTGACGGCGCACCAGGGAGGTCTCCGCCTCGGCGTCCGCGATGGGGTCGACGGTCTCGAAGTTGAACCGCCGCTTCAGCGCGGCCGACATCTCCGAGACACCGCGGTCGCGCAGGTTGGCTGTGGCGATCACACTGAAGCCGGGGGTTGCCGCCACCTGGGCGTCGGCGGTGCCGGCGAGCTCCGGCACGCTGAGCCGCCTGTCGGACAGGATCGACACCAGGGCGTCCTGCACCTCGGGCAGGCAGCGGGTGATCTCCTCGATCCGGGCGACGCGCCCCGCGCGCATGGCCGTGAGCACCGGGGAGTCGACCAGTGCGGTCCGGCTCGGGCCCTGGGCGAGCAGCAGTGCGTAGTTCCAGCCGTAGCGGAAGGCGTCCTCGGTCGTTCCGGCGGTGCCCTGCACGGTGAGCGCGCTGGTTCCGCACACGGCGGCGGCCAGCAGCTCCGACAGCATCGACTTGGCGGTGCCGGGCTCGCCGACCAGCAGCAGGCCGCGCTCTCCCGCGAGGGTCACCACGCACCGTTCGACCAGGGCGCGTTCGCCGACGAACTTGGCCGCCACCCTCAGCCGGGCCGGAGTGCCGTCGCCGGCCGTCCCGCGCCGGTTCTTCGGCAGTTCCAGCGTCTCGTCGCCGCTGCCGCAGACGAAGGTCACCACCGCGCGTGGCGTCAGCGCCCAGCCCGGTGGGCGGGGGCCGGCGTCGTGGGCGGCCAGGAAGGCGAGTTCGGTGGCGTACCGTTCCTCGGCCGCGAGCACCTGCCGGGCCGGAGGGACCGTCACCTGGTCGTCGGTCATGGTCATAAGGGGAAGTCCTTGTGCTCTGGATGATGATCTGTGAAGTGCCGCCCGTGACGGGCGGTCCGGCCGGTGCCGGGTGTCTGCCTCGCGCGGCGGCGCGGTGAGGGCCCGGTCCGGTCCGGCGGCGCGGGTGCGACCGCCGGACGGGTCCGGGATCGCACCCGCCCCGCCGCCCGGGTTCAGCGGCGCCTGCCGCGCCTGACCCTGAGCTCCTCGAACCGGGGGGCGTCGCCGTCCCGGACCCGCTGCCAGGCCCTGCGGTACAGGTCGGCGGCGGGCTGGATCGGCACGAGCGGTGTGCTCCGGCTCCCGATCAGGTCGAACAGGGGGAGTTTCCACTGCTCCAGCGGGAGGCACGGCGCCTTCAGCTCCGTCCAGCCGCCGGGCAGGAACAGCGAGCGCCCGGCCCGCGCCCGGTTGGCTTCGACGACGAGGCCGGTGGCGGCCAGCTCGGCGCGCGCCTCCTTGAGGCGGGCGGGCTTCCAGCCCGTCCACCGGGCGACGTTGCGGTCGGTCGGATCCGGCATGGCCAGCAGCGTCAGGTAGAGGGCCGCGGCGTCCTCGCCGAGGCCGTGCTCCTTCGCCGCTTCGACGACCAGTTCGGGCGCCGACCGGGTGGGATCCTGCGGCCACCACGTGCCGTCCGCGTCCCGCTCCCCCTCCACGGGGTCGCCCGGATCGGCCAGGAGCGCCTCGAACCGCGGGTCACAGGCGGTACGCAGCGCCACCTCGGCCGGGAACGATCCCTCGGAACCGACCAGGGCACGCAGGTAGGGATCGTCTCCGGCCGTGTCCAGCAGGGCCGTACGGATGCCCGGCGCCGGGCGGGTGTCGTAGGTGGCCATGATGACGGCGCCGTATCTCTCGTAGCCCTCGCCGATCTCGGTCGGGGCTCCGGCGGCCTTGCGGAACCCGGGCAGGTCGACGTAGCGGCCGAGGTCGAGCATCAGGTCCGGACCGGCCAGCCGGTCGCGGACCATGGCCAGCGCCTTCGGCAGGGTGGCGCGGATCGGGTCTCCGGCGGGGAGCCGGTGGGCGAGCCAGCCCGCTGTGGCGACGACCGTGACGAGCGTGCTCGCGGTGAATCCGGTGGCCTGCCCGTCGACGGGTCTGACCCGGTCGCCGTTGACCTCCCAGACCAGATCCCGGCTCAGCTCCGGCTCGGCGGCCGGGTCGGCGAGGGCGCGCAGTGCCCAGCCCGCGTTCCCTCCCGCCTTCACCGCGCGGGCCGCCTCACCGAGCAGCCATTCGGGGATCGCCACCTGCCGCCCCACCTCGCTGTTCCACACCCGCGCCGCGCCGGCCGCGTCCGGGCCGTCCGTCCAGAGCCGGGCGGGGTCCTCGGGCAGGAGCGCCGCGACGACCGCGCGCCGGGCGTGGTCGCTCACCTTGCGCAGCTCGTCCTTCGCGACGGCGGCGTCGGCGACCTTCACCCCGAGCATGGCCCGCGCCTCCTTGGACAGGAAGGTCCGCTCGTAGGCGTCCACGTACGGCAGGCCGGCCACGACCAGCCGGGCGGTCGTCGGGGAGACGCCGGTGAGCCGGGCGAACTCCTCCGCGGCCTCGGGCCGCCAGGGCGCCGGGCCCCGCTCGGCCAGCTCGGTGAGGAACGCGTCGAGCCAGCCCGCCCGCCGGTCCTCGCCGACGGGGGACGAGGACCGGACGGTGTAGGGGCGAGGGACGTCGAAGCGGCCGGCCGGGTCGTGGAACAGCGCCGTCCACACGCAGCCGGAGTCGTCCGGGGACGACCGGTTCACGAAGGCGAGGAGCGCGCCGTCGCCCAGCGGCAGCACCCCGAGCCAGGTGCCGGGACGCAGGTTGCCGTCGACCATGGGCAGGTGGTCCCTGTCGAGGTGCAGCGACATCCGGCGCCACCGGGAGGGGGCGGCCGCGGTGGGCAGCCCGAGATCGCGCAGTTCGCGCAGGAGCGCGTGCAGCGCGGCGCGGTGTTCCTCCTCGATCGCCACCGCTGCGGCCCGGAACGCCAGGGCGGCGGAGTGGTCGAGCAGGGGGTCCCAGTGCAGGGACGCGGGCGGCGACTCCGGCAGGTCGAGGTGGAGGCGGGCCGGGGCCGTCTCCGGGGCGTCGGCCGCCAGCGCCTGCCCGATCGACCGGATCTGCCGGAAGGCGCCGTCCAGGTCCTGGCCGTACCATGAGTGGGTGGCGGAACCGCCGAGGCCGCTGAGCGCCTGGCCGAGCAGCCGGTCCACCGGGCCGGTGGGCGACTCCTCCCGGTGGCCACCGGCGAGCGCCTCGGAGAGCCGGGCCGCGACGGCGTGGAGCTCGGCCTGCCGGGCGGCGGCGAAGCGCACGACCCCGGTGATGCCGGTCACCAGCGCGTCATGGCTCACCTGCGGCAGCAGGGCCCGGATCCGCGCCCGCGACTCCTCCTCTCCGGTCTCGCCTCCGGCGTCGACCGCTTCCAGCAGGGCCGCCGAGGTGTCCCGGTCCATGCGGCGCAGCAGCGCGGAGCCCTCCGGATCCCTCGGCTGGAGGCAGTGCCAGTAGCGCGGCGGCGGCAGGATGAGCGTGCCCGCGGCGAAGGGGCCGGGGACGTCGTCCGTCTTGGCCACAGCCGTAACGACGCCGTCCTGGTCGACCAGATTGACCTGGTAGCCCCCGTTCTTCACGACGGCCCGGGGCCGGTCGTCGCCGGGGAACGTCAGGGCGCGCAGCGGGGCTCCGGAGTCGGCTCCCACGGTGACGGCGCGGCCGGCGAGGTCCTCACCGCGCATCGATCCGTCGGGCAGCCGCACCACCCGCCAGCCGAACAGGCCGCCCACCGGGGTGCCGACGGGGGTGGCCTCGTCCGAAGGGGCGGGCAGCAGCCAGCCCGCCTGGAACGCGCTGCCCGCCGGGGCGGTGCGGAGCGCGTCGGCGAGGAAGCCGGGCATGCCCTTCCTGCCCCGCTCCCCGCTGAGCGGGTGGTATTCGTACCATCCGGTGCTCTCGTGGTCCGAGCCGTCCCAGGTCCACACCCAGAACGAGGTGCCGTCGGTGATCACCGACCGTTCGGCGGGCACGGCCGTGTCTCCGGGGTGCAGCACCCCCCAGCCGGTCGTCCGCCCGCCGCCGGGCAGCGGCAGGGTGGCCGGGTCGTCGCCTCGGTACCAGTTCAGGCGCGTGCCGCGGGTGCTGCCGTCCCCCTCCAGCAGATGGATCCGGTCGGCCGAGGTGTGCCAGTATCCGCGCAGCTCGCTGCCGAGCTGCCGGGAGTGCCAGTAGACGAGCAGCTCGCCGTCCACGTAGTGGAAGCCGTGGTCGTCGCCCCAGGTGTCGCCGGCCGGGACGCGCAGGTCGTGGGTGAGCACGGTGCCCTCGGCGCCGAGGACCCGGACCTGCGAGGATCCCGCGACGATCAGGTGCGGCCAGGCGTCGGCGACGACGAGGTCGTCGACGTCCTTCCTCGGCACGAGGCTTTCGGCCGCCTCCTCCCAGGCCGGCCAGCCCAGTTCGTCGAAGAGCCCGGCCCGGAGCGTCCGGGCGAGCACCAGCGCGACGTCCGCCCCGGCGGCCTGGCGCACCTCCTCCTCGGCCAGGAGCAGCGCCTCGCCCGGCAGCCAGGACAGCCGCCGCATGGCGTCGGGCAGCTCCGGCAGTCCGGCGGCCGACGACCGCAGGGCCACCTTCCGCATCCACTCGGCGAGCATCGGCCGCCCGCCGGGGGATTCGGCCAGGACGCGGATGGCCCGCCGTCCGTGCTCGTTGTCGCCGAACCCGTCGGCCCCGCGCTGGAAGGCGGGCCGGAAGCGGGGGTCGGCGGCCAGGGCGAGCAGGTCGCGCCGGTCTTCGCCCTTCGCCCAGGGCACCAGGTGCAGCGACCGGCGCTCGTCGGGGTCGGCCACCGGGATGTCCAGGGCGAGCAGCAGGTCCAGCAGGTCGACGTCGTACTCGGCCGTCGGCGCCTTCCGGTCCGGCTCGGCGAGCTCGGCCCGCAGCCGGTCGGCCACCCGCTCCACCAGCGCGTACAGACCGGGCAGGCGGGGTGGGATCCCTACGGCGCGGTTCCGGGCCCGCAGGAACCTGTCGAACCAGCCCGCGGTGCCGTCGGCGGGCCGCTCCCGCTCGGGCACCTCGCCGCCGGCCAGGCCGGCGGCGGCGCCGGACTCCTCAAGGACCTCCAGCCACAGGCCCGCCAGCTCGCCGTCCATGACCTGCGGCATGCTGTTCAGCAGCGTCCCGCGGACCTCGGGCTCCCGCCGGCCCAGCGACGCGATCGCCTGGTGGTGGGCCTTCCACCAGCCCACGGCGGCCCGCTGGGTGGCCGGCAGGCCGAGCAGCTCGGCCAGGTACGCCTGCTCCTCCCCGTCCGCGTCCGCGCCGGCGGCTCTGGCGAGCCTCCGCAGATCGTTCGCCATCTGCGCCGACGGCGGCAGCCCTCCCGCGGTACGCCGTACGCACAGCCGCGTGAACCGGCGCAGCGCCTCGTCCGCAGGCAGCCGGCCGGCCAGCTCCTTGGCGTATCCGGAGAGCACCTTGACCGGCAGCGCCCCCGCGAGCGCGAACTCCAGGAACACCGCGTCGAGCCGGTCCTCGTCCACCGCGAGGCCGTGCTCCGCCTCGGCCTTGCGCGCGTGGGCGAACATCTGCGCGGCGTAGGTGGTGTTCTCCACCGTCAGGAACACCCGGCCGGCCTGCTCGTAGAACGTGGGCAGGAAGTGCGGGACGGACGCGGCCAGCTGACCGGCGAGCTGCTGGTAGGCGTCCAGCGCGGCCTTCGGCTTGGACTTCGCCTGCCGGGCCGTACGCTCCAGCTCGGGCACGACGGCGAGCGCGTGATGTCCGTCCTCGGGGTGGTGCACCAGCACCCATTCCGGGAAGCCGAGGGAGCGTCGCGCCCCCAGCCCGACGACGGCGGGCTCCCCGTCCGGCTCCAGGCCCAGGAAGCCCGCCGCCAGGTCCTCGGCCGCGCCGAGCTCCCCGGCGACCAGCCGTACGACCACCCGGCCGTCCAGCCCGGGGTGACGGTAGCGCCGGGCCGTCAGCGGCACCGCCCGGTCACCGGCCCCCTCGGTGTCCGGGGGCAGCACCGCCCCGGCCTTCAGCAGTTCCGTGGCCTTGGCCTCCACCGGCGACATGTCCCCGCTCACGTGTCCTTCCCCTCTTCCACCTGCCGGCCGGCGTACAGCGCCGCGGCCATCCGCATACCCTCCGACCAGGCCACCGGGCCGACCTCGCGCAGCGGGAGCGACCGGCCGTCCTGGTCGTGCCAGGTGAGACCGCCCGTCGTCGTCTGGCCGTCCCAGTACGGCTCGCCGATCCACACGGCCGCCTCCGCGATCCGCCCGGCATCGCGGACCCGGCACGTGGCGTAACCTCCGGACACCCGGTAGCCGAGCGAGGTGGCCCGGGCCGCCAGGCCGAACCGGGAGGCGTACTTGCCCCCGGCGAACTCCGTCACGTCGGTCGCCTTCTCCCCGCGCTCGGCGAGGTCCGCGGGCCTGTGCCAGGTGGCCCGGTGGATCTGCTCGACCTTCTGCACCACGCCCAGCTCCGCGGCGAACTCCCTGAGGTCGTCCAATTCGGGCAGCAGCACGGGATGCGGCAGGGTCACCGTCCGCGGCGACAGCCGGACGGTCTCGCCGTCCAGGTTCACCACCCGCAGCTCTCCGGAGTCGGTGGCGTCCCGCAGGAAGCCGACCTCGTCCGGGTCGTCGCCGACCACGGCCAGGTCCCGCAGGGCCGACTGCCACGCCTCGTCCGGCCACACGCGGGCCAGCAGCCCGGTCGGAACGGGCAGGGACGACACCATCCACATGTCCACCTGTGCCACGCACGCGGCGGCGTGCCGGTCCAGCCATTCGGCGAAACGGCGCAGCCGGTCCACCTCGGGATGCTCTCGCAACGCCTTGGGCAGCGACTTCAGCTGCCGCCCCGCCGCCCTGCCCGAGGTGGCTCTGGCCGTGATCCGGCCCTCTATGAGGGCGACTTCGTACGCGTCGCCCACCGCCAGCCAACCCAACGGTTTCACCTTTCGCCGTCCATGATCTGTCACATTCTGCGGGGGTTCACAGCACCTGCCGATGTGATGCGCGGAACGCTAGCGACCCTGACCGACAAACGCGATCACGCGCCCGTCGCTCCACGGCCGGGGGACCCGCCGCACGGCCCGATCGGAGGCGAGGGACGGCGGCGCCCGCCGACCACGGGCGGGCTTCCGCTCGCCGGCCGGGTAACCCGCAAAGCCAGTCAGCAGTACATGTCACCCCGGAGATCCTCCCCTTATGTCATTGATTGGTAGGTTCGGGTAAACAGCCGCTACATGCACAAACGGAGGAAGGTCACGGTGGAGGTCGAGCAGACGGCACTGCCCGGAATCGGACTACGGCACGAGTTCACCACTCGTTCAGGCCGACGGATCGGGATCGTCTCCCACCGGACGGGCCGCCGTGACTTAGTGATATACGACCCAACCGACCCCGATCGCGCGTGCGAGACCGTCATGCTGAACGACGAGGAGGCCGACGCGCTCTGCGAGCTGCTCGGCGCGCCGCGTATCGTGCAGCGTCTCAACGCCCTGCACCGCGAGGTGGAGGGCCTGGTCAGCCTCCAGCTTCCCATCCTGCCCGGCACCTCCTACGACGGACGGCCGATGGGTGACGCGCGTGTGCGCACCCGCACCGGCGCCTCCATCGTGGCCGTGGTCCGTGCCGGGCAGGTCTTCGCCAGCCCCGGCCCCGGCTTCGTGCTCGCCGGCGACGACGTGGTCGTCGTGGTGGGCAGCCCGGAGAGTACCGCCACCGTCGCCGACATCCTGACCAACGGTTAGGGCAGCGGGTGCACGACACGGCAACTCTGATCCTGGAACTCGGTGCCGTCCTCCTCGGGCTCGGCATCCTCGGTGCCCTCGCCATGCGCGTCGGCATCTCCCCCATTCCCCTCTACCTCCTCGCGGGCCTGGCCTTCGGGCAGGGCGGCATCCTGCCTCTGGCCACCAGCGAGGAGTTCATCTCGGTCGGAGCCGAGATCGGCGTCATCCTGCTGCTGCTCACCCTCGGCCTGGAGTACAACGCCGACGAGCTCGTGACGAGCTTGAAGGGCAACGCCCGTGCCGGGGTCGTCGACCTGGTGCTCAACGCGGCGCCCGGTGCGATCGCGGCGCTGCTGCTCGGCTGGGGCCCGGTGGCCGCGGTGGCCATGGCCGGCGTCACCTACGCCACCTCCTCGGGCATCACCGCCAAGGTCCTGTCCGATCTGGGCTGGATCGGCAACCGGGAGACCCCGGTGGTGCTGTCCCTGCTGGTCTTCGAGGACCTGACCATGGCGGTCTACCTGCCGATCCTCACCGCCATGCTGGCCGGAGTGAGCTTCGTCGGCGGCGCGATCACCGTGGGGATCGCGCTGGGCACCGTCAGCGTGGTGCTGCTGGTCGCGCTCCGCTACGGCCGCTTCATCGAGGCGTTCATCTCCAGCCCCAACTCGGAGGTGCTGCTACTGAAGGTGGTCGGGCTCGCGATGCTGGTCGCCGGAGTCGCCCAGCAGCTCCAGGTCTCCGCCGCCGTCGGGGCCTTCCTCGTCGGCATCGCGGTCTCCGGAGAGCTGGCCGAGGACGCCCAGGCGTTGCTGAGCCCGCTCCGGGATCTGTTCGCCGCGGTCTTCTTCGTCTTCTTCGGCCTGCAGACCGACCCCAGCAAGATCCTTCCGGTCGCCGGGCTGGCCGCGCTGCTCGCCCTGGTCAGCATGATCACCAAGCTGCTCACCGGCGCCTACGCCGCCCGCCGGGCGGGGATCGCCAAGGCCGGACAGGCGCGGGCGGGCATCGCGCTCATCCCCCGCGGCGAGTTCAACATCGTGATCGCCGGGCTCGCGGTGGCCGCCGGGGTCCATCCCGACCTCGGCCCGCTGGCCGCCGCGTACGTGCTCATCCTCGCCGCGTTCGGCCCGCTGGCCGCGCGGCTGGTCCAGCCCCTCATCACCGCCATCGCCAAGCGCGCCTGAGCGCCTGGCGGCCGTGTCCGGCGCGCGTCCACCCCAGCGGAGCGCGCGCCGGATGCGGGGTCCCCGATCGCCGGTCGCGCTCTCAGCCGCCGACCCACTCCGCGGCGAGCGGCTCGTAAGAGCGGACCCGGGCGGCGCCGTCGAGTGCGACGGCGAGAGGGAGAAAAGCTGCCGACATATCCCGACGATAACACCAAAACCCGAAATTCCTACATGTTTAGTTGGATTTATGGGGGGATTGACCGGACGGGGTCCTGTCGCCCACGCTGCGTTTGAGCCGATCAACAGGAGGGCCCATGCCGCACATCGACCTGCCCACCGACGCGCCTGGAATCGGAGGGCTGTTCCACTACCGGCCGCAGACCGCCCTGCCCATGGCGCAGCTCGCCGAGGTGCTGCTGTGCGGTGAGCACTCCCTGTCCCGGGGCGAACGCGAGCTGATCGCGACCTATGTGTCCTCGCTGAACGACTGCGGGTTCTGCACCCGCTCGCACGCCGCGTTCGCCGCCGCGCAGCTCCCCGGCGGCATGGACCTGGTCCGCCAGGTCACCGACGACCCGGACGGCGCCCCCGTCACGGAGAAGATGAAGACGCTGCTGGACATCGCCGGGGCCGTCCAGCGCGGCGGCCTCGAAGTCACCCCCGACCACATCACGACCGCCAGGAAGGCCGGGGCCACGGACGTGGAGATCCACGACACCGTGCTGATCGCGGCCGCGTTCTGCATGTTCAACCGCTACGTCGACGGCCTGGCCGCGCTGACCCCGGAAGACCCCGCCGTCTACGAGTCGATCGCCGAACGCATGGTGATCGGGGGGTATCTGCCCGCCGCGGCCGCCCCCGGCGGCTGAGGACCGGCCGCCGGGGAATCCGCCCGCCACAGCGTCCAGGCCTTCGCCCGGCATGGCCGGCCGGAAGACCCGCCGCTCAGGTGACCGAGCCGGCCAAGGAGGTCTATCTCAGCGGGACGTCGTGACCCCGGGCTCGCCGAAGTGGGCGGCCGCGACCCTTCTGGGCACGACCATCCGCCATGCCTCCTCGACGAGCTCCCGCGCCTCGGGCCCGTCGATCGCGCCCAGCCACACCCGCACCCAGTTGTAGCGCTCGTCGGAAGGCCGGGGCAGGTGGAACTTCCCCGGTTCGGCCGCGATGAGCGCCGCCCTCTCCTCCTTGGGGAAGGCGAAGCCCATGGAGGTCTCGTCGGGCGAGATCGCGGCGTAGACGATCCTGCCCACCCGGAACGTCACCCGGTCCCTGACGATCCTCTCCTCGGTCCGCGGCAGCGCCATGGCCACGCGGCGGACGTCGTCGCCCGTGATCACCGGGACGCCTCGTCGAGGGCGGCGGTGAGGCGGCGCAGGGTGCCCTGCAGCTCGATCGCCTCGGCGGGATCGAGACCGGTGGCCTCGAAGATCCTGGCGGGCACCTCCAGGGCCCGCCGCCTCAGCCCGGCACCCTCGGGCGTGAGCCGTACCAGCACGGAGCGCTCGTCGGCGGCGCTGCGCTCCCTGCGCACCAGCCCCGCCGCCTCCAACCTCTTGAGCAGCGGCGACAGCGTGCCCGAGTCGAGGCGCAGGGCCACGCCGAGCTCCTTGACCGTGACCGGCTGGCGCTCCCAGAGCACCATCATCGCCAGGTACTGCGGATAGGTCAGGTCGAGCTCGCGCAGCTCCTTGCGGTAGACACCGTCCAGCGCCCGCGACGCGGCGTGCACGTCGAAGCAGAGCTGGTTCTCCAGCAGCATCTTCACGACGGTCAGTCTACCAACTTGACCGCCATCAACTCAGTTGTGCACAATCAAGTTGCCAGCAACCAAAAAGGAGACTCCATGAGCACGCTGTACACGGCCGTCGCCACCGCCTCCGGGCGCGAAGGGCGGGCGGTGAGCTCGGACAACCGCCTCGACGTGACGCTCGCGCCGCCGAAGGAGCTCGGCGGCTCCGGCGAGGGCACCAACCCCGAGCAGCTGTTCGCGGCGGGCTACGCGGCCTGTTTCGCCGGCGCGCTCCAGCTCGTCGGCAGGCGGATGAAGCTCGACGTCTCCGACGCCGCCGTGACCGCGGAGGTCGGCCTCGTGCCCGACGGCCAGGCCTTCGGGCTGACCGTGACGCTGCGGGTCGAGCTCCCCGAGGAGCTGCGGGGCGAGAGCGGCACCGCCCTGGTGGAGGCCACCCACCAGGTCTGCCCCTACTCCAACGCCACCCGGGGCAACGTCCCGGTCACCCTGGTGATCGAGTAGGGATCACGCCCGGCGGAGAGGGCGGCGACCGGCGAAGCCGAGGTCCTCGCGGTGATACCAGGCCAGGTCGCGATCCCCTTCGAGCCAGCACAGCCGGACGGGCACCCCGTCGAACACCGAGGGGAAGTCCACCAGCAGGGGCGCGACCCCCTTGATCTCGATGCCGTGCGCCTCGAACCAGCCGAGGATCTCATCCAGCCGCGCCTCGAAGGCCTTCGCCTCCGGCAGGCCGCCGGACTCCGAGACCCCGTGCTCGCGGAGGTCCCGCGCGAGCTCGGCGAGGTCTCCGCGGAGGCTCACGAATTCGTCGGCCCGCTCCAGCAGCGCCGGCATCAGCGCCCGCGCCTGCTCGACGGTGAAGATCCTGTCCACCCCTGAACGTTAGCGCCTCACCGGCGCATCCGGCCGCCGCCCTCATCGCCCGCGCGACCCGGCGGCCGTCCCCGCCGACCGGCCGCACCGGCCGCACCGGCTACACCGGCGACATCTCCGGATCGGCGCGTTCGGCCGGCGGGGCGGGCGGGTCCTCGTCCAGCGGGGTGGTCTCGTCGAACGGGACGCGCCCGGCCAGCACCTCGGCCGCGCGTTCCCGGTCGAACTCACCGGTCCAGGTGCCGACCAGGACGGTGGCGACCGCGTTGCCGGCGAAGTTGGTCAGCGCCCGCGCCTCGGACATGAAGCGGTCGATGCCGACGATCAGGCCGACGCCGTCGACCAGGTCGGGACGGTGGGACTGCAGGCCCCCGGCGAGGGTGGCCAGGCCCGCGCCGGTGACCCCGGCGGCCCCCTTGGAAGCAATGATCATGAAGACCAGCAGGGAGACCTGCTCGCCGAGCGAGAGCGGGGCGCCGGTGGCGCTCGCGACGAACAGGGTGGCCATCGTCAGGTAGATGGCGGTGCCGTCGAGGTTGAAGGAGTAGCCGGTCGGCACGGTGATGCCGACGACGGGACGGCTCACGCCGAGATGCTCCATCTTGGCGATCAGCCGTGGCAGGGCCGACTCCGAGGACGAGGTGCCCAGGATGAGCAGGAACTCCCGGCCGAGGTAGCGCAGCAGGGACAGCAGGTTGACCCGGGCGACCAGCCAGAGCATCGGCCCCAGCACGCCCAGCACGAACACCAGGCAGGTCACGTAGAAGGCGAGCATGATGACGCCGAGGCTCGTGAGCGCGTCCACGCCGGTGGCGCCGACGACCGCGGCCATCGCGCCGAAGGCGCCGACCGGGGCGGCCCACATGATCATGGCGAGGATGCGGAAGACGAGCCGCTGGATGTGCCCGATACCGGCGAGGACGGGCACTCCTCGCGTCCCCATGGCCTGCAGGGCGAATCCGGCGAGCAGGGCCACCAGCAGGGTCTGCAGCACCTGGCCCTCGGTGAAGGCCGACACCAGCGTGGTCGGGATCATCCCGAGCAGGAACGTGACCGTGTCGCTCTCGCCGCCCTTGGCCGCCTCGGCCTCGGCGCTCCTGCGGAGCTCGTCGGTGAGCTGGAGGCCCTGGCCGGGGTCGATCAGGTTGCCCACGGCCAGGCCGATGCCCAGGGCGACGGTCGACATGACGAGGAAGTAGCCGAGCGCCAGGCCGCCGACCCGGCCGACCTTGGCGGCCTGGGTGACCGATCCGACGCCGAGCACGATGGTGCAGAAGATGATCGGGCTGATCATCATCTTGATCAGCGCGACGAAGGCCGTGCCCAGCGGTTTCAGCTCCTTGCCGAGTTCGGGGGCCACGAGCCCGACGGTGATCCCGGCGATCACCGCAATGATCACCGCTATATACAGATAATGAGTGCGATCTCGGGACATAGTGGACTCGCGATCTTGTCGATCTAGAGGAAAACTCTGGTCGAGCGACTATGCGTCCGCCGTGTGACCCAAGTCACTGTTGCGTACATTTTGGTCGTGGACATGAGGGAGCTCCCGGGACGGGTGCGCCGCTGGAGCCTGGCCCGGCAGATGCTGGCGCTGCAGATCGTCGTCGTCGGGGTCACCGTGGCGGGAGGCGCGGCGCTGGCCTTCCTCCAGGCCCGCGACCTGCTCGTGGAGGAGGCCGCGGGGAAGGCCAGGGCGGTGACCGTCAGCGTGGCCGACTCCCCCTCGGTCCTGGCCTCCCTCGGCGACTCCGCCGCGCTCCAGCCGTACGCCGAACGGGTCCGGTGGGAGACCGGGGTGGACTTCGTCACGATCATGAGCACCGGCGGGCTCCGCTACACCCATCCCAACCCGGCCCAGATCGGCCGCCGGTTCCTCGGTACTACCGCGCCCGCCCTGGAGGGCCGGACCTTCACCGAGACCTACACCGGCACCCTCGGCTCCTCGGTGCGCGCCGTCGCCCCGGTGCGCGACGCCGCCGGGAAGGTGCGGGCCCTGGTCAGCGCGGGTATCACGGTCGAGAGGATCGGCGTCAGGCTCCGTGGGCAGATCACCGGCGCGGTGTTCATCGGCCTGCTCGGCCTGTCCACCGGTGGCGCGGGCACCTATCTGGTCGGCAGCCGGCTGCGCCGCCAGACCCGCGGGATGGGCCCCGCCGAACTCAGCCGGATGTACGAGTACCACGACGCGATCCTGCACGCCGTACGGGAGGGGCTGCTGCTGGTCGACGACGCGGGCGGGCTGACGCTGTGCAACGACGGCGCCCGGGAGCTCCTCGGCCTGCGCGGCGAGGCGGACGGGCGGCACGTCACCGAGCTGGGCCTGCCCGCCTCCCTCACCGAGCTGCTGGTGGCCGGGGAGAACCGGAGCGACGAGATCCACCTGACCGGCGAGCGGACGCTCGTGGTGAACGTCGCCGTGGTCCGCTCCGGCAACCGCTCGCTCGGCACGGTGGTCACCCTGCGCGACCATACCGAGCTGCAGTCCCTGACCGGGCAGCTCGACGCCGAACGCGGCTTCGCCGACTCCCTGCGCGCCGCCGCGCATGAGTCGGCCAACCGGCTGCACACCGTCGTCACCCTGGTCGAGCTGGGCCGCGCCGAGCAGGCGGTGGCCTTCGCGACCGCCGAGCTGAGGGCCGCGCAGCAGCTCACCGACCGGGTGGTGGGCGCGGTGCGCGAGCCGGTGCTCGCGGCGCTGCTGCTGGGCAAGAGCGCGGAGGCCGCCGAGCGCGGCGTGGAGCTGGTGATCAGCCCGGACACCGAGCTCGGCGACATCGGCCTGGACGACCGGGACCTGGTGACGATTCTCGGCAACCTGATAGACAACGCGGTCGAGGCGGCCATGTCGGGCGTCCCGCCCGCGCGGGTGGACGTCCGTCTGCGCGCCGACGAGACGACCTTCCTGCTCAGCGTGGCCGACAGCGGCCCGGGGATGGACGCCGTCACCGCGAGGGAGGCCTTCCGGCGGGGCTGGACCACCAAGGGCGACGGCCGCGGGCTCGGGCTGGCCATGGTGGGGCAGGCGGTGCGCCGCCTGGGTGGCGCGATCGATGTCGGCGGCGGCCAGGGAGCGGTGTTCACCGTACGGCTGCCGCTGCGGGGGAGGGAGGTTCCATGATCTCGGTGCTGGTCGTCGAGGACGAGGAGATCACCGCCGAGGCGAACCGCCGCTACGTGGAACGGGTGCCCGGTTTCCGGGTGGAGGGGGTGGCCAGGTCCGGCGGGGAGGCGCTGCGTTTCGTACGGCGCCGCCCGGTGGACCTGATCCTGCTCGACCTCTACCTGCCCGACATGCACGGGCTGGAGGTGTGCCGGGCCCTGCGGGCGGCGGGCGTCCTGTCCGACGTCATCGCGGTCACCTCGGCGCGCGACCTGTCGGTGGTCCGGTCCGCGGTCTCCGTCGGCGTGGCGCAGTACCTGCTCAAGCCCTTCACGTTCGCCTCGCTCAGCGAGAAGCTCACGCGCTACGCGCGGTTCCGGTCGTCGGTGGAGGGCTCGGGCGAGGTCGGCGGCCAGAGCGAGGTGGACCGCGCGCTGGCCGCCCTGCGGGGCCCGGGGCACAGCCCGCTGCCGAAGGGGATGACCTCGGTCACCCTCGACGCCGTGCTGGCCGAGCTGCGCAAGGCCCCGCAAGGCGTGTCGGCGCAGGCGGCCGGCACCGCGATCGGCATCTCGCGGGTGACCGCCCGCCGCTACCTGGAACACTTGACGGACAGCGGCGTCGCGCGCCGGGTCCCGCGGTACGGCGGGGTCGGGCGGCCCGAGCTGCTCTATCGAATCGTTTGAATTCCGATGTGTCAGCGGGGCGGCAGACCTGGTAGGACAGAGGCAGCCCGCCCTGCGACCCGCGGGCGGAGGAGTGGGGCATGGCCTTTTTCATGGTTTCGACGAGCCGGCACGGGACGGCGTGCGTCGTCCAGGCAAGCGGGGAGCTCGACTACGGCAACGCGCCCGTCTTCCGCGACGAGACGACCAAGGTCTGGGAGGCCGAGGCCCCTTCCACGGTCGTCATCGACGTCACGGCGCTCACCTTCTGCGACTCCACAGGCGTCGCGGAACTGATCGTGAGCCTCCGGCGGAGCCGCGCCCTGGGCGCCCGCCTGGTCCTCGTCGGCGTTCACGGCACCCTGGAGCGGATCCTGACCATCACCGGTCTGCGCTCCGCCTTCGAGCTCTCCCCCTCCGTCGAGGAAGCCCTGCGGGAGATGTGATCAGCTGGTGTGGTCCAGCGGCGCCCGGGGCGCGTCGATGATCACGTCGGAGAAGATGTCGACCACCAGGGCGATCACACCGCCGACGGCGATGATCCCGGCTCCCACCCAGAACAGCATCCAGTTGGGACCGAGGCACAGGGCCACACCGCCGACGGTGAACCCGATCAGAATGACGATCACCGCAAGCCAAGACTTGGGGCTTCCTCCGTGGCTTCCAGCCATGAGCCTTTCCTGTCCTCTCTGTGTGGATCAGGGATGCGCGCCGTTCGCCGCGGCGATCACCCTGGTCAGCGACTCGTGGAGCTCCTGCAGCTCTTCCAGTCCCATACCCAGGCGTTCGACGACGGACGGCGGAATCCTCTCAGCTTCGCTCCTCAGCTCCCGGCCCTTCGGAGTGAGCGTGACCTCCAGGACGCGTTCGTCCCGGCTGCCGCGCCGCCGCCGGACGTAGCCGATCGCCTCAAGACGTTTGAGGAGCGGGGACAGCGTACCGGGGTCGAGTTGCAGTAGCTTGCTCAGCTCCTTCACAGACAGGGGCGCGTGCTGCCAGAGCGCGAGCATCACCAGATACTGCGGGTGGGTGAGCCCCATGGGTTGCAGCAGCGGCCGGTAGACCCCGACGACGCTGCGCGAGGCGACTGCCAGGGCAAAGCACACTTGCCGCTCCAGATGAAGCGCATCGGTCATCTCGCTCACGCACACCTCCTACCGACATAGTACGATAATTGGTGCACAAACTATTGTGACCCCAAGCATAGGTCGGCCAAAAGGAGGCCCATGTTCAACCGCAAGCCGATCGAGGAGCGGATCGCCGAGCGAGAGGCCCGGCGTCCGGTGCTCGCCGAGGGCAAGCACTTCGAGCACGGACCGGCGAAGTTCATCTTCATCTTCGTCATCGTGTTCGTGGTGATCGGCCACCTCGCCGGGCTACTGCTGCTGATGGCCCTGGGCCTGCACTGAGACGTCCCCCGGATCCGGCGACGGCGATCCCCTGGATCATTCGTCGTCGCCGCCGGAGGCGGAGCATCCCGCGGCCCCCGTCACGAGCGCGCCGGCGCAGCCGAGCGCCCACACCCCCGGCCATCTCACCCCTTGTCCGGCGAACCTGTGCGAGCGTGTACGGCGACTGGCGCTCATTTATGAAAATAACTAGGATAATTGGAGCGTGAGCGAGCAGCCCCATGGCGAACAGGAGCGACAGTGAGGAACGACCTCCGCATCGGAGTGGCGGGATACGGCCTGAGGAGGTCACTGGCTCGTGAGGCGCACCGGCCCGGGGACGGCAGCCGGGTGGTGGCGCTGTACGACCCCGACCCCGGGGCGCAGCGGCAGGCCCGCGCCGAAATAGGCTCCGAGCTGCGGTTGGCCGCCGATTTCGACACGCTGCTGAACGACGTGGACGCGGTGATGATCCTCACGCCCGACCACACCCATGCGGAACTGGCCGTCGCGGCGCTGAGGGCGGGCAGGGCGACCCTGGTGGAGAAGCCGCTGGCGATCACGGTCGAGGACTGCGACCTGATCCTGCGCACCGCCCACGAGCACCGCGCCCGGCTGTACGTGGGACACAACATGCGGCACATGCCGGTCGTCCGCGCCATGCGGCAGCTGATCATCGATGGCGCGATCGGCGAGGTCAGGGCCGTGTGGTGCCGCCACTTCGTCGGGCACGGCGGCGACTACTACTTCAAGGACTGGCACGCCGACCGGCGCAACACCACCGGTCTGCTGCTGCAGAAGGGCGCCCACGACATCGACGTCATCCACTGGCTGGCCGGGTCCAGGACCGCCCTGGTCACCGGCATGGGCGGCCTGACGGTCTACGGGCAGGTCACCGACCGGTCCGAGGGGCTCCCGCAGGACTGGTTCAGCCCGGAGACCAACTGGCCGCCCCTCGCCCAGCGCGGTCTCAACCCGGTGGTGGACGTCGAGGACCTCTCCATGGTGCAGATGCGCCTGGAGAACGGCGTCTACGCCAGCTACGAGCAGTGCCACTTCACCCCCGACTACTGGCGCAACTACACCGTCATCGGTACGGCCGGCCGCCTGGAGAACTTCGGCGACCACGGGGAGAAGGCCGTCATCCGGGTCTGGAACGGCGGGCGGCGCGGCTACGACCCCGAGGGCGACCTCCAGGTGCCGATCACGGCGGGCGTGAGCGGCCACGGCGGCGCGGACGAGGGGCTGGTCAGCGAGTTCGTCCGGTTCGCCGCCGAGGGAGGCATGACCGACACCTCCCCCGTGGCCGCGCGCGACAGCATCGCGGCCGGGGTCCACGCCACCGAGTCCCTGCGGGACGGCTCGACGCCCCGCCACGTCCCTCCCGTCTCCCCGGAGCTGGCCGCGTACTTCGCCGCCGGGCAGGTCTGACCGAATTTACATAAGCTCTTTGGAGAAATAAGCCTCCTGTGCCCGGCCGGGGAATGCGAGACAGGATCGCCGCCGAGTCGAGCCGGCGGAGCGGGGAACCGTCACCGCTCTCCTGTCTCGTCACACCGCCCGGCCTCGCCCGGAACCGCCCCGGAGGGCTACCCTACTTAGATAAGAGTCTTGCGTATTTACCGCCAACCGCCTCTCTATTTAGGACGTGAGAGGATAATGATCCGGTTGGCCGGAGTTGGACTGCCCGCCCAGATCAGGAGGTCCGTATGTCTGACGTCACGCCGGAACCCGAGAGTTCCGAGGACGAGCTGAAGCGCAAGTTCCGCGAGGCCCTGGAGCGCAAGAAGGTCGCGCAGACGGAGGCGAGCACCGGGGGCAAGGGGAAGAACGCCTCGAAGATCCACGGCGCCCACGGCCCGGTCGGGGGCAAGCGTTCCTTCCGCCGCAAGAGCGGCGGCTGAGCAGGCCCGGGTCAGGCCTCCCGCCTGAGCCGGGCCACGTCGCCGCCCCGCTGGACACCCCTGGCCAGTGGGCGGCGCGCTTACCTCTGCCCCGAGAAGCCGTCGCTCTACCCCTCCCCCTCACCGGGAGCCTCGTCCCGCTCGATACGCATTTCCGACGGGACCTGGCGGAGGGCTCCCGCACCGCATCCATGGATGCGACCTGACAGCCCTACTCACCGATGCCGTCTGCCTCTGCAGTCCGCGCATCGATCTCTGAAATCCAGACGAGATCACAGCCGAGCCTCGAAGCGGCACTGTCGGCGCTGATCCATCGGCCGAACCCCGAAGCGGCTACACCGACGGTCGCCGCTCCCCCTCCTGGCAGCGCCAGCCCGTAGGCCATCACTTCGGTGACGATCTCGTCATCCTCATCGAATTCCTGGACCAACGCGAACATGCGCGGCAGGCCACCGGTCGACGTTTCCTCCCCCGCGCGTTCGGGATCTCCGTCCCACCAGGGGCGTCCATCCCCGCCCATCACGATCTGCCCGCAGTACTGACAGCGGCAGATCGGCGGCTGCTTGAGCCCAGAGAAGTGCTCCATGTCGAATACTTCCTTCCGGCGCCAGGGTCCGGGCGAGTCTCTCCAGCAAGAGAACCTCGCCCAGCCACGATCCCTTTTCGCTTCTGATCAATCACTCAACGTGATGATCGATGCCCTGGTAGCGTGGCATCAGATCCACTACAACGCAAGCTTGCAAAATAACCTCTTTGAGATTGTCATGTTTTGCTCAATATTTGACTGTGTGATGATTCGAGCAAGCCCAGAGGAGGAGCGGGTGGGAGCGAAACGAGGACCGACGCTGCGGGCGCAGTGGCTGGGTAAACAGCTTCGGGAACTGCGTGAGTCCGTCAAGCTGACCCTCAAGCAAGCCGGAGACTACCTACAGCGTGACGCCGCCACCATCAGCCGGTTGGAGGTCGGCATCACTCCGGCGAGGGCGGCCGACGTGCTGGCACTGCTGAATCTGTACGGCGTCAGCGAGCAGAAGATCCGCGATGGAATGGAGCGGTTGAGCCGCGATGTCTGGCAGAAGGGTTGGTGGGACGGCTACGCCTCCGAGCCCCTCGGCGGGATGCTCGATCACGCGTGGCTGGAGGCGAGGGCGCGGGAGATCCGTTCCTACGACGCAATGGTCGTCCCCGGGCTTCTCCAGACTCGTGAGTACGCTTTGGCCGTCATCTCGGCAAGCGACGCGGACGCCGACCGAGAACAGATCGAACGCTGGGTGAAGTTCCGGATGGCTCGGCAGCAGGTGCTCGCCCCTGATTCCAGCCCGAGCGTGGAAGTCGTCCTCGACGAGGCCGTACTCCATCGTGTGATCGGTAACCCCCATGTGATGCGCGCTCAACTGGAACACCTTCTCGGTGCGATGACCCGCCGCAATGTGACGATCCGAATCCTGCCGTTCAGCGCTGGAGCGCATGCCAGCCCAGAGGGCCCTTTTACGATCTTCGACATGCCGGAGCCCTACCCCGATGTGGCTTACGCGGAGACACGAGGAGGTTCCGTCTACACGGAGGCAGAAGGTGCCGAGAGCTTCGTGCGAGCGTACGATTCCATCAGAAAAGCCGCACTCAATCCGGATAAATCAGCGACTGTGATCCGGGATGCGGCCGACCGGATCGGATGAACGGGACGGAGGCGTACCCGATGGCCACCCCCCAGGAGCTGGCAGATGTCGCCTGGCGTATAAGCGCCAGAAGCGCCAACGGCGGCGGGCAGTGTGTCGAGGCGGGACCACTGGCCGACGGCAGCGGAAGAGTCGCCGTACGGCACAGCCGCCACCCCGACGGTGAGGTGATCGTCTATACCCGCGCCGAGTGGGAGGCGTTCGTCGGCGGCGTCAAGGACGGCGAGTTCGACTTCTTCGTCTGATGACGGCAGCCTTCCGTAGCGCTCGAACTTCTGCAGGCTTCATCTCATCCGGCGAGGCATTCGGCTGCGGCGGCGAGCAGTCACTTGGCAAGGTGAGCAGGTCACGTGCCCTGGATCACCAGGAAGCGCCCCAATGGATCGCCGGGCTACAAGGAGTCCCGAATGACGCCATCACTGCGGATCGAGGAAGAAGAGCTGAACGGCGGGGGTGTCAATCACGTCGTAAGGATCGGCACCACGGTGCGGCGACCTGCGGGCCGTTGGATGCCGGCCGTTCACGCGCTGCTGAACCATCTCGCGGCGGTCGGCTTCACCGGTGCTCCCGCCGGTCACGGG
This sequence comes from Streptosporangium canum, assembly GCF_900113865.1. GTDB lineage: Bacteria > Actinomycetota > Actinomycetes > Streptosporangiales > Streptosporangiaceae > Streptosporangium > Streptosporangium canum. Next base: position 49,747 of record NZ_FOQY01000019.1, on the reverse strand, counting down.
CTCGATGACGAAGGCCGGGAGATCCTCGACTTCCTGCCCGGCCAGGTGCCCGACTACCCGCTGCCCGAGTACGCACGGTCGGACGAAGCCCTCCTCGGCGTCGGCGTCTTGCTGCGGGACTACCACGAGGCCACCGCCGATTTCCCCGCATCGCCCGACGCCGACTGGTACTTCTCCCCGCAGAGTCCAGCCGAGGTGATCTGCCACGGCGACATCGCCCCCTACAACTGCGTGTTCCGTGACGGGCGCCCGGTCGCGTTCATCGATTTCGACACCGTGCATCCAGGACCGCGTATCTGGGATGTCGCCTATGCGGCCTACCGGTTCGTACCCCTGGCCGATCCTCACCGCGAGGACGGCATCCCTACCGTTCACGAGCAGGCACGTCGGCTGCGCCTGTTCGCCGACGCCTACCGTCTCGGCGACACCGACAGGAACACGCTGACCGGCACCGCGCTGGCGCGACTGGACCACTTGATCCGGCACATGCACGACCAGGCCGACGCGGGAAACGAGGCGTTCGCCGCCCACATCGCGGCAGGAGACGACATCATCTACCGCACCGACGCCGAACACATCGCACGACACCAGGCCGTCTTCCAGACTGCACTGGACCCTGCCAGCGAGTAGGACCTGGACGGCAGCCGCAGATCGGAATCTTTGAGTCATCATCGCTGCCAGCGGCGCTGGAGAGCGGTCCTACGTCCTGGACCGCGGTGCTGGACGCGATCCGCCTGGGACCCGAAGACGACGCCACCGCGGTCACCACCGCCCGGTTGCGCGAGGTGGTTCAGCGACTGGTGGGGGCCGGCCACCGGCACTCGTCCGTTCATCGAATCGGGTCGGCACCCGCAGCCGGTCCGTCGTGCCAGTCGACCAGGCTCTGCCCGGTGCTGACATCCACCCATCGCCGGGGTGTCTGGCCTGCCCGGGCTGGACGATATATCCATGGATCATCGGTAGACCGGCATAATCCGGTTCGACCGAACGAGCTTGCGCTTCCTCGACGTCCCGGCACTGGCCACGTTCCTGGCCGAGGCCGGGTTCGCCATCGAGAATCAGTACGGCGACTGGCACCGGGGTCCCATCACCGAAACCAGCCGCGAGATCATCACGATCGCCCGCCGCATCTGATGCAAGCTGTGCGAGCTGGACGGGCCGATCCCGACCTTGAACAGGTCGAAGACGCCGACGGTCATCCCGGCTGCCCGGAGACGTACTCGGCCGCGGCGTCGAGCAGCCACGCGACGAGGTAGCCGGCGAACGACGGGCGGACGAGCACCATGAACTCATCGCCGTCGCGGGCGACGAGCAGGACCTGCGCGCGGGCCAGCATGGTCTGGGCGCACCTGCCCGGGCCGAAGACCCGGGGGTGCAGGTCGAGGGCACAGCCGTGGGCCAGCAGGTCACGCGCCTTCGGCCCGGCCACCAGCAGCGTGGTCCGCTGCGCCGAGACGTCGGTGACCGCGACGTGCCCGGTCCCGGCCGCGTCCCGCAGCCGGGTCTCCAGTTCGCGTTCCCGCCCGGGTTCCCCGACGACCAGCCACTCGTCGGGGCCGAGCCACAGCACGTCGACGTCGGCGCTCCCGTACGTGCCGGGTTCGGCGGGGAGCGGCACGCCCAGGGCGCGCCCGATGTCGCCGGCCGCGGGGCCGCCGGGGTCCAGACGCAGGTTGACCTGGGTGCGGAACGGCACTTCCGCGATGCGCAGGTCACCGTCCGACACCGGCTCGAACCGGGCCGGCGGGCTCGGTCGCTCACCCGTCACGGCGCACCCCCTCCGGGTCGTATCGGTCGCTCACCCGTCACGGCACTCCCTCCGGGTCGCGTCGGTCGCTCACCCGTCACGGCGCGCCCCCTCCGGGTCGTAAAGGACATGGCGGGTGACGGTGACGGGGACCTGCTCGGCCCCGACGGGCACGTAGAGCCGCTCGCCGACCCGCTCGCGCCCGCCGCTGACGAGGGCGAGCGCGAAGGTCCGCCCGAGTGCCGCGCTGCGGTAGCTGGAGGTGACGTGGCCGAGTGCGGGGACCGGCGGTTCGGGCAGCCGGGCGGTGGCCACCAGGTGGGCGCCTTCGGGCAGCAGCCGGTCCGGGTCGTCCGGCAGCAGGCCGACCAGGTGCTTGCGGTCGGGTCTGAGGTCGCCGGGGCGGGCGTGTGAGCGCTTGCCGACGTAGTCGGCCTTCTTCCCGGAGAGCGCCCAGCCCAGGCCGAGGTCGGCGGGGGTGACCGTGCCGTCGGTGTCCTGGCCGACGATGGGATAGCCCTTCTCGGCCCGGAGCACGTGCATGGTCTCGGTCCCGTACGGCGTGACCGCCCCGCTCCCCTGCACCGCCTCCCAGAGTGCGAGCCCGTCCCAGGCGCTGACGTTGATCTCGTAGGCCAGCTCGCCGGAGAAGCTGATCCGGCACACTCTCGCCTCGATGTCCGCCACCCGGGCGTCCCGCCACGTCATGAACGGGAAGCTCGCCCCGTCCACGGCCAGGCCGGGGGCGAGCCCGGCCAGCACGGCCCGGGAGCCGGGCCCGGCGAGCGCCACCGTGGCCCACTGCTCGGTGACCGAGGTGCAGTACACCCTCAGCGACGGCCACTCGGTCTGCAGCCACTCCTCCATCCAGTCCAGGACGGCGGCGGCGTTGCCCGTGGTCGTGGTGGCCAGGAAGCGGTCCTGCGCCAGGCGGGTCACCGTTCCGTCGTCGAAGACCGTCCCGTCGGGCCGGCACATCACGCCGTAGCGGATCGCGCCCACGGGGAGGGTGCTCATCATGCCGGTGTAGAGCCGGTCGAGCAGCTCGGCGGCGTCCGGCCCCTGGAGATCGATCTTGCCCAGCGTGGAGACGTCCATCGCCCCCGCGCCCCGCCGTACGGCCGCGCACTCCCGCAGGACCGCGGTCGGCATGTCCTCGCCCGCGCGGGGGTAGTACCGGGGCCGCTTCCACTGGCCGATGTTCTCGAACAGCGCGCCGCGGGCCACGTGCCACCCGTGCAGCGGGGTGACCCGGACGGGATCGTGCAGCGCCCCCCTGTCGCGCCCGGCGAGGGTGGCGAAGCTCACCGGCACGTACGGCGCGCGGAAGGTGGTGGTGCCGAGCTCCGCGACGTCCACTCCCAGGAGGTGGGCGACGACCCCGCTGGTCAGCAGCCCGGAGGTCTTGCCCTGGTCGTGGGCGGTCCCGGCGGTGGTGTAGCGCTTGACGTGCTCGACCGAGCGGAGCCCCGCCCCGGTCGCCCGCATGACGTCGGCGACGGTCACGTCCCGCTGCAGGTCGACGAAGTGGCCGCGGTAGTCGGCGGCGGGGACGAGCCACACGTGCTCGGCGGGTGCCGCCGCGACGTCCTCGGCGCGGGCGGCGGGCCGGCGGCCGGCGCGGAACCCGGCCGCCTCCGCCGCCCGCGCCCCGGCCGCGGCTCCGTCGGCGAGGCAGCGGCCCAGGGTGGACAGCCCGCGCGCGGCGCCCGCGACCTCCACCGCCTGGCGGGTGGCGGCGGGCAGGAGGGCGCCGAGCCGCTCGTCGTAGCGGAGCCGTCCCCCCGCCTGGCCGAACAGGTGGACCACGGGGTTCCAGCCGCCCGACACGAGCAGCAGGTCCGCCTCGATCTCCCGGCCCCCGGCGGGGCCTCCCCCGGGGTCCGGGGAGACGGTCACCGAGGAGACGCCGTCCGGCCCGTCCACTCCGGTGACGAGGTGCCCGGCGAGCACCTCGCTCCCGTCCCATGACCGGCCGCCGCCCCGCCGTACGTCGACGACTGCCGCGACCTCGACGCCGGCGGCCGCCAGGTCGCGGGCCGCGGCGTAGGCGCTGTCGTTGGCGGTGAACACCACCGCGCGACGGCCCGGCAGGACTCCGTACCGGTTGACGTAGGCGCGGGCGGCGGAGGCCAGCATGACGCCCGGCCGGTCGTTGCCGGCGAAGGCGACGGACCGCTCGTGCGCGCCGGTCGCCAGCACGACGCGGCGGGCGCGGATGCGCCAGAGGCGCTCGCGGGAGGACGCCCGCTCCCCCCGGCGCTCCACCGCGACCAGGTAGTTGTCGTCGTAGTAGCCGAGGACGCCGGTGCGGGCGAGCACCCGTACCTCGGGGTGGCCGTCCAGCTCGGCCAGCGCGGCGGCGGCCCACTCCGCGCCGGGGAGGCCGTCGACCGTCTCGGCGGTGTCCGGCAGGCTGCCGCCGGGCACGGGCCGGTCGTCGGCGAGGACGACCCGGGCTCCGGAGCCGGCGGCCGACAGCGCCGCCGAGAGCCCGGCGGGCCCGGCCCCGACCACCAGGACGTCGCAGTGGGCGTACACGCCGTCGTGGCGCGCCGGGTCGGCCTCGCCGCTCAGCCGCCCCTTCCCCGGCAGGCCCCTGGCCACCAGCCCGTCGTACAGCTCGACGGTGGTGGCCTGCAGCATCGGTTCGGGGAAGGGGTGTTCGATCTGGACGAGCGCGTTGGGCTCCTCGGTCCACGCGGCGAAGACGCCCCGGGGACGGCCCAGCCGGACGCTCGTCGCGACCGCGCGCACCCCGTTGGCGAGCAGGGCGGCGGCGAGCGTGTCGCCCCGGTACCCCTCGTAGTCGCGGCCGTCGAACCGGAACCGCAGCGTCTCGCCCCGGTGGCCGTCCCTGCGGAACGGCTGGCGGGTCACGGGCTCACCGGCCTCTGCCCGCCCGCGCGGTAGACGGCGTGGATCTCGTTGGTCGCGGTGTCCCGGACGACGTTGAACCAGCGGCGGCAGCCGGCCGCGTGGCTCCACCGTTCGGCGAAGGGCCCCTTGGGGTTGTCGCGGAAGAACAGGTAGCGGGCCCATTCGGCGTCGGAGAGGGCGGCCGGGTCCGCGGGGTAGGCGACGTGCGCCTGCCCGCCGTAGTGGAACTCGGCCTCGTCGCGCGGCCCGCACCACGGACAGGGGATGAGCATCAACTGTCGGTCTCCTTCAGTGGGCCGCCATGGTCTCAGTGGGCCACCGCGGCGGCGCCGTGCTCGTCCACGAGCGCGCCGGTGGTGAATCGTTCGAGGGAGAAGGGGGCGGTGAGCGGGTGCGGCTCGCCGTGGGCGATCGTGTGCGCGTAGCACCAGCCGACCCCCGGCGTGGCCTTGAACCCGCCGGTGCCCCAGCCGCAGTTGACGTAGAGGTCCTCGACCGGGGTGAGCCCCACGACCGGGGAGGCGTCGGGGGTGACGTCCACCACCCCGCCCCAGGTCCGCAGCACGTGCGCCCGCGCGAAGACGGGGAACAGCTCCAGCGCCGCCGCCATCTGCCGCTCGATGACGTGGAAGGCGCCGCGCTGCCGGTAGGAGTTGCAGGCGTCGATGCCCGCCCCCATGACCAGCTCGCCCTTGTGCGCCTGGCTGACGTAGACGTGCACGGCGTTGGACATGACCACCGTCGGGTGCACGGGTTCCAGCAGCTCCGAGACCAGCGCCTGGAGGGGGTGGCTCTGCACCGGCAGGTCCAGCCCCGCCATCCGGGCCACGACCGAGGAGTGACCGGCCGCGCACATCGCGACCCTGCCCGCCGCGATGCGGCCCCTGGTGGTCCGTACGGCCCGCACCCGCCCGCCGGCGACGTCGATCCCGGTGACCTCGCAGTGCTCGATCAGGTCGACGCCCATCGCGGCGGCCGCGCGGGCGAACCCCCACGCGACGTTGTCGTGCCTGGCGATCCCGGCCCGGGGCTGGTAGGTCGCGCCCAGCACCGGGTAGCGCACGCCGGGCGAGACGTCGACGATCGGGCAGACCCGCCTGACCTCCTCGGGCTCGAGCCACTCGGCGTCGACGCCGTTGAGCCGGTTGGCGTTGACCCGGCGCACGCTCTCCCGGACGTCCTGCAGGCTGTGGGCGAGGTTGAGCACGCCGCGCTGACTGAACAGGATCGGGTAGCCGAGATCCTCCTCCAGCCCCTCCCACAGTTTCAGCGCGTGCTCGTAGATGCCCGCGCTCTCCTCCAGGAGGTAGTTGGAGCGGATGATGGTGGTGTTGCGGGCCATGTTGCCGCCCGCCAGCCAGCCCCTCTCCAGCACGGCCACGTTGCTGATCCCGTGGTCTCTGGCCAGGTAGTAGGCCGTCGCCAGGCCGTGGCCGCCCCCTCCGACGATCACCACGTCGTAGGAGGCCGCCGGCTCGGGGCTGTTCCACAGCCGGTCGGGGTGCTCGGGCGGGCCGGCGTCGTGGACGCTCATCGCGGTCCCTTCGGTGAGGCGGTCATGGGGTGCCCTGCCGCGCCCTAGCCGCGCAGCCGGTCCATCGCCGGGTCGTAGAGCGGTTCCCCGGCGACGGCGGCGGCGATCCGCCGGTCGAAGTAGCCGATGTGGAGGGTCTGTCCGGGGACGGAGAGCGCGGCCGGCAGCCAGGCGTAGGCGACGCCCCTGCCGATCGTGTGGCCGTAGGCGGCGCTGGTGACGTATCCGACGCACTTCTCGCCGTCGTAGACGGGCTCCTTGCCCATGACGACGGCGTCGGGGCCGTCGATCGTCAGGCAGGTCAGCCGGCGCCGCACCGAGGCGTGGCGCTCCCGGAGGGCCGCGCGGCCGATGAAGTCGCCCTTGCCCTCCTTCCGTACGGCGGAGCCGAGGCCGGCCTCGTAGGGGTCGTGCTCGTAGGTCATGTCGGTGCCGAAGGAGCGGTAGCCCTTCTCCAGCCGGAGGCTGTCGAAGGCGCCCCGGCCGCCGGCGACGATCCCGTGCCTCAGGCCCTCCTCCCAGAGGGTGTCCCACAGCTTGGCGCCCAGGTCGGCCGTCGTGTAGAGCTCCCAGCCGAGCTCGCCGACGTAGGAGAGGCGGAGCGCGGTGACGGGCACCGTGCCGACGTGGCCGCGCTTGCCGCGGAAGTAGCGGAAGCCGTCCCGGGAGAAGTCCGGGCCGGCCAGCGGGACCATCAGGTCACGGGCGCGGGGGCCCCAGACGCCGACGCAGCAGGTGCCCGCCGTGATGTCGCGGATCACGACCGAGCCGTCGGCCGGGAGATGGCGGTGGAGCCAGTCGAGGTCGAGGTTGCCGTTGGCGCCGATCTGGAACAGCTCCGGGCCGAGCCGGGCGACGGTGATGTCGCCGCGGATGCCGCCGTCGGCGTTCAGCAGCAGGCAGTAGGTCACCGAGCCGACGGGCTTGCCGACGTCTCCGGTCGAGACCCGCTGCAGGAAGGCGGCGGCCCCCCGGCCGCCGACCTCGATCCGCTTGAGCGCGCTCATGTCGTACAGCGCGACGGACTCCCGCGAGGCCCTGGCCTCGGCGGCGACGATCGGCGACCAGTAGCGGGCGGCCCACGCGTCCGGCCGGGGGACGGCCCGGCCTTCGGCCGGCGCGGCGTTGGCGCCGTACCACTGGGGGCGCTCCCAGCCGCCGGCCTCCAGGAAGAACGCGCCGAGCTCGCGCTGCCGGGAGTAAAAGGGGCTGGTGCGGATCGGGCGCAGGTTCTCCGGCGGTTGCAGCGGGTGGATGATGTCGTAGACCTCGACGAAATTCTGGCAGCCGCGGGTCAGGACGTACTCCGGGGCGAGCTGGTGGGGCTCGAACCGGTTGACGTCGCACTCGTGCAGGTCGAAGGACGAGCAGTGGCCGTCGGCCAGCCACTCGGCCATGGCCCGGCCCACGCCCGCCGAATGCGTCACCCACACGGCCTCGGCCACCCAGAAGCCCCCGACCTCGGGTGACTCGCCGAGCAGCGGCATGTTGTCGGTGGTGAAGGAGAAGAGGCCGTTGACGCCCTCCGCCACCTCGGCCTCCCGCGTCGCGGGCAGCAGCGACCGGGTCTCGCTCCACGCCGGGGCGAAGTCGTCCCCGGTGAACGGCATCACCGACGGCATCGCCTCCGCCGCGCCGATCGGGAGGATCTCGTCGGGGTGGATCGGCATCGGGCGGTGCCCGTAGTAGCCGATGCCGATCCGCTCGAAGTGCTCCCGGTAGTAAAGGTCGGCGTCCTGGTGGCGCAGTATCGGCCGGACGGCCTCCTCGGTCTGCCCGCTCAGCGCGGGGACGGGCCCGGTCCAGGCGAGCTGGTGCGCCATCGGGGTAAGCGGGAGGGACATCCCCACCATGCCCGCGATCTTCGGGCCCCAGATGCCCCCGCAGCAGACCACCAGGTCGGCCGGGATCTCTCCCCGATCGGTGACGACGGCGGCGACCCGGCCGTCCTCGACGCGGATGTCCAGCACCTCGTGCCGGTCCAGTACGCGCACGCCGCGTTCCCCGGCGCGGCGGAGCTGGATCTCGACGGCGCGCACCGCCTGTGCCAGGCCGTCGCCGGGGAGGAAGAGGCCGCCCAGCACCCGGCCGGGGTCCAGCAGGGAGTGCCGCTCCAGGCACTCCGCGGGCGTGAGCAGGTGCGCCTGGAGCCCCCAGGCCACGGCCCAGCCGTGGCGGCGGCGCAGTTCGAGGAGCCGCTCGGGCGTGGTGGCCACCTCCAGGCCGCCCACCTGGAGGAAGCAGCCGAGCGACACGAACTTCTCGACGGTGTAGCGGGCCAGCTCCGTCATCGTCTTGGACGGGTTCGTCTGGAACACCAGCCCGGGGGCGTGGGAGGAGGATCCCCCCGTGGACGGCACGGCGCCCTGGTCGACGACGGTGACGTCGTCCCAGCCCCTCGCGGAGAGCTCGTCCGCGAGGGCCGCGCCGACGACTCCGGCTCCGATGACGACGACGCGACGGCCTGCCATACCCACCTCCGCCGTTGCGCACTTCGAAACGTAGTGCGCTTCCCGCAACAGGTTCTCTCCTGCGGGCCGCTCGGTCAAGGATGGATCGGGGGGCGCCGCAGGAGCGGCCGTCCGCCTCTCCGGCGGGGGGCCGGAGGGGCGGGCCGTACGGTCAGCCGGCCTTGCCCCCACGCTGCCGGGAGAAACCGGTGGGTGGGAGGCGGGCCGTACGGTCAGCCGTCCGCGCCCCCGCGGTGCCGGTAGAAGCCGGCGGGTTCGGCCGCCATCGGCGTGTTGCCCAGGATCAGGTCCGCCGCCTTCTCCGCGACCATCATGACCGGCGCGTAGATGTTGCCGTTGGTCACGTACGGCATGACCGAGGCGTCCACGACGCGGAGCCCGTCGAGGCCGTGGACCCGCATGGAGAGCGGATCGACGACGGCGAGGCCGTCGACGCCCATCCGGGCGGTGCAGGAGGGGTGCAGCGCGGTCTCGCCGTCCCTGGCCACCCAGTCCAGGATCTCCTGGTCGGTCCGGACCTCCGGCCCGGGCGACAGCTCCCCCGCGTTGAACTCGTCCATCGCGCGCTGGGTCAGGACGTCGCGGGCGGCCCGGACCGCCTCCACCCACTCCCGCCGGTCCCGCGCGGTGGACAGGTAGTTGAACCGCAGCGCCGGGTGGACCCGGGGGTCGGTGCTTCTGATCTTCACCGAGCCGCGCGCGTCGGAGTACATCGGCCCGATGTGCACCTGGTAGCCGTGCCCGCCGGCGGGCGCGGAGCCGTCGTAGCGGACGGCGACGGGCAGGAAGTGGAACATCAGGTTGGGGTAGTCGACGTCGTCGTTGCCGCGGACGAAACCGCCCGCCTCGAAATGGTTGGTCGCTCCGGGTCCGCTGCGCAGGAACAGCCACCGCGCGCCTATCCACGGCCGGTTGCGCCACTTCATCGCGGGCTGCATCGACACCGGCCGCCCGCAGGCGTACTGGATGTAGACCTCCAGATGGTCCTGCAGGTTCTCCCCCACCCCCGGCAGGTCGTGCACGACGTCGACGCCGAGGGCGCCCAGTTCCGCGGCGTGGCCCACGCCGGAGAGCTGGAGCAGCTGCGGGGAGTTGATCGCGCCGCCGCAGAGGACGACCTCGCCCGCGCGGACCGTCCGGCCGTCGCACTCGACGCCGACGGCGCGTCCCCCCTCGAAGAGGATCTTCGTGACGAACGCCCGCGTCCTGATCTCCAGGTTGGGGCGTCTCCTGACGGGGTGCAGGTAGGCCCGCGCGGCGGACAGCCGGCGGCCCTGGCGGATGGTGCGGTCGAAACGGGCGAATCCCTCCTGGCGGTATCCGTTGACGTCGTCGGTCAGCGGGTAGCCGGCCTGCTGCACCGCCTCGAAGAACGCCGCGAACAGCGGGTTGCGCACCGGCCCGCGCTCAAGCACCAGGGGCCCGCCGTGTCCGCGCAGCGGATCGTCCGGGTCCGCGGCGAGACAGTTCTCCATCCGCTTGAAATAGGGCAGGCAGTGGGCGAAGTCCCAGGTCTCCATGCCCGGGTCGGCAGCCCAGCGCTCGTAGTCCAGGGGATTGCCCCGCTGGAAGATCATGCCGTTGATGCTGCTGGAACCGCCCAGGACCTTGCCGCGGGCGTGATAGATCCGGCGGCCGTTCATGTGCGGCTCGGGCTCGGACTCGTACTTCCAGTCGTAGAACCGGCTGCCGATGGGGAAGGTCAGCGCGGCGGGCATGTGGATGAAGACGTCCCAGGGGTAGTCCGGCCGGCCGGCCTCCAGCACCAGCACCCGGTTGGCGGGGTCGGCGGACAACCGGTTCGCCAGCGCGCTTCCGGCTGATCCGCCTCCCACGATGACGAAGTCGTACATGTCTGCCTCGTCTCGCAACAGCAGCAGGTAAGATCAACAATCGTACTGAATGCCGCAATCCATTGCACCATCCGCAACGGAGGTCGAACGGGCGCGTTGGACGCGCGTTCCGCACAGCGCCTACAGTCCCGCTATGGGCAACGACTCCTCCAGCCACCGGGCTGACGGCACCGGCGGGGTGCAGTCGGTCGACCGGGCCATCAGCATCCTGGAGATCCTCTCCCGGCGTCAGGAGGCCGGTGTCAGCGAGGTCGCCGTGGAGATCGGCGTCCACAAGTCGACCGCCTTCCGGCTGCTCGGCGCGCTGGAGTCCCGGGGCCTGGTCGAGCAGGCCGAGGACCGGGGGAAATACCGGCTCGGCTTCGGAATGGTCCGCCTCGCGGGCGGCGTGGCCGCCCGGCTGGACCTCACCCAGCAGAGCCGCCCCGTATGCCGGCGGCTCGCCGAGAAGATCGGCGAGACGGTCAACATCGCCGTCCTGCGCTCCCACTACGCGGTGAACCTGGACCAGGTCCGCGGACCGTCGGCGGTCACCGTCCAGAACTGGATCGGCCAGCTCACCCCGCTGCACGCCACGTCGAGCGGGAAGGTGCTGCTGGCCCACCTCGACGACCGCCACCGGGCGCGGCTGCTCGACGCCGCCGGCTTCGAGCGGTACACCCCCGGCACGATCACCTCGCTCCCCGCTCTCGAAGAGCAGCTGGACGAGGCCCGGCGCAGAGGCTACGCGGTCACCGTCGAGGAGTACGAGACCGGGCTGAACGCCGTCGCGGCCCCCATCCGCTCCCACGACGGCGAGGTCGTCGCCGCGGTCAGCGCCTCGGGTCCGGCCTACCGCCTCGGCGCGGAGCGGCTGCACGACCTCGCCCCGGTCCTCGTCGCCGGGGCGCGGGACATCAGCCACCGCCTGGGGCACACCGGCTGAGCCGCACCACGACGCTCTTGGAGGTGGGGGTGTTGGAGGTCTCCGCGACCGAGTCCAGCGGCACGAGCACGTTGGTCTCGGGGAAGTACGCCGCGCAGCACCCGCGCGCGGTCGGGTAGGCGATGACGCGGAAGGCCTCGGCCCTGCGCTCCCCGTCGGGCCACTCGCTGACCAGGTCCACCAGGTCGCCGTCGGCCAGGTCCCGCTCGGCCAGGTCGCCGGGGTGGACGAAGACGACGCGGCGGCCACCGCTCACCCCCCGGTAGCGGTCGTCCATGCCGTAGATCGTGGTGTTGTACTGGTCGTGGCTGCGGACCGTCTGGAGCAGGAGCCGCCCGGCGGGGACGCGCAGCACCTCCAGGGCGTTGACGGTGAAGTTGGCCTTCCCCGTCGCGGTCGGGAACCGCCGCTCGTCGCGGGGCGCGTTGGGCAGGGCGAAGCCGCCGGGTTCGCGGACCCGGGCGTTGAAGTCGCCGAACCCCGGCACCACCCGGGCGATGCGGTCGCGGATCGCGTCGTAGTCGGCCTCGAACTCCTCCCAGGGCACGTGGGGGTCGGCGCCGAAGACCTCCCGCGCCAGCCGGCAGACGATCGCCACCTCCGGAAGCAGGTCCGGCGAGGCGGGGCGGAGCCGGCCCCGGGAGGCGTGGACCAGGCCCATGGAGTCCTCGACCGTGACGAACCGGTCGCCGTCGCGCTCGGTGCGCCCCAATGTCGGGAGGATGAGCGCCTGCTCACCGCAGACGGTGTGGGAGCGGTTCAGCTTGGTCGACACCTGCACCGTCAGCCGGGCCCGGCGCATCGCCGCCTCCGTCACCGCCGTGTCCGGGGTCGCGGCCACGAAGTTGCCGCCCATCGCGAAGAACACCTTCGCCTCCCCCGAGCGCAGCGCCCTGATCGCCGCCACGGTGTCCAGGCCGTGGTGCCGGGGCGGCTCGAAACCGAACTCCTCGCGCAGGGCGTCGAGGAAGCGCTCGGCGGGTCTCTCGTAGATGCCCATCGTGCGGTCGCCCTGGACGTTGGAGTGCCCGCGCACCGGGCAGACCCCCGCGCCCGGCCGTCCCACGTTGCCGCGCAGCAGCAGGAAGTTGACCACCTCGCGGATGGTGGCGACGGAGTTCTTGTGCTGGGTGAGGCCCATCGCCCAGCACACGATCACCGAGCGCGCCCCGAGCACGTCGCGGACCGTCTCCTCGACGGCGGGCCGCTCCAGCCCGGTCGCCTCCTCGACGTCCGCCCAGTCGAGGTCGCGGACGCTCTTGGCCCACTCGTCGAAGCCGTGGGTGTGGGCCCGGACGAACTCGTGGTCGACCACCGAGCCGGGGGCCGCGTCCTCGGCCTCCAGCAGCAGCCGCGACAGTGCCTGGAAGAGCGCGAGGTCGCCGTTGAGCCGGATCTGCAGGAACCGGTCGGCCAGCGTCGTGCCGCGCCCCACCACGCCGGACGGCCGCTGCGGGTTCTTGAAGCGCAGCAGCCCCGCCTCGGGCAGCGGGTTGACCGCGACGATCCGCGCCCCGTTCCGCTTGGCCTTCTCCAGCGCCGACAGCATGCGCGGATGGTTGGTGCCGGGGTTCTGGCCGACGACGAAGACGAGGTCGGCGCGGTGCAGGTCCTCCAGCGACACCGTGCCCTTGCCGATGCCCAGCGTCTGGTTGAGCGCCGAACCGCTGGACTCGTGACACATGTTGGAGCAGTCCGGCAGGTTGTTGGTGCCGAACCGGCGCACCATGAGCTGGTAGGCGAACGCGGCCTCGTTCGAGGTGCGGCCGGAGGTGTAGAACACCGCCTCGTCCGGGCCGCCGAGCGCGCGCAGCTCCCGGCCGACGATGGCGAACGCCTCCTCCCACGTCACCGGGACGTAGTGGTCGGACCCGGCCGGCTTGTGCATCGGCTCGGTGAGCCGTCCCTGCTGGCCCAGCCAGTAGTCGGTGCGTCCGGCCAGCTCCTCCACGGTGTGACCGGCGAAGAAGTCACGGGTGACCCGGCGGGTGGTGGCCTCCTCGGCGACCGCCTTGGCGCCGTTCTCGCAGAACTCCGCCGGGCTGCGGTGCTCCCCCTCCGGCCAGGCGCAGCCCGGGCAGTCGAAGCCGTCCTTCTGGTTGACGCGGACCAGGGTCAGGAGGGTACGGCCGACGCCCATCTGGGCGTGGGAGGCCAGCAGCGAGCGGGTCACTCCCGGCATGCCCGCCGCCCACTCCTTGGGCGGGCCGACCTTGAGATCGTCCTCGGTGACGTCCTCGCGCGGAGCCTTCCTCGCCATCCCGGCACCTCTTCTCTTCCGAATCCCGGTTCTCCGCCGGATCGCCGGCCACCCGGACGCCGCATTCGGCTGTCGAGCACCCAATCTACGCCGACGCCGCCCCCAGCCTGCCGAGCACCCAGTCGTGGAACGCCCCGATGTGGTGCTCGCTCGGCACCAGGACGCCGCCCCGGCCGTACGCCCGGGAGCTCATCGCCGGCTGGCATCTCTCGCAGGCCTCGAAGTCCTGCACGTTGACCCGGTGGAAGAGCTCGACCGACGGGCCGAGGTCCGCGCCCCGCCCGACGACGTCCTCGCGGAACAGCCAGTCGCACTCGACGATCGTCCGGCCGGCCGCCAGGGGGAACATCCGGTGGATGATCACGTGGTCGGGCACCAGGTTGACGAAGACCTGCGGCTTGATGGTGATCGCGTAGTAACGGCGGTCCTGGTCCTCGCCCACCCCCGGGATCCGGTCCACGCCCTGCGATCCGTCGACCGTGAACCCGTGGATGTTCTCACCGAACTCCGCCCCGTGCCCCACGAAGGACTGCGCCGCGTACCCGTCGGCGAACTCCGGGAGCACCTCGGTGAGCTCGGGGTGGATGGTGGCGCAGTGATAGCACTCCATGAAGTTCTCGACGAGGAGCTTCCAGTTGGCCTTCACGTCGTAGACGATCCTGCGGCCCACGGCGAGGTCGTCGACGCCGTAGTTCCCGATCGGCTCCTCGGCGCCCAGCCGGGTCACCACCTCGCCGACCACGTCGGCCTCGAACGACGGCGGGTCGTCGGCCAGACACACCCACGCATAGCCGAGCCACTCCCGCACGTGGACGTTCACCAGCCCGAACGCGACCCGGTCCACGTCGGGCATCCCGGTGAGGTTCGGAGCGGCGATCAGCCTGCCTTCGAGATCGTAGGTCCAGGCGTGGTAGGGACACGAGAAGGCATGCCTCACCTCGCCGGACTCCTCGGTGCGGAGCCGGGCGCCCCGGTGGCGGCACACGTTGAGGAAGGCGCGGATCGATCCGTCCCGGGCCCGGGTGACGAGGACGCTCTCCCGCCCCACCTGAACCGTCCGGAAAGCGCCGGGCCTGCCCAGGTCGGAGGCCCGGACGGCGCAGAACCACATCGACTCGAAGATCTTCGCCTGCTCGAGGGCGAAGACGCCCTCGTCGGCGTAGTAGCCGCCGGGCAGGGTGGAGATCAGGCTGGGCGGCAGGGCGGTCACGGCGCCTCCTCCGGCGGGACGACATAGAGGGTGCCGTCCTCGGCCACCAGCCGGTGGGCCTCGCCTCGCGGAAGGGCGGCAAGGGGGCGCGCGGGGATCATCGCACCCACCTCTGGTTGTACAAGAAGGAACGCTGAGTGGTTTTACAAGAAGAAACGCAAAGCGCTATACGCAACAGCGTGAGCTCCCGGAATTCCTCTGTCAAGAGTCGACACGTAGCACCGAATCCCCCATGATCTCTGCGCATTCCTTCGGACGGAATCCCCGGCGTTCCCGGCAAGCGGCTCCGGTGGCGCGCCGGGGTGGTCATGGTGGCGGGCAACGGTGAGCTGCGGCAAAGAAGCCAGGGGTTCGACCTCCGGTCTCCCGGCGGCGGGCACGGACGGCCACCGGGAAATGTCAGGGAACGGCGTCCGCCGGCGGGGACGCGCGGCGTGCCGCCGGTAGGAGAGTGCGCTCCGGGGCTACGTGTCGCGGGAGGGGACGGCTTGCCGGACGATGACGGCGGCGGTGAGGCACACGGCTCCGGCGACCGCCAGTCCGGATGAGGGGCCGAGAGCCGCCATCACCCCGGTGGCAGTCGCCAGGGTGAGTGTCTCCAAACTCATCCGCGCCGTGCTGAACAGCGCGGCGCCCGCCCCTCCGCGATGGGAGGGCACATACCTGAGCGCCTGCCCGTCCGGGACGCCTTCGGTCAGCCCGAGACACAGCCCGAGGACCCCGGCCGCGACGAGAAGGGCGGCAGGATGGTCGGTCACCTGGAGGACGACCGCGGTGACGGTGCAGGCTGACAGGGCGGTCGTCACCAGCGGCCGTGCCCATCGGCGCGCGAGCCGCGCGGCGAGAAGCGGAAAGACCGTCGACGGCACGGTCAGCAGGCTGAGCATGACCGCTGACTCGCCCGGCCCCATGCTCCGGGCGGAGCCGAGCTGGGGGAGCACGGTCAACCCCACCACGAGCATCCCCATGAAGGCGCCCGTCGACACGGCGTACGCCCGATAGGCGGGGATCCGCAACAGGTCCACGGGGATCGCGGGATCAGGCGCACGCCGTTCCACGCGGACGAGCCACGTGGCGCCGGCTGCCGCGACGAGGACGAGTCCCCCCGGCCCCCACCACGGGACGCCGGCCCCGAGGCCCAGCCCGAGCGCGGTCACCGCGGCGGCGATGGTCACCCCGAAGAGGACGGCGCCGGCGAGGTCGAACTCATCGGGCACCTCGGGGCTGCGAAGACCCGGAAGCCCGAGTGTGGCCAGGGCCGCGAGGGCGGCGACAGCCCCCGGCGCGACGAAGACGAGGGGCCAGCCTCCGATGGCCATGAGAGCCTGGGCGACGACCGGGCCCAGCGCCAGACTGCTGCCCAGCACGGCGCCCGCGTAGCCGTACACCCGACGCCGCTCCTGCGGCGGGTACACAGCCAGGATCATCGACGATCCACCGGCGGCGCACATGGCCGCCCCGACGCCGGCGACCACGCGGAGGACCACAAGAGACAACAGGTCTGGAGCGAGGGCGGACAGGACCCCGGTGGCTGCGACGACGATGTTGCCGACGGCGAAGACCCGGGTGCGGGCGGTGCGATCGGCTGTCGCCCCCGCCAGCAGGAGGGCTGCGGCGAAGAGCCCGTTGTAGGCGAGGACGATCCACGGCCCCAGGGCACCCGCACCGGGCAGCCGCGCGGTCACATCGGGGACGACCGCCGTCGCACCGGTGATCGCGAGCGGGAACACCGCATCAGAGATGAGGGCGGCCCAAAGGACACGCCGACGTTGACGAGAAGACAAGGCGAACATGAGTGCGCTCCGGAACAAGGGGAATCCGAGCGCCACGAAGGCGCTCCTGGCCAACGGTCAGGAGCGACGGCGAGAACCGGGGTTGTGCGCCGCCGCTCTCAGCGACGGCGCACCTTGTCCGCTTTCGGCACGAGCACACGCTAACAGCGGCCTCGGCCGAGACCCCTCGTAGGGGGACTGACGGCATAGCCGACTTCGACTGTTAAAGCGTCAATGAGGGGGCGGCCGCGTCGGGAGACAGGACCGGGGCCGGCGATCCAGGTCGTCGGGGCGAGACTTTGGATGCCGGGCCAGTAGGCCAAGGCGAGTTCATGACCAGTGTCATGGAGGACCCGGTGGGGAGAAGCTGTCCACACCCTGCCATCGAAGATGTCACGCCGGATAGCTGTGGCACCGCTGGGAAACTGAGCTACTGCGGGGACCGTCGATGGGCGCATGGCGCCACCCTAAGCGTCCATCGACGGGCACCAAAGAGGCATACGGACTCTCAGAGTTTCGTAAACCTGTGATCTGCGGCAACGCTTACTGACGCGGCCGTACAACGGCAAAACGATCGCCTCCACCCAGTCAGGCAGGAACGAGATCATCGACGGGTCATCGGCGACCGACTGCAGCACGGCCATACCGGCGACACCGTCCGCATCGCCCCTACGAGGGGTCGCAACGTGTCGCTGCCGGCGGCGACGCGCCTGGGCGGGTCCGGCGGTTGCTGGATCACCCCCGACCATGACGCCTGAGAGTGCGGCTATGACGATCTGACGGAGAAGGGGAGGCGGCTGTTCGACATGGTGGCCGAGCTGTATGGCCGCCGGCCGTCCCTGGTGACGCTGATCGCCACCTGATCGGGTGCTGGACGCGGGCCACGAAGAACGGTTCGCGTCTGGCAGCTCGACGGACGGAAAAGATCTTAGTGTGGTATTACCATGCAGGCATGGCTGCAAAAGACACCATCACCGTTACCGTCGACCACGACCTGGTCGAGCACGCAAAGGCGCAGAGCGCCCGATCACTATCCGCCTACGTCAACGAGGCCCTCGCCGAGCGTGTGGCCCGCGACCGCCGCCGCCGCGCACTCTTGACGGCCAAGGCCGCCCAAGCCGATGACGCTCGCGTTGAACGCATGATCGCGCACGTGGAGAGCCAGCGCGACCAGTGAGCGACTACACCCCCACCCCGCTCATCCTCGACGCCGGCGTCCTCACCGAGATCGCCCGAGGCGACGCCGACCTGATCCGCCTTGTCCAACGCTACGACGCGGCCGGACAGCCCATGGTCCTGCCGGCGTTGGCCATGACGGGAGCTTCACTCGACGTTCGCAGCGCCGAAGCCGACGACCTCCTGGGCGGCCTCGACCTGTTCGACCACGTCGCCATCGCACCCCTCCAAGGCTCCGGCCAAGCCACAGCTCTCGCCGCGGTGATGTCCAGAACAGGGCTCGACCCCTGGGACGCGCACGTGGCAGCCATCGCCGACGCCTCAGTACTTCCGATTCTCACCCTCGACCGGACCAAGTGGGAGGAGCCCTCCCGCGCTCTCGACGAGCCTCTGCATATCCGAGAGATCGCCGACCCTGACCAGTAAAGACTCCACGCCATATGTACGAGGTGGTTTTTGCCGTGTCCTCATCGTCCCTGCGAGGGATCGCACAAGCAGCCACGGGCCGTCGCCGCCGTCCTGCCGGTGTGCACGGGCCGGACGGCTAGAGCCGGTGCTCCTGGGCAGGGGATGAGCACTTCGTTCCATGGAAAGCAGGAGGTGGCGTGCATGACGGCCGATGTCCCGATCGTCGTGATCGGATTGATGGGCGCGGGGAAGACCAGCGTGTCACGGCTGCTCGGCGAAGCCCTCGGCAGGCCCGTGCGCGACAGCGACGAATATCTGGAAGAACGCTACGGCGCCACGGCCGCCGAGATCGCCGTCAGTGAGGGCGCCGAGGTGCTCCATGCCAGGGAGGCCGCCCACCTGCTGGACTCTCTCGCCGAACGGCCCGCTCCGGTCATCGCCGCCGCGGCCAGCGTGCTCGACGACCCGCGGTGCCGGGCCGAGCTGAAACCGGCCCTGGTCGTGTGGCTGGACGCCACACCGGAGTTCCTCGCCGAGAAGATCATGGCCAAGTCCCACCGGCCTCGGTTCGGCAAGGAGCCGCTGGAGCTGGCGTCCGAGCTGCACGAGCGCCGGGCGGCCTCCTTCGCCGAGGTGGCCGACCTGCGCTTCCAGAGACCCGAGATGTCCAAACACGAGGTGGCGCGGGCCGTACTCGACCATCTGGAGGCCGCGGAGGCGAAGGGCTGATCTCCCGCGCCGGCGCGCGCCTTCCCGCACGGCCCCGCCGGGACCTCACCCGGCCCCTGCCCGGACCTCACCGTCTCCGCCCGACCCCGGCCGGACCCGTAATGGGAGCGGCAGTGGAAAACAGCGGCGGCGGGAGATCAAAGGGAATCTGACCGGGGCCCACCGCTCCGATGACCATCCGCAGGGCACAGCCATGGGGTGAACAGCGGACGCCCGGCTCCCGGCCCGGTGAGGGACGCGGTGAGGCGGAGGTCGTCCGCGGGCGGCCGGGGAGCCCTCGGCGTGCTGGGCGTGCTGCTGCTCCTCGGCCTGATCGTCGCGCAGGTCGCATCGGGGATGCAGCCCCGGCCGATCCCGCTCACCAGCGTGGTCGTGCTGCTCCTGGTGGCGAGCGCCCTGGCCTTCGCCGCCGCGATCCACACCTTCCCCCGAGCCGTCACGGCTCTGACCGCCTCGATGGTGGCCGGGTACGTCGCGGAGTGGGTCGGCACCAGGACGGGGCTGCCGTTCGGGGACTACGGCTACACCGGGCTGCTGCGGCCGCAGCTCGGCGGGGTGCCGGTGATCGTGGCACTGGCGTGGGGCGGCATGGGACTGGCGGCCCACGCGACGGCCGCGGCCGCGGCCCCAGGCAACCGGGCGGCGCGGGTCGTCCTGGGAGCCCTGGCGCTGACCGCGTGGGACCTGTTCCTCGATCCGCAGATGATCCGGCTGGGCCTGTGGACCTGGCACGACCCCGGTCTCTACCGGGGGGTGCCGATCAGTAACTTCGCCGGCTGGCTGGTGGTGTCCCTGCTGGTCATGGTCTTGATCGAGGTCATCGTGGCCGACCCGGGCGCGAGAAGTGCGGGGCTGGTCGCGATCTACACGGTGATGGCGTTCATGGAGACCCTGGGTTTCGCGGTGGTCTTCGATCCACCGGATCCGGTGGTCGCCGCGGTGGGGGGAGTCTGCATGGGCCTGTTCGCCGTGCTCGCGTGGAGGCGCATGTGGCGGAGGTGATCGTGATCGGCGGCGGCGTGGGCGGCATGGTCTCCGCCCTGCTGCTGGCCGGGCAGGGGCATCGGGTGCGGCTGTACGAGCAGCGGTCCCGGCTGGGAGGCAAGCTCGCCGAGCACGCGCGCGACGGCTTCACCTTCTCCGTCGGGCCGTCGCTGCTGACCCTGCCCGGCGTCTTCGCCGACCTCGGCCTGAAGCTCGACCTCGTCGAGCCACGGGAGCTGTGCCGCTACCGCTTCGCCGACGGCTCGGAGCTGGCGGCGCACCGCGACCCGGCGAGGATGGCCGGCGAGGTGGACCGGCTCTCGCCGGGAGAGGGCCGCAACTGGCTGGCCTTTCACGAGTGGGCACGGACCTGCTTCGAGGCGTCGCGTCACACGTTCTTCGCCGGGCCGCTCACCCGGCCGCCGACGCGGGCACGCCTGTCCGACCTGATGGCGGTCGCGCCGGGCCGTACCCTCGACGGCCTGGCCCGCCGCTTCTTCACCGATCCGCGCCTGCTGCAGTACGCCGGCCGTTACGCGACCTACGCGGGCTCCAGCCCGTACCGGGCGCCGGCGGCGCTGGCCTGCATCCCCGCGATCGAGCACGGGCAGGGCGGCTGGTACGTGCCGGGCGGGCTGCCCCGCGTCGCCGACGCCCTGGCCCTGCTGCTGGACAGGGCGGGGGTGGAGGTCGCCCTCGGCGCCGAGGTGACGGACGTGCTCACCGACGGCCGCCGGGTCCGGGGAGTACGGCTGGCCTCCGGGCAGCGCGAACGCGCCGACGTCGTGATCGCCAACACCGACGCGGCGGCGCTCTACGGGCGGCTGCTGCCGGATCGGCGGCGGCTGCGGCGCATCGCCGCGCTCGGCACCTCCTCCTCGGCGTTCCTGCTGCTGGCCGGGGTGGAGGGGCGGACCGAGGGGCTGGCGCACCACTCCGTCGTCTTCTCCGCCGACTACGGACGGGAGTTCGCCGATATCTTCGACCGCCGCCGACCGCCGGAGGATCCGACCGTCTACATCGGCTGCTCGGCGGTGGACGACCCGTCACAGGCTCCGGAGGGCGCCGAGAACTGGGTCATGCTGGTCAACGTCCCGGCCCGCGCCCCGAGCCGGTGGCCGATGTCCCCCGAGGCCTACCGGGACCTGGTGCTGGACCGCCTGGCCGCACGGGGCCACGACCTGTCGGGGCGGATCCGCTTCGTCGATCTGCTGACCCCCGCCGACCTGCGCGAGCGGTACGGCGCGTGGGGCGGGGCGATCTACGGTGGCGCCTACGCCGGCCCGCTCGCGCCCTTCCGGCGCCCCGGGAACAGGGGGCCCCGGCGCGGCCTGTACCTGGTGGGCGGCTCGGCGCACCCCGGTGGCGGGCTGCCGCTGGTCGCGATGGGCGGCCGCATCGTCGCCTCGCTCGTCCAGGAGGACCTGCGGCGATGAGACCACTCACCACCCTCCGCACCACCGCTCATCGCGCGGGACTCCTCGCCGCCGCTCACCGCTTGGGATTTCTCGCCGCCGCTCACCACCCGGGACTTCGCACCACCGCTCACCCTCCGAAGCTCCTGGCCGCCCTTCACCGCGTAGGAGAGACCGTCCCGATGAGGCCGCTCACCGTGTCGCAGGCCGTCGCCGCCCTCGCCGTCGGGGTACGGCTGGCCCGCGGGCGCGACCGGCTGCCGCCGCTGGCTCCCCTCGGGACGGAGAACGGGCGGATCTCGGTGGTGATCCCGGCCCGCGACGAGGAGGGCCGTATCGGCCCCTGCCTGTCGGCGGTGCTCGCCGACCCGGCCGTCGCGGAGGTCCTCGTCGTCGACGACGAGTCGCGCGACGGCACGGCGCGGCTGGCCGCCGAGCTCGGCGCGAAGGTCGTCGTGGGCGCGCCCCTTCCGGAGGGCTGGGTGGGCAAGCAGTGGGCGCTGCTGCAGGGGGTCGAGGCGGCCGGCGGCGACATCGTGGTGACCCTCGACGCGGACGCCCGGCCCGCGCCGGGCCTGTTCGGCGCGCTGGCCGCGGCCCTGGACCGCTACGACCTGGTCAGCGCCGGCCCCCGGTTCGTCTGCGGCGGGATCGCCGAGCAGGCGCTGCACGCCTCGTTCCTGGCGACGCTGGTCTACCGGTCCGGCCCGATCGGGCCGTCCTCCGCCCCCGCTCCGCACCGTGTCATGGCCAACGGCCAGTGCATGGCCTTCCGCCGTACGGCGATGCTGTCCGCCGGCGGGTTCGGGCGGGTCCGCGGGCACATGACCGACGACGTGGCGCTGGCCCGCACCCTGGCCGCCGACGGCTGGGCGGTGGGCTTCCTGGACGCGGGCGGCCTGCTGGAGGTCGACATGCACGAGTCGGCAGCCGAGGTGTGGCGGGAGTGGGGGAGGTCGCTGCCGCTGCGCGACGTCACCGGCCCCGGCCGGCAGGCCGCCGACCTGGCCGCTATCTGGCTCACCGCCGCCCTGCCCGTCCTGCGGCTGGCGGCCGGGCGTCCCACCCGGCTCGACCTGGGGCTGCTGGCCGTACGGCTGCTGCTGGCCGGCGCGCTGCGCGGCAGCTACACCCGGCCCGGCCCCGGCGTGCTGCTGTCCCCGCTGCTGGATCCGCTGACCGCGGTACGGCTGACGCAGGCGACGCTGCGCCCGGTGCGCCGCTGGCGGGGCCGTACTTATCCCAGGGGCGCGGCTTATCCCAGGGACGCGGACCCCAAGGACGCGGACCCCAGAGACGCGGACCCCAAGGACGCGGACCCCAAGGACACGGACCCCGGGGACGCGGACCCCGAGGACGCGGACCCCGGGGACGCGGATCCCGGGGACCTGGTTCCCAGAACTGCGGCTCCCAAGGACGCGGCTCCGGGGATCACTGCTCCGGAAGTCACGGCTCCGGAGGGCACGTCCGGCGACCGGCCCGATCGGCCGGGCCGGGCCGGGCGGCCCGCGCCGCCTGCCCGAAGCGCAGCCCGATGAGGCACATCAGCGCCCCCGTTCCGGCCACGTGCCCGACCGGCGCGAAGAGGAGCTGGCACAGCGGGAGGCCGAACACGCCCGCCCGCGCGCCGATGGCGAAGGACCGTGTCACCAGGGCGGCCGCGATCAGGACGGCGACGCCGAGCAGGAACCCGGGCGGACAGATGACGGCGGAGCCGCCCACGAAGGCGAGGATCGACCTGCCGCCCCGGAAGCCGGCGAACACCGGCCAGGCGTGCCCGATCATCGCGGCGGCCACCGCCAGGTACACCGGCACGGCGCCGGCGCCGGTGACCCCCGCCAACCCCATGGTGTGCGGGCCGGTGGCCGCGAGGGCGAGCAGCGCGGCGAGCGTGCCCTTGAGCGTGTCGCCCGCGAAGACGGGCAGGGCGGCCCGCCAGCCGAGCCGCTCCTTGACGTTCCAGAAGCCGGGGTTGCCGTCGCCGACCTCGCGGGGGTCGAAGCCGTACGTCCGGGAGATCGCCACCGCGACCGGCACGGACCCGAGAAGGTAGCCGCCGATGACCGCGCCGAGCAGGAGAATCATCGCTTCGTTCCACCTCACGAGGTATGTGGATCTGGGATCCATGCGATACATGGCGTTCGACCGGCCGGTGCTGGCGGACACCGCGGGGCTGCTGTTCTGGCGGCTGCTGGGTTCCGGCCGCGGAGCCTCGATGAGCCTGGGCGCGGACCTGCGCCGCTGGGCGCTGCTGGCGGTCTGGAGCGAGGAGCGGGCGCTGGAGTCCTTCATGGAGACCTCGCCCGTGGCGGCCCGCTGGCGGGATCAGGCCCGGGAGTCCTGGCAGGTACGGCTGGCGCCGCTGGCCTCGCGCGGCCGGTGGGGCGGGGTGGAGCCGTTCGGGCCGATCGAGGAGGTTCCCCGGCGGAACACGGGCGGGCCGGTCGCCGTGCTGACCCGGGCGTCGATCCGGCCCTCCCGGCTGGTGCCGTTCTACCGGTCGGTCCCGCAGGTGGAGCGTCTCCTGAGCGAGCAGGCCGGCTGCCTGGCCTCGGTCGGCGTGGGGGAATGGCCGCTGGCCCGGCAGGCCACGTTCTCCCTGTGGCGCAACTCCCGCGCGGTGCGGGACTTCGCCTACCGGGGGCAGGCGCACCGGGAGGCGATCGGGCAGACCCGGGCGGAGGGCTGGTACTCGGAGGAGTTGTTCGCCCGGTTCGTTCCGTACGGCAGCGAGGGGACCTGGAACGGGGCCGACCCCCTCGCCCGGTACGGCGGGCGAGGGGGGTGACCGGTCCCCGGCGGCCGGCTCCGCCGGTTCCGGCTCCCCACCCGCGATCCACCGACCCGAACCCAGGCCACAGCCCCAGGCCCGGTCGCGGTCGCGGGCCCGGTCACGATCACGATCACGGTCACGGGCCCGGTCACGGAAC
The DNA here is from genome assembly GCF_900113865.1 of Streptosporangium canum. Lineage (GTDB taxonomy): Bacteria > Actinomycetota > Actinomycetes > Streptosporangiales > Streptosporangiaceae > Streptosporangium > Streptosporangium canum. Next base: position 25,453 of record NZ_FOQY01000019.1, on the reverse strand, counting down.
AGGCCGCAGCCCCGGTCGCGGAACAGGTAGATGGTCACCGGGCCGGCCCGTTCAGGTGACCGGCTCGGCCGCGAGGTGGTCCCGGACGCGGGCGACGATCCCGCCACCGGCGAGGTCGTGCGCGACCACGCAGGCCCGGGTGATCGTCGCGGCCCGGGAGGAGCCGTGCGCGACGACGACGGTGCCGCTCAGACCGAGCAGCGCCGCCCCGCCGTGGGTCTCGGGATCGTAGCGGCGGGCCACCCCCCGCAGCGCCTCGGGCCCGGCGGCCCCCGACCGGGCCACCAGGGTCAGCACCGCCCGGACGGAGCCCTCGACGTTCTTCAGCACGATGTTCCCGGTGAACCCGTCGGTGACGATCACATCGACGGTGCCGGCCAGCACGTCGTGGCCCTCGACGTTGCCGTGGAAGCGCAGCGGCAGTCCCGGCAGCAGCTCCTCGACCCTGCGGGTCAGCCGGTTGCCCTTGCCCGGTTCCGAGCCGATCGACAGCAGGCCGACCGACGGGTCGGCCACGCCGAGCACGAGCTGGGCGTAGGACGCGCCGAGCAGCGCGAACTGGGCGATCATCTCGGGCGTGGGGTCGGAGGTCGCCCCGGCGTCGATCAGCACGGTGGCACCGCCGGTGACCGAGGGCAGGGCGATCGCCAGCGCCGGCCGGAGCACGGCCGGCGCGCGGCCGACGCCGCGGATGGCGCACGCGACGACCGCGCCGGTGGAGCCGGCCGACACGAACGCCGAGCCCGCGCCCTGCCGCAAAAGCTCGCAGCCCACCTTCAGGCTGGAGGCTCCGGAGGCGACGGCTCCCGCGCCCCTCTCCCCCATCGGGACGACCTCCTCGGCGTGCACCACGTCGATCTCGCCGACCGCGCCGTGGCGTGCCAGCTCCACGCGGATCTCCCCGGCCCTGCCGACGAGCACGACGGGGACCCCGTGCTCCCGCCGGGCCATGACGGCCCCGCCGACCGTCTCGGCCGGCCCGTGATCTCCGCCCATCGCGTCGACGACCACCGGCTCCGACATCGCTTCCTCCTGGCGACAGTGACAGATGACTCCGCTGGCGCGGTTCAGGGCACCTGGACGACGACCCTGCGTTCGGCCCGGTCTGCCACGGACGCCGCGAGCAGGTGCCGCGCGAAGACGGCCAGCCGGCGGTGCCGGGGCACGGTGGCACGGGTCCCCAGGACGTCGTGGCGGGCGGCCTCGATCCGGTCGAGGATGCCGCCGTACAGCTCGTAGGCCGCGAGGACGCACGGGCGCGAGGAGGGGGTCAGCAGCTCGACGCCCTCCAGCGCCAGCCGGTAGTGGCCGCGGGCCCGCTCGATCTCGAAGGCCAGCAGCCTGCGCAGGGCGGGAGTGGGGTGGGGGTCTCCCAGGTCGGCCACGCTCACCTCGAACCTGTCCAGGTCGGCGAGCGGCAGATACACCCGGCCGCGTGCCAGGTCCTCGGTCACGTCGCGCAGGAAGTTGGTGAGCTGGAAGGCCAGCCCGAGCTCGCGGGCGGGCCCGCGGGCCCGGTCCGCCATGCCCGGCAGCGGTTCGAGGACGGGCAGCATCATCGTGCCGATGACCGCCGCCGAACCCTCCATGTAGCGGAGCAGGTCGTCGTAGGTGGTGTAGCGGCTGACGGTCAGGTCGGTCCGCATCGACCGGAGGAAGTGCTCGATGTCGGCCCGGTCGATGCCGAACGAGCGCACGGTGTGCGCGAACGCGGGGAGCACCGGGTCGTCGACGGAGCCGCCCGCCAGCGCCTCCGCCAGCCGGTCGGCCAGCCCGTCGAGCGCCTCCGCGCGATCGTCCGTCATCGTGAAGGAGTCGACGACCTCGTCGGCGTAGCGGGCGAAGCCGTACAGGGCGTGCACGTGCGGGCGCTTCCAGGCCGGCAGCAGCAGGGTCGCCAGGTAGTAGGAGCGGCCGTGACGGGCGTTGAGCCTGCGACAGAGTTCGTAACTGCTGGTCAGGGTCATCGAGATGTCTCCAGGATGCGTTCGGCCGCGAGCTTGCCCGAGATAAGCACCGGTGGCACTCCCACTCCCGGCGCGGTGTACATGCCCGCGAAGTGGAGTCCGGGGACGCGCCGGGCCATGCCCGCGGGTCTGAACCAGGCCGTCTGGGTGAACCGGTGGTCCATGGCGAAGGGGGTGCCCGCGGAGTGGCCGAGCCGCGCCCAGGCGGGCGGGTCGACGGTGAGGCGGAGGGCGGCCGTCAGGTCGCCGTAGCCGAGGTCGGCCAGTCTGCCCAGCAGGCGGTCCTCCAGCCGCGAGGTGAGGCCGTCCCAGCCGTCCACGCCGTTCAGGTTGGCGGTCGGCTCCAGCACGGTGAGCGTGGCGTGGCCGGTGGGCGCGGCGCCGGCGTCGGACTCGGGGTAGGTGACCAGCAGGCTCGGGTCGGGCTGCGGCCTGCCGGCGTTCAGGGCCGAGAAGGTGGAGCTCCACCCGCGGCCGAAGTGCAGGGTGTGGTGTGCCTGGCCGGCGAGCCGCCGGTCCAGGCCGAAGTGGAGGACCAGGCAGGAGGGCGAGTAGCGGGGGCGGCGCAGCCGCCAGTCGCGTGCCCCGCCGGGAAGCAGTCCGGCGTGGGCGCGGGGCAGGTCGCAGGCGACCACGGCGTGCCCGGCGGCGAGACGCTCGCCGGTGTCGAGCCGGACCGCGGAGACCCCGGAGGACCCGGTCTCGATCTCGACGGCCCGCACGCCGTACCTGATCCGCGCCCCCGCCTTCTCCGCCACGGCGGCCATGGCCCGCGGGATGGCGTGCATGCCGCCGTGGCGGGGGAAGAACACCCCGCCGACCGTGTCCATGTGGGCGATCACCGCGTAGATGCCGAGCGCCCGCTGGGGGGAGAGGCCCACGTACAGGGCCTGGAAGGTGTGCGCCTTGATGAGCCGCGCGTCGGTGAGGTGCCCCTTCACGAGGCGGTCGAGCCGCCGGAAACCTCCCAGGGCGGCCAGCCGGGCCAGGACGCCCGGCTGGGCCAGGCTCCGCAGCCGTGTCATGTCGCGGTCGACGAAGGAGGGCCACTCGCAGGCGAACAGCTCGCCGAGCCTGGCCCGGAACCGCCGGTACCGGTCCGCCTCCGCGGCGCCGCACAGCCGGCGCACCTGCTCGGTCATGGCCTCCTCGCCGGGCACGATGTCCAGGTGGGAGCCGTCGTGGTAGCGCAGCCGGTAGTACGGGTCCAGGCGCCGCAGCGGAAGCAGGCTCTCCATGTCCTCCCCGGCGGCGGCGAAGACGTCGGCCAGCACGTCCGGCATCGTCAGCACCGACGGCCCGGTGTCGAAGCGGTAGTCCCCGACGCTCGCCGTCCCGCAGCAGCCGCCCGGCGTCTCGCGGGCCTCCACGACCGTGACGTCCCGCCCGGCGGCGGCGAGCCGGACCGCCGCGGCCAGACCGCCGAGCCCGGCCCCGATCACCACGATCGGGCTCATGAGCCCCTCCTCGCCGCCAGCACCGCGCATGTCGATGATCGACATCTTCCGCGCGGTCCATCCCCGGCCCTTCCTGCCGGTAAATCAACTCGTCGAACAAGAAGACGTAAAGGCGGGGAAGGGCGGAGCTCACCTGCGTTCCCGCCACGGGCGGGCCGGCCCCGTACGAGGCCGGCCCGCGCGGCGGGCTTCAGCAGATTCTCGGCAGGGGGTCGCCGACCAGCAGGTCGACGATGCGGGTGCCGCCGAAGGAGGTCTTCAGCAGGACCAACCCGGGCGGGTCGTCGCCGATCCGCCCGATGACGGCCGCCTCGGACCCGAGCGGGTGGGAGCGCAGGGCGGCCAGTGCGGCCTCGGCGGACCGCTGGGCCACCACCGCGACCATCCGCCCCTCACAGGCCACGTAGAGCGGATCGATCCCCAGTAGTTCACATGCCCCGCGTACGGCCGGGCATACCGGGATCGCGTCCTCCTCGAGCACGACCGCGACCTTGGAGGCCACGGCGATCTCGTTGACGACCGTCGCCACCCCGCCGCGGGTGGCGTCGCGCAGGCACCGCACCTGCCCGTCGCCGCAGGCGTCCAGCAACCGGCCGGTCAGCGTGTTGAGCGGCGCGGTGTCGGAGGTGAGGTCGGCCTGGATGTCGAGCTCGCCGCGGGCGAGCATGACGGTGACGCCGTGCTCGCCGATCGGGCCGGACACGATGACCACGTCGCCGGGCCGGGCGGCGGCGGCGCTCAGCCGGATCGGCCGCTCCACCGTCCCGACGCCCGAGGTGGTGATGTAGCAGCCGTCGGCCTTGCCGTTCTCCACGACCTTGGTGTCGCCGGTGACGATCCACACCTCCGCCGCCCGGGCCGCCGCCGCCATCGATGCGGTGATGCGCCGCAGGTCGGCGACGGGGAATCCCTCCTCCACGATGAAGGCGGCCGACAGGTATCTGGGCCGTGCCCCGCACATCGCCAGGTCGTTGACCGTGCCGTTGACGGCCAGGTCGCCGATGTCCCCGCCCGGGAAGAACAGCGGCGTCACCACGTAGGAGTCGGTGGTGAAGGCCAGCCCGTCGACGACCGCGCCATCCTCCAGCGGCTCCAGCAGCGGGTTGCGGAAGGCCTCCAGGAACACCGCTTCGATCAGGGTGTGTGTGGCCTTGCCGCCGGCGCCGTGCGCGAGGGTGATCCGCTCCTCACGGACCCGGGCCTTGCGGCGGCGCACCCGCTCGATCCGCTCCAGCACCTCCTGCTCGCGCCCCGGCGCCGCGCTTCCCCGCGGGCCGCGCTCCGTCCGGCCCGGGAACGCGGTCACCTCCGGATCCGGCCTCTCCCGGCCCGGCGGCGCGGCCGGCCCGGAATCCGTCCCCTCCCGGCCCGGGAACAGGGTCACTCCCGGATCCCGCGTTCCGGAGCCGGTCTCACGTGTCGTGGTCCTCTCCCGGAGGGAGGGGACTTCCTCGTCGTTCACCGGCGGGTCGCCTCCTTGACCCGCTCGCGGGAGAACCGGCCGAAGTTGTAGTAGGCCGCGCACGCGCCCTCCGACGACACCATGCAGGTGCCGATCGGGGTCTCCGGCGTGCAGGCGGTGCCGAACACCTTGCACTCCCACGGCTTGAGCACGCCCTTGAGCACCTCGCCGCACTGGCACGCCTTGGGATCGGCCACCCGCCCGCCGGGGATCCGGAAGATCCGTTCGGCGTCGAAGGCGGCGTACCGCTCCCCCATCCTGAGCGCCGAGTGGGAGATGAACCCCAGCCCCCGCCATTCGAAGTACGGCCGCAGCTCCATCACCTGGTTGATCACGCCGAGAGCCTTCGGGTTGCCCTCCCACGGCACCACCCGGGCGTACTGGTTCTCCACCTCGGCCCGGCCCCCGGCCAGCTGCAGGAGGAGCCGGTAGACCGTGTGCAGCACGTCGAGCGGCTCGAACCCGGCCACCACCAGGGGTTTGCCGTAGTCACGCGCGATGAACCCGTACGGCCGGCAGCCGATGACGGCCGAGACGTGGCCCGGCCCGACGAAGCCGTCCAGGCGCAGGTCGGGAGAGTCCAGGATGGCCTTGATCGCGGGGATGATCGTCACGTGGTTGCAGAAGACCGAGAAGTTGTCGATCCCCTCGGCGGCCGCGCGCAGGACGGTCATCGCCGTCGAGGGAGCGGTGGTCTCGAACCCGATCGCCATGAACACCACGCGTCTGGCGGGATTCTCCCGCGCGATCTTCAGAGCGTCCAGCGGGGAGTAGACCATGCGGATGTCGGCGCCCCGCGCCTTGGCGTCGAGGAAGGAGCCGTTGCCGCCGGGTACGCGCATCATGTCGCCGAACGACGTCATGATCACGTCGGGCTGCTCGGCGATGTGGACGGCGTCGTCCACCCGCCCCATGGGGATGACGCAGACGGGGCAGCCCGGGCCGTGCACGAGCGTGACGGCCTCGGGCAGGTAGTCCTCCAGCCCGTGCTTGTAGATCGTGTGGGTGTGCCCGCCGCACACCTCCATGAACTTGTAGGCGCGGCCGGGCTCGCACAGCGCGGCGATCTGCGCGGCCAGCGTCCGGGCCTTCTCCGCGTCCCGGTACTCATCGACGAAGCGCATCGGATCTCACCCTTGTTCGATCATGGATTCTCGGAGGGCCGCGATCTCGTCCTCGTACGCCTCACCGATGCTTTCGAGGAAGTCGAGCGCGGCCCTGGCCTCCACCTCGTCGATCTTCGACAGCGCGAACCCGACATGGATGAGGATCCAGTCGCCGGGCGCGAGGGACTCCTCCTCCAGCAGGCCGATGTTGATCGCGCGCTGTACGCCGCTGACGTCGACCATGGCCAGGTCAGGACGGTCCGACAGGATTTCCACGATCTCGCCGGGAATTCCCAGGCACATGAGCGGCCTCCGCCATCTGGATGGATTCGAGGACGAGATCGTCGCCGCCCTCGGTGTCGATATCGGTGCCGCCGCATTCGGGGCAGGTGGCGAAGGGGTCGACGGACGCGGCCGTCTGCCCGCAGGACCGGCAGATGAGCTGCACGGGGACGATGACCAGGTCCACCCGCGCGCCCTCGGCCAGCGATCCGTCGGCGACCATGGCGAACGCCTGGTTGATCACTGGTTCGGTGATGCGGAGCAGGGCTCCCGCGTGCACGCGCGCCCGTTCCACCCGCCGGCCGTCCGCGCGTCTCTCCACCGCGTCGAGGATCGCCTCCGCGATCCCGAATTCATGCATGGCTGAACTTCCCCTCTTCCACTGGATCTCTTCCTTGGGGCCCACCGGGACGCGCGCCGCGACCCGCGACGAGATGTCCGGCGCCGGGGCCGTCACATCCTCCTGATCCGCAGGTAGCGCTTGATGTCGGGGATCGACTGGTAGACGATCACCGCCACCCCGACGAGAAGCGCTCCGGTGACCAGACGTCTCAGCATGTCCGTTCCTCCTGATGACCCGCGCTGGCGCACGCCATCGCGATCTGTTGCCCGACCAGCTCCAGGACCAGTTCCACCGCCCTGCCGACGGCGTCCGCCACCGGCGGGCTCAGCTCCATGCCGGGTGAGAGGTCGGCGGGTTCGCAGCCGACGAGCAGGACCCGTCCGGTCGCGCCGCCGAGTGTGCCCGCCAGTGCCAGCACCGATTCGGGCGTCATGGCGTGGGCGTCGACGAAGGACCCCGGGCACTCGCCCGGCGACGGCTCCAGCACGTACAGCGTGCCGGGCGGGCCGTCGCGCGAGGCGGCGTCGATCAGGATCGTGGCGTCGTAGCCGCCGCCGGTGAGTTCGTAGGCGAGGTGGACGCCGCGGATGCCGAAGTCGGTGACCTTGACCCCGTCGGGGAGGTCGGTCTCCGCCAGGCGCCTGGCCACCGTGACGCCGAAGCCGTCGTCGCCGAGGAAGACGTTCCCGACCCCCGCGAGGAGAATCCTCATGCGATGGCCTCCCCGTCCCCGAGCGGCTCGACCTCGTCCGGGGCGAAGTAGAGGAAACGCCCGTGGGAGCGGTGCAGGTCGGCGCCCAGGTCATCGTCCAGGGTGACGGCCAGGTGCCGCGCCCCGTCGAGGTCGAGGAGAACGGCCTCCACCCGGGCGGTCCTGCCGGCCAGGAACATGTCGTGGGCGTCGGCGCGGCGCCTGCCGGGGACCAGCCGGACCCGGCTGCCCTTGGCGATCTCCACGCCGGAGACGGTCACGCTGTCGGTCTCCGGGGACACGCAGGAGTCGGCCGCCGGATCCCACCAGGGCGTGCCGGCCTCCCGCGCGGGCGCGTCGAGGTAGCGGATCACGCCGTGCAGCCGCTCCACCAGTTCGGGCGGCATGTCACCGACCATGTCGATGAGCTGCGCCGCCCGGGGATCGGTCGCCCGCGCCTGCCGCGTCTCCTCGTCGGTGAGGGTAAGCGTGCGCAGGTGGAGTATCTCGTCGATCTCGGTCGAGTCGAACAGGTCACCCGGGCTCTCCGGGGCGATGTCCGGATAGTCGTACAGGATGATCGGCGACGACAGCACCACGTCACGGTGTCCGGGCTCGCCGACGAGCACCGGCCAGGTGTGCTCGTTGCGGCAGTCCTGCGCCATCGGCCGGGCCCACTCCGGCGGGTCGAGCAGGGAGACGAAGGCGCCTCCGGTCACCCCGATGAGCAGGTGCGCCGAGATCAGCGAGCGCCGCAGTGCCTGCTCGCGCGCCGTTTCCGGCCCGGCCCAGCCGGCGGTGTTCTCCACTCGGACGCGCAGCCTGACGAGGCCGTACGGCCCCGGCACCCGCTCGGCCCCGGCCCTGAGCACGGCGTGCAGCGGCAGGTGCTCGGAGACGACGCGGCCCTCCCGTTCGCCGGTCGGCGCGAGGATCAGCTCGGCCGAGCGGTCTCCGGGGACGCGCACCTCGACCGTCTGCTCGGCGTCCAGGAGGGCGGAGATGGGCAGGACGGCCTCGACCTCGCGTTCGGTCGCCTCCTCGAAGGTGAGGTAGGTCCGCTCGCCGCTCGTCAGTTCGGCCACCGGCCGGTAACCGCCGCCCTCGGCCTGCTCGACGCTGCGGGTCCTGACGTGCAGGAATCGCAGGCGCAGGCGTACCACGGCGTCGTCGGCCCGTTCGAGGAGACATTCGGTCACGCTGGCGGAGGGCTCGGCGGTGGCGGTGAATCCCGGGGGCACGAGCACCCCGAACTGCCAGCGCAGCCGGTTCTTGGCCGCCGAGGCCCGGTAGGGGTAGAGCAGGTAGCCCTCGTACAGCACCGCGTCGGCCACCCTCCGGGCGATCTCCATCGGCACGCTCACCCCAGCGTCTCCTTGAGTAGTAGTTCCACGGCCTCGTCCCATGTCGCCAGGGCGCGTTCGGCCTTGAAGCGGTGCAGGGCCCGCAGGGTGTCGCGGCGCAGCCGCAGCCATCCGGTCTCCGGGAAGTAGCGGTTCATCAGCTCCTGCCAGACGGCCACCGGCAGCCGGTGGCGCGCCTCGCAGTGCCAGGGCACCTGCCCCACGGTGAAACCGTTGTCCGCCCTGGCGAACACGGTGCCGCTGAAGAGCATGAGCAGCGGGACCTCGCCCTCGTCGAGCGCGGCGAAGTATTTGCCCGCGGCCACCTCCAGGTCGTAGCTGCAGGGCACGGGCAGGTCGATCTCGGTGGTCCCGCGGAACGCGGGGACCGTGATCGAGACGTTGGCGAACTGCAGGGGCTTGAGCGTGTCGCCCCACCGGGAGGGGTCGCCGAAGAGGTCGTCGAGCAGTTCCACCTCGGCCGGCACGTACCGTCTGAGGTGCGGCTCCACCCGGATCTGGCACCGCAGTGCGATGGCGTGCACCCCGTCGGAGGACGGCTCGGTGACCCGCAGCCGGAAGACCAGCGTCGGGAAGGCCGCGTGCGGTTCCGCCCGCGCGCCCAGGCAGGCGAACCGGAGCTCATCGAGCATCGTCTTCTCCTCCTGGTCCTGCGAGCCCCTCGGGTGCCGCGAACCCTCCGGGGCCGGCGGGCCCTCCGGGGGTCGCGGGCCTTCCGGGTCCGTCGGCTCCCGCGATCCCCGCGGGCTCCGCGGACGGCACGGCGCGGCTGCGCCGGCGCAGCTCGGCGAAGAAGCCGTCGATGGCCTCCCACGCCTCCCGGCCGCCGTCGAAGCCCTTCCAGTGCAGCCGTACCAGGCCGACGAGCTCGTAGCAGGCGGCGATCGGCACCAGATGACACACCGGGCCGCCCTCCGGGCGGCGGTCCACCAGGAGCGCCTCGACGTCCGGCCGGATGTCGGCCAGCATCGGGTTGTCCGCCATGACGCGCTCCCAGGTCTCCAGGGGGAGGAGGGACTCGGTCGCCCCCGCGGGACTCGGGTAGAAGGCGACGATCTGGTCGAGCGCGGAGTTGCGGAAGAAGAACGCCGTGCGGACCGGGATCTGCAGCTCCTCCCAGTCGGCCGCGGCCAGCCTGAACGACGGGGCGTAGAGGTAGCGCTCCGGCACCGCGCGGTAGCGCCTGCGGGTGCCCGCGTCATGGGTGAACAGCAGGTGGCAGGCACGGCAGGCGCACAGCAGCGCCCGGCTTTCGATGTTGACCACGTGGCCGTGCTCCTCGCCGGCCGGCTCCGCGCACATCTCGCACCGCGCCACTCCGGGCTCGCGGGGCTCGCGGAACCGGCGCAGGCCGGCGGCGGCCGTCACGGGACCTTCTCCGGCACCGGGCACGGGCCGGGCGGGCGGCGCTGGATCTGCAGCAGCGGCGCCCGGTCGTCGGCCGGCCTCTCGACGTCCACCCCGGCCACCTCCGGCGCGGCCTGGAGGACGGCGCGTTCGACGGCGGAGATGACGGCGAGCTGCGAGGAGGGGCAGCCCCGGCTGGCGCCCTGCAGGCGCAGCCGTACGACCCCGGCCTCATCCACGCCGAGCAGCTCGACCCCGCCCTCGTGCAGCCCGAGGTGGGGCCGGACGGCGTCGAGGGCGGCGCGGACGCGCTCGGCCGTGCTCAGGGGATGCAGGTCGTGCAGCACGAGCAGGCCCGAGACGAGGTCGTCGGTGGCCAGGCGGTGGAGCACCTCCGCCGCCTCGGCGTCGGTGACGATCTCGACGACGCGTTCCAGGCCCGCGCCGTACAGCTCGACCAGCACGCGGACGAGCTCCTCGGCCTTGGCACGTGTCCCGGGGTCGCTGAGCGTGGCGAGTTCGGCGATCAGCGCCTCGACGCGGCCTCCGGCCGCCTGAACGTCATGGGCTTGCGGCATCGTGCCCGCGCCACCTTTCCTCACGTCCTCCCGCCGGGGAGCGGACGGCTCCCCGGCGGCCGATTGATCACAGGGTGCCGGCGGCATGGGGGGTGTGCAGCTTGCGTAGTTCCTTGCCGTCACCGAGATACATGTGGACCCCGCACGGCAGGCAGGGGTCGAAGCTGCGCACGGCGCGCATGATGTCGATGCCCTTGAAGTTCTCCGGGGAGTTCTCCTCGAAGATCGGGGTGTTCTGCACCGCGTCCTCGTACGGCCCCGGCACCCCGTTGACGTCGCGGACGCTGGCGTTCCAGGGCGTGGGCGGGTACGGATGATAGTTGGCGATCTTGCCGTTCCTGATCACCATGTGGTGCGACAGCACGCCCCGCACCGCCTCGGTGAACCCGCAGCTGATCGCCTCCTCCGGCACCGTGAACGGCGTCCAGGTCTGGGTCCGTCCCGCGCGCACCTCGGCCAGGCCCTGTTCGGCGAAGTGCAGCGCGCACGCCGCCGCGTAGGCCTGGAAGTAGGTGCGGGCCCGGTTGCGTTCCAGCGCGTTGGACATCAGCTCGCCGTTGCGCTCGGGGATCTTCCACTCGAACGTCTTCTCCGGCTTGGTCGCCGTCTTCGGCAGGTTGATCTGCACGCTGTGCCCGGTCGCCCTGACGTAGCCGATGTCGACCTTCCCCGACAGCGCGGTCGACCACAGGCGCGCGATCGGGCCGCCGCCGGTGTCCAGCGCCAGCATGTCCTTGCCATCGAACCAGCGCGGCGACATCACCCAGCTGTACTTGTCGGTGAAGTCGCGCTTCTGCGGGCGCGGGATGGTGTGCTGGTTCCACGGGTGGCGCATGTCGACCGGGTTGCCCAGCGGGTCATGGGTGACGAACGGCTCCTGCCCCTGCCAGTCGTCGTAGTAGGAGCTGCCCAGCAGGATCCGGATGCCGAGGTTGATGTCGACCAGGTCGTCGGTGACGAGTCTGCCGTCGACGATCACCCCCGGGCTGACGAACATCCGCTTACCCCAGGAGGCCATGTTCTCGTAGGTGAAGTCGCAGTGCTCCGGATCCTGGAAGCTGCCCCAGCAGCCCAGCAGCACGCGCCTGCGGCCGACCTCCTCGTAGCCGGGCAGCGCGTCGTAGAAGAAGTCGAACAGGTCGTCGTGCATGGGCACGACCCGCTTCATGAACTCCACGTAGCGCATCAGCCGGCTGAGGTAGTCGGTGAACAGCTGCACCGTCGCGACCGTGCCCACCCCGCCGGGGTAGAGGGTGGAGGGGTGCACGTGCCGCCCCTCCATCAGGCAGAACATCTCCCTGGTGGTACGGCTCACCGCCAGCGCCTCGCGGTAGAACTCGCCTTCGAGCGGGTTGAGGGAGCGCATGATGTCGGCGATGGTCTTGTAGCCGTGGTCGGCCGCGTGCGGGGCCTCGGTCCGCTCGGCCCTGGCCAGCACGCCGGGGTTGGTCTCGCGCACCATCTTCTCGCAGTAGTCGACCCCGACCAGGTTCTCCTGGTAGATGTTGTGGTCGAACATGTATTCGGCGGCCTCTCCGCAGTTGAGGATCCACTCCCCCAGGGCAGGCGGGCGGGCGCCGTAGGCCATGTTCTGGGCGTAGACCGAGCAGGTGGCGTGGTTGTCCCCGCAGATCCCGCAGATCCGGCTGGTGATGAAGTGCGCGTCGCGCGGATCCTTGCCCTTCATGAAGATGCTGTAGCCACGGAAGATCGACGAGGTGCTGTAACACTCGGCCACCTCCCGGTTCTTGAAGTCGACCTTGCAGTAGATGCCCAGGCTCCCCACGATGCGCGTGATGGGGTCCCAGGACATCTCGACCAGCTCGCGTGGCTGGTCCTGCGGGCCGCTCTGCCCCGCTCTCGGTGAGGTCTTCATTTTCAGCTCAGCTCCAGGACGCCTTGTAACCGGTGAGCAGCTCGCGGCCCTTCTTGCGCCACTTCGGCTCTTTATCGACCGTTTTGAGGGTGATGCTGCGCAGGGTGCGGATCACGCTGCCGTAGGCGCCGCTGACGGTCGAGGACACCCGCGCCCCCGGCGGCTCGTCCATGAACGGCATGAACTTGTCCGGGAAGCCGGGCATCGTGCACGCGATACAGATCCCGCCCACGTTCGGACAGCCGCCGATCCCGTTCATCCAGCCCCGCTTGGGCACGTTGCACTTGACCACCGGACCCCAGCAGCCGATCTTCACCAGGCACGTCGGCGAGCCGTACTCGGTCGCGAACTGCCCCTGCTCGTAGTAGCCGGCCCGGTCACAGCCCTCGTGCACCGTCTGGCCGAACAGCCACGTCGGCCGCAACGCCTCGTCCAGCGGGATCATCGGCGCCTGCCCGGACACCTGGTAGAGCAGATACAGGATCGTCTCCGACAGGTTGTCCGGCTGGATCGGGCAGCCCGGCACGTTCACGATCGGCAGCCCCGCCTTCGAGCGCCAGTCCCAGCCCAGGTAGTCGGCCACCCCCATCGCCCCGGTCGGGTTGCCCGCCATCGCGTGGATCCCGCCGTAGGTCGCGCACGTGCCGGCCGCCAGCACCGCCGTCGCCTTGGGCGCCAGGCGATCCAGCCACTCGCTGGTGGTCATCGGCTGACCGGTCGCCGGGTTGTTGCCGAACCCGCACCAGTAGCCCTCCTGCTTGATCGACTCGTTCGGGATCGAGCCCTCCACCACCAGCACGAACGGATCCAGCTCTCCCCGGTCGGCCTTGAAGAACCACTCGATGAACACGTCCGCGCCCTGCATCGGCCCGGACTCGAAGTCGATCAGCGGCCAGTGCACCGCCACCTTGGGCAGCCCCGGCAGCGCCCCCAGCACGATCTCCTCGATGCTCGGCTGCGTCGCCGCGGTCAGCGCGACGGAGTCCCCGTCGCAGCTCAGCCCCGCGTTGATCCAGAGAATGTGGACGACCGGCTCTTCCTGCTGCTGCGGCCCGCTGCCCGCGGACTCCGTCGGCGCTGTCATGCCGCCTCCCCGCTCCTCGTCGATGGCGATAGGTCGTGGTCGGTGCGGGGGGCATGTGCGGTACGGGTCATGACGCGTCCCTTCTCCGGGGTCTCCTGGTCTCCTGGTCTCCTGGGTCTCCGGGGGAGAGCCGCGGCCGGTCGCCCGGCTCCGCGGGCCTACGGGGCGGGCACCGCGCCGAGCGCGTGCTGGGTGAGCTCCCACAGCACGTGGTAGACCGTCGTCTGGGCCTCCTGGATCCGGTGCACCGACGACGACGGGATGACGAACAGGTAGTCGAGCAGGTCGAGTTCGGCCAGCCTGCCTCCCTCGTCCCCGGCCAGGCCGATGGTGAGCATGCCCCTGCGCGTCGCCTCCTCGAAGGCGCGCACGACGTTGGTGGAGCCCCCGCTCGTCGACAGGCCGACGGCGATGTCACCGTGCCGTCCCAGCGCCGCGAGCTGACGCGCGAAGACGACGTCGAACCCCACGTCGTTGGAGAGCGCGGTGACCACGGCGACGTCGCTGGTCAGGGACAGGGCCGGCAGGGACAGGCCGCAGGGCGGATGGAGGAAGGCGGTCGCCACCTCCTGGGCGTCGGTGCTGCTGCCGCCGTTGCCGAAGGCGAACAGCCGCCCGCCCGAGGCGAACCGCAGAGCCATCTCCCCCGCGCACTCCATGAGCGCGTCGGCGGACGCCTCGGCCACCTGCCAGCGCAGCCGTACGATCTCGGCGGCCTTCTCCTCGGTGGAGCGGCACGCCTCCGCCAGCACGGATTCGAGGTCGGCCCGGCCCTCGTAGAGGAAGGGGTACAGCTCCCGCACCCCCTTGGCCGGCGGTTCCTCAAGCCTGCCCATCGCCGCCTCCCTTCGCGATCACGGCGATGGCCTCCTTGGCGTGCACGAGGACGGTGTCGCCCACCGCCGCGTCGACCAGTGCCACGCTCACCTCCTCGGCCACACCGCCGGTGCCGGCCATCGCCAGGTCCGGCTCGACCAGCCGGAGCACCGTCATCGGCACGGCCTGGTCGGAGCAGGTGACGCACACGCCGGCCGGGCAGTCCGCGGGCCCGCTCATCGGGCCGCCTCCCCGCTCGTCCCTCCGGGAGTCCCGGCGCCGGGCGGGCCGGGCTGCTCGTAGAAGACATGCACCAGCTCCCACAGCACGTGGTAGGCGGTGACGTGGATCTCCTTGACCACGGCGGGATCGTCCGAGGCGACGGTCAGCACGTGGTCGGCCGCCGGGCTCCGCGCGAGGGGGCCTCCGTCGCCGCCCGTCAGAGCGAAGGTGAACAGGCCCAGGGCCTTGGCCATCTCCAGGCCCCGCAGGACGTTCTCGCAGCGGCCGTCACGGGAGATCCCCAGCGCCATGTCGGCCGGGTCCGCCCAGCGGTGGACCTGGTGGGCGAAGGTCTCGGCGAGGCCCTCGCGGTTGCCCACCCCGCTGACCGTCGCGGCGTCGTTGCTCAGCGCGATCGCCGGAAGGGCCCTCTTGCCCACGAGGACCGGGTGCATGAACTCGACCGCGATGTGGGCAGCGTCCGTGCCGCCGCCGCCGTTGCCGAAGACGATCAGCTTTCCGCCGTGGCGGAAGCGGACCGCCATGTCCTGGCAGGCCCGCGCGATGCGCCCGGAGTCCTCCACGAGGGCGCGGGCGGCGCGGTCACGCCGGGCGAAGGCTTCGCTGACGGCTACTTGCATGGTCGATGTCACTGACATGTGGACGCTCCGTTATTTACGGTAGTCGTCAGATTACGGTGAGTGTTCATATACTCGACACCTTCGCCGCTACAAACCGGAGTAAAGGTCTGATCATGGGCGCAACCTTCTCCCCCGGGACCGCGCGCGCCCGCCGTCGCCGGCCGGGGGCGCGGGCAAGATGGCCGCATGAGCACCGGAGCGGCGCGGGCCGAGCCCCGGACACGGGTCAGCATCCGGGTCGAAGGGATCGTGCAGGGGGTGGGTTTCCGCCCCCACGTCCACTCCCTGGCCCGGCGGCTGGCCCTGTCGGGGTGGGTGGGCAACGACAGCGAGGGCGTGTTCATCGAGGCCGAGGGGACGCGGGAGAGCCTCACGCGCTTCCAGGAGGAGCTAGGGGGTCACGCGCCGCCGCTGGCGGTGATCCACCGCGTCACCGTCACCGCCGTGCCCGCCCTGGGTGACAGCGGTTTCGTCATCGCCGGCAGCAGGGAGGGGGGCGCGCGGGCGGCGCTGATCTCGCCCGATGTCGCGACGTGCGCGGACTGCCTGGCCGAGCTGTCCGACCCCGCCGACCGCCGTTACCGCCACCCCTTCATCAACTGCACCAACTGCGGGCCGAGGTTCACCGTCATCCGGGACGTCCCCTACGACCGGCCGGCCACGACGATGGCCGGGTTCGCCATGTGCGAGGAGTGCACGGCCGAGTACCTCGATCCGCACGACCGCAGGTTCCACGCCCAGCCGATCTGCTGCCCGGCCTGCGGTCCGGCACTGCGACTGCTCGGCGCCGACGGCCGCACCCACCGTCCCGGCGCCGCCGGGAGTGACGGCGGCGCCGCTCGCGATCCGATCCGGCTCGCGGCCGAGGTGGTGCGGTCGGGCGGCGTCCTGGCCGTCAAGGGCCTCGGCGGCTACCACCTGGCGGCCGACGCCACCGACGAGGCCGCCGTACGGACCCTGCGGTCGCGCAAGCACCGCGAGGACAGGCCGTTCGCCGTCATGGTCGCCGACCTCGACGCCGCGCGCACGCTGTGCGAACTGGATCCCGTGGCCGAGCGGCTGCTCACCGGCCCCCGGCGGCCGATCGTGCTGCTGCCCCGCCGCCCCGGCGCTCCGCTGGCCCGGGCCGTGGCGCCGGACGACCGCCGCCTCGGCGTCATGCTGCCCTATACGCCCATGCACCACCTGCTCGCCCGCGAGATCGCCCGGCCGTACGTCCTGACCAGCGGGAACCTCTCCGACGAGCCCATCGCCTACCGGGACTGGGACGCGTTCACCCGGCTCGCCGGCATCGCCGACCGCTTCCTCACCCACGACCGCCCGATCCACGTCCGCACCGACGACTCGGTGGTCCTCGCGGCAGGGGGGCGCGAGCTCCCGCTGCGGAGATCGCGGGGATACGCCCCCGAGCCCCTCCGGCTCCCCCGTCCCGTACGGCGGGCGGTGCTGGCGTGCGGCGCGGAGCTGAAGAACACCTTCTGCCTCGCCGAGGGAGGACGCGCCTTCGTCTCCCACCACATCGGCGACCTGGAGAACTACGAGACGCTGCGCTCCTTCAGCGAGGGGATCGACCATTTCCGGCGGCTGTTCGACATCACGCCCCGCGTCGTCGCGCACGACCTGCACCCGGAGTACCTGTCCACCAAATACGCCTGCGACCTGGACGGGGTCGACCTGGTCGGGGTCCAGCACCACCACGCGCACATCGCCTCCTGCCTGGCCGACAACCAGGAGGCCGGCCCCGTCATCGGGGTGGCCTTCGACGGCCTCGGCTACGGCGCCGACGGCACCCTGTGGGGCGGCGAGCTCCTCGTGGCCGACCTCACCGGCTTCACCCGCGCCGGATGCCTGACGCCGGTGCCGCTGCCCGGCGGCACGGCGGCGATCCGGCAGCCCTGGCGGATGGCCGCCGCGCATCTGGACGCGGCCTACGGCGGCACGCCACCCGGCGATCTCCGGGTGAGCTCCCGCCACCGGGACTGGGACGACGTGGTGGCCGTGGCCAGATCCGGCGTGAACTCCCCCCTCACCTCCAGCGCCGGGCGGCTGTTCGACGCCGTCGCGGCGATCCTCGGCCTCCGCGACACCGTCACCTACGAGGGGCAGGCCGCGATCGCGCTCGAACAGCGGGCCGATCCCGCCGAGGAGTCCGGCTATCCGGTCCGGCTCGGCGGCGACGAGGGCGAGCGCGAGGGCGAGGGCGAGGGCGAGGGCGAGGGCGACCTCGCGGGAGGGCTGCTGACGATCCGGACCGGCGACCTCATCCGGGCCGTCGTGGAGGACCTGCGCGGCGGGACCGACCCGGCGGTCATCTCCGCCCGCTTCCACAACGGGCTCGCCGCCGCCACCGCCGCGAGCTGCGCGCGGCTCCGCGCGTCCACCGGCATCGGCACGGTCGCCCTGTCCGGCGGCGTCTTCCAGAACCGGCTGCTGCTCGACAGGCTCGTCCAGGCGCTCCGGCTCCTGGATTTCCGGGTGCTGACCCACCATCGCGTCCCGCCCAACGACGGGGGCGTCAGTCTCGGCCAGGCCGCCGTGGCCGCCGCGCGCGATCTCGAGGGCTGACGAGCATCGCGACCGTGATTCCTGGCCTACGGCCCGGCACCGCTCTATCGATCCACAGATATTCCTTGACACGAATATTCTCTATGGGGAATACTCGCCTCCATGGACGCACTCCTCACCGCACTGGCCGACCCGGCCCGCTGGCGGCTCGTGAACCTGCTGGCCGAGCGGCCCCGCCCGGTCGGCGTCCTCGCCCAGCTCACCGGGGCGCGCCAGCCGCAGACGACCAAGCATCTGCAGACCCTTGAGCGCGCCGGCGTCGTCACCTCCCAGCGCGCCGGCCAGCGCCGCATCTACGCGCTCTGCTCCCCTCCCCTGCGGGACCTGGCGGCCGCCCTCGCCCGGCTCGCCGACACCGCGGACCAGGCCGGCGGCCCGCGCGAGACCTACGACCGCTACGGGCACAGCCTCCACGCGGAGCGGCTCGCCGCGGAGGAGCCGGGGTGGGCCGACGGCCGCTCGTTCCGGTTCCTGCGGTCGCTGACGGCGCGCCCCGAGCTGGTCTGGCGCCACCTGACCGAGACCGCCCTGCTCGCCCGATGGTGGACGCCCGACGACCTCCGCGTCTCCGAGCTCCTCTTCGAGGCGCGGCCGGGCGGGCGGATCGTCCACGAGTACCGCGATGCCGAGGACGCCGACGGCTCCGACCTGGTCGCCGGGCGCGCGGAGGGCGTCGTCGACGACGTACGCCCCGGTGAGCGCCTCGCCTACCGGCTCTCCCCGCTGCTTCCCGGCGGCGGCCTCGCCTTCACCGCCCACCTCGACCTCACCCTGCGGCCCGCCGACACCGGCACCGACCTCGACGCCCGCTGGCGGATCACCGACAGCACCGTCGACTCCGCGGACTTCGTCGCGGGCATCGAGATCGGCTTCGGCCAGAGCCTCGACAAGCTCACGGCGATCCTCGCCGCGGACCCGCACGACACCGACGACACCGACGACACCGACAGCACCACTACAAGGAGCACGAAATGACCGACTCGACCGGCCGCAGGGTGACCGCGAACCTGAGCCTCACTCTCGACGGGCGTTACAACGGTCCCGGCGGGCCCAGCGATTTCGGGGCGTTTGCCCCGTATGTGACCAGCGAGGTCGCGCGAAACCACATGACCGGCATCTGGGAGGGCGCCACTACGGCGCTGCTCGGCCGGATCAACGCCGAGGGATTCATGGGGTACTGGCCGTCGGTCGCCGAAGACGACGACGCCGATCCGCGTGATCGCGGATACGCGAAATGGCTGGTCGACACCGAGAAGGTGGTCTTCTCGACCACCTTGACCGAAGCGCCGTGGGAACGCACCCGCGTGGTGAACGCCCCCGCCGCGGACGTCGTCACCGAACTCAGGGCAACCGGTGCGGGCGACATCCTCGTCAACAGCAGCGCGAGCGTCATCAAGGCGCTCCTGTCGGCGGACCTGCTCGACCGGCTGCATCTCATGATCTTCCCCGAGATCGCCGGGGGCGGGCGGCGACTGTTCGACGACGGCCTGCCGGCTTCGAAGTGGACGCTCACCCACCAGGAGACCGGCGAGCTGGGCGAGATCGCCATGGTCTACGACCGGGTCCGCTGAACCGGCCGATCAGCGCACTCGGCTGTCCGGCGACCGTTGCCGCCGGCGGCGGTCAGCGGTGGCGACGGCGGCGCGGAGAGCCGGCAAGGTCAGCAGGGCCAGCGCTCCCGCGAGCACGGACACGGCCAGCATGGCACCCGGCAGCCCGGCGGCCTGGGCCCAGTACCCCACGTACACCGGCCCGGCGAGGAAGCCCAGGTAGGCCACGGTGGTCATGACCGAGGTGGCCGCGCCTCGGGCGGAGTCCGGGACGTCGGCGGTGACCAGGCCGAGCAGGGTCGGGAACAGTACGGCGGTGCCGGCGGCGGCCAGGGCGAGCCCGGCCAGCGCCGGCGGGACGGACGAGGCGGAGGCGAGCAGGACCGTCCCACCGGCCGCCGTGGCCGCGCCGAGGATCAGGACGGTCGTGGCGTGGCCGGATCCCAGGGAGCCGGCGGCGAACCGGGTGAGCGCGACGACCGCGGCGAAGACCGCGGGCCCCGCGGCGGCGAGCACGGGATCGGCGCCCAGCATGTCGGCCATGTAGACCGCGCTCCAGCTCTGGTGGGCGTTCTCCACGGCGAAGGCGAGCGCGCCCAGCACTCCGGCGACCAGCAGGAGCGGCAGATACGCCCGCAGGACCGACCGGCCGCCGGGGCCGGGACCCGGCGCCGCGCCGCGCCCGCCGAGGGGTGCCGAGTGGCCGCGGGCGTCGGCGGCGATGAGCAGTCCCGCTCCGGCGGCGGCTACCGCGACCAGCGCGAACGGCACCACGACGGGCGCCGCGACACCGCCGAGCAGGCCGGTGGCGAGGCTGGCCACCACCACGGCGGCGGAGAAGAAGCCGTGCGCCCTGGTGATGACCGGCCGGCCGGCGGCGCGCTCGGCCGAGCCCGCGGCGGCGTTGACGGCCACGTCCGCGGCGCCCGACGCCGCGCCGAGCAGTGCCAGGCCGGCGGACAGGCTCGGGAGGTCCCGGGCGACGACGGCCACCGTGACGCCGACGGCGCCGAGCAGGACGAGCAGGAGCGCGGTCAGGCGGTGGCCCCACCGGTCGACGGCCCGTCCGGCGGTCAGCATCGCCGGCAGCGCCCCGGCGCCGACGAACAGCAGCGCCGTGCCCAGCTCCCCGTCGGTGAGACCGGCCTGCTCCCGGATCGCGGGGACGGACGCGCCCCACACCCCCCAGAAGGCTCCGAAGACGGCGAAGCCGCAGTAGGCCGTCCTGACCCGCGTTCCGCCCGGCTGGAGAGACATGTGTGTAACGATACACAGGCTATGGTGAGGGATGACAAGAGCTGCGTCGCGCCGGCGTCCGACGATGGCGGAGGTGGCCCGGGCGGCAGAGGTGTCGGTGATGACCGTCTCCTACACCTACGCCCAGCCGGAACGGGTCTCGGAGCAGACACGGGCCAGGGTCCGGGAGGCCGCCGAGCGGCTGGGATATCCCGGCCCCCATCCGGGGGCGCGCTCGCTGCGGCGCGGCCGTGCCGGCAGCCTGGGAGTGATCCTCGGTGAGCACCTGACCTACGCCTTCGAGGACCCCCAGGCGGCCCGCTTCCTGGCCGGGATCGCCGAAGTGTGCGCCGACCACGGCCTGGGGCTCACGATCGTGCCCGTCACCGGCTCCGCGGGGGACGCCGGCCGGGTGGCCGAGGCCGCCGTGGACGGTTTCGTGGTGTGGACCACCTCCGATGACGACCCCGTGGTGGACGCGGTCGCCGCCACCGGCCTTCCCGCCGTCGTGCACGGCGGCCCGCGCCGCGACGACCTGTCGTTCGTGGCGGTCGACGACCGCGCGGCGGCCCGCGCGGTGGCCGCGGCGGCCTTCGCCGGCGCCCGCCGGCCGATGGTGCTCAGCTTCCCCCTCGACCGTACGCGGGCCACCGGCGTGCATCGGGCACTGGATCCGGCCGGGGCGAGCTTCCGGGTGACCCGCCAGCGCCTGCGGGGATTCCGCGACGCGTGGACGGAGAGCGGCGGCCGGTGGTCGCAGGTGCGCGTGGCCGTGTGCTCCAGGAACACCGCCCGCGAGGCCGAACGCCTCGCCGCCGGGCTGCTCACCGGCCCGCACGTCCCGGACGCCGTCGCCGCGATGAGCGACGAACTCGCGCTGGGCCTGATGCGGGCGGCCGGCCGCCTGGGACTGGCCGTGCCCGGCGACCTCGCCGTCACCGGCTGGGACGACACCGACGCGGCCGCCGCCGCCGGCCTGACGACCATCGCGCAGTCCCTGCGCGATCAGGGCGCCCGATGCGCCCGGCTGGCCCTCGGCGAGGAGGCGGACGATGGGCCGGTCGACTGGCGGCTGATCCTGCGCGACTCCACCCGGGGGGAGTGAGGCCGGAGAGGCTGTCGTGTTCGTCGTGGGAAAAGCCGCCCGGTCCCTTTCCGCACGCCGACAGCGGAAGTACCGCCATCGATCCCTCAGATCCTGGACAAACATCCCCCCATGGCAAGAAACTGGCCCCGCCCCCGAAGTCGGGACGGCACGGCGGCATCCCCTCTGGCCTGATCGAAGGAGAACGACCTTGACGGCAGCCCGTTCCTGGATCCGGCGCCTGCCCGCATCACCGCGGAACGACGTCCAGGCGGTCCGTCTCCCCCCGGCAGGAGGGGTCACGCCGTCCGGAGTCCCGTCCCTTCGTCCCGGGATGCCCGCCGTACCGGGCCCGGAGGCCGCCTTGGCCCGGATGCCCGCCGTACCCGGCTCGGAGGCCGCGCCGGCCGGGGCGGCCACCGGATCGCCGCGGGCGGTCCGCGCATGACGTCGCTGCTGGCCATCAGTGATCTGCACATCGGCTACCGGGAGAACCGGCGCATCGTCGAGGAGTTGCGGCCCGCCTCCGCCTCCGACTGGCTGCTGGTGGCGGGTGACGTCTCCGAGAAGGTCGCCGACGTCGAGTGGGCGCTGCGCCTGCTCGCCGACCGCTTCGCCAAGGTGGTGTGGGTGCCGGGCAACCACGAGCTGTGGACCCACCCCAGCGATCCGGTCCAGCTACGTGGCGAGGAACGCTACCGCCACCTGGTGAAGGTCTGCGGCGACCTCGGGGTGGTGACCCCCGAGGATCCCTACCCGGTGTGGGACGGACCGGGTGGGCCGGTCACCGTCGCCCCGCTGTTCGTGCTGTACGACTACACCTTCCGCGTGCCCGGCGTCGCGTCGGCGGAGGAGGCCCTCGCCCTCGCCTACGAGAAGGGCGTGGTCTGCACCGACGAGATGTTCCTGCATCCCGACCCCTACCCCTCCCGCCCCGCCTGGTGCTCCGCCAGGGTCGCCGAGACCGAGCGCCGCCTGGCCGCCCGCACCCCGGGCATGCCCACCGTGCTCGTCAACCACTACCCGCTGGTCCGCCAGCCGACCCTGGTCATGCGGCACCAGGAGTTCGCGATCTGGTGCGGCACCGAGCAGACCGCCGACTGGCACGTACGGTTCGACGCCCAGGCGGTCGTCTACGGTCACCTGCACATTCCCCGCACCACCTGGCACGACGGCGTGCGCTTCGAGGAGGTCTCGCTGGGCTACCCCCGCGAATGGCGGCCCCGCGCCACCCCGCCCGGCCGTCCGCGCCGGATCCTGCCCGCCCCGCAGCCCGTCCCGTGATCGAGAAGATCCTGCCGCCCTGGGTCGCCGCCGTGGAGGCCTTCCGCGACCCGCCGGACGCCGCGCTGTTCCCCGAGGAGGAGACCGTCGTCGCCGGCGCCGTGGACAAGCGGCGGCGCGAGTTCACCACCGCCCGTCACTGCGCCCGCCAGGCCCTGGCCCGCCTCGGACTGCCTCCGGCGCCGATCCTGCCCGACGAGCACGGCGCCCCGCGGTGGCCCGACGGGGTGATGGGCGCCATCACCCACTGCGCCGGATACCGGGCCGCGGCCGTCTCCCGGGAAGCCGTCACCCTCGGCATCGACGCCGAACCCCACGAGCGGCTCCCCGAGGGAGTGCTGCAGACCATCGCCCTGGACGAGGAACGGGCCGCGCTGGAACGGCTCGGCGACCGGATCCACTGGGACAGGCTGCTGTTCAGCGCCAAGGAGAGCGTCTACAAGGCCTGGTTCCCGCTGGCCCGGCGCTGGCTCGGCTTCGACGAGGCGCACATCACCCTCGCCCCCTCCGGAGTCTTCACCGCCCGCCTCCTCGTCCCCGGCCCGCAGGTCGCCGGGCGGCGGCTGACCGGCTTCACCGGACGCTGGATCGTCGCCGACGGCCTGGTGTCCACCGCCGTCACCCTGCCGTTCGAACAGCGCCCCGCGGACGCTCCACAGGATGTCCTCGGACAGGTCCGCGACGTCCTCGGGGATCTCCCGCCCGGTGGGGCACCGCCGCGGGGTCAGGGCTGGAACCGGTAGCCCATGCCCGGTTCGGTGAGCAGGTGGACCGGGCGTGCGGGGTCGGGTTCGAGCTTGCGGCGGAGCTGGGCCATGTACTGGCGCAGGTAGTTGGTCTCCGTGGTGTGCTTGCTGTCCCAGACCTCGGTGAGCATCTGCCGCTGGCTGATCAGCTTGCCCGGATTGCGCAGCAGGAGCTCGAGCATGCGCCACTCGGTGGGGGTCAGCCGCACGCCTCCGGAGATCGTCTTGTCGGCCAGGTCCACCGTGTGGCCGCCGATCTCGATCCGGGCGGGCTCGGCGTCCTGGACGGTCGTGCGGCGGGTCACGGCCCGCATGCGGGCCAGGAGCTCCTCGATGTTGAACGGCTTGGTGACGTAGTCGTCGGCGCCCGCGTCCAGGGCCTCGACCTTGTCCTGGTTCCCGGCCCGCCCGGAGAGCACGATGATCGGTACGGCGGTCCAGCCGCGCAGCCCGTGGATCACGTCCACACCGTCGATGTCGGGCAGCCCCAGGTCGAGGACGACCAGGTCGGGGTGCCAGTCCGCGGCCTGCCGCAGGGCCGAGCCCCCGTCCGGGGCCACCGCGACCTCGTAGTGCCGGGCGAGGAGGTTGATGCGCAGGGCGCGCAGGATCTGCGGTTCGTCGTCGACGACGAGGACGCGCGTCATGCCCGCGCCCCTGAGGAAGTGGGCAGCGCAAGGACCATGGTGAGGCCTCCCCCTGGCGTCTCGTCGGGTGTGAGGGTGCCGCCCATGGCCTCGGCGAGCCCCCGGGACAGCGCCAGGCCGAGGCCGACCCCGGTGTGGTTGTCGCGGTCGCCGAGCCGCTGGAAGGGCAGGAAGACGCGGTCGTGCGCCTCGGCGGGGATGCCGGGGCCGCGGTCGACGACGCGGATCTCGACGTGGTCGCCGTGCCGGCTCGCGGTGATGAGGACCTTCTTGCCGGCCGGGCTGTAGCGCACGGCGTTGGACATGACGTTGACCAGGATCCGTTCCAGCAGCGCGGAGTCGGCGACGACCTCGGGGAGGTCCACCGACACCTCGCCCTCGACGCGGTCGCGGAGCGGGCCGAGGTCGTCGATCGAGCGCGGGATGACCTCTTCGAGCGCGACCGGTTGCAGGGTCAGGCCGAGCACGCCGGCCTGCAGGCGGCTCATGTCGAGCAGGTTGGCGACCAGCCGGTCGAGTTTGAGCAGGGATTCGTCGGCGGTGGCCAGCAGTTCCTCGCGGTCCTCGGCGCTCCATTCGATCTCGGTGCCGCGCAGGCTCTCCACGGCGAGTCTGGCCGAGGCCAGCGGGGTGCGCAGGTCGTGGCTGACGGCGGCGAGCAGGGCGGTGCGCATCCTGTCGGTCTCGGCCAGCGGCCCGGCGAGGTCGGCCTCCCGGCGCAGGCGCTCCTGGCGCAGCGCCACGGCCGCCTCGGCGGCGAACGCCTCCAGCACGCGCCGGTCGGAGGCCTCCAGCAGCCTGCCCCGTACCGCGAGCACCAGTCGCTCGTCGATCACCACGTCGGCGTCGGCGGCTGCCGGGCAGGTGCAGGGCGGCCCTCCGGAGGTCGCCGCGATCCGCCACGCCTCGGGGTCCGACTGGTCGTCCGGAGCCGGCTCGCCGATCCGTTCCAGCAGCGTGACCGAGGTCAGGGTGAAGGTCTCGCGCAGCCGCGCCAGCAGGGACGGCAGCGCCGACTCGCCGCGCAGCACGTGGCCGGCCAGGGTGGACAGCACCTCGGCGTCCGCGCCCGCCCGCGCGGCCTCCCTGGTACGGCGGGCCGCCA
>NZ_FOQY01000015.1 GCF_900113865.1 Streptosporangium canum | reverse complement strand
TCGTACCGCCGGCGAAGCCCTGCGATACCCCGATGAAGAGCGGGAATGCCCAACGCCGCGGACGGAAGGAGACATGACATCGCCGGCGCGGCACCCCCGCTGGAGACCTCGTCACAGTGACCTAGGTGTCAAAAGGGCACGTTCTGCCGGGATGAGGGCAGTGCCACGTTCCGCGTCATGTACGCGGCTATCGTTCAGGGTGGAGGACGGTACGATCACGGACGGGGAGGTGACGGTGTACATCGCCGATCTCAAGATCTCCGGAGTCCGTGGCTTCTCCGGTCCCCGTAGTGCGGATCTCCGGTTGACCCGTCCGGATGGCAGCCATGCCGGCTGGACGGTCCTGGCAGGCCGGAACGGCTCGGGCAAGACGACCCTGTTGCGTGCTCTCGCATTGGCGATGGCCGGACCTTCCACGGCCCGCAGTCTCATACCTTCCTTCGATGGTTGGATCTCCAACGACCTCTCCGACGCGACCGTCGAAGTGAAGATCGCCTTTGACGACGACCTGGATGGATTCGGCCGGGGCCGACGCCCCAAGCAGCCGTTCTCCGCCCGGCTGAACTGGTCACGTGAGCTGATGGGAGATTCCGGGCGGTACGGTCTGCAGCCAAGCATGAGCGGTCATGGCACTACCGCTTTCCGTGGACCGTGGGCGGACAACCCTCTGGGCTGGTTCTCGGCGGGTTACGGCCCCTTCCGCCGGTTGACCGGTGGCTCCGCCGACACCCGACAGCTCATGCTGAGCGTCGGCCCGGTGGCCCGCCTGGCCAGCCTGTTCCACGAGGACGCCTCCCTGGCCGAAAGCGTCAGCTGGCTGATCGACCTGCACCTGCGGAGTCTGGAAGGGCAGTACGGCGCCGCAGACCTGCTGGCGTTCGTCATAGAGCTGCTCAACGACGGACTGCTCCCTGATGGTTTCCGGATCGAGCGGGTCAACAGTGACGGTCTGTGGGCCAGGCGGGACGGTCAGCCCATCTCGCTCCGGGAGATGAGTGACGGGTATCGAACCGTCACCGCGCTCGTCCTCGACATAGTGCGCCAGATGCGCCAGGCAAATCCGGGTGCTGTCGATGGGCTTGCCGCAGGTCGTCGGGCGAGGCTTCCGGGTCTGCCGCTGGAGCCGCCGGGAAAGCCGACGATCGGGTTGCCAGGTGTCGTCCTCATTGACGAGATCGATGTCCATCTTCATGTGAGCTGGCAGAAGAAGATCGGTGAATGGCTCAAGAGTCACTTTCCCGCTGTTCAGTTCATCGTGACCTCGCACAGCCCCTACATCTGTCAGAGCGCCGATCCGGGAGGATTGATCCGGCTTCCCGGAGTCGATGAGGATGTTCCTCCACGTGTCGTCGACGAGGATCGCTATGAGCGTGTGGTCTACGGCAGTGGTGACGACGCCCTTCTCACTGATCTCTTCGGCATGGACTCCCCCTACTCCAGCCATGCCGAGGATCTGCGACGACGGCTCACCGCTCTGGAACGTGCGGTTCTTCGGGGGAAGGCGGCTCCTGAGGAAGTGCAGGAGTACGAACGTCTGCGGGAGACGCTCACCAGCTCCCTGACTGCCCGCGTCGACGAGGTCGCGGCGAGGATCGCATAACGACCATGATCCGCATTCACCGTGTGGAACTTCCCGTTGATCTGTCCGGCCAACTCCATGATCGGACCAGCAGGCTGCGTGACAGCGGAGCCGATTGCCCGGCGGCTCGCACCGCGTGGAAATCCGCAACGACCACACGCACGAGGTTGACCCAGCACCTGACGGCCATGGCCGTCGGCGTCCGGCGGTGCATGTACTGCGGTGATGGCCTCGGCACTGACATCGATCACTTCGAGCCGCTGGCGGAAGCACCACTACGTGCCTTCGACTGGCCGAATCATCTGCTGGCCTACTCGCACTGCAACAGCCATCAGAAACGAGAACTCTTTCCACGGGACGCGGACGGTGGGCCACTGCTCGTCGATCCGTCGGCTGAGGATCCGTATGAGCATCTTGAACTCGCGTTGAGCACGGGAACCTATACGGGGCTGACCCTCCGGGGAGACACCACGATCAAGGTCTTCGGCCTGAACCGGCGGGATCTGGAGCGTGGCAGGGCGGCGGCTTTCATCCGGACAGTGTCCATGTTGCGCGATCACGCGCGGCTGCGGCAATCCGGCGATACCAAAGAAGAGGCCCTCGAAGTCGCCACCTCGCTTCTCGACCAGCCTTTCGCCGATGTCCTCTACGCCATGCTTCGCTACCGGGATCTTCCTGGAGCTGCGCAGGTTCTGCGTGGGCACGATGTTGTTGCCGCCCTCGCCGATCCCGCGCTTCATTTCTGGTCCTGACCTGGTCGAGTGGTGAGGGGTCTCTTCGAGAAAGCGTGCCTGTCCAGGCTGATCACAGCGATGTGGTCTGGCGAAGGTGCGTCGCTGTGTCCTGGAGGGTGTCCAGCAGGGGGATGAGCAGGGGGTGCCGTTCCGCGCCCCGCCGTACGGCGGCGAAGACGCGCCGCTCCGGGCCCGCGACGGGGCGGATCACCACGTCCGACAGGTCGGCCGCGCGCAACGCCAGGCGCGGCACCATCGCCACGCCCGCCCCGGCGGCGGCCAGTGCGACCACCGCGCTGAAGTCGTCGGAGGAGTGCGCGAACTCGGGGGTGAAGCCCGCGTGCTCGCAGGCCAGGGCGATCACGTCGTGGCAGGGGTTGCCCGGGTAGGGGCCGATCCACGTCTCGCCCGCCAGGTCCGCGACCGCCATCTCGTTCTCGGCGAGGGCGTGGCCACGGGGGAGCACCACGTCGAACGGCTCGGAGTAGAGAGGGATGCGGGACAGTCGGCGGTCGTCCTCCGCCGGGGCACCGCGATACTCCACCGCCACCGCCACGTCCACCACGCCGTCCAGGACCATGGTGAGGCTCTGGTCGCCCTCGGCGTCCAGGACCCGCACCTGGATGCCCGGCTCCTTGTCCCGGAGCGTGCCCACCGCAGGCGCCACGACCAGCCCGATCGCGGTGGCGAAGGAGGCCACCTTCACCTCGCCCGCCGTACCCGTGGTGTAGGCGGCGATGTCGGCCCCGGCCCGCTCCAGCTGGGCGAGCACCTCGTTGGCGTGGCCGAGCAGGATCCGGCCCACGGAGGTCAGCCGCACCCCCCGCCCGTCGCGCTCCAGCAGCCGGTGGCCCACCTCGTGCTCCAGGGCGACGAGCTGCTGGGAGACGGCGGAGGGGGTCAGGTGGAGCGCGGCGGCGGCGGCGGTGACCGTCCGGTGGTCGGCCACCGCGCGCAGGGTTCTGAGCCGCCGCGTGTCTATCACCTGTTCATTCTCGCCGAGGCCGGCGAGCGACCTCGCCACGAGTCCGCCCGCGAGCTTCCCCGCGTGGTCGCCCGCGTGTCTCCCGCCAAGGTCGCCGGCGAGCCTCCCGCGAGCCTCGCCGCCGAGGTCGCCCGCCGATCTCCCGCCGGGGTCAGCCGCGAGCCACGATGAAGGCGTCCACCGCCCGGTCGACGTCCTCGGTGGAGTGCGCCGCCGAGAGCTGGACCCGGATCCGGGCCTTGCCGTGCGGGACCACGGGGTAGGAGAAGCCGATCACGTAGATGCCCTGTTCGAGCAGGCGCTCGGCCATCGCGGACGCCTCGGCGGCGTCGCCGATCATCACCGGGGCGATGGGGTGGTCGCCGGGCAGGACGTCGAACCCGGCCTCGGTCATCCTGGTGCGGAAGCGCTGGGTGTTGGCGCGCAGCCGCTCGCGGGCCTCGCTGGAGCCGCTGATCAGGTCGAGAACGCGCAGGGTGGCGGCGGCGATCACCGGGGCGAGGGAGTTGGAGAACAGGTAGGGGCGGGAACGCTGGCGGAGCAGTTCGCAGATCTCCTTGCGGGCCGCCACGTAGCCGCCGCTGGCCCCGCCGAGCGCCTTGCCCAGCGTGCCGGTGATGACGTCGACCCGGTCCATCACGCCGTGCAGCTCGGGGGTGCCCCGGCCGTTCGGGCCGACGAAGCCGACCGCGTGCGAGTCGTCCACCATGACCATGGCGTCGTAGCGTTCGGCCAGGTCGCAGATCTCCTCCAGCGGCGCGACGTAGCCGTCCATGGAGAAGACGCCGTCGGTGACGATGAGCCGGCGCCGGGCGTCGGCGGACTCCTTGAGCCGGGCCTCCAGCTCGGCCATGTCACGGTTGGCGTAGCGCAGGCGGCGGGCCTTGGACAGGCGGATGCCGTCGATGATGCTCGCGTGGTTGAGCGCGTCGGAGATCACCGCGTCGCGGTCGTCGAGCAGCGTCTCGAACACCCCGCCGTTGGCGTCGAAGCACGAGCTGTACAGGACGGTGTCCTCCTGGCCGAGGAAGTCCGACAGCCGCGCCTCCAGCTCCTTGTGCACCTCCTGGGTGCCGCAGATGAAGCGGACGGACGCCATGCCGAAGCCCCAGCGGTCCAGGGCGTCCTTGGCGGCGGCCACCACCTCGGGGTGGTCGGCCAGGCCCAGGTAGTTGTTGGCGCAGAAGTTCAGCACCTCGCCGCCGCCGGCGACGGCGATGCCGGCGTTCTGCGGGGTGGTGATGACCCGCTCGGGCTTGAGCAGCCCGGCGGAGGCGATCTCGTCGAGGGTGGCGCGCAGGTCGTCGCGGACGTTGTCGAACATCAGGCGGTCCAATCCAGGATGATCTTGCCGGTCTTGCCGCTGGCGGCGGTGTCGAAGGCCGCGTCGAAGTCGCGGTAGGAGAAGCGGTCGGTGATGACGGGGGAGAGGTCGAGGCCCTTCTCCAGGAGGACGGACATGGCGTACCACGTCTCGTACATCTCCCTGCCGTAGATGCCCTTGATCGTGATCATCGAGGTCACGATCGTCGCGAAGTCGACCGCGAACTCCTCGGCGGGCAGCCCGAGCATGGCGATCTTCCCGCCGTGCGTCATGTTGGCGATCATTTCGCGGAGTGCCCGCGGGTTCCCGGACATCTCCAGGCCCACGTCGAAGCCCTCGTGCATGCCGAGCTCGTGCAGGCTGTCGGCGACGGACCTCTCGGCGACGTTCAGGGCCAGGCTGACGCCGAGCTTGCGGGCCAGCTCCAGCCGCTCGGGGCTGACGTCGGTGATGACCACGTTGCGGGCGCCCACGTGCGTGGCCACGGCGGCGGCCATCAACCCGATCGGCCCGGCCCCGGTGATCAGCACGTCCTCGCCGACCATCGGGAACGCCAGGGCGGTGTGCACGGCGTTGCCGAACGGGTCGAAGATCGCCGCGATGTCGGGGTCGACCGGCACCCGGTGCACCCAGACGTTGGAGGCCGGAAGCGTCACGTACTCGGCGAAGGCGCCGTCCCGGTTGACGCCGAGCCCGACCGTGTTGCGGCACAGGTGCCGCCGCCCGGCCATGCAGTTGCGGCACTTCCCGCAGACCAGGTGCCCTTCCCCGCTGACCAGGTCGCCGACCGCGATGTCCGCCACACCGGGCGCCACCTCGACGACCTCGCCGCAGAACTCGTGGCCGACGATGAGCGGCGTCCGCAGCGTCTGCCGCGCCCACGCGTCGAAGTTGCGGATGTGCAGATCCGTCCCGCAGATCCCGGTCCGCAGCACCCTGATCAGCACCTCTCCGGGACCGACGACGGGCTCTGGCACCTCCGTCAGCCACAGGCCCGGCTCGGCCTTCTCCTTGACCAGCGCTTTCATCACAGATCTCCCCCTCAGCTCCGACCTTACGCACTGTGCCCGGCCGGCTCCGAAGGTGTCCATCGCGGTTTTCTTAATCCCGCCCACAGCGCTGCTTCACGCTCGGCGCGGACAGGCGGCACAGGCGTCCCGGAGGGACGCCTGCCCGGATGCCCCGCCGGATCACCTGCGAGCGGGAACGGGCCCGGAAAGCTGCCCGCGATCGGGAGCGGGGCCGCGAGGCCGGCTGTGATCGGGAACGGGGTCAGGGGGTCGTGCGGGACGTCCCGGCGGGTTCGGGTTCCCCGGAGTCCTTCGCGGGCCGGCGCCCGGTAACCAGCCTGGCGGCGCGCAGGCCCAGCCAGGCCAGTGCGGCCAGTACGGCCACCAGGAGGTATTCGATCGCGGGGATGCGCACGATCTCGTCGACCCGGCCCATGCCGCGGCCGGCGTAGACGAGGAGGACGGCGCCGACGTAGACGGCGGCGAGCACCCACCGGACGTTCCGGGAGAGCCCGAGCCCGTGCATCTGGGTGATCACGAAGACCCCGAGGAAGCCGAACAGGAACATCGGCCACGCGCCGTCCGGGCCGCTGCTCATGACCGCGACGAGGGTGCCGTGCACGGCCACCATGAGCTCCAGGGTCATGGTCCACCACCGGTTGGTGTGGGCCCGGGTCATGAACAGGCTGCCCTGCAGCAAGAGCAGGAACATGTAGAAGAAGCCGATCAGGTGCCCGCTGGTGTTCTCCATGGGGTGGTACCAGAAGGTGTAGACGGCCGCCCAGCTGAACAGGTAGCCATGGTATTTGCGGGCGAACCCCACCACCTCGGTCGAGATGGGGGCCGGGCGGCCGGCGAAGAGTCCCCGGCGCCCGTTCTCCATCAGCAGGACCATGATCAGGAGGATGACCACCGACCCCTGCGAGCTGAAGATCGACACGTCCTGGGCGATCCCGTCGTAGAACAGGTGGGTCTGCAGCGTGTGCAGGACGATGAACCCGAAGTTCACTGCCAGCGCCACGATGTTGATCCGCTGCAGGCCGCTGGTGTAGCGGCGGACCCTGGTCTGGGCGTAGTAGATCAGGCCCCACGCCGCGAGCTGGTGCGCCGCGTAGCCGAGCCAGGCCGACGCCCGTGTCCACACGGTCGGCTCGGGCAGCTTCCAGTAATACCAGGAGGCGCCCTGGTCGGGCAGGAGCCTGATGCCGTGCAGACGCTCGCCCAGCAGCCACACCAGTCCGGTCAGGACGGCGCTGGCCACGACACCCCAGAGCAGCGCGCGATGGGATTCGGTCCGGCGAAAAATGTTAAGCATGCTTAGTATTATGCGGTTCCCGGCCAGCCGGATTCCGCCGTCCCGCTCTCCCACGCGGCCGGACCCATCGGACCCGCCCTCTCACGCGGCCGGACTCGCCGGTCCTCCCGCCCTCTCACGCGGCCGGGCTCGCTCTCCCACGCGGCCGGACCCGCCGGGTCCCGGGCGCGGGCCGTACGGCATGCGGGCCGTACGGGGTCAGGAGGTGCGGTGGCGGTTCTCCTGAAGGTCGGCGAGAGGATCGGCGGCGGTGGCGGCGGCGGGGCCGAGCTGGCGGGGGCCCGCGTCGACGTCGGCGGCCTCGGCCACCGCCTCGGCCGCGGCCCGCTCCGCCTGGGCCGTCTCCCTGGCGGCCGCCTCGCTGATCGCGGGGGCCTCGTGGCGGGTCGCCGGCGACTGGGGCAGTGACTCGGTGAAGGCCTTGGAGACGCCCTGGAGGGCGGAGGTGACCTCGCTGGGGATCACCCAGAACGTGTTGCCCTGGCCCTTGGCCAGCTCCGGCAGCACCTGCAGATACTGGTAGGCCAGCAGCTTGGGGTCCGGGTCGTTGCGGTGGACCGCCTGGAAGACCTCGTCGATGGCCTGGGACTGGCCCTGCGCCTTGAGGATCGCGGCGCTCCGGTCGCCCTCGGCGCGCAGGATCGCGCTCTGCTTGTCACCCTCGGCGGTGAGGATCTGGGACTGCCGCTGGCCCTCGGCGTTGAGGATCGCGGCGCGCTTGTCGCGCTCGGCGCGCATCTGCTTCTCCATCGCCTCCTTGATGCTCTTGGGCGGGTCGATCGCCTTGATCTCCACCCGGTTGACCCTGATGCCCCACTTGCCGGTCGCCTCGTCCAGCACGCCGCGGAGCTGGCTGTTGATCGTGTCGCGCGAGGTGAGCGTCATCTCCAGGTCCAGCGAGCCGACGACGTTGCGCAGGGTGGTGACCGTGAGCTGCTCGACGGCCTGGATGTAGTTGGCGATCTCGTAGGCGGCCGCCCGGGGATCGGTTACTTGAAAGTACAGAACGGTGTCGATCTCGACGACGAGGTTGTCCTCGGTGATCACCGGCTGCGGGCGGAAGGAGACCACCTGCTCGCGGAGGTCGATCATCGGGTAGACCCGGTCGATGTAGGGGATCACGAAGTTCAGGCCGGGCTTGAGGGTGCTGTGGTAGCGGCCGAGCCGCTCCACGTTGCGGGCCCGCGCCTGGGGCACGATGCGGACCGAGCGGATCACGGTCAGCACGGCGAACAGGACGACGAGCAGACCGGCGATCAACAGTGCATCCATGCTCACTCCCGGGGATATACGAGCGCGGTGGCGCCCTCGATCTCGATGACGTCGACGACTGCTCCCGCCGGGATCACCAGCGTCTCGTCGTAGGCCCTGGCCGACCACTCCTCGCCGCCGATCTGCACCCGGCCGTCCCGGCCGGTCACCTCCCGCACCACATAGGCGGTCTTGCCGACGAGGGCCTGGATCCCGAACCGCTGTTTCGAGGGCGTCTGCCTGAGCTGGCGTATGGCGATGGGCCGGACCACGAACACCCCCGCGGCCAGCGCGCCGGTGAACACCAGGAGCTGGAGGGGGACCGGAAGGCCGATGACGGCGGCGAGGCCGGCGAACAGGGCCGCGCCGCCGAGCAGGCCCAGAGCGGTGGTCAGGGTGAAGATCTCGGCGATGCCCAGCACCACCGCGAGAATCAACCAGATCACCCAGTCGTCCATGCTCCGGCCCTCCTACCTTGTTAAACGGGGCGGATGCCCGGGAGGTTCCTTCCCCTACCGTATGTCGTTATCCGGTGGAGTGGCAGGGGGCGTCAGAGGCTGCGGCGGTTCGGCGGCGTGCAGGGCGCTGCCGCTGAGCCACTCCTCCCAGGACCGCTGCCAGTAGCCCCAGCCGTTGTCCCAGCGGAGCTCGCGGTCGGTGCCCCGGATGACGACCGGGTCGCCGCGCAGGGTGCTGTCGAAGAACCAGGCGGCCTGGTCGGGCCGGGCGTTGACGCAGCCGTGGCTGACGTTCTGCCTGCCCTGCGCCCACACGTTGTTCTTGGCGTGGACGTACTCGCCGCTGTTGGAGATCCGGACCGCGTGGTCGATCATGACGTCGTAGAAGCCGGGGTCGCCCTTCTCGCGGCCGGGGGAGAGCATGCGGACCGGGCTGGCCTTGTCCATGGTCAGGTGGACGCCGCTCGTCGTGGTGTATTCCTCGGTGGTGGCCATGCCGGCGCTGATGGCCATCCGCTGGACCGTCCTGCCGTCCCGCATGACCCGCATCCGGTGGGTCCGGGTGTCGATGAAGCTGACCTGTCCCCGGCCGATGGCGAAGGGCACCGTGTGGTCGGCCGTGCCGTAGGTGTCCCCGGACGCGCGGACCCCGGCCAGGTGCGCGGTGAAGGAGACCCGCTGCCGGGCCGGCCAGTCGCGGCGGGGGCGGTAGACCACCTCGGTGTCGCTCACCCAGTGCCAGGCGCCCTCGACCGGCTTGGTGGAGCGGACCTCCAAGGCCCGCTCGACGGCCGCCCTGTCCTCCACCGGGACGGTGAAGTCCACGATGATCGGCATGCCGACGCCCACGGTCTCGCCCGGCTCGGGGGTGACGGAGGCGACCTGGAAGGTCCGGGCGGGCGTGAGCGTGCGGAACCTGCCGTAGGTGGTCGTCGTGGCGCCGTCCCCGCCCGCCGCGGTGACCTTGACGATGTACTCCCGGTCGGGGGTCAGGGTCCAGTCCGAGCGCCAGGTGGACCGGGTGCCGTCGAACCTGCCCGGCACCGGGGCGCCGCCCCCATAGGCGGTCACCCCGGTCAGCGTGCCGGTGGCGGCCCGGACGACCAGGCCCCGGCGGGTGCCGGCCCGCACGGAGTCCGGAGAGGGGGAGATCTTCACTCTCGGCGCCGCCGCCGCCGTCGGATGGTCGCCTCCGGCCACGACCGACGAGCAGCCCGTGATGGCGAGCGGGAGGAGGACGATCGGGAGACATCCCGCGGCGCGTCGCATCTGTTCCTGCCTTCGGGGTCCGTGAACGGTCGTGACCCCACATTAGCGACAGGTGATCATGTGGTCACGTCAAGTCATGCGGCGGGCCTATCGTGCGGGCTGGATGGTTCCCGACACCTCGCCCAGGGTGATCACGGTCCCGCCGGGGCCGGGAGCGGACGCGGTGATCGTGACGGTGTCGCCGTCCTCCAGGAAGGTCCTGGCCGAGCCGTCGGGCAGTTTGAGCGGTTCGGTGCCGTTCCAGGTCAGCTCGATCAGCGACCCCCGCTCGTCCCGGCCGCCGCCGGAGACCGTGCCGCTGGCGTAGAGGTCCCCGGTGCGCAGGCGGGCGCCGTTGACGGTCATGTGGGCGAGCATCTGGTCGGGCGTCCAGTACATGTCCCGGTACGGCGGGCGGGAGACGACCTCGCCGTTCAGCGAGACCTCCAGCGTCAGGTCGAGGCCCCACGGCTCCCGGCGGCGCAGGTAGTCCAGCGGCTCGGGGTCCTGCGGCCGGCCCGGCAGGCGGGCCTGCGACAGGGCCGCGAGCGGGGTGACCCACGGTGACACCGAGGTGGCGAAGGACTTGCCGAGGAACGGGCCCAGCGGGACGTACTCCCACGCCTGGATGTCGCGGGCACTCCAGTCGTTGACCAGCGTCACGCCGAACACGTGGTCCTCGAACCGGCCGGCCCGCTCGCCGAGGGCCGTCGGCGAGCCGACCACGAAGCCGAGCTCCGCCTCGATGTCCAGCTTGGCCGAGGGGCCGAAGACCCCGGCGCCGCGCTGCCCGGACGGCCGCGTGATCGGCGTGCCGGACGCCACGACGGTCCCGGCCCGGCCGTGGTAGCCGACCGGCAGGTGCCGCCAGTTCGGCTTCAGCGGCTCCTCGTCGGGGCGGAACATCCGGCCGAGGTTGGAGGCGTGCTCCAGCGAGCAGTAGAAGTCGACGTAGTCGGCCACCTCGATCGGCAGGTGCAGCGTGACCCGGTCCAGCGGGATCAGGTGCGCCTCGATCGCGGCCCGGTCGGTGCCCAGCTTGTTCTGGATCACCGCCCGGGTGGCCTGCCACGCGGCCGAGCCCCTGGCCATGAAGGCGTTGAGCGAGCCGGTGGCGAACACCTCGTCGTGCAGGGCGCCGGCGAGGTCGACCACGTGCTCGCCGTACCGCACGCCGACGCGCGGGCTCTCTCCCTCCTGCCGGGAGAAGACTCCGTAGGGCAGGTGTTCCAGGCCCCAAGACATCACACGTTCTCCTCTGCGTCGGCGGTCGTGCCGATGATCAGGCCGAGGGCCAGCAGGTCCTCGATCGGGGTGCTCGTGCTGCACGAGCCGTAGGACACCAGCAGCCTCCTGGCGCGCCCGGCGGTGCCGTCCGGTACGGCCTGCGCCAGCCGTACCAGCTCGCCCACGTCCGTCGAGCGCAGCACCGGAACCGGGTCCCGGCCCTCCACGGCCGCGCAGACCGCCAGGACCAGGTTGAGGAAGCCGTGCCGGTCGGTGCCCAGCGCCGGGTGGAAGTGGCGGACCGCGTTGTGCAGTCCCGCGGTCGCCTTGAACGGGATGTCGCGTCCGGCGCAGTAGGCGATGAAGGAGCCCAGGTCCTGGGCGCTGGGGAAGGCGGCCGCGGTCAGCCCGCCGCATCTGACCTTCAGCCCGACTCCGGGCGGCACGTCCACGGGGAGCTGGGCGGCGGTGACCTCGACGAACTGGCGGGCCGGGAGGTCCAGGGCGACGGCCCGGCCGCCCGGCACCTCGACCAGTTCGACGGCGAGGTCGGTGAGGTCGGCGGGCGGCGGGACGTCCGGGGTGTCGAGGATCAGCCCGAGCCTGATCGGGAAGTCCAGGTGGGCGCGGAGCTCCGGCAGGCGGCTGGCCGGGCAGAGGAAGCGGTGGGTGAGCACCGGGCTGCCGCCGGCCAGGTCGGCCCGGTGCCGCCGCAGGGCCTCGGCCATCGGCAGCGCGGTCGGCGGGAACAGCCCTGCGTCGTCGACGAGGGAGTGGAAGAGCGTCATCGCGCCCAGGTCCACGCGTAGGCGGGGTCCTCGACCGACAGGCCGGCGGGGCCCAGGTCGAGCGGGCGGAAGGTGTCGACCATCACGGCCAGCTCGCTCGTCTCGGTGTGCCCCTGCCGTACGGCCTCGATGACGGCCTCGACGGCGCCCGGCTGCGGGCCGTGGGTGAACCCGGCGGGGTGCAGCGAGATCGAGCCGACGTCGATGCCCGAGCCCTTGCGCGCGGTGTAGTCGCCGCCCGCGTAGAACATCAGCTCGTCGGAGTCGACGTTGTGGTGGTTGTAGGGGATCGGGACGGCGTCGGGGTGGAAGTCCAGCGGCCGGGGGCAGAACGAGCAGATCACGAAGTTCGGGCCCTCGAAGGTCTGGTGCACCGGCGGCGGGGCGTGGGTGCGCTTCACGATGGGCTCGAAGTCGTTGATGTTGAAGGCGTAGGGGTAGAGGCAGCCGTCCCAGCCGACCACGTCGAAGGGATGGTTGCGGTAGACCAGCCGGGTCAGCCCGCCGCGCGTGCGGACCAGCACCGGCACCTCCTCGCCCTCGACGGTCAGCGTCTCCTGCGGGGTGCGCAGGTCGCGCTCGCAGTAGGGGGCGTGCTCCAGGAACTGGCCGTGGGTGGACAGGTAGCGCTTGGGCGGCCGGATGTGCCCCGCCGCCTCGATCGCGAAGGCCGTGACGCGCCCTTGGGGGACCCAGCGGTGGATCGTCCCGGTGGGGATGACGACGTAGTCGCCCTCGCCGGCCTCGATCGCGCCGTAGGTCGACTCGAACCTGACCCGGCCACTGGCGATGTAGACGCATTCGTCGCCCATGGAGTTGCGGTACAGCTCGCTGGGGGTCTCGCTCGCGGCGTACGACATGCGGACGTCGGCGTTGCCCGCCAGCAGCCCGCGCCCGGTGACCAGGTCGCCGCCCGCCGGCAGGTCCTGGGTGCGGAAGTGGCGGGGGGAGAGGGGCAGATTGGGGGTCAGCGCCGTGGCCGTCGTGGGCTCCACCGCCTCGGCCTTGATGATCGCCGTGGGGAGGTGGCGGTGGTAGAGCAGGGACGAGTCGCTGGAGAACCCCTCCTCGCCCATCAGCTCCTCGGCGTACAGCCCGCCGTCGGGCCGCCGGAACTGCACGTGTCGCTTGCGGGGGACCTCGCCCACGACGCGGTAGTACGGCATCCGCTTCTCCCCAGCCTGTCCGGTTAACGGACGTTAGTGTCCTTTATACGAACAACCATCTTTCACCGGCGCGGGGATGTCAACCAGGCGCGGCCGCGGGCCGGGTCGGTTCTCGGCGCGCCCGATCCAGTCGCCCACATCCGATCCATGAGGCGATCCGTTCTCAGTGCCGTTGATCCGCCCGTCACCGCGTCGCCTGGTATCGATGAGGTGTGTGCCCGTGGGCGAGATGAACGGAGAGGACGGCGCGACAACCGCGACTCAGCTCACCGCCTGCTTCACCAGCGCACTGATCCGTGCCTCCACCTCGGCCGTCACCTCGGTCAGGGCGAAAGCGGCAGCCCACATCGTGCCGTCGTCCAGGTTCGCCTGGTCGCTGAACCCGAGCGTCGCGTAGCGTGTCTTGAACTTGGCCGCGCTCTGGAAGTGGCACACGATCTTGCCGTTCAGCGTGTAGGCGGGCATCCCGTACCAGAGCTTCGGCGCGAGGACCGGGGCGCCGGCGGTGATGACGGCATGGACGCGCTCGGCCAGGATCCGGTCCGATTCCTGCATTTCGGCGATCTTCGCGAGTACGTCCCGCTGGTCCTGCGCCGCCTTGTCGGCACGTGAGCCGCGGCGCGCCGCCTTCTTCTGATCTTGGGCATGGTCCTTCATCGCGGCCCGCTCCTCGGCCGTGAATCCCTGGTAGGTGCTGTTTTCGGTGCTGCTCATGGTGGATTCTCCCCTTGAGGATCGTGATTTTCGGGAACGTGAGATTCGTCTCGCCGGGTGCCTCAGACGGATGCGACCTCCCACACGAATCCGTCCGGGTCGGTGAAGGGGCCGGCATCCCCGCCGATCACGATCCGGTGCGATCCGACGCCCTCCTGGGAGACGCCGGCGTCCTTGGCGAGGGCGCGGCGCGGGTAGAGCGCCAGCGTGACGGCCGACGACGGGGTGTCGAACTCGACGTACTTGCCGCCGAAGCTCTTGGCCACGGTCAGGCCGCGCTCGACGTAGAACCGCTTGCTCGCCTTGACGTCCGCCACTCCCAACAGGAGCGCGACCTGGTCGATGTGCGGGGCGGCAGGGCCGGTGTCCTTCTTCGTCGAGGACGCGATCTTGCAGATCGTCCCGTCCGGGGCGCGTACGACGCCGCCGTAGCCCCAGAACCCCTTCGTGGCCGGCTTCAGCGTCGTGGCGCCGGCGTCCAGGGCGGCGCCGATGAGGGCGTCGACGTTGCCCGGCTGAGAGGCCACGAGGGACAGCGCGAACCCACGGAAGCCGGTCGTCGGCGCATCCGAGGCGCGTACGTTCACGTAGGGGTCCAGACCGAAGGCGTTGTAGAAGGCGTCGGCGGCCGTGGGGTCGGGGACTTCCAGGGTGACGGATGTGAAGGAGGTCATGGCAGGTCCTTTGAGCGAGGTGGGTCCGTTGTCTTGTCGGCGGCCGCTACGCGGCGGGTATGGCAGGGCAGGCCGGCGCTCACCGGTCCTGGATCAGCCCGAGGACGTTGCCGTCGGGGTCGGTGACGGTGGCCACCAGGCGGCCGCCGCCGACCTCGTGCGCGGCCTCCTTCACGGTGGCTCCTGCGGCGGTCACCTCGGCGAGCTTCGCCTCGATGTCCGGTACGTGCCAGTAGGCCACCGGCGAGGTCATGCCCTGCGGCCCACCGTCCGGCACCAGTCCGATGTGCTGGCCCTCGGCCTCGAAGCCGACGTAGTAGGGCGAGTCGGTCTGCGGTGCGATGCCGAGCAGGGCCGCGTACACCGCCTTGGCCTTGGCCAGGTCGGACACGGGGTGCAGCACGGTCTTGATTCCCTGGGGGGAAGAGCCGGTCATGGTCACTCCTGCGGTCGTGGGTCACATCGACCCGCTGTCGGCGTGGTCACAGCTTCTCTCCCGGCCTGGCGGGTCCACATCCGTGGCGACCACGGAACCCGACCACGGAACCCGACCACGGATCGACGGCACGGATCGACGGCACGGATCGCGCACGGTGGCCATTGCGGATGATGTGCAGAGATGATGCGCCAAACTGGGGCAGTGGTGACAGAAGTGGAGATCTCGCCTCGGGAAGCCGAGGTGCTGGAACTGGTCGGAGCCCATCTCAGCAACGCCGAGATCGCGGCACGGCTGTGCATCTCGGTGCGTACCGTGGAGAGTCACGTCTCCTCGCTGCTGCGCAAGCTGGAGGTGCCGGATCGGCGGGCGCTCGCCCGGCGCGCACCCGAACCTGCCGATGCCGGCCCGTCGCATCCGGCACCGGTTCTGCCGACCCCGCTGACCTCGTTCGTCGGCCGGGTGAGCGAGCGGACCGAGCTGGTGGAGATGATCAAGGCACACCGCCAGGTGACCGCGGTCGGTCCCGGCGGAGTGGGCAAGACCCGGCTGGCGCTGGCGGTGGCCGCGGAAGCAGCCGGCGAGTACTCCGACGGGGTGTGGTTCGTCGACCTGGTCCCGGTCACCGATCCGGACCTGATCGCCACCGCGGTCGCCGGGGCGGTCGGCCTCGGCGAGCAGCCCGGCCGCGACATGACCGAGTCCGTGGTCGCCGCGCTGGCCGACCGCCATGCGCTGCTGGTGCTGGACAACTGCGAGCACGTGGTGGACGGGGTGGCGCTGTTTCTCGAGCGGCTGCTGGCGACGAGTCCTCGGGTGGCGGTGCTGGCGACCAGCCGGGCACGGCTGATGGTGCCGTTCGAACGGGTGTATCCGGTCCCGCCGCTGTCGCTGGCCGTCGACGGTGAGTCGGACGCGGTCGCGCTGTTCATGGAGCGGGCGGCGGCGGTGGGCCGGTCGCCGGACCCCGCGCTGCGCGACCAGATCGCCTCGATCTGTGATCGGCTGGATGGGATGGCGCTGGCGATCGAGCTGGCCGCCGCCCGGTGTTCCACGCTCGGGCTGGACGGCATCACCGCCGCCCTGTCGCACCCGCTGCGGATGCTGACCGGCGGCTCCCGCGCCGATGAGCGGCACCGTTCGGTGCGGGGGGCGCTGGACTGGAGCCATGCTCTGCTGGAGCCGGCCGACCGGGCGCTGCTACGCCGGGTGTCGGTGTTCGTGGCGCCGTTCACCGCCGTGGCGGCGGCCGAGGTGGCCGGGGATGAGGAAGGCGTCGTCGCCGAGGGACTGGCCCGGCTGGCCGAACAGAGTCTGCTGGTGGTGACGGCGTCCCCGGGCGGTACGGAGTACCGGGCGTTGGAGACCATCCGCCAGTACGGGGTGGAACGGCTGTCCGAGGCCGGTGAGCTGGTCGACGCTCGATCCCGCCACCTTCGCTGGTGCCTGGCCAGGGCCGCCCGTCTGGCAGTGGCACGGCAGGACCGGCGGGCCGGGTTCGACGCGGTGGCGGACGATCTGCGCGCGGCCCTGGCGTGGGCGGCCGGCCGGCCGGAACAGCGCACGGACGCGTACGATCTCGCCCGGCACCTGGCGGAGCTGACCTTCGCCCGTAACCTGATCGGCGAGTCCCAGGGGCGCTATGAGCAGGCCGCCGCGCTCGCCGACGACCCCGCCGCCGGCGCGTCGATGCTCCGGCATGCCGCGGCTGTGGCCGGCTGCCGGACGGTCGGCGATGACATGCACCGCCTGCGCCGCGCGGCCGCGGATGCCGCCCGCCGGTCCGGCGACACCGCCGGCTCCGCCTGTGACCTGGCGACCGTCGCCGCTGACGCCTACCGGTTCTCCGGCAAGTTCGTCCGGAAGCTGCCGCGGGAGGAGGCGGTCGCGCTCATCACTCAGGCGCGGGAGCTGGGCGGCGACGACCCGGCCGCCCAGGCCGCGGTGGCGCTGGCCGAGGCTGGGCGGGCGCTCACCGAGCTCGGTGCCGCACCGGACCTGAACGACGACGCGGTTCCCATGACGATCGCACGCGCCGAACGAGCGGTCGAGCTCGCGCACCGCACGGGTGACCCGCTCGCCGAGTCCGCCGCGCTCGATACGCTCACCTGCGCCCAGAGCTGGGCCGGTGACACGTTCGCCGCGGCCGGCACGGCCCGGCGCCGGATCACGCTGCTGTCGTCCGCACCGGACACCCCGGCCGGTACCCACGAGCTGATCGAGGCGCTCGGCGAGGCCACCGAGGCCAGCCTCGGCACCGGCGACCTGCCGGGTGCCCGCCGGTGGGCACGGCAACTCGCGGATCACCCCTTGCTGGCGGAAGTCGGCCACCGGGCTACAGGCTGGCTCCTTGTGGCCGACACGTTGGCGGGCGACGTCGAGGAGATACTCACCGGCAGCGTCCGGTTCCTCGACGCGTGGCAACGGGCCGGCGGGCCCGCCAGGTCCGTCCTGGGTCCGCCGGCGGCCGCAGTGGCGACGATCCACGGCCTGCGCGACGACCATGACGCCTGGCGCGAATGGAGCGCGGTGCTGAATCAGGTCGACCCCTCACCGGGGAACACCTGCGGCTACGGGGCGGTCTTCGACGCGATGCTCCTGCTCCACCGTGGGCAGGCGCCGGAGGCACTGGAGCGGCTGGCGCCTGAGCCCGGCGAGGTGTGGCAATGGGTCACCTGGATCTGGCTTCACTGGTACGTGGCGCTGCGCGCCGAAACCGCCGTGCTCGCCAGGCGCTCCGATGCCGGCGACCGTCTGGCCGAGGCTCGGACCGTCGTGACCGGCAACCCGGTCGCCACCGCCATCGTGGAGCGGGCCCAAGCGCTGCTCGACGACGACCAGGAGCGGTTGCTCGCCACGGCGGACGCGTTCGACACCGCCGGCTGCCGCTATCAGTCGGCGCGGACCCTGATGCTCGCCGGCGGCGACCACGCCACCCGCGGCGCGGCCGCGCTGGCCGATCTCGGCTTCGCCCCGATGGCCCTGCCCCGGCACCCATGACGACCTCGGAGTGACAGCCGCCGAGCAGGATCCACCGGATCAAACTCGGCGACTGTCACTCGCCCGGTCGGCGCGGGATCGAGGCGACGAGTGATCTCCGGGGCCCGCGACGTGGCCGGAGCCGCGTTTCCGGAGCGTGTTCCGCGTGATACGGCCTGCGGTGAAGAGCAGGGCGACCACGCCGAGGACCAGGAGCGCCTGCCCGATCAGGTTGACGGTGCTCGCGGCGTCCATGAGGGACAGCAGGACGAAGCCGCCCCAGCAGTAGGCCGACAGCGCACCGCCCGCCAGCGCGAGCCGGTGCGCCGGGCCCCAGCCGTCACATCGCGACCACCGGATGGTCACAACTGTCATCACGGTGACCAGTCCGAGGCCCATGGCGACGCCCCACCAATTCTCGGGACGGGAGAAGAACAGTCCGGCCGCGACGGTCCCCGCCACACCGACCAGCCATGGGTTCGGTGCCCGCCGATCCACCGCCGGACGGGGGCGGCGGCCGAGGGCGAACGCGACACCGATCAAGACCGCGAGCACGGCGACCGTGCCGACCCGCTGCGGCGTCGACGCCAGGAAGCCGCTCTCCTCGTACAGGCCGTAGAACAGGGCGGCCGAGCCGAGGACGAACACGACACAGGTCACGGCCAGGCCGGGCCCGCCCAGCCAGGGGGTGGTGCCGCGGCGGGGCACCAGGGCTTCGACGACGGCGATCGGGGCGCCGATGCTCCAGATCGCGTGCCCGCCGACGAACGCCAGGGCGTTGTTGCCGCTGATGCCCAGCGCCGGGACGGACGCCCCGGTCTGGAAGTCGTGGTCCTCGATGAAGGACGGGTTGAACAGCGACTGGTCGAGCAGGCCCGCCTCCAGCAGGCCGTAGGCCGCTCCGAGCACCAGGATCGACGGCCAGCCGCGTCCGGTGCGCCGCACCACTTCGCGGATGAGGATCGCGCCGCCGCCGTACATCGGCGCGAGGAAGAGCACGCCCGCGATTTCGGAGGTGGGGATGTTGCCGAGCAGGTACTCGCCGACCAGCGGGGCGAGAAGGAACAGCCCGACCGCGGGTGCGATGCGCCGCGTCAGCCCCGGACGCTCGACCGGGACCGGTATCCGGGTCATGAGCCGTCCCTCCGGCCGCGCGAT
Organism: Streptosporangium canum; assembly: GCF_900113865.1. Lineage (GTDB taxonomy): Bacteria > Actinomycetota > Actinomycetes > Streptosporangiales > Streptosporangiaceae > Streptosporangium > Streptosporangium canum. The sequence continues at coordinate 174,179 of NZ_FOQY01000015.1, read as the reverse complement.
CCGGACGGGCCGATCGGGAAGAGCGAGACGATCAGGGACGCGGCCTGAGTGAAGCGCCGACGGTGGGCGTCGAGTGCGGGGACAGTCATGCCGGCGACGCTACGTTCGTACGGCGTGGTGCCACATCGGGCGCGAGATCGAACCCTGTCGCCGACTTTCGGCGGAGCGCGGCCGTACGGGTTCGACCTCAGATGGAGCGCGGCCGTACCAGCCCGACGTCATAGGCCAGCACGACGGCCTGCACCCGGTCACGCAGACCCAGCTTGCGCAGCACCGCGGACACGTGCGACTTGACCGTGGCCTCGGTGAGCACCAGACGCTCGGCGATCTCCGCGTTGGACAGCGCGAGCGCGACCAACCGCAGCACCTCGACCTCCCGTTCGCTCAACCGGCCGAGGTCGGCCGGCGGCCCGGCGGGATCGGGCAGGACGGCGGCGAAGCGGTCGAGCAGCCGGCGGGTGACCGACGGCGCCAGCAGCGCGTCGCCGCGCGCGACCACCCGGACCGCCTCCACCAGCTCGGCGGGCCGTACGTCCTTGAGCAGGAAGGCACTCGCCCCGGCGCGCAGGGCGGCGAACACCGCCTCGTCGACGTCGTAGGTGGTCAAGATGATGACGCGGGCCGGACTGCCGGAGGCGACGATCCGCCGGGTCGCCTCCAGCCCGTCGACGTCGGGCATCCGCACGTCCATCAGCACCACTTCGGGCCGCAACCTCTCGACCAGCGCCACCGCCTCGCGGCCGTCGCCGGCCTCGCCCACCACTTCGAGGTCCGCCCTGGCCTCCAGGATCATCCGGAAGCCGCCGCGGACCAGCGCCTGGTCATCGGCCACGAGCACGCGGACGCTCACCGCGCCCCCCGCAACGGCAGCCGCGCGTGAACACGGAACCCGCCGCCGGGCGCGATCGCCATCACCGGCACCGGATGGGAACGCCGCCACCACAGTGCCACCCCCTGCGCCACGCCGGCGAGCATCCCGAAGATCGTCAGCACCGCCGCGTGCTCGGTGGAGTTGTCCACCACCAGTGCGGTCAGATACAGCCCGACGACGAGCGAGACCGTGACGTCGACGATCCGCCAGAGCCTGCTGCGGGGTGGACGGAGCACGTCTGGAGTATCCCAGACCGGGCATCGATCTCATCATCCCCGCGAGCCGACCGGCCGGCTCACGAGGCTTACCTCGTCGATCACGGATCGGCAAGCGGATCCGCCTCGGTGCGGACGGGGCCGCACGTCCGCACCCCGGAAGGTGCCGGTCACCCCGACGGCGGGCCCGCTCAGGGGTCAGGGGCGGTAGTGGGGATTGTTCACGTAGTCCCCGAACGTCTCCGTCGTGGCGTCGTAGGGGCGTGCTCCCTTGATGAACCGTCCTTCGATCCCACCGGGGAACGCCACCTCCTGCTGGTGTCCGGTGCGGAGGGCGGTGCCCATGGTCTGGGTGAGGTCGATCCCGCCCGGCGCGTCCACGTCGTAGAGATATCTCGTGGGGAATATGTCCATCGGATTGGACAGCCGGGTGGTGCCGACGAACGCCGACTCCTCGAACCGCAGATGGGATTCGAGATCGGTGTTGTCGGGGCGCCGGGGGTGGAAGCCCGGTCCGAAGACCTCGTCGGGGTGGCGGTTGTCCGCGCGCCGGAGGATGAGCCGGTCGGTGCGCCAGACCGGAGCGGGGGTGATCGCCTTGACGTTGACGTTCCGGTTGGCCGCCGCCCGCAGCGGATCCGGCCGTCCACCGAACCGCATCCGCAGCTGGTTGGGGGATTTGGCGGCGAGGATGCGGCGGAGCCGGGCCGCGACGCCTCGGGCCAGGGTCCTGCCGAAGAACCGTCCGAGTTCGCGGCGGAAGACGGCCACCGCGCGCTGGGCGACCACCCGCGAGCCGAAGACGGCCGTACGCGCCTGGACGGCGGCCATGCCGAAGGTGAAGGCGGACGCCGCGAGGGCCCACGCCAGGATGGCGGCCACGATCCCGGCCGCGACGATGAGGACCTTCTTGAGGATCTCGACGAGGGTGGCGAACCCGTCGTGGGTGTCGGCCAGGGCGTGCAGGGTGGTGGCGAGACTGGACAGGTGCGCGGAGTCGTCGCCTTCGCGGTGGTAGTCGGCCCAGAAGGCGGTGAGCGCGTCGACGTCGTCGCCGGCGTTGTCCGCGGCGGCGAACTGGACGGCGCCCCGCGTGCCCGGGATGACGTCGGCGGTGATCGTGTCGGCACAGGACCGGTAGGCGGTGGCGCAGTCGCGCAGCCCGTCCTCGTCCTCGGTGGGCCACGGCACGCCCAGCATCCCGAACGCGGTCTCCAGTCCGGCCGGAAGCATCACCGCCACCGGGCCGCCTCCCGCCCGCCAAGCCGTCCGGCCGTCGTCTCCCCGACCGGCCCTGGTCGGGACGGACAGCTCAGGTCAGTCTCCCCGACCGGTTCCGGTCGAGACGGACAGCTCAGGTCAAGTGTCATCGGATGGACGGATCCAGATCCTGGACGGTGACCATGTTGACCAGCTCGGTGGTCCGTGCCTGGTCGCTCATCTCCCGGACGCCCGCGCCGGTCATGTCGAGGTTGGCGTGAAGGTGACCGCATGCCTGGGAGAGCGTCTCGTTGATCTGGTCCATGACCATGCCGATGACGCCGATCCCCCATGGAGAGCGTCCGCCGCCGGCGACGGTCTTCAGCAACGCGTCCGTGTGCTGCCCGAACAGCTCGACCGGCTCTCGCATGCGCTGCCCGGCACCGCTCAACGACACCTGATCGACCTGCAGCTCGCGCCCCATCCACACACCCCCGGTACGGCTCGCTCCGTCATCAGAAACATGGATTATTACCTGATGTAGCCAGTAATCCCTATGAATTATGGCAAATCGCAAGAAGATGTCGGAGCCGCAGGACGGAGGGAGCCGGAACCGCGCGTGTCGCCGGCGGGGGACCTCGGCGAGCCCGGTGGGACGGTGTGTGCGTTCTTTCCCACGGCCGGAGGCCTGGCGTGCGGTTCAGGCGGTCAGCTTGCGTACCAGGCGCACCAGCGCCTCCCGCCGGGTCCGAGGGCTGTCGTCCGCCGCGCCCGCCATGATCATCCGTGCGAGCTGGGGCGTCGAGAACCACCAGCCGGCCAGCGCGATCACCGCGTACAGCAGCTCCGCCGGTGGGATCGCGTCGCCGAGCGTCCCGGCGCGCTGCGCGGCGGTCAGCGCGGCGACCTTGTCGGCGTAGTGGACGGCCCGCTGCGCCTCGGCTGCCACCTGGTCATCCCCGGCCTGCAGGCCCTCCCAGTGCAGGAGGCGGACGAAGTGCGGGTGCGCGCTGTGGTAGTCGAAGACGCGTCCCGCGTACTCGCCGGGATCTGCGGCCAGCCCGGCGTCCAGGGGCACGGCCGCGGCCAGTTTCTCCAGCTCCTGGGTCAGCACGGCGCCGAACAGCTGCTGCTTGCCGCCGAAGTACTGGTAGATCCGCTCCTTGTTCACCCCGGCCTTCGCGGCGACGCGGTCCACCCGCGCCCCCTGCGGCCCGTGTTCGGCGAACTCGCCGACCGCCGCGTCCAGCAGGAGCTGCCTGGTCTTCGCCGTGTCCCATGCCATGACCTCAGCGTACGGCAAATTCCAACTCACTGGTTGGATTCTCGGCGCCGATATGCCAAACTCCAACCAGCGAGTTGGAATTTGGGTCCGGCTCCCGCACCGAAGAGGTCGTCATGTCTGTCCCCTGTGGCCCCGCCGCCCCCGCCGTCCCGTCCGTGCACCACCGGGCGCTGCTCACCTGGCTGGCGGTCTACTCCATGATCACCGCGACCCAGCTGCTGCTGGGCGGCCCGATCGCCGCCCTGCCGCTGCCCGTGCGGACGCTGATCCTCACCGGTGTCGTCGTGCCGGTGGTCGTGTACGTGCTGGTCCCGGCGCTGCTGCGGGTCCACACGGAGGTGCGGCGCCGTCTGGCCGGTTCCGTCCGGTGAACGGAACTACCCGGCGAGGCCGCCGAAGGCGACGGGGAGGTGCCGGGGGCCGCGCAGGACCGGGTTCTGCCGGTATGGAGGCGGGTCCTCCACGAGCCGTGGGTCCTCCAGCCGCCGGGCGAGCTCGGTGAGCGCGAGCTGCGCCTCCAGCCGGGCGAGGGGCGCGCCGAAGCAGTAGTGGATGCCGTTGCCGAAGCCGAGGTGCTCGTTGTCCCGGCGCAGGGGGTCGAACCGGTCGGGGTCGCGGAAACGCCTGGGGTCCCGGTTGCCCGAGGCCAGCATGAGCCAGATGGACGAGCCGGCGGGGATGACGGTGCCGGCGACGTCGATGTCGGCGAGGGCGGTGCGCTGGGGCAGCAGCTGCACCGGCGGCTCGTAGCGCAGCAGCTCCTCCACGAGCGGGACGGCCAGGTCGGGGTCGGCACGCAGCCGCTTGAGGACCTCCGGGTGGCGCAGCAGCGTGAGCATCCCGTTGGTGATGAGGTTGACGGTGGTCTCATGGCCGGCGATGAGGAGCAGGACGGCGGTGGTGATCACCTCCACCGGTGACATCCGCCCGTCGGGGCCGTGGTCGGTGACCAGGGCGGAGAGCATGTCGTCGCCGGGCGCGCGGCGGTGTTCCGCGACGAGCCCGGCGAGGTAGGCGCCCAGCTCGGAGCGGGCCTGCTGGGCGACGCGCTGCCGCTCGGCGGGGCCCTCGGCGGGGTTGGGGTCGAGGGCGGCGACGATCGTCTCGGCCCAGCCGTGGAAGCGCGCCTCGTCCTGGTGCGGCACCCCCAGCAGCTTGCAGATCACCATCACGGGGAAGGGGTAGGCGAAGTCCTCGACGATGTCGACCTGGTCCTTGCCCTGGAAGCCGTCGACCAGACCGGACACCATCCGGGCCAGCTCGCCGCCCATGTCGTGGACCCGGCGGGGGCAGTGCGGCGGCCCGAACGGCCGGGTCGCCAGGCGGCGCAGCCGGTCGTGCTCGGGCGGGTCGAGCCGGAGGAAACTGGGGGGAAGGGCCGGATCCTCCTCCGGCGGCAGGACCTCACCCGGCTGGGCGACGCGGTTGCGCACGTCGGAGCTGAGCCGCGGGTCGCGGAGCAGGCTGACGATCTCCCAGTAGGTGCTGACGGCGTAGACGCCGTCGTCCTGCCGCGACACCGGCGTCCTGCGGAGCTCGGCGTAGAGAGGGTACGGATCGGCGCGACTGGCGTAGTCGGTGATCTGGTGCAGCAGGGTTCCCGATGTCATCGAATCTCCTTGAGCGTGAGACCCCGGGCTTCAGCGGTAGGGAGGAAGTCAAGGCGGAGTCCTTGAACACGGCCGGCCGGGGCGCTTGTTGTCAGGCACGGGCCGGGGTGAAGACGACCCGCCGGTCGCTGGGCGAGTAGCCGCTCAGGGTGACGGTGGGGCCGTGGGTGGGCAGGGCGGGGTCCGGGAAGTCGGCCCCGACCGGACGCAGGCCCTCGGGCCGCCGGTCGACGTTGGTGAAGTCGGGCGGGAACGGCGCGGCCGACTCGATCCGCTCGCGGTAGAAGTCGATCCATCTGGCGTGGTCGAAGGTGACCGCGGCGATGACGCGGCCCTGGAAGCCGTAGGCCGCGGCGAAGCGGTGCTCGGCGAGCGACCCCTGGGTGACGATGATCTCCTCGCCCATGGGCGGCACACCGACGGACTTGATGTTCACCCCGAACTGGGCGGACCAGAAGGCCGGGACCCACAGGTGGGGCCGGCGGTCGGGGCCGCGACTGATCATGTTGTGGGCGGCGACCTCGGCCTGCGCGACCGCGTTGCCCCAGTGCTCCAGGGAGAGGAACTGGTAGCCGAAGAGCGGGTGCGGGGACCGGGCGACGTCGCCGGCCACGAAGATGTCGTCGGTGACGATGCCGTGCACGTCGAAGGCCCGGCATCCGGCGTCGCAGGCGACGCCTCGCGGGCCGGCGCCGAGCCCGGATCCCGCGAGCCACTCGGTGTTGCGCATCGCGCCGAGCGCGATCACCGCCACGTCGACGTCCAGCGTGCCGCCGTCGGACAGGTGGGCGCGCCGGAGCCGTCCGGCCGGGTCGCCTTCGAGCGCGGTCACCGTGATGCAGCAGCGCAGGTCGACGCCGTGCTCACGCTGGAGCTCCGCCGCGACCGCGCCGACGACGCCGCCGAGCGCGCCCACGAGAGGGGCCGGGCCGCGCTCGGCGACCGTGACCTCCAGCCCCCGCTCGCGGCAGGCGGAGGCGACCTCGGAGCCGGTGAACCCGGCGCCGACGACGAGCACCCGGCGGGGCCGGGCGGCCAGCCTGCGGTTCAGCCGGGCGGCGTCGTCGCTGGTGCGCAGGACGAAGACGCCGTCAAGGTCGGCCTCCGCGTCCCTCGGCCACGGCCGGGCACGGGTGCCGGTCGCGATCAGCAGGCGGTCGAAGCCGACCTCCTGCCCGTCGGCCAGGCGCACCCGCTTGCCGGTCAGGTCCAGTCCCGTGGCGGCGACCCCGAGCCGCCACTCCGCGTCGATCGCGCGGCGCCGGGGGAGGGCCGTGCCGTCCGCGGGCACCCTGCCGAGCAGGACCTGCTTGGACAGCGGCGGCCGGTCGTAGGGCTCGTGCGGCTCGTCTCCGATCATGGTCAGCGACCCCGTGAAGCCCTCCTCGCGCAGGGTCTCCGCGGCCCGCAGGCCCGCCAGGGAGGCGCCGACGACGACCACGCGGCCGTGGCGCCTGAACGCCTTGTCGGACCCGTCAACGGCCATCGGTCCCCGCCCTCTCCAGCGCGATCGGCCGCTCCGGCGTGCCCGGCGCGTCGACCTGGTCGATGAGGATGGCCTGGACCGGGCACGCGGCCGCGGCCCTCATGACCTGCTCGCGCCGGGTCTCGTCGGCGCCGGGGTCGTACATCAGCGCCTCCTCACCGTGCATGGTGAAGACGTCCGGCGCGAGGAAGGCGCACTGCGCGTATCCCTGGCACCGGTTGAGATCGACGACGAGCCTCATGAGGACCCTGTCCCTTCGACGGGTTCGGCCATCAAGTGCTGCCCAGACTAGGTCGCTGACCAGGGAAGACGTCATCCGGAATCGCCGTGTTACGCCTTTTGGCGCTGGCTTTGCCGTGTTCCTCCCGAACGGTGGCCGATCGGTGCGGCCGGCGAGGTCGTCCCGTCCTGGGATCACCCCTTTGACGCCCGCGAGTTGATCACTATCGTCGGCTGCGACGAACGCCGGGTAAGTGCTCCAGGAAGCTCTGGAGGCCGTACTCCGACTCATGGGATGGGGTGACCGGATGACTGCCGGGGATGGGTTCGCCTACGACGGAGGTGTCTTCAGTGAGGTGGCGGCGGACTTGGAGATCATGGCGGACAAGCTCAGGGGGCTGAGGTTTTCCGGGGACGCGGTCGCTCTCCCCACCTGGGCGCTGGGCGCGGCGGGTGAGTGGCCGGCCCGGCACGAGTACGGGAAGACCTGGGGGGAGCTTGAGCAGGAGTTCAACTACGGCGAGACCGAGGGCACGTCTCTGGCGGACCTGATGCGGAGGACCCGGAAAAGCTACGCCGGGGCCGAAGGCGCGAGTGTCCGCAGGGTGCTCGACGCCGTGACTGAGGCCCGGAAAGCGGATCCCGACGAAGTTCCCCTTTACTCGGACTTCTCTGACGATTACTCCGATTATGAGACGAAGTCGTTCGGTGAATACTTGATGGACCCGACCAAACTGTCGTATGGCGCTGGGCTGGCCGCCATGGGGGCGGGCGCAGGGGGGCGCGCCTTCCTTAACCGTAGAAAAAGAGAAGAGAGTGCAATTCTTGGCCTTAGGAGAATGTATATCACGAATGCAACAAGAAGCGAAATAAGCCTAACCGCCAAATCTATAGTCAGGCATATGGAAGCCACCAATTGGGCAAACGATCTCGGTGCGAGTGATAGGGCATATCGGGATTCTTTGCATGCCCGGGTAGGGGAGCTGCACGCGGGGAGGGAGAGGAGGCTGTCGGAGCTCGCCAAGAGCAGTAAGGGCACGCAGGCGAACCTGGCGCGGGCGAAGACGTTCTCCTGGGCGGCCATGGCCGGTGGGCTCGCCTGGACCGTCATGGTCGTCCCTTCGGACGAGGATCTCGACCGTGCGGCCGCGGGCTGGGAAAAGCTCGCCTACGACTGTGGAGAGGTGTTCGGGCACGACACCGGCCTGGTCCGTGAGGCCGTAGCGGCGGCCTGGGCCGGGCCCGCCATGGAGGCCGCCGACGCGAGGCTGGTCGAGTTCGTCGCCGCGGGCGTCCATCTGGCCGAGAGGGTCCGCCGCCTGTCCGACGCGCTCTCCGACACGGTCGAGGATCTCGCCCGCATCCACAAGGTCGCACTCGTCTTCTCCGTCGTCAGCGGCGCGGCCATCGCGGGGGCGGGAATCGCGGCGCGGTTCAACCCCGCTCTGCGTCCCGTCGTCGAGCTTCTCGGCAGCAGGCTCTCCTCCGTGATCATCGTCTGCGCGAACCTCGCCCCGGCGGCCGCCGCCGCCGCGATCGCCTGGTACCGGGCGTTCGACGCGAGCCGGACGACGAGGATCGGCGACCGTGAGATCAGCGGGTTCAGCCGCTCCTGACCGGGGTCTCGCCAGGCGAGGTCCGGACGGCGGTCGCCGCTCCCCGCCTCCTCGTCATGGATGGGCGGGTGTTCGAACCGGCGGACCCATGCGAACGCGCGCTCGAACGACCTGCGGGCGCCAGAGGTGGAAGAATTCCAGCGTTTGAACAAGCTTGGGTGTTCTGGTGTTTTGTGCCCGATCTAGGCTGAGAGGAGTTCCGGCAGGTCAGCCGGTTCCGCTGTCTCAGGAGGAAGCCATGACGAAGTTCATGGACGTCCATCGCGGCATGGCGGGCATCACCGACGAGCAGTTACGTGACGCCCACGACGCCGACCTCGCCATCCAGGCCGAAGAGGGGGTGTCCTTCGAGCACGCGTGGGCGGACCCGGCGGAGGGCGTCGTCTACTGCCTGTCGGAGGCGCCCGACGCGGAGGCCGTACAGCGTGTCCACGAGCGGGCGGGGCATCCGGCCGACGAGATCCACCCCGTGCCGCTGACCGTCTGACCCAGGACCCAGGACCCGGGACCCGGGAGGCGCGTGGCCGCGCCTCCGTCTGTCCGACCCGGGACCGGTGAGGCGCGCGGCCGCGCCCCCGTCAGGCCAGGGCCGTGGCCAGCTCGGCGGCGGCGGCGGCCACCCGGGGGCCGACGACCTCGGGGTCGAGGGGGGTGAAGGCGACCACTCCCACGGACGCCTCAAGCCAGGGGACGCCGGGGACGGGGGCGGCTATGCCCCGCGCGCCCTCCTGGAGCTGGCCTTCGGTGGTCACGTAGTCGGTGCGGCCCTGACGCAGGGCGAGCACGGCGAGGCCGGCGGCGCCCCTGGTGAGTGGATGGCGGGAGCCTTCGCGGTAGGCGACGTGCATGTCCGTCCAGGAGGGTTCGACCACCGCCACGGCCAGGCCGTCGTCCCCCTCGGCCACGGTGAGGTGCGCGGTCGCGCCGACCTCCTCGGCGAGCCCGCGCAGGGTGGGCAGGGCGCCCTCACGGAGCAGGGGCTGGACGGCGCGCGCCAGGACGAGCACGCCGAAGCCGAGGTGGACGCGGCCGTCCCGGTCGCGGCGGACGAAGCCCTCGCTCTGGAGGGTGGTGAGCAGGCGGTAGACCGCCGGGCGGCTCAGTCCGAGCTCGCCCGCGAGCTCGGTGGGGGTGCGGCCGCGCCGGCCGTCGGCGAGCAGGCGGAGCAGACGCAGGCCGCGTTCCAGTGTCTGCGACGACTCGGCCGGCATCAGGGCACCTGCTGTGCTGGGAGCATGCTCCCGATTATCGACGGTGCCCGCGCCGCGGACGGCGCGCGGGAGCACGAGCCCCGCTTCGGACTGCACCCGAGGGTCCCCGTCCGGGGCCTGCGGACGAGCGGCCGGACCGACCGGGCGGACCGCTGATCAGTTGTCATGCCGGTAATAACCGGAGGCCCGGAATGTGCAGGTCTTTGGCAAGAATTGCTGGACTCGCCTGAGTAAGTTGCTAGGTCCCTGTACCTCGGCGAGGGGACCTTGAGGATGAGCGACGCGCTGATCGCCCGGGTTGAGCGGTGGGCGAGGGAGATCCCGGACGCTCCCGCGTACACCTTCCTGGACTACTCCGCCGGACACGACGGGGTGAAGCACACGCTCTCCTGGGCGAAGGCGGATCTCAAGGCGCGGGCGCTGGCCGTACGGCTGCGCGAGGTGACGCTCCCCGGCGACCGGGCGGCGATCCTGGCGCCGCAGGGGCTGGAGTACGTGGTCGCGATGCTCGGGGCCATGTACGCCCGGGTGGTCGCGGTGCCGCTGTTCGCGCCCGACCTGCCCGGCCACGCCGACCGGCTGATCCGGGCCTACGCCGACGCCGACCCGGTCTGCGTGCTCACCACGACCCCCGCGCTGGACAGCGTCCGCGCCTTCCTGGACGGCGGGTCCGCGCCCCGGCCCAAGCAGGTCATCACGCTGGACACGGTCTCCGACCTGCTCGCCGACGAGTGGGAGCCGGAGCCGATCGGGCTCGGCGACCTGGCCTACCTGCAGTACACCTCCGGCTCGACCCGCGCCCCCGCGGGAGTGGAGATCAGCCACGCCAACTTCACCGCCAACGCCGAGCAGCTCTGGGAGGCCTTCCGGGCCACTCCCCGGGTGTCCACGGCGGCCCTGTGGCTGCCGCTCTTCCACGACATGGGTCTGATCGCCACGATCGCCGCGCCGATGGTGGGCGGCAACCAGGCGGTGTTCATGGACCCGGTCGCGTTCGTCATGCATCCGGTGCGGTGGCTGCGGATGCTCAGCGAGTACGACGACGTGTTCACCGGCGGCCCCAACTTCGCCTACGAGTACGCGGCCGGCCGGGTCACCGACGCGGAGAAGGCCACGCTCGACCTGTCCGGGGTCTCGGTCATGCTCAACGGCGCCGAGCCGCTGCGTGGCAGCACGATCGACCGGTTCTCCGAGACGTTCGCCGGGTGCGGGCTGCGGCCCGAGGCGCACACCCCCGGGTACGGCCTGGCGGAGGCGACCGTGTTCGTCACGGTGATGGACCGGGACCTGCCGGCCCGGGTGACCCTGTTCGACAGGGACGCGCTGACCGCCGGGCGGGCGGTGCCGTACACGGGCGAGGGGCGGGTCAGCGACCTGGTCTCCTGCGGGGTGCCGACGGGCCAGCGGGTCGTCATCGTCTCGGAGTCCGGTACGGCGAAGCCGGACGGCGAGGTCGGCGAGATCTGGGTGCAGGGGCCGAACGTGGCGCGGGCCTACTGGCGGGACGGGGAGCGCAGCGCCGAGGTCTTCGGCAACGTGCTCGACGGCGAGGACGGCACCTGGCTGCGGACCGGGGACCTGGGCGTCGTCCACGAGGGCGAGCTCTACATCACCGGGCGGATCAAGGACCTGATCATCGTCGACGGGCGCAACCACTATCCGCAGGACGTGGAGGTGACCGTGCAGGAGGCCGACCAGGCCGTCCGCCGGGACCACGTGGCGGCGTTCGCCGTGCCGGGGGAGGAGACCGAGCGGCTGGTCGTGGTGGCCGAGCGGTCCCGCAGGGCCGACGGGCGCGACCCGGCCGAGGTCACGGCCAACATCCGCGCGGCTGTCGCGAAAAATCATGATCTGCGGCTGCATGACTTCGTGCTGACCGAGGCGGGAGCCGTACCGCGCACGTCGAGCGGGAAGATCGCCCGCAGGGCGTGCGTGCGGGCCTACCTGGACGGCGCGTTCGGCCCCCGGCCCGCCGGGCCCAGGGACGCCGGCGTCTGATGTTCGAGTCGTTCGGGCGGACCGTCTACCGGGCACGCTGGAGCGTGCTGGCGCTGGGGGCGGTGTTCGCGGTCGTCGCCGGATACTTCGGGCTGGGGCTGTTCGGGCGGATGACCGACGGCGGGTTCGACGACCCGGGCGCCGAATCGACCTCGGCCGCCCAGTGGAGCCGGCAGTGGTTCGGCGGCAGCTCGCCCGACGTGGTGGTCCTCTACACCCACCCGACGTTCGAGGCCGACGACGAGCGGTTCAGGAAGGACGTGCAGGCCGCGCTCCGCGAACTGCCCGCCGAGCACGTCACGAGGACGTCCACCTACTGGACGACCAAAGCCGGGGAGCTCGTCTCCGAGGACAGGCACTCCACCTACGCGCTGATCACCCTGCGTGGCGGGCAGCTGACGAAGCAGAGCGGCTACGAGCAGGTCAAGGACCGGCTCAGGACCGCGCCGGACGGATACACGGTCAAGGTCGGCGGCCCGATCCCGCTGCTCAAGGACCTCAACACGCAGACCGGCGCCGACCTGCAGCAGGCCGAGGCCCTGTCGATGCCGGTGCTGCTCGTCCTGCTCGTACTGGTCTTCGGCAGCCTGGTCGCGGCCGGGCTGCCGCTGGTCGTCGGGCTGCTGTCGGTGGTCGGCGCGCTCCTGCTGCTCCGGTTGCTGACCGAGGTGACCGACGTCTCGGTCTTCTCGCTGAACGTCGTGACGATGCTCGGGCTGGGCCTGGCCATCGACTACTCGCTGTTCGTGCTGAACGCCTTCCGCGAGGAGATCCGCCGGGGCTCACCGGTGGAGACGGCCGTCGTGCGGACCATGGCGACGGCCGGCCGCACGGTCGCGTTCTCCGGGCTGACCGTGGCGACCTCGCTCAGCGGCCTGCTGCTGTTCCCGCAGATGTTCCTGCGCTCGATCGGCCTGGGCGCGGCGGCGGTGGTGCTGGTCGCGATGGCGGCCGCGCTGATCGTGCTGCCCGCGCTGCTGGCCGTACTCGGGCCCAGGGTGGACGCGATCCGGCTCGCGCCGGACTTCGGCAGGCACAAGGGCGGCAGCGGGACCTGGCACGCCATCGCCTCCAGCGTGATGCGTCGCCCGGTGGTCTACCTCGCCGGGGTCGGCGTGGTGCTGTTCGCGCTGGCCGCGCCGTTTGTGCACGTGCGGTTCGGCAGCGTGGACCACCGGGTGCTGCCCGAGCGGTTCGAGAGCCGCCAGGTCGCCGAGGAGATCAACACGAGGTTCGCCAGGAACGCGATGTCGCCGATCGACGTCATCGTGCTCGTCGAACGCGACCTCGTCGGGCCGATGACCGCGTCGGCGCCCGGCGCGCTCACCTCGGAGGTCGGGACGCGGCTCGGGCCCATCGGGGTCGGCAACTCGGGGATCACCCCGGTCACCGAGGTCGGCCCGCTGGACGTGCGGGCCTTCGTGGAGCGCCTGGAGGCGCTCGACCACGTCACCGGGGTGGACGTCACCGGGGTCTCGCAGAACAACGGCGCGGTACGGCTGGCGGTCCGCTACGACGAGGACCCGATGTCGGACGAGGCCCGCGCGCTGGTCGGCAGGGTCCGCGACCTTCCCCTGGAGCGGAACTTCCAGGACGTGGTCGTCGGCGGCCCCACCGCCGCCCAGCTCGACCTGGAGGCCAGCCTGAAGTCCACGCTGCCGTGGACCGCGCTGGTGGTCTGCCTGATGACGGGCCTGCTGCTGTTCGCCGCGTTCGGCTCGATCCTGCTGCCGATCAAGGCGATCCTGATGAACGTCCTCTCCCTGGGCGCGTCCTTCGGCGTGATCGTCTGGGCCTTCCAGGACGGCAACCTGGCCGGCGTCCTCGGCTTCACCCCGACCGGCAGCATCGAGGCGACCATCACCGTGCTGATCCTGGCGGTGGTGTTCGGCCTGTCGATGGACTACGAGCTGTTCCTGCTCAGCCGGGTCCGCGCCGAGTGGCTGCGGACCCGGGACAACACCGCCGCCGTGGCGGTCGGCCTGGAGCGGACCGGCGGGGTCATCACCAGCGCCGCCCTGCTGCTGCTCGTGGTCATCGCGGCGTTCTCCACCGCCGGGATCACCATCGTGAAGATGCTCGGCGTCGGCATGTTCGTGGCCATCGTGGTGGACGCGACGCTGGTCCGCGCGCTGCTGGTGCCCGCGACGATGCGCCTGATGGGCGACGCCAACTGGTGGCTGCCGGACTTCCTGCGGGGTTTCCACCGGCGCATCGAGATCCGCGAGCACGACGTCCGCGAGCACCGCCCCGCCGAGATCGCCCCCACCTACGTCACCGTGGAGCGCGAGGACGTCCCCGGTGGCCGCCGCGTCACGCCGGCGCACCGCCTGGAGCCCTCCCCGCCGGTGCCGCAGCTCGCCGCCCCCGAATCTCCGCCTCTCGCCCCCGCCGTCCCGGTGCGCGTCATCACGCCCACCCCCGACGGCTCCGACTGGCAGTGGGGCGAGGAGACCGTCCTCGACCCCGGCCCTCCGGCCCCGCCCCTTTCTCCCCGCGCGACCCCGCCCACCCGTGCGAATCCCTCTCCCCATGTGGATCCGCCCCCGCGCCGTCCCGCGCCGTCACGGGCCTCGGACCCCCAGCACCGGTCGAACCCCTATCCCCTTCCGGGGCTCGACCCCGAGCAGCCGCAGCCCGCTCCCGTGCCGCCGGAGCGCGAGCCCGCACGGGCACGCAAGGTCAAGAAAGTCATCAAGCCCAACCTGGACGGTCCGGGCTGGCACTGGGCCGAGGAACACGAAGACCCGTCCCCGCCGCAACCCCTGCTGACCGTCGAGGACGCGGTGGGACCCGCCCGGCACTCCCCGGTGCGCTCCCCGGCCCTCGGCCGCCCCGTCCCCCCGGCCGCCCCGCCTCCGCAGGCCCGCCCGGAGCTCTCTCCTCCCGTCATCCGGGTACGGCCCGAGCCCGATCCCCGTCCACGCCCCGAGCCTCCCCCCGTCATCCGGATACGCCCCGAGCCCGCTTCTCCGCCGCGCCCCGAGCCCGCGCCCCGGGTACGGCCCGAGCTGCCGCCCCCCGCCCCGGCGGCTGAGACGCCGGACCCCACGGCGGAGGTCGGGGACGCCCGCCGCACACGGAGCGCGCCGCTGGTCAGCAGCCATCTGATCGACCAGTTGGAGCCGCTCATCCAGCACGCGGGCAAGCCGGTCCAGCCGATCGCGGAACAGCCCGAGCCGCGTCCGGAGTCCCGTCCAGAGCCGCGCTTGGAACCCCATCCGGAACCCCGTCCGGACCCGCGCTTGGAGCCCCGGCCGGAGCCCCGTTCGGAGCCCCGCCCAGAGCCGCGTCCGGAGCCGGCAAGCGGGGCGCGGACGGATGTGTCCGGCCAGGTCGCGCGGGAGCGGCGGACCGTGCAGGAGCGGGCGGAGCAGGAGGGGCAGGCAGCCGGCGGCTGGGTCGCCGTGGGGACCCGCACCACGCGGGTCGTACGGCCCAGACAGGACGGATCCGGCTGGGAGTGGACGGAGGTGCCGGAGTGAGCGACCTCGCCGCGAGGCCCGAGGGCGCCGCGGCCCGGCCCCGGTCCCCCCGGCGCGGCCTGCTGTTGCTGGTCGTCGGTCTGGCCGGGTTCGTGACCACGCTGGACAACACGGTCGTCACGGTCGCCCTGCCCACCTTGCAGGCCGAGCTGGGCGCGTCTCTGGCGGCGCTCGAATGGGTCGTCACCGGCTACGTCCTCACCTTCGCGGGCCTCATGCTCGCCGGAGGCCGCCTGGCCGACGTCTACGGCCGCCGCAGGGTCCTCGTCGCCGGGCTCGCGGTCTTCACGGCGGCGTCCCTCGCCGCCGGGCTGGCCACCTCGGCGGGCGTGCTCGTCGCCGCCCGGCTGGTCCAGGGCTGCGGTGCGGCGCTGATCCTGCCCGCGATGCTGGCGGTGGTCTCGGTGGGCAACGACGACCGGCAGCGGTCGGCCGGTGTCGCGGTCTGGATGGCCTCGGGGGCGGGCGCGCTCGCCCTGGGGCCGGTCGTCGGCGGCTACCTGACCCAGCACTTCCACTGGAGCTGGGTCTTCCTGCTCAACGTCCCCCTCGGCGTTCTCGTCATCGCGCTCGCGGTCGTCGCGGTCCCCGAGTCGCGCGACGAGAGCGCCGCCCGCGTGGACGTCCCGGGGGTCGCGACGTCGGTCGTCGTGCTGTCGGCGGGCACGTTCGCGCTGACCTTCGGGGCCGAGCTGGGCTGGACGTCGCCGGTGATCGTGGCCGCGGCGGCGGTCACCGTGGTCGCGGCCGCCGTCTTCCTGGCCGTCGAGAGGTTCGGCGCGGACCCGATGGTGGACCTCGCGCTGTTCCGGGCGCGGGCTTTCACCGGCGGGGTGATCGCCCAGGTGCTCTGGGGGCTCGGCGTCAACGGGGTGTTCTTCTTCACGGCGCTGTTCTTGCAGGGGGTCCTCGGCTTCAGCCCGACCATGTCCGGTCTGGCGTTCGTGCCGCTGGCCCTGCTCGTCGTCGCGGTCACGCCGCTGGTCCCGTACATCGAGCGGCGGCTCGGCGCGGGGCGCACGGTCGCGCTGGGGCTCCTCCTCGTCGCCGGGGGCATGGCCGCCGTCGGGTTCCTGCGTCCCGGCGACGGCTGGGCCGATCTGCTGCCCGCCGTGTGCGTGATCGGGGTCGGCTCGGCACTGACCATGCCGCTCGGCTCGGCGGTGCTGGGGGCCGTTCCGGAGTCCAGGGCGGGAGTGGCGGGCGGCGTGTTCAGCGTGGCGCGCGAGATGTCCGGGCTGTTCGGCATCGCGGTCGTCGGAGTGATCGTCAGCGGCTCCGCCAGCTTCACCACCGGCTACGCGACCGGCCTGCTCACCGCCGCCGCGCTGGTCGTCGTGGGGGCCGCGGTGAGCCTGGTGACGCTCCGGTGAGGATCGCGGTCCTGGCGTTCGGGTCGCGGGGGGACACCCAGCCCTGCGTGGCGCTCGGCGCGGGGCTCGCCGCGAGGGGGCACCGGGTCACGGTCGTCGCCGCCGCCCGGTACGGCGGGCTGGTCGAGGAGGCCGGGCTCGGGCTCGCCCCCGTGAGCGTCGACCCGTTGCGGATCGTGGAGTCCGAGGAGGGGCAGGCGTGGCTGCGCAGCGGGCCGGCCGGGTTCGCCCGGGGGTTCCGCAGGATCGTGGAGCCGCTCGCCGAACGGCTGGTCACCGAGGTGGACGCGGCCTGCGCGGGCGCGGACCTGGTGCTCTCGCCCGCGCTGGGCGGCTTCGGCCACCACCTCTCCGAGCGGTACGGCATGCCGTACGCGCTGCTCCATTTCCAGCCCAGCGAGCCCACCGGGGCCTTCCCCAACCCGCTGGTCCCGTTGCGGACCCTCGGCAGGGCGGGCAACCGGGCCAGTTACGCGCTGGTCGAGGGGCTGAGCTGGCTGTTGCTGGGCCGCATGGTGAACCGGCTGCGGAGCAGGGTGTTCACGCTGGGGCCCATGCGGGGGAGCCCTTTCCGCCGGGCGCGTGCCGACCGGGTGCCGGTGCTGTGCGGGGTGAGCCCCTCGGTCGTCGCGCGCCCGGCGGACTGGCCCGACCACGTGCATCTGACCGGGTTCTGGCCGCTGGAGCGCACCTGGGCCCCCGGGCCCGATCTGGAGGCGTTCCTCGACGCCGGGCCGCCACCGGTCTACGTGGGGTTCGGCAGCATGGTCCCCGCCGACCCGGGCGCGACGGCCGGGACGGTGGTGGCTGCGCTGCGCCGGGCCGGGGTGCGGGGGGTCCTGCAGGGCATGCCGTACGGCGGGGCGGAGGACATGTTCGTGGTCGGTGACGCCGACCACGGGTGGCTTTTCCCGCGGATGGCCGCGGTGGTGCATCACGGGGGCGCCGGGACGACGGGGAGCGGGCTGCGGGCGGGGGTCCCGGGAGTGGTCTGCCCCTTCTTCTCCGACCAGCCGTTCTGGGGTGCCCGGGTGGCCCTGCTGGGCGCGGGGCCCGCGCCGCTGCCGGTGCGGAAGGTCACCGCGGAGGCGCTGGCCGGGAGGGTCGCGCGTGCCTTACGGGACGGGCGGATCAGGGCGGCGGCGGCCCGGCTGGGGGAGCGGATGCGCGCCGAGGACGGGGTGGCGCGCGCGTGCGAGGCGCTGGGGCTCTGAGGCCGCTTCTGCCGCGCGGTGCCGGAGATGGACACGATGTGCCGGTAATTTGACGTTTTCCGGTCAGGGCCTGTTGGGCGAATGGTGATCTCTGTAGAGTGCAAGGCAATCGTTTTGGCTGGCTTTACCGGGGAGTTTCAGGACATGCGATTCACTCTGCGGCGGGCCTTCGCCGTCGGCGCCATGCTCACGGTCCTCGGTGTCGCGACCCCCGGGGTCGCCGCCTACTCGCAGGACGACCCCCGTAGCTGCAACGACCTGATGGGGGCCGACACCCCGGCGTACATCACGTGCCAGTGGCTGGCCAAGCCGGAGGAGGCCCTCGGCGTCGCGATGTTCTGGCTGAGCGGCGACGGGGCCAACCTCAAGGAGGCCACCCCGTCGGACGGGCAGTTCATCGACTGCTCCGCCCCCGGCAGCTCCTGCCCGGCGCTGGAGGGCGAGGAGGTCGGCGGTGACGAGAACTCTCCGTTCCCCGAGGGCGCCGAGGACGGCGGGACCCCCGAGTGCGAAGCCGGCCAGCAGTGCTCGGTCGGCGGGACCGGAGAAGGCGGGGACGGCACGCCGAGCCGGTCCGAGCTGAGCGGCTCGGCCACCCCCTCCGCCTCGCCCACCACGACGGCGGCCACGCAGAACTTCACCACGTCCGCCCAGGACGTGACCGCGGCGGCGCAGACCCCCGCCGGCCAGGCGGTCACCGCCGCCAAGGCCACCGGGGTCCGGGTCTGGCTCGACACCGAGCTGGCCGACGACTGGAAGGCGGGCGCCGCGGGCTTCGCCGCGGCCGTCAAGCGGATCGGCGCGCTGGCCGCGCGGCCGGAGGTGGCCGGGATCCGGTTCACCTCGCAGCTCGGCTACAACACGACGTTCAAGACGGACGAAGAGGTCACCGCCTTCGTCACGGCCGCCTCCACGGCGCTGCGCCAGGCGGCCCCCGGAAAGCGGCTGGGCGTGCACACGGTGGTGCCCGAGCTCGCCTGCGGCGCGGAAGAGGCCTGCAAGACCGAGATGCGCAAGCGCTACCCGCTGGTCGTCCCGGAGAAGGTCGAGTCGCTGCTGAGCGCGGGCCGCGTCGACCAGCTCACCCTGGACACCGGCCTGCTGTACGGCGGCTACGAGACCTGGAAGATCAACGCCGAGAAGGCCCAGCGCAACCAGTGGATCCAGGTCCGCGCCCGCTCCTGGGACGTCCTGGCCCAGGTCGCCGCCGAGGAGACCGGCCTGGTCGGCCAGGTGACCTCCGAGCAGGTCGCCACCCGCGCCTCCACCCCCGTCATGGACGGCGCCGCCCAGCAGGTGAACCTCTGGACCCGCGTCCAGGACGCCCAGGGCACGGTGAAGCGGCTGACCGCCTGGGACGAGCTGAAGAAGCTCAACCCGATCAAGCGCCGCCTGGCCGCCGTCTACAACCCGACCACCCCCGAGGTGGACGTGGCCGCCGACCTCAAGAAGATCGCCGAGGCTTTCAGCCAGGTCTACCTCACCACCGCCTGACCCGGCGCCCGGCCCCGAGACAGGAGGCCCGCACCCGTTCGCCGGGTGCGGGCCTCGGTCGTGTGTGCCCTGACTGTGAGGTGCGGCTGTGCGGTGCGCGGTCGTGCACTCCGGACGCGCAGGCTCCGGGGCCATGTGTTTTGCATGGCGAAATTCGCGTATATCGCTATGCATCGGCACTGCCCAGTTTTTATTCGGGTGGCCGGAGCCGTCTGCCCGCCCCAATGTTCCCACTGGGGCATATAGGCGAGCCTGAATCCCAACGTAGGCAATCCGGCCACCGCTGATCCCGGTCGGCCCGTCGTAACGCCGAGGACCGGCTAAAAGCACGTCAATATTGGCCCGAGTCCGCCTCCGTCCCGGATTCCACCAGTGCCGCGTTTTACCCTGGGAGAGTTTCAGCGTCTGTCGCGACGACCTCCCGCGGTCGGCCATGTCAGAAAATCGATCGAGCCGGATGGACTCAGAGAGAAGGCGTTCATAAGTGCGCGCGAATTCGCCGAAAGTGCTTGTCGTCGGGGCCGGAGTGAGTGGATTGACGACCGCGCTCTGTCTGGCCAGAGAGGGATTCCGCGTCACCGTGGTCGCGGAGAGATTCGCGCCCGAGATCGTCTCGGTCGTCGCGGGCGCGCTGTGGGAGTGGCCGCCCGCGGTGTGCGGTTACCACCACGACCAGATCTCACTCGCCCGCTCCAAGGACTGGTGCGTCACCTCCTACAGGATGTTCGACGAGCTGGCCCGGGCCAAGGTCCCCGGCGTGGCCATGCGGAGGTCGAACTTCTACTTCGGCCGTCCCGTCGAGGAGAGCCCGCACGACCTGCACAAGATGCAGGAGCTCGCGGGGAAGGTGCGCGGGTTCGTCCGCGACCGGTCGCTCGCCGAACGCAACGGCGTCAGCCCCGACTACGGGGTGGTCGACGCGTACTCCCACATGGCACCCATGATCGACACCGATCAGTACATGGTGTGGCTGATGCGGCAGGTCAAGATCCACGGAGTGCGGGTCAAGCGGTACCGGATCGAGGGGCTGCTCGCCGAGCGGAGAGCGGAGCTGCTGGACCGCTTCGACGCCGAGGCGATCGTCTGCTGCGCGGGCCTCGGCACCGCCCAGCTCCGCGGCGTCGGCATGTATCCCCTGCGCGGTGCGCTGGTGCGGGTCCGCAACGGCGGGGTCCGCGGGCCCCGGATCGACGAGGCCCACTGCGTCTCCCACGTCGAGGGCAGGGACGAGCAGGACATCGTCTTCATCGTGCCGCGCAACCAGAGACTCCTCGTTCTCGGCGGCCTGGCGGAAAAGGACGAGTGGAGCACGGACATCAATCTGGAGAACCACGGGCCCGTACGGGAGATGTATGAGCGCTGCCTGGCGTTCATGCCCGCACTGCGAAACGCCGAACTGGACCCGGATGAGCCGGTCCGGGTGGGGTTGCGGCCATTCAGGAATGAGAACGTCTGCCTGGAATGGGATGACGAAAGTCAGATCATCTACAATTTCGCGCACGGCGGGGCCGGATTCAGCTTCTCCTGGGGCTGCGCACAGGAGGCCGTCGGCCTGGTGCGTTCGGCCGTGGAGGACCGTAAGTACTCCCACTCCTTCTGATGATTTCTCCCGATAGTGGATGGACGTGACCATGAGAAGAAATTTCCGGTGTTTCCTGATGGTGAACGCGGCCCTCATGCTGACCGCGTGCACGCCCTTCGATCTCGCGTATACCGGTATCGCGTCACAGCGCCATTCCGGGCACCCGGCACCGCATCCCGGTGACGTCTCGGATCCCGGTGACACCTCTCATGCCGGGAGTGCCCCGCGTTCCGGTGACGTCTCGGATCCCGGTGACACCTCTCATGCCGGAAGTGCCCCGCGTTCCGGACCCGACTCCGGTTCCGGGGACGTTCCCGCGCGGCCGCAGTTCCCCACCCTTCACCCCGGCGACGAGGGCGCCCTGGTGGAGAAGGTCCAGAGCCGTCTCGACCGGCTCGGATTCAAGACGGGCCCTCCCGGCTCCGAGTACGGCCCCGCGCTGCGCATGGCCGTATGGGCCTTCCAGAAGGCGAACGGGCTGCCCGCCGTCGACCGGGTCGACCCGCCGACCTGGCAGGCGCTCTCCCATCCGGAGCGCGTCAGGCCGCTGGTGCCCTCCGGCGGGTCCGTGCGGGTGGAGATCGACCTGCGCCGCCAGCTGCTCACGGCGTGGAAGGACGGCAGGCCCGCGCTGATCACCCATATCTCGACCGGCACCGGCAAGCCCTACTGCAAGAACGGCCACTGCGGGGTCGCGGTCACCCCCACCGGCGACTTCCGCGCCTGGTGGCGGACCGCCGGATGGACCAGCGGACCTCTGGGCGACCAGTTCTACACCGTGTACTTCAACGGCGGCATCGGCTTCCACGGCTCCGAACGGGTCCCGAGGCATCCCGCGTCCCACGGATGCATCCGCGTCCCGCTCCACAACGCCCGGCCCCTTTTCGACATGATCCAGACAGGGCAGCCGGTCTACGTCCGCCGGCCCGCCTAGGACGCGGACCGGCCGGGAGCAGGACCGGCCGGGCGCTGGGCCGGCTGGGAGCTGGGCCGGCTGGGACGGGGCAGGCCGGGAGTTGGGCAGGCCAGTAGTGGAGCCGGGCCGGGCCGGGACGGGGCGCGGCCCGGCGCCTAACGGGAGCTCTCGCCGCCGGAGACGGTGATCGGGGAGCGGTGTCCGAGCAGGCCCCAGATGCCCTCGTCCTCCTCCTGCGGCGGGGGCGCCTCCTCCGAGGAGGACTCCAGGCCGAGGGCCGACAGGATCATCGGGAAGGACCGCTTGAACTCGCGGGTCCAGTAGGGCCAGGTGTGGGTGCCGTCCTTGTACAGGTGCACCACGGGCCTGACGCCGTACCGGCGGAGCTTGGCGACCAGGTCCTTGGCCGTGTAGGCGGAGAGCGGCTCGCTGAGATGGGCGGGGCTCCACGGCGCTCCGGGCGGGTCGAGCTCGCCGAGCCGGCTGGTCGTGCCGCTGGAGATGTAGAGGCTCATCCCGCGCAGGTTCCTGGCCAGGTAGGCGGGGTCGTTGGCCCGCCAGACGTTCCGGTTCCTGATCGGGTCCCCCCACATGGCCTTCGGGTCCTGCCGCTCGGCCGCCTGCGCGTTCATGATGAGCTCGGGGATGCCGGGCAGGCGGGTGGACATGACGCCGCTGTAGGAGCCGGCGAAGCGGAACATCCCGGGGTGCCGCGCGGCGTACTTCATCGCGCCGTAGGCGCCCATGGACAGGCCCGCGACGGCTCGGCGGCTCCCGGCCCGGTATCCGGTCTCCAGCAGGCGGCGCAGCTCGTAGGTGTGGAAGGTCTCCCAGCCGGGCGCGCCGCCCTTGCCGCCGTTGTACCAGTCGGTGTAGTTCCCGGCCCGGCCCGCCTCGGGCATCACGATGATCGCGTCCACGTTCTCGGTCATGGCCGCGATGTCCGTCATCCGGGTCCACGCGGTGTAGTTGTCGGCTCCGCCGTGCAGCATGTAGAGCACCGGCCAGGTGCGTTTGGCCTTCTTCGACCAGCCCCGGGGCACCAGCAGCCGGACCGGCAGCATCGCGTTGACCGAGGGCGACGACACCGTGATGTCGACCATGCGCAGGCCGAACCAGCGCTCCTTCACCACCCGCGCGCCGCCGGGCTTCGCGGCCGGCCAGGGGCCGGAGGGGCTCTTGCCGGACGGCGCAGCCGGAGCGGCGTGCGCGGTCGACGGCAGCCCGACGAGCAGAGCGGTCGCCAGCACCAGGAATCCACGTCGAGCAGGTCGCATTCTCTTTCCTCCACCCGGCCTGGAGACAGGGGCCGTGGCAGGCGACCTTAAGCCTGATCATCGGGGTCCGGCTATGAGTGTTCGCAACGAAATGCGCGAGGGGTTTGAGCTGCCCGAACAAATCCCTTGAAAGGGCGGCCGTTATCACGATCGTGACAAAACGCGCTGGTGGATTGTGGGTTGTCAGGGCTCCCTTATGCGGATTTGTCTCTGTAAGTTTGCCGATCACCTCGGGTGTTCTTGGGAGTCGCCACGTGGACATGTTCGGCGAAGACGAGATCCGCCGCTTTCTCACGGAACGGATCGCGACCCGCTGCCGTCTGCCCCTCGCGGACGTCGATCCCGACCGCCCCCTGGAGGAGTTCGGGCTGTCCTCCCGGGACGCGGTCGCGGTGGCCGGCGAGCTGGAGGTCCTCCTGGGCCGGGAGCTGGGGCCCACGCTGGTCTGGGAGTACCCCACGATCAACCGTCTCGCGCGGGGCCTCGCCACCGGTACGGCCGCCGCCCCGGCCGCCGGCCGGACGGCGGATCCCGGCGGGCCGATCGCGGTGATCGGCGTCGGATGCCGCCTGCCGGGGTCCGTGCACGGGCCGGAGGACTTCTGGCGGCTGCTCATGGCGGGCGGCGACGCGGTCGGCCAGGTGCCGGAGGAGCGCTGGGCGGCCTTCGACGACGGATCCCCCCGCACCGCGGAGGCGCTGGCCGCGACCACCCGGCACGGCGGTTTCCTGGACGACGTGGCCGGGTTCGACGCCGACTTCTTCGGGATCGTCCCGGGCGAGGCCGAGACGATGGACCCGCAGCAGCGGCTGATGCTGGAGACGGCATGGGAGGCGCTGGAGCACTCCGGGGTCGCCCCCCGGTCGCTGCGCGGCAGCCGTACCGGGGTGTTCGTCGGCATCTCCGGCAACGAGTACGCCCATCTCACCACCGCCGACCCGGCGAAGGTGGACGCCTGGACGGCGACGGGGGCGGCGTTCAGCATCGCCGCGAACCGGCTGTCCTACCTGCTCGACCTGCGCGGGCCGAGCCTGTCGGTGGACACCGCCTGCTCTTCCTCGCTGGTCGCCACGGACCTCGCCGTCCGGAGTCTGCGCTCGGGCGACAGCGACCTGGCGCTCGCGGCGGGGGTCAACCTGCTGCTCTCCCCGGTGGTCACGATGGCGTTCGACCAGGGCGGCGGGACCGCGCCCGACGGGCGCTGCAAGAGCTTCGACGCCTCGGCGGACGGGATGGTCAGGGCCGAGGGGTGCGGCGTCGCCGTGCTGAAGCGGCTGGCCGACGCCCAGCGTGACGGCGACCGGATCCTGGCCGTCGTCCGCGCCACCGCGGTGAACCAGGACGGCCGCTCGAACGGGCTGGTCGCGCCCAACCCCGAGGCCCAGGAGGAGCTGCTCCGCACGGCCTACGCCGGTCTGGAGGGCCCCGACTACATCGAGGCCCACGGCACCGGCACCTTCCTCGGCGACCCCATCGAGGCCCGCGCCATCGACGCCGCGCTCTGCGGCGGCCGTACCGCGCCACTGCTCATCGGCTCCGCCAAGAGCAACCTCGGCCACCTTGAGGCCGCGGCGGGGATCACCGGCCTGATCAAGACCGTCCTCTCCCTTCACCACGGTGTGATCCCGCCCAGCATCCATTTCCGGCGCCCCAACCCGCACATCCCCTGGGACCGCCTCAAGGTCGTCACCGCCCCGACCCCCTGGCCGGGCGACCACCCCCGGGCGGGGGTGTCCTCCTTCGGCTTCGGCGGCACCAACGCCCACATCGTCCTGGAGCGCGCCGCGCCCGCGCCCGCGTCCGTGCCCCCGTCCCCACCCCCGTCCCGCACCGCCGCGGCCGGCCCGTCCACGGAGCGGTACGACGGGGAGGCCGGGCGCGACCGGCCGGGGGCGAAGGTGTTCCTGCTCACGGACGTGTCCGCCGAGCGGGTCCGGGACCATGCCGGGGTGCTCGCGGACTGGGTCGAGTCCGGGATCGCGCCCGACCCGGCCGCACGGGGGAGCGCCGCGCTCGGCGACGTCGCCCACACGCTCGCCCGGCGGGCCGGGCGCGGGCGGGCCGGGGCCGCCGTCGTGGCCGGGGACCGCGGGGAACTGCTGGCCGGGCTGCGGGCCGTACAGGCGGGCGGGGGCGTCACCGGAGCGGCCGTGACCGGTGGGCGGGGGCCGGTGTGGGTGTTCTCCGGCTACGGCTCGCAGTGGGCGGGGATGGGGGCCCGGCTCTACGTCGAGGAACCCGTGTTCGCCGCGATGATCGACGAACTGGACCCGATGTTCGGCGACGAGGCGGGCATCGGGCTGCGGGAGATCGTCGCCGGGGGGCTGGACGCCGTGGGCGTGGCCACGGCACAGCCGGTGATCTTCGCGGTGCAGGTGGCGCTGGCCGAGCTCTGGAGGTCGCACGGGGTACGGCCCGCGGCGGTCGTCGGGCACTCGATGGGGGAGGTCGCGGCGGCCGTGGTCGCGGGCGGCATCGGGCTGCGGGACGCGGTCCGGGTGATCTGCCGCCGGGCCGCGCTGCTCGGGACGCTGGGCGGCGGCGGGGCGATGGCGGTGCTGGAGGTGGCCGCGGAGGAGGTCCCCGGCGATCTGCACGTCGCCGTCCACTCCTCGCCGAGGCAGTGCGTCGTCACCGGCGACCCCGGCCGGGTCGAGGCGTTCGCCGCCGAGGTCGAGTCGCGGGGTCTGCTCGCCCGGGTGCTGACCGCCGAGGGCGCCGGGCACTCGCCCCAGGTCAAGCCGCTCCTGCCGAAGCTCCGCGAGGCGCTGGCCACCGTCGCCGGAGGCAAGCCCGAGATCCCGTTCTACTCGACCGTGTTCGACGACCCCCGCGAGATCCCCACCTTCGAACCCGCCTACTGGGCCGCCGGGGTCCGCCGTCCGGTGCGCCTGCTCACCGCCCTCCAGGCCGCCGCCGAGGACGGCCACACCGTGTTCACCGAGATCAGCCCGCACCCGGTCCTGGCCGCGCCCCTGCGCGACTCCCTCCCGGCGGGAACGGTGATCACCCACTCCCTCCGCAGGGGGCACGACGAGGAGCTGTATCCCCAGCTCGCCGCCACCGTGATCGCCATGCCCTCGCTGGTCGCGGCCTCCTCCGGCCGGCTCGTCGACCTTCCCCCCTCGCCCTGGCGGCACGGACGCCACTGGTTCTCCGCACCCAGGCGCGCCGCCCTCCCGCCCGGCAGCCATCCGCTGCTCGGCGTGCACGTCGAGAGCCCCGCCGGGCACGTGTGGACCACGACCGTCGACGACCTCTCCGACGCCCCCTGGCGCCTGGACCCCTCGGCCTGGCGGCTGCACGGCCTGCCGGTCCTGCCGCTCGCCGCGGTGGCCGCCCTCGCCCAGGCGGCGGCCGCCGGGATCCTGGGCCGGGCCGAGCTGACCGACGTCACCCTGGACGCGCTGCTGCCCCTGCCCGCCACGATCACCACCACCCTCACCCCGTCCGGCGAGGTCGGGATCGACGCCAAGAACGCCGCGGGCGTCTGGATCCGGTACGGCACCGCGACCGTCGCGCCCGATCCGTCCCCGGCGGGGACCGTCCCCGGCCCCGCCGAACTGGCCGAGCGGCTGCGGGACTCCTCGGGGGTGCCGGTGGCGATCGGCCGGCTGGGCGGTGACGGCACCCCGGCCGGCCTGCTGACCAGGGACATCCCCGCCACCGCCGTACCGGTTCCGCTGGCGGGCAAGCTCGTGGCCCGCGTGTGGGCGCCGGCGCCAGGTGTCGAGGCCGCGTCGGCGGGGAATGGATCCGGTCCGCGCCCGGTCCGCGGCTGGCTCATCGTGGCCGGTAAGGGGGATCCGCGGGCCGGGCGCCTCGCCTCCGGCCTCGCCGCCGCCGGGCACGACGTCCACCACCTCGACCTGCCCGGCGTGGCTCCGGCCGGGCCGCTGCCCTCCCTGGTCCCCGCCCAGCGCTCCGCGCCCCCGCGGACCGGGCCGGTCCCGGAGCCGCCCGCCCTTCCGTCCGCCCTTCCGGCGGCCGACGAGGTCGTGGTGCTGGTCCCCGGCGGCCTGGACCCGGCCGGCGCCGAGACCCTCTTCCTCGCCGTCACCCGGATCGTCCGCGCCCTCGCCGGGACCGGGACGCGCCTGCGGCTCGTCACCCACCGGGCCCAGGCCGTACTGGCGGGAGAGCCGGGCGACCCCGGCGCCGCCGCGCTGCGCGGCCTCGTCCGGGTCCTCGCCTTCGAGCAGCCGGGGCTGCGTGCCTGCCTGATCGACGCGGACGGCCCGGACGCGCTCCTGGCCGAGCTGGCGGTCGACGCGCCGGACGACGAGGTGGCCTGGCGGGACGGCGTCCGCCACACCGCCCGCCTGTCCGCGGTCCCGGACGCCGGTGATCGGCGTCGCGCCGGGGAGGGCACGCCGGTGGTACGGCGCGGCGGGGGCTACCTGATCACCGGCGGGTACGGCGGGCTGGGGCTGGTGGTGGCCCGGTGGCTGGCCGAGCGGGGGGCCGGCCGGATCGTGCTCGGCGGCAGGTCGGGGCCGTCGGACGAGGGGGCCGGGACGATCGGGGAACTGCGGGCGCTGGGCACCGACATCCAGGTGGTGACCGGGGACCTGGCGGTGCCGGGGGTGGCCAGGGGACTGGTCGACGCGGTCACGGCCGGGGGGATGCCGTTGCGCGGGGTGGTGCACGCGGCGGGCGTGCTGGACGACCGCCTCGTCACCGACGTCGGTCCCGAGGACCTGCACCGGGTCTGGTCGGCCAAGGTCCGCGGCGGCCTGGAGCTGCACGAGGCGACCAGGGACGCCGGACTCGACTGGTGGGTGGCGTTCTCCTCGGCGGCGGCGCTGCTCGGGTCGCCGGGGCAGGCGGCCTACGCCGGGGCGAACGCCTGGCTGGACGCGCTGTGCGACCTCCGCCGGGCCGAGGGGCTGCCCGGTACGGCGATCAACTGGGGCACGTGGGCCGAGGTCGGCGGGGCGGGCCAGGCGACGCTGCCCGCGGTCTCGCCCCTCACACCGGGCGAGGGCGTCGAGGCGCTGGAGGCGCTCCTGGCGCGGGGCACGGCCGCCGCGGGCGTGCTGCGGCTGGACGCGGCGGCGGCGGTCGCCGCCTTCCCCGGCATCGCGCGCATGCCGTACTTCGCGGATCTGGCGGGGGCGGTCGCGACCGGCGGTGAGTGGGCCGGCGCCGAGGCCCTGGCCTCGATGGAGCCCGGCCGGGCCATGGAGGCGGTGGTCGCCAAGGTCAGGGAGCGGACGGCCGTCGTGCTGGGATTCGAGGCAGCCTGGCTCCAGGAGAGCACGGTGCTCACCGAGGCGGGCCTCGACTCGCTCGCGGCCACCCGGGTGCGCGGCATGATCGAGCACGACTTCGGGGTGGCCGTGCCCCCCGCCCTGCTGCTCCAGGGGGCGACGCTCGGGGACGTCGCCACGGCGGTGGCCGCCGAGCTGGGCATCCACGGCGCCACCGCCGGGACGCGCCCGGTCGAGCCCCGGGACGCGGCGGAACGGCAGGTCGTCGTGGCCCTCACCCGGATCCTCGGGCGCGAGCCCGGCGTCACCGAGGAGATCCCGGCCGATGTCCTGCCCGTCGTCCTGGACGTCCTCAGCCGGGAGGCCGGCCGGGAGCTGTCCGCCGAGGGCGCGCTGACCGGGGCCCGGATCGCCGACCTGCTCCGGGAGATCGACGAGGAGGAGGCCGCCCGGGGCATTGTCCGCCCGCTGACCCCGGCGGCCCGCGCGTACCTGGCCGCCCGCCACGCCGCGCCGCCGACCGGCGGGCCCGCGCGGGGTGTGCCGCCGACCGGCGCCCCGGTGACGGCGGGTGGCGGGCAGGTGCCGCTGTTCCTGGGACATCCGGCCGGGGGGACCACGGGGGTGTACTCGCTGCTGGCGGGGGCGCTGGGAACGGACCGGGTGGTGTTCGGGCTGGAGCGGCTGGACGACGTCGGGGGCCTCGGCGCGGAGGCGGGGGTGAGCGAGCGGGCCGCCCGGTACGTGGCGGAGATCAGGAAGGTGCAGCCGGCGGGGCCGTACCGGGTCGGGGGATGGTCCTTCGGGGGGATCCTGGCGTTCGAGATCGCCCGGCAGCTCGGGGCGGAGAACGTGGAGCTGGTGGCGATGATCGACTCGGGCCTGCCGGACGAGGTGGCGGCGGCGGAGCGGGCGGAGATCGCGGCGAGGAGGTACGCGGACTTCGCCGCCTACCTCGCCCGGACCTACGGGGTGCGCGTCCGGCTGTCCCACGACGAGCTCGCGGGCCTGAGCGAGGCCGGCCAGCTCGCGCTGGTGGAGACGCGCGTCGCCGAGTCGGGGGTGCTGGACCTGCTGGGGGAGGCCATC
Source organism: Streptosporangium canum (assembly GCF_900113865.1). GTDB lineage: Bacteria > Actinomycetota > Actinomycetes > Streptosporangiales > Streptosporangiaceae > Streptosporangium > Streptosporangium canum. The sequence goes on along the minus strand of NZ_FOQY01000015.1, from coordinate 144,825 downwards.
CTCCGGCACCAGATCACCTCGCACGAGGACACCCGGGCCATCGAGGGCTACCGGGCCGGGACCTACGAGGGCCGCGTGGTGCTCTACCGCTCCACGGACCCGACCCCCTGGGCGGTGGAGGACACCCGATACGCCCACACCGACGACCCCGCGAGGGGATTCGGCCCGTTCAGCCCGGAGCTGGAGATCGTCACCATCCCCGGGTCGCACCATCTCAACCTGCTCGACCCGCCCCACGTCGAAGTCATCGCCGCTCACCTTGGAGGCCAGCTATGACACTCGCACAGGCCGTCGTCGACGGCGCCGATCCGGAGGAGCTCGCGCGCCTGGAGGTCCCCACGACCTTCCGGGCCGCCCACACCCGCAAGAACGAGGTCGGCATGTTCGGGCGGCGCCCGCACGGCGTCGACGACGTCGACAAGGACATCACCAAGTCCATCCACGTGGACGACGTGCCGATGCCGGAGCTCGCCCCGGACGAGGTGCTGGTCGCGATCATGGCGAGCGCCATCAACTTCAACACCGTGTGGACGGCCATGTTCGAGCCGATCCCCACGTTCGCGTTCCTGGAGCGGTTCGGGCGCGAGGACCCCCGGCACGACCAGAGCTTCCACGTGCTCGGCTCGGACGCCTCCGGGGTGATCGTCCGGATGGGCGCCGCCGTACGGCGCTGGAAGATCGGCGACAGGGTCGTCGTCTCACCCGCCTACGTGGACGAGCAGGACCCGATCACCCACGCCGACTCCATGCTCGGCGCCGACCTGCGCGCCTGGGGGTTCGAGACCAACTACGGCGGGCTGGCCGAGTTCGCGGTGGTCAGGGCCACCCAGCTGCTGCCCAAGCCCAGGCACCTGACCTGGGAGGAGGCCGCCTGCAACATGCTGTGCGCCTCCACCGCCTACCGGATGCTGGTCAGCGAGCGCGGCTCCCGGATGAAGCAGGGCGACGTGGTGCTGATCTGGGGCGCGACCGGCGGGCTCGGCGCGTACGCCGTGCAGCTGGTGAAGAACGGCGGCGGCGTCCCGGTGGGCGTGGTCAGCTCCGGCGAGAAAGCCGACCTGCTCCGCCGGATGGGCTGCGAGCACGTCGTGGACCGCTCGCAGTTCGAGCACCTCAACGACGAGAAGGCCTGGCGCAGGCTCGGTGCGGAGGTCCGCCGCCAGGTCGGGGAGGACCCGCACATCGTCTTCGAGCACACCGGCAAGGAGACCTTCGGGGCGTCCGTCTACGTCGCGCGGCGTGGCGGCTCGGTCGTCACCTGCGGATCGTCCAGCGGCTACGCCCACGAGTACGACAACCGGCACCTGTGGATGAAGCTCAAGCGGATCGTCGGCTCGCACGGAGCGAACTACCAGGAATGCCACGAGGTCAACCGGCTGCTCTCGCTGGGCGCGCTGCAGCCCACCCTGTCCAAGGTCTACCCCCTCGACCGGACCGGCGACGCCGCCCGTGCCGTACAGCTCAACGAGCATGTCGGCAAGGTCGGCGTGCTGGGTCTGGCTCCCGCCGAGGACCTCGGCGTCGAGGACCCGGCGCTCAGGGAGCGCATCGGCGAGGACCGGATCAGGCTGTTCCGGAGCTGACGGACTGCCTGGCGCGCAGGACGATCTCCAGCTCGAACCGGATGTCCGGATCGCTGAGCTGCTCGCCGTAGAGCTCCTCCAGCTGGCGCAGCCGGTAGCGCACGGTCTGCGGGTGCACGTGGAGCCGGGCGGCCACCTCGCCGGCGCCCCGGCCGTGCCGCAACCACGCCAGCAACGTCTCGGCCAGCCGGTCCTGCTGGCTGGGACGCAGGTGGGCCAGGGGCGCCAGCCGTACCTCGGTGAGGGCGCTGACCAGCTCCTCGTCCTTGAACACGATCAGGGTGGCCATGTGGTCGGAGCAGCGGAGCACGCCGCGCTCCTCGGTGAGCACCCCGCGCCGGTGCAGATCCAGCGCCTCGCGGGCCCAGCGCAGCGAGGTCGCGGCGGCGGCCAGCGGTACGGCGGGCCCGACGGCCGCCTTCCAGCCGCGCAGCCCGGCCTCCAGGGTCTGGGCCTGGCCGGGGCCGTTGGGGTCGGGGACGATCAGGCAGGGACCGGGCCGGTCGAGGCCGGACAGCACGTCCGGCGGGAGCGAGGGGGCGCGGTAGCCCCGGGAGTGCGCGTCCAGGGCGACTCCGGCCACGGTCTTGGGCAGCCGCCATCCGGCGGTCTTGGCCAGGTCGGCGATCGCGTCGGGGGAGGCGGCCGGCTGGCTCAGCAGCAGGTCCATCAGCCGGCGGCGGCGACGCTCGATCTCTCCGGCCGCGCGGGCCCGGGCCTCGTCGAAGCCCTCGGCGGCGGCGTCGGCGAGCTGGTCGAGATAGACGAAGATGGCCTCGCCGAGGTCGTAGAGGTGCTGCGGGGTGAGGCCGAGACGCTCGGAGTGCTCGGTCAGCCGCCGCCAGGCCACCCGGGCGCCCAGCCGCATCGCGGTCTGCAGGGGGTCGAGGTTGCGGCCCTCGTTGGCCTCGCCGCGCCCGATGGTGCGGAACACGTCGGGCTCCCACGGCGTGCTGGGGTTCTCGATCCGGTCGACGAACTGGCGCAGGGCCTCGTCCACGGCGAGCCGGATGGCCCTGATGTAGATCTCGTCGGAAGGCCGGGAGTACTCGGGGATCCGGACCGTGATCTCCTTGATCACCTGGTCGGCCACCTCGGACAGGCCCGGTCTCAGCAACCTGGCCACTTCTGCCGGAGCGGATCTCCATAGTCGCTGGTCAGACAGCTCGTGAGATCTTCTCTTCCGGTCGCCGAACCCAGTGACAACGAGCTTGGAATCTTCTTTTATCGTCATAGACCCTCCCGTCGGAGTGCGCCTCACATTCTGATCTCATTGACACTTTGAGCAAGTAGCAAACGCTTGTTCTTATCTCAAATGCAACATGTGAGGGCACCCGGCGGGAGGGGTGGGGTGGGGTTAGGGAGGGGTGAGGTTATTTGAGGTAGCCGCCGAACTCCTCCAGGGAGATCAGCCCGTCGCCGTCCAGGTCGATCCTGGCGATGGCGGCCTCGGCGGCCTCGGGGGTGATCGGCTGGCCGAGCACCTCCATCAGCCGCGTCATCTCGGTGGCCGAGATGAGGCCGTCACCGTCGACGTCGATAATCTTGAAAGTCGTCGCGTAGTCGTCCGCCACGAGCGCATCCGCCTTCCGGCAGCAGGGAATCAGACGCCAAGCACACTAGCGGGGGGCCGCCCTTTTCGAGGAGGCCGCCCTCGGCTCCCTCGAGGGAGCTCCCCTCTTCGCGGGCCTTGGTTCTTCCGAGGGGCTCCCCTCTTCGCGGGCCCCTGCTCTCCGCGCCCCGCGAGGACGGCCTCGCGTGGCCCGGATGCCGTACGGCCTCCTGTCGAGTGTCTCCCGGCCGCCCCCGCCGTCCGGTGATCCGGACGGCCGCCTGCGGAGGCGAGGTCGTGGAGGTTCCGGATTCCGGAGATTCGGCCGTGGTGTCGGCGTTGCGCGAATATAAGGCGCTTGATGCGAATATTCAGGCACTAAGCACATTGGTTTTTATTTGGCGGGTCGCATTGGCGGAGAGCAAAGAAACGCGCGTTTCCCGTCAGGTGCATCAACTGGATCCGGAGGGCATTGTTTCCGGCTGTCCCCGGTCGGTTCAAAAGTGTTCTCACCAGGTTTTCGGCGAGCGGGGTAGGAGAGAGAAGACGCTGTGTCTACCCTTATGAAACGCATCCTGGCCGGCGGCGCGCTCGCCGGGGCCGTTCTCGTTCAGATGCCTGCTCCGGTTAATGCCGGCGTAGCGCCGGCCTGGCCGATGAATGAGGCACATGCCCGCTATGGGATAAGCGATCCCTTCTGTAGTAATTCGGCGGCACTTGCTCTTGTGGTGACGCCTTCCCATCCTCTCTGCAGCTCTGTCGTTGGTTACTGGCAGAATCCCGCCCCTGCCATTCCGCAGGTCAACCAGCCCAGCCCCGCGCGGCCGACTGCCGACTCGGCTGCGCAGAGCTACATCCCGCTGTGCAAGTGGCTCCGTCTGCCGTTGTCCCTCTGTGCGGTTCCACCAGGGCCCGTCGGCCCCCGTGGCCCTGAAGGTCCCGCAGGTCCGCCCGGACCCGCCGGACCCGCCGGACCCACCGGTGCGACCGGTGCCACCGGTCCTGCGGGCCCGCGCGGCCTGACGGGTCCGCGAGGTCCTGAGGGTCCTGCTGGTCCTGAGGGTCCTGCTGGTCCTGAGGGTCCTGCTGGTCCTGAGGGTCCTGCTGGTCCTGAGGGGCCCGCTGGTCCTGAGGGTCCTGCCGGTCCTGAAGGTCCCGCCGGTCCTGCTGGTCCTGAAGGCCCTGCCGGTCCTGCTGGTCCTGAGGGTCCCGCTGGTCCTGAAGGCCCCGCCGGTCCTGCTGGTCCTGAGGGGCCGCAGGGTCCTGAGGGTCCCATCGGTCCTGAGGGCCCTGAAGGTCCCGAGGGTTTCGAGGGCCCGCAGGGGCCTGCCGGCCCTGAAGGGCCCGCTGGACCTGAAGGTCCCGCCGGTCCTGAGGGTCCTGCCGGTCCTGGAGGCGTCGAGGGTCCTGCCGGTCCTGAGGGGCCCGCTGGACCTGAGGGGCCCGCTGGTCCTGAGGGGCCCGCTGGTCCTGAGGGTCCTGCCGGTCCTGAGGGTCCTGCCGGTCCTGAGGGTCCCGCCGGTCCTGAAGGTCCGCAGGGACCTGAGGGGCCGCAGGGGCCTCCCGGATCGTCCACCGAAGTGACGCGTGTGCCGGCCGGTCGGCCCGTCGTCGTCGGGGTCTTTCCGACCTTCCGTCCGATCCCGACCTTCCGTCCCATCCAGACCTTCCATGCCGTTCCCACCTTCCAGTCCTTCTCGGCCTACCAGTCCCTTCCGTCCTGCGTGACCTGGTGCTTCTGATCACCGTCAGGGCGAGGTGATCCGGACTCACCGGCCCGGTGACGGAGACCGGTGAGTCCGGTGAGACCGCGAAGGTCGAGAGCCGATCGGTACGGTCGACCGGAACACGGGTAGGACAGGCGTTCAGCGTGTGAGACAGGAAAGGTGCGGGCCATCACAGGCCCGCACCTTTCCTGTTTCTTCTCGTTCCCTCCGTCCCCCTCAGTCCAGCTCAGTCCCTTTCAGGCCGGCGCGGACCGGCTCAGGCCGGCGCGGACCGGCTCAGATCACGGCGCCCGACCCCTCGCGGACCCTGGAGGCGCCCTTGCGCGGGGGCTGCGGCGGCGGTGCGGAGCCACGCTTCTCGAACTCGATCGCCAGCGGCGCCGCGACCAGCGCCGACGACAGCGTGCCGACGACGATGCCGATCAGCAGCGCCACCGCGAAGTCGGTCAGCGAGTCACCGCCGAGCACGGCCAGCGCGGCCAGGATGAACAGCGCACCCAGGCCCGTGTTCACCGTACGGGGCACGGTCTGCAGGATCGCGGTCTCGGCGACCTCCGCGAACGGAGTCCTGGGCCGCATCCCCCACAGCTCGCGGACGCGGTCGAAGACCACGACCTTGTCGTTGACCGAGTAGCCGATCACGGTGAGCATCGCGGCCAGGAAGACCCCGTCCACCGGCTTGCCCAGCCACGCGAACGCGCCGACCACGATGGCCGCGTCCACCACCAGGGCCAGCACCGTCGCCAGCCCGAACGTCCAGCGGAACCGGAAGGCCAGGTAGAGGAGCTGCGCGGCGAGCGCGACAGCCAGCGCGATCATCGCGTTGCGGCGCAGCTCGTCACCCAGGCTGGGGCCGATGAGCTCGTCGCGCTCCTTGGTGATCTGCCCGGCGCCGCTCTCCAGAGCCGCCTCGATCTTCGCCAGGTCGGCGGCGCCGATCTGGCCGGTCCGTACGGAGATGTCCGCGTCCGAGGCCTGCACCACCGCGTTCGGGAACCCGGCTTCGCCGACCAGCTCGCGGGCGGCGTCGGCGGTGATCGGGACGCTGGTGGAGTACTCCACCAGCCGGCCGCCGGTGAACTCCACTCCGAAGTTCACCCCCCGTACCGCCACCCCGGCCACCGCCACGGCCACCAGCACGCCGGTGACCACGAAGTACACCGTGCGGTGGCGCATCAGGCGGGGCTTGCGCGCGTTCAGCCAGGTCCGGACGCGCCCGATGCCGGCCAGGCCGGTCAGTGCCGGCCGCCGCGCCACCGGCCGTCTCGTCACCGCCCACTCGGCCAGCACCCGGGTGATGACCATCGCGGTGATCAGCGAGGCGATCACGCCGATGCTCAACGTGACGCCGAAGCCGCGCACCGGGCCCGAGGCCAGGAAGAACAGCAGCCCCGCTGCGAGCAGGGTGGTGATGTTGGAGTCGGCCACCGCGCTCCAGGCGTTGCGGAAGCCCTTCTCCAGCGCGGGCCGGAGCCTCGGCCCGGAGGCGTACTCCTCCCGGGCGCGCTCGAAGACCAGCACGTTGGCGTCCACCGCCATGCCGATCGCGAGTACGAAGCCCGCCAGGCCCGGCAGGGTGAGCGTGGCGCCGAGCGCCACCAGGGCCGCGTAGGAGATGAGCGCGTAGCAGGCCAGGGCGATGGCGGCGAGGAACCCCACCAGCCGGTAGACCACCACGATGAACAGCGCGGTGAGCAGCACGCCGATGACGGCCGCCTGCGCGCTGGCCGCGATCGCGGCCGCGCCGAGCGTCGGGCCGACGGTCCGCTGCTCGACGATCTCGACGGGGACCGGCAGCGAGCCGCCCTTGATCAGCACGGCCAGGTCGCCGGCCTCCTCGGCGGTGAAGGAGCCGGTGATCTGGGTGGAGCTGCCCGGCAGGCCCACGTTGCAGGCCACGCCGTCGTTGACCTGTGGCGAGACGATGACCTTGGAGTCGAGCACGATGGCGACCCGCCGTTTCGGGTCGCCCACCGGGTTGCACGCGGCCTCACCGGTCAGCTCGGCCCACGCCTTGCGGCCCTCCTCGCGCAGGTCCACGGTGACGTACCAGCCGCCGCCCTGCTGGGGATCGGTCCCGGCCTGGGCGTCCTCGACCCCGTCGCCGGTGAGCCGGGCCGGGCCGACGAGCAGCTTGACGCCGTCCTCGTCGGAGATGATCTGCTCGCCCTTCTTCGGGGTGGTCGCCTCGTCCGCCTGGGCGATGACGGGGTGGAAGGTGAGCTGGGCGGTCTTGCCGATGACCTCGGCGGCCTTGGTCGGGTCCTGCACGCCGGGCAGTTCCACGATGATGCGCCGCTCGCCGGAGCGGGCCAGCGGCGCGTCCGCCACGCCCAGGGCGTCGGCCCGGCGGCGCAGCACCTCAAGGGTGCGGTCGGTGGCCTCGGCGTCGGCCTTGACGGTCGGGGAGTCCCTCGTCTCCAGGACGATCTGGGTGCCGCCGCGCAGGTCGAGACCGAGGCGCGGCGTCATGGTCAACGCGACGAAAAGGGAGATGGCGATGACGGCGAACGCCGTCACCGCGCGCACCACGGGGGCACGCGACATGGAAGCCTCCACAGGCAGGGGAAAGGTGTCCGGGTACGGCGAAAGCACCCGTAGCGGCCTCGGAGGCCGGCTGCGAGGTGCTTTCAGACGCCTGTGGAGGGGGGTGCCCGGCCAGGCCTGACCAGCAGGGCCGCGAGCGGGCGTGGGTCGTCGTCACCGGCGGGACGCGAGTCGAAGCCCGGGGTGCGGGACAGGTCCCGGGCGTCCGGCGGCCCGGCCGCGGACGGGTGGCCGCCCCCGGTTCCGGTCCCGATGGAACCCCCGGTGAAGGCGTGCTGCTCCCCGCCGGCGTGAACCTGGCGGGACAGGGGCTGATGCTCCCCGGCGACGGCGGCGACGGCCGGGTGTCCCAGGAGGGCGGTGGCGCCACCCGCGTTGAGGCCACCGGAGACGAGCAGCGGGAGGAGGAGAGCGAGCAGCCAGCCGAAGGGCGCGCCGCGCCTCGCCTGCCGCATGTTCTCCTCCAGGGGTCCGGTCCCACCGTAGCCCGTCCGGCACGGGCACGGCGTATGCCGGCATGACGAGGTAAGCGCCCGCTTCCCGGTAAACGGCCCCCGCACGGGTAGGGCGTCGGCATGCGACTGACCTACACAGCTGACCTGTGGTGGAAGAACGCGGTTGTCTACTGCCTGGACGTCGAGACCTACAAGGACGGCAACGGCGACGGCATCGGGGACTTCCGCGGGCTCACCCAGCAGATCGACCACCTGGACCGGCTCGGGGTGACCTGCATCTGGCTGATGCCGTTCTTCCCGACGCCCAACCGTGACGACGGCTACGACATCACCGACTTCTACTCCGTCGACCCCAGGCTGGGCACCCTCGGGGACTTCGTGGAGTTCATGCGCACGGCCAGGGACCGGGGCATCCGGGTGATCGCCGACCTGGTGGTCAACCACACCTCCGACGAGCATCCCTGGTTCAAGGAGGCGCGCTCCAGCCGGGACTCCGCCAAGCGGGACTGGTACATCTGGCAGGACGACCCCGACCCCGTCGACCCCAAGGACCTCGTCTTCCCGGACAAGGAGGACAGCATCTGGGAACTGGACGAGAAGACGGGCCAGTACTACCTACACAGCTTCTACCGGTTCCAGCCCGACCTGAACGTGGCGAACCCCGAGGTCCGCGACGAGATCGCGCGCATCCTCGGATTCTGGATGGAGCTGGGGCTGTCCGGCTTCCGGGTGGACGCGGTGCCGTTCCTGATCGAGGGCATCGGCCCTGACCCGCACGAGTTCCTCGCCGACCTGCGCGCCTTCATGAACCGCCGCGACGGCACCTCGATCCTGCTGGGCGAGGTGAACCTGCCCTATCCGGACCTGATGGAGTACTTCGGCGACGGCAACGGCGACCAGGTCACCATGTGCTTCGACTTCATCGGCATGCAGCGGTTCCACCTGTCGATGGCCCGGCAGAACCCCCAAGCCCTCGCCGAGGCCCTCCGCGAGCGGCCCGCCCCGCCCGACGACTCCCACTGGGCCACCTTCGTCCGCAACCACGACGAGCTGACCCTGGACAAGCTCACCGAAGCCGAGAAGCACGAGGTCTTCGACGCCTTCGGCCCGGACAAGGACATGCAGGTCTACGACCGTGGCCTGCGCCGCCGCCTGCCCCCGATGCTCGGCGGCGACCAGCGTCGTCTCAAGCTGGCCTACAGCGTCCTGTTCTCCCTTCCGGGCACGCCGGTGCTCTTCTACGGGGAGGAGATCGGTCTCGGCGAGAACCTTGAGGGCGAGGGCCGGATGGCGGTCCGGATCCCGATGCAGTGGTCCCGCTCCGGCGGTTTCTCACCGGACCCGAAGACCCTCGTCCCGGCCCCCGCCGATGAGTACGGCCCGCTGCACGTCAACGTGGACGACCAGCGCCGCGACCCCGACTCGATGCTCAAATGGATCACCATGCTGGTCGAGCGCTACCGGGAGTCGCCGGAGCTCGCCTGGGGCCGCTACGAGGTGCTGGACGCCGGGGACGAGGTCGTACTGGCCCACCGGGCCGACGCCGAGGGCGGCACCGTGATCGCCGTCCACAACTTCGCCGACCGGGAGGCGGAGGTGGAGCTCGTGCTGCGCGATCTCGGCCGCTGCGAGGTGCTGACCGACCTGCTGGTGGACGGCACCCTCGATCTGCCCTCCGACGGCCGGGTGACGTTCGCCCTTGAGCCCTACGGCACCCGCTGGCTGCGCGCCGCCGTCCCCGACGCGCCCCTGGAGAACACCTCGGCCAAGAGCCACTAGGGGCCTGTTCCGAGTTCGGATCCCCAAACGGGCCGGAGGCTCCGCATCCACAGAACGGCGCCACATGGAGAAGCCCGGCCAGGCAACTGGCCGGGGTCTTGCGGAAGCGGAAGACCGGCCCGCGTCACTGCTCGCGGACGTGCTGTCAGTCTTCGTGCGGAGATGATGTCAGTGGCACGGCCGGCGGGTGCGCGCGCTCGGCGAGGTGGCGGACCTTCAGTAGCGGGACGGCCGCGGCGAGCGTGCCGGCCGTACCCAGCACGAGGATCAGCGACTCGACCAGGGACCAGGTCCCGCCGAAGGGCTCGACACCGGAGAGAAGCCCGGCGTGCAGCGCCTCCAGTCCCGATCCGGCGACACCTGCCAGGCCGATGAACAGGGCCAGCGTGCCGCCGACGCGGCCCAGCAGTCGTCCGGGGGTGATCGCCTGGCGGTGGCTGAGCAGGGCGATCGCCGTGATGGCCCATCCGGCCCAGGGGACGAAGCTGCCCATCAGGTACCAGGCCGGCCCCCAGGCCGTGCCGGTCAGCGTGAGCAGGAGCGTGAACGGCTGGGTCACCACGACGGCCAGCCACCCCAGCCGGAAGGCACCGATGCGCCGGTACAGCAGCGCGGCCGCAAGAGCCCCGACCGCGGGCGCCGAGAAGATCACCGTCGGTGCCAGCTCGACGAGGACGCTGTGGTCGCCCGGCTCCCGGCGCGGGGGCCAGGCGGCTTCTTCGATCACCTCCTCCAGCGCCGTCGACACCACCAGGTAGACGGTCATCGCCCGGAGCGCCGGGTGGGTCAAGGTGAAGCGCACGCCCTCGGCCGCCTCGCGCCACCACCTCGTGCGCGGTCCCGGTGGGTCCTCCGGTGTGTCGATGCCGCGAAACAGCAGTGCCGAGGCTGCGCACGCCACCGCCGCGACGAGCCAGAGGATCGATATGGCGCTGCCGGAAGGCTCGCCGAGCAGCAGCGGGACGATGAGGAACCCGATCGACGCCACGCCGGACAGCACGGCGTTCACCGGGACCAGCCGGTCCCGCTTGACGACGGCCGGCAGATAGGCGTCCTGGGCGCCTCCTCCGGCGGCCTGCACGATGCCCAGAACCACCACCACCAGCATGAAGTGCGGCACGGTGATCGAATCCAGCCAGATGGCGGCTGCGACGGAGGCGAGCAGCCCGGCGCTCAGCAGTCCCGTCGTCACCAGTGCCGACCTGCGCCGCACCCGGTCGACCAGCACGCCCAGGGGGAGGGCCAGCACGAGCGGCAGCATGCTCGCGGCCATCTGCGCCAGGCCGATCTGCGCGTAACCCATCTCCAGCACGGCGAGGCCGGACAGGGTGACCACGGACCCTGAGGCGTACATGCCGATCTGCCGGCCCGCGCCACCGGCCAGGAACAACAGGAAGCGGCGCCGCGGACTCGAAGAGATCATCCCCGCATCCTTCACATGGGCGCCGAAAGCACCAAATCAGTCTGCGGATCCCGTTGAGCGCGCCAGGTCGCCGGACATGACCGCTAAGGCGGAGGGCACCGAACGAGGCAGGTAGCACGCCGGCGGGATCAGCCGGGATACGGGGGAAAGCGGCCATGGATCGATCATGTCGGGCGGTCTTACATCGAGTAGGCGCCGGAGGCGAGGGCGATGACGCCGACCACGGTCATCAGCAGCGCCGAGCCGGGGTGCATGGCGATCGAGATACGGATGTCCTGCTTCTTCCAGGCGAGCCAGACGCCCGGGTAGAGGAAGACGAGCTTCGACAGGACCGTCCAAGGGGCCCAGAAGTGGTACACCGAGAAGAAGAAGGTGTTGAAGAACGGGGCCCACTTGCCGAGCTGCGGGAGGCGGGGCAGCAGGAAGCCGCGGAAGTAGTACTCCTCGAGCAGGGGCAGGGTGAAGCCGGTGAACGGCGCGCAGATGAGCAGCGTGGTGAGCACGAGATCCTGCGAGTAGCCCTGGAGGTAGGCGATGCCGTCGGGGCCGGCGCCCTGGTAGTCCACCCAGGTGAAGAACCAGTCGTAGACGATGTTGTCCAGCGGGGTCAGCGAGCGCGCGACCACGGTCATCCACACGAGGCACGCGGCCCCGAGCCAGAAGACCTTGCCGCGCGCGACCGGCTTGTCGCGGTAGTGGACGACGCCCTTCATCGTGAAGCGGCCGGTCTGCTTCTTGCCCAGCCACAGCAGGAACAGCTGGAGCGGGAAGAGCACAACCGCGAGGGTGATGGCCCAGGAAAGGAAGATCGGGAATTCCATCGCCCGGACCAGGGGGGCGGCGACGAACACGTACACGGCGACGATGGCCGCGCCGGGTACCAGATGCAGTGCGATGGAGAACGGGACGGAGTGACGGTCGGCGAGGAGTTTCGCGACGAAGCCTTTCGGCTGGGCGCCTTGGGTGTCGGTCGGGGGCCGCATTGCTGTAGCCATGCCGAGAATCGTGGCCCCGCGACCTAACACGGACCTGACATCGCACTGACATGGCTTCGAGTCGCCGTGAAAGGCACAGGTCACGGCGGATGCGGACCGGGGGAGCCATCGGGTCGCCCCCGCGGCGTAGCGGCTCCCTGCCAGTTCATATGGTTTCAATTGCTGAAGTGTTGCCGCGGTTGTCACTGTCTGGTCGGTGTGGTGGCCGGTGGCCGCCGTGGCGATGCCACTGGTGTAGATCGGAACGCTTCTCGGCAGGTCAGGTCAGAGCTTGGCACGCTGCCGGATCGGCGGGCTCGAGTGGCGCTGTGGCCTCGATGAGGGTGTCCAGCGCATCGCGCGCGGTCAGGAGCTCGGCCACCGCGCCGCTGAGCCGTTCACGTTCCCGGTGCAGGTCAGGAACCATGCCGGAGCAGGACGGCCTCAGCGTCTGGCCGTCGTCGGTCATGCAGGGCAGCAGTTCGGCGATCGTGGCGCTGTTCAGTCCGGCGGCGAGCATGAGGCGGATGCCCCGCACGATGCTGACGTCCTCTTCGCCGTACTCGCGGTAGCCGCTGGGCAGCCGCGCCGGCTGCAGCAAGCCCTGCTCCTCGTAGTACCGCAACGAGCGCACGCTGGCCCCCGTGCGTCGGGACAACTCGCCTATCCGCATGAAATCACCGCCTCATCGGCTTGACTCTCACGTCAATGTGAGGGTCCAACCTATCCGTCATGACGAATCCGCTTTCCTCCGGCCAGGGCCGCACACCGGTCACCGTCATCGGGCTGGGCCCGATGGGCCTGGCACTGGCCAGGGCACTCCTGACCCACGGACACCCCTTGACGATCTGGAACCGCACCGCCGAAAAGGGCGACGCCCTCGTCGCCGAAGGCGCGCGCCGCGCGGCGACCGTCGCCGAGGCGGTGTCCGCAAGCCCAGTCACGATCATGTGCCTCAAGGACTACGAAACCACACACGAACTCCTGGTCCCGGCCGCTGAGGCTCTGCGGGGCCGGGTGCTGGTGAACCTCAACTCGGGTACGCCCGCGCAGGCACGCGCGGCGGCCGAGTGGGCGGCCGCGCATGGGATCGCCTACCTCGACGGCGCGATCATGGTGCCGCCGCCGCTCGTCGGGCAGCCCGGCTCCGTCCTGCTCTACAGCGGTCACCAGGCCGTCTTCGAACGGCTCCAGCCGACGCTGGCCTGCCTCGGCGACCCCCGCTGGCTCGGCGCGGACCCCGGCTTGGCGGTGCTGTACAACGCGGCGTTGCTGGACCTGATGTACGCGACCATGAACGGATTCCTGCACGCCACCGCGCTGGTCACCTCGGCGGGCGTGCCCGCGACCGAGTTCGCCGACCTCGCCGTCAACTGGTTCATGCCCACGGTGGTGATGGACGCGAGCCTCGTCGAGCAGGCGTCCGACCTGGACAAGGGCGACTACCCCGGCGACGTGGGCACGATGGAGATGAACCTGAACGCGCTGGAGCACATCACCCGCACCAGCGTGGAGCAGGGAGTCCACTCCGACCAGCCACGGCTGATGCAGGAGATCGCTGGACAGGCGATCGCCGAGGGCTACGGCGGCAACAATTATCTGGCCGTGTTCGAAATCCTCAGAAGACCGGCGACGACCTGACCGCGCCGTCCGACTTGCAAGGAGGGGCGGCGCCCCGTCGGGTGATCCCTGATCGTCGCCCGCCCGCCCGAGAAGGCGAACGTCCATGCGGGGAACGGTTCTCAGATCCCGGTTGTGCGGCGCGGCCATGGCGGCGGGGTCACGGCCGGTGGGGCCGGTCGTGGCGTGGGTCCCTCCGGGTCTTGAGCTTGTCGAGCTGCTGGATCAGGTCCTCGCGGACCTCGGTCAGCGCGCTGGAGAGCTCGGGCTCGGTCGAGGTGGCGACCAGCGGCTCGACGCCGGCGAGCCGGCATTCGAGGGTCGCCTTCTGCTCGGCCCGGCCCCGGTTCTTGACGCTCAGCCGCAGGTCCACCGAGTCGGGAGGATAGGAGCGCAGCCGTTTTCCCAGGGCGGTGAACCGTTCGACGATCTCAGGGCGTTCGTCCTCGGCGAAGCCCGTGCCGAGCGTGAGCCGCTCGCCCAGGACGTCCGCCTGCTCGTCACCCGTGTCTGCCATCGCCCGCACCCCTTCCATGAAATGTAGTCATAAGGTTACATTCGGCAACTAAGGCGGCTCTGGCTGGCACCGTCCCGGAGCGTCGGCTGCCTTCCGGGGCATGTCGCACGGCGGGGAGGTCGCGCGGGAGGGAGGTCGCACAGCGGGGAGAGGGAGCCGGCGGAGACCGGCCGTCCGTGGTGGCTTTCCCGGCCCCATGGGATTCGGGGAAGCCGTGCGCCTCGCCGGTCCTGACGGTGAGGTCCAGGCTGTCCGGAGCGCGGGATCCGCGGACCGTCACTCCTGGTCGTCGAGGAGCCCCGCGTCGTGGACCAGCAGCGCGATCTGGACGCGGTTGTTGAGGTCCAGCTTGGTGAGGATGCCGGAGACGTGGGTCTTGACCGTGGGGACGCTGAGGTGGAGCACGGCGCCGATCTCGGCGTTGGACCTGCCCTGGCCGAGGGCCACGGCGACCTCGCGTTCGCGGCCGTTCAGCAGTGCCAGGCGGTCCCCGGCCCGGGTGCGCCGCAGGTCGTGGCCGGAGTCGGCGACCCGGGCGATGAGGCGCCGGGTCACCGCCGGGGACAGCACGGGGTAGCCCCGGGCCACCTGGCGTACGGCGGTCACGATCTCGTCGGGCGGGGTGTCCTTGAGGAGGAACCCGGCGGCTCCGGCGCGCAGGGCGCGCAGGACGTGGTCGTCGGCGTCGAAGGTGGTCAGCACGATGACCTCCGGCGCGCCCGGCCGGGCACGCAGGGTCTCGGTGGCGGTCAGCCCGTCCATCACGGGCATCCGGATGTCCATCAGGACCACGTCGGGGGCGTGCCGGTCGACCAGGGGCAGTGCCTGGGCGCCGTCACCGGCCTGGGCGACCACGCGGATGTCGGGAGCGCCGCCCAGCATCATCACCAGGCCGGCGCGGACCAGCGGGTCGTCGTCGACGATGAGCACGCCGACCGTCCACGGCTCTGATGCGGTCATGGCGGCCAGGGTAGCCAGGCCGACAGCCGCCAGCCACCCGCGGCGGCGGGCCCGTGCTCCAGGCGCCCGTCGGCCAGGGCGACGCGTTCGGCCAGGCCGACCAGGCCCTGACCGGGCCGCGCGCCGGGCGTGGACACGGCACCGGGAACGGGGGCCGGCGCGGGCGGGGCGGGTGGGGACGTGGAGGTGGCACCGGGCGCGGATGCGGCGGGCGCGGGCGCGTCGTTGCACACCTCGACGGTCACTCCCCGGCCCGGCGCCCCCGCCACGCGCACGCGCACCTCGGCCCCCGGAGCGTGTTTGCGGGCGTTGGTCAGGGCTTCCTGCACGATCCGGTAGGCGGTGCGGCCGACCCGGTCGGGGACGGCCCCGGTGAGCTCCTCGCTCAGATCCACCCGCATCCCGGCCCGGCCCGACTCGGCGACGAGCTGCCGGACGTCGGCGATGGTGGGCTGGGGCAGCTCGCCGACCGGGGCGCGGAGGACGCCGATGACCTCGCGCAGGTCCTGCAACGCCTGGTGGGCGCTCTCCCGGATCACCTTGGCCGCGCGGGCGACGTCCTCGGCGGGGGCGTCCGGGTGGTACTCCAGCGCGCCGGCGTGCACGCTCAGCAACGACAGCCGGTGGCCGAGCACGTCGTGGATCTCCCGGGCGATCCGCTCGCGGGCGTGGAGCTGAGCCTGCTCGGCGCGGAGGTGGGCCTCGACCTCGGCACGGGCCGCGCGGTCACGCAGCGACAGCACGAGCCGGCGCCGGTGATGGATGAACAGCCCCCAGCCGACCGCCGCCCCCTGGATCACGACGCCCAGCAGCAACAGCAGGTGGCCGGGCGTGCCGGGCTCGGGACGGAGCACGACGTAGCCGAGCACGGCGAGCAGGCTCAGCGCGAAGACGGCCGTCGTGGTCCGCGGAGGCCGGTGCACCGCGACCGTGAACAGCGCCACCAGCATCGCGCCGGCCACCAGCTCGGAGAACGCCGACAGGGCGACCAGCACCAGGGCGAGCTCGACGGGCCGGCGGCGGCGCAGCCACAGCGCGGCGCAGCCCAGCGCGCCGGTGAGCTGGTCGAGGTTGAACAGCCACCGCGGTGGCGGGGAAGGAGCCTCCAGGCGCATGGAGGCCATCAAGACGCCGTAGGCCGCCGCGAGCAGGAACAGGCCGATGTCCACCGCCCAGTCGCGGAGGCCGGACCGGGGCGCGGTCGCGGATCCGTTCATCAGGAACTCCCCAGGAGACCCCGGGCTTCGGCCCTGGGGAGGATGTCACCTCCCGGAGCCTATGCCGTTCCAGGTGGGCCGTACCCGTCGCGGGCGGCGGGCGATACCGAAGTCGCGGCGCGCGATACTTTCGTCGGCCGCGACGCCCGGAAGCGGAGACATCGGTCGAGGCGGAGGATCCCGATGCCCGATCCGCCGCCACGGCGACGGTCCCTACCGTTCGATCATGCGCAAAATCATCCAGCTTCTGGGGATCGTCATGGTCTTCCAAGGCGTCAGCGGGGCCATCGACCAGGTGGCCGTCCAGCCCCTCTTCGGCATATTCCTCAACTTCTTCAACCGTGTCATCCTTCCCCGCCTGGACTTCCTGACCGGCTACGAGATTTTCGCGAACCTGACCCTGGCGGCGCTGGGGGCCGTCCTGGCCGTCGCCGCGGAACGGCTCCAGCCGTCATGACATCCGGAGCCGCCCGTAGGCGTCGCACCCGGAGCCCGTAGGAGCCGCACCCGGAGAAGGCCGTTCCGTCTCGCCGGCGACACGGATCCGCATCCGCCCCGGTCGATGGCGGGCGTACGCCCCGGGCCCGCGTACGGGGCTGCCTGTGGGTGCACATATGCTTCGCATTGCCAGTTCTATGTATTTGGTGCGACCTAAAGGGAGAAGTTGACCGTGTACAAGGAGTTCGCAGTCGAGGCCGTGGTATGGCTGATCCCCGTCGTCGTGCTGCTCGGCCTGGCCTTCATGATCACTGCGACCTGACCGGAGCGCGGCCGAACACCCGCCAGAGCCACACCTGTGACGCCACCAGCACAGGAGTGATCACCAGCAGTGAGGGAGTGAGCAGGGCGAGGGTCGCCGGGTCGGCCAGATTCTCCGCCAGTGGCAGGCGGGATCCGGCCAGCAGGCAGACCAGTGCCATCCCGCCCGAGGTCAGGGCGTAGATCGTGCGCTCGCTCGACGCTCCGTAGAACCGCCGGGCCCGCTCCCTCGGGCCGCCGTCCAGCCGCAGGCCGGCGAAGGCCAGCCCATGCGCGCAGAACAGCGCGACCACGGCGGGCACGACGATCGCCGCGGCCAGGCCGGTGACGGACTCCTGGCCCATCCCGGGGAGGATGAACCCCCAGCTCAGCACCACCACCCAGCTCCCCGTGGCCACGGCGCCGTCACACCCGCCCCGCCACCCGGCCCGGTCGACCCGGCCGCGCAGCCAGATCCCCGCGTCCCGGACCACCCAGCCGAGCAGCAGCATCACGAACGGCACGTACATCCCGCTGAGCAGCTCTCCCTCCAGCACGGGGAAGGCGCCGACGAGGATCCCGGCCGAGGCGATCAGCCAGACCTCGTTGCCCAGGAAGAACGGCGTGATCGAGGCGAGCACCCGGCCGCGCTCGTCGTCGGAGCGGCCGAGGTAGGGCAGCAGCGCGCCCACCCCCAGATCCGCGCCCGCGAGGACGAAGTAGCCGACGGCGAAGAACGCCAGAAGCGTGATCTCCATGGAGGTCCCTTCAGAAGACCGGGGCCGGCAGCGGCTCGGCGGAGACGGGGGCGGCGGCGGTGTCCGCCGGGCCTTGACGGGCGTTGCGGGCGAGCAGCCAGGTGTTGACCGCGACCAGCAGGCCGAACAGCAGGGTGAAGGCGGCCAGCGAGAACCGGATCGCGCCGGGCGACAGGTCGCTCAGCGCGTCCTCGGTGGTCAGCAGGCCGTACACCGCCCACGGCTGGCGGCCCACCTCCCGGAACACCCAGCCGGCGAGCATGGCGGCGAACGGCAGCGGGATCATCGCGGTGAGCACCACGTGCCAGATCCGCAGCCGGCGGACGGCCCAGGGGAACAGCGCCAGCAGGGCGCTCAGCCATGCGACCCCCATCATCAGCGCGAAGAGGATCATCATGGCGGTGCCGCTGCCCTGCACCAGCCCGGCGGGCGGGACGTAGTCACCCGGTCCGTGCGCGGCGACCATCTCGGCCTGGAGCCGCGCGACCTCCTCCGTCCGGCCGGCGTAGACGGCGATCTTCATCGGCTGCGCCGTGTCGAACTGGGCGCCGCCGAGCGCCGCGGTGGCCATCACCGCGGGCAGGGCGGTGAACACGCCGATCCGCAGCGAACGGCGGAAGAACTCCTGCTCCCCGGTCCCCCTGCGCAGGTGGTGGGCGCTCACCCCGGCCACGAAGAATCCGGCGACCAGGAGCGCGCCGCAGAGGATGTGGCCGAACGCGGTGAGCGCCGCCGGGTTGGCGAGCACCGCCGCCGCGTCGGTGAGCCGCAGCACGCCGCCGGCCACCTCGGCGCCGACCGGGTTCTGCAGGAAGCCGTTGGAGACCATGATCCAGTAGGCGGAGGCGTAGGCGGTGAGCGTGACCACCCAGAGCACCCCCAGGTGCGCCCACCGGTTCAGCCGGTCCCAGCCGAAGATCCACAGCCCCAGGAACGTCGACTCGACGAAGAAGGCGACGAGCGTCTCCATCGCCAGCGAGGCGCCGAACACGTTGCCCGCGAAGTGCGTCAGCCCGTTCCAGGCCAGGCCGAACTGGAACTCCATCACCAGCCCGGTGACGATCCCCATCGCGTAGTTGATCACGTAGAGCCGCCCCCAGAACCGTGTCATCCGCATGTGCACGGCCGAGCCGGTCAGCGTGGCCCGGGTCTGCATGATCGCCACCAGGGTGGCCAGGCCGAGGGTCAGGGCGACGAACAGGAAGTGCGCCCCCGCGGTGAGGGCGAACTGCAGTCGGGCGAGGTCGAGCGTCTCCATGTCCACAGATTCCCGGTACGGCCACCGCCCGCGCGTCCCTCCCGGAGCGCATACGCCGTACTCCAGAAGTTGCGTCCCCGGACCCGAGCCGTGCGACGCCCCGCGCCCCGGCCGCCCCGCCTACGCCTACGGGTCCGCCTTCGCCTGCGCGCTCGTGTCGCCTACGGGTCCGCCTCGCCTACACGGCCGCCTCGCCTACAGGGCGGCTGCTTCGCCTTCCCGGTCGCTCGGCCTACGGGCTCGCCTTCATCTACGCGGCTGCCCCGCCTGCCCGGTGGCTAACCCATCCACCCCGGGGTGACCACGCCCGCCTCGTAGGCGAGGACCACGAGCTGCGTCCGGTCCCGCGCGTGCAGCTTGGTCATGATCCGGCTCACGTGGGTCTTGGCGGTGGCCGGGCTCAGCACCAGCCTGGCGGCGATCTCGTCGTTGGACAGCCCGCCGGCGACCAGCGTCAGCACCTCCCGCTCGCGCTCGGTCAGCCCGTTGAACTCCGGCCCCGGCTCGGGCCGCTTCACCCGCCCGGCGAACTCCGCGATCAGCCGCCGGGTGATCGAGGGCGCGATCAGCGCGTCGCCCCTGGCCACCACCTTGATGCCGTGGATGAGCTCGGCCGGCTCGGTGTCCTTGACCAGGAAACCGCTGGCCCCGGCGCGCAGCGCGCCGTACACGTAGTCGTCGAGGTCGAAGGTGGTCAGGATGATCACCTTGGTGACGGCCGGCCCGTCGTCGGCGATGATCCGCCGTGCGGCCTCCAGCCCGTTCAGCTCGGGCATCCGGATGTCCATCAGCACCACGTCGGGGCTGAGCTCCCTGGCGAGCCGTACGGCCCGCATCCCGTCGGCCGCCTCCCCGACCACCTCGATGTCGTCCTCGCCCTCCAGGATCGACCGGAAACCGGCGCGGACCAGGGTCTGGTCGTCGGCGAGCAGTACGCGAATCATGAAATTCCTCTCAGGGGGAGCCGTGCGGAGACCCGGAAACCGCCGGTCCGGCGGTCGCCGGCCTCCAGGGACCCGCCCAGGGCGGTGGCCCGCTCCCGCATACCGATGATCCCGAACCCGGTCTCCGAGCGGGGCCAGGCCCCGGGGCCGTGGTCGTCGATCCGGAGGCTCAGGTCGGCGTCGCCGTACTGGATGACGACCTCGGCGGCGCCGGCGCCCGAGTGGCGGGTGACGTTGGTCAGGGCCTCCTGGACGATGCGCACGGCCGCGTGGTCCACCTCGGCGGGCAGGGCCCGGGGCTCGCCGAGGATCTCGATCCGCACGGCGAGCCCGGACCGGTCGGCCAGCTCCCGGATCCGGGCCAGGCTCGGCGCCGGGCCGGTGGGGGAGTCCTCGTCCACCTGCCGCAGCATGCCCAGCGTGGCCCGCAGCTCCCGCAGCGCCTCCTTGCTGGCCTCCTTGATGGTCGCCAGCGCCGTCTCGGCCTGTCCGGGCCGGTCCTTGATCCGGTGCAGCGCGGCCCCTGCCTGCACATTGATCATCGAGATGTTGTGGCCGAGGGTGTCGTGGAGCTCCCGTGCGATCCGGAGCCGTTCCTCGGCGGCCCTGCGCCGTGCCTCCTCCTCGCGGGTGCGCTCGGCCTCCGCCAGCCGCCGCCCGGCCTCCGCCAGATAGGCGCGCCGGTTGCGCGACATCCCGCCCATCGCCAGGGTCGCGAACACCCAGCCGCCCAGCAGCAGGAACTGGCTGTCGTCGAGATGCCGGATCGGGCTGTTCACCTCGCCGAGGGTGACCGCCAGCAGGCCCGCGACCGTGATGGTCGCCGCCGCCGCGAGATGGCCCAGGTCGGCGGCGGTGAACAGGGTGAGGAGCACCGCCAGGAGGATCCATCCGTCCAGATGCGCCAGCGGGTAGTAGAACCCGGCCGCCGCTCCGGCCAGGAGCAGCGCCGAGATCGGGAAGCGGCGGCGGAACACCGCCGCGGCGCACGCCACCGGCGGCATCGTGTAGTCCCAGACGTTGGGCGTCACCTCCGGCCGCAGGGCGGCCATGGTGACGGTCCCGGCGAGCACTGTAAGGATCACCAGGACGGTGATCGCGGTCTCGACCGGGACGCGGCGAAGTTCCACGCCCGGCACTTTATCGATCGTTTACCAGGGCCGGATACGGCGGACCGTGCCGGATCCCGGACCCCGGGCTTCGGATCACGGCCGGTCTCCGGGTCACGGCCGGTCTCCGGGTCACGGTCGGCTTTCGGGTCACGGGCCCCAGGCTCCGGTCACGCCCGGCTTTCGGGTCACGGGCCCCGGTCTCCGGGGCACGGCCGGGCTCCGGTCACGGACCGCCTACCCCGCGTCGCGGACTCGGGGCGGTGGGTCAGCGTTCGGCGAGGACGATCACCGAGTCCCCGGGGCCGAGGCGGAGCGGGCGTGACTTGTCGGGATTCAGGACGACGCCGAAGTGGGGGGCCTCGTTCACCCGCTCCGCCAGGCGGTAGCCGATCGCGGTCTCGCCCCGGCGGCGGGCTGACTCGATCACCGAGGCGAAGCTGACCGGGGCGCCGGGGCGGACGTACTGGCCGGCCGGGCGGGGGTAGATCTCCGAGCCGCGGGAGTCGAAGAGGTAGTCGAACACCTCGGCCAGGTGCTGGTTCTCCGCGAGCTGGGCCAGGAGCAGGCCGATCACCGTGTCGCTGATCACGATGTCGTCGGCCTCGGTGACCTCGGCCAGGCTCCGGTTGTTCTCGTCGTGCATCTCGCTGACGATCGAGTAGCGCTCGCCGAGCGAGGTCTGCATGTCGCGGAGCTGCAGGAGGGTCATCAGCGTCCGGGTGTCGGCGTGGCCGGCGAGGAAGCGGTCGTCGGAGAGCACGATCACGTGCTGGTAGACGCCCAGGCCCAGGGACTCCAGCGCGTAGCGGTCGGCGGTGTCGCACTCCTTGGCGTTCACTGTGAGGTTGCGCAGCCCCTCGAAGCCGGTCGCGGCGTCGGGGTGGTCGGAGGCGATGTCCAGGACGGAGCCGGGGGCGACGTAGCCGTCGAGGTAGCGGACGATCTGGCGTCCCCGGCCGTTCCAGTTGAGGACCAGGGTCCGCTCCGGGGCCGGCCCGGTGTGCTCGACCGAGAGAATCGACTCCTCCCGGGCCTCGGGCATGCCGTCGGCCAGGTGGATCAGCGAGTCGTCGTGGGCGATCACGATGACCTCGTCCCCGGCGGAGATCACGGTGTCCATGGGCGGGTTCAGCATGACCCCGCTGCTCCCGCGCAGGCCGATGACCGTGGCGGTCTGGTAGGCGGGCAGGGCGTCGCCGTACGCCATGCCGGTGAGGTCGGGGTCGGAGCGCAGGTAGATCTCGCCGTCGTCGAAGTTGAGCAGGTCCATGCAGACCACGGACATGCCCGACTGTCGTGACGACTGCACGATGAGCCGGGAGGCGGTGTCGTCGGAGTCGACCAGGTGGACGTCCGGGCCGCCGGCCAGCCGGGCGGCGGCCATGTTCGCGGTGCTCGCGATCGCGGCCACCACCGGCGGGTGGTCGCCGGAGCGCTTGGCCAGGGCGAGCAGCGTCTTGATGACGTGGGCGTCGGGGTCGTCGCCCTGCGGGGAGAGCACGACCACCGAGCGGGCCGAGTCCAGGCTCATCAGGTCGAGGTCGGTCGGCTCGGTGGGTCGCCCGGTTCGGCAGACCAGCTTGGTCCTGCCGGTGTCGCCCACGTGCCGGCGGATGTCGTCCTCCATGGTGGGCTTGTCCATGTCGGCCAGGATCGAGATGACCGACCCCCGGTCGCTCGCGTGCGCCTGGACCAGCTCGGTGACGATCGTGAAAACCTGCTCCGACCAGCCCAGGATCACGATGTGCCCGGTCTCGATGATCCGGGACTTGCCCTTGCGCAACTGCTCGAACCTGGTCTTGAGCCCGTTGGCGAGCACGCCGACCAGCGCGCTCACGATGAAGAGCCCGCCCAGCGACGCGACGAACATCAGCGCGACGAACGGCGCGCTCCCGCTGTCACTGGCGACCTTGCCGGGGCTCAGCGTGCGCATGAGCGACATCCACAGCATGCCGGGGAAGCCGTTGTTCTTGGCCGCCTCGACCGGCGTCAGCCACATGCCCAACACCGTGACCAGCAGGATCAACCCGAAGGAGATCAGAGCCAGCCAGCCGATCAGGGCCGCCGTGCCGCGTGACATGGTGTTGTCGAACCAGTACCGAACCCGTTCCCGGACCGTCGCCCTGGACACCGGTACCTCCCGTGGGTGAACGTCCGACAAACGATCACACAAAACTTCCATGTCGCTCTGGTGTTCGCAAATCCATGAAATGCGGGCCCGGACCGGCCTTCGCTGGGGCTCACATGTGGTGATTGTGCCTTTTATCAGCGAAAGAGCATTGTCACTGAGTGTGGATCTCCCCTTTAATCGGATCTTGCAAAAGATCGGATGAGGGGACATGAGTGACGGACATCGCCGGGCACAGGCTGCGATCCAGGCCATTCTCCGGCTCACCAACCTGTTGATGGCGGGCAAGCGCGTGGCCGTCATCGGTGACGAGCCGGAGCTGGCCGCCCGCCTGAGGGCGATGGGCGCCCAGACCCTCCTCGCCGACCCGGCGGCGGCCCTCCGGGGGCACCGGGTGCTCGCCGAGGACGAGGCGGTGGCGCTCGCCGACCTGGTGGTCGGGGCGACCGAGGCGCATCTGCCCTTCCTGCGGGACGGGGCGATCCTGATCCCCGCCGCGCCCCCGGCAAGACCGTCCGGGACCGGTGAACCGCACGAGACCGATGGCGAACCGCCCACCGGGCCCCCGGCAAGACCATCCGGGACCGATGGCGAACCGCCCGCCGGGCCGTCCGGGACCGGTGGTGGACCGTCCGGGACCGGCGGTGTTTTCGCGGGGCTGCCGGGCGTGCGGGTCCGCGACGGGATCACCGGCTACCGGCTCGGTCCCGGCCGTGAGGTGTTCGTGCTGGACATGTCGTGCTAGCCGACATCAGGGACGCCTCGCTCCGGACGCGCGGGCTGGAGCGGATCGCCTGGGCGCGGCGGTCCATGCCGGTGCTGAACGCGATCGCCGGAGAGCTCGACCTGACCGGGCGCACGGTCGGCCTGGTGCTCGTGCTGGAGCCCAAGACCGCGAACCTGGCGCTGACGCTCCGGGACGCCGGGGCGGACGTGATCGTGACCTGCCCGGCGAGCGAGACCGCCGACGACGTCGCCGCGGCCCTCGTGTCCGAGGGCGTCGCCGTGCTCGCCCGCTCGGACGCCTCACCGGAGCGGGACCGCGCCTTCGCGCTGCGCATGCTCCGCGAGGGGCTGGACGTGCTGGCCGACGACGGCTCCAGGGTCGTACGGCTGGCGCACGCCGAGAACCTCCTGGGAGGGCTGATCGGAGCGGCCGAGGAGACGACCAGCGGCCTGCGCCCGCTCCGGGTCATGGCCGACCGGGGCGAGCTGCGGATCCCCGTGCTGGCCGTGAACGACGCCCGCTCGAAATACCTGTTCGACAACGTGCACGGGACCGGCCAGTCCTGCGTGATGGCCGCCCTGGACCTGACCGGGCTCCAGCTCGCCGGCGCCGTCTGCGTGGTCGCGGGCTACGGCTACGTCGGTCAGGGCGTGGCCCGCTACGCCAGGGCGCTCGGCGCCCGGGTCGTCGTGACCGAGGTGGAGCCGTTCGCGGCGCTGCGCGCGCACCACGAGGGGTATGAGGTCCGCCCGCTCCTCGACGCCTGCCCGGACGCCGACCTGGTGTTCTCCGCGACCGGTGTCGCGCACACCGTCACCCGCGAGCACCTGCGGGCCATGAGGCCCGGTGCCGTGGTGGCCGTCGCCGGAGGCGTGCCGGACGAGGTCGAGGCCGGCGACGTGCCGGCCGGCGTCACCGTCCTCGCGGAAGGCGAGTGCGTGAACTGCGCGGCGGCCGAGGGCAACCCGATCGAGATCATGGACCTCTCGCTGGCCGTGCAGGCGCTCGCCGTGGACCACCTGGTCAGGCGGGGGAGCACGATGGCGCCCGCCGTCCACCTCCTGCCCGAGGAGCTGGACGAGCGGGTCGCCCGGCTCAAGCTGCGCGCGCTGGGGATCGGCCTCGACACACCGTCCGCCCGCCAGCGAGAGTTCCTGGGAAGAGGCTTGTGATCATCGAAGTGCGGGCCGCCTCGGTCCGCTACCAGACCACCGGCCGGCAGGTGCTCGCCGAAGTGGACCTCGCCGTGGGCCCCGGCGATCTCGCACTGGTCAGCGGCCCCTCCGGTGGCGGCAAGAGCACGCTGCTCCGGCTGCTCAACGGGCTCATCCCGCACGCCTACCGGGCCGAGGTGACCGGCGAGGTCCTGGTCGGCGGCCGGCCGGTGGCCCAGCAGAGCGTCAGGCAGCTGTCCACCACCGTCGGCACCCTGCTCCAGGACCCCCGCAAGCAGATCGTCGGCACCACCGTGGACACCGAGCTGGCCTTCGGCCCGGAGAACCTGGGCCTGCCCCGGGCCGAGATCCGCCGCCGGATCGGCGAGGTGACCGACCGGGTGGGCATCCGGCACCTGCTCGGCAGGGCGACCGCCGAGCTGAGCGGCGGCGAGCTGCAGATGGTGGCGTTCGCCGGAGTGCTGGTGATGCGTCCCCAGGTCGTCCTGGTGGACGAGCCGCTGGCGAACCTCGACCTGGAGGCGAGCCTGCGGCTCATGCGCGAGCTGCGCCGGTTCGTCGACGACGGCGGGGCCGCCGTGGTCGTCGAGCACCGGGTCGAGGAGATCCTCGACTTCGACCCCACCCAGGTCCTCTACCTGGAGGACGGGCGGAGCGGCTACGCGGGGGACGTGGCCGGTTTCCTGGCCGCCGCGCCCGTGGCCCACGTGAAGCTGCCGTTCGAGACGCTGGTGGCCCGGGCCGCCGAGCTTCCCGCCGCGTCCGGCGCGCCACCCGCCCGGACCGCCGCGTTCGACGCGCCGCCCGCCCGGACCGCCGTGTCCGACGCGCCATCCGCCCGGACCGCGGTGTCCGACGCGCCACCCGCCCGGACCGGCGGGCCCGCCGTACGGCGGGGCCGGGGCGGGAGCGCGGCGGCGCGGCTGGAGTACCGGGGGGTCGCGCTGGGGTACGGCGGGCGGGCCGTGCTGGACGGCGTGGACCTGGCGCTCGGAGCAGGGGAGCGGGTCGCGGTCCTCGGGCGGAACGGGGCGGGGAAGTCC
Source organism: Streptosporangium canum (assembly GCF_900113865.1). GTDB lineage: Bacteria > Actinomycetota > Actinomycetes > Streptosporangiales > Streptosporangiaceae > Streptosporangium > Streptosporangium canum. The sequence goes on along the minus strand of NZ_FOQY01000015.1, from coordinate 118,588 downwards.
ACGCTGCTGCGCGCCGCCGTACGGCTCCTCGAACCGCTGCGCGGCGCCGTCCACGTGGACGGCGCGCCGGTCACCGAGCGTTCGACCCTGGAGCTGGCGACCACCTTCGGATACGTCTTCCAGAACCCCGGCCAGGCGCTGTTCTGCGCGACGGTCGGCGACGAACTGGCCTTCGGCCCGCGCAACCTCGGCTGGCCGGCCGACGAGATCCGGCGGGTCTCGGAGGACGCGCTGCGCGCGATGCTCCTCGACGGCGAGGCCGACGTCATGGACCGCTCGCCGCGCACGCTCTCCTTCGGCCAGCAGCGCCGCCTCACCGTCGCCCTGGCCCTGGCCATGCGGCCGCGCACGCTCATCCTCGACGAGCCCACCGCCGGCCAGGACCTGCACGCCACCACGCGGTTCATGGCGCAGGTCATGGCCGCCTCGGAGAGCGTCTACTTCATCACCCACGACGTCGATCTGGCGCTGACCTCGGCCGACCGGATCATCGTCGTCGACGGGGGCCGGGTCGTCGCCGACGCGCCGGCCGCCGAACTGGCCCGCGACGCGGACGTCTGGTCCCGCGCGGGGCTCCGGCAGACCAGCCTGGTCCGGGCCATCCGCGACCACGTCCACGGCGCGGGAGGGATTCCCCACCCGTTCGACCTCGCGCGTCTCATCCCCCACCCGGAAGGAACCCCCCCTTCATGAGTACCGAGGCACTGTCGCCGCGCCACTCCCCGTGGACGATCGACTCCAGGACGGTCGTGTTCGGCGCCGTCGGCGCGGCCCTCTACGCCGTGCTCGGCCTGTTCAGCTTCCTCATCCCCGGCACCCAGAGCGTCACCGTCCGGCCCGCGGTCGCGCTGGTGCCGTTCTTCGGCAAGCGCTTCGGCGTCATCACCGGATTCTTCGTCGGCTTCGTCGGGAACGTCGTCATCGACCTCATCCAGGGCGCCGGCCTGATCTGGTGGAACTGGAGCGTCGCCAACGGCCTGGTCGGCGCGTTCGCCGCGCTGATCTTCACCGTGATCCCGCCGATCTCCAGCGAGGCGCTCCGCCACGTCGTCACCGCGCTCGGCGCGCTCATCGCGACCGCGCTCGGCCTGCTGTTCATCATCACCGACCTCTGGGTCCTGGGGATCGACTTCAACACCTTCCTCTTCCTGAACTACCTCCCGGCGCTGCTGGCCAACGGCATCGCGGTCGTCATCCTCGTCCCGGCGCTGGACGCCGCCTGGGAGCCGCTCGCCAAGCGCGCGGGACTGTAGGGCCGATGGACGTCACGCCACGCTATCTGGGCGCGGGTTCCTTCCTCGCGCGACGTGACCCGCGCGTGCTCCTGCTGGTCCCCGTGCTCTATTTCGTGGCGGTGGCGAACGTCGCCGACCTCCGCGGCATGCTCGTGTGCGCCGCGATCGCCCTGGTGTACTACCGCGCCGCGGGCATCCCGTGGCGCGGTGTCAGGGCCAACTGGGTCTTCATGCTGACCTTCACCACGCTGCTGGTGGTGGTGAACAGCGTCTTCACCGCGGCGGACACCCGCGTGGGGGCCGGCGAGGCGCTGTTCGCCGTCCCGCTCACCGGGACGGAGGTCACCTGGGCGACGCTGTCATACGCGTCGACCCTGCTGATCCGCTACGCCTCCCTGGCCATGGTGAGCTTCCCGGTGGCCTTCGCGATCGCCCCGTCCGACCTCGGCGTGGCCCTCGCCCGTCTCCGCCTGTCCCAGCGGCTCGCCTACGGCGTGGACCTGACGTTCCGGTTCCTGCCGTCCACGGTCGCCGCGCTCCGCGAGACCATCGACGCCCAGCGGGTCCGCGGCTACGAGCACAGCCGCAGCCGCAACCCGTTCAGAAAGCTCGCCTCGCTGAAGCCCGTCGTCGTCCCGGTGACGGTGAACGCGCTGATCGACGCCGAGGACACCGCCAACGCCATGGACCTGCGCGGCTTCGGCGCCAAGCACCGCACCTGGATGCGCGAGCTGGCCTTCGGCCGCACCGACTACCTCGTCATGGGCGGGTTCCTGGCGCTCGCCGCGGTGATGACCGCCGCCAAGTTCTTCGGGCCGTTCGGCGAGGTGTGGGCGCCGTGACCGGTCAGGGCCTCCGGGGGGCGGACGCCGCGATCCACTCCGCGCCGCTGATCCTGCCGGTCGGCGCGCCCCCCGTCCGTGACGGCGCCCTGGTCGTACGGCGGGGCCGCGTCGCCGCGCTCGGCCCGCGCGCGGAGATCCTGGCCGCGTGGCCGGGCCGGGAGGAGACCCGCTGGGACGGGATGATCGTCGCCGGGCTGGTCAACGCCCACACCCACCTGCAGTACACCCACATGGCCGAAGTGGGGCAGCGCGTTCACGCCTCCTTCGAGGAGTGGTCCACGGCCTTCGACGAGGTCTACTACGGCTCCACGATCGACTGGGCGGCCAGCGCCCGCGACGGCGCCCGGCAGGCGCTGCGGTCGGGGACCACTTCGGCCGCCGACGTCGTCACCGACCTCCCGGCGGCCGGGGCGCTGCGGGAGGCGGGCCTGGGCGGCCTGCCGTATCTGGAGACCCTCGGCGACACCGACGCGAGCTGGGCGGAGTCGGGGCGGGAGCGGTTCCTCGCCATGCTCGACGCGGCGGGCCCGCCGGTGGGGGTCTCCCCGCACGCGCCGTACACCCTCGACACCGGGGCGCTGAGGGACGTGGCGGAGCTGGCCCGCTCCCGGGGGCTGCGCCGGCACATCCACCTCGCCGAGGGCGCGCACGAGCGGGAGTACACGGTCTCGGGCACCGGGCCGCTGGCCCGGATGGTCAGGGAGCTGGAGTTCGACTTCGCCATCCTGCGCGAGGGCGGCACCGGTCTCGGGCCCACCGCGTTCCTGGACGGGCTGGGCGTGCTTGGGCCGGAGTGCCACGTCGCGCACGGCGTCCACCTCGACGCCGACGACCGCGCCCTGCTCCGCGCGCGCGGCACCGCCGTCGCGCTCTGCCCCCGCTCCAACCGGACGGTCGGCATGGAGGGGCCGGACGTGGCCGCGCTGCTCGCCGAGGGCAACCCCATCGCGGTCGGCACGGACTCGCTCTCCTCCTCGCCGTCGCTGGACGTGCTGGCGGACGTGGCGGTGCTGCGCGATCTGGCGGTACGGCAGGGCTACCGGGCCGCCGACCTGGACCGGCGGCTGGTGGAGGCCGCGACGCTGGGCGGGGCCCGTGCCCTGGGGATCGCCGGCGGCCTCGCCCCCGGCGGCCCGGCCGACTTCGCGGTCTTCGACGTCTCCGTGGGGCGGGAGCCGTACCGGGTCCTGATCGAGGAGGGGCCGGGGCGGTGCGTCGCGACGGTGATCGGAGGCCGGATGATGTGGGATCACCAGACAGCGGCTGCCGTTGGGTGTTAATCTCCGATCTTTAGCGCTATTTGTCGATATTGCGGACATCGATATTGCAGGCATGGAGTCATGGCATCCCGGACCATTCGCTTCAAGCTGTACGCGCTGCTCAGCCTCCCGATCGTGGCGCTCGTCGCCCTGTGGACGTTCGTCACCGGCTACGTCGTCGGGGACTTCTTCGAGCTGCGCCAGGCCACCGCGCTGTACGAGCAGATATCGGCGCCCGCCGTCGCCCTGGCCACCGAGGTGCAGAACGAGCGCAAGCTCTCGGCCGTCGCGCTGGGCAAGGCCGTCTCCCAGCCCGAGGAACTGGCCCAGGTCCGCGACCTGACCAACAAGGCGGCCACCGCCTTCCGCCTGCGCGCCACCTCGCTGGAGTCCAAGACGATCACCACCCCGGAGCTGGGCGAGGCGGTCAACCGGGTCATCGGTGAGATAGGCAGGCTGCGCTCCATCCGCAGGGACGTGGACGGGCGCACCGCCAACCGGCTCCAGGTCGTCCAGGCGTACAGCCGCATCACCGACGCGGTCTACCGGCTCCAGGACAAGCTCATCACCGTGCCGGAGATCGAGCTCTACCAGCAGGCCATCGGACTCCAGCGGATCGCCCACGCACGCGACCTCATGGCCAGGGAGGACTCGCTGATCTCCAGCGCGGCCCTCGCCGGCGCGCTGACCCACGACGAGTACGAGGCGATCGAGGTGATCGCGCCGAACCGGTGGCTGCTGTTCAGCGAGGGCCTGGCGGTGCTGGACGGCGAGCTGCGCGGTCCCTTCGAGGAGCTTCTCAGCTCCCCCCGCCACGGGCGGGTCACCGAGCTCGAAAAGGAGATCATCGAGACCTCGCGGCTCCCCCGGGACCGGAGCGTCTGGCAGCACGCCGCCGCCGAGGTCGGCGGCGAGATGGACCAGCTCCTGGTCACGCGGGCCAAGCTGCTGAACGACCGCGCCGACGACGCGGCGGGCTGGATCATCATGCAGATCGTCATCGCGGGCGGCCTCGGCCTCGCCGCGATCGTGGGCGCGGTGGTCCTGTCCGCCAGGCTCGGCCGGGGGCTCGCACAGGAGCTGGGCGACCTGCGCCTGGCCGCCATGGACCTGGCCGAGGTACGGCTGCCGCAGGTCGTCGAGCGGCTCCGCAAGGGCGAGTCCGTGGACGTGGAGACCGAGGCGCCGCCCATCCCCACGACCGGCACCACCCTGGAGATCACCGACGTCGGCCGGGCGTTCTCCACCGTGCAGCGCACAGCGGTCGAGGCCGCCGTCGGCGAGGCCCGGCTCCGGCAGGGATTCAACCGGGTCTTCCGTAACCTGGCCCGGCGCAACCAGTCGCTGGTCCACCGCCAGCTCGCCCAGCTCGACGCCATGCAGCGCAAGACCAGCGAGCCGGGAGCGCTGGAGGACCTCTACCGGCTCGACCACCTCACCACCCGCATGCGGCGGCAGTCGGAGGGCCTGGTCATCCTCTCCGGCGCCACGGCCGGCCGCACCTGGCGCACCCCCGTCACCCTCATGGACGTGGTCCGCGCGGCCGTGGCCGAGGTCGAGGACTACCGGCGGATCATCGTCCCTCCCCTGCCGGAGGCCAGGCTGACCGGCTCCGCCACCGCCGACGTCACCCACCTGCTCGCCGAGCTGCTGGAGAACGCGACCGTCTTCTCGCCGCCGAACACCCCGGTGCGCGTCCAGGGCGAGATCGTCGGGCGGGGCTACGTGATCGAGATCGAGGACCGGGGCCTCGGCCTGCAGGACCTGGAGCGCGAGGAGATCAACGAGCGTCTCGCCACCCCGCCGGAGTTCGACGTGGCGGACAGCGAGCAGCTCGGCCTGTTCGTGGTGAGCCAGCTCGCCGCCCGTCACGGCGTCAAGGTCACGCTGAGCCGCTCGCCCTTCGGAGGCACCACGGCGGTCGTGCTCATCCCGCAGACCGTGCTCGCCGAGCCCGAGCCGGAGGGAGTGTCGGCCGTACGAGCTCTCGAATAGCCGGCGCGGCGGCCAGACAGGCGACCGGGACCACCGGCAGGTGGCGCTGTTTCACCCCTTTTTCGCATTGTTTCGCGGAGGCCGCCGAGCTGTCTCCCGGAGCCCGGCGGCGGGCGCCTCAGTCGGCGGAGGCGGTTGTGCCGGAGGACAGCTCGGCGGTGGGACGCTCCGATGTGCGGCGGTGGGAGGCTCGGCGGGAATTGACCATTGACGGCGGACGACGGCTCGGCGATCGTGAGTGACTGCCGAATGGATCTTTCATTGCGGCCGCAAGGACACTTCTCCTCCGTCATGGCCATAAGGAGCGTTCATGCCACACATCACGTTGAACACCGACGAGCCGGGGATCCGCGGACTGCTGAGGTTCCGCCCGGAGACGGCCCGCCCGCTGAACGATCTGGCCGAGGTGCTGCTCCGCGGGGAGAGCACCCTGTCGCGCGGGGAGCGCGAACTGATCGCGACGTACGTGTCGGGACTGAACGAGTGCCGGTTCTGCACCTCCTCACACGCGGCCTTCGCCGCCGCTCAGCTGCCGGAGGGGATGGCGCTGGTGGAGCGGGTGCGCGCCGATCCGGACGGCGCGCCCGTCTCGGCCAAACTGAAGGCCCTGCTGGGCATCGCGGCCGCGGTCCAGCAGGGCGGCCGGCAGGTCGGCGACCATCACATCGCCGCGGCCCGCGCGGAGGGCGCGACGGACGTGGAGATCCATGACACGGTGCTGATCGCGGCGGCGTTCTGCATGTTCAACCGCTACGTCGACGGCCTGGCCACGTTCGCGCCCGAGGACCCGGCGGCCTATGCGACGGCGGCCGACCGGGTCATCGCGTACGGCTACACGACCACCTCTCCCGTCGCGGAGCCCCGGGGCTGAGGCGCCCGTTCCCTGTTCCGTTCTTCCTCACGGAAGGCGGAACAGGGGCGGTAGGGGCCGACGGGTCAGACGCCCAGGGCCTCGGCGGCGAGCGCGGTCCCCCGTATCCGGGCGGCGATCTTGGCGAAGGCGACCTCGCGGGAGGTGGAGGTGTCGTCGGCGAACGGGGAGAACCCGCAGTCGTCACAGGTGCCCAGCCGCTCGACCGGGATGTGGCGGGCCGCCCGCAGCACTCGGTCACGCACCTGCTCGGGGGTCTCCACCTCGGGGTCGATCGGATCGGTCACCCCGATGAAGACCCTGGTCCCGGGACGCAGGTGGGCGCCGATGACGTCCAGCACCCGGGCCGGGTCGGGCTCGCCGGCCAGCTGGACGTAGAAGTTGCCGGCCTGCAGCCGGAGGAGCCGGGGCAGCAGGCCGCCGTAGTCGACGTCGGCGCTGTGGGTGGAGTCCTGGTCGCCGCCGGGGCAGGTGTGCACGCCGATCCGGGCCCGCTCGGCCGTGCTGAAGCGCTCCAGCACCTGGTTGTTGAGGGCGATGAAGTCTTCCAGCAGCCCGCCGCTGGGATCGAGCTTGAGCGACAGCCGTCCCTCGGTGAAGTCCAGCTGTACGGCGTGCGCGCCCGCGTCCAGGCAGCCGCGGATGTCGGCCTCGGCCTCGGCGATCAGATCGTCCAGGAAGACCTTGCGGGGGTAACCGGCGATGCCGGCGGCCGGATAGAGCAGGCTCAGCGCCGACGGGGCGATGACCGCCTGCTTGACCGGCAGGCGGGTGTGGCGCCGGGCCTCCCGCAGATACTCCGCGGCGTGGACGCGGTAGCGGAACGGGCCGGAGGTCAGGTGCGGCAACTGCCGGGTGTGCCCGTCGGCGAACGGGATGACCGCCCCGTCTGGACTGAGGCCGTCCAGCCCGGCGATCGGATAGGTGACGAAGCTGGGTTTGGACTGCTCGCCGTCGACGAGGACCGGGCAGCCGAGCTGCTCCAGTCGCGTGATGGTGTCGGCGACGGCTTCGGCCTGCCGCGCGGCCAGCTCGGCGTCACTGATCCGGCCTGCGGCGTGGTCGGTCAGCGCGGCCAGCAGCGCGGGGGGACGGGGGATGCTGCCGATCGGTTCGGTAGGGATGCCCATGCCGGGATCGTAGATAACGATCTGTGTCTTATCAATCACTTACGGATATGGAACGCTCCCCGGGATCAGGTTTCGCGGAGGCGGACCCGGTGGCGGGCGGGTTGAACGGCCCGGTCTACGGGGTGCCGGTGCGGTCGCGAGCCGCGATCGCCAGAGCCATGAACTCGCGGAAACGCGCGAACCGCTCCGGGTCCATGCTCAGCCGTACCCCGCCGAGGATCTGGTCGTCGCCGTGCCTGGCGCCGAGGCGGACCCTGAACTCGTCACCGCGCGGCTCCACGTCCACCCCGAGAAACGCCACGTGGTATCGGATGCTCTCCGACGACGACCGGTGGAAGATCTCGAAAGTCCTGCCGTCCTGCACCAGGATGTAGTCGCCGAGCTCGAACTCCGCCGCCATGGTTCCTCTTCCGGATCATCGGCAAACCCGGTGCCGACAGTATCCTCCGGCACGCTCCGGCGCGAGGGCGGGCTCCCCGGCCGGGGGTGGCCCGGACGTTCTTCACGGCAGTTTCGTCCAGGGGCCCGGGGCGTGGTCGTCCTTGGGGATCCACAGCGACGGCTGGAGCTCACGCAGCCTCGGCGCAGCTCCGGGTTCCCAGGGATACCGGCCGCCGGCGTCGGGCCAGACGACCTCCATGAAGGGCAGCGGAGGCTCCTGGTAGAAGTGCAGGGCCATGCCGAACAGCGATCGGTACCAGCTCGTGTCCACGGTCTTCGTGACGACGGAGTAGTTCCTGATGACGTCGTCCCGTGCCTGGTCGGCGACGAGATGGCGACCGGCGGCGATCCCGTCGGCCAGGGTGTTCAGGCAGTTCTTCATCACCTCGACCCGGAGCCCGAACATCGCCGCCTCGGGCGAGCGGAACGTGTGCCACAGGCCGACGGTGAACGCCCACCCCGGCCCGTCCTCATCCTCCGGGATCATGATGATTCCCCAGCCGCGTTCCCGGACGTGCCGCATCGTGCTGAGGTCGGCCTCGTCGAGCTCCACGTCGCGCTCGACGCACAGGAGACAGTGGCATACAGGCTGGTCGAACATGGTATCGAGCGTAGTGGCACGGGTGTGAGGCAGACCGCCGGGCCCGCCCTCCCGGTGCGGTGACGGGTCCGGCACGCCGGTCGCCGGTCGTTGGTTGCCGGTTGCCGGGTGACGCCGGTCGCCGTCGGAAGGCGCGGCGCCCCGGCCGGCTCAGTCGGAGCGCACCTGCAGGCCCAGGAGGGTGGCGATCACTACGGCCTGCGGGATGTCGATCACCGCGTCCTTCAGCTTGACGGCGCGGGGGTCCAGGGAGGACAGGTCGCTCCCGCGCAGGTCGCCGCGGGAGAGGTCGGCCCTGTCCAGCGAGGCGCCCGACAGGTCGACCCCCCGTAGGGTGACCCCCGCGCCGCGCGCACCGGTGAGGTCGGCCTCGCGCATCCGCACGTCCCGGAAGGAAGCGCTGTGCAGGTCGGCCCCCGGAAGCCCGACGAACGACCAGTCGCCGCCCTCGACCTTGAGAAGGTCGAAGCTGCAGCCGTCGAACACGCTGCCGACGAACTTGCAGCCGGTGAAGGCGGCGTCGAAGAACGTGCACCGCTTGAAGACGCAGTTCGTGAACGCGGTGTCGGAGTGCACCGACGCGTTGAACCGGACCCCGCTGAAGGTGCACTCGTGGAAGACCGCGCCCCGGCTCGACGCCTCGGTCATGTCCACATTGACGAAGGCGACCCGTTCGTGGTTCTGGCCGGACAGGTCCTCGCTGTCCCAGTCCGCCGACCGGATGGTCGTGTGGGTCTCGGGCGCAGGCTCGCCGTACTTGCGCTCAGCCATGGCTCATCATGCCTTCCGTGCCGGAATGGAAGTCGCCGCCTCGCGTCCCCGTCCGTCCGGGGCGGCGAGCCGGCACTGTCGCGGTAGTCCGGCCCTGTCACGGTAGTACTCCCGGTCACCGGTGACGCCCCCGGCCGGGCGTCCGCGTCACCGTCGCCGCGCCGGACCTCCAGCCGTCGCGAAGTGTGTCGACGCGACTACGGAGGGAACGGGGAGGGGGTAGATCGTGGCGCCATGAAAGTCGCATGGGGGAAGAGATGTCTGCACGGAGAGCTCGGTTCGCCGCCGTCCCGGTGGCGGTCATGCTGGCGGTAGCGCTGATCGGCGGCTGCGGGGATGCCAGGCAGGCCGCTCCGGCGACGCCCCCGGCCGCGGCGCCCACGCATCCCGGGGCTGCGAGCGACCCACCGGCGGCGGGCGCCGTCCCGGAGAGCAGCGAGGAATGCCCGGCCACGGGCAACACCAAGCGGTTCGCCAAGACGCGCTTCGCGCTGCACGCGGGCCTCGCGCTGGGGGCGTTCTACCGCTACATCTACAAGCCGCTGCGGAGCGGCGGCTTCAAAGCCGGAGCGGAGAAGCGCAAGCGCACTTTCGTGAAGGCGGCCGTGGCCGGCGCCTTCGCCCTCCACGAGTTGAAGGTCGCCAAGCGCTTCGCCGCGGCCAACCCGACGCTGTGCAAGGGCGTCCAGGCGGTCAGCGACAGCTTCTCCGAACTCACCGGCAAACTGAGGAACGGCACGGCCACCGAGGCCGACCTCGCCGCCGGCAAGAACGCCTTCGACGCCCTGCGGCAGCACGCCGCCAAAAACGGCTACGACTTCAAGGAGCGGGAGATCGCCGTCCCCGGCGCCCGCTGACCGCACCGACCGTGACGGTACGGCTACGCTCCCGGTGAAAGCGGCTACACCCCTGGCGAATCCGGGACACCAGTGGTCCCGGATTCATCGGGAGCCCTCCCCCCGGCCGGACCGATGCCCGCCACGATGGCCCGCAGGCCCTCCAGCACCTCGGGCCCGGACGGCGACCACTCGGGGTCGGTCAGCCACTGCACCATCACGCCGGAGAGCAGCGCCATCTGCACCGAGCCGAGGGTGCGCACGGTGGAGTCCTGGAGCTCGTCCTCCGGGACGCCCCGCAGCGTCGCCGCCAGCCCGCGGCGTCCTTCCTGCTGGGAGCCGGCCAGATACTCCCGCAGCTCGGGGGAGTGCTCGGCCTGCAGGAGCGCCTCGACGCTGGCGAGCCAGAGCTTCCGGTGCGCGGTGAACGACTCGATCATCTGCGACCACATGGCCTCGTACTGCTCCGCCGCAGTGGAGTCGGGGTCACCGTAGGCGGCCAGTGTGCGCCCGGTCTCGGTGCCCCATTCGTCGATCGCCTGGATGAGCGCAGCGTTCAGCAGTGCCTCTCGGGAACCGAAGTGGTAGCCGATGGCCGCCATGCTGACCCCTCCGGAGGCGGCCGAGATGTCGCGGACGGTCGTCCGCGCCCACCCCTTCTCCTCCAGGCAGCGCCTGGCGCCGGCGAGCAGATCCTCACGATTTCCCATACCGGGGATGTTACTTCGCCCGCCTGCCGCGACACCCGGTTTTAGCACGAGCGTCTTGCGCACACGAGTTGCGCATACGCATCGTGCAAGCGCACAAATTCGGGTGCCGTTCATGCCGAGCGGAGAACACGACGGAAGAGGCGGGCAGCGGCCGGTGATGCCTCCCCAGCTGGCCCACGCCCCGCATTGCCGAACCATGTATGACACGTCATTCCGCGCGAATGTTGCGCTGCTGAGGTATGGGATGAATCACGACACTCGCGCCCTTTGAGTGCGGACCGTGAGGTGTCACGATGGTCGCCATCCCATGATCGGAGAAGACGTGAACAGATCATCCCTGGCCGCGGTGTGCGCCGTCGCCGCCCTGCTGTCCTCGTTCGCCGCGCCCGCGATGGCCGCCGCCGAGCGCCAGGCGCCGCTCAAGACCGTGTACGGCTGGGCGAAGAAGTCCGGCGACTCGGCGATGATCGTCACGCCGTACCGGGCCACCCGGACCACGGTCGGCGACGGCCCCGGCATCGCATGGGAGCTGAGCAGGAAGAACGGCCGCCCCATCCGGATCGACTACACCGAGGGGCTGATCTTCCGCCAGGTCAACAAGAAGTGCGGCAGGGCGACGGCCGGGTACCCGTACGACACCGCGGACAAGAACGCCCTGGGCACCAAGGTGTGCGACCCCATCGACCTGTACAACCGGCTCCGCAAGGACAGGATGCCGGTGAAGGTCGTCTACGACCCGGCGGGCCCGATGGCCGTCAAGGTCATCGAGCTGGTCCTGCCCTGACGACGCGCTGACACGGGCTCCCCGGACGGCGCGGGCTCTCCGGACGGCGCGGGGGGACGGGCATCCCGGGACGGCGTACACGGGCTCCCCGGGCGGCGCGGGTGCGGGTCCGCCGGTGCGGGGGTGCCGCCCGGCTCGACGCCCGCGCCCGTCCACGGAGCGGGGTGACTCCGGCTCCCGCTCCCGCCGGAATCACTCCGCCCACCCGTTCCTGCGGGGAACGCGGCACTACGGCTTGCGGCCCACCCCGGAGTAGCCGATCGAGGTGCTCTCCGCGCCGATCAGCGGCTGGTCGTCGGGGCGCCAGTCCTTGGGGAACACCAGGCCGGGTTCGACCAGCTCGTAACCGTCGAAGAAGCGGGTGATCTCCGCGTGCGTGCGCAGGCTCAGCGCCGCGGTGGCGCGGTTGTAGATCTCCAGGGCCTCCGGCGTGGTGTCCGGCTTGGCGTCGATGGCGTGGCTGAGCACGAGGTAACTGCCCGGCGTGCTCGCCTCGCACAGCCGCTGGACGATCTCGTAGGCGCCCGCGCCGTCGGAGCTCTCGTCCGGGATGAAGTGCAGGATGGCCAGCATCAGGAACGCCACGGGCCGGTCGAAGTCGACGTGCTCGCGCAGCGCGACCAGCAGCTTCTCCGGGTCACGCGCGTCGGCCTGGACGATGGTGATGTTCTCGCCGTCCGCCAGGAGCGCCCGGCCGTGCGCGCACACGACGGGGTCGTAGTCCACGTAGATCACACGGGTGTCGGGTGCGACCCCGTGCGCGACCTCATGCGTGTTGCCCTGCGTGGGCAGCCCGGACCCCAGGTCCACGATCTGCCGGACGCCCGACTCGACCAGGTGGCGTACGGCACGCGAGAGAAACGCCCTGTTCTCCCGCGCGGAGTCCCGGGTCTCCGGGAAGAGTTTCAGGATCTGTTCGGCCGCGGCCCGGTCGGCGGCGAAGTTGTCCTTGCCGTCCAGGTAGTAGTCGTACATCCGGGCGACATTGGGCACGTTCGGGTCCACCCCGTCCGGCGCGGCCTGACTGTCCACGCTTCTCCCCGATTCTTCGGTATTCGTCGTTAATTGATCTTAGAGAGACTTTCGCGGTCTTGTGCGGGTAATGCCGGATCAAGATCTGCTTACTCTGCTTATGTCGGCAGATCCGGTTCGACCGGCAGCCGCAGCGTGAAGACGGCGCCCTCGCCCGGGGTGCTCACGACGCTCACGGTCCCCTGGTGGGCCTCGGCCAGATTCCGGACGATGGCGAGCCCGAGCCCGCTGCCGCCGGTCCGCCGGTTCCGTGACTTCTCCTCCCGCCAGAACCGGTCGAAGACATGGGGAAGGTGCTCGGGAGCGATGCCGACGCCGGTGTCGGCCACCTCGATCAGGACGTGCCCGTCCGCGAGACGGCCGCGCAGCGCGATCCGCCCGCCCGGCGGCGTGTAGTGCACGGCGTTGCTCACCAGGTTCCCCACGGCCTGGCGCAGCCGTACCCGGTCGGCGAGGAGTCCGGGGTCGCCGGCGGTGTGGGCCGTCAGGGTGAGGCCGGCGGAGTCGGCGCGGCCGCGATGCGCCGTGGCGATCTGGTCGAGCAGGTCGGCCACGTTCACCGGCTCGGGATGCAGCCGCAGCTTGCCCGCGTCCGCGAGAGCCAGCTCCTGCAGGTCGTCGACGATGTGCTGGAGCAGCAGGATCTCCTCCACCAGCGAGGCGATCAGCTCGGGGTCCAGCTCCGCGACGCCGTCCTGGGCGGCCTCCATCCAGCCGCGCAGGTTGCTCAGCGGAGTACGGAGCTCGTGGGAGACGTCGCTGACCATGGCCTTGCGCTGCGCCTCCATCCGCTCCAGATGCTCCGACATCCTGTTGAACGCCTCCGACAGCTCGCCCACCTCACCCGTGGCCGTCACCGCGACGCGGGCGGAGCTGTCGCCCTGCCCCATCCGCTGGGCCGCCTCGGTCAGCGCCCGCACCGGCCGGACCAGCCGGGTGGCGACCACGACGCTCACCGCGACCGCGAACAGCAGCACGACCAGCGCGGTGCCCGCGATGCGCGCCACCCCGGCCGAGGGCAGCTCGGCGGAGGGCGCCTGCGCCGAGGAGCCGAGATAGAGCAGGGCCGCGGGCGCGACATACGCCCTGAGCTGCTCGCGCCTGGCACCCGCCAGGCAGGCGGAGACGGGCTGCGGGTCGAGGACGCGCGGGACGGCGGCGGGGCGCGGCCCGAAGAGCGTCCAGGACAGGTCGAGGGCGAGTGTGACCTCGTACTTGCCCTGGTCCACCAGACACCGGTTGACCAGGTGGTTGAGTCGGCGCAGCGCCTTGCGCTCGGTCGCGGTGGGGGTGTTCAGCGTCTTCGAGGCGCACGCGATGGACGCGGAGGCGTTCTTGCTGGGGATCTCGACAGAGGGACGCCCGGAAGGGGAGAGGACGACGCCGGCCTCCTGTCCGCTGCGGCGCGCGCAGATCACCCCCAGGTTGGCGGCCTTCCGCAGCCGGGACCGTTCCGCGGCGGTGAGCTTGAACGGCCCGACCGCCCGGGGGTCGATGCGGTCCTTGGCCGCCCCCGGCACCAAGGTCACGTCCACCCGCAGCGGATCGACGACCACCGACGGCTTGGCGGGCAGCGGGGTGCCGCTGGAGTCGGCGATCGGCTCGCCGTTCTCGGTGGTGAGCGCGATGCGGCGGCCCGTCTTCCCGGCCAGGTCACGGACCGTCTGACCGACGCCGTCCCAGCTCGCGTGGGTCGCGCCGTAGCCGAGCAGGGTGTCGTTGATGCGGGTGTCGGTGACCAGGGTCTGGTCCTGCTCCTCGCGGATCGCGCCCGAGGTGCCCTGGCTGGTCAGCCAGGCGGTCGCCGAGATCGAGCAGACGGCCACCAGGACGGAGCTCGCGAGCAGTCGCGTGAGCAGGCTGTGGCGCCAGAGGCTCATCCCGAACCGTCGGTCAGCTTGTAGCCGACGCCGTAGACGGTCAGGATCCGGGTCGGCCTGCGCGGATCGGGCTCGATCTTCTTCCGCAGGTTCAGCATGTGCACGTCGACCGTGCGCCTGGTGATGAAACGGTCGAACCCGTGGACCTCCTCCAGGAGCTGCGCGCGGGTGAAGACCCGCTCGGGCTGGGCGGCGAGCGTCTCCAGGATCCGGAACTCGGCGGGCGTGCAGTCCACCGGGCCGCCGGCGACGCTGACCAGGTGGCGCGCGGGGTCGACCAGGAGATCGCCGACCTTCAGCGTCTCCTCGGGGGCCCCGGGACGCCGCGTCTCCTCGGGGTCCCTGGAATGCCGCGCCCGCCGCAGCAGCGTGCGGACCCTGGCCATCAGCTCCCGGGGGCTGTAGGGCTTGGTGACGTAGTCGTCGGCCCCCAGGTCGAGGCCGACAAGCAGGTCGTCCTCCGTGGCGCGGGCGGTCAGCATGAGCACGGGAACGTCCGACTCCGCGCGGATGACACGGCAGACGTCGAGGCCGTCGGCCTTCGGCATCATCACGTCGAGCACCACGAGGTCGGGCTCGCGCCCACGGGCCTCGTCGATCGCGGCCCGCCCGTCATGCACGACGAGCACCGAGTGGCCTTCCCGCTCCAGATAGCGGCGGACCAGCTCCGCCTGCTTCACGTCATCCTCTGCAACCAGCACATATGCGCACATCGGGACGAGGTTATGTGACCAAGACAGGTCATTGACAGCGACCAAACAGGACCTTCACATTCCTCCGCCAGTCTGCGTCGCGTGAAGTTCAGTCGCATGAAGTTCAACGGCTATCTCGCAACGGCGGCACTCGTCACCGTGGCCACGCTGACCGGCTGCGCGGCGTCCGGCACCCAGCCGGCCCCTCCGCGCGCCGCCGCCTCCACCGCCACCGGCCAGGCCGGGACAGGGGCCGGCGTGGAGGTGGCGACCGTACGGGGACCACGGATCGCCGTCTACCAGCGCAAGGGGGCGAGCTCACCCTGGCGCGAGCTCGCGAGCCCCAACGACTACGGCGCCGAGCGGGTCTTCCTCGTGGAGCGCCGCGACGGCGAGTGGCTGCGGGTCCTGCTGCCGATCAGGCCCAACGGCAGCACGGGCTGGATCAGGGCGGGCGACGTCACGCTGGCCAGGACCACGCATCGGGCGGAGGTCGACCCCGCGCGGTTCAGGTTCACGGTCTACGACGGGGCCCGCGTCCTGCGCACGGGAAAGGTGGCGACAGGCCGGGACGGCACGCCCACCCCTCCCGGCCGCTACTTCTTCACCGAGCTGGTACGCCCGCCGGACCCGCACGGGCCGTACGGTGCCTACGCCTTCGGGCTGAGCGGGTTCTCCCCGACGCTGAAGAGCTTCGCGGGAGGCCCGGGGCAGCTCGCCATCCACGGGACCGACGACGCGGCGGCCCTCGGCACGCAAGTCAGCCACGGCTGCGTGCGGGTCGGCAACGCCGACATCACCTGGATGGCCGAGAACCTGGCGATCGGCACCCCGGTCGTCCTGAAGGGCTGACGCCCTTCCGGCACGGAGTACGGCTCGTCACCGAGTACGACCCAACCGAGTAGGACCCAACCGAGTACGGCTCGGCCGAGTACGGCTCGTCACCGAGAACAACTCAACTGACAACAACGAAAGGTGAGACACATGCGTCTCAAGCTCGCACTCGTCGGCGGCGTCGTCGCCCTGGCCCTCGGCGCCGGCCTGGTCGGCACGGCGATGGCCGACGAGCCGGCTCCTACGGAGAAGGGCGTCAGCCGGCCCACGGCCGAACCCGCCAAGTCCGCCGCCCCCCGGCCCGTCCCGGCCAAGGTCCGCGAGGAGCCGGCTCCGGCCGTCAAGAAGCCCGGTGACCCCTCGGTGAGGCTGCCCCGCTACACCGGCTGAGCAGCAGCAGAAGACGCCGAGGGCGCCCGCGACCGGCGGGCGCCCCCGCCGTGCTGATCGAGCAGGCCAGGGCGGGTATGGCCGCCGGTCGGGTGCCAGCCGTACAGTTCGAGCAGGCCAGGGCGGGTACGGCTGCCGGGCAGGCGCCGGCCGTACAGTCCAGACGTGGCGACGCCACCCCTCCAAGTTCACGCCGCCACGCCCGTCCACCGGGTCGGTCCGGACAGCGGCACCGTCTGGATCGCCCGAGCCTCATTGACCGGCCACCGGCCGGTCTCCTGTACTTCGGAGCCGTCGTCACTCCGGATTGCTCGCCGCACGAAATTGTGTCCGCCACCTTCGCGAAGCCCGCACCGAGCTCGCCACCGGTGAGTCGACGTTCGCCGATTTCCCGCAGCGAGGGCCAGACCGGATCTGACCATCCCAGTACGACGACCCGCGGCTGCGGAGTAGTCTCCCCGCAGGTCAGGAGGTGTCATGGCCTCTCCTGCCCAAGCGTGGCGGCGCCGTCCCCGCGGAGCCGGTGCCGCCACGTCTCTCCTACGAGCCGGCTCCTCCTGGCGGAGGAGGGGACGGCGGCGGTTGAAGCGCCGGTGGCACAGCGGGTTCCGCTGCGCTGGAGCGACCCGGGAGCCGTGCCGTCACCGCCGTGGCGGAGCACCGAGGTCTCCCGCGTCGAAGTACGGCCGGTGCGATGCTCAGAACCTTGATCATTGACAACGTCCTGCTCTACCGTGCCCTTTTGTGCTCAAACCCCTCGCGCTGCCGGCCGTGGCCCTAATCGCCGCCCTACTCCTCCCCGGCACGGCCGACGCTCTCACCTCCCCCATCCAGAGCGTGCCCGCTCTGACCGACAACAGCCTCTACCGCAGTGGAAAGATCAAATCCTCGGAATGCCCCGACGGTGCGCTCAGCATTGAGAGTGCCCCAGCCGCGAAGCGCACGATCACCGCGCTGTGGCGCTGCCTGAACACTTCCTGGTCGGCGCATTTCAAGCACGCCAAGCTGCCCTTCGCGCCCGCCAAGCTCGTCGTCCTCACCGAACCGGCGCCGTTCTGCGGTAAAAAATGGAAGGAGGGCTTCCTGTCCACTTACTGCGCCGGAACGAAGACGGCGGCGGTGCTGGTGAACGATGAGTACTACCTGCGGACACGCGAGATCTATCACTTCACGTACATCACCGCGCTCTACGGCGCCCATCTGCAGCACACCACAGGCATCGCACGCGGCTTCAGCGCATTGCCGTACAAGAACAAGGCCGAGAACTTCGAGCGGGAGCGGCGTTGGATGCTTCAGGGGAGCTGCCTGTCGGGGGTCTTCCTGGGGAGCGTCTGGAAGACCGCAGGAGAGGGCAGTGAAGGCTGGCCCGCGTTGTTGGACCTCGTGAAGTCGAATGGCGACCACAGGTCCAAGAAGGACCGCTACTTCGCCAAGGGCAAGAACATCGTCTACTGGCTCGACCGCGGCTTCAAGAGCGGCGACCCCGGTTCCTGCAACACCTGGAAGGCGTCCTCCGCACGCGTCGCCTGACCGCGCGGCGGCTCTGCCCTCCGCGCGCGTCGCCTGACCGCGTGGCGCCGCCCTCCACGCTCGCGCCTCCCCGCCGGTTCAGCGGTCTCGTCGGGGGAGCCTCCCGGTGTCATGTTCCTCAGCGGAGCCCCTTTCGGCGGGGAGCCTTTCGGCGGGTGAGCCGAGCTCGAACCAGATGACGGTTCCGACGGAGTCGCGGTGGAATCCCCATCGGGTGGCGAGGCTGTTGACGAGGGCGAGACCACGGCCACCTGTGGCGTCCGGCCCGGAGTCCCTCGGGCAGGGGATCTGTGAGGAACCGGGGTCCTGCACGGTGATCAGCACGCCGTGGACGACGAAGGCCACCGTGACGAGAAACTCCTGCGGGCCGTCGAACGGCCCGGAAGAGTGCTCGACGGCGTTGGTGGCGAGCTCGCTGGTGAGGAGCACGGCGTCGTCGCGGAGCGGATGGCCGTCCCCGAGTATCCCGGCGACGAAGTTCCGCGCGGGCCTGACCTGATGGGGAGTGGCTCCGAACCGCCGGGAGATCACGAGAGGGGCGGTGGGCGCGTGGCCCAGGAGCGGCCCCTGGTGCGCGAGGCCCGTAGTGTCGTGGGCCGTCGTCCGGGACCGATCAGTGAACACGCCGGCAAGCATGGCCAGAAGTCGCGCCGCCATCGTTGTCTCTCCTCTCCACTGCGATATCGGTGCTGACACCGCTTGATCGCCCCATCTCTGGAACGGCCGTCTCGCGGCCCGTTCTGGAGATGGGGTGTGCCCGCCGTACGCCAAGGGCACCCCACCGATCGGCATCGAGGTGGAACAGACTCATGTCACCGCCCCCTTTGGGTACGGCTCGTCCTTTCGGTGCAGCTCGCCTTTCCAGTACGGCTCGCGCCTGCCGGATGGAGGGCTGACGCCCGGCGGCGCTTCGCGCCCGTACGGCACGGCGGCCGTCGCGGCCGGCCGCAAGCGGTGTCCCCGGCTTCCAGGAGAAACCGTGGGGTGGTGAGGCTTTGGCGGCCGTACCGTCACGATGTCCGGCACGGCCGGGAGCGGTCGGCCACACAGACCGAGCCGCCGCCGCGCCGCCATGCGGGTGCGGACCTGGGCGGGCGTGGGCTGGTCCCACAGATGGTCGCGGCGGTGCGGCAGGCTGGCCGCGTCGTGGGCGTAGGGCGGATGGCCGCACCACCGGCAACCAAGTGGCGACGGCGGCTGTCCGGCATGCCAACGGACCCGAATGATCCGTCCGGCTCTACTAAGGTTGGGCACGGGTCGCACCTCCGGTATGCGATCAAGGCCCTGCCAGCCGACGGGATTCGCCTGGCAGGGCCGTTTTTTGCAGTTCTTCGGCCTGGTAGCGGTATCGCGGGGTTCGTATGGTGAGGCGTGGCGGCGCCGTCCCTCCAGATCCCACGCCGCCACGCCGGTCTATCGGGTCCTCCCGGTCAGCAGTGCCGTCCAGATCGCCCAAGCCTCGTTGATCGAGCAGGGGGCGGTCTCGTGCACCTGATGGCCGCCGTCGAGCTGGACGGTTCGACGGAGGAACGCCCGCCCGGCGCCTTCCAGTAGTTCGTAGACGGTGGCGCGGCAGAAGCAGGTCCACGCGACCGGCCGCGCCCGCTCCAGCGCCTGGTGCGGGGACCGCCACTCCAGTCGCGTGTGCTCTCGCTGGACCATCGCCACATGCGGACTCAGGCACCTGTCAGGCGGGATCACCGCGTGCCCCCGCCGGCGGTTCGGGCAGTCGATGCGTTTCGCGGAGCTCCGCATAGCGGAACACGACCCGCCGGGCGGCGCGGACAGGATCGTTCGCCGGATGCCAGGCATAGACGGACCGCCCCCGCCGGGCGTCCCACCCGGTCCGCCACCAGACCCGCTCCCCGTCACACCACACCACCAGGCCCACCCAGACCGACACCAGCGCCAGCCCGTAACCGTCGTGAACGTCGGAGGCGATCCCCTGCTCTTCCAGAGCCTTACGCAGGAACTCTGCGGTCTGGCAGGGGTCTGTCGGGATCGGGGATGGAGGTTCGCCCGGCATGTCTTCTCCAGATGAGATCGATTCCAGGGGAGATCGGATGACGCCGCTTACGTCCGCTCAGGCGGCGTCATAGAGATCATCAAGTGCCTCGATGGCGGCGGCACACGACCGAAGGTGTTCTTGTAGGTGGCGCGACGGCACGGTGGGAAGGCCCGCAGACCCGGACTGGGGCCGTACACGGGGCGTGCCGTCGCGCCGGTTCAGGGACTACCGGCCGATCTCCGCGAGAACGCGTTCGATCCGGTCGGCGGCGGTTTCGACGTCGGTGATCGGTGTGATCAGGAACGGCCCAGGGAACCGGAGCTTTCCGCCGGTGTTCGGCGCGGTAAGCACGCTCTCGGTCAGCGGTGGCGCGGCCTTTTTGACCACGGTCAACGAGGTAGGGCGACCTTCCTCCAGGTGCGGCCGGACGGTGAAGCTCCGCCGGTCCAGTCGCGCGGCGAGTCTCTCCAGTTGATCGAGGGCATGTACGGCGTTGGCACTCATGGTGTCCATCTCTCGCGATCCGGCGTGCTCAAGGTGCTGACAGGAGACCTCATGGCCTGATTTGCTCGCAACGAACAGCAAAAACAACGCGAGGTGATCGCATGACCACGGAGCGGAAGAGAGGTCGTGGGCGACCGGCCAAGGCCCTCGATCCCGGCATGTCACTGCTCGCTGCCCTGGGGGCCAAGGTGCGTGAGCTGCGCAAAGGACGCGCGCTGACGTTGATGGAGCTCGGTGAGCTGACCGGATACTCCTGGCAGCACCTCGGTGCCGTGGAACGAGGCTCCGTCGCCCCCTCGGAGTCGGTGATCGTCGCGTGCGACACCGCACTCGGCGCCGGCGGAGCGCTGAACCGTATGCTCCCCGGCGTCATCCGGGAACAGGCACACCTCCGCCACAGCAGCGAGGCCGCCCGCAGGTCCGGCACGGAAGCCCCGGGTGCCGATGTCGACTGGGGACGGCTCAGCGCATGCGGCAAACGCGCTTCAGGGGTGACCTCCGCGGTGGTGGACGACATCGAGATGATCACGATGTACCAGCGCCGTCTCTACCACGAACTGACGTCGACCCAGATGCTCGTCCCGGTCGACGGCCATCTCGGGCTGCTGCTCTCTCTCCTGGAGACCCCCGCACCGGACCGGCTACGGCGACGCATCGTCTCCGCGGCTGGGGAGGCCGCCGGATTCTCGGCATGGATCTGGTTTGACCTCGGTGACCACTTCAAGATGGGCCGCCGATACGGCATAGCCATGGACGCCCTGGTCGAAGGCGAGGACAGAGGGCTGCGGTCCTACATCAGCGCCTACCAGGCGGTCACCGCCGACGCGGCCGGTCAGGCCGGTGAAGCCGTACGCCACGCATCGGCGGCTCTCGACATGGCGGGCCGCTCGGTCACCCGCGTGACGAGGTCCTGGCTCCACGCGGTGAACGCCGCCGCCTGCGCCCACGCGGGCGACAGCCGTACCGCTCTGTCCCAGCTCGGCCAGGCACATGGAGCCCTGGAAGAGGCCGGCGACGAACGCGACGAGTGGATGTACGACTTCGACCATGAGCGCCTTCTGGGCTACGAGGGCAACTGCCTGCTGGAGCTCGGCCGATACGCCCAGGCGGCCCGCTCCTTCGAACACGCCCTCAGCGGCGTCCCCGCCACATGCGTACGCCGCCGGGCGGAGCTCAGCGTGGACCTGGCGCAGGCACGCCTCGGAGAAGGCGAAACAGCCGAAGCCGTACGGCTGACACGGGAAGCGATCACCGTGTTCGCCCAGCGGGGATCCTCCTCGGGCATGTCCCGGGTGCGGCAACTCCGCGATCGCATGGCAGAGCAGCCGGCGGTTCGCGAATTGGATGATTTCGTCCGAACATGGCAAGAGTGAGCCCTATCCCGGCTGAACTCGTCGCCCGCGCCACCGTCTCCTACGACGCCCTCCAGACGGTCGGCGAGACCGTCTACTGGATCGAGGGGCGACCGGCCGGGGACGTGCTCGTGCGCTGGACCGCCTCCGACGGCACTCAGGACGTGCTGCCGGAGGGCCTCCACGTCGCCTCCTATGTGCACGAGTACGGCGGAGGCGCCTACCTGGCCACCGAGCGGGACCTCTGGTTCTGCAACGCCGACGATCAGCGGATCTATCGCGTGAGCGACGGCCGGCCTCCTGTACCGGTGACGCCTGCTCCCGCCTCACCTGGGGCTTTGCGCTATGCCGATCTCCGCCTCCTACCGGGTATCGACAAGTTGATCTGTGTCCGCGAGCGACACGAAGCCGACGGGTCAGTCCACAACGAACTCGTCATCCTGCCGGTCGACAGGTCGGCCGAGCCGAAGGTGGTCGTCTTCGGCGACGACTTCTACATGTCCCCGGAGCCCAGTCCCGATGGGAAGCGGCTGGCCTGGGTGTCATGGAACGCACCGCTCATGCCGTGGGACGGTTCCTGGCTCTGGGTGGCCGACATCCGCTCTGACGGAACTCTCACGGACCTTCAGCTTGTCGCAGGTGGTGAAGATGAGTCGGTGTGCCAGCCGCAGTGGAGTCCGGACAGTGTGCTGCACCTCGTGTCGGACCGCTCGGGCTGGTGGAACCTGTACGCCTGGCGCGACGATCGCCTCGACCCGGTGATCACGGGGGAGTTCGAGGTCGCGGCTGCTCCGTGGGAGTTCGGTTACCGTACTTACGCGTTCCAGAACGCTCAGATCGTGGCGGTCATTCAGCAGGGCCCAGAGCACCATCTCGTGACGAGACATCCTGACGGCTCACTGGAGCCGGAGGTCCTGTCCTACACCTCGATCAAGCCCTATCTGGCCCTGGCAGGCCAGAAGCTCACCTTCATTGGCTCCAGTCCCACCAAGCTGCCCACGGTGGTGCTGTCCCAGCTGGACGGCCCCATCCAAGAGCTCACTACAAACGACCTCGGGATCGACCCGGCATCGCTCGCTCAACCCGACCGCTTCGTCTTTCCTACCCGGGACGGACACGAAGCGTACGGCCTTTATTACCCGCCTATGAGCAAGAGCGACCTGCCACCACCGTTGCTCGTACGGGCTCATCCGGGACCGACGGCGAATTGGCCTCTTCGGTTGGACCTACATGCGCAGTACTTCGCGAGCAGAGGTTTCGCTGTCGCCGATATCGACTACCGGGGCAGTACGGGGTACGGACGCGTATACCGTCTAGGGCTCCGTTATCGATGGGGGATGGTTGACGCCACGGATTGCGCTGACGCGGCGCTTTATCTGGCGTCCATCGGCCTTGCAGATCTCGCGCGAATGACGATTTGGGGAGCGAGCGCTGGCGGATACACCGTTCTGCGCGCTCTGGCGACGACCGATGTATTCGTCACAGGGATCGCCAGATCCACCGTGGTCGGCCTCGAGAGCTGGAGCAGAGCCGCACCAAAGTTCCAAGCTCATCACACACAGTTACTCAGCGGAGGTCATCGTCGTGCCATAGACGAACCCGCCGCCGAAATTCGATGCCCACTGCTTTTGATCCATGGAGAAGAAGATCGCGTGACCCGAATAGATCAGGCTCGATCCTTTGTGCAGCGACTCGATGGCAGCTCACAACTGATCGTTATTCCTGGAGTGGGTCACACCCTGCGATGCCGCTCCGATGTGGAGCACGTTCTCTCCAAGGAATTGGAGCACCTCCGCTCAGCCCCACTCGGTGGTGGCCGCTGAGCTGAGGTGCGGAAAATCGGCCGGACGATCCTTACCGGGGGCTAATTCCGCCTATTCCTAACTGATCTTCGAAAGGTTTTTAGGGAACAACTGGTGGCGGATATGGCCCTCTTGGCCGCGGAACGCCCTAAACTCTCCGAGCTTGTATTTACGGCTGCGAGCAGTCTCTATCATTTCAATTTCGAAGTCCAGCTCAAGGTGCTTGAGTCGGCGTTCAACATCCTCAACGCGTATTTCAAGCCCAGTTGCTTTGACGATCTGGTTAAGCGTAAGAGGGGTATCGCTGTCCCGAAGTGCCTGGTACACGGGATCGTGGACCGACTTGGTGCGTTGAAGAGGCTCGGTCTCGTGCAAGAGCGCAGCCTTGATGGCGCCGCCAAGGGCTTCGGCGACCGGTGGTGGGAAAGCATTACCAATTTGGCGATATACAGAAGTTTTTCCACCCTTGAACTCCCACTCGTCCTCTGGTTTCCAGCCTTGGAGTAGGGCGACCATCTCGCATGTCAGCTTCGGACCGACAGCGAACTTGCTCCCTTTAGGGGGGGCGCTATTAGCGACGCCAAGAGCGTCAACACCCATTAATGCCCAAGCCTTTTTTGCTCGTGTCGGGCCGAGGTCAGCCCCTCCGTGCTTCTTGGACCCGCCCACGATGGTGGGTGCAATGCTGTTCGCCTGATCAGCCCAGGCGTCAGCGCCTTCCCAGCCGTCGGAAGCCATGAGGTCGCGCAGTGTTTTGCCGACTGTGGGAGGGGTGCCGATAGGCTCGGGCCAGTGAAAGTAGGGAGCGTCTTCTTCTCGGAGCGCGACAAGTACAAAGCGAGGGCGCAACTGAGGCACCCCGAAATGTGATGCCTGCAGAAGCTTCCATTCAGCGATATATCCAAATCCGTGGAGTTCGTTGAGAACATGCTGACGGTAGGCCGCGAAGCGGTGCATGCTCAGTCCGCGGACGTTTTCTAACATGACCGCACGGGGCTTCAAAACGCCAACTTGCTCTACCGCCCATGCGAAGAGATCACGTTCGTCGTTCGCGCCGAGCTGCTTACCCGCAATCGTAAACGGGGGACACGGCACACCTCCGGCCAGCAAGTCGATCGGCTCACGGTCGGGATGCTCGTCGCTGGGGGCGTAGTCTGCTGGATTCCAGATGCTGGGATCTGCGACGTCGCCTTGCTCGACCTTCCATTCCGGCCGGTTAGCCTGGAGCGTCTTGACCGCGTTGGGATCCAACTCGATGGCCAGCTCGTGCTCAAACCCAGCCTTCTCGAGACCTAATGCTTGGCCGCCCGCGCCAGCGCAAATCTCAATGACGCGTAGCTGCCGCTCGCTCACGGTAGATCCTTTCATGTGCGGTGTTCGGCATGACCGGGTTGCTAGCTGTATCTTCCCGGATAAAGCAGCAACTGGTGAGGACATGACGAAGAGAAGTAGGGATCAAGTCCGAAAGGAGGCCCATGCCAAGGGCCTCTACCCCGCGCCGCTCAACGAGGGGCGTTCGCGGAACATGCAGGCGAACCGGAGGACGAATACCAAGCCGGAGGTGGTGCTGCGCAGTGCCCTGCACCGCCTGGGCTACCGGTACCGGAAGGATCTCAGGCTCGACCTGGAGGGGGTCAAGGTTCGGCCTGACATCGTCTTCACTGCGAAGAAGGTCGCGGTGTTCGTCGACGGTTGCTTCTGGCACGTCTGTCCCGAACACGGCCGACGGCCAACGGTGAACGAGTGGTATTGGACGCCAAAGCTGCGCAGGAACATGGAGCGTGATCGCACCGTCAACGCTGCCCTTGAGGCTGCTGGATGGCAGGTGGTTCGGCTGTGGGAGCACGAACCGCTCACGTCTGCGATCGACGCGGTGGTGGCGGCAGTGCGGCCTGGCTCTTCCGAACATGTCAGCGAATCTAGCGGATTGAGCCGACATTACCTAGAGTGACATGGCATAGGAGGGTAGCTGCTGCTTGCAGGTCACTAGGCAAGCTGATCTCAAGTGCATTGACATGCCCATATACGGTCTTCATGTTGCAGACGTTACCCGTTGTACCCCTAGGGGCGTAACTTGGCGGACTTGTAAGGCAACATCAAGTGATCTTCCTGGCGCTGACAGGCAACAGTCGCAGCGCGAGTATGAGGCATGGATGAGTCACATCGAGAGTATTGAGTCAGCAGGGCTGCACGCAGCGTGAGCGAAACAGGCTTGGGCTGTTCGTCGGGGGCAAGATTTTAACCCCCTCGTCAAGCAGTTTGCGAAACTACGCGGTAAAAACCTACTGACTTGCTTGACGGAACTTAACCTACCAGCCACGATGGTCGCACCTCTTGTGCTCCAGCAAGTAGCAAGTGATTCTCGCTTACTTGTCCGTTCAGATCTGTTATGCCGCTTCGTGCCACCCCTGGAGGGATGTCAAGGCGCACAGATTCCCAACGTCCAAGGGAAGAGGTGTCAACCGGAGCATGGTCCGTGATCCATTGCGAATCAACCATGCCGATGGCGTTGGCCTCTTTATCTGTCCCCACAAGCACGACCACTAGCCGCCACTTGGGATCAGTGAGCATGACTTCGAACTCATTGCGCGAGAGGTAAATGCTTAAGCGCCCACGCCGGGTCGTTGACTTGATCTCAAGATGGAGGCAGAGTCCATTGCCTTCCACTGATACGTCATAACCTAAGCCATCGGCGTACGCGGCGACGTGGGTCGCGGTGACAGAGCCAATCTCCTGCAGGAGACGTAAAAGCGCCAATTCTCCTGCAGAACCGACTTCTTGTCGAGTTCGAGTATCTATTTTTCCCCAGCTCATGCGTACCGCTGCAAGCACTTCGTGTGAGCTTAACCCCAGAGCTTCTCCCACAGCTGACGCATCCTGAGGAAGATCATTTGCAGTTGTAATTAGTTGGTCGGCATCCTGTAGCCAGAGTGGATTGGCGTGGAGAAAAGCGGATTTAAGTAAAGCGATTTCCATGCGTCCGGAGACGTGAGCTGGACGACCTCTATCGTCAATCACTCCGGTATCGCGCAGCCAACTCAACGCTGCACTGTACTGTGTCAGCGTTAAATCCCTATAGGCAGGGTGAGAAGCGAATAGAGAATAGGTGCGATCGATCGAGGAATGCTGAAGATGGTTTACCCAGCGCATCGCCGCACGTATGACTGGTTCAGGAGGTAGGGCCGACATGAAGGTGCCTTAGCATGGCCTTTACATCGGCCGAATCCATAGTACGGCCGGCGACTGGTTCCTCTTGCAAATCTGCGAGCTGTTCGACCTCTGGGTCGTCTAGAATTGCGCCCATGAATCGCAATTTTGTGCTCAAACGCTGTTCGACCATTTCATCTATGGTCTCCGCAGTAGCGAGAACTGTCACATTGGTTTCGATGTTTGAAGATAGTCCCAGGCGGTGTATACGGTCCAGGCTCTGCAAATACCTGCCGGCGGCGAAGTCTCGATCCACATATACAGCGTCATGGCATACTTGATGAAGGCTGATGCCTTCGCCGAGAGTTGCGGGATTAGAGAGTAGAACCATGCAGTCCGGATCCTCACGGAACCGCTTGATCTGGTTCTCTCTGTCAGGTGTCCCGCCGTGCACCATAGCAGGCTGATGCTCCTTCAGTATAGACTCTAGAGTAGTCAGGCTCCTGACAAATGTTGACCAGACTAAGGTCTTTCGCTTGGTCGAGGAATTGGCTAAGACGATGTCGTGTGTTGCTTCATATTTAGGTGACATCTCATGGTTTGGCAGATCTTTGAGAAGCTCAGTTAGGGTCCTGTTTTCGGGGATCTCGATGGGTGGCGCCTGATAGAGAAGAGGCTCGTGTTTCGTGGTTCCAAGAGCGATGAGCGCAGGACTAGTAGCAGCCATCAGTAGGTACATTAAAATGCGTCCGAGAGCCTCAAAATCATCCCGAGATCGCGCGGCCCGTGCGCTCATTTCTCCGACGAGCGCTGAATAAATTTCTCCGTGAAGGCTTCCGGGTTTGAATGCAACACGCTGTATTCGGGTAGTAACCGGCGGGAGATTTAGCTCTTTCTTCGTCGTCCGAGTGAAGAAAGGACGAAGAACCTTGCTTGCGTGCTTTAGGTTTCCTCCAGAAACTGCACGGGTCACGGACTGCCGACCGTGGCCTGGCCAGACAAACCCAAAAATATTTTCAAGGTCTTGGACGCCGTTGGGTGCCGGTGTGCCCGTAAGAATCAGCCGTCGTCGAGCCCTGGGGCCAAGAGCTAGGCAAACTGCGCCGTACACGCCTGTAGCACCCAGCTTCATACGGTGAGCTTCATCGAGGATAAGCATGGATGGCTTCGTGGTTAGCCACTTCGCCAGGGCCGTCTCGTTGATGGCCAATCGTTCGTAGTTGACCAGTAGCAACCTCGCTCCTGCATCTACTTTACCGTCGATCACTTGCACATTTAGTGGTTGGGAGAGACATATTTTGTTCTCATACTGCCAGCTTTCGTAAGCTGCCTTGGGGCCAACCACCAGGAGACGCTGGACCAGCCCTTTGGTACGAAGCGCCTGGAAGATAGCTAGAGCGACCCGGGTCTTTCCGGCGCCAGGAACGCTGAAGTTTGCTCCATGCCGAAGGGATAGAAGCTTGGAGATGTCGCGAAGCTGGAATTCTGTTAGTGGTGCAATCCACTCTGGTCCGAGAAGCTCGAAAATTTCGTCCTTGCTCAGTGGAGCTGTTGCGGGAGCTGTGCCTTGCAGATAGGCGGTAGCAGCGCTGGCATCGAGATGGACATCCTCCACTATGGTTCTCAGCTCTGATTGCCAGTCCACATCATGTGGAGATGGCCATCGGCTAAGTTCGCGGAGATTAACAAGTAAATCATCAAGTTTTATTTCAATTACGTTTGGCCCTTTGTGTATGGCCGTACGGAATCGTGGGGCAAGCTGCCGGAGATTCGTTAAATGCTCTTCCGCGGATCTAAGCAGGACAGCTGTGCCGGAAGCCGCGAGTTCAAGCCGGAGACTAGCCATCGTATCCACCTAGTCCTGGCCCGTCGTTGCACGCTGAAGCCAGCTCAAGCCCTTGCCTGGCTCGGCCACACCACGAGATGCTTGCTGCGCGAGTCGTCGCAAAGTGTCACGTAAATTAATGAGCTCCTCGTCGAGGGCATCATTATCGAGTGCACCTTGGCTGCGTGCGCGAGCGATCTCGTCGATACAAAGTTTAAGTTGATCCGTAGCGTCGGACAGGGTGTCCTGGGCGGCGAGCTTCCGTTTCTTTGCGCGTTGGTCACGTTTAGCGTGATCGATACTGTCGTCGACAGCTTTCGTTACTGCTGTAATGACCTTACTCGCCTTGGCTGTCTCTGCTGTTGTCAGCTTAGAAGACGCATTCATCTGAGCTTGTGCTTGAAGCACCTTGTCCGTAAGTGCGCGGATCTCCTGCGCCTTAATGGAAGAATCGGGTACTGATATGGTCAATCCAGGGATTCCGATTGAATCGGGCAGGGTTGCCGCCGTAGGCTTTAGGTCGGGCGATAGCCTCGGTTCCAGATATTTCTCATGGAAGCCCTCTTCAACCACCCGGACATCCGTCTTTGAATGTCCGATTGCGACGGCCAGAAGTCGGCTCTCCCTGAGCTGATCAGCTAAATCTCGGTCCTTGCTCTCGGCGACAGTATAGGCTCGATGTAGTTCCTTAAGCTTTTCTTGATCTTTTTCAAAATCGATCAGGTGCATACTCGCACTGCTGCCATCAGCCAAGGTAACGCGACTTCGCTCGATTGCATCTTGAAGGAAAGCCAGAACCCAGCGATCTTGTTGAATGGCCTTTTGTGTAGTTCGGAAGGCTTTAGCGAGCTCTATAGTTGTGCGTCCCTTGCTTATTTGCTCTTCAATGGTAATGAGTCGATTGATGTAGGAATACTCGCGGCGATGTTCTTTGCGGAGCTGAAGTTCTAGCTCTACTGCTCCGATGTCTTCCCAGCCCCAGTCGCCGGGCAGTACACCGACTCGAATATTTGGATGCCCTAGTTCTTTGAGAGCTGCGCGACGGGTGTTGCCATTGACTAGAATTCCCGTTGGCGTGATGATGCCAGGATCCTTCTGCCCATAGCTCTTCAGGTCATCCTGAAGGCCCTGGAAGTCAGGGTCGTCGCGCTCTGGGTTAGCAGGGTTAGCCTTAAGGAGGTCATGTAGGTACTCTTGGCTCTCCTCTGCCCATGGGTCGGTCGTCAGCCTCGCATCCCGGTCGGCGTCGTGCTCCCGCTGTGCTCGGATACGATGAGTTTCAGGGTTGTAGTAGAGCATCGCGACAGGCATGTCGATCACTTCGATGCTCAGTTGCCGACCACGCCATTCGATCGTGACGGTCTCCCTGGTGCTGTGGCCCTTACGAACCTCATCGAGGCGCTTGTCCACCAGCGACTGAATGTCCTTGCCGGCGGGTGGGGCGGTCGGGACCATCGGATGTTCTCCCAGAGATAACTTCGTGCGACAGATGCTTACGTACCATGCTATGGATAACTGACACATCTAGGCTCTCGGCTTAGATGATCTCGCGGCAAGGGGGCCGACGTGGTTCTTCCCGACTGGAGCGATACCACTACTAAGCGTGGCACGAAGATCCGGATCGCGCTATGGTTGCTGTCGGAAGTCGGTGAAGGCAACCTTTTCACGAAGGCCCAGCTCCGAGATGCTTTCCCTGGGGTCGAGCAAGTTGATCGGCGCATGCGGGACCTGCGGGACAACCGCTGGGTGATCGCGACGAACAAGGATGATGTCACACTCGATCCGAACGAGCTCCGGTTTGTCAAGGCCGGCGATGAAGTGTGGAAGCCTGGGAGGTCTGCTCCTTCTGGTGACGCCCTCACCGCAAAGCAACGTGCAGTGATTATGGCCGCAGACGACTACATGTGTGTGGTGTGTGGCATTACAGGAGGGGAGCCTTACCCTGACGCACCTCACCTGGTAGCGCAACTTTCTGTTACGCGCCGCGACAGTGAGTCACTGAACGGTGTGAGGGAAGTCCAGTATGTCACTGAATGTAAGCGATGTCGTGCAGGTGCTGCTCCGGGAGTAGTCGCCAGCTTGCCATCTGTACTCGAAAGTCTCGGAGCCCTCGACGTAGACGAGCGGGAAGCTCTTGCGCTGTGGATCGCCAAGGGGCGTCGTCAACCTACAAGGGTTGATCAGCTATGGTCTGAGTACCGCCGGTTGCCGAGTGATGCGCGAAAGATGATTCATGATCATCTCAGACTTATCCCTTAGCGCAGACAACGGTTTGACGCGACTTCTCAGGTCTGGCCGGTAGCGCCGCGAGACGCAGCCTATCTTTGCCCTTGACGGCATATGTCAGGTGTCGGAGAAGGCTGCCGAGTCGTTTCGGCTCAGCCCCTGCATGATCTGATTGAGCTGCCGGTCCCCATCAGGGTGGCCATTTCGGCTTGCCGCGGCGAACCAGCGTCCCGCTGGGCCAGTCTCGCCTCTGACAAGGTGCAACAGAGCCATGTGGTAGGCGGCATCGGCGTGACCGTTTGCCGCAGCCCGCCCGTAGTAGATCGCGGCGGTGGGAATGTCGCCTTGGCCGTGGGCGGACTGGCCTAGGAGATAGGCGTGGTCGGCAGCGGCTGTCCTTCCCGCGGCTCCGTTAATCTCTGTGTGGAGAAGAGACCCAGCATGTGGGTGTGCACTCCGGGTTGCCGAGGCAAGCCAGAGTCGTGCCATTCGAGGGTGCCGGTCCAGCGTCAGAAGGACCCCAAGACGAAACGCAGCGTTCGCTTCGCCCGCCCTTGCTGCCTGTGCGAGATCAAGTCCATGTAGGCCGTACCACTCTTGGTACTGGCGCTGATGGATGTTGAACTCGCCAACCGAGAGCCTCCCGGCGCTGGTGGTTGGAGCTGTCGCAGTGGATGGTAGTGCTGAGACCTGTCGAAGATTCTCGGCGCTTGTCACCAATGGTGAGATGGTTGGCTCGGCGACGGCTGATGGTGAATCCTGAAACAGGGTCTCAAGTTTTTCGCGCCAGATGTCACGTTCGGCCGCAGGGTCCGGTTTGGCGTGGAGTGGCCCACTGTCCCACGCGTAGTATCTGCAGGCCAGAACGAAAGACAAGATTCGTGTGAGCTTCGGCCGGCCACCTCGATTCCCGCTAAGGAAGTCACTCACGCAGGTAGGGGAAAGCCCGGGTAGCCTTCTGGCTCGGGCCTTCCCTTCGACTAATTCGGACAGTCGGTATGAGAAGTGCGAAATCTGGCGGATAGAGGGCTCATCGCACGAATGCTGCACTTCGCGCAAGCTGGTCGCAAGAGCAACCCATCTTGTGTCAGGTGATTTCTGAGTGATGGGATCCTCCCGCTGGTCGGTGACCTGCGCCTCTCGTGAGCAGGGAGACGCCCCACACGATCATCGCTTTGCCCTAATGATCGCATCTGCCGCATGAGCTCATGTACATCACGCTGTTCTTTTCTGTTCCGTTTTGTTCCGACCGAAAACGTCGGATGATCCTCTTATTTTTGGGCGGATCTAGTTGCTTGCTCAAGAGGCACATGCCGGTCCAGGCTTCTGTGCTTTTCTGTTCCGCGTCGATCTGAGTTGATCTTTTTGCTTTACTGCGGCCCGGCGACCATGGCTAGCTGTACTTGCCCGAGGATGAGGACGAGGACGCGAAGGATCTCCCATGAACGTCGTGGTTAGCCAGGTCGTATCCATCGTCGTGATGGTTGTAGGTATGAGCCTAGTAATTGCCGTGGCTCTCTTGCTGAAGCGGACAATGGACTGGTTCTCGCGTTCGGACGCGAGGATTTTGCTGGACAGTTGGAAGGTTGGTCCTCCGCTGGAGCCGGTCATCGATCGCCAGTGGGATGACGATCTCCAGTACGCGGACTCTGAAGGCTTTGCTTTTGAGCTCTCGGATGGCTGGAATCTGCTGGATCTTGATCCCTGGCAGTTCGAGCAGTTGGTCCGTATGCTTCTGAAGGCCATGGGGTTCGCAGAGGTGCGACTCACGCGTGTCGGGGGTGATGGAGGCATCGATCTCGTAGCGGTGAATGAAGCGCCAGTGTTGGGTGGGAAGGTCGCTATACAAGTCAAGAGGTATGCACTCCATCGCAAGGTGGATGTCCGTCCCATTCGTGAGATTGTTGGTTCGGCTCAGCGACGGAACTTCACCAAGCAAGTTGTCATGACCACATCAGATTTTACGGCTCCTGCTCGCGATGAGGCTGCACGTTTATCTGTTGAGCTCTACAATGGCCAGCATCTACTCTGGTTGTTCAGAAAGCATCTACAGCGGGACTTTGTTATCGTTTCTCCGGTTCCGGGTTCCAGCGAAAGTAGCACTGATTACTAACGGACGATGATAACTGTTGGTAAATCAATGGACTGTGCTCGATTGCGAGCCACGCCGTACACCGGCTCCGACGGGGAGCCCGCCACCATTTGGACAGCCCAGGTCGGGCCGGACGACATGGACGGCACCGTCAGCGCCGCGGCGCACCTGTTCCAGGCATGCGTTCGCAAAACAGCCGACCTCCGGGTAACAGTTGTCGGGAAGCGCGTGTTCTGCGTCCGGATCGACTCCGACCTGCTCGACTGGCGGCAGGACTACGACCGTCTCTCCTACACAGTCATCGAGCCGCCGCCCGGACTCGCCGACGCCTGCCTCGCCTACCTGGGAGAGTTCGGCCTGAGCTTCGGCGCTTTCGACTTCGCACTCACCGGTGACGGCACTCCGGTGTTCCTGGAGTGCAACCCCAACGGCCAGTGGGGATGGCTGGAGGACGCCACCGGGCTGCCCATCGCCGCCGCCATCGCCGATCTGCTCCTGGAGGACTCGACGTGACCACCCGCGAAAACCCCGGCCTCGCCGTACGGCTCCGCCGTACCCTCGCCGACCGGCTCGCCCGCACCGGTTCCCTACGCGACGCGGCCTGGTGGGACGCGGTCGAGGCCGTACCCCGTGAGCGGTTCCTCGGTTCGGCGGTCGCCAGAGGCACCGAGGACGGTGCGTGGCAGGTGACCCACCGTGCGGAGGTCACCGAGGACGAGTGGCTCCATCTGGTCTACCGCGACGAGACCTGGGTGACGCAGATCGACGGGAGCATGGTCGAGGGCGCGCATGGCACGGTCTCCGGAGCGCCCACGTCGTCATCGACCCTGCCCGGCCTGGTCGTGCTGATGCTGGAGGCCGCGGGGATCTCCGATGGGGACAAGGTGCTGGAGGTGGGCACGGGCACCGGTTACTCCGCCGCGCTGATGTGCCACAGGCTCGGCTCCCACGCCGTGACCTCCGTCGAGTACGACCCGGCGGTGGCCGGCCGGGCCCGTGCCGCGCTCACCGCGGCCGGGTACGCGCCGACGCTCGTGACCGGGGACGGCCTGCTGGGATATGACAAGAACGCCGAGTACGACCGGCTGATCGCCACCTGCTCGGTCCGCTCCATCCCGTTCTTGTGGATGTGGCAGGTCCGCGACGGTGGCACGATCACCGCGCCGCTGTCCGGGTGGATGGGCGGGTCCGCGTTCGCGCACCTCACGCTCGACGACGACGGCACCGCGAGCGGACGGTTCCTGAGGGATGACATCTCCTTCATGACCGCCCGTCCCCACGGCCCGCCGCCGATGCCGTCCGCCTACCTCGTGACCGGGGATGCCAGGGAGAGCCGGGTGGATCCGGGGGTTCTGGACGATCCGGCCGGGCTGTTCGCCGCGCAGTTGGCCGCGCCGTCGGCGGTGAAGCTGGGCGGCGGTGACGAGGTCGTCCTGTGGGACGTGGCCACTGGTTCGCTGGCCGCCACCGGGCTTGATCCGCAGGGCGGCTGGACAGTCCGCCAGCGCGGGCCGCTGCGGTTGTGGGACGCGGTCGAGCACGCCGTCCTGACCTGGCAGGCAGCCGGGTCTCCGCACCAGTCGACGTACGGCCTCACTGTCACCGGGGAGCGTCAGTACGTCTGGCTGGGCGACCCTGACGGGCCGAGCTGGGACCTTCCCATCTGAGTGACGCTGACGCTGGGATGCCCCGGCCGTACGAGACAAGTCGTCCAGGTATCCCCTTGTGAACTCCCCGCCGGTGGACATCAGGGGGAGTGGAAGTTGACGGACCTATTGGCGATGAAACGCTGGATCTGCTCGGCATCATGGGGATGCCTCTGCGCAAGAAGGCCGAGGGTTACGCCGGATCAGGGATCATGACGTCCGTGAAGCAGCCGCTGCGGGCACCCTTCACCGGACAGAGGATGTGTTCATGATCAGAGAACGGCAGATTCTGGCGTGCTCCGGGCTGTTGTATCCCCCTGAGGGGTTCCCTCCGCAGTACGTAGGCGCCCAGATATGGCAGGCGATGCAGTTGGCCGGCGTGCGCAGGCCGCGGGTGTGTCTCATCGCCACGGCGGTCGGCGACTCGCGGGAGTACATCGACCGTTGGTACGCGCGGGCCGGTTCCTTCGGAGATGCGGACCTGTCCCATCTCCAGTTGTTCGTCCAGCCGAACGTCGCCGATGTCCGAGCTCATCTTCTGGCCCAGGACGTGATTTTCGTGTCGGGGGGCAGTGTGGTGAATCTGCTGGCAGTATGGCGCGCGCACCGGCTCGATGCGATCTTGCGGGAGTGCTGGGAGGCGGGTGTGGTGCTGGCCGGCCAGAGCGCAGGCAGTCTGTGCTGGCATCTGGGTGGAGTGACCGACTCTTTCGGCGACGACCTCGATGCCGTCAATGACGGCTTGGGCTTCCTGCCGTTCAGTAACGGTGTCCATGACGACCTGGGCGATCAGCCCCGGAGGTCGCGTTTTCGCCAACTCATCGGCGAAGGGGTTCTCCGGCAGGGGTACGCGTCTGAAGACGGCGTGGCTCTCCACTACGTGGGCACCCGGCTTCACGAAGCCCTGGGTGTCCTTCCTGACCGGAACGCATGGTTCGTCGAACCTGATGGGGAAGGAAAGCACCGTGAGACAGCCTTTCCCGCTCGATGCTGGCTGCCATGAGCCGAAGACTGCATGCGTCGGGCCGGCCAAGAGCCTTTGCTTGAGGTTCCTGCTCAGCCTTTTGGCCGTAAAGTGATGAGTAGAATGCTCGCTGCGGCCCAAAGGGCTCAACGTCTCGCGGTGGAAGTCGGTGAAGGAGATAAGCCGCTGTCATCCTTTGGGCAGCCTGGCCAAAATGTTGCCAATGCCACTGAGTTAGAGGCATTAAGCTCCCTGGGAGGGCCGGATCATGACGTTTACCAGATCCGTTTTTCCCAGTCGCCACTCGCCGTGGGATATCGCGAGCCCACACGTTTGAAGATCACGCCCAGTCAGCAGAGAATCTTGGGCGAAGCCGCGGACTTCCTGCGAACGAAGCAGCCAAAGGCTGGTGTCGCAGTTACCGGTTTGGTGGTCCGCCTGTTCCGGGAGGGAAAGCTTGGGAAGGGGGAGGTGGTTATACAGGGAGTCGACGACGACACAGGTAATGCGCGGAGATTCCGCGTTGAGTTGGATGAATCCGACTACAAGTCGGCAGTGCGAGCACATGGAACCGGCCTCGAAGTCACCGCTACCGGTGATCTCGATATCCGTGGAACGCGCCGCTCGCTGCGTCGGTTGACCTCCTTCTCGGTTCTCCCTGGGCTTGAAGACGATTAGGGGTTCCAGGGTCTGGGAGCGCGGAGCCGATGGAGGCCGTCCAGCGAGTGTTCAAGGCCGTCAAGGGGGAAAATCCAGGCTTGGTTATGCTCGAACGGTGAGCTCCGCGAGAACGCTTGTGCTGTGGGACATCGACCACACGTTGGTCAGCATCGACGGGGTCGGCAGGGACATCTACGCCGAGGCCTTCCGCCTGGTCACCGGGCAGCCGATGGAGCGGGTCGCGGCCATGGCGGGGCGGACCGATTGGGCGATCACGGTGGAGACGCTCCGGATGCACGGCGTCGAGGTAACGGACCGGCTGCTGGACTCCTTCGGAACGGCCCTCGCCGAGGCGTTCGTCGTTCAGGAGGCGGCGATCTCGGAGCGGGGCAGGGTCCTGGCCGGAGTGCGTGAGGTGCTTGACGCGCTGGCGGGCCGGGTCGATGTGATCCAGTCGGTGCTCACCGGGAACATGGAGCCCCTCGCGATCGGCAAGCTCAGGGCGTTCGGGCTGGAGCACTTCGTGGACTTCGAGGTGGGCGCCTACGGGATGGACCACGAGGACCGCGCCGTGCTGGTGGGCATGGCGCAGAAGCGCGCCACCCGGAAGTACGGGGAATCCTTCACCACGCGCAACACCGTGCTGGTCGGGGACACGCCGAACGACGTCCTCGCCGGCCACCTGGGCGGAGCGAGGGTGGTCGCCGTCGCCACCGGCTCCAGCGATGTCCGGGCTCTGAAGGAGGCCGGCGCCGATCTGGTGCTGGAGGACCTCGCCGACACAGACGCCGTCGTGCGGGCCGTACTCGTCGCGGCGGATGGGTAGAGCGCGCTTCCGGATCTGGATGCCCGGCATCGTCCCCGGGACCGAGTGGGCCGCCTACTCCGCAGC
The DNA here is from genome assembly GCF_900113865.1 of Streptosporangium canum. Lineage (GTDB taxonomy): Bacteria > Actinomycetota > Actinomycetes > Streptosporangiales > Streptosporangiaceae > Streptosporangium > Streptosporangium canum. Next base: position 81,634 of record NZ_FOQY01000015.1, on the reverse strand, counting down.
GAATACGGCGGATTGAAGGACGTGGCGCAGGCGGACCAGGGGCTACCGCACCGTCGCCGACCCGTACAGGAAATCGAGTGTGAGCGGTGGCGCCGGCGGCAGGGGCTCGGCGTGCTCGGCCCGGAAGGACTGTAGCAAGTACGCCACCAACCGTCGCGACCCCGCCGCCGCGGCCTCGCTCGTCCCGGTGGCGACGCCGCAGTTGGCCTTGAGCAGCAGCGTCAGGTCGGCCAGGTCGAAGTCGGCACGCAGTCGCCCCGCGGCCTTGGCCCGCCGCGTCACCTCGGCAAAGCCCTGCTCGGCCCGCACCCGCGTACGCTCGTAGTCGATCGCGTCGGGGAACGCCGTCAGGAACGCGTCGGTGAACCCCCGATCGGCGACCTGCATCGTGCACACCTTCTCGATCGCCGAGCAGAACCCCCGCCACGGGTCCGGATCGGCCAGCGCCTCGTCCACGACCGACGCGCACGTGGCGAGCTCGTCGCCGAACACCTCCGTGATCAGCGACTCCCGCGACGGGAAACGCCGGTAGAGCGTGGCCACGCCGATTCCGGCGCGCCGCGCGATGGCCGCCATGGGTACATCGAGCCCGCGCGTGGCGAACGCCTCCCGCGCGGCCTCGAGGATGCGCACGCGGTTGTGCCGCGCGTCGGCCCGCAGCGCCTGTGCAGGCTCCATCTGAGAGGGATGACCAGGCATGTTTCTCACATTAACGTAAATGGACGACCCCATCCGCTTAGCTGGCTAGCGTCACTTACGTGGAAATGAATGCGTCTGAGATGCGCGCGGCCCTGTTCGACCGGTACGGGCCACCGGAAGTGCTGTATGTGGGCACGGTGCGCAAGCCGGTCCCCGGACCCGGCGAGGTGCTGGTGCGCGTGCACGCCGCCAGCGTGAACGGCGGCGAGCTGCACGGCCGGGCGGGCAAGCTGCGGCCCGTGACCGGGCTGATGCAGCGGGGCTTCCCGAAACGCATGGGGCTCGACTTCACCGGTGAGGTCGTCGCCCTGGGCCCGGACCCGGCCGAAGCCGGCCCCCGGGTGGGCGACCGGGTGTGGGGCGTGCTGGACCGCACGTTCGGCAGCGTCGCCGAGTACCTGGCCGTCCGCCCCCGTCACCTGTCCCTCGTCCCGGCGGGCCTCGACCTGGTGGAGGCCTCGGCACTCCCGGTGGGCACGACGGCGATCACGGCACTGCGCGACAAGGCGAAACTACAGCCGGGCGAGCGCCTGCTCGTACGCGGCGGCAGCGGCGGCGTCGGCGTCGTGGCGGTGCAGCTCGGCAGGGCACTCGGCGCCCACGTCACCGCCCTCGCCGGAGCACGCAACCTCGACCTCGTCCGCGACCTCGGCGCCCACGAGGCCTATGACTACGCCACCACGCGGCCTGCGGATCTGCCGCGGTTCGACGTGGTCATGGACACCGTCGGCACCGAGCACCCCGCCTACCGGCGCCTCCTGACCCCGTCGGGTCGCATGGTGGCGATCGCCTTCGACATCAACCGGGTCGCCGCGTCCCTGTCGTACGTCGCCGCCTCCACCGTGTACGGCCGGCGGCGCGTGCGCTTCTTCAGCGGCCGGCCCACCCACCGCCTCCTCGCCGACCTCACCAGGTACGTGGAGGCCGGCGCCATCCGCCCGGTAGTGGACACCGTGTTTCCCCTGGAAGAGATCGCCAAGGCGCACCGGGCCCTGGAGGCGGGCGGCGTGGGCGGCAAGATCATCGTCCGCATCGTCTGAGACCTGGGGCCGTAGTCATATCCGGCCGGAAATTTCTGCTACCGGCTGTCTCCGCAGGCCAGCGGCTTCCGAGAAGACCGTGTTCGCGGAAGCCCTCGAAACGAACACTTCCAAGAACGTGCTCCAGGGGGCGATGTACGGCCAGCCCAGCGCTTCCGAGAACAAGCGGCCGGACCGCAAGCGGGAAATCTCGTCTGGATATGACTGACACCCGATCACGGCGGTCGCCAGCATCGACAAGGTCGGCCCGCAGGCATATCGGCTCAGGTGCACCGCTCATATCGGTTCACCCGAGCCGCTTCATATCGGGTCGAGTGAGCCGCTCACATCGGCTCGGGTGCGCCGCCTCACATCGGCCCCGGTGAACCGGCTGCCGCGGCCCGTGTGTCGACCAGGCGGACCAGTTCCGGAAGAGTCGTGCCCAACGGGGCGTCGACGGCGAGGGTCGCGTATTTGTCGCCGCGGGTCGGACCCTGGTTGACGATCGCCACGGGGATGCCGAGCTTCGCGGCGTGCAGGACGAACCGGCGGCCCGACATCACCGTCAACGACGATCCGAGAACCAGGAGCAGGCGTGCTCTCTCCACGAGGGCGAAGCACTCGCGCACCCGCCCCGCCGGGACGGTCTCCCCGAAGAAGACGACGTCGGGCTTCAACACCCCTCCGTCGCACGCCCGGCATCCGACCACCTGGAACCCGTCGGCCTCCGCGTCTCCCAGGTCGGCGTCACCGTCCGGGTTGACCGCGGTGGCGCGGGCGCCGAACTGCGGATTCGCCTCTGTCAGGCGACGGTCCAGCTCCTCCCGCGAGGTCGAGTCGCCGCAGCTCAGGCAGATCACGTGGTGCAGGCTGCCGTGCAGTTCGACGACCGCCCGGGCGCCGCCCGCCTGGTGCAGGCCGTCGACGTTCTGCGTCACGACGCCGGCCACCAGGCCCCGCCGCTGGAGGCGCGCGACCGCGTGGTGGCCGCTGTTCGGCATCGCCCGGGTCATCGCCCGCCATCCGACATAGCTGCGGGCCCAGTAGCGCCGCCTGGCCGCCGGGTCGCCGACGAACGTCTGGTAGGTCATCGGGGTGTGCCGGCGTGCGGCCCCGCTCGGCCCCCGGTAGTCGGGGATCCCCGACTCCGTCGACAGCCCGGCCCCGCTCAGCACCACGACCTCGCCCGCGGTCAGCAGCTCCGCCAGCATGCTCGTACTCTCGCTCACCCTTCCATGCTGCCCCACCGCATGTGCGGAGCGGTCTCCGGCCGCCGTCGAGCCGCACTGCCCTGATCTTTCCGGGGATGGGGGCTCCGATCCGCTCTCCGCTCGTCGGTAGGACAGGGCTTTTCGAGCGTGGCGCGGGCGTGTCAGCAGCGGGTCCGGTCGGTGTAGACGTGCAGGCGTGTCAGCGGCGGGTCCGGTCGGCGTAGACGTGCAACCGGGTCGCGGCCTCGGCCAGGTCGGCGGAGGCCGCAGTGCAGGCGGCGATGTGGGCGTTCACGGTCTCCCGCAGCCATTCCGGCGCGACGCCGCCTCCGTCCAGCCGGGCCCCGATCTCCCGCAGGCGTTCGGCGCATTCGGCGAGCACGCGGGCATCGGACCGCAGGACCTTGGCGTGCGCGGTGATCGCTTGGGGAACGGCGGGCATCCGGATGCTCCTTCAGTCAGACGGCCGAGGCCGCCGGGTCAGGTGGTCCGCACCGGGGCGCCGGCGGCGCGGAGGGTCTGGTGGGCGACGGCGGACAGGCACAGCAGCGGGCGGGCGCCGTCGAGGCCCAGCTCTCGCAGGTGCCGTGCCATGGGGTGAGCCGCCTGCCCGACGGTCAGCCGTGCCCGTGGCGCGGGATGCGCCCGTCCCCGGCCCCGGGTCTCGACGCACGACCGCAGCGTGGCGCCCTCGCGGTGGGAGTAGCCGACCAGGTCCCAGGCCCCGGCCGGGATCCCCGGGCCGAGGGGGCCGCGGAAGGTGAGGAGCCTGTCGTCCGGGCCGCCGGCCACGATGCGGGCGGACCTCGCCGTGACTGCGACGTCCAGAGGCGCGACGGACGGCTCGCAGCCCCAGATCTCCGGCGCCACGGCCGACACGGTGTCGGTGTCGACCACGGAGTCGACGAGAAAGCTGCCGGAGCGGCGGCGGTCCGCTCTCCGGACGAGATCCGGCCAGACCCGGAACGGCCGCGCCCGCCACGGGTCGTGCACGACGATCCCGAGGTGGACCTCACGGTAGCCGCCCAGGCTGGTCCGCCGGTTCCAGAACGCGTGGACGGCGACGAGGGCGCGCCCGGCGACCTGGACGGCGGGCCCGAGCCCGGTCCCCTCCAGCAGGGTCGCCGCCACGCCCGGATCGGCGGCGAAGTAGGCCGTGAGGGCGGACCCGTCCTGGCATCTGACCGGCAGTTCGAGCGTCCCCCGCGAGGTCGCCGCCGGATAGGTCGGCACGGTGAGGAAGGGGAAGCCCTCGGGGTGGGGGTCGCGGTCGGACAGCAGGTAGACCTGCGAGCGGGTGACCGGGCCCCGGTACGGCGTGAGCTGACGGTCGATCCGGTCGCGGGCCTCGGGCAGGTCGTCGGCGAGGTTGGCGGTGTAGTGCTCGATGCTGTGGCAGATCGGGAACAGGTGGGTCGGGTCGAAGTAGTCGACCACGTACCAGCCGGGATGCAGGTCGAAGCAGCCGCCCGCGCCCTGCCCGTCCAGGGTGGGGATGATGTCGTGCTGGTTGGTGACGCTGGCGATCCACGTCCGCGGGTCGGCGGGCTTCTTGAAGTCGACCGGCGATCCGACGGCCACGGCGTGGGTGACGGTGTAGCGGGCGCAGAACTCCGGGTCCTGCGCCAGGTTCATGATCGCCGCCCCGCCCGCGCTGTGCCCGATCAGGGCGATCTCACCGCCCGGCGGGATGCCGAAGTCGTCGACGGCTTTGATCAGCGCGCGGCTGTAGGGGCCGCTGTCCAGTACGGCGCTGCTGAAGGCGCCGAGCAGGTCCTGCGGGGAGTCGTTGTCGGGCCGGCCGGACCTCATGCCGGGTGCCTGGACGACGTGGCGCACCACCCCGTCCGGGCCCGCCACGCTCTGGATGAGCACCCGCCCGGTCGTGCCGAGGGCGCCGAGGTTGCGGAGGAAGTCGAGCAACGACCCCTTCGAGCTCAGCCGCGCGGCCTCGGCCGGAGTGGGCTCCAGCCGGCGCGCGCCGCCTTCCCCCGTGTCGAGGACCGCTACGGCCCGGTTGCTCAGGCCGATGATCGGGTCGGCGCTGGCGTACCCCTTCCCGGTCGCGATCAGCCAGGCGGCGGTGTCGTTGAGCGGGTTCTCGTCCAGCAGGGCCCGCAGGGCGAGCACCTCGCCGAAGACCGGGGCGAGCTCGCTGAGCGTGCGTACGGCGCCGCGGTCCCTCAGCAGCGCGCGCAGCGCCCGGACCGACTCGATGTCGCGGTCGGCGCCGACCGCTCCGATGAGCCTGCCCAGCAGAGGGTCGTCGACCAGCTCCGGATGGTCCAGGGCCACGGCGGTGATCCGCAGCCGCAGCGAGGTCGCCAGGACGAGGACGGCCAGGCTCTCCGCGCCCGCCATGCCGCCGAGCCTGGCCGCGAGAGCGCCCAGCCGTCCGCCGGCCACCGCGTATCCGAGCCCCCTCCGGTCGGTCACCGCGCGGAGCAGGGCACGCTGGGCCCGGTAGCCCTCCGCCGGGGCGTACGGCAGGGCGCCGAGCACGGCGCCGTCGGTGAGCGCCGCCGTGGCGTGGACGGACGCCTCCTGGATCGCCACCCCGATCTCGGCCAGCTCCCGGGCCGCGGTGCGCAGCAGCGGCTGCGCGGCCGCGGCACCTTCGGCCAGGGCGCCCTGGGGGAGGGCACCTCCGGCCGGGGTGACTTCGGCTGGGGTGTCTGCGGCCTGGGGGCTCTGGGCGGGGGCACCTCCGGCCGGGACGGCCTCCCCGCGGGCGTCGGATCGGGGGTGGTTCCCGGAGGCATCCGCGCCGCTCACCGCGCTCCTTGCCGGGTCATGCTCACGAAACGCGGTCGCGGGTCCTCCGGGACGTTGCGGTGGAGCACGTCCGACAGCGTCCGCGTGGTGGCGATGACCTTCATCCCGTGCGGGGAGAAGGTCGCGACGTTGAACACCCGTGACGCCAGCAGCGGATTGGTCAGCGCCTGCGAGAAGGCGTCAATGGCGATGATCTTCGTCAGGAGCGGCGGCAGCATGGCGTTCGGGGCTCCCGGCTCCTCGGCGAACAGACCGACGTACAGATCCAGGTCGTCCACGCTCCGGTAGAGCTCGCCGAGCGCCTCGCTCACCCTCGCGTCACCGGAGACCTGGTCGAAGCGGCGCACGCGGGGGAAGCGGCAGTGCTCGCGGTAGCTGTTGTAGGGGGCCAGGTTCAGCGCGCGCGATTCGGCGACGCTGGCCACGTCCACCGCCCGCAGGACGGGGTCGGTGTTGAACAGGCCGATGCGCCCGGCGCGCTGCAGGGAGGCGTCCTCGAAGAGCCGGCCCAGGCCCGGCCCGGGGATGAGCGCCGCACCGACCATGGTCTCCGCCATCGGAAGCTCCCGGTCGCCCACGGCCAGTCTGGAGGGGATCAGGCTGTGCCAGCGGTAGACGAGGTTGAACTCCGCCGAGGCCCAGTTCTCCCGGTACCAGGGCGCGTGGGCCAGCATGGCGGAGAGCCGCGGATCCAGGGTGAAGCGGAAGTGGTAGGGCGTGATGTGGTTGATGTACTCCTCCACCACCAGCTTGATGAGGAGCACGATGAGGATGTTGCGCGCCGTCTGGAACAGGCGCTCGTCGTCCCAGCGCGGATAGTGGCCGGCCAGGAGGCGGGCCACCCTGTTGTGCTCGCGCAGGAACAGCACCGTGAGCATGGTGAAGCCGATCTGGATGTTGCCGCGGTCGCTGCCCGTCGCGAACAGGGTGTCGCGCTGCGCGTCGGTGAGCTCGTCGAAACGGATCACGCTCAGCGCGGAGAACTCGTCTTTGATCTTGCCGTTCTCGCAGAGGTGGGGAGGGAACTCCGCGCCGTCGACGATCCGGCTCTTGAGCAGCCCGCCGTCGAACGTCCGGAGGGCGGCGGTCGCCGCCTCGTCGAGCCCGTAGAGCTGGTTCAGGTCGATGTGGTGGTTGGAGCTGTTCTTGCGCGGATCCCTGGGGATGTGGGTGTCGCCGCGGAGGAACCCGTCGGTGAACCACTGGGCGAAGTAGGCGAACAGCACGGTGGACCGGGGACACGGGATCATGGCGTCACCCCGGGCGAACAGGTCAGCGGCCTGTTCGGGCGTGGGCCGGCCGCCCTCGGGCCCGGTGACCGGCGGCATGTGACGCCCGCTGAACGTCCGGTCGGTCAGCGAGGCCCACGAGGTGTAGTCGGCCATGGTGCTCAGCGGCTCGGGCCGCGGCGGCATCTCGCGGACCGCGTGGTCGATCAGCGAGGCGTTGAGGCGCCGCCGTACGGGCTGGACGCGCTGTGCGAGGTCCCACAGCGGACGTCCGTTGGTCAGGGCCAGGAACCTGAGGCGGTTGGCGGCGCCGTCGGTCGCGATGCTTCTCGCCCGCGCTCTGGTGGGTGCCACTGTCACGCCCCCTTTCCGTTCGGGCCGAGATTCCCGTCCGAGCCGGGGCTTCCGTTCGGGCCGAGATTCCCGTCCGAGCTGGGGCTTCCGTTCGGGCCGGGGTTCGCGTCCGGGCCGGGAGTCCCCTCCGGGCCGAGACCCAGGACGAAGCGGTCGGGGAAGATCCCGTGGCTGCGGGTGATCGCCCCCTCCGGCGGCGGGAGCACGCGCACGCCGGGGCGGCGGAACAGGCGGCGCACGACCTCGCAGATGACGACTCTGGCGGGGTGCACGCCGAGGCAGGCGTGGTGGCCGTGTCCGAAGTGCAGCCGGAGGTGCTCCGGCCGGTCGAGGCGGAAGTCGTCCGGCTCCTCCACCACGTCCGCGTCGAACATGGCCGAGGCCGGCGCGGCGAGCACGAACGTCCCCGCGGGGATGACCGTCCGGTGCGGGGTGCCGGCGGCGAGGACGTAGTCGCGCTCGCACAGCCGGGGGAGCAGCTTGAAGAACGGGCTGAACCGCAGCGCCTCCCAGACATAGCGATCGAAACGGGCGGGATCCGGGTCGGCGGCGGCGTCGGCCGCCTCCGCCCGCACCCGGGGGCGGAGCATGAGCTGCTCCACCGCCTCCACCATGGCTCCCGGCCCGCTCTCCACGAACCCGAGGGGCAGCCCCGCCATGTTGATCAGCAGGCGCTCGTCGTCGACGCCGACCTCGGCCGGGAGGGTCGTGCGGATGAGGCGGCCGAAGACGTCATCCGGCGCCTCGCGCCCCGCCGCCAGGGCGGCCCGGCGTTCGGCGAGCCGGCCGCGGAGGTGGGCCATCATCTCCTCGCCCGCGCGGACCGACCCGGCCTGGATCGCCGGGTCGCCCTGGAAGTTGGCGAAGCCGTCGGTGATCACGGCGCGAGTCCACCGCGACAGGGTCTCCGGAGTGGGCCCGGGGAAGCCGAAATACTCCCCGCACACCCGCAGGGCGACGTGCCGGAACAGCTCGCCGACGGCTTCGATCCGCCCCCGCCGCGACGCGGCGTCCAGAGCCTCGTCCGCGATCCGCCCCGCCAGCCCGCGCAGGTCCGCCGCGTCTTGTGGGGCGAGCATGACCTGCATCAACCCCTTCTCCCGCCAGTTCATCGGCGTCGCGTCCCGGCCCAGCATGAACGGGGCGCCCAGCGCCGCGTCCAGGCGCGGGCCGAAGGCCCGGACCGTGAAGGTCTCCTCCCGGGAGAGCACCTCGACGACGTCGGCGAAACGGGTCACCACGGTGAAGGCGGGCGTGACGAAGATCGGCCGCTGGGTGCGGAGCTCCGCGAAGAAAACGCGCCAGTCCGTGCGCATCCATTCCCGGACGAGGCCGAGGGCGGCCATCGGATCACGCGCCACGGCCACGTCGTATCGCTCCAGATGGCCGCCCATGGTCGATTGATCGACAGCACCCATGCCGTAGGACCCTCCGCTTTACGCGTGAACCGACCACTGAAGCCATGGCGAACAGAGATCGTCACTTTCCGTAGCCACAATCTAGGCCGGCGATACATTAGCTCAAGATGGCTACTGAATGCAGTGTTTTGACTCCAGTAAGTAATTAAGGCATCACTTCCCGGCAACTCCCGCCGTCTGGCCGTCCGGCCGTTCAATGGGTGGCCGGACAGCCGGACGGCCCACCCGTCGGACCGCTCGTCAACAGGTCCGGCTCACTGACCGGACCGCTCGTCAACAGGTCCGGCTCACTGACCGGACCGTTCGTCAACAGGTCCGGCTCGTCGGCCGGATCGCACACCAGGCGGTCTTCGCCGACCGCGAGGAGGCAGCGTGACCACCTCGGCCTTCCCGCCGGGTCAGCCGGAGTCAGGCAGGGCCGAGACGGTGGCGGTCACGGCCGGGCGCCGCACCGTCTACCTGGTCGCCCTCGTCGTCCTGCCGGTGCTGACCCTGGCCGCGGCGGTCCCCGCCGTCTGGGGGTGGGGGATCGGTCCGCGTGACGCGGTCATCGCCGTCGTCATGTATCTGATCAGCATCTTCGGGATCGCCATCGGCTACCACCGGCACTTCACCCATCGCGCCTTCAGGTGCCGCAGGCCGCTGCGCATCGCCCTCATGCTGGCCGGCGGCATGGCGCTCGAAGGCCCGATCACGCTGTGGACGGCCGAGCACCGCCGCCACCACAAGTACGCCGACCGGGCCGGCGACCCGCACTCGCCCTGGCGCTACGGCGACAGCGGCCTGGCCCTGCTGCGCGGCATGGCGCACGCCCACATCGGCTGGTTCTACACCGCGCGCCGCCGCTCCAGCCGGCAGCGCTGGGTGCCGGACCTGATGGCCGATCCGGACGTCCGGCGGTTCGACGCCGCCTACCCGGCCGTCGCGGCGCTGTCGTTCCTGCTGCCCGCCGCGGCGGGGGGACTGTGGTCGATGTCGTGGACCGGCATGTGGACCGCGCTCTTCTGGGGCGGGCTGGTCCGCTACGCCGTGGTGCACCATGTGACCTGGTCGGTCAACTCCATCGCACACACCTTCGGCGACCGTCCCTTCAGGACCAGGGACCGGTCGTCCAACGTCCGGTGGGTGGCGTTCCTGACCCTCGGCGAGGGCTGGCACAACTGGCACCACGTCGACCCGGCCTGCGCCCGCCACGGGGTGCTCAAGGGGCAGCCGGACCCGAGCGCCCGGCTGATCCGCTGGTTCGAGCGGGCGGGCTGGGCGTACGGCGTGCGCTGGCCGGACCCCGCGCGCCTGACCGCCCGCCGCATCGAGGCGGGACCGGGGCCGGGACCGCGCGTCTGACCGGACAGCCGCCGGACGGAGCCGCCGAACAACCGCCGAACAACCGCCGGTCAGCCGCCGAACAACTGCGGACAGCCGCCGGACGGAGCCGCCGGAGCGGGTCCGTCCGGGATCGCCGGCCGCGACGGCCTACCCCCTCACCCCCGTCACCTCCTCTCCGCTCATCTCGCCGTCACCCGGGACCAGGGCGCCGCTGAACTGGGCGGAGTACAGCCGGTGGTAGGCGCCCTGAGTGGCCAGCAGCTCGTCGTGGGTGCCCTGCTCGACGATGCGGCCCGCGTCCATCACCAGGATGAGGTCGGCGTCGCGGATGGTGGACAGGCGGTGGGCGATGACGAAGCTGGTGCGGTCGGAGCGGAGGGCGGCCATCGCGTGCTGGACCAGGACCTCGGTCCGGGTGTCGACCGAGCTGGTGGCCTCGTCGAGGATGAGCAGCGACGGGTCGGCGAGGAAGGCGCGGGCGATGGTCAGCAGCTGTTTCTCACCGGCGCTGACGTTGTTGCCCTCGTCGTCGATCACGGTGTCGTAGCCGTCGGGCAGGGTGCGGACGAACCGGTCGACGAACGTGGCCCGCGCGGCGGCCTGGATCTGCTCCTCGGTGGCCCCGGGGTTGCCGTAGGCGATGTTCTCGCGGATGGTGCCGCCGAACAGCCAGGTGTCCTGGAGCACCATGCCGATGTGCGAGCGCAGGTCCTCGCGGCGCATCGCGGTGATGTCGACGCCGTCGAGGGTGATCCGGCCGGCGTCCAGCTCGTAAAAGCGCATGATCAGGTTGACGAGGGTCGTCTTCCCCGCGCCGGTCGGGCCGACGATCGCGACGGTGTGCCCGGGTTCGGCCACCAGCGACAGGTCCTCGATGAGGGGCTGCTCCGGGACGTAGCGGAAGGACACCTGCTCGAACTCGACGCGGCCCCGCCGTGAGGTGGGCGGCACCGGGTCGGCGGGGTCCGGGGACTGGTCCTCGGCGTCCAGCAGCTCGAAGACCCGCTCGGCCGACGCCACCCCCGACTGCAGCAGGTTGGCCATCGAGGCGACCTGGGTCAGGGGCTGGGTGAACTGCCGGGAGTACTGGATGAACGCCTGGACGTCACCCAGGCTCATCGACCCGGTGGCGACCCGCAGACCCCCGACGACGGCGATGACGACGTAGTTGAGGTTCCCGATGAACATCATCGTCGGCATGATGATCCCGGAGACGAACTGGGCGCCGAAGCTGGCCTTGAACAGCTCCTCGTTCCTGTCCCGGAACACCTGCTCGACCTCCGGCTGCCGCCCGAACACCTTCACCAGCTCGTGGCCGGTGAAGGCCTCCTCGATGTGGGCGTTCAGGGTGCCGGTGTTGGCCCACTGCGCGACGAAGAACTTCTTCGAGCGTTTCGCGATCTGCGCGGTGACGACCATCGACAGCGGGATGGTCACCAGGGCGATCAGCGCGAGCAGCGGCGAGATCACGAACATCATCGCCAGCACGCCGATCACGGTCAGCAGCGAGGTCAGCAGCTGGCTCAGCGTCTGCTGCAGGGTCTGGGACACGTTGTCGATGTCGTTGGTGACCCGGCTGAGCAGCTCGCCGCGCGGCTGGCCGTCGAAGAACTTCAGGGGGAGCCGGTTCAGCTTGTCCTCGACGTCCGCCCGCAGCCGGAACACGCTGCGCTGCACGGCGTCGTTGAGCAGGTATCCCTGCAACCAGCTGAAGACCGAGGCCGCGACGTAGAGCGCCAGGACCCACACCAGGACCGTGCCCAGCGCGCCGAAGTCGATCCCGCGACCGGGCACGACGTCCATCCGTGCGAGCAGGGCGGCGAAGTTGTCGTCGCCCGACGCGCGGGCGGCCTGGACCGCCTGCTCCGTGGTCGTCCCGGCGGGAAGCCGGTGGCCGATCACACCGCTGAAGATCAGGTCCGTCGCGTGGCCGAGGATCTTCGGCCCCACGACGGCGAACACCACACTGGTCACGGCGAGGCCGATCACGGCCAGGATTCTCGGGCGTTCGGGGCTCAGCCGTCCCATCAGCCGCCGCATGGACGGCCCGAAGTTCATCGACTTCTCCGCGGGCATCCCGGCCCCCCCGAAGGGCCCTCGGCCGAAGCCTCCGCCGCCCGCCGGCGGTCGTGTGGTCGTCACGGGCCTGTCGCTCATGCTGCGCTCCCCGCGGTCAGTTGGGATTCGACGATCTCGATGTATGTCGGGCAGGAATCCAGCAGCTCGTCATGGGTTCCCATGCCGACGATCACTCCGTCGTCGAGGACGATGATCTGGTCGGCGTCGGCGATGGTGGACACCCGCTGGCCGACGATGACGACGGCGGCCTGGGCGGTGTGCGGGCGCAGGGCGGCGCGGAGCCGGGCGTCGGTGGTCAGGTCGAGAGCCGAGAACGAGTCGTCGAACAGGTAGATCTCGGGTCTGCTGACCAGCGCCCTGGCGATCGAGAGCCGCTGCCGCTGCCCGCCGGACACGTTCGTGCCGCCCTGCGTGATGGGGGCCTCAAGACCCTCGGGCATCGCCTCGACGAAGTCGCGGGCCTGGGCGACCTCCAGCGCCTCCCACAGCTCCTCGTCACTGGCGTCCGGGTTGCCGTAACGCAGGTTGCTCGCGACGGTGCCGCTGAACAGGTACGGCTTCTGCGGCACCAGGCCGATGCGGGTCCAGAGCATCTGCGGATCGAGGTCGCGGACGTCGACGCCGTCGACCGACACCGTGCCGGAGGTGGCGTCGAACAGCCTGGGCACCAGGGAGACCAGTGTCGTCTTGCCCGCCCCGGTGCTGCCGATGACGGCGGTGGTCTGCCCGGCGGTGACGCGGAAGGAGATGCCGGACAGCACCGGTGCCGCCGCGCCCGGGTAGCGGAACTCGACGTCACGCAGCTCCAGCTCGGCGCGGCCGTGCACCTGCCGTACGGGGTCCTGGGGCGGGCGCACCGACGACTCGGTGTCCAGCACCTCGATGATGCGCTCGGCGCAGACCGCGGCTCGCGGGATCATCATCGAGATGAAGGTGGCCATCATCATCGAGGTGAGGATCTGCATCAGATACATGAGGAACGCGGTGAGGGCGCCGACCTGCATCTCGCCGCTGTCCACGCGGCTCGCGCCGAACCACAGCACGGCGACGCTGGAGGCGTTGAGGATCAGCATCACGACGGGGAAGATGAGCGCGGTCAGCCGCCCGACGCGCAGCGCGGTCCCGGTCAGCGCGTCGTTCGCCGCGGCGAACCGGCGGGTCTCCTCGCCCTCCCGGACGAAGGCGCGGACGACCCGGATACCGGTGAGCTGCTCGCGCAGCACCTGGTTGACCGCGTCGATGCGGTCCTGCATCGCCCGGAACTGGGGGACCATGCGCGAGACGATCAGGCCGATCGACACCAGCAGCGCCGGGACGCAGACCAGCATGAGCCAGGACAGGCCGAGGTCCTGCCGCAACGCCATGACGATGCCGCCGACGCCCATGATCGGCGCGGCGACCAGCATCGTGCAGGTCATCACCACGAGCATCTGCACCTGCTGCACGTCGTTGGTGCTGCGGGTGATCAGCGAGGGCGCGCCGAACTGGGCGACCTCCCGGGCGGAGAACCCGCCCACCCGGTGGAAGACGGCCGAGCGGACGTCGCGCCCGAATCCCATCGCCGCGCGGGAGCCGTAGTAGACCGCCGCGATCGAGCAGGCGATCTGCACGAGGGAAACGGCCAGCATCCAGCCTCCGGCGGACAGGATGTAGCCGGTGTCGCCGGTGGCGACGCCCCGGTCGATGATGTCGGCGTTCAGGCTGGGCAGGTACAGCGAGGCTATGGTGCCGATCAGCTGCAGCACCACCACGGCGGTCAGCGTCGACGAGTAGGGCCGCAGGTAGGTGCGGAGCAGCCGGCTCAGCATGGGTGTTCCCTGTTCGTGGAGTCCGGGTGGAGCGCGTCGTGCCCGGGGTGCAGGCGGATGCCGTCCAGCAGCGTGGCGACGATCTCCACGGGCGGCAGCGGATCGTCCCCGACGAACCGGGGGTGGCTGAACGCGACGGTCAGCAGCTGCAGCCGTCGCGCGGCCTCGGGCGGCTCGCACCGCAGCTGATCGGCTGCGGGGCCGATCAGGTCGACGAGCGCCTGCCCGATGAGAACGCTCTGATCGGATCGGTCGCGGGCCGTCTTGGCGACTCCGTGGCATCCCAGCGTGTCCATCAGCCGGAAGACGCGTGCCGTACGCTGCTGCAGGCACTCGACCGCCGCGACGAGCCGGACCGGCAGGGGAGCGGCGCGGTCGATGGCCGCCAGGTTCCGCAGGAGCGGGGAGAGGTCGAAGGCGCTGGCCACGGCCGCGTCCACGAGCTCGTCCTTGGTGGCGAAGACCCGGAAGATCGTCCCTTCGGCCACGCCGGCCGCCTGCGCGATCTGCCGGGTGCTCACGTCGGGGCCGTGGGCGAGCACCAGCGACAGGGTTGATTCGATGAGCGCGGCACGCCGTTCGTCCGGTGGGAGGGGGGCTGCGCGCTGGGAAGCCAAGATCACCCGGGACACCCTAGTACAGGAATGAGTGAGTTGCTCACTCATTTAATTGCCCGCCGTACGGGCCTTCGGCCGACCGCCGTACGGGCCTTTGGTCGCACGCCGTACGGCCTGCGGCACGCCTGTGCGGCGTCCGTGGTCGCAACCATGGCAAGTCCAAAAGAAATTACTGAAGTCGCGTAATCCGGGCGAGTGGGTGGACTCCTTCCTCAGTGAGTGAAAGGAGCTTGGATTGAGCACGATGAGATCTACCCTCGCGCTGCTGCCGTTGCTGCTGTCGATGTGCGGGGTGGTCCTGGCCGTGCCGTCGCCCGCCGTGGCGGCGGCTCCGGCGGCCCGGTCGGGGTTCGCCTGCGACGGGGTGGATGCCAAGGACAAGGGGTGGGTGCTGCCGATCTACGTCCACCAGCCCGGGCAGGACGCCTGGGAGGCCGACAGCGCCGCCCTGCTGAACACCGTCTGGGAGACCGACCAGACGGTCGATTCGAGTGCGGAGCGGTTCGGGGTCTCCCGGCGGCTCCGGGTCGTGCAGGACGGTGACTGCCGTCCGGTGGTGGCGAAGCTGCCGTTCGCCAAGGGGCGCAACCGGGCGGAGATGGGCAAGGCGATGGCGGAGAACCTCGCCTCCCAGCCGGCCCTGGTGCGTACGCTCTGGCAGACCAACCGGGTCAAGCCACTGTATTTCGTCAGGGACAACGAGATCACGGATTCCTGCACGGGCGGCGGCGCCAACGCCGGCCTGAGCACCGGCAACGTCATCCTCCCGCGCTGGTGCTGGAGCGAGGCCGGGCTCACCCACGAGCTGATCCACAGCTTCGGGCTCTCGCACTGCGACGGGGGCGGCGTGAACGGCAACGACCCGGTCTGCCGGAACATGGGCACCCGGAAGGAGTGCACGAGCGATCTGGCGGCCAACTACCACCTTGACTCGTGCCGGATCGACGAGTTCCGCTACTTCGAGCCGACGCCGGTACGGCAGCCGGAGCTGGAGAGGATCAGGAACGTCGCGTTCAGCCCGTACCTGATCCAGGACCAGCCGAGTCCGGTGTGGCAGTTCCGCATCAAGGTGGTGGACGGCGGCAGATGCCTCGACGCGAGCGCGGCGCAGGTCGTGCAGCGCGCGTGCACGGGCGGCTCCGCGCAGACGTGGCAGCGCGGCATCGACGACGACGGGTACCTCACCATCCGCAACGCGGCGAACGGCCGCTGCCTCACCATGGCGGACACCGTCGTGACCGGCCCGTGCGCGAAGCAGGACAAGTCGCAGCAGTGGCTGCCGCAGGCCGGCCAGGACAGGACCAACTTCGCCGGCCGCGCCGGCGGGAAGCTGGCCGTCAAGGACAACCGGGACGGCGGAGCGGTGGTGCGCGAGGGCAAGGGGGAGTTCGTGGCCGAACTGCTGGGCGGCCTGGCCGCCTCGCCCACCCAGCCGAGCACCCCGGCCCCGACGGCCACGTCGCAGCCGACCACGCAGCCGACCGCGCAGCCGACCGCCGGGCCGACCACGACGCCGACCTCTGTCCCGGAGCCGGCCGTCACGCCGGACCCGATCGGGTCGCTCGACCCCGACCCCGCCAAGACTCCCGCGCAGGGCCGGAACGTCCGGTTCAAGAGCGCGTACGGCACCTGCCTGACCGCGTCCGGCACCAGGGTGCGCCTCGGCGCCTGCGGCACCACGTGGAACGTCGTGACGGTCGGCAAGCACGTGCAGGTGCGCCACCAGAACCGCTGCATGGCGCTCGGCAAGGTCAGCGGCGGCAAGCGCTCGGTCGTCCTGACCAGGTGCGGCACGGCCAGTAAGGGGCAGCGCTGGCTGCTTGAGAAGGCCGGCGGCTCGGTCACGCTGAAGAGCGCGACCACGAAGGCCACCCGGCTCGTCGCCGTCACCGCCAAGCCCGCCAGCATCTACGCAAAGGCCGCTTATCAGAAGAATTCCGTCAAATTTATAATCAAGTAAGTGATCGAACCGGAAAGCGCGGATCCGGCCCTGACCCGACTGGTCAGGGCCGGGGACGACCGTGCCGTCTCCGAGTTGTACGAGCGGCACCACCCGGCCGTCATCGCTTTCGCCCGCCGCCTGTGCCAGGACCCGCACACCGCCGAGGACCTGGCGAGTGAGGCGTTCGCGCGGACCCTGCGCACCGTCCGGAACGGCCTGGCCGGTCCGACCGGCGACTGGCGTCCCTATCTGTACGCGGTGGTCCGCAACACGGCGGCGGAGTGGGCGCGCTCCGATCGGCGGTCCGTCCTGACCGACGAGTTCCGCGAGGACGATCTCACGACGGCCGCGCCGGAGCCACCGGACGATCTCGTGACCCGCGCCTACCGCTCGCTGCCGCCACGCTGGCAGACCGTGCTCTGGCACACCCTGATCGAGGACGAGGAGCCCGAGCGGGTCGCGAAGATCCTCGGCATCACTCCCGGCAACGTCGGCGTGCTGGCCTTCCGCGCCCGCGAGGGGCTGCGCAAGGCGTACCTGGCCGCGCACGTATCCAGCGCGTCACCCCGCTGCCAGGAGTACGCCGAGTCACTGGCGGCGATCGTGCGCAAGAGAAGCGGACGCCTTCCGCGGGCGCTGCGCGCGCACCTGGAATCCTGCGCGAGCTGTGCCCGGGCGCACACGGAGCTGCTCGACCTCAACGCCACACTCCGCGCGGCGCTGCCGATCGCACTGTTCCCGTCCGCCCTGGGAGCGGGGAAGTGGAGCGCGGCGGGAGCCGGGACGCCGGGCACGGCGGGGGCCGGGACGCCAGCCGGGACGGGGACGGGAGCCGGGAAGTCGGCCGTCGCGTCGAAAGGGGTCGGGAAGTCGGCCGTCGCGTCGAAAGGGGCCGGGAAGTCGGCCGCCGCGTCGAAGGGGGCCGCGACGCCGGGCTGGGCGATCCCGCTGTCGGGAGCGGCGGCGATCATCGCCGTCGTCGTGGCCGTGGCCGTGTTCAGCCTGTCACGGGACCCGGCACCCTCCCCGCCCACGCGGGTCGCCGCTCCCGCGCCGAGCGCGTCACCCACCCCGAAGCCCACCCCGAAGCCCACCCGCGTGAGGGTCCGCACGCCCGCCCGCGAGGCGACCCCGGCCATCCGCGTGACGACGCCGGGACCCGCGTCGCCGTCCCCCCGCAAGCCCACTTCCCAGCCGGGCACCCGGATCGCCCACGCGGGCCGATGTGTCGGCGCGGCGGGCGGGCTGGTGGCGGCGCTGCCGTGCGCCGACCCGCGTACGGCCTGGCGTACGCGGGGCGGCGCCCAGCGGTTCCAGCTCGTCAACGTCGTCAGCGGCCGATGCCTGGCCGCCGGCGAGCGATATGACACCGTCGCCTTCAACGGCGGCGGCATGCTCGCGGTCCGGCTCAAGCCCTGCGCCTCCGTCCTGGCACAGCGCTGGCACCGCCCGGCTTTCAGCGACGGTGTGCGCCGGCTGGTGAGCGTCCCTTCCGGCAAGGCGCTGTCCATCGGCAAGGAGTTCGCCGGCAAGCGTCCGCCGACGGCGTTCATCCTCTACGGCCCCTACACCGGCTCGGCCGATCAGCGCGTCACCCTCGTGGACGGCTGACCCGCCGTCGGCCGCGGCCAGGTCTCCGGGCGCGTCGAGGACCGGTCACCCCGGCGGGGCCGGGCGCGGCCGGAGCGGCGGGTGAGCGGTCACCCCTGCTGACGGGAGTGCCACCTGGCCAGAAGCTCGGCCTCCCGGTCCGGGCTGATCGTCGTGGCCGTGGTGAACGAGGCCTCGGACTCGCGGATCTCGCGCACCGACCGGCGGAGGGGGCGCGGGGCGAGTCCGGCCGCGGTCGCGGCGGCCGGGTCCGCGGTGTTGGCCGCTCCGCCGCCCTGCTGCCAGAGCGGCAGCGACCGCCCGTCCTCCCCCTCGGCGCGCAGGAACTCCTGCCCGACCCAGGTCAGCGTGGTCCCCGGTGGCCCGACCTCGGCCACGATCGTCTCCAGCATGTCGCCGAAGGAGAACGGCGGGGGCGGGCTGACCGCGTGGAAGGTCCCCGAGTCCGTCTTCTCGACCATGGCGACGATCCAGGCGCCCATGTCACGTCCGTCGATCACCTGGATCGGGACCGACGGGTCGCCCGGGGCCAGGACCTCGCCGCCGCGTGCGATCCGGTTGACCCAGTAGGTGAAGCGGCCCGTGTAGTCGTGCGGGCCGATCACGTAGGTCGGCCGTACGACCAGCGTCCCCGGCCCGAAGCGGTCGAGCGCGGCGCGCTCGCAGAGCACCTTCAGCGGCCCGTAGGTCTCGGCGGTGACCGTCTCCTCGACCGGGCCGTCGGGCTCGGCCAGCGGCGAGTCCTCGGTGAAGCCCGGCGCGGGCGGGTCGGCGTAGACCGCCGTGGTGGAGACGAAGACGTACTGGTCCGTGGAGAGCACCTCGGCCAGGGAGGCGATCTGCGACGGAAGGTAGGCGCTGGCGTCGATCGTCGCGTCCCACCGCCGGTCACGCAGGATGGACAGGTCCTCGTTCCGGTCGGCCCGCAGGTGCTCCGCCTCGGGGAACAGCTCCGGCCCGGTCTGCCCCCGGTGCAGCAGGGAGACCTCGTGTCCGGCCGCCATCGCGGCCTCGGTGATGTGCCGGCCGACGAACCGGGTTCCACCGATGATCAGAATACGCATGAGGGTCATTTTCCTGCATAAAGTGCATCCGGCTCAGACTTATCCTTCATCCCGCGGGCCGTGGCGTGCGGTTGAGCGCATCCTTTTCGCTGTTAAAGGCGACAACAGGTACGTTGGAGGTGTCCATCGTCGACTTCAGGATGGTCACCGTGACGATCTGGCCAGAGGTGAGACCGCGCGGGCCGTCACCGGCCGCCGGACCCGGCTCCTCGACATCCGGAGTCCGCGGGCCGTCCCCCCATGACCTCCACATCGACCTGACCGGCCCGCCGGTCCGCCTGAAGGTCAGCGGTGACATCGACCGCACGACCAGGAGGCTGTGGGAAGAGGCGCTGGGCGGGCTGGTCACCCAGGGCGACGACATGCACATCGACCTCGCCGGGCTCACGTTCGTCGACGTCCGGGGAACATGGCTGCTGACCCAGGCCGCGCGCGGCCTCCCCAGGGGCAAGAAGGTGTTCCTGCACCACGCGCCCTACTGTCTGAGATCCGTACTCGCCTTGATCGGACCGGACTCTTTCCCGATCGAAGTGGAGACGTGATGACCACGACGACGACCACCGCGGTGGATCCGTTCGTCCATCCCGCGCTGTTCTACCGCGGGGCCCGGCAGTATCTCGACGGCACCGTGCCGTTCATCCGTGAGGGCCTGGCGGCCGGAGAGCCGGTCGCGGTGGCCGTGCCCCCGCAGAACGTGGAGCTGCTGCGGGCCGAGCTCGGCGAGGCGGCCTCCGAGGTGCGCTTCCTCGACATGACGCGGGCCGGTCGCAATCCGGGGCGCATCATCCCCGGCGTCCTGCGCGCCTTCGCCGACCTCCACCCCGCCGGCAGGGTCCGCATCATCGGCGAGCCGATCTGGGCCGGCCGGTCGGCGACGGAGTATCCCGCGTGCGTCCAGCACGAGGCGCTGATCAACCTCGCGTTCTCCGGCCGCGCCGTCACCATCCTGTGTCCCTATGATCTCGACGGGCTGGACCCCTCGGTCATCGCGGAGGCCGAGATGACCCATCCCGTCGTCATGGACGGGTACGGCCAGCGCACCAGCCGCGTCTACGCGCCCGAACGGATCATCCAGGACTACAACCAGCCGCTGCCCGACCCCGTGGACGCCGCCGCCCTCGGATTCGCCGGCGGCGACCTGGGGCGCGTGCGTGACTTCGTCGTCGGGCACGCCGCCTCCATGGGGCTCTGCGGAGAGCGCCTGGAGGACCTGCGGCTGATCGCCAGCGAGCTGGCGGCCAACAGCCTCGACTACGGGGGAGGTTCGGGGACGGTGCGTATCTGGGCCGAGAACGGGCAGGTGGCCGTAGACGTCACCGACGCCGGTCACATCCTCGACCCCCTTGCCGGACGCCGGCCGGCCGATCCCCGCCAGCGGGGCTCTCGCGGCCTGCTCGTCACCAACCTGCTCAGCGACCTGGTCCGCATCCACACCAACCAGGACGGCACCACCGTCCGCGTGTATTTCAGCACCTGAACCGTCCGCACATCCCACCCCCTCTGTCAGAGCCCGTGACGGCACTTCGCCCGCCACCAGGCTCCCCCAGGCCGGTTACGGCCATGCGGAAGGAAGCGATTCTGAGCCCAGGAGACGGACGTCGCCTGCTGCCCTCCGGCAGGTCGAACGTCATGGAGACCACCATCGGGGCCGCGCCGCTTCCCGGAACGATCGACGCGGAGCGCGTCTCCGCCTCCACGGCGGCGGTGCAGGCCGTGCTCGACGTGATGCCCGGATCGGCGAGCTGGTCCGTGCCGATCCGTGACGCCACCGGAACGATCGTCGACCTCCTCGTCCAGGCCGTGAGCCCGGAGGCGGAGGACATCCACGGCCGACGGGGCGAGGAGATGATCGGCCTGCGCACCCGGCAGACCTACCCGTCGGTGGCGCAAACGCCCCTCTGGCAGGCATACCTGCGGGTGATGGAGACCGGCGCGCCCGAGCGGTACAGCCCGTACGAGCACGTCGAGGTCGCCGACGGCGTCCCGCACCGCTCGACCTACGCCATCCGGATCGCCCGCCTCGACGACGGCCTGCTCGTCACCTGGGTCCGCGACGACCTCGGGCAGCGGCTGGAGGCCCGTCTCGCCCGCACCGAGCACCTGGGCAACCTCGGCTGGGGACGCTGGAACATGGTCACCGGGGAGGTCGTCTGGTCGCCGCAGCTCTACCGCATCCACGGGCGCGATCCTGCGGAGGGCCCCCTCACCATCGAGGAGTACTCCACCCTCGTCCACAGCGAGGACGCGCCGCTCCTCGCGGGGGCGGCGGACAGGTGGACGCGCGGCGGCGGGCCCCACGAGCTCGAAGTCCGGATCGAGGTGGACGGCTCCCTCCGCCACATCCGCATTTCGGCCGAGGCGACCCTCGACGCGGCGGGCCGGCCCCTGGAGATCCACGGGGTCATGCAGGACATCACCGGCTGGCGCCGGACGGCCGACGAGCTGGCCAGCGTCAGCCGGCGGCTGGAGGAGGAGAACCAGCTCACCGCCCACCTGCAGAAAATCATCATGCCGGTCCAGAACGAGCCCTACCTCCTGCCCGGCCTGCGGGTGGCCGCCCGCTACCAGCCCGCCGAGACGGCGGACTACCTCGGCGGGGACTGGTACCAGGCGATCGGCCTGGACGACGGCGACGTGCTGCTCGCCGTCGGGGACGTGGCCGGCAACGGGCTGGCCGCCGCCTCCGCCATGGCGAAGCTGCGTCACGCGATCACCGGCCTGGCCTTCGCCGACCACGACCCGGCGGAGATCCTCACCGTGCTGAACCGCCTGCTGTGCAAGCTCCGGCCCGACGTGCTGGCCACCGCGCTCGTGGCCCGCTACCACCCGGCCGACCGCACCCTGCGGTGGACCCACGCCGGTCACCCCCCGATGCTCCTGGCCCGGGGCTCGCACGTGGAGCGCCTGCTCCATCCGGGCGTGCTGCTCGGCGTCTTCGAGGACGCCGCCTACACCTGCGGCACCATACGGCTCCGGCCCGACGACCTCATGGTGATGTTCACCGACGGGCTCATCGAGAAGCGCGGCAGCGACCTCTACGAGGGCCTGGATCTCATGAGCGCCGCCCTGACCGAGGCCCTCCGGCCGATCGCTCCCGGCTCCCAGGACCGGCTCCTGGCGGTCATGGACGCCATGGTCCCGGCCAACGCGGCCGACGACACCTGCGTCCTGGTCACCCAGGTCACCCAGAACGGCGAGGTCATGATGCTCCCCCGCCGGGACGGCTGACGCCGGGTCACTGCCCGTGGATGCCGCTGATCAGCCGGATCAGCTCGGCCCGCAGGACCTCGGGGTCCTCCACCCGGTCGGCGATGATCCGCTCGGCGGAGTCGCCGGCCAGGAGCGCGGTATACGTCCGCTCTCCCCGGGGGGTGCGGGTCACCATCACGCGGCGCCGGTCCGCCGGGTCGCGCTCCCTGCTGATGTGGCCGTTGCGTTCGAGCCGGTCGAGCACCGGGCGGATCGTCTGCTCCTCGACGTAGGTGCGGGCCGCGAGCTCCCGCTGGGTCCGGGGGCCGTCGCCGAGCGCGTTCAGGGTGAGGAACCCCGCGTGGGTGAGGCCGCGCTCGGCGAGCACGGCGTTCCACTCACGCTCCACCAGGCGCGCGGCGACCAGGAGGAGGCGGCCCGTCGGCCAGGACGCGAGATCGTCCATGAAACTCCATCTGCCGGTACTCGGATGAAACTCTCAGGCCACGTTATCCGAATGAAGCTAAGGGCACTTAGTGTTGGACTTCGAGGAGGCGGCCGGCGTGAGTGCGACGAGATCGCCGGAGACGGCGCGCGGGGACAGCCGGGCGCGGTGGGCGGGGCTCGCCTTCACCGCACTGGCGGTAGCGATGGTCGTCTCCAGCGCGACGATCACCAATGTGGCCGTCCCGCAGATCATCGGCGTCAAGCTGAGCTCGACCGGCGCATCGAGGACTGAGCAGCCGTTCGAGGACTGAGCAGCCGCGCCCCCTTCCGGCGGCGTCTCGCCCCTCAGCCGCCTCGCCGGTCGTCGAGCCACACGTCCGTCTGGCGGGTCGTGCTGGTCCTGGGCGGCGACTGGGGTGCGGCCCGGGTCTCCGTCACGGTGAAGTTGGCCACCACGTGCCGGTTGTGGAGGAGAAAGCCGATCACGCCCGCGATGGCCTCGACGCTGTCGTGGGCGCGGGCGTGGCCGGTCAGGAGGTAGACCAGCGGCGTGGACGGCTGGTCGAGGGCGAAGCGCCGGCCGTGGTGGTGAACGTCCTGAAGGGTCCTGATGGGGATCGGCCGCTCCGTGGTGAACCAGGCGGCGACCTCCCAGAACGGCAGCGCCGGGTCGGGGCTGACCGATTCCTCGTAGCAGGCCACGCAGCCTCGGCGGGCGTCCTGCCCGTGGGGACACGCCCAGGAGGCGGCGTCGTGCGGCATGCTGCGCTCAGACATGAGCCGACCGTACCTTCTGTATTCCCATGTGGTGGTTCCCAGGGATCAAATGTCCGGCCAGCCAGGGGCCGGTGGCGCCGGGCCTCCCGGACGCGGTGGCGGCGGTCACGGTTGCGTCTGCAGAGGTCATCGGCCGCTGAGCACCGTCCAGCCGTGGGCGGGGACGAGCGCCGGGTCCCCGGAGGCGGGCGCCGGCTCCGACGTCTCCTCCACGGTGAGCCCGCCGGTCTCCAGCGGGAAGAGGCAGGGCCGGTCGTCGGTGTTGAGCAGCGTCACGATCCTGAGGCCCGGGTCGTCCGCGCCGGTCGACACCAGCGCGACAGTCCGATTGGTCAGGTGATGGGCGGCGGTGTGGGCTCTGACCAGCCACGGATGGCGGCGGCGCAGGCCGATCAGGCGCTGGTGCAGCCGGTAGACGGGCCATCCCAGGGGAGAGAGGGCGTCCGGACGGCCGGGGAAGGCGGGGCGGATCGCGTCGTCCCCGCCCTCCCGTTCCTCCTTGACGCCGTGGAAGGCCTGCTCGTCGCCGTAGTAGACGCTGGGGACGCCGCCCACGGTGAACAGCACGGCGAGCGCGTGGCCCAGGTGCCGCTCATCGGCGAGACGGCTGGCCAGCCTGGTCACGTCGTGGTTGCCGACGAAGGTCAGCGGGGGCGGCACGGCGTCGAGCAGGCTGTTGTGCCGGTCCAGGGTCCAGGCGAGCTCGAAGAAGTTGCCGTCGTTGAGCGAGCTCCAGATCGCCTTCCACAGCTCGTACTGGGTGACCGAGTCCAGGCCGCTCACCATGACGTATTCGGCGTAGTCGCCGTGGATCACCTCCCCGACGAACCACGCGTCGGGGTGGAGCGGCCGGACCCGTGCCAGGACGCCGCGCCAGAAGCCGGCGGGCACCGCGTAGGCCGCGTCGAGACGCCAGCCGGACGCGCCCCGATCCAGCCAGTGGTCCATGACCCGTACGACGTGGTCGAGCACCTCCGGCTCCTCGTGGTTGAGGGCCACGAGCCGGTGATGCCCTTCGAAGGTCGCGTAATCCGGCCCGTCGCCCTCCCCGGACGGCCGGAACCAGCGCGCGTAGCGCGGGTCGGGGTCGGCGGCCGTCGCCCGCGCGAACGCCGGGAATCCCCGGCCCACGTGGTTGAACACCCCGTCCAGGACGATCCGCAGGCCACGCGCGCGCGCCGCCGCGACGAGGCGGTCGAAGTCCTCGTCGTCGCCGAGCCGCGGATCGATCCGGAAATGGTCGACGGTGTCGTAGCCGTGGGTCTCCGCGGCGAATATCGGGCCCAGCAGCAGCCCCGAGCAGCCCAGGTCCACGGCGTAGTCCAGCCACGGTTCGAGCTGCCGCAGGCGGTGCCGGACCGGCGTCCCGGGAGCCGGCGCCGCGCTCTCCGCGTCCGCGAACCCAAGCGGATAGACATGCCAGAAGATCGTGTGGTCCACCCACGCCGCCATGTACGCCCCCCACCCCGGCTCCCTAGTGCGGGCCGTACGGCCCGCGGAGACCGGCTACCCCGGATCAGGTAATCCAGCCTGCCCGATCAGGCGCCGCGTACAACCGGCGGGGGGCGGGGCGGCGCGGAGGCCGTACGGGAGGGCCCGTCACGCGGGGCGGTGAGGCGCCTCGCGGAGCTCGGAGCGAGCGCGTCCACTGCCGGCCGGTCGTGGTCATGTCAGTGCGCCGGGAAAAGCACTGGATCTGCAATAAGGTGCAGTACCGTGTCAGAATTTTGGGCCACTTTCGGCGTCGACCTGTATCTGGAACTCGACACCGCGACCGGCCGCCGGTCCGGTCTGGAGCACGCCCTGCGCGACGCCGTCCGTGCCGGACGGCTCGCGCCCGGGGCCCGGATGCCCTCGACCCGCAAGCTGGCCGCCGAGCTCGGCCTGTCCCGCGGCACGGTGAGCGCCGCCTACGACCAGCTGATCGCCGAGGGCTACCTGACCGCCCGCCGGGGATCCGGCACCACGGTCGCCGACCTCACGCGCCGTCCCGCACCCGCGCCGCCGCCACGGCGGGATGCCGTCGCGCCCCGCTACGACCTGCGGCCGGGCAGCCCCGACGTGGGCACCTTCCCCACGGAGGCCTGGGTGCGCGCCACCCGCCGCGCGCTCGCCGCGACGTCGGCCGAGGCATACGACTACGGCGATCCGCGCGGGCGGATCGAGCTCCGCGTCGCGCTGGCCGAATACCTGGGACGGACCCGGGGTGTGCTCGCGACCCCCGGGCAGATCGTGATCACCTCCGGCTACGTCCAGGGCCTGGCCCTGCTGGCCCGGGTGCTCGGCGACGCCGGGACGGCCGCGATCGCCATGGAGGACCCGGGGCTGGGCTTCCACCGGGAGGTGGTCCGGCGGGCCGGGCCGGCCGTCGTCGCGCTCCCGGTGGACGGCCGGGGGGCCCGCCCCGACCTGCTGCGCGACCACGAGAGGGTGGACGCGGTCGTGGTGACCCCGGCCCACCAGTATCCGACCGGGGTCACCCTGCACCCGGCCCGCCGCCGCGCCCTCACCGAGTGGGCGCGCGCCCACGACGGCCTGATCGTCGAGGACGACTACGACGGCGAGTTCCGCTACGACCGCCAGCCCGTCGGCGCCCTCCAGGGCATGGCGCCCGACCGCGTCGCCTACCTGGGCAGCGCGTCCAAGACCCTCGGCCCCGCGCTGCGGCTGGGCTGGATGGCGCTGCCGCACCGCCTCGTCGAGCCGGTGGTGGACGCCAAGCTGCACCTCGACCACCACACCGAGGCGGTCGGGCAGCTGGCTCTCGCCGACCTGATCACCACGCACGTCTACGACCGGCACATCCGCGCCTGCCGCCTGCACTACCGGCGCCGCCGGGACCTTCTGCTGGCCCGCCTGGGCTCCATCCCCGGTCTGGCCGTCCACGGCATCGCGGCGGGGCTCCACGCGATGGTCACCCTGCCCGCCGGCGGGCCCGGCGAGCAGGAGACGCTCGCTCACGCGTCGGCGCGGGGCGTGGCGCTGGGGAGCCTGGGCGGCCACTGGCACCGCCCCGGAGACCACCCGCAGGCGATCATCGTCGGGTACGGCACGCCGCGCGAGCATGTGTATCCGGCCGCGCTCGACACCCTCGCGGACGTTCTCACGCAGGCCGGAGCGGCGCTCCGGTCCGGGAGGTGAACGGCCGCCTGCCCGGACCCGGTCCAGGCCGGACACTGATCCAGGAGATGGGAGACCCCTTTCCGGTCAGGAAAGCTCCTTCCAGTCCAGGTATCCGGCGGCCAGGTCGTGGACGGCGGCGAGGAGACCGAGCCGGTTGGCTCTGACGGCCGGGTCGTCCGCCATGACCAGCACCTCGTCGAAGAACACGGTGACCGGATGGACGACGACGGCCGCCTCGGCGGCGAAGCGCCGCAGGTCGCCCTCCCCGCGCAGGCCCGCGTGGGCCTTCTCCAGGGCGGTGGCCAGTGCCTCTTCCGCCGGGCTGTCGAACAGCGCCGGGTCGTAGCCGGGCGTGGCGCCGGCCGGGATGATGCGGCGGACGCGCTGGACCGCGGCTTCGAGCTCCTGGAAGTCCGGGGTCCTCGACAGGGCGGCGAGGTGGTCGAGGGTCCGCTCGGCGCGGACGGGGCTGTCGACGAGGCCGGCGACGGCCCGGATGTTCGCGGCGGGGTGGCCCTGTTCGAGCATGAGCTGCTCGAACCGGCGCCTGACGAAGTCCAGCACCTGGCCGGGCAGGTGGGCGTCCGTGGGGACGGGCTGGTGGCTCGCGGCGATCGCGAGCGCCTCCCGCAGCGTGAGGCCCTCCAGGCCGGGATGGGCCCGCAGGATGTTGATCACTCCGAGGGCCGCCCGCCGGAGCCCGAACGGATCGGAGCTCCCGGTCGGTTCGGAGCCGATCGCGAACAGCCCCGCCAGCAGGTCGAACCGGTCGGCGAGCGCGAGCAGCGCCCCGGGACGGCTCCGCGGCAGCGCGTCGCCCGCCTGGCGCGGAAGCTCCATCTCGTACAGGGCTTCGGCGACGGCGTCCGGCTCGCCGGCCTGGCGCGCGTACTCGCGGGCCATCACCCCGGCGAGGCTGGACAGCTCGATGACGAGCTCGGACCCCAGGTCGAACTTGGCGAGCCGGCCGGCCCGGCGCAGCGTCTCGGCGTCGTCCCCGCCGAGCCGTACCCGCGCGGCCAGGTCCGCGGCGATCGCGTCGACGCGGTCGGCGCGCTCGGCGACCGAACCCAGCCGGGTCTCGAAGGTGAGCCGCGCCAGACGCTCCTTCATCTCGGCGAGCGGGGTCGCCAGGTCGTTGCGCCAGAAGAACCCGGCGTCCTCGTAGCGGGCGCGCAGGACCGCTCCGTTCCCGGCCCGCACCGCGTCGTGGTCGCACTCGCCGTTGGCGATGGTCACGAACCGGTTCAGCAGCCGGCCGTCGCCGTCCAGGACCGGGAAGTAGCGCTGGTGCTTCTTCATGACGGTCGTCAGGATCGCCGCCGGAAGCTCCAGATACTTCTCGTCGAACGTCCCCAGGATCGCGACGGGAGCCTCGACCAGGTTCGTGACCTCGTCCACGAGCGCGCTCTCGGCCTCGAAGTCGACCCTTCCGCCCGCGCTCGCGGCGAGCCGGGCCGCCTGCGCGACGATGTCGTCGCGCCGTACGGCGGCGTCGGGTTCGATCGCGTGGCGGCGCAGCGTCTCCACGTAGCCGGTCGCGGTGCTGAGAGTGATGACGGGTTCGGCGGCGGTGCGGTGCACGCGGCTGGACCGGCCGGAGGCCAGGTCGGCGACCGTGAACGGCACGACCTCCGCGCCCAGCAACGCGGTGATCCAGCGGATCGGGCGGCTGTAGGACAGGCCCGGTGAGCGCCAGCGCATGTTCTTCTCGGCGCGCAGACCGGTGACGATCTCCGGCAGGATCGTGGCGAGCACCTCTCCGGCGGGACGGCCGGGGACATGCTTGACGTATCCCACGTACTCGCCGCCACCGGCGCTCAGCGGCGCCAGCTCGGCGACGTCGATGCCCTGGCCGCGCGCGAAGCCCTGCGCCGCCCTGGTCGGAGCGCCGTCGGCGTCGTAGGCCGCCGACAGGCGCGGACCGCGGACGGTCTGCTCGTCGTCGTCCTCGCGAGGCGCGATGTCCTCGACGAGCGCCACGATGCGCCGCGGCGAGGACATCACGGTGACGGACCCGTGCCGCAGCCGCGTGGCGGACAGCTTCTCGGTGAGCGCCTGCCGTACGGCGTCGGCGGCCCGGGTCGTCTCGGCGGGCGGCAGCTCCTCGACGCCGATCTCGAAGGCGAGCGTCTGGTCCGTGCCGGCTTGCGGGCTCCGCGCGGCCACCGCCCCGGCAGGCGGGACGTCCACGCCGCCGAGCGGGTAGCCGAGCTCGGCGCGGCGTTCCACCCAGAGCTTGGCGACGCTGTGCGCGAGCCTGCGCATCCGGGCGAACGCCTGGGCCCGCTCGGTCGTGGAGATCGCCCCGCGTGAGTCCAGGACGTTGAACGCCTGGGAGCACTTCAGCACGTACGTGTGGGCGGGGACGGGCAGGCGCGCCTCGACCAGCCGGTCGGCCTCCGCCGCGTACGCCTCGAAGAGGCCGCGCTGCGCGGTGACGTCGGCGTCGTCGAGGTAGTAGCGGCTCATCTCGTACTCGGCCTGGCCGAACGCCTCGCCGTAGGAGATGCCGGGCGCGTAGGCGATGTCCTTGAAGTGGTCCACGCCCTGGAGCGCCATGATGATGCGCTCCATCCCGTAGGTGATCTCCACCGACACCGGGTCCAGCGTCATGCCGCCGGCCTGCTGGAAGTAGGTGAACTGGGTGATCTCCAGGCCGTCCAGCCACACCTCCCAGCCGAGCCCCCACGCCCCGAGCGCCGGGGACGCCCAGTTGTCCTCCACGAAGCGGACGTCGTGCCGGTCGATGTCGATGCCCAGCGCCCTGAGGCTGCCGAGGTAGAGCTCCTGCGGGTCGCCCGGCTCGGGCTTGAGGATCACCTGGAACTGGGTGTGCGTCTGCAGCCGGTTCGGGTTGTCGCCGTAACGGGAGTCGTCGGGCCGGACGCTCGGCTCGACGTAGGCCACCCGCCACGGCTCGGGCCCCAGCACGCGCAGCGCGGTCGCCGGGTTCAGGGTGCCCGCCCCGACCTCGGTGTTCATGGGCTGCACCACCATGCATCCCTGCTCGGTCCAGTACCGCGTCAGCGCGAGGAGAGCGTCTTGCATGGTGAGCATGGCCGGAACCCCAGGAAGTGATCGTCGAATGGGTGTGAGAACCGGTCTCGGAAGAGATCGGAAGACAAACGCCGGACAGATGGCGAGTCGGCGGTTTCCGAAGTCTATCCACCCGCTCGAAAGTCGTCGCGGAAGTCCTGGAGTCGCCGGTAGGGTCCGGCGTGGTGGGGGCTTCTGGGGCGGGGGAGCCGCGGTCGTCTTCACGCGGTTCGGTGTGCCGGTTCACGCGGTTCGGTGTGCCGGTCGTGTCCTTGCCGGCTGTCGCCCGGATGACGAGGTGTCCGTCGGTCGCTCCGAGCTTTCTTCGCCGTTTTCCGGCGGGAGGGTGATTATCGGTTAATCTTTCGGCCGGTGGTCCGGGCGGTTCCCGTGAGGTTTTCCGCTCTGTTTCCTCGGCCGGTTTTCTTTGGTTATCTCATTTGTTTCCGGGCTTGTTCTCCGGGGTTTTTCAGAGCGACGTGGTGGTGGCCGCGGAGTCCCAGGTGGTGCCGGCGGTGGAGTCCCAGGTCGTGCCGTCGGTGCTCGCGGAGTCCCAGGTGGTGCCGGCGGTGGAGTCCCACGTGGTGCCGTCGGTGCTCGCGGAGTCCCAGGTGGTGCCCTCCGCGAGCAGCGAGGCCGAGTCCCAGGTGGTGCCGTCGGTGGAGTCCCAGGTGGTGCCCGCCATGACCGACGAGGCCGAGTCCCAGGTGGTGCCGGCCGCGGTCGAGACGGCCTGGCCGCCGATGAGGGCGGTGAATCCGATGGCGGTCGAGACAATCGCGGCCGAGATCTTGGCGGCGACGTTTAAATTGGCGAGGGAGGCGGTGGAGTTCTTCATTTCTTTTCTCTTTTCCTGAGTGGTTGTTCTCTTCCGGTACAACCAACTCTGCGCCTTCCGGGGTCCGTGGAACAGGCGGATCGGAGTCAGCAAGTTCCCCTCCGGTGGCAGCTTCCTGCCACCGGGCGCCGGACGGCCTCCACGCGGCGGCCGAGGGCGTTTCCCGAGTACGGAGAGGTGTCCCCCGAGTGCGGCGAGCGCGTCCCCCGAGTGCGGTGAGGGTGTTTCCCGCGTACGGCGAGCGCGGCCCGAGTGCGGCGAGCGCGGCCCGACTCCCGCCATGACGGCGAGTCATGGCCTTGTGCGGACGATTGCCGGAACGGCCATTGATTCACCGTTGGTCCGAGCGTATGTTCCTCCCAACATTCGAGTACGCCTCATGTTTTGGGGGTTCTCACATGCACGCACGTCTCCGGCGGAAGATCACGGCAGGCTCCGCGCTCGCGATCCTCACGCTGGCATCCCTCGTCGTGCCCGCATCGGCAGCCACCTTCACCACCGACGACTACTGCCTCGGCGAATGCGCGGACATCCTGCCGCCCGGCCAGAACGGCAACGCGACCCTGGTCGAGATCCTCGCCAACCAGTCACTGGGCACGATGCCGCGACACAGTGACGACCAGCTCGGCAAGTACGCCGACCTCCTCTCCGGCTACACCGGCCTGACCGACGACCAGATCACCACGTTCTTCAACGACAGCTCGTTCGGCGTGCCGGCGGGCCAGGTGCAGAGCACCACGAGCCCCCGGGCGGACGTGACGATCGTCCGTGACAAGGCGACCGGCGTCCCGCACATCACCGGGACGACCAGGGAAGGCACGATGTTCGGCGCCGGGTACGCGGGCGCGCAGGACCGCCTGTGGGTGATGGACCTGATGCGGCACGTCGGCCGTGGCGAACTGACGCCGTTCGCCGGCGGCGCGCCCGGCAACCGCGCGCTGGAACAGAGCGTCTGGCGCAACTCCCCCTACACCGAGGCGGACCTGCAGGCGCAGATCAACCGGCTCAGGACCTCCGGCACCCGGGGCGCGCAGCTCTACGCCGACGTGCAGAACTACGTGAGCGGGATCAACGCCTACATCGACCGCTGCATGGCGGACCGGAACTGTCCCGGCGAGTACGTCCTGACCGGGCACCTCGACGCGGTCACCAACGCGGGCGGCCCCGAGGACTTCACCATGACCGACCTGATCGCGGTCTCCGGGGTGGTCGGCGGGCTGTTCGGCGGAGGCGGCGGGGCGGAGATGCAGTCCGCACTGGTGCGGGTGGCGGCGCGGGCCCGGTACGGCACGGCGACCGGCGACCAGGTCTGGGCGGCCTTCCGGGCGCAGAACGACCCGGAGGCCACGCTCACCCTGCACAACGGCCAGAGCTTCCCCTCGGGGAACGCGGCCGGCGCCACCGGGACCGTCCTCCCCGACCCGGCGACGGCCCCCGTGGACATCACCGAGAACGAGACCGGGTCGGCCACCACCTCGGCCTCGCCCTCCCGGGGCCTGCTGGACGGACTGGTCGTCGACAACTCCAAGCCCGGCATGTCCAACGCCGTGGTGGTGTCGGCGGCCAAGTCCGCCTCCGGACATCCGATCGCGGTGTTCGGCCCGCAG
The DNA here is from genome assembly GCF_900113865.1 of Streptosporangium canum. GTDB lineage: Bacteria > Actinomycetota > Actinomycetes > Streptosporangiales > Streptosporangiaceae > Streptosporangium > Streptosporangium canum. The sequence continues at coordinate 49,462 of NZ_FOQY01000015.1, read as the reverse complement.
ACGGGCTACTTCGCCCCTCAGCTGCTCATGCTGGAGGAGCTCTCCGGACCCGGCATCCGGGCGCGCGGAGCGGCGTTCGCCGGGCTCAACCTCTACGTGCTGCTCGGCCGGGGCACGGACTACGCCTGGAGCGCGACCTCCAGCGGCCAGGACATCACCGACACCTACGCCCTCCAGCTCTGCGAACCCGGCGGCGGTACGGCGACCACGGCGTCGGACCACTACCTCTACCGCGGCGCCTGCACGGCGATGGAGACGCTGAAGAAGACCAACACGTGGAAGCCCACCACCGCCGACTCCACCGCCGCCGGTTCGTACGACCTCGTGATGAAACGCACGAAGTACGGCCTGGTGAGCTGGCGCGGCACCGTCAACGGGCAGCCCACCGCCTTCGCCACCCTGCGCTCGACCTACCAGCACGAGGCGGACTCGGCGATCGGGTTCCAGATGTTCAACGAACCGGCGCAGATGGGCGACGCGGCGGCGTTCGCGGCCTCGGCCTCCAAGATCGGCTACGCGTTCAACTGGTTCTACGTGAACTCCTCCGACGCGGCCTACTTCATGTCGGGCAACAGCCCGGTCAGATCCGCGGTGTCCGACCCGAACCTCCCGATGACGGCCGACGCGGCCCACGAGTGGGCGGGCTTCGACCCGTCCACCAACACCGCCACGTACACGGCTCCCGCCACCCATCCGCAGACGGCCGACCAGGACTACCTGGTCAGCTGGAACAACAAGCAGGCCAAGGACTACGGCGCCGCGGACGGCAACTTCAGCTTCGGGCCGGTTCACCGGGCCGACCTGCTGGACGCCCCGGTCAAGGCGGCCCTGTCCGGATCCGGCAAGCTCGACCGGGCGGGCACCGTCAAGATCATGGCTGAGGCCGCCACGACCGACCTGCGCGGCAGGAAGGTCCTGCCCGACCTGCTCCGAATGATCAACAGCGCGACCGTGACCGACCCGGCCCTCGCCTCGGCGGTCTCCAAGCTGTCCGCCTGGGCGTCGTCGGGAGCCAGGAGGCTGGAGGCCTCGCCCGGCGGCAAGACCTACGCGCACGCCGACGCGATCCGCGTGTTCGACGCGTGGTGGCCCAAGCTCGTCCAGGCGCAGTTCAAGCCCAGCCTGGGAGACGACCTGTACCAGTCGCTGGTCAACGCCCTCCAGATCAACGAATCACCCTCGGGCCACCAGCAGGGCGACGTCTCCAGCCTGCCCGGCTCCGCGAACGAGGCCCAGACGCACAAGGGCTCGGCGTTCCAGTACGGCTGGTGGGGCTACGTGAGCAAGGACGTCCGGGCCGTGCTCGGCGACCCGGTCTCCGGCCCGCTGCCCGGCAGGCACTGCGGGGGCGGCACGCCGGCGGGCTGCCGTACGGTCCTGCTGAACAGCCTGTCGGCGGCGCTCGCGGAGCCCGCGACGACGACCTACCCGGCGGACGGCGTGTGCGCGGCGGGCGACCAGTGGTGCGCCGACGCCGTCCGGCAGTCGCCGCTCGGCGGGATCAAGCAGTCGCTGATCTCCTGGCAGAACCGGCCGACCTACCAGCAGGTCGTGTCCTTCCCCGCCCACCGGGGCGACGCCGTCGCCAACCTGGCCGGCGGAAAGAAGGCGAGCGCGTCCAGCACCCAGTCCTTCCTCTACCCGGCGAGCAAGGCCGTCGACGGCGACCCGACGACCCGCTGGTCGAGCGCGGCCAGTGACGACCAGTACCTCCAGGTCGACCTCGGATCCGCCACGACCGTGGCCCGGACGGTGCTGCGCTGGGAGTCGGCCTACGGGTCCGGCTACTCGATCCAGACGTCGTCCGACGGGTCCACCTGGACCACCGTCCACTCCACCACCACCGGGAACGGCGGCGTGGACAACGTGACGTTCACCCCGGCCACCGCCCGCTACGTCCGCGTACGGGGCGTCACACGCGCGACGTCGTACGGCTACTCCCTCTACGAGCTGGAGGTCTACTCCCGGTGACCTACGAGCCGGAGATCTTTCCCCGGTGACGGCCGGACCGTATTGAGACGCGGAGCCCGGTTGCGGAGCCGGGGCCGTACTGAGACGCGGAGCCCGGCTACGGAGCCGGGGCCGTACTGAGATGAGAAGCCCAGTGACGTACTGAGATGAGAAGCCCGGTTACGGCGGGCGGGCCGGCCGATCGCGGAGGACCGAAACCGCGCAGGCCGTACCGGACGCCGTGACCGGGCGATCTCGGTGCTCGGCGCGCTGGCTACACTCCAGGCATGCGCCGAGCAGCCACGATGCCCTTCCGGCGTGCCGTCGGCCTGCTCGCGGGGATGCCGACCGGTCTGGCCGGGCTGGGCTGGACCTGCGTCGCCTGGGCGGTCGGCGACGGGCGCGCGAGAAAGGTGACGGCCGCCCTGGTCGAGCTGGAGCGCACGCGGCTGGCCGCCTGGTACGACCACCACCCCGGCAGGGGCCGCGCCGGGCGCGACTACCTCCTCCTGCGGGGCCTCCTCGGGCTGCTGGGCGGCTACCTCGCCGTCGCGGGCCTGTTCGTGGCCGCCCTCTTCCTGTACGGCGGAGCCGGGCAGCTCGTCTCGGGCGACACGGACCTGATCCCGCTTGAGTTCCCCGGAGTGCGGCTGACGGGCAGTAGCTGGGTTTACGGCATCGTCCTCGGACTGATCACGCTGGTGCTGTCCGTCGCGTGGAGCGTCGCGCTGATCGGCATGGAACGCCGCCTGGCCGACCGCTTCGCGGGCCCCGACCGGAACGAGGCCATGGCACGCCGGATCGCCGAACTGACCGCCTCCCGCTCCGGCATCGTTCGAGCCGTCGACGACGAGCGCCGGCGGATCGAACGCGACCTGCACGACGGGGTCCAGCAGCGGGGCGTGGCGCTGGCGATGCTGCTGGGACGGGTGCGGCACACCGCCGACCCCGCCCTGATCGACGAGGCGTACGCGGAATCCCGGCTGCTCCTCGACGAGCTGCGCAGCGTGGCGTGGCAGGTCTACCCCACCGCCCTCGACACGCTGGGGCTGCGCACCGCGCTGACGGAGGTGGCGGAGCGCTCCGCCGTACCGGTGACCGTCGGCCACGCGCTCCCCGGCCGGCTCGCGCCGGAGATCGAGACGGCCGTCTACTTCGTGGCCAGGGAGGCCATCACCAACGCGAACAAGCACGCCGGAGCCCGTACGATCACAGTCGATCTGCGAGCCGAGGAGGGGGAGGTGATCGTGACGATCTCCGACGACGGATGTGGCGGCGCCTCTCCGGGACGCCGTGGCCGCCCAACAGCCGGACGTGGCGGTCGTCGACGTGCGCATGCCGCCCTCGCACACCGACGAGGGGCTGCGGGCCGCACTGGAGATCCGTGACCGGTGGCCGGGCGTCGGGGTGCTCGTGCTGTCGCAGTACGTCGAGCAGACCTACGGCGCCAAGCTGCTCGCCGGTCCCTCGGAAGGCCTCGGCTACCTGCTCAAGGACCGGGTGTCGGAGGTGGCCGAATTCCTGGACTCCCTGGAGAGGATCGGCTCCGGCGGCACGGTGCTCGACCCCGACGTGGTCAGGCGGCTGCTCGCCCGCACCCCGCTGAGCACGCTGTCCGCCCGCGAGCGAGCCGTTCTCGAACACCTGGCCCAGGGGCTGGTCAACACCGCGATCGCCGAACGGCTGCACGTGTCGCAGAGCACGGTGGAGAAGCACGTCAACGCCGTCTTCGACAAGCTCGGCCTCGCCCGCACGCCGGGCTACAGCCGCCGGGTCCTGGCGGTCCTCCGCTACCTCAACGGATGAGCGCGCGGTTACCGCGACGGGTGAGCCGCGCGACCGCTGCCGTGAATGAGCCGCGCGACTATCAGCGCCAGGCCCGCGACGGTGGCCGTCACCAGCCAGATCATGAAGGTCGGGTAGAGGTAGACCACCTGGATCCACATGATGTCGCTCCCCCGGGCGAGGACCCGGAAGATCGGGACGACCGTCGCACACAGTGCGAGCGGCGCCAGCCAGGGCAGCAGCCGCAACCGCTGCCATCCCGTACGGCGGGCGGCCCACCGCCGGGAGCGGGCCACCCCGCGCGCCGCCAGTCCGATGGTCACCAGGGTCATCAGCGCGAACACGAGGTCGGTGACGAGGTAGGGCGAGGAGGGGGGCTCCGGCGTCCCTCCCTCGATCATGGCGACCAGGGCGTCCATGAGGGCGCCGCTGTCGGCGAAGGCCGTACCGGTGTTCGCCATCACCGCGACGCCGTACTTGGACTCCGGCATCAGCAGTTGCCCGGCGGTGGAGGTGAACAGATCCCCGTCATGCCGCACGACAGGGGTGCCGCGCTCGGTCTTGCCGACCGACCAGCCGAGGGCGTACTCCTCGTCCTGTTCCGAGGGGGTGCGCATCTCCGTGACGCTCTCGGGGGAGAGGATGCCGTTGTTCTGCGCGATCAGCCACCGTGCCATGTCGTTCGCGCTGCTGAGCACCCCGCCTGACCCGTTGCCGAACCCGGTCGGCTCCGGCAGGGCGACCGCCTGGCCGAGGATGTAGAGGTGGCCGCGCGCGCTGTCCGGCAGGTCCCGATCGGTGTCGATGGTCGTGCTGTTGCGCATGCCGAGCGGTGCGAACACATGCGTCCGGAGATAGCCCGCGAACGGCTCGCCGCTCACCACCTCGACGAGCCGCGCGGCGACCTGGTAGTTCGTGTTGTGGTATTCGAAGACGGTCCCCGGGTCCGCGGCGAGCCGCGCCGTCCTGAGCCGTGCCACGGCGCCTTCCAGCGTGCTGGGCTGGGGCAGGCTTTTCTCGCGGAAGGTCGAGTCGGCCATGCCGGACGTCTGGTTGAGCAACTGCCGTACGGTGATCCTCTCCGCCCGGGGGTCCGCCATCGTGAACTCGGGCAGGTAGCCGCGGACCGGCCGGTCGAGCGCGACCTTGCCCTTCTCCACCAGCTGCATGACGGCCAGGGAGGTGAAGGACTTGCTGACCGACGCGACGGCCATGGGAGTGTCCGCCGTCACGGGATCGCCCGAAGCCGTCTCGCCGTACCCCGCGGCGTGGACGACCTCCGTCCCCTTGGTGATCGCCACCGCCGCCCCGGGCAACCCCGTCTTCTCGCGGTACTCCGCGACGAACGCGTCGACGACCGCGGGGGTGACGGTGCCGGACGGTGGGGGAGTGACGTGGCCGGACGGGATGGCGCCGGCCAGCGGGAGTGCCGCGAAGCAGATCGCGGCAAGAGTGGTTCTGAGCATTCGTCGAAGCTAGCTATGCGGCCTTGTCCGGGACCATTGCGAGATTCCTCCGTATTTCCCACGGAAAACCGCCAGTCATCCCGCCACTCCGACATCCCCGGCCGCCCAGCGGCGCGAACCTTGTCGGCGTCCTCGGCGTCCTCGGCGTCCTCGGCGTCCTCGGCGTCCATGGCGTCCATGGCGTCCATGGCGTCCATGGCGTACGGCAGTACGCTCGGTCGACGGCCGGAGGGATCCATCTCCCGGTGATGACCGCGTTACGGGGTGAGCGCCGGTTGTGGGGCCGCTACCGTGGTCGAGCGTGAAGCCGCATCGACGTCTGCGGCGGGGCCGTCGTCCCGTACGGGACACCCGCCCGCTGAAGGGACGACGCCACCCCCCGCCTGTGGGGCTGGCCGGTGTGGAGGTCCTCGTCGTCGGTTACTTCTCCGCCAGGCAGAAGCGGTACGCCGCGCTGATGGACGAGCTCGCCGACGCGGTGACGGCCCTCGGCGCCCGGGTGGTGGGACGCTCCGTGCAGCGCCGGGGCGTCTCCGACGGCGGGGTGAAGGCGATGGATCGTCCCTACTCCTCCCGCACGCTGGTCAGCGCGGGCAAGGCGCGCGAGATCGCCCGCGCTCGTGAGGAGACCGGCGCCGGCGCGGTCGTCTTCCTCAATCCGCTGACGGACCATCAGCGGAACGTCCTCGCAGAGATCCTCGGCTGCCCGGTGCTCAGCGCTGCCGACCTGCGACCGCCGCCTTCGGAGAGCGGGTAGGCGACGCCGACCGGCCAGGTACGCACGCGACCGAGCCGTCCGATGAGCCGTCCGAAGGACAGGCGACCGAGCCGTCCGATGAGCCGTCCGAAGGACGGGCGACCGGCGGAGCCTGCCCGCCGCGGTGTGGCCGCAGGGACGCCGAGCGCCGAGGAGCACGCTGTGGCCGCAGGGGCGCCGAGGAGCACGGTGGAGGCCTGACCCGCGCGGCGGATGTCCGTTCATTTCCCGGCGGACGTCCGGTCGCTTCCCGGCTCACTTCCTGGCGAACGTCCAGCGGATCCCCGCGTTGAGGATGGCCAGGGTCAGCGGGTGACGGGGGCCGTGTACGCGCTTGTAGAGCTTCTCGATCCTGTCGTACTCCCGTATGGCTCCCGTCACGTCACCCGACAGCCCGATGAGCTCGGCCCGCTCCGCCTGGGCCTCCAACGTGGCGGGGGCGTCCGGACCGGGGAAGGTGTTCAGCCGCTGAATCCGCACGTCGGCGGTGCGCAGCCGCTCGATGAAGCCCGGATCCACGTAGGGGCCCACGGCCGTAGGAGTGTCGCCGCCCCCGGAGCCGTCGCCGACCTGGGGCGTGGGAGGGTGGATGAGCCTGGAGATCTGCTTGATCACCTCTTGCGCGTCGCCGGGCCGTTCGGCCGGAGACTTGGCGAGCAGGCGGACGGTGAGCCGGTCCAGCACCTCGGGGATGCCGGAGCGGTGCTGGGCCAGGGGGACCGGAGAGGTGTGAAGGTGCTTGTCCCGCAGGCGCGTCCAGTCCGTGTAGCGCCACGCGAATCCGAACGGGGGCTGCCCGGCGAGCATCTCGTAGAGCACGCACCCGAGCGCGTACAGGTCGCTCAGACGGTCGCCCGGGTGCTCGTGCCATCTCTCGGGAGCCAGGTAGGCGTACGAGCCGATGGGGCGGCGGTCCTCGGGAAACGCGGTGAACGTCGAGTCGACGAACCGGGCGATGCCGAAGTCGACGAGCGTGACGTCTCCCTCGGGGGAGACCATGATGTTGGCCGGTTTGACGTCGCGGTGGAAGACGCCCTCCCGGTGAGCGTGAGCGAGTCCCTCGCAGATCTGCCCGGTCCAGTGCAGAACCCGCTCCAGCCGGGGTAAGGGCTCGCGGCGCAGCACCTCCTGCAGCGAGTCGCCCTCGATCCATCCCATGATGAGGTAAGGGCGGCCGTCATGGTCGGCGGCGTCGTGGATGGCGGCGATCCGGTCGCTGGGCGACAGCAGGCGCAGCGCTCGGATCTCCCGCTCGTACCGCTTCACATCGTCCATGAGGAGCAGCTTGGCCGCGACGTGGCCGCCGGTCTCCCGATCACGCGCCTGCCACAGCAGTCCCTGTCCGCCCTCTCCCGCCTGGCGGAGGAGTTCGTACCTGCCTCCCAGCACCGTGCCGGCTTCCATGGGTTCCCCTCGTCGTGGCGTGGTCGCTCAGCGGTACTTGTCCGATCGGAGATCCGCGAGGCATTCCTGGAGTTCGCGGAGCCCGGCGGCGGTGGCGGTGTTCCATCTCTCGAGGAGAACGGCGCTCTCCTCGACCGCTCCGCGCAGGCTGTCCCGCGCCCGGCGCTTCTCCTGCTGCGTCTGTTCGCTGATCCGTTTCCGCTCCCTCGGCACGCGGCCGAGCTCCGGCAACGCCCATATGACGCTGAGGAGGCCGAAAAGCAGGAACATCCACGCGACCGCCCCGTCGGCGACGGGGAAGGAGAGCAGTGCGGCCGCCAGGCCGACCCCTCCGAAACCAAGCCGGACGGTGTCGTACCGGACCTGCTCCGCCGCTCTCTCGATGTGCGTGCACAGGTCGTCGGCCAGCCGATCGGCCTGGTTCCCCTCGGGCGTCTCCGCGTCGATCTCGCATCGCCAGTCCGGCCACCGTACCTGCGTGACCTGCACGCGCGCCGGCCGGTGCTCGGTCGCCTGCGCCGCGACGGACTGGCCGGCGGCGATGATCCATCCGCCGGCGTAGCCGAGCGCGAGACGCTGGGCCCGCTCACCGATCCCGCACTTCTCGGGGGCGAACGCGGCACGGGTCAGCAGGGTCGGCAGGTCGATCGTCTCGGAGAGGGGGTCGTTCAGCTCGGAGGCCGCCTGTGCGCCCCTGCCGTTGCCGCCGCTCTCGACCACGAGCTCCGCCTGGCGGATGGATCTGAGGTATTCCAGTTCGTCGGGGCCCGGGTGCTTGATGAGCGCCTCGATCGCATGCCGGATGTGGTCGTACTCGGAGCGGGGCCCGCTCTCGACGGCGGCGAAGCGGCTGCGGAAATGCGTGGCCACGGTCCCGCACGCGGTGGCCTGTCTCCAGCCGTCTTCGATGCGCTGCCACTGCCCGTCGGCCAGCTGCCGGAGCCGGGGGTAGTCCCGGTCGGGCAGCGGAGCGTGATAGGCGAGGAGCTGCCGGCGGCATGCGTCACGCTGGGAGCTGTAGGCGGGACTCGTCGCGTCCGTCAATGACTCGATCTCCTCCGCCCATCTGCTCAACCTCTCCTTGGCGTAGGTCAGGGCCTTCTCTCCGAGCTCCTCCTCCGCCAGGGCGTTCAGCACGTGGAAGAACTCGCCGCCGAGCGCACGGGGATTGAGCGATTCCAGGTAGCGGCTCATGCTCCGGGCGGCCGTCTCCTCGTCTCCGCGCAGGGAATGCACAAGGGCGAGGAACAGCGTGCTCCGGCTCTTGTCCGCGGCCGTCGCCAGGCTCCACGCCTGGTTGCGCAGCTCCTCCTCCTCCAGCAGTTCCGCGGCGACGGCGACCACGGCGGGGCCGAGCCAGTACTCCCCGTTGCTGAGCATCTGCGTGCTCACCGCCTGCCGTACCGTCTCCGAGGCCAGCGTGCGATCGCGGACCGCGGCGGCGACGAGCTCGGTGATCAGGCTCCTCGCGAGCCGGCGCGCGTGGTTCCGGGAGGCGAACTCCTCCTTCATCTCGGCCGTCAGCCGGTGCAGCTCGGCCCACGCCTCGGCTCTGCCGGCGTTGAGCTCCACCTGCGCGCGCAGGTCGTTCACCGACTGGGCGACAGCCTTGAGCTCCTTGGCCAGAAGCGCCTGGCCCTCCTGCAACTGCGTGACCTGTTTGCCGAGATCCTCGGTGGACTTCGTCATCGACTTCAGCTTGTCCATGACTCCGGTGTTGTGCGCTGTCCAGCTCAGGGTCAGCGGCTGCATGGAGGACTTCACGGTCCGCTCCACCGCCGCCGCGAGGTCATCTCTGTCCGTGGTCACGCACTCTCCTGGTCTTCACCGCCGGGGAAACGACCGCACGTCGCGAGGCTTTTGAACAGTCGGAAAACATGACATGAGACGCCTTATTCATAGCTGGCGCCGTATCCGCCTGCAAGATGGCGAGCATGAGGAACCCCCCATGCTCGCCGACGCCGTCTCTCCCGAGCGGCGCTTCCGCTCAGATCGGCAGCCTGGAGAAGCCATCGGCGCGTCCGCACACGACGGTCAAGGGGGAGGAGACGGAGTGGCGGCGGGTCGTGCGGTCAGGGTCGTGAGGGCCGGTTCGTGAGGGCCGGTTCGTGAGGTCAGGGGCCGGTCAGGCGGCGGTCGCCGCGGGTGGTGACCACGAACACCTGCCAGCTGTAGTAGGCGTAGTAGTTCCTGATGTCCTGCTTGATCTGGCGGGCGTGCAGCAGCACCGCGTCGACGTACGCCTGGGAGTGGTTGTAGGCGTACAACGCGCGCCGGTAGTCGCGCGGCGCCCCCGAGGCGTGCAGGTAGTTGGCCGCGGCGAGCAGGGCGTCGCGGCTGTCCTGGATGTCACCGCCCATGCCGTAGGCGGCCCACGTTCCCGGCATGAACTGCATGGGACCCTTGGCCCCGGTGTGGCTCGGCGACCGCACGCGGCCGAACTTGGTCTCGACGAACATCACCGCCGCCAGCACCTCCCACTCCACGCCGAACTTGCGCTCGGCACGCCGGAAGTGGCCCAGCAGGACGTCCGCGGGCTCGGGCGGCTGGACGCGGAACTTCGCCGCCCCGCTGATGGGCCGGACGAGAGAGCGCAGGTTCCGGCCGGCTGTCACGTTGTCCTTCGCCGGCCCGGCCAGGGCCTTGGGCAGCTTGGCGTAGGTGCGGGAGGCGACCTTCGGGTTGCGGACCAGGTAGCGGTAGACGCGCTGCTGGTGCAGGGCCAGCAGCACCACCGGCTCAGGGGGTTGGCCCTTGCCGGGGTCGCCGTCGCGCACCCAGTCGTCGACGGCGCGCCGGAGCTGTGCGGTGGTGCTGGTCAGGGAACGGGCCAGCCGCGACGGGTCGGTGGGGATCGCCACGTCCGGGGCGGGCAGGTCGGGCACCTGGCCCGCGGGTGTCTGGGACGCGGGCTGCTCCGCCGACGGCGTCCCCGACTGCTCCGCGGCGGGCCGGGTCGCCGTCTGGCCGGCAGCGGCCGGTACGGCGGCGCTCGGCGAGGTGGCGCTCGATGAGGCGGCGCAGCCGGAGATCGCAACGGCCAGGCCGACGAGCGAGGCGACCATCGGCCTTCCACGCAGCCGTCCTGCGCGCAGTAGTCGGTCTGCGCGCGGCAGCCGGTCTGTGCGCCGCATCCGGTCTGTGCGGCCGTCCGGTGGCCTGGCACCCGAGGCGTCCGGCTCCGCGGGCATCGTCTGCCCGCCCGGCCGGTGGCCGTGCTCCGGTCGTGCGATTCCCGCCTGCTGATCGTTCATCGGCCCCAACGTACCCGAGCGGCGACCTCCGAGGCCGTTTTCCCGGGTGCCGGCGGCGCGGGGACGGTCCCCGGCCGCCGACCGATCCCTCGGACGCCAGAACCCTCATGCGGCTGGACGAACGCACAGGTTGGAGATCAAGCTGATCGGCGACCGCACGGTCCGACGCGTGCTCAGGAGGCGCTGTGAAGCTCCGCGGGCACCTGTTCCCCGACGGTGTCGGTGATCCAGGAGCGGTAGTGGGTCACGTCGGTCCAGATGCCGACCCCCGGCTCACCATTGGGGTTGGTGGAGCAGCCGGCGCCGCCGTCCATGCGGTCATCCACGTCGTCGCCATCGCGCGAGGTGGCTCCGATCAGCTCCCACCGGCCGCCCACCCTGCGGATCTGCGGACCTCCGGAGTCGCCGTTGCAGGCGCTGGCCGCACGCCCGTGCTGCTCGCCGGTGCACAGCTCGCTGCCGCGGTTGAGGGAAGCGCACCGGTTGTCGGGCACGCGTACGGTGTCGAGTTCCTGCAACCGCCGGGGACCGTTCTTACAGGTCGGATCGTTCCTGTCCTCGCATGCCATGCCCCAGCCGATGACGCGGCTCGGCTCGCCTACCCGGCCGGGGGCGTCGGCGACGCGGATGGGTTCGAGGTCTACCCGCCGGTCAAGCTGGACCAGCGCGATGTCGTCCTTGAACCTCCCGCTCCGGCCGCGTCCGTCGGGGCCGGGATGGATGATGACACGCTTCACACCGGTGAGAGCTCCGCCCTTGCCGCGGTCGAGAGAGCCGACCCGTACCTGCGTCCTGCCGGGCTTCATGAGTCCCTTGCAGTGGGCGGCGGTGACAACCCAGTCCGGGGCGATGAGGGAACCGCCGCAGTGGTGGCCGGGCAGCCCTCGCAGTTGGAAGGAGACCATGAACGAGTAGGGCTCCGTCGCGGCCCTCCCACCGATGATGGAGAGGTGGCCTGTGCCCGCTGAGCGGGCTGTGGCCGCGGCGGCCGTCGTGGCGGTGGTCAGTGCGAGCCCGGTGGCCATGAGGGCGGCGAGCACCGCTGATCGTCTGCCAGTTGCCCTGAACACAGATCTCCCATCAGTTGAGAGGTGCGGCTGGGGAGACACCTTGAATGTTCCGCGATTCGATCGCGGTTCTTCGGCGGCGGGCTCGACGGGTGGCAGCCGTACTGGCCCAGCTCACCCACCGGCCCGCACCGCGGACTTCCGGCAGCGGCGAGCCGGACGGTTCCACGGTGGTCGGGCCAGAGGCACCCACCGGCTCGACACGCAGCCACACCAGGCTACCTGCGACTTCTCTCGGAACCGACGTCGATGAGCCAGACCGGCCGGGACCACGCGCACCGCCATCGGCCTGCGGCTGCACACGATCCCTCAGAGAGCACACGCCGAGCCCCGGGCCACCGGTGCCGACGGACAGGAGGCCGTGGTCTCCCCGGCCTTCGCCGAATGGTCCGAATCAGAAGAATTCAGGGCAAATGTGATCCCAATGTCATAGAGATCCGCCATCGTGGAGGGGTGCGAACGTGGCTCAGTGATCAAGTTGGGAAGCGGCTGGGCACGTTTGGCCTCATCGCGCCATCCATCGCGCAGTGCGCCGTGGGTGCCGCGCTGGCCTGGATCGTCGCCGTTCATCTGCTCGGCCACACCCACCCCCTCTTCGCGCCCATCTCCGTGATGATCTGCGTGGGTGTGGGGGCCGGGCGGCGGTTGCGCAGGGTGGCCGAGCTGGTGGTCGGCGTCAGTCTGGGCGTGGGCATCGGCGACCTGCTGGTGTCCTGGATCGGCTCGGGCCCCTGGCAGATGGCACTCGTGATCGCGCTGGCGATGACCCTCGCGGGGCTGCTGAACAGCGGTGAGCTGTTCGTGTCGCAGGTCGGGTCGTCCGCGGTGCTGGTCGCCATGCTGGTGCCGGGCGAGGACGTCGGCGGGCTGGACCGGATGGCCGACGCGCTCACCGGCGGCGTCATCGGCATCGCCGCGGTCGCTTTGCTGCCCGCCAGCCCGCTCACCATCGCGGGCAAGCATCTGTCCGGCGTGCTCGACGCCTTCTCCACCGTGCTGGAGCAGGCGGCGGAGGCGATCGAGAAAGGCGATATGGATCTGGCCGCCGAGGCCCTGGAGGGCGGACGCAGGACCCAGACGGCGGTCGAGGAGTTCGAGGCGGCGCTGGAGAACAGCAAGGAGATCATCATGATCTCGCCGCTGCGCCGGCATCACCGGGCCAGACTGACCAGGTACGAGACCGCCGCCGTACCGGTGGATCTGGCGCTGCGCAACGCGCGGGTGCTGGTCCGCCGCACGCTCGCGGCGCTGGGTGAGGCCAGCCCGCCACCGGCCGCGCTGGCCGAGTTGCTGCGCGAGGTCTCGGAGGCGGCGCTGCTGCTCCAGCTCGAACTGGGGGCCGGGCGCGAACCGATGCTGGCCAGGCAGGCGTTGCTCGCCGTCGCCGCGCGGGAGCGACCTAAGAACCTGGGCTTCTCCGCGAACGTCATCATCGCGCAGCTGCGCTCCATCGCCGTCGATCTGCTCGAGGCGACCGGGATGGACCACGACGCGGCCTCGGCCGCGCTGACCCCGCTGAACGAGCCGAGCGAGGAGAGCACGCGCGGCTGAGGCCCGAACAGCCCGAAGACTCGCCAGATCCGTTAAGAAGAGTGCCCCCGGCATGATTCGAAGCTGTGCGGGCGGTGCGGGCCGCGCCGGCTGACGGTGCTCTGCCAGATGGCCGGGACGGCCGCTGACGGCAGGCCGGGCCCAGGGCCCTGACGGCCGGCCGACGGGCTCTCACTTATCGTGGTCATGGCGCCGCGTGCCTGCCCGGCGCGGCACCCGCACGTGGCACCCGCGCTTGGCACCCGCACGTGGAGAGCACGCACCCTTCAGCACAGCGAAAGAAACCAACTCATGATCTTCATTGCCGTCAAGTTCACCGTCCGCCCCGACCGCAGCGAGGAGTGGCTCTCGCTCGTTGACGACTTCACCCGGGCCACCCGGAAGGAGCCGGGCAACGTCTTCTTCGAGTGGTCCAGGAGCGTCGAGACGCCCAACCAGTTCGTCCTGCTTGAGGCGTTCGCCTCATCCGCGGCGGGCGAGGCCCACGTGGGCTCCGAGCACTTCAAGACCGCCATGGCGTGGATGCCCGAGGTGATCGCGGAGACGCCGGAGATCATCAACGTCGAGGTGCCCGGCGACGGCTGGTCGCAGATGGCGGAACTGACACCGGCCTAGCCAGCCGATGTACGGCCCTGTGGACTCGGCCTGCTTTGCTGATAGCCGCGGCCCTCGGCCGCCTGGCGGATCTTCGCTCCGCCGTACTGGCCACGCGGGATGCACATGGGGCAGCCGCGTTAAAACAGCGCTAGAAATCACTTCCCTGCCCATCTCCATGAGGCTGTGCTGCTCAAGAGATACGTATGACGCGCGTAGGCCACAACGTCCTGCTGTGGAATCAGTGCGACCCGGGGATGATGCAGCTCAAGTTACCCATTTCCGCGATAAGGGAAGAGGGGGACGCATGTAAAATGCCTACTATTCCTAGGCATATGCCCTAATGTTCATCGCCATGAAGATTCGTGCGATCATGGTGGCTGTCGGGGTATCCGTCCTGCTCTCCTCCGGTGCGACCAGTGCCTACGCATATCCGGTCAACGATGCCCCGGACTTGACCAACAACTCTCTTTACGCCGTCGGTAAGCTCCCCGAGGCGGCATGTGCGGAGAAACCCGCCAAGGGGAAGACGCTGGCCTCGGTCACGAAGCACGTCAACGCGGTCATCTCCTGCCTGAACGACACCTGGGGTTCCTATCTCAAGGAAGCCAGCCTGCCGTTCGTCCCGACCCTGGTGGAGATGAAGGGCACGCACAAGACGGACTGCCGTGGGCTGCCGCTGAGCCCGAAGAAATCAGCGGTCTTCTACTGCGGGCGCCACGCCAACTTCATCGTGCAGATCCGTTCCGACTGGATCAAGGCGTCCGACGACGTTCAGATTTTCGCGCAGCTGAGCTCGGCGTACGGCGAGCACGTGCTGAACATGGTCGACATCGGCGAGGCATACAACGCCCTGCACGCCGACGACGGCACTGAGATGTCCGAACAGCTTCGCCGCTACAACCTGCAGGCGCAGTGCATCAGCGGAGTGACCGCCAAGAGCCTGTGGCCCGCTCTCGGCTACCCCGCCAAGGACGCCAAACGCCTGGCGGAGCTGGCGAAGACCGGGGCGAACAAGAGCAAGATCGACATATTCGGTAAGGGCGCCAACCTGGCGTACTGGTTCAACCGGGGCTACTCCACCGGCAACCCCAAGTCGTGCAACACCTGGACCGCCCCGTCTGGCAAGGTCGCGTAGCCTGCCGCGACGGAATCCTGCCGCCGCCATTTTCCCGTTCGACGGCACGGCTCTCGCTCCGCGGGCGCCGTGCCGGACGTGGATGGGTTATCCGATGTACGGACCGTCGGCCGTACCGGCCAGGTAGTGCCGGATGCGCAGGCGCATCGACCGGTCCATGGTCAGCGAGCCGATCTCGTCGCGAGGCACCCAGCGGACTTCGCGGGACTCGTCGCTCAGCGTTGGCTCGCCGACTACCGCGCGGCCGGTCAGCACGGTGGAGAACTCCTGGCGGGGCTCACCGTTGCCGGTGTAGAGGATCACGTGGCGGGGGTCGGTGTAGGTGCCGACCAGGCCGGTGATGCCGGTCTCCTCCAGCGTCTCCCGGACGGCCGCCTGAGGCAGGGACTCGCCCAGGTCGATCGCGCCGCCGGGCACGGCCCAGTTGTCGTTGTCGGTGCGGCAGATCATCAGGATGTCTCCGGCATCGTTGACGACCACGACATTGACGGAGGGAACGAGGCTGTTGGGCGCGGGCGCCTCAGGGGCGTCGCAGAAGTCGAGCCGGCGGGCCATGGCTCAGGACCCTGCGGGAGTGGCGCCGGCCCAGACGTTTTCGAAACTCTCCATGTAGGTCGAGACCATGTCTCCACCCAGCACCTTGCGCAGGTGCATGACCGGAGCGTCGGCGGCGAACTTGCCGTAGATGTGGGTGTTGACGAGAAGCTGATCGTCTCCGCGGTAGATGGAGTTGTACAGGATCGTATGGTGGAGCCGGATCTCCACACCGTCGATCTGCCGTAGCGGGCGGTAGAGCGTCAGAGCCATTCGGGTCTGCGCGGCCATGCCCTCACCGACGCCTCCGTCAGCCCCACGCCGGTCGCCCTCAAGCGCGTCCGGGTCACCGAGCAGGATGCGCACCCGTACGCCGGCCTTGGCCTTCGCTGTGAACGTCCGCATGATGCCGGTGTCCTGAGCGATGAAGATGCCGCTGTAGACCAGCACACCGATCTCTCGTTCGGCCTGTGTGAACAGCCGTCCCCAGGCGTCCCTGGGGGCGGCCCAACGATGCGGGTAGACAGTGACGATCTCACTCTCGGACGCGGCGGCCACCTGCTGAGGCGTCAGCGCCTCGGGCCACAGGTAGCTCTCGTCCGTCTCCAGGAACGAAGCCACTGCGTAACGGTGCTTTCGGTACGGCGTGCGGTCCTTGGTGATCCACCGCTCCACCGTTTTCGGGTCGACCGCAATCGCCTCGGCCAGTTCGGCCACCGATGCCCCGCGTTCGAGCAGGGCCGCGCGCAGTCGCTCGTTCGCCATTCCACCTGCCCAGAGGGGACGTCCAGGGACGTGGCAATCGTAGACCGGACGTCCTGAACATGTCCCGTCCTGTAGTGATCTCATCCCGCCTCTTCGGCGCATTCTCGGTACCGCAAGGCACCACCGGCCGCGACGAGAGGAGAGACGACGGTGATCAACTACTTCGGATCGATCGACGAGACGCCCGACTGCGAGTGCGGCGCGGCCCTGGAGCAGGGGCGGTTCCTCTGCCGCGAGTGCCGGGCGCGGGACCGCTGGAGGTGGCGTCAGCCGGCCAAGCACAGAACGACCACGAGGAGCGGGCAGACCCGGCGTCCGGCCAACCGCCCGTACGGCATCGCCGAGGCGGGGGTGATCTGGACGTGACCGCGATCCCGCTGATCATCGCCCTCGTGCTCGGGGCGACCGTACTCGTCGGCTATGTGCTCGTTCTGGTCGGAATGCGCCAGGAAGACCGACGGATGCGCTTGACCGACGTCCCGCCGAGTCGCGCGGCGGGCTTGGCCCGGCGGGTCACCGGCTGCCACGTGCGGGGATGAACGCGCTACTCGCGCTCGGCGAGCGGGGATTCCACCTCGCCCCGTCCTGGACGGAGATTACGGCGAGCGTCCACACGACCGAGATGAACACCTTCGACCTGGACGAGCTGCTCAACGCCTGACCTGCTGAAAGGAGGGACACGATGCGACCTGGCTCAACGCGGGCGTACCGGCCACCGAGGCGGCCAAGCGAACCGGGCACAGTGCGGAGGCCCTCCACCGGGTGTACGCCAAGTGCATGGAAGGGCAGCGGGAACGGATGAACGGGAAGGTCAGCAGCGCTCTCGACGGATGATCGGCACAGATGCTCGTCTCGGCCCCGGCACAGACCCGGGGCCTTCTTCATTGAGGGCTTCCTCAAGGTGCGGCAGGCGCCCCCGTCGGATGGCCTGGCGGTCTGCCGCACGTTGAGGAGGGGGGTTGGTCAGTTGCCCCGGGGCGGGCCGAGCGGGGCCTCGGTGCTGTCGACCAGTTCGCAGTCGGCCACGGGGCCGGTGGAGACGCCCGCCCAGATGCCGGCGACCTGCAGGTCCGGCTTCTCGGAGACGCTGAACTCCAGCACCGCGGTCTGGCCGTCCTTGACGACCTTGGGGTCGATCGTGAAGCCTTCCTCCTGGCTCGGCCAGACGACGAGAGGAGCCTCCTCCTTGGACAGGAAGCTCTGGCTGCGGGGCTGCGGGCTGCACCTCTTGCCCGTGGGGATGTAGTCCACGACCGCGTTGAGCCCCATGCCCCGCAGGGCCGCCTGCAGCTCCTCGGGGTTCTTGGCCTCGTTGATGGTGATGTGGATGGTGCCGTCGTCCTTCTTGGAGATGGCATAGGCCTCACCGGCGCCGAGGGCCAGCGGGGCGGCGATCGCCACGGCAGCGGCGGCGGCCAGCACCGGGGCCAAGACAGCAGGGCGTAGCAGCCGCCGCTTCGGCCTGGCGGGTCGAGCGTCCTGATGAATCTCGGTCATCACGAACTCCTTGAGGTGTCGGTGCCGGTCCCGCGGGAGTTCGGGCTCCACCTGAAACGGCAGCAACCGGGCCAGCTCTTCTCGCTCGCCTGCGTTCATCGGTACCCCTCCCTTGTGAACCGGACCGCGGTAGCGCGGTCACCTCTTACCTGTCGTGACGGCCGAGGCGGTTCCCTTTCAGCCGCGAACTTCTCCAGTTTCCTTCGCGCCCGGGACAGCCGGGACCGGACCGTGCCCACCGAGATGCCGAGCGCCTCGGCCGCCTCGGCGTAGCCGAGGCCCGCCCCGACGACCAGCGCGAACACCTCCTGCTCCTGGCGGCGCAGCCTGCCGTAGACCCGCCGGATCGCAGCCAGCCGCTCGGCGTCGTCGATGCGCCCCGCCACCTCGTCGGCGAGGTCCGGGACCTCCTCGCTTCTGGGCATCCGGGTCAGGGCGTCGTCGTATCGGCGGGCGGCCCGCCGGGTATTGCGCGCGACGTTGGTGGCGATGCCCAGCAACCACGGCCGCAGGGAGCCGTCGTTGGCGTCGATGCGGTGCCGCAGCCGCCAGGCCTCCAGGAAGGTCAGGGACGTCACGTCCTCGGCGGTCGACCAGTTGCCCGTCAGCCGGAAGGCATGGCCGTACACCGATCGGGCGAACTCATCGAAGAGCTGCTCGAACGCCTCTGTATCCCCGTCACGTATCCGGGCACGTATTGACATGTCCACACACAGGGACTGTCCACAGCGCCACCCGAGTTCCCGAAAAGCACAGAGAAGAAGCCCGGCGGCAGTGACGGCTACAACTTCCAGGACGAGCAGTGGGAAGTCCGCCGGTTCTTCGTCCGCGACCCGAATGGCCGCGTGGTCAACATCCCGGGGCGTCGATGACCACAAAGATCCGACAGCGGTATCAGCCGATGTGCGGCACAGCCCTACCGGCCAGGAAGTGGCCGATCCGCAGCCGCATTGACCGGTCCACCGCCAGCGTCTCGACCTCCTCGCGTGGCGCCCGGCGGACTTCGCGGGATTCGTCGCCTGATGTCGGCTCGCCCTCGGCGGCGCGACCGGTGAGCACGATGGAGAACTCCTGGCGGGCCTCGCCGTTGGAGGTGTAGAGGATCACATACCTGGGGTCGGTGCAGGTGCCGACCAGGCCGGTGATCTCGCAGGTGATCCCGGTCTCTTCCGGCGTGGGTACTGAACTGAAGTCCTTGACAGGGCCGAATCCAGCACGGTACAAAACCATCTAGTTATAAAACCGAAGGGTAATCAATATGGCTGCCGACGTTCTCGACGCAACGTTCGCCGCGCTGGCCGACCCGACCAGGCGAGCGATCCTGGCCCGGCTGATGGAGGGCGAGGCCACGGTGACCGAATTGGCCGCGCCGTTTGCGATGAGCCAACCGGGCATCTCCAAGCACCTGCGGGTTCTGGAGCGGGCCGGACTGATCTCTCGTGGACGCGACGCGCAGCGCAGGCCCCGCCGTCTGGAGGCCGGCCCGCTCAAGGACGCCATGGATTGGCTGGCGAACTACCGCTCCTACTGGGAGGAGAGCTATCAGAGGCTGGACGACCTGCTCGGCGAACTCGAGTCCGGCGGACCGAACGCCGTCGAACGGGAAAGCCCATGATGCCGCGGCAGGAGCAGACCGAAGGCCTGACGGTACGGGCAGTGTCCGACACCGACCTCGTACTCACCAGGACGTTCGCCGCCCCCCGCCGGCTCGTCTTCGACGCGTTCACCCGGCCCGAGTTGCTCCGGCGGTGGCACGGCGCGCGCGGCTGGCACCTCGTCGTCTGTGAGATCGACTTGCGTCCGGGCGGTGTCTGGCGCTTCGTGTCGCGCGGGCCGGACGGTGCCGAGTTGGGTCACGGCGGGGTGTTCCGCGAGGTCGACGCGCCCGGCCGGCTGGTCCAGAGCGAGGTCCATGACGGCTGGGACGCAGGTGAGGCCCTCGTCACTACCGTCTTCGACGAGTGGGACGGCCGGACCGCGATGACCACCACGGTGCGCTACCCCTCGCGGGAGGTCCGCGACAGCGTGCTCCGTACCCCCATGAAACGCGGCGCGGGCGAGGCGTACGACCGTCTCGCCGAGACGCTCAACGAGATGACCCTGAAAGGCGAGCTGCAATGACCGACACCCAGCCCACGCGGACCGAAATCCCGGCCGACATCGCCGATACCCCGAACAGCCTCACGGGACCGCCCATCCGTCCCGGCGTGCTTCTCCTCGAGCTCGTCCCGGTGCCCGTCACGGACATCGACCGGGCCAAGGCTTTCTACGCCGACCGCCTTGGCTTCCACGTGGACGTCGACGTGCGGCCCTCGGACGGGGTTCGAATGGTTCAGCTCACCCCGCCGGGCTCGGCCTGCTCGATCACCCTGACCGAGGGCATCCCGTCCCTCGACATGCCGGTCGGCACGTTGCGCGGCCTGCATCTGGTAGCGAGTGACATCGAGGAGGCCCGTGAGGCACTCCTCGAGCGCGGTGCGGACGTGGGTCCGGTCGAGGACCTGGGCGGTGTCTACTACGCTCGCTTCGCCGACCCGGACGGCAACACCTGGACTCTCCAGCACATGCCCTGGCGCGTCTGAGGACGCATGTGAAGCTGTCCAAGTAGGTCAAGATCATATATGAGCCGGGGCCGAACGCATCAGGACCAAGCTGTCTACATCCCACAGAGCGTTCGGGGCCTGTCCAGGAAGTCATTCGTTGGCGTCGCGCAAAATGTCCATGGCCTGGATTACGTCGGTGACCACGTAATCCGGGGAATGCTCATGGCCGGGCCAGGCTCCGCGGTCGACCCAGACCGTGCGCAGACCGGCTGCGTGCCCTCCGCCGATGTCCGCGACGGGGTGGTCTCCGACCATCCAGCCCCCGTCGGGGAGATTTACGCCGCATCGCCTGGCGGCGATCTCGAACAGGCCCGTGCCGGGCTTACGAATACCTTCGATGCCCGAGAGCGCGTAGGCGTCTACGGCGTGGGCCAGACCTGTTCGCTGGATCTTGCCGAGTTGGTTGTCCGCCGTCCCGTTGGTGACGATCCCGACCGACCCATCCCGCAGCACGTAGATCGGATAGTCCTGTTAGCACTTCCGGGCGGCAGTGGACGAGGTACGGCATGCGTCTGCGGTAGCCGGCCCACAGCCCCTCGACCGGATCAGGAAGGGCGAAGCGTTCGCTTACCCCGGCGCCTCACGATGGGGGAGACCCTCCCGATTGAGAGCGGTCAACCAGCCAGCGGCCTCGCGCCCCAGGGCCCGCGTCTCGGCGAACTCCTCGGCCCAGATCTGGAACGCGCCGTCGAGGTCTATAAGCGTGTTGTCCAGGTCGAAGAGCGCCAGTCGTTGCACGATGCCCGATCCTAGGCGGGGCTGGCTTCGTTCTACCTGGCCGCATCCCGGCCGCTATCGGGTCCTGTGGGATCGTCCAGCCCTGCCCACTCCGATGAGGTACGGCCTGCGGAAACGCCCGAAGATCCTTCCCACGCACACCCCACAGCCGCTGACATACGGCTGCCTACGGTGGCACACGGCTACACAGAGCCGGGGAACAAGAAGAAGAACATCCCCAGGTCAAAGGCATGATCGCTGGTTAGAAGAGTGCCCCCGGCATGATTCGAACATGCGACACCCGCTTTAGGAGAGCGGTGCTCTATCCCCTGAGCTACGGAGGCAGGGGCTACATGTAAGAGTAGCGAAAATGGCGAGTGCGTGTGCGGTCGGATGGTGGGTGATGGCCGGCGGGCGGGTTATCGCTTCGCTGAGCTGCGGTAAAAGGGTGGCAAGCGGTCGAGGATCATGGGTTTGACGTGGCTAGTGTCACGCTCCGTGATCGAACGGCGACGGAAGCGGATCCGAGGGCATCGCGCGCTGCGGCCGTTGGTGCTGTGCGGGGCGATGCTGGCGCCCGCGCTTCTGGCGGGTGGTCTCCTGGTGGCTGAGCTTACCGGGTATGACGGGGGCCTCCGGGGGGTTGTCGCCGGGTTGGGATCTCGGGAGGGCAAGGGGACTGGAGCGCCCGTGGCGATGGCGCCTGCCCGGGACGCGGTGTTCGAGCCGAGGTTGCTGCCGCCTCCTCCCTCGTCTTCCGGCTCCGATCGTTCTGCGGGCCCCGGGCGCCCTTCCGGCTCCGAGCGGGCATACGGGGGCTGGGCGCCTCCGGCCGTGGCGGATGTGCGCCGTTCGACGGCCGATGTCGCTCCCGTGGACGTCCCCGAGGTTGTGGTGAAGGTGGTGCCCCGGCGGTCCGATCCGCCTCCGGTGCGGCGGGCGTCGCCGCAGCCGGCGCCGCGGACGGAGACCGGGTTCGGCTGCCCGGGGGAGTGGCGGGAGACCTGGCTGTGGGAGGTCTGTAAGGAGCAAGCCCGGCGAGAGGCGTGAGGGAGGGGATCGCAAAATGGGGTGTTCGACGCATATCGGCTGCGGGGAGTCTGGCCCGGACACTCAGCGAGCTGTAGTAGCGTGCGTGCCTGACCCAGGTCACGAGTTCGCAAACGGAGGGGTCGAACGTGCCACCTCGTCGATCAGCGGGTCTGATCGCCGTTGTCGCGACCATGACTTCCCTTTTGCCGGGGGCCGCTGCCACGCAGCGGGCGTCGGCGGAGGTCCAGCCCGTCGCCACCCGTGAGTCCGCGAGCCCTGCCGAGCTGCGTAACGGGTCCGTGCGTCTCGCCGGGTCGCGCCACGAGTCCGCGAATCCGGCCGGGGCGCCCATCGGGTCGGTGGAGCTGGCCGGGGCGCCCAATGGGGCGGCGAATCTGGCTGGGGCGGGGCGTGGGTCCGTGACTTCCAGCGGGCTGCTCCGTGAGCCGGTGAACCTCACCGAGCTGCGTCGTGAGGCGGAGAAGGCGTCCAAGGACCTGGAAGGCGCGACGAAGGCCCTGGAGCAGCGGCGGGCCAAGATCCAGGCGTCGCAGAAGGAGCTCACCGCCAAGCTGCGCGAGCTGCAGGTCGCGGAGAAGGCCTTCGCCCAGGTACGGCAGCCGCTGTCGGACATCGTCGGGCAGCTCTACCAGCAGTCCGCGGGCAGCGACGTGGCCGCCTTCCTGTCCGGCACGTCCAACGCGTCGGCCTTGCGGGCCATGGCGGACGTCTCCCAGCTCGTGGCCGAGCGGGATCAGATCCTTCAGGAGGGCGGGCGCCTGCAGGCCGAGCGCGAGCGGCTGGCCACCGAGGCACAGGAGCTGCGGGCGAGCAACCTGCTGTCGGAGGCGCAGATGGGCGCCGAGATCGAGACGCTCAGGGCGCGTTCGGACAAGATCGTGAAATCGCTTACCCAGGCCCTGGTGAAGCTGGGCGTGAAGGTCGACAAGGGCGGGCAGCCCGCCGCGGGCTGCGCTCCGACCAAGGCGTTGTCGGCGAACGAGTTCGCCAACGGGCTGATCCCCAAGGCGTATCTGTGCCCGCTCCAGCAGCGGGGCAACGAGCTGCGCGGGGACGCGGCGCTGGCGTTCATCAGCCTCAACGAGGCCTACAAGAGGCAGTTCGGCAGGCCCATGTGCCTGACCGACAGCTACCGGAACCTGGCCGAGCAGCAGTCGGTCTACTACCGGCGGCCCGGCTTCGCCGCCATTCCCGGCCGCAGCAACCACGGTCTGGGGCTCGCCGTCGACCTGTGCGGGGGCGTGGAGCGTTTCCGGTCGCCCCAGTTCAACTGGCTTGAGGCCAACGGCAAGAAGTTCGGCTGGTTCCACCCGAAGTGGGCCTATGTCAGTCCGTTCGAGCCCTGGCACTGGGAGTATGACCCGGAGCTGGGCTCTCTGCTCTAGAAGCCCGCAGGGCGCTGCGGGTCGACACATCCAGGTGCCCTCACCGCACGGGTGTGACCGATGCGGTGCATTGGGCGCAGCGGACGGCTGCCGAGGGGATCTCCGAGAGGCACTCCGGGCACTCCCGGTGGGTGGCTTCCTCCCGGGCGGCGAACCGGGCGGAGATCTTCTCGTAGGGGCGGACGACCAGGAAGTAGATGACGGCCGCCACCATCAGGAACGCGATCAGCGCGTTGAGGAAGAGGCCGTACCTGATCTCGCCGGCTCCGATTCTCAGGGTCAGTCCGGAGAAGTCGGGCTGGCCGCCGATCGCCGCTATCAGCGGGGTGAGGATGTCCTTGACGAACGAGTTCACGATGGCGGTGAAGGCGGCGCCGATCACCACCGCGATGGCGAGCTCGACCACGTTGCCGCGCATCAGGAACTTCTTGAACCCACTCAACATGGCCACTCCTCGCTCCGTGCTTCCGGTCACCGTCCGCGCATCCGCACGCGCGTCCGACGTGACCGGGATCTTATTACCCTGAGAAATGGGTCGCTCACCTTCCGTGAGGGTTGATCGTGATCGACAGATGGCCGCCGGCCTGGGCCGAGGCCAGTTCGATGGCCTGGTCCGAGGTGGTGGCCAGCACGATGAGCGCCCCTCGGTCCGCCTCGCCGTCCGGGGTGGTGAGGACCGTGACGTCTTCGGCCACGGTCCTGGCGGGGGCCGCGCCCTCCCAGGTGGAGGGCGCGGCCAGGACGTCCACGACGTCGCCGGGAGACAGCAGGCGCGCGGTCTCGGGATCGGCGACGCGGACCGGGGTGGCGACCGTCCCCGGGCCGTGGGCGGCCAGCAGGCTCGGGCCGAGGAGGCGGGCGTCCGTCAGGGGTTCTCCGCGTCGCATGGGACCGGCCAGGACTCTCCCCGTGATCGCCGTGCCGGGCCGCACGGCGCCGTCGGGGACGGTGTCGGGCCGCAGGGCCACCGGCTTCAGGTCGGCGGCCTCCAGCGCTCCGCTCGGAAGGTCCCTGGCCGCGGCGAGAACGGTCACCGACGCGGTGTCCGGCTTCAGCCCGATGAGGGCGCACGCCATCGCCAGGGCGGCGACAGCGGTGGCGATGAGACGGTGACGGCGGCCGAGGAGGCGGCGGAGGGCGCGCATGACTGACTCCATTAAGGGAGAGCCGGGCGGCGCGGAGCCCGTGACGGGGTGCCCGCCGTACGGGCGGGGTGGGTGGATGGGGTGGCCGCCGTACGGGCGGGGTGGGTGGATGGGGTGGCCGCCGTACGGCGGGGCTGGGGGCGGAGATCGCGACGGGGCGGCCCTGCCGCGAGGCCGGGTCGGGGGAAGGGGAGGGGGCTACTCGGGGAGGTCGAAGGGGAGTTTGATGCCGTCCAGCGCGTTGCCGCAGGGACAGGTGCGGTCCTGAGGCAGGGCGGTGACGACGTCGGTGACGAGGGAGCGCATGCGGGCGATGTTGGTGGCGAAGAAGGCGAGGACCTCCTCGTGGGTGACTCCCTCGCCGGCCTCGACTCCGGCGTCGTGGTCGGTGACCAGCGACAGTGAGGTGTAGCACATGGCCAGCTCGCGGGCGAGGACGGATTCGGGGAAGCCGGTCATGCCGACGATCGTCCAGCCGTTGGCGGTGAACCAGCGGGACTCGGTGCGGGTGGAGAAGCGGGGGCCTTCGATGACCACCAGGGTGCCGCTGTCGGCCAGGTCCCACCCGGTGGACCGGGCGGTCGACGCGGCCGCCGCCCGGCCGGCGGGGCAGTAGGGGTCGGCGAAGGCGACGTGGACGACGCCGTCGGTGTCGTAGTAGGTCTGCGTGCGGCCGGAGGTGCGGTCGACGAGCTGGTCCGGGACGACCAGGGTGCCGGGTCCGAGCTCGGGGCGGAGGGAGCCGACGGCGCTGGGGGCGAGAACCTGGCGGACGCCGAGGGAACGCAGGGCCCACAGGTTGGCGCGGTAGGGGATGCGATGGGGTGGGAAGCGGTGGTCGCGACCATGGCGGGGCAGGAAGGCGACCGGGCGCTCTCCGACCCTGCCGACGGTGACGACGTCGCTGGGGGGACCGTAGGGGGTCGCCACCTCGATCTCCGTGGCGTCGTCGAGCAGGGAGTAGAAGCCCGAGCCGCCGATGACCCCGATGTCCGCGCGAGTGACCATGGCGCTGAGATTAGCGCCAACGCGGTCCGCGAGGAGAGCGGGAGCGCGCCCTGTGGACACGGCGCACACCCTGTGGATAACCGTGTCCTCAATGTGGCCGTCTGATCACTCTGGGTATGATCTGCCGTACACCGATCGGGGGTTCGGATGAATGCCCAGCAGTCTCGGCGGCACATGTGGCGCACAGGGGGTCTGGGGCTCGTCCTCGGCGCGCTCATGCTCGGCATGCTGCTCGCCGCGCTGGACCAGACGATCGTCTCGACCGCGCTGCCGACGATCGTCAGCGACCTGGGCGGCCTGGGGGAGCTGTCCTGGGTGGTCACCGCCTACATCCTGTCCTCGACGGTCTCGACGCCCCTGTGGGGCAAGCTCGGCGACCAGTACGGCAGGAAGAAGCTGTTCCAGGCCGCGATCGTCGTCTTCCTGGTGGGCTCGGCGCTGTGCGGCCTGGCGCGGAACATGGGAGAGCTCATCGGCTTCCGCGCCCTGCAGGGGCTGGGCGGCGGCGGTCTCATGGTGCTCGCCCAGGCGATCGTCGGGGACGTCGTGCCGGTCCGGGAGCGAGGGAGATACCAGGGGTTCTTCGGCGCGGTGTTCGCGGTCTCCAGCGTCGCGGGGCCGCTGCTCGGCGGCCTCTTCGTGGACCACCTGTCCTGGCACTGGGTCTTCTACGTCAACCTGCCGATCGGCGTCCTCGCGCTGATCGTGATCTCCACGGCGCTGCCGTCCGGCACGGAGCGGACCCGGCACGCCATCGACTACCTCGGCATGGCCTTCCTCGGCGGCGGGGCCGCCTGCCTGGTCCTGATGGCCACCTGGGGCGGGACCGCCTACCCCTGGGGGGACCCGGTCGTCGTCGGGCTGGGAATCGCCGCGGCGGCGCTGCTGGCGCTCTGGTGGCAGGCGGAGAAGCGGGCGAGGGAGCCGGTGCTGCCGCCGCGCCTGTTCGGGATGCGGGTCTTCAACGTGGCCTCGCTGATCGGCTTCGTGGTGGGTTTCGCGATGTTCGGCCCGCTCACCTACATGCCACTGTTCCTGCAGGTCGTCCAGGGAGTCTCGCCCACCGCGTCCGGGTTCCACCTGCTGCCGATGATGGGCGGCATGCTGGTGACCTCGATCGTCAGCGGGCAGATCATCACGCGCAGCGGGAGATACAAGGTCTTCCCGATCCTCGGCACCGCGATCGTGTCGATCGGGCTCTACCTGCTCTCCCACGTCCGCGAGGACACCTCCGTCCTCCGGCTCAGCGTCTACCTGCTCGTGCTGGGCGTGGGCATCGGCCTGGTGATGCAGGTGCTGGTGATCGTGGTGCAGAACGCGGTCGGGTTCGAGGACCTCGGGGTGGCCACCTCCGGGGCGACCTTCTTCCGCCTGATCGGCGGCTCGTTCGGCGTCGCGATCGCCGGATCGATCTTCACCTCGCGGCTCACCGACGACCTGGTACGGCTCTCGCGGACGGTGAGCATCCCGCCGGGGATGGAGAGGGCGGTCCAGTCGGACCCGACGGTCATCCAGAGGCTGCCGCCGGAGACCGCCACGGCGTTCCTCGCGGCCTACTCCGACGCGATCGCCCACGTGTTCCTCTACAGCGCGCCGGTGGCCCTGGTCGCCTTCGCCGCGGCCTGGCTGCTGCCCGAGGTGCCCCTGCGGGAGACCACCAAGGCGGCCGACCTGGGCGAATGCTACGGCGCCGCGCCCACCGAGCGCTCCTCGCTCGCCGAGGTGGAGCGGGGGCTGTGGCGGCTGGCCGACGCGGACATGCGCAGGGACTACTACCGCCGCCTGAGCGACATGGCCGGCCTGGATCTGCCGCCCGGCGCCGTGTGGCTGCTCGCCCGCCTGGGCACCCGGGGCCCCCAGGCGGGCACGGAGCTCGCCGAGCGGGCGGGGGTGACAGTCGAAAGGGGCCGGCCGTACGCGGACCTGCTCGTCGCGCGCGGTCTGGTCCGCCGGGCCGGCGACGGCGTCCTGGGGCTGACCCGGGCCGGCGAGCAGGTGGCCGACCGGCTGGTCGCGGAGGCCCGTGAGGGTCTCCGGCGGCTGATCCGGGACTGGAACCCCGAGGAGCATCCCCGGCTCCGGGAGCTGCTGCAGCGGCTCCCCCGCGAGCTGCTCGGCTCGGCGGGCGATCGCCCGCGGAACGGCTGACCGGCCTTCGGCGGGTACGGCGGGCCCGGCCGGCGGCGAGAACGGTCGGCCTGGCCTGCGGCGGGTACGGCGGTCCGGCCTGCGGCAGGAGCAGCGGGCTCAGCCTGCGGCGAGAACGGCCGGCCCGGTCGCGGGAGGGGCGGCTCGTCCGTCTGCGGACGGAACGGCCGGCCCTTGGCGCACGGCCTCCCGGAACGGCCGCCCGGTCCGGGCGGCCGGCTCAGGACGCCGCGGGGGCCGGGCTGCTCGCGGTCTTCGTCGTCTTCGAGGACGTCGAGGAGGCCGACTCCGTCGACGAACCGGACGAGCCGGACGAGTCGGAGCCGGACGGGGCCGGCGAGCTCGACGAGGAGCTCGCGCTGCCGGAGCTCACCGTGCTCGTGGAGGAAGACCGGCTGTCGGTCCGGTAGAAGCCCGACCCCTTGAAGACGATGCCGACCGCGGAGAACACCTTGCGTAGCTCGCCCGAGCAGGTCGGGCACTCGGTGAGCGCGTCGTCGGAGAACTTCTGGACGATGTCGAACTCGTTGCCGCATGCACTACAGGCGTACTGGTAGGTGGGCACGCGCTCCTCCTCGGTTGTCCGCGCCGATTGGCACTCTATAGACGCGACTGCTAATGGTACGCAGCCGACAAGCTTAAACGCGAGTCGAAGCTGTCGCATTCCACTCGGATCAGGTGCCCAGCTCGCCGAACCAGCCGGCGAGTTTGCCCCTGCGGCTGATCGCCCGGATCCGCCGTTCGACCGGATCCCTGCAGGCCGCGGTGGTCACGACCAGGAGTTGGTCGTCGATCCTGATTCTCGTGGAGTCGGCGGGCACGAACGTCCGGCCGTCCCTGACGATCAGCGTCACCTGGGCGTCGGTGGGCAGCCTCAGCTCGAAGATCTCCACACCGTGCAGCTTCGAGGTCGGCGGCACCCTGATCTGCAGCAGGTCGGCGTTGAGCTCCTCCAGCGGCGCCGAGTCCACCTCCAGGTCGCGGGCCTCGTCCGGAGTGGAGAGCCCGAGCAGCTTCGCCACGAAGGGCAGCGTCGGCCCCTGCAGCAGGGTGTAGACGACGACGATGACGAAGACCTCGTTGAACACGAACTTGGCGGTGCCCTCCGCGACCGAGTCGGCGGCCCAGGGAATGGTCGCGAGCACGATGGGCACCGCTCCGCGCAGTCCCGCCCACGACAGGAAGGCCTGCTCCCGCCAGTTCAGCCGGTCGACCCGCGCCAGCCGTACCAGCTGGGCGGAGAGGACGATCGACAGCGGCCGGGCCACCAGGACCAGGATCAGCCCGGCCACCAGGCCCGGGACGATCGCCGACGGCATCTCCGACGGGCTGGCCAGCATGCCGAGCATGACGAACAGGCCGATCTGGGCCAGCCAGGCCACGCCCTCGGCGAACCCACGGGAGGCGGCCCGGTGCGGCATCCGGGAGTTGCCCATGACCAGGGAGGCCAGGTAGATCGCCAGGAAGCCGCTGCCGTGCAGGAGCACGGCGCCGGCGTAGGCGACGAACGACAGCGCCAGCACCGCGATCGGATACAGGCCGGAGACCGGCAGCGCGATGCGGCGCAGCGCGTAGACGCCGAGCGGCCCGACCGCCAGGCCGACGATCGCGCCCACCGTCAGCTCGAAGACGACCAGCAGCAGCGCGCTTCCCAGGCTGGGCGAGGTGGCGGCGCTCAGCAGCATCACGGCGATGACGGTCGGCGCGTCGTTGAGGCCGGACTCGGCCTCCAGGATGCCCGCCAGGCGCGGGGGCAGGGGGAGGCGGCGCAGGACGGAGAAGACGGCCGCCGCGTCGGTGGACGCGAGGATCGCGCCGAGCAGCAGCGCGGTCCGCCAGTCCATGCCGAGCAGCAGGTGCACGGGGACCGCGACGGCCGCGATGCTTATCCCGACACCGACGGTGGCCAGCACCAGCGCGGTCGGGATGGAGCGCTTGACGTGGTTCCAGTTGGTGGTCAGGCCGCCCTCGGCCAGGATGATCGCCAGGGCGACCAGCCCCATCTGCTGGGCGAGCTCAGGGTTCTCGAACTGGAGTCCGAAGCCGGCCTCGCCGACGAGCAGGCCGAAGCCCAGGAAGATGAGAAGGCTCGGCAGCCCGCTCCGGTGCGCGACCCGCACCGCGAGGATGGCCGCGATGACGATTCCAGCCCCGAGAAGCAGCCAGACATCCCATCCCATCTGGCCCCCTCTCTGACTCCAGGGACCATTGTGTCGCATTCGGCCGAGTCGTCAGGCACTCCGCGGAGCGATGGCGGTGATCCCGTCCGGCAGGGCCGCATAGCGGACCGGCAGGTCGTGAGGCTCGGCGGGGACGCCTTCCAGCAGCTCCCCCTCGTACAGCAGGGCGACCGTCGGCACGTTCGGGCCGACCCTCGCCAGCGCCCGGTCGTAGGAGCCGCCGCCGCGGCCGAGCCGTACTCCGGTGAACCGGTCCACCGCCAGCGCGGGCACGATCACCAGGGCGGCGGTCCTGATCGCGTCGACGCCGCGCCGGGTGTCCACCGGCTCCATGAGCCCGAAGCGGCCGGGAGCGAGCGTGTCGGGGCCGTCGTACACCGCCCAGTCGAGGTCGTCGTCGTCGCGGAGCACCGGCAGGATCACGGTGGCGCCGTGTTTCCACAGCGCGAAGACGAGCCCGTGGGTCGCCGGTTCCGTCCCGATGGACCAGTAGCACGCGATGAGGCCGGCCATCTGGACCCACGGCTGCTCCAGCAGTGTTTCCCGAGTCCGTACGGAAGCCGCATGCCGCTCGTCTCCGGGGATCGAGGCACGCGCGGCCTCGACCGTCGAGCGCAGCTTCAGCTTGTCCACAGATCCCTCCACTATGGTTTCGGTTATGGCCGACTTGCATCCTGTGACCAAAGCCGTTGTTCCCGCCGCGGGCCTGGGCACCCGTTTCCTACCGGCGACCAAGGCGACTCCCAAGGAGATGCTGCCGATCGTCGACAAGCCCGCCATCCAGTATGTCGTCGAGGAGGCGGTCTCCGCCGGGCTGCTCGACGTCCTGATGGTCACCGGCAAGAACAAGCGTTCCATCGAGGACCACTTCGACCGGGCGATCGAGCTTGAGGACGCCCTGGAGGCCAAGGGCGACGACGAACGGCTCTCCCAGGTGCGGGAGCCCGCCGACCTGGCGACGCTCCACTACGTACGGCAGGGCGAGCCGCGCGGCCTCGGTCACGCCGTGCTCTGCGCCAAGCAGCACGTGGGCGACCACCCGTTCGCCTGCCTGCTCGGCGACGACCTGATCGACTACCGCGACGAGCTCCTCAAGCGCATGATCGAGGTACGCGGCGCCTACGGCGGCAGCGTCATCGCGCTGATGGAGGTGCCCAAGGAGCAGGTCTCCCTGTACGGCTGCGCCGCCATCGAGCCCACCTCCGAGGACGACGTGGTGCGGGTGACCGACCTGGTGGAGAAGCCGCCGGCGGAGGAGGCCCCGTCCAACTGGGCCGTCATCGGCCGCTACGTGATCGACCCCGCCGTCTTCGAGGTCCTGGAGAACACCCCTCCGGGCCGCGGCAACGAGATCCAGCTGACCGACGCCCTGCGCACCCTGGCCGGTCGCGGCGGCGACGAGGGCGGGCCGGTGCACGGCGTGCTGTTCCGCGGCCGCCGTTACGACACCGGCAACAAGCTCGACTACCTTCGCACTGTGGTGCAGTTCGCGGCGGACCGGTCCGACCTGGCACCGGAATTCATGCCCTGGCTGAAGGAGTTCCTGGCATCCCGATGACCCCGACGAGCCCGATGAGATCGGTTGACGACCACCTGGCGGACATCCTGCTCACCGTGCGGGCGCTCGCCCCGCTGGAGGTGGACCTGGAGCAGGCGCTGGGCACGACCCTGGCCGAGGAGGTCACCTCCCCGGTCCCGCTGCCGCCGTTCGACAACTCGGCCATGGACGGCTACGCCGTACGGGCCGAGGACGTCAGGCAGGCCCCGGTGACGCTGCCGGTGCTCGGCGACATCGCGGCCGGTGACGACGGGCGGCTCACCGTCGGCCCCGGCACGGTCACGCGGATCATGACCGGCGCCCCGATGCCCGAGGGGGCCGACGCCGTGGTCCCGGTCGAGTGGACCGACGGCGGCACGGCCCAGGTCACGATCGGCCGGTCGGCGCCGCCGGGACACGCGATCCGCCGGGCGGGCGAGGACGTGCGCGCCGGTGAGGTCGTGCTGCCGGCGGGGACCTTGATCGGCCCCGCGCAGCTCGGCATCCTGGCCGGGGTCGGCCGCCGCCGGGTGCTGGTACGGCCCCGGCCGAGGGTCGTGGTGATCTCCACAGGCGCGGAGCTGGCCGAGCCCGGCACCCCTCTGGCTCCCGGCCAGATCTGGGAGTCCAACAGCTACACCCTGGTCGCCGCCGTCCGCGAGGCCGGAGGCGACGGGTACCGGGCCGGAGTCGTGGCCGACGACGCCCGGCTGTTCCTCCACCAGCTCGACGCGCAGCTCCTGCGGGCCGACGCCGTGATCACCAGCGGCGGCGTCTCGATGGGAGCCTACGAGCCGGTCAAGGAGGCGCTCGGCCCTCTTGGCACGGTCCGGTTCGACCGCGTCGCCATGCAGCCGGGCATGCCCCAGGGGTTCGGCGTGGTGGGCGAGGACCAGATTCCGATCTTCGCGCTGCCGGGCAATCCGGTGTCGTCCTTCGTGTCATTCATGTTGTTCGTCCGGCCGGCGCTGCGGAAGATGCGCGGCCTGCCCGCCGGGCCCGCGCCGACGGTGCGCGCCGTGACCGCCTCACCGCTCCGCTCGCCCCAGGGCAGGCGGTCCTACCTGCGGGCGGTGCTGGCCGCCGACGGGACCGTCACACCGGTGCGGGGGCAGGGCTCGCACCAGCTCGCCGCCCTGGCCGCGGCCAACGCCCTGATCGTGCTCCCCGAGGACGTCACCGAACTGCCCGAGGGCGCGACTGTGGAGGCCATCCCCCTGTGAACGGGCGGATCCGGGTGGCTGCGGTGATCGGGGCGGCTGCGGTGATCCGGGCGAGCGGACGGAGCGCGCGAGCCGGTGCCGTGAGCGCGGGCGCCGCGACACAGGGCATTGTGTGCGTATGAGTGGATTCACGCATATCGATAAGACCGGCGCGGCACGCATGGTGGACGTCTCCGCCAAGGACGTCTCCGTCCGTACGGCGAGCGCCACCGGCAAGGTGCTGCTGTCGACCGAGGCCGTGGCCCTGCTGAGGTCGGGGGACATCCCCAAGGGCGACGCGATCGGCACCGCGCGGATCGCGGGCATCATGGGCGCCAAGCGCACTCCCGACCTGATCCCGCTCTGCCACCCGATCGCGCTGCACGGGGTGAAGGTCGAGCTGGCCGTGGTCGACGACGGCGTGGAGATCACCGCCCGGGTCAAGACCGCCGACCGGACCGGTGTCGAGATGGAGGCGCTGACCGCCGTCTCGGTCGCCGCGCTCGCGCTGATCGACATGGTCAAGGCGGTGGACCCGGCAGCCGTGATCACCGACGTCCGGGTCGAGGAGAAGACCGGCGGCAAGACCGGGGTGTGGAACCGGCAGACCTGATCACTGGCGGCCGACGGCCAGCGCGGGTGCCGGTGTCGACGCGGGTGCGGGTGCGGGTGCCGACGCGGGTGCGGATGCGCCTGCCGGGGTCTGAAGGCGGCCGCGGTGCGCGAGGCTGGGAGGATGGGAGGATGGCGGCATGAGAGCTCTGGTGATCACGGCGTCCAACCGGGCCTCCGCCGGGATATACGAGGATAAATCCGGGAAACTGCTGGCCGAACTCCTCGCCGAGGCCGGATGCGACGTGGACGGCCCCCGGGTGGTCCCCGACGGTTACGAGGTCGAGCTGGCCCTGCGGGCGGGGGTGGCCGAGGGATACGACGTGATCGTCACCACCGGCGGCACCGGGCTGACCCCGGCCGACCTCACCCCGGAGATGACCGCGCGGGTGCTGGACCGGGAGATCCCCGGCATCGCCGAGGCCATCCGCCAGTCCAGCCGTGACAGGGTGCCCACCTCGATCCTGTCCCGCGGGCTCGCCGGGCAGGCCGGCGGCAGCCTGATCGTCAACCTGCCGGGCTCCACCGGAGGGGTCCGCGACGGCATGGCCGTACTCCTGCCCGTGCTCGAGCATGTCGTGGACCAGATCCGGGGGGGAGACCACCCACGCTGAGCCGCCTGAAGGACTCCATGGCACCCGGCGTGTCTTGGGGGGATGATGGAGGGCGTGGATCGACTACGTGGCTGGCCGGTGACCCTGACGGAAGGCCCGGTGGGACTTCGGCCGCTGCGCCTGCGGGATGTGCGTGTCTGGCGGGAGTCGCGGCTGCGCAACGCCAACTGGCTCCGTCCCTGGGAGCCCAGCAATCCTGAGACCCCCCTGTTCAGGACGGGCCTCGGCCCCTACATCTCGATGGCCGGCACCCTTCGCAGGGAGGCACGGCAGGGGCTCGCGCTGCCCTGGGTCGTCACCTACGAGGGCGTCTTCGCCGGGCAGCTCACCGTCGGCGCCATCGTCTGGGGCTCGGCCAGGTCGGCCCAGATCGGCTACTGGGTGGACGGCGCCCTGGCCGGCCGGGGCATCATTCCCACCGCCGTGGCCATGGCGGTCGACCACTGTTTCTTCACCACCGGGCTGCACCGGGTGGAGGCCAACATCAGGCCGGAGAATCACGCAAGTCGCAGGGTGGTTGAAAAGCTGGGCTTCAGGGAAGAAGGCATCAGAAGGCGACATCTGCACATCGACGGTGCTTGGCGTGACCACATTTGTTACGCGCTCACGGTCGAAGACGCACCAAGAGGCCTGCTCGTGCGGTGGCGGAGGGCCCGAGAATCGGCGGCCCATGGTGGCGCTCCCCATGAAGAGGTTTGAAGATCTCGCGACACACCGCACTGAATACTCGTCAAATAGTGACACGCGGTCTTACGGTGCGTGACGTGAGCACATTGAAGACGCCAAGAGACCACAGGCGTTTTCATGCTGCCCGGAGGCTGCCGTGAGCAGCGCTCTTCTCTATCTGGCCATTGTCATAATGTGGTTGTGCGTCCTCGTTCCCATGTGGCTGCGCCGGGACCGCCCCACCTTCGCCGAGCCCGACAAGGGCGCTGAGCCGTACGCCCCGGACGAGCAGCCGATCGAGGACGAGGCCTCCGACACCAGGTCCGATCTCGTACCCATGGGGGCGACCACGACCGAGTCCCGGCCGCCGCGGGCCTCGGACGACCGCCGCCGCGCCGAGCGGCGGCGCCGGGCGGTGCAGGTGGCCAAACGCAGGCGGCTGACCTTCTGGTGCACGCTCCTGCTTCTCGCCTCGATGGTCACGGCCGCCGTCCAGATCATCCCCTGGTGGGGTGTCGCGCCCTCAGTGGTGCTTCTGGGGACTTATCTGGCTATTCTGCGGGTCTCGGTCCAGATCGACGCCGAGCAGCGCAGGGCCGCCGCTCAGGCCCGCGCGGAACGTGCCAGGCGTGCCCGGCGCCGGGCCGCCCGGTTGGAGGCCCGGCAACCGGTCGCGGAGATCATCGACCTGGCCGCGCACCGGGACGAGATCTTCGACCAGTACGCCGAGGCCCCCCGCCGTGCGGTCGGCGATTGATCTTCGCCGTGAATGGCGCGAGCGGCTCAGGAAGTTTGCTAATCTAGTGCACGTCTTGGGGATGTAGCGCAGTCCGGTAGCGCACTTCGTTCGCATCGAAGGGGTCAGGGGTTCGAATCCCCTCATCTCCACAAGGAGCTGTTCTTGAGTTAGCTCAGGAACAGGTGACGAGATCCCGTCCGATCGCTTGATCGGGCGGGATTTCCTCGTTTCCGAGGCTCTGTGGCCGCTGGGTGGGCTGATTTCGGCTCGTGCGGTGGCCCTGGCGGAGGGCGCTGGTGGTTGTGGATCACTGTGAGCGCGTGTGGGATCGGCCGATGGGCGTGCGAAACCCAGCGGTCGTCGTGATGTTGTGCGGCTGGTGGCAGGGCGGATCACTCGCGTGGTGGTGGTCTGCTGTCTGCCTTGGGCGGGGCGGGGTCGTGCTCGTCAGGCGTTGGCGTGTCCTGAGGTGCGGGCTGCTCGGTGCGGTCGTGGGTTTGCCGCCAGCTGAGCAGGATGTGCTGGTTGGCCAGGCAGACCATGAGCGCGGTCAGCAGCGTTTGGGCCACGCGGCCGTGCGCGAGCCGGTTCATCGGATCGCCGATATCGATGTGGTGGCCCTTGATCCTGCCGTTGACGCCTTCGGTGTTGGCTCGGATGCTCCTGTAGGCGTCCTGCCAGGTGGGAGTGAGGTAACGCCGGTCTTGACGGAGCTTGTCCTTGATTCCGAGGTCGTCGGGACGCAGCGTGATGGTCGACTTCTGGCAGATGCGTGGCAGCTCGGCCAGGGGAAGCAGTCGTTTTCTCTCGTTGTCGGGCAGTTGGATCGTGGGTTTGGCGGCCAGGTGGGCGTCGCGCTGACGAGCGTTGGTCAGATCCACCGCCGCGGGAGAGGCGGGCGGGGTAGGGCGGGTGCGGTTGAGGCGCGGGCAGGTCACCGAGGGGGAAGGACCCGCGGCCGGGCATTGCAGTCGTATGCGTCCTTGGGCGTCGGCGCTCTGTTTGAGCTTGAGCCAGTAGGGCTCGCGCGCTGCGATCAGCTCGTTCAGTTGCTCGGGTGGGGTGCGGACGGTCTTGTCGTCCAGGCCTTTGGTGGCGTGGATCAGCGGTGTGGGCATCAGCGGGCAGGCGAGGTTCCCGTCGATGAGCAGGGCGCCGTGTGCGCTGCCCTGCAGACCGCGCTGGTCTTGTTTGTAGTCGAGTACCAGGTGATATCCGAGGGCGCGGGCTGGGCGAGCGAAGTGCTCGGTGGCCTGGTCGGTGTAGGCGCGGTCGACGGCGAGGGCGCCGACGGGCAGGCCGAGTGGGGCGAAGCCATGCAAAGTGGTGATCGCGTTTTGGCCGATGCGTTTGTGCGGGGTGTCGATGACCAGGCCAAGCACGAGTTGTGGGTAGGTGCCCAGGGTGGTGCGGGTTCGGGTGGC
This sequence comes from Streptosporangium canum, assembly GCF_900113865.1. GTDB lineage: Bacteria > Actinomycetota > Actinomycetes > Streptosporangiales > Streptosporangiaceae > Streptosporangium > Streptosporangium canum. The sequence continues at coordinate 12,667 of NZ_FOQY01000015.1, read as the reverse complement.
GGTAGCGAGGGTGGCGCTGTAGCCGAAGGTGGGCCGGTCATTGCCGGCGCTGTGGTGCCAGCCTGCGGTGATCTCGGTCGAGGCCAGACCTCTGTTGGCACGAGGTGGTTTGGCCCAGGTAGGCATGGCGGTGGCGTCGATGCCGACGTGACCTTGGTAGTACTTGAAGTAGCGGCGACCTTTGTCCTGGACCACGGGGGCGAGGATCAGGTTCGTGACGATGGTTTGCAGCAGGTCACGCAGACGCCGGTGCTCAGGATCATCGTCCTCCCAAGCAACAGCGTGCTGGATGGCCTTGTGCCGGGGCAAGCGGGTGCGCCGATCGGTGCGGGCGGGGTCCAGCGTGCTGGTGATCCGGTCGAAGGCTCGGTAGAAGCGTCGGGAACTCGCGAGCCGCTCGTATGGGTCGTCAGGATTGATCGGTTTCAGGCTCAAACGGTCTTGAGCTGCAGGAGTGAGGCTGAAAGTGACCAGCCGCCAAGCGTCACAGAGGGTGGCCTTGCCGATGTAGTGGATGGACAGCAGCAGCCCGAGCAGCACGGTGCGGATCGGCAGTCCTCGCGGGCCAGGTCGTCCAGCCAGCTCGGCCGCGATCAGGGCAACGACGCCGCTGTGGTCCAGCAGGTGGCTCATTTGGCCGACAGCGGCGTCCGGTACCTGCAGCGGTGTGTCGGTGAGCGGGCGCGGACGGCACTCGACCACCCGCACGGTGCGCCGTCGAAAGGACCGAGCGGTCATTACGGGCGGCCGCGCAGCAGCGCGGTAGCGGTCTCCTCATCCAGGGGAGGTACGAAATGCTGATAGCGGGCCAGCGCGGGCGAGGTGAGGCCGGCTGCGGCGGCTACTACGGCCGGATCGATGCGATCACTGAGCAGTTCCACGATCCAGCTGGCGCGAAGCCTGCGAACAGACAGTGTCGGCAGGCCGCTGGTCGGTCTGTGACGGGTGCTCCACGAGTTGATGAGGTTCTTGGCGTAGGTAGTGGTACGCCGGGGCCGAAACAGATACCGGTCACCTGCCAGGGCGGCGGCCTCGGCCAGATGCTGCTCCCACGTGGCTCGTGCGACGATCAACCGGCCCAGGTGCGACGCGTCGACCACGACCGCGCCGGAACCGATGGGGCGGACATGCTCGCCGCGGATTGCCGCCAGTTCACCCGGAGCCAAGCCGCACCCTACGGCGAGCCCCATCAATGCCAAGGCGTCACTGCGTGCCTGCCCGGTCAGGTTCTCCGCCCACGAGCGCAACCGGGCCAAGTGTGTCGGACTATAAGGAGCCGAACGATCAGCAGGCGCTTTCAGCGCCGGCGGGACGCGTTCACCGCGCTCGATCCAAGCCAGGGTCGCGCGCATTCGACGCAGCCAGGCTCGGTAGGTCTGGGCCGAGCGCGGAGCCAGATCTGTGCAGCCGGCCAGGACGAACGCGTCGATCGTCTCGTGCCGCAGCCAGACCTCCGGATCATGTGCCATGCCCTGGCGGTGACACCAGATCGCCAGCCGGGCAGTGACGTGCAGCAGCCGTTCAACGTTGTAGGGGCTCATGTGAGCACTGGCTGCCACCAGCATTCGCACCCGGTCGGCTACCTGCTCCCACTCTGGCGGGGCTTGTCTCGGTCGATAAGCGGTGATCTTGGCCGAAGCGGCGGGACTGAGCTTCATGCACCACTCATACCGGCTGGACAAGCAGCCGCCCTGGGTTCTGAAGGTATCGACCGATAGGAGAACTTCGCGATGGTCGGAGGGCAAGCCCGTGCCCGGGCGCCGCGGGAACTGGCCAATGATCCGGACGCCTGGCCCAACGCGGACCTGTCCGGGCACGTCGCTGCCGAGACCGTTCAGCACATCGCCCGTCATCTGGCTGCTGCCATCGACGCCCAGCATCTGAGCCTGCGTCGGCTCGCCACCGCTTCCGAGGTCAATCGACAAGCCATCGCTGACCTGCTGGCCGGGCGCAGTTGGCCGGACGTAGCCACCGTCGCTCGCCTCGGGCGTGCTGTAGGGAAGTCGTTGTGGCCCGGACCGAACGGTGACGGTTCCGTTTGATGGTCGCGGTCCTGCTTGGCGTGTCGGGGGCACTGCCGTTCCTTCCTCGTCCCTGCCCTCCCGCGATCATCAGATCGCGGGAGGGCAGGGCGAATTACGGCTCGACGGCCCCGAACGAACGCGCGCTGCATTACGCTCGGAAACGCGGAGCCACCTCTGTTTACCTATGGGGGCACTCACGCAACCGGTGCCGCCGAGGTGCAACTCGGCGGCACCACCCTTATTTAAGCCCGGACGCATTCGGCACTTCCTGCTTGCCACCTCTTGCCCCGGCTATTTCAGCCTTTGTCGGTGTCGGCGGCTCCCTTCATGGTGTGCCCGTTGACTTCAGTAACGATCGAAAACAGCCCTGGCTCGGTTTCGGCCAGCCAGCCTGCGGTCACCAGTCGCTTGAGCCTCGCACGTGTGGTTTCTACTCGACCACGGATGTCCGGTTCACCCAGCGCCTGCGCGACCTCTCTGGCTCGCAACGGCCGACCCGCGCTAGCCATCGCCAACACCACTCGCCTGTCGACCTCAGGTAATTCCAGCAGTGCATCAGCTAGCGGTCCGGCTGGCTCTGCGTCTGCCTCAGGCGGGGTAGACGGTTTCTCTTGATCAGATTGATCCTGTGCTGCACCCTCTGCAGCCGACCTTTGCGTCAGCAGCGGCGCGACTACCTTCTGAGCGATAAGCAGCTCGGAGAGCCGCTCTTCTAAGGCTGTCACCTGCTCCCGCAAATCGGTGAGCCGCTGTCGGGTCGCGGCCTCATCCGCGGCCAAACGTTCCAACAGCGATGCCATACCCGCCTCCGATCCGGCGTCCGCCACCACGTCAGGCTTGCAAAGCCGCTGACTGCGAATGGTCACACTTTGCCTGTGCGATGAACTCTAAGGGGCAATGGAACGCTAGTGAAGACAGATCCACAACATCCTGGCTGCAAAGCCTGACGGCTGGGTTTGCAGCTGGCTCAAGGCATGATGCGGTGTCGCCGTCGGCTTGTTCCCTGGGGCACTCTCACAACGGGGAAACTCCGAAGCGCAGACGCCGACTGTTATATAGCGAGCAGCGCTTTATCGAACTGCTGTTCGTGTGTGATCGGGCTAAAGCATCCCAGGGCGAGGTGCGTGTTTCAGATGTTGTAACGAGTAATCCATGTGCAGACGGGTTGGCCGACGGCTAATGCATAGCAGTCTGCAGCACTTCACGTTTGCGGACAATTATCCATATACTGCTTATTGGGCGTGATTATATTTAAGTTCTATTTGATTAATCGGAGAAAGTTCCATGCCCATAGTTCGCCTTATACGGCGATACGGGCCAGATCGAGGACTTCACCCGGAGAAATCTCACGATCCCACGGGGTGGCCAATTCGGTCAGGAAGCGTACCGCTCGTAGCAGCGCGTCCGGAGCCTCGGGGCGCCCCGCCGCGTGCAGGACCCGCCAGGGTGAGCGCACCGTTGTCCCGATCATCAGTTGAGGCTCGGTGCACGAGCCGGTGTTCGCGCTCTGGGTCTGAGCCAAGATGCCCACGTGCTGCCAGAACGCCAGGAGATCCGCCATGGTGTTCACCTCCGAGTAGCCGCAAGCCTGAACCAGGGTGGAGAATCCACTGTCCCAGCGGGCCCAACTGCGTTCATCGCCGATCATTTGCAGACGCAACGTGTGGATGCCGGGGTACTCGTCCAGCTCGGGCACCTCGCCGGCGGCCGGTATGTGGTCCAAGGGAGGCTGAATGCCGTCCCAGACACTGGAGGTCAACCACTGCTCACCACCGGTCCATCGTCCAGGGGTCTGGGCTGCGGCTTGTGTGGCGATTTCCTGCGGCGAGGCGCATGAGACGTCGAGAAAAGCTCTGATGATCTCGCTGGCGCGAGGGCAGATCGTCAGCCAGCCGGTCTCGTACACTCCGATGACCACATGAGGCGTATCTGTCGGCTGCGGAACGTCAGGGTGAGTGATGGTGATCTGGTGCGGACGCGAAGGCAGCGTGGGCAGCTCCACCCGGTGGGGGCGCCGACCATAGCGGTCGATCCAGTCGTGGGCCAAAGTCACCCGCTGGCACTCGATCGCGTCTTCTTCGGCCTGGCGGACCTTGTCGCGGGCCGCGCGCAGCTGTTCGCGACGTTGTTGTTCGGTGGTGGTCAGATGCACGTGGCAGTGCTCGGCGCCGATGCCGGTGAAGATGCGCTTGGCGCAGCGCGCGCCTTTGAGGTTGACGCCGGAGCACTGGGCGTGCGGGAAGAGGTCGGGGCGGGAGGCCTCGCTCAGTGCCTGCAGGTGTTCGGCGGGGATGTCGGGTTTGGCGGGGGCGTACATCTCCGGGATGACCGCCTGCGGATCGCTACCGGCCTCGCGGGCTTGAGCGAACACCGAGCGCGGGCGTGGCACTCCGCTGCTCCAGGAGGGAGCCAGCGGCAGGCGAGATTCGACGATGACGCCGGCGTGCGCGGCGTTGATCAGCGTCTGGGTCGCCTCGTACTGGATAGACAGTTCTTCAGTGAGGTTGAGACGCGCGCCGTGGATGAGGGACAGGATGGAGTTGATCTCCCAGGACAGCTGGGCGGCTTGGACCAGCAGCCAGGTGGGGGAGTGGCCGCCGTGGTGGTTGCGGCGCGGCAGGGCGATCGTGCGTACGGGACGACGCGACTCCGTTGTGATCATCGTTGCCTCTCAGGTTTGCCGAGGTGAGCAAAGGGGTCGCCGTTAGCTTCCCGGCTTCTCAGGAGTAGACGCTGATCACCCTCCGTTATATGTACCAAACTTGGTACAGACCTTGGAGGATCATGCACGCCACCTTGGGTAAGTGTCCGCCCCGATCCCGCCACGCCTCGCTGAGCTGCGTAGACAGTTCGGTCTGCGACTGCGCGACGTACGGGAAAGTCAAGGACTCAGCCAGGAACGACTCGGAGAACTCGCCGAAGTCGACCGCAAAACCATCAACCGCATCGAGAACGGCATGTACAGCCCTCGACTGGACAACGTCTTCCAGATCGCCGACGCCCTTAACATCCCAATCAAGGAGTTGTTCACTCTGCGGGGCGCTTCACCCAACGGGTAAACACATCGTTCTTCAAGCGCTCACGGCAATCTGTGGTGCCACCGCCTCGGAGTGAGCCTAGGGCCTGTGGCAAGCGTGGTAGCCACCGGAAACGCTCTGGCTGAAGCAGAACCGGTCTCAACGCAGGGCAGGGCACCGGGCGACGCCCCAGCCCGCCGCGTATCAACCTCATCGTCAACAGCGCCGCCACGCTGGCCGGCGTCGACAGCCTCGACACCTACGCTGCCCACGGCCTCCGAACAGGCGGCGCCACCTCCGCCGCAAGAGCAGGCGCTCCTATGCCCGGGATTACCGCCCACGACCGCTGGATCGAAGGCTCACTCGTCATCGCTGACTACCTCCGCCAAGTCGACAAATGGAACGACAACCCCTACGCGGCGTCGGGCTGTAGCACTTCGCCCTCCTCTGCATGCAGCGGCCAAGCCAGGGAAATGTCAGTAGGACCAGGAATAATCTGGTTGAGAAGGGGAGGTGCGATGTCCCACGACGTTTCAGACTTCGATCGTCAGTCCTTGCCTTCGCCCAATGGCTGCCGCTGGTGTGGCGTTGAGGAGCGCGAGCACGCCCAGCGGTGGAAGCCGCCTGTCGGCTGGCACCGCTGGGCGGAACCCACGTCCGATCAGCGCAAGGAGCGCATGCGAGCACGCCGAAACCGGCGTGCGGATCCCGGCGCTCGTGCTACCCCGCTTGTCGCCTGAGCTCTGTGAATACTTCTCTGAGCTGGGTAGGCACCTGCTCGGGACTGGTGAGCGATGAGGCCAGGAGGTACATCATCTCTGGCTTGCCGCCGGGGCCCATCTCGCTTTCCCGCCGCAGCAGTTCTTGAACATCCTTGCTGAATTTGCCGTTCCCGCGAAGGATTTTGAAATCTTCGGCATGCCACTGGCCTGATGTCTTGGGCCAAATGGTGTTGGCGACTTCAGCCCACATTTCATCGCCGAAGAGTTCTTCGAACTCGTTCAGCTGCTGGGGCTCGCCGAGGAGCTTAACGATGTCGTCGTGGGCTTGCCCGAAACGCCTTCGTAGCCGCTCCGACTTGAAGATCGGCAGATTCCTGCTGTCGGCGTCGATCATGAGCATAACCGATCGCTGATGCTCGACCAGGTAGCTGGCCAGGTGCAGGGCACCCTCGTTGTTGCTGCACGCCCACAAGGCGATGCCGGCCGCTTGTAGGGAGATCCCCTCCGACAGGCGAAACAGCACCGGAATGGCCTGCTGCTCCGAGGAGCCTTCGACGGCGAGGAAGACGCGCTCGTGCAGCAGCACCGAGTTACGCAGCCCCAGCGACGCCGCCAAATGGCGCAGATGCCGGTCGATGGCGCCGTGCTCGTCGATGCCGAGTCGTTCCATGACGGTCCGGCCTGCGTCGTCCAGCTTGAGGTTGACCACGTCGGCGATATCGACACCGTCGATGAGGTTCATAGAGTGCGTGGCCACTATGACGCCCACGTGAGGTAGCGCGCTCTGCTCTCTGATCAACTGCATGATCTTGCGCTGGTACCCGTAGTCGAGGTGTGTGTCAGGCTCATCGTAAACAATGATCATCTGAGGCCGCGAGGGAACAGGCTCCTCCGTCGTGTCCGTGACCTCGGCAGCGACTTCCTCCTCAGCCTGGAGAAACTCGCTCGTCCATTCCCAGATCGCCAGCGAGATCCTTCGGGCGCTGCCTTGCCCGGAGCGCTCCAAGCCCACATGCTCTCCCGAAGCGCGGGCAATACGCAGCGGAGCGGCTTTCAATCCTTGAGTGAAAGAGACCTCGGGCTCGACGAACACCTCTTTGAGGTCGGGGCAACGGCTCAGGATGTGCTCGCACAACGACTTGGCGTCCGCCTGCAGACTCTCCTTGACCTGTGCCTGTATCTCGCGCAGGCGCCCCTGCAGGTTTTCGTCGGCCAGGTGCGTCTGGAAGCAGCTCTGCAATACTGAGCGCACCGCCTCGTTGGGCTCAGAAGATCGTCCACCAAAAGCCAGCACGGTAGGCATGCGGGTTTCCAGTCCTGGAGGAGCCTGCACCCATCCTTCAGGCCCGGAGTGGAGCGCCGCGTACTCACGCAGGGACTGCTCGATCTTCGCCCTGACGCCGGACGCGGACAGACCGAACTCCTTAGCCAGTTCCTTGAGTTCCGGTACCTTGTACGAGGACAGGTCGCGCAGGCGCTCGTCTTGTGGAACCGGCAGCCAGCACTCCAGGCGTGAGACGAGGTCAGCGCCCGCCGAGCGTCGCAGTCGTACGGTGGCCTTGAGACCAAACGTCTGCTGCTCCCACTCGTCGAGCGTGAACATGCCTTCGACCTCGGTCTCCTCGCAGCGCGACAGCGAATTAGACGACGACAGGTAGGTGCGGTCGTCATCCTCCAGGGGCCATCGGCCGAGCAGGTAGCTCAAGGCCGCGAGGATCGCGCTCTTCCCGCCGTCGTTGGGGCCTGCCAGGATCGTCGGCTTGCTGACGGGGATGCCGTCCAGTCGCAGCAGGGAGCGAAACCCTCTGGCGGAGAAGTCGGTAAGCAACACGCGCTGTGAACTCCGATCGCGGAAGAGGGAGAGGGAGAAGTTTCGCGATCGCCGTTAATCTCGGCGACAGCCACTCGAACCCCAGGCGCAACATCGTAGAACGTCTATGCGGTCGAACGCTCACGCTTTGTCCGACACGACGGAAGGTCGAAATACTCAAAACGCACAAAGGGTACCTATGCCCCTTCAGTGCAGCATGATGGTTACATCAGGTAACGAGCCCTAACGTTTTGTGTTTATCGGTAGTCGGGCGATGGCTCGTCCGAGAGAGACGCTTCCGTTGGTGGCAATGCAATCCGAGCGCGGCGTCGGCTTCGAGTCGTTTGAGCGACTTGAATGAGCTGTTCCTCCGAGGCTGCTGCTGTAGCGGAGAGATTGGCTTGGACGGATACGTGGAGCAGCCTCGGGTCTGATCGTGGCAGCGGGCGTTAGCTCCCTAGGCTTTCGGTGACCCGTGCAATTCCCCGTACGCGGGCAGCGACCCTAGCGAACGCAGTCTCACGCAAGGTGAAGGCATCGTCGGCGAGCAGGGAGAAGTCAAAGTCGTCACAGGTGCCTAGCTGGTCAACTGAGAGGTGGCGGACAGCCTGCAGGACCCGGTCGCGTACCTGCTCGGCGGACTCCACCTGGGGGTCGAGCGGGTTGATCACATCGACGGAAACTCGTACGCAGGTGCTCGGTGACGAGGCCCAGGACGCGGGTGGGGTCGCTGGCCAATTGGAGGTAGAAGTTACCGACCAGCAGGCTGAGGAGGCCGGGTAGTAGTCCGGCGGAGTCGACGTCGGTGCTATGGGGAGAGTCCTGGTCACCTCCGGGGCAGGTGGCACGCCGATCCAGGCCCGTTTGTCTTCGCTAAGACGCTCCAGCACCGCGCCGTTCGGGTCGAGTTTGAGTGCCAGCGCCCCTCGGTGAAGTCGAGTTGTATAACGTGAGCGCCGGCATCCGGACAGCCGCGGATATCGGCGACGCGGCCATGGTGATGGGCCCCGGGGACATACCGCTGCTGATGTCATGCGCCTCGGGAATGTCGACCGTATGGCAGGCCGCCAGCGCGATCGCGGCGCGCCTGATCGGCGGGAAGCTCCCGAACGTGCCGATTCGCTACTTCAAATAGTGCATTCTCCTGGACCGTAAGGAGGGCTTGATCCAGTCCGTCACTGCCGACGACCGCGTCGTGCGGGGATCCTGACCGGACGGCTCGCCGTCGTCTACAGGAACTGATCTGTAAGGGCGTCGCCTGGGGCTTATATGTTCGGTATGAGATGGGATCATTGATCACCGTATAGACAACGTGGTGGCCGTGGTTCATGCCGCTTCAGCAGATCCGCCAACCTAAACACGGGCATACGGATCAACAGAGGTCAACGTGACAGACTGTGCCCGAGCTGGGTGGTGTCACATGGTACGGGCGGTACGTTTACCGGGAGGCTGTGATGAGCCGGGCAGGACAGGCTGGCGAGGTCGGCAGTGTATTCCGGTGCGCTGTAGCTACGCACCTAGCGGTGCATGGGCTGCGGAGCCGCTCCGTTCTTGGCCTGGATCTTCCAGGTGATGTGGATCCGATTCGGCTCGACTTTGAGACCAGCGATCCTACCGATGACATCCGTGTCACGTTTTCTGACGGCCGCCGCGCCTATGTGTCGGCGAAGCGCAAAGTCACCAAGGGGCGTCCGCTAACTGAGACCGTCAGCGGGTGGATCGCGCAAGCGCCCGCGTTGGGCCCTGGCGACCTTCTCGTCATCGCAGGTGAAGAGTTCGTCGGCCCTGCCAAAAACCTTGACCGAGTGCTACGGCGTCACAGGGCCGGACTTCGGATGGAGACCAACGAGGAGCGCGATGCCTTCGACACGCTCACAGATCTACTGCCCGAGGATACTTGCGAGCTTGTCCTGGATCGGGCGCGAGTTCTGCACCTGCCCGATTCGACCGGTTCCGGAGCCTCCAGGGATCTCTTAGGGGCCTTAATGGATCTTGCCGTTGTCGATGCACAGGGCCCGCAGGCCGTTAGCACCCTCGCCGATCTCTTCCACCGACAGGCCGGTGAGGCGCTTGGGAGCGGCATTGATGACTGGGTTATGGCCTTGAACGACGCTGGCCTGACTGTGATCGCGGATCGAGGTGGTCCAGCGGGTATGCGCGCGGCCTCCCGACTCGCCGCGGTCAGCACCTACTGCGACCAGTTGAAGGCAGACGCTGGACGGATCGACCTCAGCTTGCTCGCTGAGGACCTGCCGCCGATCTTCATCGATGACCTCATCGATGGCCTCGAGATCGACGTCGAGGGAGGGCGTACTCCTGAGGCCCTGCTGCGGCACCTCAGGCGTTGGCGCCGGATGCTTATTGTTGGCCAGCCGGGATCAGGTAAGTCCGTCGCATTGCGTGAGATCGCCGCGCACTGTGCCACCCACCCTCATGCCCCTGTCCCGATACGAGTGTCGTTGCCGCGCTTGATGAAGCAGCAGCCCGAACGTTTGACGGTCGATGGCATCATTGATGGGGCCACAGCGGATGTGGTCAGCGACGACCAGCGTCTTCCGCTGGCTGAACACCTAGCTGGGGAACTCAAGGACGGACGTGCCATCGTCCTTTGCGATGGGCTCGATGAATGCGGCGCTCGCGCTCCGTGGGTCGCGCAGCAACTCGCCAACATCCTCGGCTCCCTCCACCCTAGAGCTGGGTTCGTTCTGGCCACGCGGGCGAACGCTCAGATCTCAGCTGCCCGTCTCGGATTGCCGCGGGTGGAACTGGCACCTCCACAAGACCTCAGTACGACCGTTGACCGTGTCCTCGTCGCGTGCGCTGACACTCGTGTCCTGGAGGCCGAGCGAGATGCGTGGTTAGAGACACGGCGTGCCTGGATTAGAGACGCAAAGGATCAATACGAACACCTTCTGACGGTGCCGCTGCTGGCCATCTTGTTGACGCTAATTTGTGCCAGCGCGTCGGATGCAGATCTTCCGAAGGGCCGCGCCGCGTTACTACATCGAGCAGTCGAACAATCAGTCCACCGGTGGGAACGGACTCGTGGGAGCCTAGACCCAGCCCGGCCGTGGTCGCCCGTGTTGACCACTGGCATGCTGCTCGACGGATTCATCGTGCTCGGGCGTATCCTCGACGGTGGAGCAAATCCGTCGCGTGCTGACGCTCTTGCAGCTTTGAGTGAGCTACTGAAAGCTCCCGAGCGTTGGGCGATGTCGCCTTCCCAGGCTCACGAGGTGGCAGAGCAAGTGCTCCGCTTTTGGGACGAGTACGTTGCTGTCTTCGTAGTGAACGCCGCGGACGAGCTCACTACTCGAAGCAAGGTGTTCGCTGAAATCGCCACTGAGATGTGGGCAAGCGCGTGTGAACAGGAGCAACTAACAGAGTGGCTAAGCGACGCTCTCATCTACACCGATTCAGACGGTGCGATCGCGCTCGCGGCCGGACTCGACCCGCGAATCGTCGGGGCGCTGCTCAGTGTCGGAGCCAATGGTCGCCCAGAAGCCACTCTCATGGTGGCCGATCTAGCGGTCCGCGGGATAGCGACGCTCACACTCAGGGAGTTGGAACGCACTCTTGGTCAACTTGCCACTGGAGCCGCCGCCTCCCATGAGGGGTGGCCACCTGAGAAGCGCGGTCCAAGGAATCCTCCGACCCGGTTTCCGACGCTCTGGGACGAGACCCGCGATCCTGGTCCATGGCCTTTTGCGCAAGCTGCGTGTCTGCTCGCACTGCCGGCCGAGCACAGACATCAGCGTGCGAACCTGGTCGCAGAGGCTGCGCTCGATGACCGTTCCGAGACAGTCGCAGCAGCGCTGTGCGAGCTGACCGACGCGACGACAGATGGTTGCCCATTGAGCGAGGCAGGCATAACCGCTGTCAACGCGGCACTTGCGATTCCGGTTCCGCCGCAGGCAGAGATGGTCCGAGAGAGCCGTCGAAGGTACGCAATGGTTGATCGAGGTCACCTCGCACCTGGACTGGCTCAAGTCGCTTTGGCCGCAGCCGACCGTCTTGACGAACTTGCGGACGGCTCAGGTGAGCGGGCATTCGAGATCGCAATGCACGCTCCTGTCGGCAGAGCCGACCGCATCTTCGCCGCACTCAAACGTGCCGGAATTGACACAAGCGGGCGATGGGCCCATGTTGCTGCCAGCATGAGCAGCTGGATTTCTGCCCACAAGAGCTACAAAGCCGCCCTACTTACCGATCTCAGCTCGCTCGCTGATCCGGACTCAAGTCTGAACGACGGACTCTGGTCATTCAGCGATGTCGGCGACCTGCTCGCAGCGACTGGTTACCAGCACATTAGCGCTAAGGAGTTTGATCGAGCGTTCGTCCACGACAGTGCAGAGGTCCGGCGTTCCTGGCTTGACGCGATAGCTGATGCGCACGGTATTAAAAAGTCGGCGGTAGCGGGCCAAGCCTGCTATCTCCAACAGATGAGCGAAGAGGAAAATAGTGTCGGTACTTTAAATGATGACTGGTTTGTTGCATCCACAAACCCACTGGTTGAACCTCCGCTGATCTCCAACTTAGACGCTAAGATCACAACCGAGCAGCAGCGAGCGCTGATGTCATGTCTTGAGACTGACTCCGACTGGATCGCGTGGTCAGCGGCAGCGGTCCTTGTCAACATGAAGGAGCCTCCGTGGGGTAGTCGAAATCTCCTTGAGAAGGACATGTCTGCTTGGCCTCGACATCGTGCAGGGTTGCTATACATGGTTGCGATTCTCACCGCTGGGGATGAGCGCAGGGAGCTATTAGTGCAGGCAGCCGCTTCACACTTGCCGGACTATAGATACGCCGCACGAATGACGATTTTGGCGGCTTCGGACCTCGACCTCGATGGCTCCCTAATGGAGATGCTACGCCAAGATGCCGACCTGTCGGTCCGCCCCAAAGATGCGCGAAAAATATCGCCTGCACCGACTCATTGGACTTGCAACGAGTGTCGATCGATCAACGATGTAGATGTCGAAGACTGCCCGGAGTGCGATCAGGGCCCCGGCGTTGATTCGCTATGTCCAGTTCCGGCATGTTGGTCAGATGTTGTAGACGGCGAATGCGGCATTGCGGTCGAGGAGGTCGCGG
>NZ_FOQY01000012.1 GCF_900113865.1 Streptosporangium canum | reverse complement strand
CGCGGTCGGCGACGTGCCGTGGGGCTTCTCCCCCCTGCTGCCGCAGGCGGAGGTGGTCCGGGTCAAGCCCGAGACGGCGGACGTCCCCGGCATCCTGGAGCGTGCCATCGGCCGTTCCCTGGTCGTCGTGGTCAAGGACGCCCACCGCTACGAGGCCAGCAAGTCGGTGGTGTCGGCGCTGCTGGCCGCCCGCCCCGACGCCACGGTGGTCGAGATGGGCCTGCCGATCTGGCGTCCCGAGGGCGTCACCTACCTCGCCACCTACGGCGCCGCCCGCGCCAACGCCCAGGCCGCCGCCGAACTGCTCGGCGTCTGACCTGGCCCCATGCCGGTACGGTCCGCACCCCGGAGGCCCCCGGGTGCGGGCCGTACTGTTGCATGATCCGCGCGGGGATCCCGCTGAAGGCGGCTTCGCGTTCATGGATACGCCAGCGGCTGATCATTCGGAACCGGCACCCTGAGTCCCCAGTGCCCGGACCGATTGTGCTTGAGCCGATTCACTCCTCCAGCGAAGGCGTCACCGGCCTGGCCGGCCAGCTGAAAGACGACGACCACGATGATGACCACCAGCACGGCGATCTGGTGGCCGGGACGCACGAGGCCGGCCTTGGTGGCCGGCCCGGACGGAGAAGGGACCTGGCGGTAGGTGCTTTCGGGGAGCGTCGGCACCGGTAGGCGGGAGTTGTGTGCGGCCATTGAAAATGGCTTCCTGGGCGCTCCCGACGGCGTGAAGACTCAGCCTTTGATTCCCCGGCACCGAAAATCTGTAGTTGCTGAAGTAGACATTCGTGGCGGGTGTGGGTAGAGTTTCTGGCATCGCAAGGAACGGATCCACGAGGGCAGAGCAGGACGTAGGCATCACGACGAACTGCCCGGACGAGCGTGGATAGCTGGACAACAAAGACGATGCAGTGAAGAGGGGCAGAAGGTCGGACGTGCCAGGACCAGCGGTAGGTGAAGGGTCCCGGCCGTGGACAAAGCAGCTGCGGTAAGAAATGAACGGGCAGAAGGTCGGACGTGCCAGGACCGGGCGGTTGAAGGGTCCCGGCCGTGGACGCGCTGCCACAGCAGTAGCAGTGAACAGAAGGCAACGTCGGACGTGCCGGGACCAGCGGTAGGTGAAGGGTTCCGGCCGTGGACACGCAGCTGCAGTACGTAGTGATGCATGAGGTCGAAGAAGTAACGCCAACCAAGAGCGAAGGGAGTGTTGAACGCCATCAGGATCGCCCGTTGCCGGCGGAAGTTCGCCGCACGGGTACCGCAGTCCCACGGATTGGAAGGTGGTCTACGGTCACGCATACGCGATCCCCGCATCCCCGCCCCCATCGGGCGGCCAGTGCGGAAGAGACAGATCGGCCTCCGGGCCGGTAGATGGTGTTGAACCTCGCGGGCCCCGGCGCATCATGGCGCCGGGGCCCTGTCGGCATTTCGGGAAGGTTATATGGATCAAGCACCGATGGCGTCGGCCGTCCGCGCGCAGCCCAGGCTCCGCGCCAGCGCCGATAAGGCTGAACCGGCCCCTGGGGCCGACACCGCGGGCAGGGCCGGTGGGCTCCCCGCCACACCGGGCGACATCCCCGGTCACCGGTTCGACGACGAGGACTACCCCGCCTACAGCATGGGCCGGGCCGCCGAGATGCTCGGCGTCACCCAGGCGTTCCTGCGCAACCTGGGCGCCGCCAAGCTGATCGAGCCGCAGCGCTCCGAAGGCGGTCACCGCCGCTACTCGCGCTACCAGCTGCGCCTGGCCGCCCGCGCCCGCGAACTCCTCGACCAGGGCACCGCCCTGGAGGCCGCCTGCCGCATCATCATCCTCGAAGACCAGCTCGCCGAAGCCCTGCGCATCAACATCGAACTTCAGCAGAGCCGCGACCGCCACCAGTCCGACAACGCGATCCGCCGCACGGCCTGAGGGCCGCCCCTACCGGCAAGTCGCCGACCTGCCCGCGCCGCCACCGACCGTCGGTGAAGCAATCCGCTGGATCACCAGCGACCCCGACCACCTCACGACCGACGAAGCCACCAAGCCCGCCCAGCTCAAGGCAGGCAGGACATCACATATACCGGTACAGGACCCGCATTTGAGAGGGCCATACCGTTGGATGGTCAGGTCGCGGGCTCGGTCGTCAGGCCGTAGTGCCGGGCCACCGCCTGGACCTCCTCCCTGAGCGCGGCCGGCGGACGGTGGCCGAAGCGCTCCAGGTAGGCGGCGAACTGGCCGGGGTCGTCACGCAGGAAGGGGAAGTCGGTCGCGACCATGTGCCGGATCGCCAGCAGCGGGACCGGGCTGCCCAGCGGCCGGAAGCCGGGGTTCCAGAGCCCGGCCTTGGGCGGCGGGCCGGGGTAGAACTCGCCGATCATCAGCCCCTCGGAGACGTAGCGCGACTTGAGCGCGTCCTGGGCGGCGTCGATCACCTCGGCCGCCGCCGCCTCGGGCAGGTCGGGGAAGAGCACCAGGATGGTCCGGTACTGCGCGGACACCCCGGGTGGCGACACCAGCCGGAGGAACCAGTCCCGGTAGCCGTCGAGCGCCTCGACCGCCTCGGCGCCGTCCGGCGTTCCGGGCCGGACGCCGAGATAGAAGGTGCCCCGCTCCAGCGAGGTCTGGGCGTAGGGGCAGACCGGCCCCTTCCTGCCGAGGTCGGCGTGCGGGCGGCACAGATACTCCCGCGCCCAGACGACGATCTCCTTGAGCGGCACGCCGTACCGCCTGACCAGGTCATGGTCGCCGTCCAGGTCGGCGGTCTCGATGAGGACGCGGGAGGGGTCCGCGGGATCGGTCAGCATCGTGGTCCGCCCTTCCGGGTGCTTCGCCGTACGGCTGCCAGCGCGACGGCGCCCATCGCCACACCGGCCCAGCGCAGGACGGTGTCCTGCCGCCGGGCCCGGGTGAGCGCGTCCGCGTACGGGGTGGTGGTGTGCGAGATCATCGTGTAGAGCGGGACCCAGCGGCCGGGCAGGAGCCGGGCGAGCAGCAGGTCCGCCTTCTTGCGTGCGAGGTGGAACGGGGAGCGGAGCCGGTCGCGCAGCTCCACGAAGTTCTGCTTGGACAGCTCGTCGAGCACGTCGGTGTGCGGTTTGCGCAGGCGCTGGTATTCGGCGAAGGCCCGGCCCAGGTCGTCGGGGTGGGCGCCCAGGCAGCGGTCGAGGACCGTGCAGTCCTCCAGTGACGCGTTCATGCCCTGGCCGTAGAAGGGGTAGACCGCGTGGCAGGCGTCGCCGATGAGGGCGACCCTGTCCCGGTAGTGCCAGGGCGAGGTGCGGATCGACACCAGATGCCCGACGGGGTGCTCGGCGTACTCCTTGGCCAGGTGGGGCATGAGCCCGATCGCGTCGGGGAACCGCGTCCGGAAGAACTCCTCCGGGTCGGTGATCTCCTCGAACCGCTCGACCGGCAGGAAGAGCGTGCCGGTCAGGGAGTTGTCCCGGTTGGGATGGGCGACGATGAGGGCGTCCGCGCCGGGCCAGACGTGCAGCGCCTCCAGCCTGGTCCTGGCCGACCCGTCGTCGGCGGCGGGGATGGTCAACTCCTTGTATCCCCACTCCAGGAACTCCTGGTGGTGGTCCGCCCTGAGGCCGTGCTGCATTCGGGCTCGGACCTGGGAGAACGCGCCGTCCGCGCCGATCACCGCGTCTCCCCGGACGGTGAGCGCGGCGCCGGTGCCCTCCTCGGCCAGATGGACGGCCGCCGCCTCGCGGTCGAGGTCGACCAGCCGGTGCCGGAAGTGGAAGCTCACCCCGGGCTGGGCCTCGGCGTGGTCGATCAGCGTGGTGATCAGGTCGCGGCGCAGGACCGAGTGGAGGATCTCGCCCTCGTGCGCGCCGTAGGGCTGGAACGGCGCCCCGCCGCCGGGCAGGTGGATGGCCCGGCCGCGCATCGGCACGGTCAGCGGCCACAACGTGTCCATCAGGCCGATGTCGTCGAGCGCCTTGATCCCCCGGGCGGACAGGCCGAGGTTGATCGACCTGCTCTCCTCCTCGTCGAGCAGCCGGGGGTCGGGCCGGCGCTCGTAGACGTCGACCTGGAAGCCGCGCCTGGCGAGGTAGCACGCCAGCAGCGTGCCCGCCGGCCCCGCTCCGACGATGAGGATCCGGCGCGTCATCGGTTCTCCTCCCTGGTCCAGGCCACCGGCAGCACGGCGCGCGGTGCGCCGCCGGGGAGCCGGGCGATGAGCAGTTCGCTGGGGCCGTCGAGCGCTCGCCGCTCGATCCGGCCGAATCCGGCCTCGGCCAGCCAGCCGGCGATCTCGTCGAAGGCGTAGATCCGGCCGCCCTGGGTGACGGCGAGGTTGAGGCTGAAGGCGCGGGTGAAGGCCTCGGCCGCCGGGGGCGTGCCCTCCGGCAGGTCCGCGAACGACTCCAGCACCAGCACCGTGCCCCCGGGGCGCAGCGCGGCGGCGACCCTCTTGAGCAGCGCACGGTTGTCCGGCCCGGCGAAACCGTGGCAGAGATTGAACAGCAGCGCCGTGTCGTGCCCGGAGCCGAGGTCCGCCTCGGTCACGTCGCCCGGGACCGCGCTGACGCGTCCGGCCAGACCGGCCTGCTCGATCCTGGCCCGGCCGCCCTCCAGGGCCTTCGGCAGGTCCACGATCGTCGCGGTGAGCCGGGGGTGGGCCTCGCAGAGGGCGATGCTGTAGCGGGCGTGGCCGCCGCCGACGTCGAGCAGCCGCCGCCCCGGGTCGGGCACGGTCGCGGCGACGAGCGGGGCGAGCCCGGTGGCCATCCCGTCCAGCATGGTCTGGAACTCGCGCAGCGTCCGCGGCCGGCTCTCCAGCCAGCCGTAGAAGTCGGCGGCGGGCCGGCCGGTGCGGACCGACTCCTCCAGGCCGTCCCAGAGCTCGCCCAGCAGGTCCTGCCAGAAGGCCAGCGCCGGGGCGTAGCTCCACGGGCTCCGCCGGTCCAGCGAGCCCGCCGTCATCGGGCTGTTGGCGTAGACCTGACCGGGCGTCCGGTCGAGGTAGCCGAAGGAGACCAGCGCGTCCAGCAGCACGGGGAGGGTGCCCTCGTCCGTGCCCGTCCGGGTCGCCAGCTCGGTCACGGGCAGCGGCCCGTCGAGGAGCGCGTCGAAGACTCCCAGCCGTTGTGCGGCCCCGGCCGCCCGGAACGCCATCGTCCCGATCAGGTCGAGGTGGGGCCCGGGCGCCTGTTCACGGAGTTGTTCAGGGTCGAGATAGAGCGGCATCGCTGTCTCCTTGCGCGACTTGGACGCCTTGCGCGACGTCGGGATGCTCGGTTCCGGCCTCCGGACTCGCGTCTCCGTCCCGCCCCGGCGGGCGGGTGGCGTCGTCGTCCGGCGGTGAGCGGGCGGGAGTGGTCTCGGCGGGGACCGGCTCCGGCGGGTGGACGTCCTCGGCGTCGGGGAGTTCGGACTCCACGTTGCGGAGGCGGGGCCAGAGGTAGGCGAGCGGGGCGAGCAGCAGCAGGCCCAGCCCGGTGAGGAGGAAGACGGCGGCCAGACCCCGGCCCGGACCGGTGCCGATCACGCCGCCGAGGGTGTCGGCGAGGGCTCCGTCGGGGGCCATCATCGGCTCGAGGACGTGGTCGGCGAGGGGCCCGGCGGCCAGGTAGGTGAGCACGGTGGCGGCCTGGGTGACCGTGCGGACGGTGCTCAGGACACGGCCCAGCGCGGCGGGATCCGTCTTGAGCTGCAGCACGGTCATCCCGGTGCCCTGCACGAACGGGAGCGTGAACAGGAACGCCGGCGCCACCACCGCGATCAGCCACGGTGACGGGGCGACGCTGTGCAGCGCCAGCAGCACCCCGCCGAGGGCCGTGAACACCGCGACGCCGCGCACCCGGTGCCGGGGCCCGCCCCAGGCGCTCAGCACGAGTCCTCCGGCGAAGACGCCGGCGCCGCCCGCGAACATCAGCGCGCCCAGCACCGCGGCCGACCCGAACGACAGGATCAGCGGCTGGACCAGCACCCCGGACATCCCGAAGAACAGGTTGTAGGCCGCCAGCACCACGACGAGCTGGAACAGGCCGGGCCGGGCCCGCAGGTGCCGCCAGCCGAAGAGCAGGTCCCGGCGGAGCGGCTCGGGCGCGGTGGCGACGCCGCCCGGCCGGGTGACCTCGGGCGGCAGCCGTACGGCGAACATGACCACCCGGGTGACCAGGAACGTCGCCAGGTCGACCACGACCACGCCGGTGATCCCGACCGTCACCAGCAGTGTCCCCGCCAGCAGCGGGGCCGCGATCTTCACCGAGTCGGCCACCTGCATGAGGCCGTTGGCCCGGCCGAGGTGGCGCTGCGGCATGATCAGCGGCATCATCGAGTGGTAGGCGGCCATGTGGAAGGTGCCGAAGACCGAGCCGGCCACCGTGACCACGTAGACGTGCCAGACCTGCAGTGCGCCGGTGGCGAGCAGCACCGCGAGGACGCCGGTCACGGCCGCGGCCCCGGCGTCGGCCGCCATCAGCAGCCGCCTGCGGTCCCACCGGTCGGCCACCGCCCCGGCCAGCGGCGACAGCAGCACCTCGGGGAGCACCGCGCAGAGCATGATCAGCACGAACTCGGTGGCCGAGCCGTTCCTCTGGTAGACCCAGACGCCCAGCACGAAGCCGGTCAGGCTCGATCCGATGATCGACAGGAGCTGTGCCGCCCAGATCACTACGAACCTGCGGATCCCGTCATGCACGGCGACCACCCGCCAGGACCCCGGCGCTGACGTAGTGGTCCAGATACCGGCCCAGCAGGACGCCGTCGGCGGGCGGACAGACCAGCCCGGCCCCGGCGAGCGCCTCCTCGGTGGCCGAGCAGTCGAAGGTCGGCCCGCCGGGCCCCTCGTGGTCGGCGACGAAGCCCGGGTAGAGGACGATCGGCAGGTCGTCGCCGACCGCCAGCCGGTCGCGGACCAGCCGCCGCCATTCGCCGCCGGGCACCAGCCGCACCGGGAAGCCGCGCTCGCGCAGCCCGTCGGCCAGCTCGGCCGAGCTCAGGACGCGCGGGTTGTAGTAGTGGAAGTCCCCGCCGGCCCGGCTCCGGGCCAGGTGCGCGATCGCCGCCGCGACGTGGTCGACCGGCGCCATGTCGAGCCGTTCCCCGTCGGGTACCGCGCCGAGGCGCGCGCAGGTCGCGAAGAGCCTGCCGAGGAAGTCGCCGGCCACGGAACGGCCGGTGCGGCTGTCGGCGGAGACCCGGGCGGGCCGGTGGATCGCGATCGGCAGGCCGGTCCGCCTGGCCGCGCCGGCCAGCCGGTCGGCCACCCACTTGCTCTGGTCGTAGCCCAGGTGCAGCGGGCCGGGATCGGGCAGCGGGTCGGTCTCCCTGACCGTGCGCTCGCCGGGGGTCAGGTGGACGCCGAGCGTCGAGACCAGGTGGACCGGGGTGGTGATCCGGCCGCACGCCGCCAGGCGCAGGATCTCCAGGACGCCGTCCACGTTGGCCGCCCGCAGCCGCCGGTAGGGCAGGGCGAAGTTGACCAGGGCGCCGTTGTGCACGATGAGGTCGACCGAGTCGGCCAGTTCGGCGGCGCGCGGGGCGGGCAGGCCCAGCCCCGGAAGGTCCAGGTCACCGGCCTCCGGGATGATCCGGCCGGCGAACCGGTCGTCCCAGAGGCCGTACCGCTCAAGGCCGCCGCGCAACCGCCCCTCCGGTGCGTCCCCCCTGACCAGGCAGTGGATCTCGGCCTCGGTGGTGCGCAGCAGCGCGGCGAGGAGGTAGGCGCCGAGGAAGCCGGTGGCTCCGGTGAGCAGCACCCGGCGCGGCGGCCCGTCCGGGACCGGCGCGCCGGTGAACGCGACGTCGCCGGGCAGCACCGCCTCGGCGCGCAGGTCCACGGCCTCGGCCGGCCGGCCGTCCACGACGGCGGCCAGCTCGGCCAGGTCGGCCGTGGCGAAGATCGCGGTCATCGGGACCGCGACCCCCAGCTCGGCGGCGATCCTGGAGACGATCTGCGGCGCCAGCAGCGAGTGGCCGCCCAGGTCGAAGAAGTTGTCCCCGCGTCCCGGATCCGCCTTGAGCACCTCGGCCCAGATCGCCGCGAGCGCCTGCTCGGTGCCCTCCCTCGGCGGCTCGTACGGCACGGCGTCGCCGGCCCCGTCCGGCTCCGGCAGGGCCCGGAAGTCGATCTTCCCGTGGGAGGTGAGCGGCAGGGCGGCGAGCATGACGACGGCGCCGGGGATCATGTAGCCGGGGAGCCGGTCGGCGAGGAAGGCGCGCAGCGCCGCGACGGTGAGCGGCTCGCCCACCAGGTAGGCGACCAGCCGCCGGGAGCCGGCGGTGACCACGGCCTCGCGGACGCCGGGATGGGCCAGGCAGGCAGCCTCGACCTCGCCCGGCTCGATCCGGTTGCCGTGGATCTTCACCTGCCGGTCGGTCCGGCCCAGGAACTCCAGGTTCCGGTCGGGGCGGAACCTGGCCAGGTCACCCGTAGCGTACATCCTGGCTCCCGGGCGGGGTGAGAACGGGTCGGGCAGGAAGCGTTCGGCCGTCAGGCCCGGACGGCCGAGGTAGCCGTGGGCCAGGCACTCGCCGGCGACGTGCACCTCGCCGGGCACCCCGATCGGCGCCGGGTTGCCGTGCCGGTCGAGCACGTAGACGCGGGTGTGCGGCAGCGCGGTCCCGATCGGCAGGTGCGTGGCCGCGCCGAGTTCCGTCCCGTCGACGGTGCGGTAGGCGGTGGCGCAGACGGTCGCCTCGGTGGGGCCGTAGTGGTTGTAGAACGCGACCCGGCCGCCGGTCAGCCCGGCCCAGACCCTGAGGCGCTCCAGCGGGACGCTCTCGCCGCCGACCATCATCGCGGTGAGCGGGACGTCCCCGGCGCCGCCCGCCGCGTCCAGCTGCTCGACCCACTGCTGCCACAGCGCGGAGGCGGTGTCGACCATGGTGATCGCGTGCTCGGCGCACAGGCCGGCGAGCGCGGGGCCGGTGAGCGAGGCGGGGTCGGGGTGCAGCACCAGCGCGGCGCCGCTGATCAGCGCGGGGAAGACGTCGCCCGCCGAGGCGTCGAAGCTGAGCGGCGGGACCATCAGGACGCGCTCCCCCGGCCCGAAGCCGTGCAGATCCCGGAAGGACCTGGCCAGATGGGAGAGGGTGCGGTGGCCGACCACCACCCCCTTGGGCCGCCCGGTGGAGCCGGAGGTGTAGATCACGTAGGCGGCCTGGTCGGGATGCCGGGCGGCCGCCTTCGGGGCCGCCGTCCTGTCCGTCGTCCAGAAGGCGAGGTCGGCGCGTGTCACGATCGGCCCGGTGAACCCGGCGAATCCGGCCTCCTCGGCGATCACCGCGGCCGCCCCGGAGTCCGCCAGCAGGTAGGCCAGCCGCTCGGCGGGCTGCGCCGGATCCAGCGGCACGTAGGCGGCGCCCGCCTTCAGGATTCCCAGCAGCGCCACGACGGCCTCGGGGCCGGCGGTCAGGCCCAGCGCGACCCGCGCGCCCCGGTCCGCGGACTCCCCGGCCGGCGCCGCCTGGGCCAGCAGGAGGCGCAGGCGTCCGGCGACGGCGGTGGAGGCCCGGTCGAGCTCGCCGTAGGTGAGCACCGTGCCGGAGGAGGCGCCGCGGCCGCCGGCCGTGCCGGGGACGACGACGGCGGGGGCCTCCGGCGTCCGGGCGGCCTGCCGGGCGATCAGCTGGTCGAGCAGGAGCGCCCCGGGATCCCAGGCGAGATCCTCGGGAGGGTCGCCGAGGACCGCGGCGCGCTCGGCCGCGGGCAGGATCTCCAGCTCCGACAGGCGGCGGCCCGGCTCCGAGACGACCGAGTGGAGCAGGGTCTCGTAGTGGGCGCCCATCCGCTCCACCGTGGAGCGGTCGAACAGGTCGGTGTTGTAGGAGAACATGAGCTGGACGTGGGTGGAGTAGACGATCACGTCCAGGGCGAGGTCGAACTTGGCTCCGGCCAGCCCCGACAGCACCGGCTCGGTGCGGAGGCCGTCGAGGGCGAGCGCCCCGCTGTCGGGGTTGCCCAGCATGAGCATCGTCTGGAACAGCGGGGTCCTCGCCGGGTCCCGGTCGAGCCGCAGCTCGCCCACCACCCGCTCGAACGGCACCGCGGCGTGGCCGTACATGGTGAAGGCGCGCCGCCGCACCCGCTTGAGCGTCTCGCGGAAGGTCGGGTCGCCCGCCAGGTCGGCGCGGAGGGCCAGGGTGTTGATGAAGATGCCGAAGACCTGCTCGAACTCCTCGTGGTCGCGGCCCGCGACGGGAGTCCCGACGCAGAAGTCCTCCTGCCCGCTGTAGCGGGAGAGCAGCACCTGGTAGGCGGCCAGCAGGGTCATGAACGGCGTGCAGCGCTCGGCCCTGGCCAGCCCGGTGACCCGCTGCCACAGCTCCAGCGGGACGCGGTGGACGACCAGGTCCCCGTTGGTGGTCTGTACGGCGGGGCGCGGCCGGTCGGTGGGCAGTTCCAGCGCCGGCACGTCGTCGAGCTCCCGGAGCAGGCCGGCGACGTCGGCGGAGCGCTCGCGCTGCAGACGGACGTGGTCGCGGTACTGCCGCGCCGGGGGCGCGAGCGGCGACGGCAGCCCGGTGGTGAAGGCCGCGTACAACGTGGCCAGCTCGGCGAACATCACCTGCTCGATCGACCACGCGTCGCCGGCGATGTGGTGCACGACCAGCAGGAAAACGTGCTCGCCGGGGCCGGTGCGCAGCAGGCTCGCCCGGAGCAGCGGCCCCTCGGCCAGGTCGAACGGCCGGTTGCTCCGCTCGGCCAGCAGCTCCGCCGGCGACTGCCCGGCGAGCGGCCCGCCGGTCAGGTCGAGCCGTTCGATCTCCACCGGGGCGGGGTCCAGGACCAGCGCGACCGGGGCGCCGCCGACCTGGGGGAAGACGGTCCGCAGCGCCTCGTGCCTGGCCACGACCTCGCTCAACGCCCGGGCCAGCGCGCCGGGGTCGAGCGGCCCGATGAGCCGCTCGCAGACGACCATGTTGTAGGTCCCGTCCCCGGGGGTGAGCCGGTCCAGGAACCACAGGCGCTCCTGGGCGTAGGAGAGCGCGCTCACGCGAGCTCTCCTCGCAGCCGCGTGACCTCCTCGGCCAGGCCGGCGATGGTGGGATTGTCGAAGAAGACGTCGAGGGAGACCTCCACGCCGAGCCTGCGCCGGGTCCTGGCGATGATCTGGGTGATGGTCAGCGAGTGCCCGCCGAGGTCGTAGAGGTCCTCCTCCAGGCCGATGTCGTCGATACGGAGGATCTCCTGCCAGATCTCGCGCACCTGTGTGATCACGGGGTCCTCCTGCTCCGGGCGTTCGAGCGCGGCGTCCGGGGCCGGAGAGAACAGGTCGGTCACTGAAGCTCCTCGTCGGGTTCGGGGTGGGGCGGTTCCGGAAGGTCGGCGATCTTCACATGCGGCTCGGCGGCGACGACGCGCAGCAGGGCCCGCAGGTATCCCGCGAGGCGGGCCACGTCGTCGTGGTCGATCGCGGTGGGGTTGAAGCGCAGGCCCAGGGTCAGGCTCAGGTCGCCGTCCACGGCCTGGATGTGCAGTGCGCGGCGGGAGGCGCCGTTGAAGACCGTCCACTCCACTCCGGCCCCGATGCCGGGGAAGCCCGGCGCGGACGCCCGTCTGCGGTAGCTGAGGAGCACCGGGCGGGAGGTCGTCCTCGGCGGCGCGTGCCGGAACCGGTACAGCTCGCGGAGCTCGGCCTGGACCGTGCGCAGGTAGGCGGGTAGGTCCTCGTCGAGCTCCGGATGCGGGACGAACGGCACCTCCGCCACGAAGTTCCCGATGTGGTGCCGTGTCTCGCCGGTGCGGGTGCCGAGGTCGAGGGCGAGGGGGGACCCGGTGGTGCCGTGGCGGCGGAGCAGCGCGCCCAGCACGGCCACGAGCAGTTCGAACCTGGTCGCCTCCAGCGCCGTGGCCGCGGCGGCGACCCCGTCGAACTCCGCTCCGCCGAGCACCATCTCGACGATCTCGCCGGGGCCGGTGCCGCCGGGGTCCGCGCGCAGGCCGGGCAGGAGGAGCTCGGCGGGTGCGCGGTCGCGCTCCTTCCAGAAGGCCGCGGCGCCGTCGACCTGGGGGCGCTCGCCGTACGGCGGCGCCAGTACGGGCAGTGCGGCGCGCGAGAAGTAGGCGTCGGCCAGATCGCGGAGCAGGACGTCCTTGGAGTCGCCGTCGAACACCCGGCCGTGCGCGGTGAAGATCAGGCGGTGCCGGTCCGGTCCCAGCGCGACCAGCGTGAACCGGGCGAGCGGGCCCCGGTCCAGGTCGAACGGGCGGGTGACCTCGGCGGCGGCGACCTCCGGGTAGCGCCGGGACGACGAATCGACCCTCCTGACCCGGACCCGGCCGAGCACCGGGTGCCGCGCGGCGACGGCGGCGCACGCGCCGAGCAGCGCGGGGACGTCCAGGGGACCGTTCAGGTGGAGCACCAGCGGGATGCCCCGCAGGTCGAAAGAGGCGTGCGACATCCTGTCCGTCTCCCTCGTGGGTGACTTCTCTTCGGGCAGGCGACGGGGGCATGGGTCACCCCGGACAGACTTTTAATAGGAAAGTTTCCTGTCTATTTACGCAACCCGAATGCTACACATGTGGTACGCCTGAAACAAGCGATGAGTGGTGAACCGAATTTGGAGGCTTTGATGATCGTTCGTGGCGGCCTGAGTGGCGCGAGCCCCGAACTGGCCGGGCTTGCCGACACGGTGCTCCAGCCCGGGTTCGTGGGGGTGGAGGTGCCCGACTGGCTGCGCAGACGCCTGGGCGAGGGGCTCGGAGGGGTTGCGCTCTACTCCCGAAACCTTGTAGACAGTGCGCAGGTCAGAGCGCTGACCGCCGCTCTCCGGGCGGAGAACCCCGACGTGGTGATCGCCACCGACGAGGAGGCCGGCGACGTCACCCGGCTGGAGGCGCTCACCGGCAGCTCCCGCCCGGGGAACCTCGCGCTCGGCGCGGTGGACGACCCCGAGCTGACCGAGCTGGTCGCCCGCGGAATCGGGCGCGACATGGCCGAGGCCGGCATCACCCTGAACTACGCCCCCGTGGTGGACGTCAACTCCGATCTGGACAACCCCGTCGTCGGCACCCGCGCGTTCGGCGCCGACCCCTGGCTGGTGGCCCGGCACGCCCGCGCGTGGGTCACCGGCCTCCAGTCGGCCGGGGTGGCCGCCTGCGCCAAGCACTTCCCCGGTCACGGCGCCACCGCCGTGGACTCCCACAACGACCTGCCGACCGTGTCCTGCTCCGCCGAGGAGCTCGCCGCCACGGCGCTCCCGCCGTACCGGACCGCCATCGAGGCCGGGGTGCGGGCCGTGATGACCGGCCACCTGCTCGTCCCCGCCTACGACCCCGACTTCCCCGCCACGATGAGCAGCCGCATCCTGGTCGGACTGCTCCGCGAGGAGCTCGGCTTCGACGGCCTGATCGTGACCGACGGCGTGGAGATGCCCTCGGTCGCCGAGCGGTACGGCGTGACCGGCGCGGCCGTCCGGGCCCTGGCCGCCGGGGCCGACGCCGTCTGCGTGGGCGGCGAGCGCAAGGGCGCCGGCGTGGTCGGATTCATGCGCAACGCCATCATGGCCGCCGTGATCGACGGCACGCTCCCCGAGGAACGCCTGGCCGAGGCCGCCTCCCGGGTGCGCCGGCTGGCCGCCTGGTCGGCCGAGCAGCGCCAGGCCGCGTGGGCGACGGACCAGGCGGCTCTCACCCCGGCCGGGCTCACGGCGGCCCGGCGCGCCGTGCGGGCCCGCGGCGAGGGGCTGCCGCTGACCTCGGCGCCGCAGGTGATCGAGTTCGTGTCCGAGACGAACATCGCCATCGACCCGGCCACCCCGTGGGGCGTCGCCACGCCGCTGACGGCGCTGCTCCCCGGCACCACGGCGGTACGGCTCGGCCCCGAGGACGAGGTCCCGCCGGTGCCCGGCGGGCGCCCGCTGGTGATCGTGGTGCGGGACGCCCACCGGCACGCCTGGGTGTCGGCCCGGCTCGACGCGCTGCTGGCCCGGCGTCCCGACGCGGTCGTGGTGGAGATGGGGCTGCCGGGCCCCGGGACGCCCGGCGGCACGCACATCACCACCTACGGCGCGACGACCGTGTGCGGCCAGGCGGCGGCCGAACTCCTGGCCGGTCGGTCCTCCCTGACACGTACCGGTCCGCGCTGAGCCCCGCGGCACGCCTCACGCCGGCCGGTCACCCCTCGACGGCCCACACCAGCTCGTGCTGGAGCGGGCCCGGCATCGCGAGGAACTCCCCGTAGTCGCAGGCGAGCGGTGCGATCTGGGAGGCGTACGCCAGCACGGCACGCCGCTTGGCCGTCCACTCGTCGCCCTCCAGCCGGATCCGCAGCTCGGGGCGGATCCGGTGCCGCTCCGCGAGGGCCCGGACCGGCGGCTTGCCGGCCAGGGCCTGATCGGCCGAGGCGGTCCCCCACTCACGGACGGCGGCGGCGTACGGAAGATCGGCGTAGACCCACGGCGGTCGGGCGCCGGTCTTGCGCAGCGCGTCCAGCGCCTGGTCACGGACCGCCTCGTGGTCGGCGTTGCCGATCCCCATCGGGATCAGCACCCGCGTCTCCCGCGTGACGTGGCCGGCGAGGAAGCCCTCCAACTCCCGGAGCCGCAGCCCCGCCACCGGGGCGTCGGGATGCGCCAGCGCCACCTGGTCCACCCCGAGGATCTCGCACGCCCGCGCGTCCTCCGCCCGCCGCTCCCGCGCGGTCTCCTCGGCCGAGGCGAACCCGCACAGCCGATCCCATGCCGAGACCTCCTCGCCCGGCGCCCCGCCCAGCGCCGTGACGATCACCGCCGGCCCCTCGTCGCGGGCGAGCAGCCCCGCCACCGACAGGACCGCGTCGTCGAAATGCGGCGAGACCACGATCGTCCGCCAGCTCACCCCGCCTCCCCGGACCTGGTCAGCACGAGCCCGCGGCTGCCTCGCTTGCGCAGGTAGGCGAGGCCGTCGCAGACGGACTCCAGCGTCGGCGGGGCGAGTTCGAGCCGTTCGGCCACCCGCCAGGTGGACTGCCGTCGCAGCCACGGCCAGACCCGGTCGTTGAGCTGACCGGTCTCCAGGGCGATGAGGATCCGGTCGGTCGGCAGGGCGTCGAGCAGCGCCAGGTCCTGGTCGTAGTAGAGCATCTCGATCAGCAGGTACGCCGCCGCCGGACGGCTCCGGTGGGCGGCCAGGTCCTCCAGGCTGTCCGGCGACACCTCCACCCCCGGCCCGGACCGCTCCGCCGTGGCGACCCCGGCTCCCACCGGTCCGGCCGCACCGGAATCGGCGCCGCCTCGGACTCCCGCCCGCCCCGCCGTACCGGGGCCGGAGCCCGGACCGGCCCCCAGCCGCTCGGCCAGCCGGGCCCGGAACCCGGCGTTGGGCTCGGTGGCCTGGAGGGTGTATCCGTTCCCGGCCAGCCGCCGGGTCAGCTCGCCCTCGCAGGCGCCCACCTCCACGATCGGCCCGTCGTCCGGCGCGCACCACCGGGCGACCCATGCCGCCGTCGCGTCGAGCCGGGCGGCCTCGTAGGCCGACCGGCCGAACTCCCACGGGTCGTCGGCCACCGCGGCGTCGTCCCCGAGGCTGGAGATCAGCGCGTACAGCCGGTTGGCCTGGGTCGCGTCGGCGGCGAAGAAGCGTTCGACCACCGGGACCCGGTCGGTGGTGACGAGCCGGTCGGCCACCCGGCTGCGGAGCAGCTCCCCGGCGTGCCGGTTGATGAAATCGAGCTTGATGTCGGCCTCGGCCCCGGTGAGCGCGATCGCCTCACCGGGGACCGTCTGCAGGAAGGGGTTGTCCCCCACCGAGTACGTCACGGTCAGGCCGGGGACCGCGCGGGAGACGGTCCAGCCGAACCGGGCCCGGCGGATCCGGTGGTCGGCCGGCGAATGGGTCCAGACCTCGGCGGGCGACCCGCCCAGCCGGCCGGCCACCTCCTCGGGGACCGGCAGCGGGGCCGTGTTGCCACCGGGCTCCACGAGGGGGGCCAGCAGTTCCAGCCGCTCCCCCGGCGACAGCCCCGCCGGCAGGGTCACCCACGACGCCGACTGACCGACGACCACCCTGATGTCCCGGTCGGCGTGGCGCCTCAGGACGGACACGAACTCGAGAGCGACGTCCTCGGCATGCAGAACGGCGATGACGACCGTCATAGAACCCCGATCTCTGATCACGGAATCATGTCTTTTCTATGACATTTCCGCGCCAGCATAGACGATCTTCCCGGCACCGCAACGGGTACGGACCGGGAAGAGCCGCCTGCCCCATCGGGCTCCCGGGGAGCGGAGATCTCCGCACACCGGATCCTCAGGGCGCGAAGATCTCCTCGCGCGCCTGATCCAGAGCGGCGAGAACCGCGCCGCGCAGCACCGGGTTCCCCTCGACCTCGCTGGCCACCACCTGCGGGCGGACCGGGCAGATCCGGGCCACCGCCTCCTCGATCCTGGAGGTCAGCGCCCCCCCGCCCGCCTTGCTGACCTCGCCGGCCAGCACCACGAGCCCGGGGTCGAGCACGACGGAGACCGAGGCCACGCCCAGCGCCAGCCGCTCGGCGATCTCGTCCAGCAGGGGCTCCCCGCGCTCCCCGGCCTCGACGGCCGCCGCGACGCACTCGGCGGCGCCGCCTCCTCCGAAGCCGTGGGTGGCGGCGAGCTCGGCCACCGCCTCCGCGCTGACCAGCGACTGCAGGCCGCCCGCGAGCGAGGGCAGCCGTCCGGGCACCGCCCGCACGTCCGCGGCCAGCGGCACGCCGGGCACCGGAAGGTAGCCGATCTCGCCCGCGCTGCCGGACCGGCCGCGGTGCAGCCGGCCACCGAGCACGACGCCGAGGCCGATGCCCCGGCCCACCCAGAGCAGCACGAAGTCGTCGACGCCGCGCGCCGCGCCCAGGGCGCGCTCGGCGACGGCGACGAGGTTCACATCGTTTTCGATCTTGATGTCGCGACGCAGGTCACGGGCGAGCGCCTCGTGGATGCCCTCGTGCCAGCCCGGCAGGTCGAAGGAGAACCGGACGTCCCCGGTCCGGGGATCGACCACACCCGGCGTGCCGATCACGACCGACCGCAGCTTGGAGAGCGCGACCTTGGCCGACCGGCACGCCTTGACGACCGCGCTGTGCACGAGGGCGACCGGGTCGTCGTGCCCGTTCGGCGCGACCGTCACCTCGGCGACGATCTCCCCGTGGATATCGGCGATGGCGGTGGTGACGAATTCCGGGCCGACATCCAGGCCCGCCACATAGGCAGAGGAGGGGATAATTCCATAAAGCGCCGCATTAGGCCCCCTCCCGCCCGCCTGCTCTCCCGCCACCTCGACCAGACCGCGCTCCTCCAGGCGGGCGAGCGTCTGTGACGCCGTCACCTTGGAAAGGCCGGTGAGCTCCCCGATCTGGCCCCGTGTCAGCGGTCCCGAGTCAAGCAACAGCTCCAGGGCGGCCCGGTCGTTGATCTCCCTCAATAGCCTGGGCACGCCAGGACGTCGCTCCATACGCATGCTCTCTTGTTCGCCGTTTCCCCGTCGCTTTTACATTCAGATAAGAATAGCGGTTCTATTCATTAATAAGGCTTCCTGATAGTTTAGCCTCATGGAGGCCTCGCGGGGGGCCACGGGGGTGCCCCTCGCCATGCCGCCCGCCTTCCGGTCCGCCCCGCGCCCGCGCCGCCCTCCCCTGCCGCCGGAAAATCGAGGCTTGCGACGCTCACCCGTCGCGTGGAACACTCCCGAAAACGGTAAAGGTTCTTTTCAGTAAGGGCCTTCCGTGGGTGGCGAGGCAGGTCTCGACATGGACACCATCATCAGGATCGCAGCCGACTACGCGGGACGGCCGACCCGGAACGGGCCCGTCACGATGGGTCAGGCCAACATGGCGCGTTGCGTGCTCCGCGACCCGCCGCTCCACATGAACTTCCGCGTCACCAAACGCCTTCCGGCGGGAACGACCTTCGCCTCCGTCACCGAGGCGGTCGGACGGCTGCTCTCCCGGCACGAGAGCCTCCGGGCCACGATCCGCTCCGGCGTCCAGCATGTGCCCGGGGCGGGGGCGTTCCCCATCGAGGTGCACGGCGCCACGACGGACGGCGCCGGGCCGGAGGCCGCCGAGCGCGCCCTGGACGGGCTCGCCGAGGAGGTCGGCCTGCGGATGCAGGGCGTCCGGTTCGACGTGGAGGCCGAACTCCCCATCCGGGTCGCCGTGATCACCGACCGGGACGTGCCGCGCCGGGCGGTCTTCGTCCTCCCCCACACCTCGGTGGACGCGATCGGCCTGGCCACCGTCATGCGTGAGTGGGAACGCCTGATCCGGGGCGACGCCGTACCCGCTCCGTGCCCCACGCAGCCGCTCGAACTGGCCGTCGCCGAGGGCGCCCCGCTCGCCCGGCGCCGCACCGAGGCGGCGCTGCGCCACTGGGAGACCCAGCTCAGGCGCGTGCCGCAGTCCATGTTCGCGATCGACGAGGTGGCCGACGCCGACGCGATCCGCCCACGGCTCAGGGTCCGCTCCGCCGTGGCCGGCGAGGCGCTGGGCGCCGTCGCGAGCCGTACCGGGGCAAGCCGATCGGTGGTGACGCTCGCCGCGCTGGGCATGCTGATCGGCCTGCGGAACACCCAGCGGACCTGCGTGATCGCCTCGCTGTCGAGCAACCGGGTCCGTCCCGAGCTGCGCGACTACGTGGGGCCGCTGGCCCAGGACGCGCTGATGGCCGCCGACCTCGACGTCCCCACCTTCGACGAGGCGGTCCGGCGCTTCCGCGGCGCCTCCCTGGCCGGATACCAGCACAGCCGCTTCGACTCCACCGCCCTCTGGGAGGTCATCGAGAGCGTCAACGCCGAGCGGGGGGTGAACTTCGCACGCGACTGCGTCTTCAACGACATGAGCGGCGTCACCGTCGCCGACCGGGAGCCCCCGCCCGCCGCCGACGTCGAGTGCGACTGGCTGCCCGAGGCCTCGCTCCCCGCGCATCTCGCGCTCTGGGCCAACCGGCTGGAGGACGAGGTGGACCTGACGTTCTGGATCGATCCACGGGTGATGTCCCGCCAGGAGGCGGAGGGTTTCGGGACCGGGCTCGTCAGGCTGCTGATCGAGGCCGGGGACCGGGTGATCCCCGCGGCGGAGATCCCGGCCGTCTCCGGGGTCGCGCCCGCCGGCCACGGACCCGGCTGGGTCCACACTGACTCCTGCTGGGTGAGCCTCGACGCGGTCGGCCGGCTGGTCGGCGAGGCCGTCGGCGGGCGGCCGCACCGCGTTGTCCACGGCGCCGACGGGCGCCTGATCTGTCACGTCACCTCGGGAACCCCCGAGGAGATCCATGCCGCCTGCCTCGCCCTGCTGCCGGGCCGCACCTCCGCCATGACGCCCCACCACTACGTCGTGCACCGGCCCGCGCCCGGCGACACCTGGCTGGACGGCCCCGTGGTGACCGAGGGTGACGGACGTCGACGCGATTCTTTCCCGACCTAGCGCATAAGCAGTCAATAGCAGGCGGGATAATCGATTACATGCGTCTATCCGCTCGTGTCGACTATGCCCTGCGTGCCGCCGCCGAACTCGCCGCCGCCGGCGAGGGACCAACCACCGTGGGTGAGCTGGCCAAAGAGCAGGAGATGCCGCCCAAGTATCTGGAGAACATCCTCCTGCAGATGCGCCGGGCGGGTCTGGTCCGCGGCCAGCGTGGCCCCGAGGGCGGTTACGTGCTGGCCCGGCCGGCCGCTGAGATCACCTTGGCCGACGTGATCCGCGCCGTGGACGGCCCGCTGGCCAACGTGCGGGGCGAGCGGCCCGAGCATGTCGACTACCGGGGCCCCGCCGAGTCGTTGCAGCAGGTCTGGATCGCGTTGCGGGCCAGCGAGCGGGCGATCCTGGAGGAGGTCACGCTTGACAGCGTGGCCACCGGCGCGCTTCCCGAGCGGGTCCGTCAGCTCGCCGCCGACCCCGCCGCCTGGGACTGAGCGGGCTCCCGTGCCCGAGGGCGACGTCGTCTACCGCACCGCCAGACGGCTCGGCCAGGCACTCGACGGCCGGATCCTGACGCGTTCCGACTTCCGCGTGCCACGCCACGCCACGGCCGATCTCACCGGCCGTGCCGTGCTGGAGACCGTCTCACGCGGGAAACACCTGCTCACCCGGGTCGACGGCGGCCTGACCGTCCACACCCATCTGCGCATGGAGGGGAGCTGGCAGATCTCGCCCGCCGGCCGCAGGCCGCCCCCGGGCGACGTGGTCCGCCTGGTGCTGGCCAACGCCGAATGGCAGGCGGTGGGAGTACGGCTCGGCGTGGTCGACCTGGTGAGGACCGCTGAGGAGGATCGGCTCGTCGGGCATCTCGGACCCGACCTGCTGGGACCGGACTGGGATCCGGCGGAGGCCGTACGGCGGCTGGCGGGGGACCCCGGGCTGACCATCGGAGAGGCGCTGCTCGACCAGCGCAACCTGGCGGGGATCGGCACCGTCTATCGGGCCGAGACGCTTTTCCTCGCGGGGGTCTCGCCGTGGCGGCCGGTGGGGACGATCGGGGATGTGGGCAGGATCGTCGCGCTCGCGCAGCGGTTACTGCACGCCAACAGAGAGCGGGAACGGCGCGTGACGACGGGCGATGCCCGCGCGGGCCGGGGCACGTGGGTCTACGGCAGGGCAGGAAGACCTTGCCTGCGCTGCGGACGTCGGATCAGTCGCGGAGAGATGGGGGCACAGCCGCAGGAACGGCTGATCTTCTGGTGCCGTCACTGCCAGCCGGGAGAACCGACCGGCTAAGCGGCGACCATGTCGTTGACCTCGGGAAAGACGGATTCCGGGAGGGAACCGGGCACGGTCTCGGCGATCGGCAGACGCTCCCGTTCGGGGACATCGCCGGCAAGCACCGGGGCGTGCTGGAGCTCGGCCAGCGCGAACTGGTCGGAGACCTCACGGAGCACCTGTGAAAGCGGCACCCCGAGGGCGCCGCAGATTGACGCGAGTAGCTCAGAAGAGGCTTCCTTCTGACCACGTTCCACCTCGGACAGGTATCCGAGGGAGACACGGGCCAGTGTGGACACCTCACGCAAGGTGCGGCTCTGCCGCACCCGCAGCCGCCGCAACACGTCACCGAGCAGCTGACGCAGCAGGACCATCTGTCGCTCCCTCCCCGGCGCGGGCGTCTTCGCGACACTCCGCGCGATCGGTTCGTGCCGCCCGTTCTTCGAACGCGACCCTTGGTACATACTCCTCGCCGTCATCATCGCTTGACCTTTACCTCACTCACATCTCCACCGTACCTGTATCCACCAACACCGCGGCAGACCGTGGTGAGCATGTTCGCTGGGGACGTAACGCGGTAATCACCCGGAATGTTCCCCCAAGTTCGCCTCCAGCACACCTTGCAGCAGATCCACAGCCTCATTCACCGTCGATTGGCGAATTTCCTCACGTGAGCCGTCAAGCCGGAGATCCCGGTGCCATACCCGCCCATCGGGCCCGCTAACGGCCAGGTGCACGGTGCCGACCGGTTTGCCGTCCTGCGGATCGGGGCCGGCCACCCCGGTGGCGGCCAGACCGTAGGTGGAACCGGTGAGCCGGCGCACACCGCTCGCCATCGCCGCGGCGACCTGCGGGTGCACGGCCCCCTCGCGTTCCAGCAGCTCGGCGGGGACCCCCAGCAGGCGTTCCTTGACCTCGGTGGCATAAGAGATGACCCCGCCCACGAAAGCCGCCGACGCGCCGGCGGGACCGGTGAGCGCGGCGCCGATCAGCCCCGCCGTCAGCGACTCCGCCACCGCCACCGTCTCGCCCTTGCGGACGAGCAGCGAGAGCACGTGGGTGGCGGCGAGCAGACGGTGACTCATCGGGCCCGCGCCCGCTTCGCCACCTGCCGCAGTTTGACCGCGCGGATCACGTAGTCGAGCCCGGTGCCCACCGTCACGACGACCGCCGCCCCCATGACGGTCCAGCGGATCGGCTCGGGCACCCCCGGCCACATGTAGGAGACGATCGCCGCGATCTGCAGGACGGTCTTCACCTTGCCGCCGTAGCTGGCCGGTATGACACCGTGCCTGATGACCGCGAAGCGCAGGACGGTGACTCCCAGCTCCCTGCCGAGGATCACGATGGTGACCCACCAGGTCAGCTCGTCCAGGGCCGAGAGGCTGATCAGCGCGGCACCGATCAGGGCCTTGTCGGCGATCGGGTCGGCGATCTTCCCGAAGTCGGTGACCAGGCCGTAGCGGCGGGCCAGCTCCCCGTCGAGCAGGTCGGTGAGCGAGGCCACCAGGAAGACCACCAACGCGGTGACGCGCCAGCCGGAACCCGGCAGGAAGAGGCAGAACGCGAAGAACGGAACCATCGCCAGCCGTATCACCGTGACGACGTTGGCGATGTTCCATACGCTCACCTTGGGGCGCGTGGCTGCCGCGGTCGGATCGGTGCCGGTCTCTGGCGTGTTGGTCATACGCTCTCCCGGCCCGGCGGCGCGTTCACGAGGCTGCCTTGATTCGGGCGATCAGGTCGACCCCTTCGGAGTCGACCACGACGGCCCGGACGATCTGGCCGGGGACCAGGCCGATGCCCTGGACCGTCACGGAACCGTCGACCTCCGGCCCCTGGTGGGCCGCACGGCCTTCGTAGCCGCCGTCGCCGAGATCCTCCTCGATGAGGACGTCCACCTCCGTGCCGATCCGCTCCTCGGCCCGCTGGGCCATGAGCTCCTCGGCCAGCTCGGTGAGCGCGGCCACCCGGGCGTCGACGGTCTCCTGGTCCAGCTTCCCGGGGAGCGCGGCCGCCTCGGTGCCGTCCTCGTCGGAGTAGCCGAAGACGCCGATCACATCGAGCCTGGCCTCCTGGAGGAAAGCCGTCAGCTCGGCGAACTCCTCCTCGGTCTCGCCGGGGAAGCCCACGATGAAGTTGGAGCGCACGCCCGCCTCCGGAGCGGTCGCCCGGACGCTCTCCAGCAGGTCGAGGAAGCGCCGGGGGTCGCCGAAGCGGCGCATCCGGCGCAGCACCGAGCCGCTGGCGTGCTGGAAGGAGAGGTCGAAGTAGGGGGCCACGCTCTCGGTCGAGGCGATCATCTCCAGCAGGCCCGGACGGAGCTCGGCGGGCTGCAGGTAGCTGACCCGCACCCGCTCGATGCCCTCGGTCGCGGCCAGGGAGGGCAGCAGCTTCTCCAGTGCCCGCAGGTCGCCGAGGTCCTTGCCGTAGGAGGTGGAGTTCTCGCTGACCAGCACGAGCTCCTTGACGCCCTGCCCGGCCAGCCACGCGGCCTCGCTGACGAGCTCCTCGGGACTGCGCGAGACATAGGCGCCACGGAAGGCCGGGATGGCGCAGAACGTGCAGCGCCGGTCACAGCCGGAGGCCAGCTTCAGCGAGGCCACCGGCCCGTCGCCCAGGCGCTTGCGCAGCGGCCGGGGGCCGCTGGCCGGAGCCAGTCCGTCGGGCAGCTCCCCGTGGCCGGGGATGTTGGTCTTGGGGGCGGCGGCACGCTCGACCGGCGAGATGGGCAGCAGGGTCCTGCGGTCACGGGGACTGTGCGGGACGAGCGGCTTGCCCTCCAGCACGTCGTCCAGACGCGTGCCGATCTGGGTGTAGTCGTCGAAGGAGATGACGGCCGCCGCCTCGGGCAGCGCGTCGGCGAGCTGGTCGCCGTAGCGCTCGGCCATACAGCCCGCGGCGACCACCTTGGCCCCGGAGTCGGCCGCGGCGAGCAGCGTGTCGATGGAGTCCTTTTTCGCTGAGTCGATGAAGCCGCAGGTGTTGACGACGATGACATCGGGGTCGTCGTCGCCCACCTGCCAACCGGCAGCCTCAAGACGCGCGGCGAGCTCCTCGGAGTCGACCTCGTTGCGCGCGCAGCCCAGTGTGATCAGCGATGCGGTTCGGCGGGATGACATGGTGAACACTACGGTATCGGGAGTTGGCCACTACCGATGCACCTCCCCCGTCACAAGCTCGCCGCGGGACTAACCCGGCTGGGGCGCGGAGGCCCCGTAGGAGCGGTTGAGGACCTGTCCCGAGGGACCGGGGGTCCCGAGATTCTTGCCGTTCACCTGCAGCAGGAAGGCTCCCCCGTCGCCGAAGGTGACCTTCACCCCCTTCTTCGCCTTCCAGACGGAGGTTTTACCCGCCTCCAGCATGCCGGAGAAGAGTTTTCGGCCTCCCGTTTCCGTCACGTCGAGCCAGGACGAGCGCTTCGCCTTGACCTGGAAGACGACCAGGTCGCCCCGCTTGCCGGTCGCCGGCGCCGCCGCGTGGCGCGACGGGTTCGGCGTGCCGGCCGGCGAGGCCGCCGGCGGCACCGCCGGCACCGAGGCCGGGCGGACGTCCGCGGTGGGCGTGTCCCCGCCGCCCATCATCTTCACCACGCCGAACACCACGACGATGGCCAGCGCGACCGCCATCGCGGTCGTCCAGTTGGGCGAACGACTCTCCCGGATCTTGATCGGCTTGTCCGCCTGGAACACGCTGGCCGCCCGCACCGGCAGCGGCACACCCCCGTGCGACTCGTCGTACTTGTGCACCATGGTCTCCGGGTCCAGCCCGACGACCTTGGAGATGTTACGGATGTGTCCCCGCGCGTAGAAGTCTCCCCCGCACTGGGAG
The DNA here is from genome assembly GCF_900113865.1 of Streptosporangium canum. GTDB lineage: Bacteria > Actinomycetota > Actinomycetes > Streptosporangiales > Streptosporangiaceae > Streptosporangium > Streptosporangium canum. The sequence goes on along the minus strand of NZ_FOQY01000012.1, from coordinate 235,294 downwards.
AAGTCATCCCGCTCGATCGCGTGGATCAGCGCCTCACGAACGCGCGTGCGCGCGCTCAACTGCCCGACGGTCAGACCCGCCGCCCGACGCGCCTCTGCCAGATCGCTGCCAATGCTCATAGCGCACGCCCCCAAGCCCCCGACGCTGCGTAGTGAACCCTATTCAACCAGTAATCGAACGGGGCTCGTACGGCGGGGGGTCATTCTCCGCGCAGGTCAGCCAGCAGGCCCGCGAGCTCGTCCGGCTTGACGATCACCTCCCGGGCCTTCGACCCCTCGCTCGGCCCGACCACGTTCCTGCTCTCCAGCAGGTCCATCAGGCGACCCGCCTTGGCGAAACCGACCCGCAGCTTGCGCTGGAGCATCGAGGTCGAGCCGAACTGGGTGGTCACGATCAGCTCGGCCGCCTGGATCAGCAGGTCGAGGTCGTCGCCGATGTCCTCGTCGATCTCCTTCTTGGCGGTCGCGGCGGCGGCCACGTCGTCGCGGTACTCGACCTGCATCTGGGTCTTGCAGTGGGCGACGACCTCGTTGATCTCCTTCTCGGAGACGAAGGCGTTCTGCAGCCGCATGGGCTTGCTGGCGCCCATCGGCAGGAACAGGGCGTCACCCTGGCCGACCAGCTTCTCGGCGCCCGGCTGGTCCAGGATGACCCGGCTGTCGGCGAGGCTGGAGGTGGCGAACGCGAGGCGGGAGGGCACGTTGGCCTTGATCAGGCCGGTGACGACGTCCACCGACGGGCGCTGGGTGGCGATCACCAGGTGGATGCCCGCCGCACGGGCGAGCTGGGTGATGCGGACGATGGAGTCCTCGACGTCGCGGGGGGCGACCATCATCAGGTCGGCGAGCTCGTCCACGATCACCAGCAGGTAGGGGTAGGGCTGGTAGACCCGCTCGCTGCCCGGCGGCGGCACCAGCTTGCCCGCCCGCACGGCCTTGTTGAAGTCGTCGACGTGCCGGAACCCGCTGGCGGCCAGGTCGTCGTAGCGGCGGTCCATCTCGCCCACCACCCACTCCAGCGCCTCGGCGGCCTTCTTGGGGTTGGTGATGATCGGCGTGATGAGGTGCGGGATGCCCTCGTAGACGCTCAGCTCGACCCGCTTGGGGTCGACGAGCACCATGCGGACCTCGTCCGGGGTGGCGCGCATCAGGATCGAGGAGATGAGGCCGTTGACGCAGACCGACTTGCCGGCGCCGGTGGCGCCCGCGATGAGCAGGTGCGGCATCTTGGCCAGGTTGGCCACGATCGTGCGGCCCTCGACGTCCTTGCCGAGGCCGACGATCATCGGGTGCTGGTCGGCCTGGGCCACCTGGGAGCGCAGGATGTCGCCCAGCGACACGAGGTCCTTGTCGGTGTTGGGGATCTCCACGCCGATGGCCGACTTGCCGGGGATCGGGCTCAGGATCCGGACGTCGGCCGACTTGACCGCGTAGGCGATGTTCTTGGTGAGCGCGGTGACCTTCTCGACCTTGACGGCCGGGCCGAGCTCGATCTCGTAGCGCGTCACCGTCGGCCCGCGGGTGAACCCGATCACCTGGGCGTCGATGGTGAACTGCTCCAGCACGCTGGTCAGCGCGTTGACCACGACCGTGTTGGCCTTCGTCTGCGGCTTGGGCGCGCTGCCCGGGCGCAGGAGCTGCGAGTCCGGCAGGGTGTAGGGGCCGGCCTGCGAGGAGAGCACGAGCTGCTCCACCTTGCGCGGCGCCGGAGTCGGCTCTGGCGGATCGGCCCTGGGGACCGCGGACTCCTCCTCGTCCGCCGGCCCCGGCACGATCTCCGGGGAGTGCTCGGCGCCCTGCTTGTTCTGCGACTCGGTGACGACCGGGGTGTCGTACGGCTTGATGTGGTCGCCGACCTCCGGTCCCTCGTCCGGCTTCTTGCGCGAGGGCCGCTTCCTGGGCTCGCGGGGCTTGGCCGGGAGGTCCCTGTTGAAGAGCATGTGCTTGATCTCCGCCAGCCGCTCCGGGATCCGGTGCACCGGCGTGGCGGTGATCACCAGGATGCCGAAGCCGGACAGGATCAGCAGCAGCGGGATGGTGACGAAGGCGGGCAGGATGCTCGCCGGAGGCGCCGAGACGACAAAGCCGATCATGCCGCCGGCGGCCGACACCTTGTCCATCCCGTCGGATGCGCCGCCCGACGGGTACGGCGTGTCGTGCACGACGTGCACGACGCCGAGGACGCCGACGGTGAGAGCCGACCACCCGATGATCATCCGGCCGGTGTCGGCGTTCTGGTCCGGGTGGCGCAGCAGCCGCCAGGCCAGCAGCGCCAGCAGGATCGGGATCAGCCAGGCCAGCGAGCCGAAGACGCCGTGCATGACGGCGTTGACCACCGCGGAGACCGTGCCCGTGCTCTCCCGCCAGGTCATCGCGGCCAGCACGATCGCCCCGGAGAACACCGCCAGGCCGAGCCCGTCGCGGCGGTGCACCGGATCCAGCTCCCGCGCGTTCTGGCCGAGGGCCCGCGCCGCGCTGCCGATGCCGCCCGCGAGCAGCATCCACATCCCCATGAACAATTTGCCGATCATGGTGAAGACCCAGCCGATCGGGTCCTGGTTCGGCGTGACGGGCCTGCGGGCCTGGGCCGTGGTCTTGGTCTTCGCCCGCGGGGCGGCCCCCCGCCTGGCGGGAGCCCTGCGGGGCGAGGGGGACCCGGACCGGCCAGAGGACCCCTTGGCAGGGGTCTTGCCTGAGGCGCCTTTAGACGTACGGGTGGCCATGCTAGTGAGGCTAACGAGACGGATGGTGGATCGCGCGGAGGCTCGCCGGGAGCGGCGCGAACCGTACCCGAACGCGTACGGCGGATCAATCATCGCCGCGCGACCGGCGCGCCGACGCCGGGGGGAGCGGGCCGTACGGCGGCCGGCGGGGGGTTCAACCGCGGCATGTCGGCGGCCGAGGCCTCGGGGGGGAGCGGGCCGTACGGCGGCCGGTGGGACCGCCGTACGGCGAGCGGGTCAGACCTCGATCACCACGGGGATGATCATCGGGCGGCGGCGGTAGGTGTCGCTCACCCAGCGCCCGACGGTCCTGCGGACCACCCGGCGGATCTGCTGGACGTCCATCATCCCGTCGGCCGTGTGCTCCTCCACGGCCTTCTCGATCTGCGGGATGACCTCCTCCAGGCGGTCGGGGTCGATGCCCGATCCCCTGGCGTGGATCTCCGGGCCGCCGGCGAGCTTGCCGTTGGCGGTGTCGACCACGATGACGACGGAGATGAAGCCCTCCTCGCCCAGGATCCGCCGGTCCTTCAGCGCGTAGTCGGTGACGTCGCCCACCGAGGTGCCGTCCACGTAGACGTAGCCGGCGGGGATCGCACCCACGATCTTCGCGCGGCCGTCGAGCAGGTCGACCACGACGCCGTCCTCGGCGATCACGATGTGGTCGTCGGGCACCCCGGACAGCGCGGCGATCTTGGCGTGCGCCCGCATGTGCCGCCACTCGCCGTGCACCGGCATGAAGTTGGACGGCCTGGTCACGTTGAGCAGGTAGAGCAGCTCGCCCGCGGCGGCGTGCCCGGAGACGTGCACCTTCGCGTTGCCCTTGTGCACCACGCGGGCGCCCCACCGGGCCAGCCCGTTGATCACCTTGTTGACCGAGGTCTCGTTGCCGGGCACCAGCGAGGAGGCCAGCAGCACGGTGTCGCCCTCGGCGACCCTGATCGGGTGGTCGCGGTTGGCCATGCGCGACAGCGCGGCCATCGGCTCGCCCTGGGACCCGGTGCAGATCAGCACCACGTCCTCCGGCGGCCAGGTCTCGATCTCCTTGGAGTCGACGATCAGGCCCGGCGGCACCCTGAGGTAGCCGAGATCACGGGCGATGCCCATGTTGCGCACCATGGAGCGGCCGACCAGCGCGACCTTGCGGCCGTGCTTGTGCGCGGCGTCCATGACCTGCTGGACGCGGTGGACGTGGGAGGCGAAGCTCGCCACGATCACGCGCTTCTGGGCGGTGCGGACCACCTCGTCGATGACCGGCGCGATCTCCCGCTCACTGGTGACGAAGCCCGGCACCTCCGCGTTCGTCGAGTCGGACATCAGCAGGTCGACGCCCTCGGCGCCGAGCCTGGCGAAGCCGCCCAGGTCGGTCAGCCGCCCGTCGCTGGGCAGCTGGTCCATCCGGAAGTCACCGGTGTGCAGCACGATGCCCGCGGGGGTCCTGACCGCGACGGCCAGCGCGTCCGGGATCGAGTGGTTGACCGCGAAGAACTCGCACTCGAACGGCCCGAACCGGTGCCGCTCCCCCTCGACGACCTCGAGCTTGGACGGTTGGATGCGGTGCTCGGTGAGCTTCGCCTCGATCAGCGCCAGCGTCAGCTTCGATCCCACGACCGGGATGTCGCGGCGCTCCCGCAGCAGGTACGGCACGGCGCCGATGTGGTCCTCGTGCCCATGGGTCAGCACCACGGCCTCGACGTCGTCCAGGCGGTCCCGGATGTATTCGAAGTCGGGCAGGATCAGGTCGATGCCCGGCTGGTCGGGCTCGGGGAACAGCACCCCGCAGTCGATGATCAGCAGACGGCCGTCGTACTCGAACACCGCCATGTTGCGGCCGATCTCACCGAGACCGCCCAGCGCGACGATGCGCAGCGCGCCTTCGGGCAGCAGCGGCGGCGGCCCGAGTTCGGGATGGGGGTGACTCATGCGGTCACACCTCTCTTACAGGTCTCACAAGCGTGGGCTGGTCCCCCGGTCGGCAGGACTGCTCCCTCGCCGAGCACTCCGGTCTTCAGCGGACCGTTGTTTCCTCTGTTGTTCAAACTCCCGTTCCTCCCCACTGCGACCGATACCGGTCGCGACGTTCCTTCTCATGAAACAACCCCGTCGGACAGCTTCACGCCGCCCGCGATCAAGTCTTCTCTCAGCCGCGCGACCTGCTCTTCGGTGGCCTCCACCAGTGGCAGTCGCGCCGGTCCCGCGGATCGCCCCACCAGGGTCAGCGCCGCCTTCGCCATGATCGCACCGCCGGCCTGCGTCATGATCCCGGAGATCACCGGGAGCAGCCTGCGGTGGACGGCGAGCGCGCCCGAGACGTCGCCCGAGCGGTACAGCCCGATCATCGCGGCGATCTCCGCGCCGACGACGTGCCCGACGACGCTGACGCACCCGGCGGCCCCGACCGACAGCCACGGCAGGTTGAGCGTGTCGTCACCGGAGTAGAACGCCAGGTCGGTGGCCGCCATGATCTGCGACCCGGCGAACAGGTCGGCCTTGGCGTCCTTCACCGCGACGATCCGCTCGTGGCGGGCGAGCCGTACGAGGGTGGCGGTCTGGATCGGCACGCCGCTGCGGCTGGGAATGTCGTAGAGCATGACCGGCAGGCCGGTGGCGTCGGCGACGGCGGTGAAGTGGCGGTAGAGCCCCTCCTGCGGCGGCTTGCTGTAGTACGGCGTCACCAGCAGGAGGCCGTGGGCCCCCGCGCGCTCGGCGCCGCGGGCCAGCCCGACGCTGTGGTGGGTGTCGTTGCTGCCCGCTCCGGCCACGACGGCGGCGCGATCGCCGACCGCCTCGACGACGGCGCGCAGGAGGCGCTCCTTCTCGTCGTCGGAGGTGGTCGGGGACTCACCCGTCGTGCCGCTCACGACGAGGCCGTCGTTGCGCTGCTCGTCCACCAGGTAGGTGGCAAGGCGCTGCGCCCCCTCGTAGTCGACCGCGCCGTCATCGGTGAACGGCGTGACCATGGCGGTCAGCATGCGACCGAAGGGTGCGTCGGAGGTTCCAGTTGGCGCTGCCATAGACCGAACGGTACCCGGATCCACCCAAACGGTGGACCCCGCCACCCCGCCTAGCCTCGGTACACCTTCGGACCGAAGGGTGAAAACCCTCCTGAGACACCTCGTCCCCTGCCGTAAAGGCGGATACGCCACGCTGCCCGGCGGCGCCGGACCGCCTCCGGGCGGGTACGGCCGCCGCCCGGTCGACAGGGAGCAACAAATGTTCGATATGTGAGTAAAAAAGAAGTAAGAGGAACTATGTCCACTTCAGAGTGATCATCTTTTCCCGCAGACATGAAAGAAGCCGCCGATATGTGCTCGGGGGTACACACATCGACGGCTTCTATCGTTGAATCGCGGACGCTTACGCGGGTGTTACACGGTCTCTGAGATATTTTCTGCCACTTTTCAGAGCGCCCCCAAAGTTGGAGCTCCAAATTGCCGCCATTACCCTGAGTTGTCCATCGAATACGACAGGATGGGACGACGCCTGTCGAACCCAGGGATGGACACGTGGCAACCTCCGATCCTGTCTACCTGCGCGTCGTCGCCGATATCCGCCGGCAGATCGTCGACGGCTCCCTTCCCCCCGGCGCGCCGATCCCCTCCCGCGCCCAGCTCACCCGCAAGTACGGCGTGGGCGAGACGGCCGCCCGCCACGCGCTGCGCGTGCTCGCGGCCGAGGGCCTGATCGTCGGCCGCGTCGGCTCGGGCCACTACGTCCGCGACCGTCCCGTGCTGCTCCCCCTGCACCGCTGGCGCTTCCACGACCACCATGCCCCCTTCGGAGCCGACATCCAGTCGCAGGGCGCCCGTGCCACCTGGGAGTGGCGGAGCGAGCCCGCCGAGGCCTCTCCGGACATCGCCCAGCGCCTGCGCCTGGACGACTCCGCCCCGGTGACCCGCACCCACTACGTCTTCCGGGGCGACGGCAGGCCGGTCCAGCTCGCCACCTCCTACGAGCCCGCCGAGTTCAGCGGGCCTCCCGCCGAGGAGAGCCCCCGCGGCCTGGTCGCCCGGTTGTCCGCCCTCGGCGTCAAGGTCACCGAAATAGTGGAGCAGGTCTACACCCGCGTCCCCCAGCCCGCCGAGAGCGACACCCTCGCCCTCCCCGCGGGTGTCCACGTCCTGCACGTGGAGCGCACCCACTGGGCCGGCGACCGCCCGGTCGAGACCAGCGACATCGTCATCCCCGGCGACCGCTTCCGCCTGGTCTACGCCCACTCCCTGCACCCCTGAGCGGCCCGGACGGGCGGTCCCGGCACGCAGCCCGGCCGATCCGGCACGCAGCGCGGGCGGTCCCGGAACGCAGCGCGGGTGGTCCCGCCACAGCCCGGCCGGTCCCGGCCCGGCCCGGACGCCCGCCCCTCCCCGACGGCCGCCGACGGACCGCTTCGGGGCCCTCCGTGGGCCCGTGAGCGCCAGGCCCGCCCACGGCCCCACGGAGGAAGGTTCGGATCAGACGTGGGTGACCAGGAGGGTCACGCCCGCCTCGCCCCCGCAGTCGACGAAAACAGGACCGATGCCGTTGCCGATCTCGCGGGAGAGGGTCGCCTTCGCCACGAATCCGTCCGGGTTGTCGTCGATGATGCGGATGTTCTTCAGCACCGGCCTGCCGCCGAACCCGCTGAGCACGGCGTTGAGCTTCCTGCCTCCGCCGCAGTGGCCGGTGATCGTCACCTCTTCGCCTCGCCTGGCGGTGGGGTTGGGGCTGACCTGGACGACCGCCCTGGCGCCCTTCGGCGGCCGCGGCGCAGCCGCCTCGGTTGTGATCGTGCCGGCCGCACTGGTCGTGCCGGTTGTGCCGGTCGTGCCGGTCGTGCCGGTCGTGCCGGTCGTGCCGGTCGTGCCGGTCGTGCCGACCTTGTCACCGGCGAACGCACCGCCGGCGCCCAGCCCGAGCACCCCGGCGGTCAAACTCGCTCCGAGGAGCACGGCGATCGTCTTCTTGCGCATGGCGACTCCTTCACGGCGGGCTTTCGGCCCACACGACTGCGGTGATCCCTTGTCGTGCCGGATCTGTCCGGTAGGTAGCCGACGGGGTCACCACTGGTTCTCGCCAACCTGAACTGTGACGTGCATCACAGCCGGACGCGGTCCAGCGGTGACCGCGACGGCCAAGGCCGGACTGTCGGTGCGCCCTGGTAGAACCGACCTGATTTCCCGAGCCGGAGGTGCCGATTGCGCGTCAAGGACATGCCGCCCAACGACCAGCCGCGCGAGCGGCTCCTGTCGAGTGGCGCGACCGCCCTGGCCGACCGGGAGCTGCTCGCCCTGCTGATCGGCTCGGGGAGCCGGGGCGCCAACGCGGTCGAGCTCGCCTCCCATCTGATCGCCCACTGCGGCGACCTGCGCGGGCTGGCCCGCTCCGACGCCCACCGCCTGATGTCGGTCCCCGGCATCGGCCCGGCCAAGGCCGCCCGGGTCGTCGCCGCCTTCCACCTCGTACGGCAGGCGCAGTCGGAGCCGGAGCGCCGCCGGATCACCTGCTCGGGGGATCTCGCCGCCGTCGCCTCCCCGCTCCTGCGCGGCCTCAGCCACGAACGCGTGGTCGTGGTGGTCTGCGACCCGGCCGGCGCGGTGACCCGCAAGACGATCGTCAGCGAGGGCGGCAGCGACCACGCCCCGGCCCCGGTCCGCGAGATCATCACCACCGTCCTCACCTCCGGCGGCTCCTCGTTCGGCCTGGCCCACAACCATCCCAGCGGCTCCCTCGACCCCAGCCCGGCCGACCTGGAGGTCACCGCCCGCCTCGGCGAGGCCGCCGAGACCGTCGGCCTCCGCCTCCTCGACCACGTGATCGTCACCGACACCGCCTGGCGCCGCATCGCCGCCTGAGGCGGCCTCCACCTGACGGCGCTCCCGCCTGACAGCGGCTCGCGCGGCTGCAAGTCGTTTGACCGTGGCTCATTTGACGGTGACTCGCCAGCGGCCCCCTCGACGGAGCTCTCTTGCCGGTGGTCCCGCGCCACCCGGTTGGCGCGGGACCACCGCCTGCCCCCGGCGGGCGGATTCATGGGATGGCCCGCCGGGAGCGAGACCCGGCGGGCGGTGGGGAAGAGATGCCCGCCGGGAACTTGGATGGTGGTCCCGCATCCGCCCTTCAACGGATGTGGGACCACCGCCCTGCCTCCCCGACCGTCATGGCCCATCGGAGAGGCAGGGAGCTTATGGAATGCCCTGACAGAGCCGCACGGGCTCTCCTGCCGGGCGTGCCTGGCCGGCCGTCAACGGGCACTGCCGATCAGCAGGCGGAGCCACAACGCCTCTACCCGGCCCGAAAGCGCCCAGGGCGACTCGTGCACGGTCGCCACTCCTCTCAGCCGGTGCGTCCGCCGTACGAACATCAACCCACCCGCCCGGCACAGCTCGTAGAAAGTCGCCCGGCAGTCACAGGTGTGCTCCTTCACCTTCACCCGATCGGCCCTCGGCACCTCCGGCCGCCAGTCGATCACCTCATGCGTCGCCTGCAACGGCGCAAGATGGTGCCCGTGATGCCGCTCCCCCCACGCCACGACCACCGTTCACCCCTCGCTCCCGCCCGATCACTCAAGGATCATAGTTCACATTAATCCCAGTGGTCTACTACACCTATTCATTAGTTGACCAGACGTCTGGTTTCTGGCTAGACGTACCTTTTGGTCTATCATGCAGGGCATGCTTGACCGTGAGGGCCCAGTACCGGTGTACAAGCAGGTCGCCGAGATGATTCGCATGCGCATCATGGCCGGTGATCTCGGACCCGGCGAAGCCGTGCCCAGCGAGGCCGAGCTTGAGATCGAGTACGGCATCGCCAAGACGACGGCACGCCGGGTCGCCCGCGAACTCCGCGAGCAGGGACTCGCCTACACGGTCCAGGGAGAGGGCACCTTCGTCGGTGAGCCGGGAACCCCGAGGCCGGCCGATCAGATTCCGGTGTACCAGCAGATCGCGGCGGGGATTCAGCGCCGGATCGAGGCGGGTGAACTGCTGCCGAACCGGCGCATCCCCAGCGAGAAGGAGCTGATGCGCAAGCACGGCGTCGCGAAAGCCACCGTGCGCCAGGCGATGGCCTTCCTGCGCGATCAGGGATGGGTGTTCACCGTGGAGTATCGCGGCACGTACGTGTCACCCGCCGAGAGCTGGCCCCGACCGACAAAATAGCCAAGATGCCCGCAAACCAGTCACCATAGGTCTACCACCCATATCAATTGGTGTGGTTCACCACTCCGGTTCCTGACGCCCCGTTACCGTGTGGCTGTGCTGGATCACGAGGGCGACACCCATCTGTACGTTCAGATAGCCGACGTCATTCGGCGGCGCATCTTGGCAGGTGGGCTCGCTCCCGGCGACGCCGTACCGAGTGAGACCGAGCTGCGGCGCGAGTTCGGCGTCGCCAGGACCACTGCCCGGCGAGCGATCAGAGTGCTCCGGGACGAGGGTCTCATCCATACGGCACAGGGCGAGGGCACGTTCGTCGGCCCGGCCGGTCAGACCCGGCGTAAACCGCACAAGACAGCGCTCTACCAGATGATCGCCAAGAGCCTGGTCCGCCGCATCAGACACGGTGATCTCAAACCCCGGCGCCCCATACCGAGCGAAAGCGCTTTGATGCAGCAGCACGGTGTCGCCCGGGAGACGGTGCGTCGCGCGATCGGTCTTCTCCGGGAACAGGGATGGGTCTACACGGTGCCTCATCGCGGTACGTACGTGTCACAGCCCGAGGAGTGGCCCGACTCGGCGAAATTCCCCCCTCCCGTGACCGAGGCGGAGCGAGAGCGGGCGCTCGCCGGCACCGAGGGCATCGGGCCCATCCTCGACGGACTCTGGGCCGAAGGGCGCTGAAGAGACAAGCTCGGCTCCGTACCCACGGAAATCCATCCCGCATCCGGAGACAGAGCGACTTCTGCCGCTCTTCACCGGAGCCGCCGAAGCCCTGCATGTCGCATGCGGGTGAGGGCGAGCCACCGGGTCCCGGCTGCGATCGTGGTCGAACACCGCGACCGGTTCGCCCGGTTCGCAGCCGAGTACGTTGAGGCGGCCCTGCGCGCCCAAGGCCGCCACCTGCTCGTCTATCGACCCCGCCGAGGTCGATGACGACCAAAACCACGTGGAACAGTGGCAGGCTCGTCGTCGCACCGGCGAAACGGGAACCCCGGAAACGGGGAACGCTCCGGCGCAAGCCGGAAGCCGCCTGAGAGCGCGCTTACCGAAGCACACTCGCAGGTAACGGTTTCCAGCATTCCCCCACTGTCACCGCTGTATAGGACCGGAGCTGTCCTATACAGGGCACATGGTGGGCGGCATGAGCACAGCAGAGCCCTTCCGCATCGACGTCCCGCAGGCCGAACTCGACGACCTGCGCGACCGGCTGGCCCGCACCCGCTGGCCGGACGAGCTCCCCGGCGTCGGCTGGACCTACGGGGTGAACAAGGACTACCTCGTCGAGCTGGTCGAGCACTGGCGCACCGGCTACGACTGGCGCGGGCACGAGGCCCGCCTCAACGAGATCCCGCAGTTCACCACGGAGATCGACGGTCAGAACGTCCACTTCCTGCACGCGCGCTCGCCCGAGCCGGACGCCACCCCGCTGATCATCACGCATGGGTGGCCGAGTACGGTGTACGACTTCCTCGACGTCCTCGGACCGCTGACCGACCCTCGATCGCACGGCGGGGATCCCGCGGACGCCTTCCACGTGGTCGCCCCGTCGGTACCGGGCTTCGCGTTCTCCGGGCCGACGCGGGAGACCGGCTGGGGCGTCAACCGTACGGCGCGGGCCTGGGCCGAGCTGATGCGACGGCTGGGATACCACCGCTACGGCGCCCAGGGCGGCGACTTCGGCAGCATCGTCTCCCCGGAGCTCGGCCGGTTCGACCCGGAGCACGTCATCGGCGTCCACGTCAACGCGCTGGCCAACGCCGCGACCCCGGTCGACCCCGGCGAGCTGGACACGCTCTCCGAGGCGGATCGGGAACAGGCCGCGCAGAACCAGAGGTGGTGGTACGGCCGCTCCGGCTACGCCACCCAGATGTCCACCCGGCCGCAGACCGTCGCCTACGCGCTCAACGACTCCCCCGCCGGGCAGCTCGCGTGGAACCTGGAATGGTTCGTGGACTGGGACCCCACTCAGACGGAGCGGACCCCCGTCGACCGGGACACCGTCCTGACCAACGTCACGATCTTCTGGCTGACCGCGACCGCGGGATCGGCCGCGCGGCTCTACCTGGAGTCCGGATCGGAGGCGTGGGGCCGACGTCCCGCACCTTCGCCGGTTCCGACGGGCGTGGCGAACTTCCTCGGCGACCGGGCGATCCGCGGGCTGGCGGAGCTGTCGAACACGATCACCCACTGGTCACGGTTCCCCAGCGGGGGGCACTTCGCGTCGCTCCAGGCTCCGGATCTGCTGGTCTCGGACATCCGGCGGTTCTTCCGTACGGTGCGCCCGCGGTAGCCGGCCGGTCGAGCATGCCCGATCCGGGCGCCGGCACGCGCGGCGGGCGTCACCGGATGCATCATGGGCCTAAGGCACGACCATGGAATGGAGCCCATGCCCTCACCATCGCGGTCCCGTCGCGCCGCCGTTGCCCGTCGGGCGACGGCCGGAGGCGGGCTGGCGGCCACGCCCATCCTCGACTGGGGGCATCCCCGGGTCCTGGAGTTGGCGGCCGAAGTCCAGCCCCTGGGCACCGGGACGGGCCGGGACCTGCTGATCACGGCCCACCGGCTCAGCGCGGCACCGCCCGAAGTCTGGCAGGCAAGCCTTCTCAAGCAGGAGGAACGGCGGCCCGTGTCCCGCCGGATACCCCGGTCGGATGGCTCTCACAGCCGCCCGACTGCCGGACGCGGCTGCCCCGAACCGCCAGACAGATCAGAGATGGCCGAGAAGCCAGAGCAGATCAACAAGGAGATGATATCATTTTCTTGCAGCAAAATGATATCGTGAAGTCGTGAAACAGTTACTGCTCCGCATTGATGACGATCTGCACCAGCGCATCACGCGCAGGGCCCGTCGCACTGGCCGCTCCATCAATGCGACCGCTGGAGAGATCCTCGCTCGCGGCGTATCAGAGGAAGTCCTCGATGCCCGAGCGGAGCTGCGTGCGCGTGCGCGCCGCCTCAACGTCCTCGCCGAATCTCCCCCCGCCCCTCCCGTGACCGAAGCGGAGCGAGAGCGGGCACTCGCCAGCACCGAGGGCATCGGGCCCATCCTCGACGAACTCTGGGCCGAGGGGCGCTGACCGGCGTGCTCACCTATATCGACTCTTCCGTTCTGGCCTGCGCCTACCTCCGCTCCGAACCAGGTCACGCCCGAGCACGTGACCTCCTCGAAAATCACGACCACCTTCTCGTCACGGGCACCTTGACCGTGGTGGAAGTCACCGGCGTGCTTGTGCGCGCCGCCCGCTCCCACCGCCTGATCGACCTGAACACCACTCTCGCTACCCTGGCCGCAGACCTCGGAGAAGACGGCCCGGTCACTCTCCTGGCGGCCCCACGTGATTCGGTGGAACGCAGGGCTACCGAAATCGTCTATACGCACGCGTTACGTGCGCTCGATGGAATCCATCTCGCCATCGCCGAACTGGTCGCCACACCGCTCCTGGAAGAACCCGGAGACAAACTCGGCTTCGCCAGCCGCGACACCGCTCAGACCCAGGCAGCTGCGGCGCTCGGCTTCATACCAATGTGAAGCTATCCGCGCCTCGTCCCACGGCACGCGGAGAAGGCCCGCGACGGCGGGCCGCTCGCTACCTGCTCTTCTTCTTGCGGGCCTTGCGCTTGACCTCGACCCCGCCCCAGAAGGCGAACCCCGTCACCACGATCCGGGGCGCGCCGGGCCGGCCGACCCCGCTCGCCTCATGGCCGAACCCGCCCATGAAGCCGAGCCCGGTGACGAACACCTCGGCGTCGTCGGGCACGACGACCTCGACACCCCCCATGACGGCGAACGCCCGGATCTTCATCTCCCGCCCGGTGAACACCGCCTCGCGGAGGTCGATCTTGCCGCCGCCCCAGAAGGCCAGGGCGGTGAAGTTCCGGGGAGCCCGCCAGCGGCCGGCGCGCTTGAAGCCACTCATGATCCCGACGGCGACGCCGCTGGTCGGCGCGTCCGCGTCATAATCGATGGGGCTCGGCGTGGCCGTCGACCGGGAGACGTCCGGCAGATCGACGGTGAGCAGTTCCAGGTCGGCGTAGGTCTTGGCGGTGTAGACCGCCGCCAGCCTTTCCTCGAACTCGTCCATGGTCAGCCGGCCGTCGCCGACCGCGTTGCGGAGAATTGCGGAAGTCTGATCGCGGTCACTGTCAGCGGCTCGTATTTCCCGCGGATCCCGGTCTGGAAGGGTCGCCATGCCTTGGAGACTAAAGGGTCGATCGCCGGGACAGGCCCTCAGATGCCGACCTGACGGGGCTTTCGTCGGAGGCCGGGCGCGGATTTCCGAAGGGCCGCGCCGATCCCGGCGGGCGAGCCCTCCCCGGGGGAGCGGCCGCCCCTGGCCGGATCGGGCGGGTCCCCCGGTTCCGCTGCCACGCTAGTCCGGCGGCTTGGCGGCGATGACCTGGGTCTTGATGATGTTCGGGGGCTTCTCGAAGAGATCGGGGGCCCGCTCCGTCAGGGCCTTGGCGATCTCACCCTGCAGGTGGGCCTCGCGGCCCGGCTCGTCGGGGAAGAAGTCGACGATGGCGTAGAGCGAGGGGCTCATGCGGATCGCGAACCAGGCGGTGGTCGCGGGCTCCGCCTCGGCGAGCGGGAGCGCTTCCCTGAGGAAGCTCTCCACCTCGGCCTCCTTGCCGGGCTTGGCTTCGAGCGGAATGAGAAATCCCAGGGTGACCATGCGGGCTCCTGCCGGCTTCAGAGGGTTTCGCTGTCTCACCTCAGCGTCTCCGTCACAAGGGCACGATTACACCGCGGGTCGCCCCGGGACCTCTACGCGAAAAGACGCCACTCCCCCTGTCCGGTCACGCTCCGGTCCGCGACCGCAAGACTTCCAGGGCCCGATCGGCGTGGGCCTGCATGCTCGTCTCGCTGTGGATCACCTCCAGGAGGCGGCGGTCCACGTCGACGACGAAGGTCATCCGGCGGGTGAGGAAGGGGCCCACCGCGATGTTGCGCCGGGCGCCGAGCTGCCGGGCGACGGCGCCGTCCGGATCCGACAGCAGGGGGAAGCCCAGGTCGTAGGTGTCGGCGAACCGCCGCTGGCGGTCGACCGCGTCACGGCTGATCCCGACCCGGGTCGCCCCCACGGCGGCGAACTCGGCCGCCAGGTCCCGGAAATGGCAGCTCTCCGCCGTGCATCCCGACGTCATGGCGGCCGGGTAGAAGAACAGCACCGCCGGCCCCGCCGCCACGAGGTCGCTGAGCCGCCGTGACGTCCCGGTCTCGTCGAGCAGCTCGAAATCCTCGACCACGTCTCCCACCGCGAGACTTCCACCCACGACATGTCCTCCCTGTGCCACCGAACGGCTCCCGCCTCCGTACTTCGTGACCGGCGGGACCGGAGGCTGGTGCTCCGACCCCCCATTGTGGGTCGAGTCATCACTCAAGGGACACCTCCCCCGGCGGTCCCGCCGCGGAAACCGGGCACGACGTCTACGGGCCGGTTCCACAGGGGCGGCACCGCGCGGGCCTGAGCCTGTCACGGGGACCAGGGGGCGGGCGCCGACCGGGCCGGCCGGCGCGGTGGCGGGTCGCCATTCCTGTCGGCCCGACCAGGGCGGTGGCGGGTCGCCGTTCCGGCCCTACCGACCGGCGCGGTGGCGAGTCGCTGTTCCTGTCGGCTCGACCGGGGCGGTGGCGGGTCGCCGTTCCGTCCGCGCGCCCAGGCGACGCCACTCAAAGTGACGAATACATTGCTTATCGTTACGTTCAGTCGCATCAGTCACAGGAGGAACCATGCGCCACCAGCTTCTCGCAGTCCTCGTCACCGTCCCACTGATCACCTTCGGCGCCGGCGCCGTCCCGGCCACCGCCCGGCCCGCCGCGACGCAGGTGAACTACGCGGCCTTGGGCGACTCCTTCTCCTCCGGTTCCGGCGCCGGGGACTACGACCCCGACAGCGGGCTGTGCCGGCGCAGCGCCAACTCCCATCCGATCCTGTGGGCCCGCGCCAACCGTCCCGACGGTTTCAGGTACGAGGCGTGCGGCGGGGCGGTGACCGACGACGTGGTGGCGCGGCAGATCCCCGACGCCCTGGACGGCGAAACCACCCTGGTCACCGTCACGATCGGCGGCAACGACGCCAGCTTCGAGGCGGCCGTCGTCAACTGCGCCGTGGTCGGCGTCGAGGACGAGGACTGCGACCGCGTCCTCGACGACGCCGGGCGGTTCATCGACCAGAGGCTGCCCGGCAAGCTCGCCTGGACCTACGGCGCCATCCGTGACGCCGCCCCGGCGGCGGAGGTCCTGGTCGCCGGCTACCCGCACCTGTTCGAGCCGGGCCACCCGTTCGGCTGTGGCGTCGCCGAATGGAGGCGCAACCGCATGAACCTGCTCGCCGACCACCTCAACGCGGTCATCCGGGAGCAGGCCGAGAACGCCGGTTTCCGCTACGTCGACGTGCGCGACGCCTTCGCCGGGCACGGGGTGTGCGCTCCCGGCGGGATCCAGCGGGAGTGGATCACCCGCATCATGCCGACGAACACCTGGCAGTCCTACCACCCGAACCGGCGCGGGCAGTCCTCGGGCTACCTGCCCGCTCTCAGCGCCGCGACCGGCTGACCGGCCGACCACCGGCTCCCAGCACCGCCACCACCGGCTCCACCACCACCGGCTGACCGGCCGGCCACCGGCTCCCGGCACCGCCACCACCGGCTCTCGGCACCGTCGCCGGACACCCCGTGGACGGGACCCGGATCAGCCGGCCGTACCGGTGGGCGGACGCCGCGCCCTCCGCGGGCGCAGGCGGGTCACGACGGTGACGGGCGCGAGGATCGTGAACAGCAGCGGCACCGCGCCCGCCCAGAGCGGTGCGAGGTGCACCACCAGCGACGCGCAGAGCGCGCCGGCGGCCAGAGCCAGGACGATGACCGCGCGGCGGAGGGCGTCGGCGGTCCTGCGCGAGGCCAGCGACTGCAGCAGCGAGGTGAGGGTGCCGGTGACGAAGGTGGTCGTGATGCCGTCGACGTTGACGCGCCGGGCCGCCGCGGCCTGCAGGCCCATGGCGCAGGACGCCACGGCGATCAGCAGGAGCGTCGAGGTCGGCCCGGGTGCGGCGTCGCAGAGTATCCAGCCGGTGAGGAACACGACGTGGAGGGCGAGGCAGATCCAGAGCAGGCGGGTGACGGCCAGGGGCCACGACTCGTTCCCCCGGCCGCGGTCGGGCACCTTGAAGCCGATGAAGACCCCGATGGAGAAGATCACGCATGCGAGGCCGGAGCGTATCACGCGGATCTGCCAGTTCTCCCCGCCGACGAGTGCGACGAGGATCAGGTTGCCGGTCATGTTGGCGGTGAAGACGCCTCCGAGCGCCAGGAACGCGACCGCGTCCATCGCGCCCGCCCCCAGGGTCAGGAAGACCAGGACGACGTAGCTCCACCGGCGCGGATCGCCTCCCGCCGGCGAGGCGGCGGGAGGCGATCCGCGGGCGGGTGGCGGAGGCGGTTCCGCGTCGGAGTGGGCCATGGAGTCTTGGAGCGCTTCCCTGTCGTCCCGCCGGGGTCAGAACACCGGGATGATGTCCTCGGGGTCGAGGAAGTCGACCTCGACGCCTTCGATGTCGAGTTCGGGGATGGCCGGGAACTCGATCCCCCAGCGCTCCACGATGGCGCGGATCCGGGCCATCGCGACCCGCCAGTTCTCCGCCTGATCCTCGTAGGAGAGCACGCCGAGCCCGGCGTCGCGGGCGTGGTCCATCAGGACGCGGTGGTTGTGCAGGAAGTACGGGGGCAGTTCCCAGAAGCCGCCCGGCGGCTCCCAGAGGATCATGGAGAGGAAGACGAACCCGGCGCGGAGCTGGCGGGTGATCAGCGAGCGGGTGTCGTCGGTGAGGCCGGGCCACTCGTTCTCCAGGATGGTCATGCAGATCTGGAGATGGCGCGACTCGTCGCGGCCGATGCGGTGGAACATCTCGCTGAACACCGGGTGCTCGGTGCCGGTGGCCATGCCGCGGAACAGGGTGGAGGCGGCCATCTCACCCATCATGAAGCTGGTGAACAGCACCGGCAGGCTGTATTTGCCGACGGCACTGCTGTAGCCCGTCCAGTAGCGGCCGCCGTTGTGGTAGAGCCAGCCGATGTTGTTGTGGGCCGCCCTCTCCAGATCGGTGGCGGGGACCCAGTCGAGCGGCCCGCCCGGCCAGAGCCGGGCGATGGTCCGCTGGCAGCACTCCTCGTGGTTCATCTCGTCACGCGTGATCGAGAAGAAGCACTTGCGGACCGGGTCCTCCTCGTGCTTCTCGAACGCCTGGATGGTGGCGCGGGCGAAGACGGCCGGGCCCGAGGCGTCGAAGTTGGCCAGCACGGAGAACCAGTACATGATCCCGAGCCGCTGTTCGGCGGTGAAGTCGTCGGGGTCGAGGCCGTCCCAGGGCAGGTCGGCGGGGTTCCAGACCGTGCGCTTGGACTTCTCGTAGATGGCCGCCAGCTTGTCTGTCTCGACCCGCCATTCCATCGGGTAGATGTTCGGCTGAGGGATCTCCGGAGCGGGCCAGAAGCCGCCTTCGGGAATCGACAGGTCCGCCATGAGCCCACCCCTTTTGTGACAGATACAGCTCATATCCTGCGCCCGGATGTCACATCTTTCAAGAGCGTGCCCGCTGGCTCATGGCGACACACACGAGTACGGCGAGCGCCGCCGCGACGGTCACCGGACCGAACCGCTCGTCGAGGAGGAGCCAGGCCCACAGCAGCGTCAGCAGCGGCTGCGCGAGCTGGGTCTGCCCGGCGCGCGCGATCCCGCCCGCGGCCAGCCCCGCGTACCAGGGGATGAAGCCGAGGAACATCGAGATCAGTCCCGCGTAGGCGAACCCGGCCAGCGACGTCGCGGTGGGCCGCACGTCCGTGGTCAGCGCCAGGGCGACCGTCACGGGGACGGTGAGCGGGGCGGCGACGACCAGGGCGTAGGAGATCACCCTCCAGCCGGGCGTCTCGCGGGCCAGGCGGCCGCCCTCGGTGTAGCCGGCCGCGGCCGACAGCAGCGCCCCCACGAGGAGCAGGTCGGCTCCGGTGGCGTGGCCGCCGTCCCGGCTGAGGGTGAAGGCCGTGATCGAGACGGCTCCGAGGGCGCAGGCCGCCCAGAACACCGGTTTCGGCCGTTCCCCTCCGCGCAGGACGGCACAGGCGGCGGTGGCGGCGGGAAGGAGCCCGATGACCACCGCGGCGTGGGAGGCGCCGGCGCCGGCGTCGAGCGCCAGCCCGCTGAAGACCGGGAAGCCGAAGACCACCCCGGCCACGATGACGAGATAGGACCGGAGGTGGGATCTGGGCGGCAGCAACGGCCCCCTGGCCGCCACCAGGAAGACCAGCGCCGGGACCGCCGCGATCACGGCCCGTCCGATCGCCACGAGGTAGGGGTCGAACCCCTCCATCGCGAAGACCGTCGCCGGGAACGACCCGGAGAACGACAGCACCCCGAGTCCGGCCAGCAGGGTCCCCCGCCACGCCGTACCGGAGGACGACGCGCTCCCGGCGGGCGCCGAGGCGGAGCCGACCGCTACTCGACCTGGGACGATAGCGCTATCCTTATCATTCATGAATGACGATAGCAGTATCGTCCGTCTGGCTGCCGTGATCCGCGAGGAGACGGCGCGGCTGCGCCCCGGGGACAGGCTGCCATCAAGCCGGGAGCTGATGCGGCTCCACGGCGTGAGCCCGGTGACCGTGTCGCGGGCACTTGCCCGGCTTGCCGCGGAAGGTCGAGTGATCACCAGGCCGGGCAGCGGGACCTACGTGGCCCCCGCGGTCACCCGGGCCGGCGGCACGGCGGACCTGTCCTGGCAGACGGTCGCGCTCGGCGACCGGGTGGTGGACGACGCGGAGGTGAGCGGCCTGCTCACTCCCCCGCCGGACGACGTCATCCCGCTCACCGGCGGCTACCTCAACCCGGCCCTGCGTCCCGCCAAGGCCCTGTCCGCCGCCGCCACCCGCGCGCTCCGCCGCCCGGACGTCTGGGCGCTGCCGCCGCTGAGCGGCATTCCCGAGCTGCGCGGCTGGTTCGCGCAGGAGGCGGGGGGCGACGTCACCTCGTCGGACGCCCTCGTGGTCAGCGGCGGGCAGTCGGCCCTCACCCACGCCTTCCGCGCCCTCACCGCCCCGGGCACCCCGATCCTCGTCGAGACGCCGACCTATCCGGGCGCGCTCGCCGCCGCGCGGGCCGCCGGACTCCGCCCGACGGCCGTACCCATGGATCGCGACGGGGTGCGACCGGAGCTCCTCGCGGAGGCCTTCGCCGTCACGGGCGCGCGGGTCTTCTTCTGCCAGCCGACCCTGCACAACCCCACCGGCGCGACCCTGACCCTCGAACGGCGCGGGCAGGTGCTCGCGATCGCCCGGGCGGCCGGGGCGTTCGTCGTCGAGGACGACTACGCCAGGTATTTCGCGACGGAGCCGGTCCCGCCGTCGATGATCTCACTGGACGCCCACGGCACGGTCGTGCACGTCAACTCCCTCACCAAGGTCCTGTCGCCCAGCATGCGGGTCGCCGGAGTCGTCGCCCGCGGCCCGGCCGCGCGGCGGCTCAGGGCCAGCCAGGTCGTGGAGTCGTTCTTCGTCGCCAGGCCGCTGCAGGAGACGGCGCTGGAGTTCGTCGGCTCGCCCGCCTGGCCGCGCCACCTGGCCGGGCTGGGCGCCGAGCTGACGACCCGCAGGAACGCGCTCGCCGCCGCGCTGACCGCCCGGCTGCCCGCCGCCGGGATCCATCTCCTCCCCCGGGGCGGCCTGCACCTGTGGGTACGGCTGCCGCCCGACCGGGACGAGGAGACCGTGGTGGAGGCGGCCCGGCGGGCGGGCGTCATGGTGAGCCAGGGACGCATCTACTACCCGGCCGAGCCGCCGGGCCCCCGGCTCCGGCTGACCCACTCGGCGGCCCTGCGCCTGCCGGAGCTGGCCGAGGGCGTCCGGCGGCTGGCGACGGCACTGGAGGCCGCCTGACCCCGGAAGGCGAGACAGGCCGAATATCACATGCCCCCCCTCCAAATCAACACCACTGAAAGCATTATGGCGGTGTCGATGCGAATACAACCCCCTAATGGCATACAGTGGTTGCGAAGAGGTGATCTAACCATGGGCAACCCCTCCGACCTGGTGTGCGACTTCGTCAACAGCTACGACGTCGAAGGCGGGACCGACGACATCCCCACCCCCGCCGCGCTGACCGCGTGGCTCGGCAGGCGGGAGCTGATCGGCCCCGGAGACACCGCCGGCGACGACGACCTCGCCCTGGCCGTCGACCTCCGCGAGACGCTCCGCGCGGCGCTCCGGGCCAACCACGACGGTCACGCCCGTGACGGCGACGACCGCGAGCCCGGCCTGCCCCGCCTGTTCACCGGCCTCCCCCTGCGGGTCGCCCTGACCGCAGGAGGCCCCGTCCTCGAACCGGTCGCGGCCGGCGTGCCCGGCGGGCTGGCCAGGATCGCGGCGGCGGTGATGGGCGCGCACGCCGCCGGGATGTGGCCGAGGCTGAAGGTGTGCACCGAGAGCACCTGTCAGTGGGCGTTCGTCGACTCGTCCAAGAACCGCTCGCGCTCCTGGTGTTCCATGAGAGTCTGCGGCAACCGCACCAAGACTCGGGCATATCGGGCTCGCCGTCAGACGGAGACAGGTCCGCGTCATCTCTGAGTCGGATTCCCCGATACGGTGTAGGAGCCTGTCTCGGGGATCCACCCGCCTGATGCCCGCTCGCGTGGCACGAGACCCATGAGACAGCGCTTCCTGAGGCGACGGCAGACGGCAGAGAAGGAGCGGGCCGAGATGGCAGACGTAGGCGTGCGGGCGGCTCGGCACGATGATGTCGCCGCGGTGACGAGCACCCAGATCCGCGCCTGGAAATACGGTTACCGGGATTTCCTTCCCGAGGGACCGCTGGAGCAGATGACCGGTCCCGCCGCCGAGGAGATGTGGCGGCGCCAGTGGGACGAGGCGATCATCACTCCGCCGTCCTCGCGGCACCGGGTGCTGGTCGCGGTGGAGCAGGTCGTCCTCGACACCGACGCGTTCCCCGCGCTCGGTCCCGGCGGCATCGAGGCCGCCGCGGCGATGCGCGGCGCCGAGCGCGTGGTGGGCCTCGCCTCACACGCCCCGGCGGAGGATCCCGACCTGGACCCGACCACCACCGCCGAGATGCTCACCTTCCTGGTGGATCCCGACCACGTCCGGCGCGGGCACGGCAGCCGCCTGCTCAACGCGACGGTCGACTACCTCCGTGACGACGGCTACCACACCATCGTGACGTGGGTGTTCGCCGACAACCACGGTCCGCTCGGATTCCTGGAATCGGCCGGTTGGGGCGAGGACGGAGCCGAGCGGGTCCTCAACATGGGACGGCCGGTGCGGATGGTCCGGCTGGCCACCGACATCAGCTAGACAGAGCCGCGGACACCGGCCGGGACCACCGCCATCGGCCGGCTCCCGGTCCCGCGGCAGCAAACGTCCGAGAGGAACCCGCAACACCATGGCCACCCCGAGCCAGTGGATCGCCGGAGCCCGTCCGCGCACCCTTCCCGCCGCCGTCGTCCCCGTCGCCGTCGGCACCGGTGTCGCGATCGGGTACGGCGGCGCGGTCTGGTGGCGTGCCCTGCTCGCCCTGTTCGTGGCACTCGCGCTGCAGGTGGGCGTGAACTACGCCAACGATTACAGCGACGGCGTGCGCGGCACCGACGACGAGCGGGTCGGCCCGATGCGCCTGGTCGGTTCAGGGGCGGCGGCGCCCCGCGAGGTCCTCAGCGCGGCGCTGGGCTGCTTCCTGGCCGCCGCGGCGGCGGGACTGGTCCTGGTCGTCGCCACCGGCGCGTGGTGGCTGCTGCTGGTCGGCGCGGTGTCGATCGCGGCCGCCTGGTTCTACACCGGCGGCTCCAGGCCCTACGGCTACCGCGCGCTCGGCGAGATCTCGGTGTTCGTGTTCTTCGGCCTGGTCGCGGTGGCGGGCACCACGTTCGTGCAGCTCGAATGGCTGCCCTGGACGGCCCTGGCGGCCTCGGTCCCGGTGGGCCTGCTGGCCTGCGCGATGCTGGTGGTCAACAACCTGCGCGACATCGTCACCGACCGCCCGGCCGGCAAGCGCACCATGGCCGTGGTGCTCGGCGACACCCGGACCCGCACCCTCTACACCCTCTGCCTGGTGCTCCCCCTGGTCATCGCGGTGGTCCTGACGCCGTGGCAGCCGTTCGCGGCGCTGGCCGTGCTCGCCACACCGCTCGCGATCGGCCCGGTGAAGGCCGTCAGGCAGGGCGCCACCGGCCCCGCCCTGATCGCCACGCTCCAGCAGACCGGCCGCTTCCAGCTCGTCTACGGCCTGCTGTTCACCGTCGGCCTGGCGCTGCACGCCCTCTAGCGCCGGCCCCCCTAGCTCCGGCCCCGCACCCTCAGCCCCGCAGCACCGGCCCGCGGCCCCGGCCCGATGGAACGATCACCTTGGAGACGGCTACAGGCGGCCTCTCCCAGACTCGTGCTCTTCGACAACATGGTCACCCCCTCCCCTTTGGTTCACTGAATGTGAATGTTCCATGACAAAGTTGGAGGCTCCGTGGCCGTCGAGCAACGTGGGATCGAGCTGGTCTCGCCGTCGGAGAGGTATGGCCGGCCGCGTGATCTGCTCTTCCTCTGGAGCGGCACCACGCTCGGCATCTTCACCCTGGTCTACGGCACGGTCGTCGTCTCCCTGGGGCTGAGCTTCCCGCAGGCCGTCCTGGCCATCGTCATCGGCAACCTGCTGGCCTTCCCGCTGGTCGGCCTGACCAGCCTGCAGGGCCCGGCCGTCGGCACCTCCACCATGGCGGTCTCCCGGGCCGCGTTCGGCCCCAAGGGCGCCCGGGTGCTCAGCTTCTTCGGCTGGATCAACATGGTCGGCTTCGAGGCCGGCGGCATGGTGCTGATCACCTTCGCCTCGCTGGCCCTGCTCGACCAGGCCGGCGTCACCGGCCAGAGCGCCGGCCTGAAGATCGCCGTGATCGTCGTCGCGGCACTGATCCAGCTCGTGCTGCCGCTGATCGGGCACGCCGCCGTCATGAAGGCGCAGAAGTACTTCACCTGGGTGTTCGTCGCGATGTTCGCCGTCATGGGCGTGCTCATCGGGCCGAAGGTGCAGGTCGCCTCCTCCGGCGGCGCCGACTTCGCCACGTTCACCATCGCCGTGGCGCTGGTGATGTCGGCCGGCGGGCTGTCATGGGCGCCGCTGGGCAGCGACTACTCGCGCTACCTGCCGGCGAGCTCCAGCAGGAAGGCCGTCTTCGGCTACGCGATGTTCGGCGGGCTCGTGCCGTACATCCTGCTGATGACGCTCGGCGCGGCCGTCGCGACCGTGGTCAAGGACGCGGGCGACCCCATCTCCGGCCTGCCCGGCGCGCTGCCGTCCTGGTTCGTGGTGCCCTACCTGCTGCTGGCGATCGTCACACTGTTCGCGGTCAACACCACCGACCTCTACTCCTCCGGCCTGAACCTGCAGGCCTCCGGGATCAGGCTGAGCCGGTCCGTCGCGGTCGTGCTCGACCTGGTGATCTGCGTCGCGATCACCTGCGTGGCGGTGTTCTCCGACTCCTTCAACACCATGCTCAACACCTTCCTCGGCCTGCTGATCCTCTGGCTGGCCCCCTGGGCGGGCATCTACCTGACCGACTGGCTGCGGCGCGGGGGCCGCTACGACGCCGAGGGCCTGTTCGCCGACGGCGGGCCGTACCACGGCAGCGGCGGCATCCGCTGGAACGGCATCCTCGCGCAGGTCGCGGGCATGATCGCGGCGGCGCTCTGGATCAACTCCACGGCCTTCACCGGGCCGCTCTCCGAGGCCACCGGCGGCTCCGACTTCAGCATCTTCGCGGGCTTCCTCGTGGCGGGCCTGGTGTACGCCGCACTCGACCGCCGCCCCGCCCTCGTCCCCGTCGCCGCCTGACCCGAGCCGCCCGCCCCGACCCGAAAGGCACCACCGCGAAAATGGTCGACCGCATCCTGCTCGACGTCGCCTACGGACGGCGTCCCGCCGACACGATCATCACCAACGGCACCCTCGTCAACGTGCTGACCGGCGAGACCTACCCCGCCGAGATCGGCATCAGCGGCGCCCGCGTCGCCGTCGTCGGCCCCGACCTGCCCCGGGGCCCGGAGACGGAGGTCATCGACGCCGGAGGCGGCTACCTCGTCCCCGGCCTGATCGACGGCCACCTGCACATCGAGTGCAGCAAGCTCTCCGTGACGAGCTTCGCCGACCTGGTCGTCCCCTACGGCACCACCAGCGTCGTCTCCGGCCTGGACCAGATCCTCGTGGTGGACGGCCTGCCCGGCGTCCGGGGCTTCCTGGACGAGGCCGCCCGGACCGGCATGCGCGTCTGGTGGGGCGCGCCCGCCAAGGCCCCCTACACGGTCCCCGAGTCGACCGTCGGGCACACCTTCGGCCCGGCCGAGCACCTGCTGGCGCACGAGTGGCCCGAGTGCGTCGGCATCTGGGAGACCGTCCAGGAGTTCGTCGAGCACGGCGACGAGGCCGTCATGGAGGCGCTCGACCTGGCCGCCAAGCACCGGCTGCCGGTCTTCGGCTGCGCCCCGCTGTCGGATCCGCGCCGCATCAGCGGCCTGGCCGCGGCCGGGATCCGCCTGGACCACGAGTCCTACTCCGCCGAGGAGACGCTGGAGAAGCTCCGCCGGGGCATCTACGCCATCGTGCGCGAGTCGAGCGTCGCCCACTTCCTGGAGGAGAACATCAAGGTCGTCTCCCAGGTCGGCGCGCGCCGGGTGGCCTTCTGCACCGACGACGTGCACGCCGCCGACGTGCTCGCCGGGGGCCACATGGACAAGCTGGTCCGGATGGCGGTCAAGGCCGGCGTGGACCCGGTGACCGCCATCCAGATGGCCACCGTCAACTGCGCCGAGATGTACCGGATCGACCACCTGGTCGGCAGCATCGCCCCGGGCCGGTTCGCCGACGTGCTGATCGTGGACGACCTGGCGGACTTCCGGGTGCGCGAGGTCGTGGCCGGCGGCGCGCTGGTCGCCAGGGACAACGCGATGATCACCCCCTCCGCGCCGCCCGCCCGGGGTGAGGTCCGGCCCTTCCCCGTCCCCGAGCTGACCGCCGACGACATCGTGCTCCGCGCCCCCGAGGGCGCCACGACGGTCACCGCGCTGTCGATGAGGATGTCTCCGGAGCAGGTCTTCGTCCGCAAGCGGCACGACGTCACGCTCCCGGTCACCGGCGGGATCGTGGAGCCGTCGGTGGAGCAGGACGCGCTCTACATCACGGTCGTCGAGCGGTACGGCAAGACCGCCAACAGGCCGGTCGCCCTGGTCAACGGCTTCGGCATCACCCGGGGCGCGATCGCGACCAGCGCCGCGCCGGACGACAACAACATCATCTGCGTCGGCGCCTCCCGCTCGGACATGGCCCTGGCCGTCAACGAGGTCGTGCGGGCCGGCGGCGGCCAGGTCGTCGTCGTGGACGGCGAGGTCCGCAGGCTCCTGCCGCTGCCGGTCGGCGGCATCGTCTCCGACCTGCCGGCCGGGGAGATGGCCGAGGCCGAGAGCCACCTGGACGACCTGGCCCGCGAGCTGGGCTGCGCGCTGCCCTCCCCGCTGATGTATCTGTTCTTCCTGTCGATCACCGCGATCCCCGACTACGCCATCACCGACCTCGGCCTGGTCGACTGCGTCAAACTTGAGGTCATCGACCCGATTCTCTCCTGGAGCTGACATTGACGGATTTCATCGAGGGCCTGCCCAAGTGTGAGCTCCACCTGCACATCGAGGGCACCCTGGAACCGGAGCTCAAGTTCGAGCTCGCCGGACGCAACGGCATCGACCTGCCCTACGCCTCCGTCGAGGAGATCCGGGCGGCCTACTCCTTCGACGACCTGCCCTCGTTCCTGAAGATCTACTACGAGGGCATGGACGTGCTCCGCACCGAGCCCGACTTCTACGACCTGGCGATGGCCTACCTGCGCAAGGCCGCCTCGCAGAACGTCCGCTACGCGGAGATCTTCTTCGACCCGCAGGCCCACACCTCGCGCGGCGTGCCGTTCGACATCGTCATCCGCGGCCTGCGCCGGGCGCTGATCGACGCGGAGAGCCGGCTCGGGATCAGGGCGCAGCTCATCATGTGCTTCCTGCGCGACTTCCAGGCGGAGTACGCCATGGCGACGCTGCTGGAGTCCCTGCCCTACCGCGAGTGGATCGTCGGCGTCGGCCTCGACTCGGACGAGAAGGGCAACCCGCCGGTCAAGTTCAAGGCCGTCTACGAGCGGGCCCGGCAGGAGGGCTACCTGCTGACGATGCACTGCGACGTCGACCAGGAGAACTCCACCGAGCACATCCGCCAGGCCATCGAGGAGATCGGCGTCAACCGCGTCGACCACGGCGTCAACGCCCTGGAGGACCCCTCGCTCGTCGAGGCGATCCGCGAGAGGGGGCTGGGCCTGACCGTGTGCCCGATCTCCAACGGCTACGTGACCGACTCGATGAAGGCCGACGCCATCCGCCGGATGCTCGACCTCGGCCTGCGCGTCACGGTCAACTCCGACGACCCCGCCTACTTCGCGGGTTACGTCCAGGAGAACCTGGTCGCCCTCGCCGACGCGCTCGATCTCTCCCGGGAGGACCTCGTCCAGCTGGAGAGGAACGCCTTCGAGATCACCTGGCTCCCCCGCCACCTGAAGGACGCCTACCTCGCCGAACTGGACGCCTACGCCGCCGGCTGACCGCCCCCGGCGGCGCGCCCCGGCCGGAACCGCCGGGGCGCGCCCGCGAGGCGGGAAAGGCCATGTACGCGGCCTGGGTCAGTGCGACGTTCGAGTCGGCGGTCGCCCGCTCGCACCTCAGCCGATCCGATCTGACCTACCTCGAGATCAGCGCAGCCCCTACGGTCTGCGCCTTCTTGGTCGCCAGCCGACCTGAGGAGGCCCAGCGGCAAGAGGCACTGTTGGAGCTGCCGGATGTCATCACCCGCCGGTACGGCCCCACGAGATCTTTGCTCACGATGAGGTTGCCGTGGAGGGCAGGTCATCCGCCTGGTCCCGGTCGTGGTGTTCTGCTGCGGATTCCAGGGCTTCGGATCCGGGCCGGATACGTGCGTTGCGGAGCAGGGTGGCGACGAGGATGGCCGTGCCCGCCGTCAGAACGACGCTGACCAGCGCGGCGATCCGCGTCTCTCGCGCGAAGGCGTCGAATGCCACGTTCCGCAGGGCTTCGGCGGTGCCCTGCGGGAGGGTCGCGGCGGTGTCGACGGCGCCGCCGAGGGTGTTCCGCGCTGCCTCCAGTTCCTTGGGTGTGAGGGCGTCGGGGGCCTTGGTCGCCAGTTCCGAACGGTAGATGACGGTGCCGATGCTGCCCAGGACCGCGATGCCCAGCGCCCCGCCGAACTCGGCCGAGGTCTCGGCCATGGCGGAGGCCATCCCGGCTCGCTCCGGTGGTGCGGCGGACAGGATCACGTCGGTGACCACGGCGGCGACGCCGCCGATGCCGATCGCGACGACCGTCATGGCGCTGACGAGGTAGACGACTCCTGAGTCGGCCTGGATCAGGGACAGCATGATGTAGCCGGCGGCCGCCACGAGCAGTCCCGCGGCCATCACGTTGGGTTTGCCGATGCGGGGTGCGATCGCGGTGGCCAGGGCGATGCCCACGGGCATCACGAGGAAGGTGGGCAGCGACCACAGGGCTGACTCGAATGGGCTCATGCCCAGAACGAGCTGCATGAACTGCCAGTTGAACAGGGAGAAGCCGACCAGTGCGAACGTCGCCAGCGCGTCGATCAGCAGGGGCAGGTTGAACCGGCGGGTACGGAACAGCGCGATGTCGATCATCGGGTTCGCGGCCACGCGCTGGCGGCGGATGAATGCCGTCCCCACGACGAGTCCGGCGACGCAGTACGCCAGGGAAATCCACCCGAAGCCGTGCTCCGCCATCCGTTTGACGCCGTAGATGACGCCAAGCACGGCCACGAGGGACAGGACGGCGCCGAGCAGGTCGAAACGGCCCGGCTTGGGGTCACGGTATTCGGGGAGCAGCAGCGGGCCGAGGACCAGCAGCAGGATCATCACGGGTACGTTGATCAGGAAGACCGATCCCCACCAGAAGCGCTCCAGCAGCAGCCCGCCGATGATGGGGCCGAGTACGGCGCCGCCCGCGAAGCCCGCCGTCCACACGCCGACCGCTGTAGCCCGCTGTCTGGCGTCGTGGAACATGTTCCGGATCAGGGCAAGGGTGGACGGCGCCAGCGATGCTCCGGCGATGCCCAGAAGTGCGCGGGCCGCGATGAGCGTTCCGGAGCTGGTCGAGTAGGCCGCCAGAATCGAGGCGGCGCCGAAGGCTGCGGCGCCTGCGAGCAACACCCGCCGCCGTCCGATCCGGTCACCGAGTGTGCCCATCGTGATGAGCAGGCCGGCGAGGAGGAAGCCGTAGGCGTCCATGATCCACAGCAGTTCGGAGCTGCTCGGCTCGAGGGCGGCCGTCAGGGACGGGAGCGCAACGAACATGACGGACATATCCATAGACGCCAGTACGCAGGGCAATACCAGGACGGCGAGCCCGACCCACTCCTTGGCTCCGGCCCTTCTGTCTTCTTCAGTCATTTCCTTTGTTCCTGAGTCGTGCCGGCCGGGTCGGAGTCAATCGCCCGGACGTGTACTTTGTACGCAGTCTGGCGTACAAGATACGCATACACGTTAGCGCGATGCAACACCGTTTTGACCTGCTGCTCTACTCTCTCCATACACCTGCCCCTCTAGTGGGGTAGGGTTTCGTCACAACGTAGTGCTGTGACGAAAAGGAGTGCGGTGGTGTCGGTGCAGCTGGCGTGCGGGGCGTGCGGAAAGCCGTTGGAGCCCGGGGATCGGGGCCGGCCGAGGCGCTACTGTTCCCGGGCATGCCAGGCGAGGGCGTATCGGGCGCGCCGGGCGGAAGCGCCGGCCGATGCCCCGGAGGGCAACGACAGTGCGCCGCATCTCACCGTTGAGCGCATCGTGCGAGCCGGGATCGTCGTCGCGGACGCGGAGGGGCTCGACGCGCTGTCGATGCGCCGGGTCGCCATGGACCTGGGAGCGAGCACCATGTCCTTGTACCGGCATGTGGCATCCAAGGACGACCTGGTGGCCCTGATGGTGGAGGCCGCGATGGCCGACGTGCCCCTGCCCGACTCGGCGCCGCGGGACTGGCGTCACGGCCTCGAGCGCGCCGCCTACCGTGATTGGGACCTGTATCACCGCCACCCGTGGATCCTGCCGAAGGTCATGGTGACAACCCGCGCATACTTCAGCCCGGCTCTCGCGGCGGACAGTGAAAGCGCCTTCTCCGCATTCGACGGGCTCGACATCGAACCTGCCGATGCTTTCCGGTACATGTTCATGTTCGCCTCATACGTGCAGGGCGTGGCGCTGACCTACGTCGGCGATGTGGAGGCGGAACGGCAATCGGCACTCGCCATGAAACAGGGGACAAAAGCCTCGAACCACGTACAGAGTCCGCTTTTCGCACCCGGGGCGTATCCCCGGCTCGCCCCCGCGATGCGCGCAGGCGCCGACCCCTGGGATCTCGACACCCTGTTCGCCTCAGGTCTTGCCGGTGTCCTGGACGGCATCGCAGTCGATCTCGCGAGACGAGGCATCGATGCCTGAGCTTCGATCGAGCCGCCCTCGCCGATGATCGGCCTGGATCCTCGTGAGCCCGAGCCTTCCGGCTCTCAGCGTCCCTGCCAGTGGGGATCTGTATGTCCAATGAGGAACGCAGCACTACTGGCCCGATGAACGCCGTGCTAGCGCATCCGGAGCGCCAGCAGGAAGTCGACCCGCTCGTCCAGGGCGTGCAGCGACCGGCCGGTCAGCTCCTCGATCCGCTTCAACCGGTAGCGCAACGTGTTGACGTGGACATGGAGCCGGTCGGCGGTCGCGGCCCAGGAGCCCGACTCCTCCAGGAACGTCTCCAGCGTCTCGACCAGCTCCGTCTGGTGCGCCGCGTCGTATTCCTCCAGCCGCCCCAGCAGCCGCGTCCGGAACGAGCGCCGCAGCTCCCCCGGGATCGCGGCGATCAGTGAGCGGTGGGAGCTGACGTCGTCACCGGTGATCGCCGACACCCGGCCCTCGCCCAGCTCGGCCAGCGTGCGGGCGTGCCTGGCCTCCTCGATCAGGCTGCTCAGCGCGGCCGGTCCCGTCGTGACGCTGCTGACGCCGATCGTGATCCGGGCGTCGCCCAGCCCGGCCTCCAGCGTGGCCGCCCCGGCCAGCATGTGGGAGGTCAGCTCGGCGGCGCTGTTGCCCGCCAGCGGGACCAGCGCGACGGCCTCCGCGCCCACCGCCGTCGCGACCCCCGGCGCCAGCGGGCGCAGCAGCTCGTCGAGCACGGCGACGCCCACCTCGTCCGCCCGGTCGGTCCCCTCGACCGCGAGCGCCACCGCCAGCAGGCCGTCCTCGGTCTCGATGTGCAGGGTGTGCAGCCGGGAGACCACGCCCGGCAGGTTGGCGTCCCCGGAGGCGAGCAGCCCCAGGAGCTGGTCCAGCACCCGCCGCTCGATCCGCTGCGCCGCCTCCAGCCGGGAGCGCTCCAGGGCCACCAGCGCGGCCAGCTCCACGATCAGGTCCTCGTGCTCGCCGCCGGCCCGCACCTGCTCCCCGGCGTAGGCCAGGAACCAGTTGGCGATCCGGTGCGGCGCCCCCTTGCTGACCGGGAAGACCGACAGCACGGTGCCGTCGGCCCGCACCGCCGTACCGGGGAGGAACCGCGCGGACAGGAACGCGTGCGCCAGCCGTTCGCCGGCCCCCTCGGGCAGCGGCTGCGAGCCCACCACGGCCCGGCCGGTCGCCGACAGCACCCAGCAGGGCACGTCCAGCTCCGCCGCCACCGTGGTGACGACCTTGCTCAGGCTGCCGCCGTCCACGAGGGTGCTGGCCAGCCTCCTGCGGGAGCCGTACGGCCGGCTCGGGGCGGAGCCGAACTCGTCGATCAGGGCGCGCAGCACGTACTCGGTGAGCGCGCTGAAGGAGACCTCCACGCCGAGCGCGAGCATCGGCAGCCCCGCGTCGGCGCAGGCGTCGATGAGGTCGGCGGGCGGAACCTTGAGCGCGGTGCCGGAGCAGAGCGCGGCGACCTTGGCCTCGACCAGCGCGGCCACGAAACGGCCGGCGGACTCGGGGCCGTCGTGCCAGGTCAGCTCGGTGAGGACGAGCTCGCCGGCCTTGAGGAAGCGGCCCGGCTCGATCAGGTCGGTGGTGGCGACGCCACGGACCCGGCGATCGAGCAGATCGTGACCGCTGAGCACCTTAAGCCCCAGGTGGTCGGCCTGGCACAGGTCCCGCAGGCGCATATCTGTAGGTTAGCCGCGGCTCAGACCGGCCAGGACTCGCGCCGCCACGCCGCGTCCCAGAACAGCCACTCGTAGCGCGCGGTGGTCAGTGCGTGCTCGCACAGTCTCGCGCGGTCGGTCTCGGGCAGCGTCGCGGCGACCTCGTCGAGCAGGTCCAGCACCCCGGCGACGGTCTCCTGGTAGTGCTCGTTTCCGTAGGTCTCGATCCACCAGGCGTAGAGCGGGTCGGGCGACGACTGCTTCAGCAACTCCTCGCCGACCCTCGCGTAGATCCAGTAACAGGGCACGATCGCGCCCAGCGCCTCGGCGAAGGTGCCCAGATGGCAGGCGCGCAGCAGGTAGGAGCCGTAGCCGACGGTGGTGGGGGCGGCGCCCTCGCCGCGCGCGTCGCCCTCGTCCATACCGAAAGCGGCCAGCAGCTCCACATGGAGACTGTGCTCCACCTCGACCGTGCGCGCCGCGTCCCCGGCGAACCGCTGCACCGCGGCCGGATCCGCCGCCTTCACCCCACAGGCCGCCAGCGCCCGCGCGTAGTCGGGCAGGAAGTGCGTCTCCTGCACCACGAAGTATCGGAAGACCTCGCGCGGCAACGTCCCGTCGGTCAGCCCGGTGAGAAACGGGTGAGCCAGGATCTCGGCGTAGACGCCCTCGACGACCTGCCACAACTCATCACGGAACCGGCTCACGCCAGCGATGCTACCGGCATCGCGGCGGGCGGCAGGCGGGTGCCGCCCCCCGCCGGCCGCCCCGCTCCGGGAGCGGGACGGCCGGCCTCCTTCCGAGCACGGGGGACGCACCCGCGAGTACCGGGGGCACCCGCGAGTACGGAGGGCTCACCCGCCGGGTACGGAGGCTCAGCCGGGCTCGTAGGCGAGGTTGGGACGGAGCCAGCGCTCGACCTCGGGAAGGCCGAGGCCCCGCCGGAGGGCGTAGTCCTCGATCTGGTCCCTGCCGAGGCGTCCCACCGTGAAGTAGCGCGACTCCGGGTGGGCGAAGAGCAGCCCGCTGACGCTGGCGGCGGGGGTCATCGCGAAGGACTCGGTCAGGGCCATGTCGAGCCGCTTGGCGTCGAGCAGGTCGAACAGGTCCTGTTTCTGGCTGTGGTCCGGGCTCGCGGGGTAGCCGAGCGCGGGACGGATGCCGCGGAATCGCTCGGCGTGCAGGTCCTCGATCAGAGGGTCGGCGTCCGGCTCGTACCAGGCGCGCCGGGCCTGGAGGTGGATGTGCTCGGCGAACGCCTCGGCGAGGCGGTCGGCCAGGGCCTTCACCATGATCGCCCGGTAGTCGTCGTGCCGGGCCTCGAAGGCGGCGGCGAGCTCCTCGGCGCCGTGGACGGCCACGGCGAACCCGCCGATGTGGTCTCCGGCCGGGGCCACGTAGTCGGCGAGACACCGGTTGGCCCGGCCCTCGGGCTTGGCCGTCTGCTGACGCAGCATCGGCAGCCGGAGAATCCCCCGGCCGCCCGCGGCCGGCGGCCCGGCGTCGATCAGGATGTCGTCGCCCTCGGAGTGGGCGGGCCAGAAGCCGTAGGCGCCCCGGGCCTGGAAGTGGCCCTCCGCGATGATCTGGTCGAGCAGGGTGTTCGCGTCGTCGTAGAGCTCGCGGGCCACCGGCTGGTCGAGGATCGCCGGATACTTGCCCTTCAGTTCCCAGGCGAGGAAGAGGAACTGCCAGTCGATCATCCCGCGGAGGGTGGTCAGGTCCGGCTGGACCGCGCGCAGGCCGGTGAAGTCGGGGACCGGCAGGTCGTCGAACGGGACCCGCTCACGGTTCGCGCGGGCCTGCGCGAGGGTCAGCAGGGGACGCCGCTCCCTGGTCGCGTGCTGCTCGCGCAGGCGCTCCTGCTCGGCGCGGTTGCTCACCGCCAGCTTCTCGGCCCGGTCCGCGTGGAGCAGGTCCGAGACCACGCCGACGACGCGGGAGGCGTCGAGGACATGCACGGTGGTGCCGTCGTAGGCGGGGGCGATGCGGACCGCGGTGTGCTGGCGCGACGTCGTGGCCCCGCCGATCAGCAGGGGCAGCTTCAGCCCGCGGCGCTGCATCTCCGCCGCGACGGTGACCATCTCGTCCAGCGACGGGGTGATCAGCCCCGAGAGCCCGATGGCGTCGGCGCCCTCGGCGATCGCGGTGTCGAGGACGACGGCGGCGGGGACCATCACCCCGAGGTCGATGACCTGGTAGTTGTTGCAGCCGAGCACGACGCCCACGATGTTCTTGCCGATGTCGTGCACGTCGCCCTTGACGGTCGCGAGCACCACCTTCCCCTGACCGCGGCCGGTGTCGACGCGCCCCTCCAGCCGCGCCTGCTCCTTCTCGGCCTCCATGTAGGGCTCCAGGTAGGCGACCGAGCGCTTCATCACCCGCGCGCTCTTGACCACCTGCGGCAGGAACATCTTCCCGGCGCCGAACAGGTCGCCCACGGTCTTCATGCCGTCCATGAGCGGTCCCTCGATCACGTCGAGGGGGCGGGCTGCCCGCTGCCGGGCCTCCTCGGTGTCGGCGTCGATGAAGTCGACGATGCCCTGCACGAGCGCGTACGCCAGGCGCTGCTCCACCGGCGCGTCGCGCCAGGACAGGTCCACGGTACGGCGGGTGCCGGACCCGCTCACCGTCTCGGCGAACGCGACGAGCCGGTCGGTGGCGTCGGCCCGCCGGTCGAAGATCACGTCCTCGACGAGCTCCAGCAGGTCCGCGGGGATGTCCTGGTAGACCGCGAGCTGCCCCGCGTTGACGATGCCCATGTCCAGTCCGGCCCGCACGGCGTGGAGGAGGAACGCCGAGTGCATCGCCTCGCGCACGACGTCGTTGCCGCGGAAGGAGAACGACAGGTTGGAGATGCCGCCGCTGGTCCGCGCTCCCGGGCACCGCTGCTTGATCAGCGGCAGCGCGTCGATGAACGCCTTCGCGTAGCCGTTGTGCTCGGCGATCCCGGTGGCGACGGCGAGCACGTTCGGGTCGAACACGATGTCCTCGGCGGGGAACCCGGCTTGCTGCGTGAGCAGGTCGTAGGCGCGGGCGCAGATCGCCACCTTGCGCTCGACGGTGTCGGCCTGCCCCTGCTCGTCGAAGGCCATGACGACCACGCCGGCGCCGTAGTCCCGGATGCGCCGCGCCTGCTCCAGGAACGGCTCCTCGCCCTCCTTGAGGCTGATCGAGTTGACGACGCCCCTGCCCTGCACGCACTTGAGGCCGGCCTCCAGCACGCTCCACCGCGAGCTGTCGATCATGACCGGGATGCGGGCGACCTCCGGCTCGGTCGCGATCAGGTTCAGGAACGTGGTCATGGCCCGCTCGCTGTCGAGCAGGTCGGCGTCCATGTTGACGTCGAGCAGGTTGGCTCCGCCGCGGACCTGCTCCAGCGCGACGTCGACGGCGCCCTGGTGGTCGCCCCCCTCGACCAGCCGCCGGAAGCGCGCCGAGCCGGTGACGTTGGTGCGCTCCCCGATCATGACGAACCCGGTGTCGGCGCCGATCTCGAAGGGCTCCAGACCGCTGAACCGGGTGCGTGCCGGCGGCGCCGGGACCGGGCGCGGCGGGAGGGCCGACACCGCGGCCGTGATCCGCGCGATGTGCGCGGGGGTCGTCCCGCAGCACCCGCCGACGACGTTGACCATTCCCGACGCGGCGAACTCGCCGAGCAGCCCCGCGGTCTCGTCCGGTGTCTGGTCGTAGCCACCGAACGCGTTCGGCAGGCCGGCGTTGGGATGGGAGGCGGTGTAGACGCCGGCGAGCCGTGACAGCTCGGCGACGTGCGGGCGCATCTCCTCGGCGCCCAGCGAGCAGTTCACGCCGACCACCAGCGGGTCGGCGTGCTCGATCGAGCTCCAGAACGCCTCGACGGTCTGCCCCGACAGGGTGCGCCCGCTCAGGTCGACGATCGTCACCGAGATCCACAGCGGCAGGTGCGGGGCGACCTCGCGGGCGGCGGCGATCGCGGCCTTCGCGTTGAGCGTGTCGAAGATCGTCTCGATCAGCAGCAGGTCGACCCCGCCGTCGGCCAGCGCCTGGATCTGCTCGGCGTAGGCGGCGCGGACCTCGTCGAACGACACCGCCCGGTAGGCCGGGTCCTCCACGCGCGGGGACAGCGAGAGCGTGACGTTCAGCGGCCCGATCGAGCCGGCGACGAAACGCCCGCCCGCCTCGTCCGCGGCCTGGCGCGCCAGCTGGGCGCCCCGCAGGTTCATCTCCCGCACCAGTGACTCCAGCCCGTAGTCGGCCTGGCCGATGCTCGTCGCGGTGAAGGTGTTCGTCGTGGTGATGTCCGCGCCCGCCGCCAGGTACTGCCGGTGCACGTCGAGGACGACATCCGGCCGCGTCAGGTTCAGCAGGTCCGGGTCACCGGTCACATCGCGAGGGTGGTCCTTGAACCGCTCCCCTCGGTAGTCGTCCGCGGTGAGCGCGGCGCCCTGCAGCATCGTCCCCCAGGCGCCGTCGAGCACCACGATCCGCTGGTCCAGCAGCTCCCGCAGGGCCTGTGTCCTGCCGCCCGCTCCTGCCGCCGGGTGCGCGCCGGGCGCCCCGGAGTCACCGGCGCCGGATGCGTGCCGTACGGCACCCCGCCCGTGCTCGTCGCCGCGGTTCAAAGACGTATCCACCGGACCACCTCCCGTTATGGGAGGCGCCCTTGATGAAAGGTCAAGGAGAGAGGACCAAGGCCGAGCGTGGCGGGCCTGAACCCGTTGCAGCGCCTCTCGACCTGAGAGTCAAAGATACCGGAAAGACCATGACGGCACCAGAAACGCCCCCGGGGACGGCTCTCACAGGGCCCGGCGCATCACGACGCGGGGCGCGAGCTCGATGCCCAGCTCCCGCTCGTGGGCGACCAGCGCGGCCAGCTCCGGGCCCCACTCGGCCGGGTCGAGCACGCCGAAGCCCCGCTGGGCGTACCACGGCCCGTTCCACGGCACGTCGCGGAACGTCGTCAGCGTCACCGCGGCCACCCCCGCCGAGGCCGCGTGGTCGCAGACCGCCTCCAGCAGCCGCCCGCCGACGCCCCTGCGCCCGTGGTCGGGGTGGACGGCGAGCTGGTCGAGGTGGACCAGCCCGTCCACCCAGCCGATCATCGCGAAACCGACCGGCGGGGTCCCGGCGACCAGGACCCGCGACGGATCGTCGGTCTCCTCGATCATCGTGGTGCCCGGCGGAAAGGTGATGCCCACCGCCGCGAACACCCCGTCCGCGGCGGTCTCCACCGCCGCCAGCCCGGCCAGCTCTCCGGCCTCGGCCCAGCGGACCCCGGCCTGCGCCGAAGATCGGGTCTCTGTCATGGAACCGTAGGATACAGCGGCGCCGCCCGGACCACCGGGAGGACCCGGGGGCGGCCGGCCCGAACGGCCGCCTCAGGAGCCGAGCGCCCGCCGGACCTCCTTCTCCACGGCGGGGGCCAGGCTCCGCATGAAGGTGGCGGTGATGTGCCCCTTGTCGGAGTAGACCATCAGGTCGCCGATGACCGAGCGGCAGCGTTCCGCGGGACACAGCAGGTGGTTGAAGTCGGCGAACGTCACGTTGGCCGGTGGCCGGCGGAGCCGGGCGGCCGGTGAGACCGCGGCGAGGCTGCGCCGCTCGTCGTCCACGCACGCCTCCGTCCCCTTGACCTCGACGCACTCCGGGGGGTCGAAGGACATCCGCGGGGTGTCCCGGATCGCCAGGACGTCGATGCCCATCGCGCCGAGCTGCCGCCACCGCCGGACGTAGCCGGCCGGGAGCGTCTCACCCCGCTCGAAGGGGCTGGAGATCGTCGCGGTGGTGACCAGGAGGTCCGGCTTGAGCCGCCTGAGCTCCGCCATGACCCCCTTCTGCCATCTGTCGCACGACGGGTATGCCTTGCCCTGGTAGCGCTGCGGATCGGTGGAGAGCGCGCACGCCCCCTTCGTCAGGTTCACCACCTGCCAGCCGTTGGCGTCGGCGATCCTGTGCAGCGCCGGGAACCAGTGCGCGGCGTGCGAGTTGCCGACGAGCGCGATGGTACGGCTCGGGTTCGCGGCGCCGTACCGGCATGTCAGCACCTCGTCGCGTTGCGTGACCTGGTTGCAGCCGTCGGCGTAGGTCTGCGGGCGGTCGCGGGCGGCCATGGCCGGGGCGGGGACGATGCCGCCCTTCTCCGCCGCCTGGTCCTCCAGCCGGACGGTCCACACGGCGGCGGTGGCCAGCACCGGCAGCAGGCACGCCAGGCCCAGCGCGGCCGAGCGCGCCGTGCCGCGGGGCGTCATCCGGTCGGCCAGGTGCGTCGTGACGGCCGCGAGCGCGAACGAGACGACCAGGATGAGGGCGATGCCCTTGGCGCTCGCCGCCGTGCGGCCGGTCTCCGTGAGGTAGAAGACGAAGATCGGCCAGTGCCACAGGTACAGCGCGTAGGAGATCTTCCCCACGTACATCAGCGGGCGCAGGGTGAGCAGCCGGTCGGCTCCGTAGGCGCTGCCCGTCACCCCGGCAACGATGATCATCACGCCGGCTCCGGTCGGCCACAGGGCCGCGTAGCCCGGAAAGACCGTGGAGACCTGGAGCAGCAGGCCGCACGAGACCAGCGCGGCCAGGCCGATCCAGCCCAGCGCGACGCGGACCGCGCGCGACGGGCGCAGGTACGGCAACGCGACCGCGAGCATGCCGCCGAGGGCGAGCTCCCACAGCCTGGCCCCGGTGTCGAAGTAGGCCCACCGCTGGTCGGCCGCCGTCCGCAGCACCGAGTACGCGAGCGAGCCCGCGAAGACCAGGCCCATCACGCCGAGGAACGCCATCCGGGGGTCCCAGCGCCGGCGCACGGCCACCAGCGCCAGCAGCGGCGGCCACAGGAGGTAGAACTGCCCCTGGATCGCCAGCGACCAGAAGTGCTGGACCGGGCTGGCCGCCGAACCGGCGGCCAGGTAGTCGACCGCCGAGGTCGCCAGGCTCCAGTTCTCGTAGTACAGCGCCGAGGCGAACACCTCGCGCAGCGTGTCGTACCACCGTGTCCGCGGGAGCCACAGCAGCGTCCCGCCCAGCACCCCGAGCAGCACCAGCGCGGCGGGAGGCAGCAGCCGCTTCGACAGACGCGCGGCGAACGCCCCGAACTCCACCCGGCCCCGGCGCTCCACCGTGCGCAGCAGGGAACCGGTGATGAGGAAGCCGGTGAGCATGAGGAACACGTCGACGCCGCCGGAGACCCGTCGCGGCCAGATGTGGTAGATCACCACCAGCAGGACGGCGACCGCCCGCAGGCCCTCGATCTCCGGGCGGCGCCCGCTCCGGGTGCCCGCCCGCGCCGGCGACGGGTCGGCGACGAGGACGTCCGCGGGAGCTGACACGCTGTATCTCCATGGTGGGCGACGGGCGCCGCGGACCCGGAAGACGCCGTCGGCGGCGAATGCCGGACTTTTCGGCATTGAGCGGCGATCAGGCTACCCCTGATCGCCGCGCCCCTCCACTCGGACCCGGAGCGCCGCCGGTCGCGCCCGGCTAGAGGTCGAGCAGGGGCTCCAGGCCGACGGTCAGCCCCGGGACCTCCCCGACCCGGCGCACGCCCAGCAGCACGCCCGGCGTGAACGACGAACGGCTCATGGTGTCGTGGCGGATGGTGAGGGTCTCCCCGTCACCGCCCATGAGCACCTCCTGGTGGGCGATCAGCCCGGCCAGCCGTACCGAGTGCACGTGAACGCCGTCCACCTCCGCGCCCCGGGCTCCGTCCAGCTCCGCGCTGGTCGCGTCGGGCATCGGCCCGGCCCCGGCCTTGCGCCGCGCCTCGGCGACCAGCTCCGCCGTACGGCGGGCGGTGCCGGAGGGCGCGTCGGCCTTGTTCGGGTGGTGCAGCTCGACGATCTCGACGGAGTCGAAGTAGCGGGCGGCCTGCTGGGCGAAGTGCATCATGAGCACGGCCGCGATGCCGAAGTTGGGCGCGATCAGCGCGTTCACGCCGGGGTTGTCGTCCAGCCAGCCCCTGACGGTCGCCAGGCGCCCGGCGTCGAAGCCGGTGGTGCCGACCACCGGGTGGATGCCGTGGGAGACGCACCATTCGAGGTTGCCCATGACCACGTCGGGGTGGGTGAAGTCGACCACCACCTCGGCGCCGGTGAGACCCTCGATCGGGTCGTCCTTGTCGAGGGCCGCGACCAGCTCCAGGTCGTCCGCCGCCTCGACGGCCTTGCACACTTCGATACCGACGCGCCCTCGGGCGCCGAGAACTCCAACCCTGATCACGGCCCCAAGGTTATACCGTCCGACCTCGCGGAAGCCCGCCGGCCGCGCTCCGGCGCAGGCCGCGTCCGTACGTCCCCGCCGGCCTCACCCGGGCCCCACGAGCCGTGCCCGGACAGCGAGCCGTGCCCGGACAGCGGACGGACGGCACGGGCCGCGCCGGACAGCGGACAGCAGGCGCGGGCGGTGCCTGGACAGCGGAACGGCCCCGGCGCGGACGCCGGGGCCGTTCACGACGGAACGGTCAGCCGTTGACGACCCAGCCGAAGTCCTTGTCCTCGTAGGGGCCGATGACCGCGAGGGTCATCGGGCGGTTGAGGACGTCACCGGCGACCTCGGAGATCTGCTCCGGGGTCACCGCCTCGATCCTGGCGAGGACGTCGTCGACCGAGAGCAGCTCGTCGTAGACGAGCTCGCCCTTGCCGATCCTGGACATCCTGGAGCCGGTGTCCTCCAGGCCGAGCACGAGGCCGCCGCGCATCTGGCCCTTGCCGCGGACGATCTCCTCCTCGGTGATGCCGTCGGCGACCACCCGGAGGACCTCCTCACGGCAGATCTTCAGCACTTCGTCGATCTTCGACGGCAGGCAGCCGACGTAGATGCCGAACTGCCCGGTGTCGGCGTAGGAGGAGGTGTAGGAGTAGGCGGAGTAGGCCAGCCCCCTCTTCTCCCTGATCTCCTGGAACAGCCGCGAGGACATGCCGCCGCCCAGGGCCGCGTTGAACACCCCGAGCGCGAAGCGGCGCTCGTCGGTGCGGGTGAGACCGGTCGTGCCGAGGACCAGGTTGGCCTGCTCGGTCGGCCGGTGCACCACCCGTACGCCGGGACGCGCCTCGGCGCCGGGGCCGGAGACGCGCGGAGCGATCGGCGAGGCGTCCCCGCCGAGGGCTCCGGCCCGCTCGTAGGCCGCGGCGACGAGCGCCACGACCTGCTCGTGGGTGACGTTGCCCGCCACCGACACCACGGTGTGCGTCGGCAGGTAGTAGCGCCGGTAGTACTCCGCGATCCGGTCACGGCTGGCGGCGTTGATCGACTCGACCGTGCCGAGGATCGGCCGGCCGATGGGTGTGTCGCCGTACATCTCGGCGGAGAACTGCTCGTGCACCATGTCGGAGGGGTCGTCGTCGTGCATGGCGATCTCCTCCAGGATCACGCCACGCTCGGCCTCGACGTCCTCCGGGGTGATCAGCGAGGAGGTCACCACGTCGGCGAGCACGTCGATCGCCACCCGCAGGTCCTCGTCGAGGACCCGCGCGTAGTAGCAGGTGTACTCCTTGGCGGTGAAGGCGTTGATCTCGCCGCCGATGCCCTCGATCGCCGCGGAGATCTCCAGCGCGTCCCGCGTGGGGGTGCCCTTGAACAGCAGG
Source organism: Streptosporangium canum (assembly GCF_900113865.1). Lineage (GTDB taxonomy): Bacteria > Actinomycetota > Actinomycetes > Streptosporangiales > Streptosporangiaceae > Streptosporangium > Streptosporangium canum. Next base: position 193,639 of record NZ_FOQY01000012.1, on the reverse strand, counting down.
TGCTCAAGGAAGTGCGAGGACCCCATGTGCTCGGGGGCCTCGTCCCGCGATCCGATGCCGACCCACATGCCGACCGCGACGGAACGCACGGTCGGCATGGACTCGGTCACCACCCGGAGCCCACCGGGAAGGACAGTGCGCTGCACGACCCCGGCACCGTCCTTGCCGGGGTGCAGAGTGGTGGTCATCACGAGTTGCGGTCTTCTCCCCCACGGCTGCCGCCACCGCTGGTGCGGGTGCGGGTGCGGCGGGGCCGGTCCTCGCGGGGACGGTCGTCGGCGGCGGCGGGCGCCGCCGGCTCCTCCTCGGAGGCGCCGCCCTCGGCCTTGGCCGCGGCCTCCTTCTCGATGACCTCGACGGGGACCAGGGAGAGCTTGCCGCGCGAGTCGATCTCGGCGATCTCCACCTGGACCTTCTCGCCGACGTTCATGACGTCCTCGACGTTCTCGATGCGCTTGCCGCCGTGCAGCTTGCGGATCTGGGAGACGTGCAGGAGGCCGTCCTTGCCCGGCATGAGGGAGATGAAGGCGCCGAAGGCGGCGATCTTGACGACCGTGCCCAGGTAGCGCTCTCCGACCTCCGGCATGTGCGGGTTGGCGATGGCGTTGATCGCCGACCGGGCCGCCTCGGCGGACGGGCCGTCGGTCGCGCCGATGTAGATGGTTCCGTCGTCCTCGATCGTGATCTCGGCGCCGGTGTCGTCCTGGATCTGGTTGATCATCTTGCCCTTCGGGCCGATGACCTCTCCGATCTTGTCGACCGGGACCTTGATCGTGATGATGCGCGGGGCCGTCGCGTTCATCTCCGCCGGGGAGTCGATGGCCTCCTGCATCACGTCGATGATGGCCAGGCGGGCGCCCTTGGCCTGCTTCAGCGCGGCGGCCAGCACCGAGGCGGGGATGCCGTCGAGCTTGGTGTCGAGCTGGAGCGCGGTGATGACGTCCTTGGTGCCGGCGACCTTGAAGTCCATGTCGCCCATGGCGTCTTCGGCGCCGAGGATGTCGGTCAGCGTGACGTACTGGTCGCCCTCGTTGATCAGGCCCATCGCGATGCCCGCGACGATGCCCTTGAGGGGGACGCCCGCGTCGAGCAGCGCCATGGTCGAGGCGCAGACCGAGCCCATGGAGGTCGAGCCGTTGGAGCCCAGCGCCTCGGAGACCTGGCGGATCGCGTAGGGGAACTCCTCGCGGGCCGGCAGGACCGGGACGAGCGCCCGCTCGGCGAGCGCGCCGTGGCCGATCTCGCGGCGCTTGGGCGAGCCCACGCGGCCGGTCTCACCGGTGGAGTAGGGCGGGAAGTTGTAGTTGTGCATGTAGCGCTTGGTGCGCTCGGGGTTGAGCGTGTCGATCATCTGCTCCATGCGGAGCATGTTGAGCGTGGTGATGCCCAGGATCTGGGTCTCGCCCCGCTCGAACAGGGCCGAGCCGTGCACGCGGGGCACGACGTGGACCTCGGCGTTGAGCTGCCGGATGTCCTTGACGCCGCGGCCGTCGATGCGGACGCCCTCGGAGATGACCCGCTCGCGCATGAGCTTCTTGGTCAGCGAGCGGAACGCGGCGCTGACCTCCTTCTCACGGCCCTCGAACTCGGAGCCGACCTTCTCCAGGGCCAGGGCCTTGAGGCGGTCGAGCTCGGTCTCGCGCTCCTGCTTGCCGGCGATGGTCAGCGCCGCGGCGAGCTCGCTCTTGACCGCGCCGGTCACGGCCTCCAGGACGTCGTCCTGGTAGTCGAGGAACAGCGGGTACTCGGCGGTGGCCTTGGCCGCGACCTTCGCGATCTTGGACTGCGCCTCGCACAGGACCTTGATGAACGGCTTGGAAGCCTCCAGGCCCTGGGCCACGGTCTCCTCGGTCGGCGCCACGGCGCCGTCGGCGATGAGCTTGAGCGTGTCACGGGTGGACTCGGCCTCGACCATCATGATCGCGACGTCGCCGTCCTCCAGGACGCGGCCGGCGACCACCATGTCGAAGGTGGCGTTCGCCAGCTCCGAGTGGGTCGGGAAGGCCACCCACTGGCCCTCGATCAGCGCGACGCGGACGCCGCCGATCGGGCCGGAGAAGGGCAGCCCGGCGAGCTGGGTGGACAGGGACGCGGCGTTGATCGCGACCACGTCGTACAGGTGGTCGGGGTTGAGCGCCATGATCGTCGCGACGACCTGGATCTCGTTGCGCAGGCCCTTGACGAACGACGGGCGCAGCGGCCGGTCGATCAGCCGGCAGGTGAGGATGGCGTCCTCGGAGGGACGGCCCTCACGGCGGAAGAACGAGCCGGGGATGCGGCCCGCGGCGTACATCCGCTCCTCGACGTCCACCGTGAGGGGGAAGAAGTCGAGGTTCTCCTTGGGGTTCTTGGAGGCGGTGGTCGCGGAGAGGACCATCGTCTCGTCGTCCAGGTAGACGACGGCGGAACCCGCCGCCTGGCGCGCGAGCCGCCCGGTCTCGAACCGGATGGTGCGCGTACCGAAAGAGCCGTTGTCGATGACGGCTTCACTGCTGTGGACACCCTCCACGGGGGACCTCCTTTGGTAGGTCGCCCGCGTCCACTCGGGCACGCGTTCCGTGCCTGAGTCGTCTTGTTGCCTGCTCCCCGTAGGTGCAGCGCCGGTCTTCGATCGAAGCGCCCGGTTCCGTACGGCTTACGCCATGATGACCGGGGGCCACTACCGAGGACCGGCCCTCCGACGCCGTGGGGCGCGCTTGCTGGCGGACGCGGGGCACTGTCTCGGCTATTCAGTTTGCTCACTGGGACGGTGTCTCCGTGGCGCGACGCGCCGACACCCGTCCATATGAGATGAGGGAGCGGCGCGGACGCCGCTCCCTCACAACTCTATCGGCGCAGGCCGAGCCGCTCGATGAGCGTACGGTAACGCGCGATGTCCTTGCTCTGCAGGTACTTGAGCAGACGGCGACGACGACCGACGAGCAGCAGCAGACCGCGGCGGCTGTGGTGGTCGTGCTTGTGCGTCTTCAGGTGCTCGGTGAGCTCGCTGATGCGCTTGCTCAGCAGCGCGATCTGCACCTCGGGGGAACCGGTGTCGGTCTCACCCTTGGCGTACTCACCGATGATCTGCTTCTTTGCGGCGGTGTCGAGCGACACATCTCTCCTTGCACTTCTACGGGCACGCGCGATTTTCAGTTGCCCGAGCGACCGTGCGTGCCTACAGTCGCCGTGGCGAGATCAGCGCCGGGGTTGTGACACCACCGGTTACAGAGCTGACATGCCAGATTACCATCAGCCCTCCCGCGTCCGCACATCCTCGGACCCGCCGAGCGCCCGGAAGGTCAGGAGGTCAGGCGGCGGGCCTCGTCGACGTCGGCGCGGATCTGGTCGACGAGCGCCTCGATCGAGTCGAACTTGACGTTGCCGCGGAGCCGCGGCCCGAAGTCCACGGCCATGTGGGCGCCGTAGAGGTCCAGGTCGTCGCGGTCGAGCGCGTAGGCCTCGACGGTGCGCGGCACGCCCTCGAAGGTGGGGTTGGTGCCCACCGAGATGGCGGCGGGCCAGCGCTCGCCGCCGTAGACGGCCGGCAGGTTGCCCGTCGGGATGCCCTGCAGCCAGCCGGCGTAGACGCCGTCGGCGGGGATCGCGGTGAAGTCGGGCGACTCCAGGTTGGCCGTCGGGAATCCGAGCTGGCGGCCGCGCTGGTAACCGCGGACGACCACGCCCTCGACCCGGTGCGGACGGCCGAGCGCCGCCGCCACGGCCTCCATGTCCCCGGCGGCCAGGCGCTCGCGGATGAGGGTGGAGGAGATGGTCTCCCCGTTGCTCACCAGCGGGACCGCCTCGGCCACGAAGTCGTACTTCTCCCCGAGGGTCTGCAGGGTCTCGACGTCACCGGAGGCCTTGTGCCCGAAGCGGAAGTTCTCCCCCACCACGACCCCGCCCGCGTGCAGCCGGTCGACCAGCACCGTCTGCACGAACTCGTCCGGGCTCATCCGGGAGAACTCCAGCGTGAACGGCAGCACGCACACCGCGTCGACGCCGAGGGCGGCGAGCAGCTCCGTGCGGTGCCGGGCCGTCGTCAGCCGGGGCGGGTGCGTGCCGGGCCGCACCACCTCCTCCGGATGCGGGTCGAAGGTCACCACGACCGAGAGCAGTCCGAGCTCGTCGGCCATCGCGACGGCACGGGCAACCATCTGCTGATGGCCGCGGTGAACCCCGTCGAAGACGCCGATCGTTATGACGGACCTGCCCCAGTCTTCGGGCACGTCGTCCAATCCGTGCCAGCCTCGCACCGCAGCCTCTTCCCCTTGTAGCGGATCGACCCCTAAAGCCTGCCATGCTCCCGGGCCATCTCTCCAATCGGGGAGCGCATTGGAAAGTGACAGGCCACCTGACGTCCGCCGACGAGGTTCAGCGCGGGACGCTCGGTACGGCAGCGCTCCTGGGCGATCGGGCAGCGCGGGTGGAAGGAGCAGCCGGTGGGCCGGTCGATCGGGCTGGGCACGTCGCCGGTCAGCACGACGCGCTCGCGGCGCGGCGCTCCGGAGCCGTCGTCGATCTCGGGGACGGCCGACAGCAGCGCGTGGGTGTAGGGGTGCGAGGGAGCCGCGTACAGGGCCTCGGCCTCGGCCACCTCGACGATCTCCCCGAGGTACATCACCGCGATCCGGTCCGACACGTGCCGCACCACGCCCAGGTCGTGCGCGATGAAGACGTAGGTGAGCCCGAGCTCCTCCTGGAGGTCGGCGAAGAGGTTGAGCACCTGCGCCTGGACCGACACGTCGAGCGCCGAGACGGGCTCGTCGGCCACCACGAGCCTGGGCGACAGGGCGATGGCCCTGGCGATGCCGATCCGCTGGCGCTGGCCGCCGGAGAACTCGTGGGGGTAGCGGTCCAGGTGTGTCCTGGCCAGGCCGACCAGGTCGAACAGCTCGCCGACCCGGTTCCTGATCGCGCCGGCGTCGCCGTACCCGTGGATCCTGAGCGGCTCGGCGACGGCGTCGCCGGCCGTGCGGCGCGGGTTGAGCGAGGCGTAGGGGTCCTGGAAGACGAGCTGCAGGCCCTTGCGGACCGGGCGGAGAGCGCGGCGGGACAGGCCGGTGATGTCCTGCCCGTCGAACTCCACCCTGCCCGCGGTGACATCGGTCAGCCGGACCAGGCAGCGGCCGAGCGTGGACTTGCCGCACCCGGACTCGCCGACCACCCCGAGGGTCTCCCCGGCGCGGACCTCCAGCGAGACCCCGTTGACGGCCTGCACGCCGCGGCCGCCGCGCGCCTTGAAGTGCTTGACCACGTCGGTGGCCCTGAGCAGGGGGCCCGTCGTCGTGTCCGTTGTGTTCACGGGTTGCTCACCGCTCCTCATCCGCCGCGCGGGCGCTCTGTCGTGCCGGGGACGCCTCCGGTCCGCTCCGGTCGCCGCGCCGGATCCGCTCCCTGCCCTCCTCGGGCAGCCAGCAGGCGTCGAGGTGGCCGGACCCGCCGGTGAGGGCGGGGACCTCCTCGCAGGCCGCGTGGCGGTGGGTGCAGCGGTCGGCGAAGGGACAGCCGCCGGCCGAGGCGCCGGGGGTGCCCGGGATCGTGGGCAGCCGCCGGACGCGCGGGCCGCCCACCCGGGGCACCGAGTCGAGCAGTCCCCAGGTGTAGGGGTGGCGGGGGGCGTGGAAGACGTCCCTGCGGGCACCCCGCTCGACCGCCCGCCCGCCGTACATGACCAGGACCTCGTCGGCGATCTCCGAGACCACGCCCATGTCATGGGTGATCATGACGATCGCCGAGCCGTGGTCGGTGCGCAGGCGGCGCATCAGGTCGAGGATCTGCGCCTGGGTGGTGACGTCGAGCGCGGTGGTGGGCTCGTCGGCGATCAGCAGTCCGGGGTTGCACGACAGCGCCATGGCGATGACCACGCGCTGGCGCATGCCGCCGGAGAACTCGTGCGGGTAGGAGTCCACCCGCTTGCCGGGGGCCGGGATGCCGACCTCGTCGAGCAGCCTGACCGCGCGGTCGCGGGCCTCCCTCTTGGAGATCCTCTCGTGGGCGCGGATCTGCTCGGCGATCTGCCAGCCGACCGTGTAGACGGGGGTGAGGGCGGTCATCGGGTCCTGGAAGATCATGGCGATCTCCCGGCCCCGGACGGCCCGCATCTCCCGGTCCTTCAGGGCCAGCAGATCCCGGCCGCGGAAGACCACCTTTCCGGAGATCTCCGCGTTGGGGGTGCGGATCAGCCCGAGCACGCCGAGCATCGACACGCTCTTGCCCGAGCCCGACTCTCCCACGACGCCCAGCACCTCGCCGGGCCGCACGGAGAAGGACAGCCCGTCGACGGCGGTGAAATGGCCCCCGCCGGTGCGGAAGCGCACCCGCAGGTCGTCGACTTCGAGAATCGGTTGGTCAGGCACGGCGCACCCTCGGGTCGAGCCGGGCGTACAGGACGTCCACCACGGCGTTGGCCAGCACGACGAAGAAGGCGGCGTAGAGGACCGTGCCCATGATCACGGGCAGGTCGAGGTTCTGCAGCGCCTGGTAGGTGAGCTTGCCGACGCCCGGCAGGCCGAAGACCACCTCGGTGAGCAGCGCCGCGCCGCCGACGAGGGCGCCGAAGTCCAGGCCGAACAGCGACACGATCGGGATCAGCGAGCAGCGCAGGGCGTGCCTGATCAGGATGCGCCGTTCGGACAGGCCCTTGGCGCGGGCGGTGCGCACGTAGTCCTCGTTCAGTGCCTGGATCAGCTCGCCGCGCAGCAGCCTGGCGTAGATCCCCGCGTACAGCAGGGCCAGGGTGAGCCAGGGCAGGAGCAGGTGCAGCGCCCACTGTCCCGGGCTCTGCGAGAGCGGGACGTAGCCGAGCGGCGGGACCCAGGAGAAGACCGAGTCGTGCAGCTCCTTCTGGGTGACCAGGTTGACCACCTCGCCCAGCCAGTAGACCGGCAGCGAGACGCCGAAGACGCCGAGCAGCATGACCAGCGGGTCGACCAGCGTGCCGCGCATGGCTCCGGCGAGGGTGCCCATCGCCACGCCCAGCACCATCCAGATCACCGCCGCGCCCACGACGAGCGAGAGCGTGACCGGGACCGCGTCCATGATCTGCGGGATGACCAGCGTGCCCCGGTTCACGAACGAGGTGAGGTCGTGGCTGACGAACAGGTGCTTCATCATCATCAGGTACTGCACGGGCAGCGGCTGGTCGAAGCCGAACGAGGCGCGCACCTGCTCCAGGGTGGCCGGGTCGGCGTTCTTGCCCGCGATGCGGGCCGCCGGGTCCACGCCCGGGGTGGCGAAGAAGATCAGGAAGACCAGCACGCTGATCGCGAAGAGGACGAGCACCGCGGCGCCGAAGCGCCGCAGGATGTAGCCGATCATCAGGCGCCTCCCCGCAGCCGGGCGTTCGGGTCGAGCGCGTCGCGCACGCCGTCGCCGAAGACGTTGAGCGCGACCGCGGTCAGCGCGACGAACAGCCCGGCGGCGATGGTGATCATCGGCCGGGTGTAGAGCAGGGCGAGGCCGTCGTTGATGATCGTGCCCCAGCTCGCGTCGGGCGACTGGACGCCGACCGACAGGAACGACAGCGCCGACTCGGTGAGCATGTTGAGCGCGGTCATCAGCGGCAGGAAGACCACCACCGTGGGCAGGATGTTCGGCAGCACCTCACGGCGCATGATCCGCAGGTCGCTCGCGCCCAGGCCGACGGCCGCGTGCAGGAACTCCTTGCCGCGCAGCGCCATGACCTGGCCGCGCAGCGGGCGGGCCACGTAGGGGACGTAGATCAGCGCGATGATGACGATCGGCAGCGCGAGGCTGCCCGCGTCGATGTGGACCGGCCCCAGGTGCAGGCCGCTGGTGAGCAGCACCACCGACAGGCAGATGGCCAGCAGGTAGACCGGGAAGGCCCAGATCACGTCGAAGAACCGGGAGAGCACCGCGTCGATCCAGCCGCCGAAGTAGCCGGCGACCACGCCGAGCACGGTGGCCAGCGCGCAGCAGAGCAGCGCCGAGGAGACGCCGATCAGCAGGCTGTTGCGCCCGCCGTACAGGAGCCTGGCCATGACGTCGCGGCCCTGGTTGTCCGCGCCGAGCAGGTAGTGGCCCGGGTCGCCGGTCGGGCCGATCGGGGTGACGCCCAGGCCGAGGCCCTCGGTGCTCTGCTGGAGGACCTGGACCTCCTGGCCGCCCACGACCGTGGTGCCGGAGATGTTGGAGACGAACGGGTCGGTGTGCGCGATCGAACCCGCGTAGACCGGGGCCAGCAGGCAGACGAGCGCGATGAGGAACAGCCCGGCCCCGGCGGTCATCGCGGAGCGGTTGCGCAGGATCCGGGTGGCGGCCTGCCGCCACGGACCGGCACCGGGCCGGACCGGGGCGGCGACGGCGGGGACGGGCTCGGCCCCGCTCACCGTGCTCACCTACTTGACCCAGAGCTGGGAGACGAGCATGAAGAACTGCTTGTGGAACTGGTAGTTGCCGACCCTGCTGGAGACGAAGTCCACCTGCTTGGGGGTGAACAGCGGGATGATCGGGCTCGCCTTGGTCAGGTCGCGGTCGATCTCGCCCCACTTGGCGTTCGCGGCGTTCTTGTCGGTCCGGTCCAGCGTCATGGCCTCGGCCATCCGGGCGTCGATGTCCTTGTCGCAGTAGCCGGAGATGTTGATGCTGGAGTCGCTGCCCGAGCGGAAGGACGCGCAGGAGAGCAGGACGTGCAGGAAGTCCGAGGCCGCAGGGTAGTCGGCGTACCACTGGGAGACGCTGGCCTGGACCTTGTTCTTGTCGTTCTGGATGTAGGTGAAGTGGATGTTCGTCGAGATGACCTTGAGCTTGGCCTGGTAGCCGATCTGCTCCAGGGTGCTGCGGACGTACTCGCCGATCTGCTTGCTCACCTCGTCGTCGGAGACGACGACGGCGACCTCCTGGCCCGCGGTGCCGGACTGCTGGACGAGGTCCTTCGCCTTGGCCAGGTCCGGCTGGGGGAAGTCGCAGAAGTCGGCGTGGCCGGGGATGCCGGGCGGCAGGAGCGTGCAGGCGGGCTGGGCCACGTTGGCCCCGCCGAACATCTTCACCACGGCCTGGCGGTCGATCGCCCAGTTGAGCGCCTGGCGGGCCTCGGGCTTGTCGAACGGCGCGAGGTTGGTGTTGAGCGGCAGGTACCAGAAGGCCGACAGCTGGTTCACGTGCGCCTGGGAGGCGTATTTGGTGCCGATCTCGCTGAGCCGGTCGGCGGGCAGCGGGTCGAAGACCCAGTCGGCCTGGCCGTTCTGGACCGCGGTGACCGCGGCCTCGGCGGTGAGACCGTAGGAGTAGACGATCTCGTCCGGGTAGCCCTGCGGCTGCGCCTCGCGCGACCACTCGGTGAAGTGGGGGTTGCGGACGAGCTTGAGCTCCTTGTTGGGGTCGTAGGAGACCGCCGTGTAGGGCCCGGTGCCGCCGATCGGCTTGGTGCCCTGGTCCTTGTCCGGGGTGTCCTTCGGCAGGACGGCCGCGTGCGGCAGGGCGAGCTTGAGCGGGAACTCCGAGTCCGGCTCGACCAGGTTGATCGTGATCGTGTTCTTGGCCTTGTCGGCGACCACGCCCTTGTCGAGCGTGCACTCCTTGGGCTTCTTGACGCAGGCGGCGGCGCCGACGATCCCGGCGTAGAAGGTGCCGGAGGTGGGCCCGGAGACCTTGTAGATCCGCTCGAAGGAGGCCACCACGTCGTCGGCGGTGACCTCGCCGCCGCCGGCGAACTTCACGCCCTTGCGGAGGGTGAAGGTGTAGGACCTGCCGTCCGGGCTGACCTGCGGCATGGCCTCGGCCAGGTCCGGGACCAGGTCGTAGGAGGCCTCGCCGCCGACCTTCTTGAAGGCCAGCAGGCCGTCGTACATGGCCTGGAAGATCTGCCAGTTGCCGTTGCTGTAGTTGATGTGCGGGTCGAGCGTGCCGTCGCCGGACTTGGCCTGCAGGCGGAGCGTGCCGCCCTTGTGCTGCTCCTGGAATCCCGCGGAGCTCGCCTGGGAGGCGCCGGCCGTCCCGGCGGATCCGGCGGGGCCCGCCGGGGAGGAGGCGCCGGAACATGCGGAGACCGACAGGGCGAGCAGGGCCGCGCCCGCTGCGATCGGGAGGTTGCGCTTCATGGGGGTCCTAGTCCGTGGAGTCGAGGAATGAGCCGACCACCTGCAGGAAGAGCTCCTCTTCCTCGATGTGCGGCATGTGGCTGGAGTGCTCGAAGATCTGCCATCGGACGTCGGGGATGTGGTCCGCGAAGGGCTGCACGGTGCGAGGGGTGGCCTCGTCGTGCCGCCCGGAGACGAGCAGGGTCGGCGCGGTCACCTGGTGCAGCCGGTCGGTGACCGACCAGTCCCGCAGGGTGCCGACGACGTGGAACTCGGTCGGCCCGTTCATCGTGTGGTACACGGTCGGGTCCTCGGCGGTCTTGGCGTCGCTGGCCAGGACCTCCGGCGGATTGGGGACGATCCTGCAGACGTGGCGGGCGTTGAACACCTTCTCCGCCGCGCGGTATTCGGGGCTGTCGGTGGTCCCGGCGGCCTCGTGCTCGCGGAGCGTCCGCTCGACCTCGGCCGGGAGTGCGGCGCGCAGCCGGTCGCACTCCTCGCGCCAGAGCTTCATCGAGGCGGGCGAGTCGGCGATGACCAGCCCCTTGAGGCCCTCGGGCCGCAGTACGGCGTGCTCGGCGGCGAGCATGCCGCCCCACGACTGGCCGATCAGGTGGTAGCGGCCGGCGATGCCGAGATGGGCGAGCAGGTTGTCCAGCTCGTCGAGGAAGAGCCCGACGGTCCAGAAGTCGGCGCCGCGCTCGGGCAGGTGGGTGGAGAGCCCCACGCCGAGCTGGTCGTAGTGGACGACCGCCCGGTCCTGCCCGGCCAGCCGCGCCATGCGCAGCGTGTAGTCGTGGGCCGCGCCGGGGCCGCCGTGCAGCACGACGAGGGGGGCCTTGCCCGCGTCCAGGTCGCCCGTGACGCGGTACCAGGTATGCCAGTCCTTGAAGGGGGCCAGGCCCTGGGTGGTCGGTTCGGGGATCGCCACCGCAGTCCTCCATATAACAAGTGGGGCACATGCCACCAGATGAGACGAATGTCCGTGTTGTGGACATCTTATGGATTAATGGCCTGAGCACAATACCTTTTTTGGAATCGTGTGGTTGTGTAACGTTCCGGGTGTGCACCCCGACGCGACACCCCCGACCACCGACGATCTCTCCCGCATGCTGGGACAGGTGCTGGGCGACACCGCCCAGCCCTCCGTTCTCAGCCCCGTCAAGGTGCAGTCGGTGGCCACGGAGGTGGCAGACCGGCTGATGACCGCCGTCGCGATAGGCGACTACCTGCCCGGCGAACGCCTCCCCGGAGAGCGCGAGCTGGCCACGATCCTCGACGTGAGCCGCGCGACGGTCCGCGAGGCCATCGGCCGGCTCCAGGCGGTGGGCATCGTGGAGATCAAGCGCGGCCGGACCGGCGGCGCCTACGTCAGGGCGAGCTGGACCGAGGCCACGGCCTCGGCCGTACGCCGGACGCTCCTGCCCCGCTGGCCCGAGCTGGAGCAGCTGTTCGACCTGCGGTGCCTGGTGGAGGGGCTGGTGGCGCGGACCGCCGCGCTCCGCCGTACCGACGAGGACCTGGCGGCCATGCGCGTGGCGCTGGACGGCTACGCACAGGCCCGCACGCTGGGCCAGGAGCAGGTCGCCGACGCGGCCTTCCACGGCGCCGTGCTGGCCGCGACGGGCAACCCGAAGATCAGCGCGCTCAGCAGGGACATGCTGACGCGGGTGAGCCTCGGATTCCCCGTCGAGCCGTACGGGGAGGACGACCCGGAGGACTACCAGCGGGCGCTGATCGAACACCGGAAGATCTACGAGGCCATCGCGGCCGGCGACGCCGAGCAGGCGGGCTCGCTGGCGGAGGAGCACTTCACGCTCACCTCCGACATGATGCGCGCCATGCTCGAACGCGCCCAGGAACGCGCCGCCAGATAACCCCGCCCGGTGCGGACGGACAGCCCCGGGGACGGCCGTACGGACGTCCGAGAGCCCCCCGCCCGGGACGGGCCCCGCCCGGGAGGACGGCGCCGCCCGGGGAGAGCGGCGCCGTCTAGGAGCGGCTCTCCAGGTAGCCGATCAGCGTGCGGATCATCGCCCCCGTCGCCCCCGCCGGGCCCAGGTCGGTGGCCTTGTCCAGGTAGGCGGTCGTGGCGAAGTCCAGGTGGGCCCAGGGCAGCCCGGCGGTGAACGGCCGCAGGAACAGCGCGGCGATCGTCGCGTCGGCCAGGCTTCCGCCCTCGTTCTTCGCGTCGGCCACCTCGGATTCGAGCCTGGCGGCGTACGGCTCCCAGAGCGGCAGCTCCCACATCGGCTCGCCGGCCCGCGCACCGGCCGCGATCAGCTCGCCGACCAGTCCCCGGTCGCTGCCGATCACCCCGGTGATGTCCTCGCCGAGGGCGTGCATCACCGAGTAGGTCAGCGTGGCCGCGTCGATCAGCACGTCCGGAGAGCCCTCCGCCAGGTAGGCGAGCGCGTCGGCCAGCACCAGGCGGCCCTCGCTGTCGGTGTCGGTCACCTCGGTGGTCCGCCCGTTGCGGTGCGTGAGAACGTCCCCGGGCCGGATCGCGGAGCCGCTGACCATGTTCTCGGCGGCGGGCACCACCGCGGTGACGCCCACCGGCAGCTCCAGCCGGGCGGCGGCCTGGACGACCGCGAGCATGGTCGCACCGCCCGCCATGTCGCACTTCATGGTGGACATCGCCCCGAGGCCCTTGATGGCGAGACCGCCGGAGTCGAAGGTGATGCCCTTGCCCGCCAGGCCCACCGTGCCGCTCACGCCGTCACCGGGGTGGCTCACCTCGATCAGGCAGGGCGGGTTCGCGCTGGCCGCGCCGACGCCGAGGATGCCGCCGAAGCCGCCCTCCCGGAGCGCGCCGGCGTCCAGCACCCGCACGCCCAGCCCGCACGCCCCGGCCATCGCCCGCGCCCGCTCGGCCAGGTCCATCGGGACCAGGTCGCCGGCCGGGGTGTTGACCAGGTCGCGGGCGAACGTCACCGCGTCGGCGACGATCCCGGCCCGCGCGACCCCCTGGGGGTCCGCACCGGCCAGGATGACCAGCTCGCGGAAGGCCCGCCCGCGCGGCTCGCTCTTGTAGCCGTCGAACCGGTAGCCGCCCAGCCGCACGCCCTCGATGACCGCCTGGACGTGGGGGAAGGCGATCGCCACGGTGGGGAACTCGGCGAGCCGGGGCGCGACGCGGCCCACCGCCCGCCGTACCGCGTGCTCGTCGTCGGCGTCGCCGAGCCCGACCAGCAGGACCGCCGCGGCGCGGAAGGCGTCGCCGTCCCGGCGGGGCAGCAGCAGGTCCTGCCCGGCCCGGCCGGTGAACCTGACCTGGCCGAGCACTCCGCCGAGGCCGAGTCCGGGGTCGTGTCCCTCGCGCACCGGCAGGACGAGCAGGTCTGCGGCGATCTCGGCGGCGGGGAGGGGGGAGAGGGACACCTCCATGAGGCGACTCCTAACAGAGGTAAATGGTCCGGTTTACGAACCTTAAAGCACTGTCGTGTCCCGTCGAGCACCGGGTCAGGAGACGAACACCGCCAGCGACTTGGCGATCTTGCCGTGCTCCTCGACCAGCGCCAGCAGGGTGCCGTCCGGGCCGAACACGCCGATCGGGCCCTTGCCCAGCCCCAGCGAGGGCAGCCGCCCGCCGTGCGCGACGGCGCCCGCCTCCTCGGCGGTCACGTCGCGGCGCGGGAAGGCCGCCGCGACCGCCTCGGCCATCGGCAGGATCGTGCACTCGGCGGAGAGCTGCTCGATGGTGCGCGCCATCGACAGGTCGTAGGGCCCCACGCGGGTACGGCGCAGGTAGGTCAGGTGACCGCCGGTGCCCAGATCGGCCCCCAGGTCACGGGCCAGCGCGCGGATGTAGGTGCCGCTGGAACAGGTCACCGAGGCGTCGACGTCGATCAGGTCGCCGTCACGGCGGATACCGGTGATCTCGAAGCCCGACACGGTCACCGGGCGCGCCTTGAGCTCGACCTCCTCCCCCGCCCTGGCCCGCTTGTAGGCCCGCTCGCCGTTCACCTTGATGGCGCTGACCTGCGGCGGGACCTGCATGATCTGGCCGGTCAGGGTGGCGACGCCCTTCCTGATCGCCTCCTCGGCGACCCCTGCCGCCGAGGAGGCAGAGATGATCTCTCCCTCGGCGTCGTCGGTGTTGGTGGACTGCCCGAGCCGGATCGTGGCGTCGTAGCCCTTCTCGGTGAGCGCGAGATGCCCCAGGAGGCGGGTGGCCTTCTCCACGCCGACCACCAGCACCCCGGTGGCCATCGGGTCCAGCGTGCCCGCGTGACCGACCCTGCGGGTGCCCGCGATGCCGCGGAGCTTGCCGACGACGTCGTGCGAGGTCCACTCGGCGGGCTTGTCGACGATGATCAGCCCGCTCGGCGGCGGGGTGCGCTTGGCGCGAGCCGTGCTCATTTGAACAGTCTTTCTGCGAGAGGGCATGGAGACTACGTGACACCCATGAGAGGGCGCGGAGACCACGAACGCCCGCGAGAGGGCGCGGAGATCACCGGGCCGCGCCGCAAGCGGGCGCCGAAGACTACAGCAGTGCGCGGAGGCTCGCCATCGTCTGCTCGACGGGCAGATGGGAGGTGAAGCCCGCCGCCTTGGTGTGCCCGCCGCCGCCCAGCGCGGTGGCGACGCGGGAGACGTCCACCGCGCCCTTGGAGCGGGTGGAGACCTGCCAGGCGCCGTCGTCGTCCTCCTTGAGGATCACAGCCGTGTCCGCCTCGTCGGTGCGCCGGATCACGTCGATGATCCCCTCCACCTCGTCGTACGGCAGGCCGTACGCGACCCGGTCGGCCCGGGTGACGAACGTCCAGACCAGCCCCTCGCCCACCTCCGGCTCCAGCGTCACCCGGTCCAGGACGACGCCGAGCACCCTGAGGTAGCCGAACGGGGAACGGTCCCACAGCTCCCGGGCGATCTCCTCCGGGTTCAGCCCGGTGGCGACCAGCCTCGCGGCCATGAGATGCACCCCGGAAGTGGTGGAGGAATGCCGGAACGAGCCGGTGTCGGTGACCAGCCCGGCGTACAGGCAGGTCGCGATGGCCCGGTCGAGCGGCAGGCCGAGCCGGCGGAGCAGCTCCTCGGCGAGCACCGCGGTGGCCGCGGCGGCCGGGTCGACGAGGTTGAGCGTGCCGAACCCGGTGTTGGACGGGTGATGGTCCACCACGATCAGCTCGCGGGCCTTGAGCGCGTTCCCGGCGAGCATGCCGAGCCGGTCGACGATGGGGACGTCGAAAGTGATCATCAGCTCGGGCACGGCCGGGTAGTCTCCGGGTTCGGCCAGGAGCTCCTGCCCGGGCAGGAAACGCAGCAGCCGGGGCACCCTGAACCGGCGCTCCCCGAAGGAGGCCGTGACCCGCTTGCCCGCCGCGCGCAGTGCCAGGCCGAGCGCCAGCATCGAGCCGAGCGCGTCACCGTCCGGCGAGATGTGGCAGGCCAGCGCGATCTCGTCGGCGGACGAGATCAGGCCGACGGCCCGGTCCCAGTCACTGACCGGGACCGGGCCACCGCCACGCAGGTCGGGTGTCACTTCGCGCGGTATCCCGCGCGCTCTGACGGTTCTTCGTCGCTCTCGTCGAGTTCGCCGTCGTCCTCGTCGGGCTTGCGGTACGGGTCCGCGTCTCCGGCGTGCTGGGCGCCCTCGGCACGCTTGGCGATCTCGGCGTCCCTGACCTTCGCCTCGGCGAGCAGCCCGTCGAGGTGGCGGGCGCTGTCAGGGAGCGGGTCGTGGGTGAACGTCAGCGTCGGGGTGTGGCGCAGGCCCGTCTGACGGCCCACCTCCGAGCGGATCAGTCCCTTGGCGCTCTCCAGCGCCGCGGCGGAGTCGGCCCGCTCCGCCTCCGAGCCGAACACGGTGTAGAACACCGTGGCCTCGCTCAGGTCGTTGGTGATCCGCGTGTCCGTCACGGTCACGAAACCCAGCCTCGGATCCTTGATGCGGCGCTCCAGCATCTCGGCCACGACCTGCTGGATCCGATCGGCGATCTTACGTGCGCGCGCGGCGTCCATATTCGCTCCCCCCTTCTCACAGTAACGACCGGACACGAAGGGCGGCTCCGCGACCGGTCGTCTCTGTAACTAGTCCTCGTCCTCGTTGTAGAGCCGATGCCGGGCGGACAGCAGCTCGATCTCCGGGTGGAAGGCGATCAGGCGCTCGCAGTCGTCCAGCACCGCGCCGCAGTTGGCGGCGGTGGCGGAGACGACCGCGATCCCGATCTCGGTACGGCGGTGCAGGTCCAGATGGCCGGTCTCGGCGACGGCCACACCCGGGAACCGTCGTTGCACCTCGGCGATGATGGGACGCACCACGGAGCGCTTCTGCTTCAGCGAGTGAACGTCGCCGAGCAGGATGTCCATTGTCAGGGCACCTACATACATATTGAGTCACTCGCCACGGATGTCGCCGTGCGCCGGCGGTGCCGGGGCCACCCCCGGCCGGAGGGCCCACCCGTGGGGTGAGCGTCTCCGGCCGGCGAGCGGCCTCGGCACCGGACCAGAGCATCAGACGCGCGGCTTCTCCCGCATCTCGAACGTCTCGATGACGTCGTCGATCTTGATGTCGTTGTAGCCGACACCGATACCGCACTCGTAACCGTCACGGACCTCGGTCGCGTCCTCCTTGAAGCGACGCAGCGAGGACACGGTGAGGTTGTCGGAGATGACGACACCGCCACGGATGATGCGGGCCTTGCTGTTGCGGACGATCGTGCCCGAACGGACCAGCGCACCGGCGATGTTGCCGATCTTCGGCACCTTGAAGACCTCGCGGACTTCGGCGGTGCCCATCTGGACCTCTTCGAACTCCGGCTTGAGCATGCCCTTGAGGGCCGCCTCGATCTCCTCGATCGCCTGGTAGATGACCGAGTAGTAGCGGATGTCGACGCCCTCGCGCTCGGCCAGGTCGCGCGCCCGGACTTCGGGGCGCACGTTGAAACCGATGATGACGGCGTTGTCGTCGGCGACAGCCAGGTTGACGTCGTACTCGGTGATCGCACCGACGGCACGGTGGAGCACCCGCAGGCGCACCTCCTCGCCGACGTCGATCTTGAGCAGCGCGTCCTCGAGAGCCTCGACCGAACCGGAGACGTCACCCTTGATGATGAGCTTGAGCTCGTCGACCTGGCCCTTCTCCATCTCGCTGAAGAGCTCTTCGAGGGTGCGGCGACGGCCGGACTTGGCCATGTCCGCGATGCGCTTGCGGGCCGCACGCTGCTGGGCGATCTGGCGCGCCATCCGGTCGTCGGTGACGACGATGAAGTTGTCACCGGCACCCGGCACCGCGGTCAGACCGAGGACCAGCACCGGACGCGACGGGTCGGCTTCCTGAATCGCCTCGCCGTTGTCGTCCAGCATCGCCCGGACGCGGCCGAAGGCCTCGCCACAGACGATGGAGTCGCCGACCCGGAGCGTGCCGCGCTGGACCAGCACGGTCGCGACCGGGCCACGGCCCTTGTCGAGGTGCGCCTCGATGGCGACGCCCTGGGCGTCCATCGTGGCGTTGGCCCGCAGGTCGAGCTCGGCGTCCGCGGTGAGCAGGATGGCCTCGAGCAGGTTCTCGATGCCGATCCCGTTCTTGGCGGAGATGTCGACGAACATCGTGGTGCCGCCGTACTCCTCGGCGACGAGGCCGTACTCGGTGAGCTGGGCACGGACCTTGCCCGGGTCGGCGCCCTCCTTGTCGACCTTGTTGACCGCGACCACGATCGGCACGTCGGCCGCCTGGGCGTGGTTCAGCGCCTCGATGGTCTGCGGCTTCACACCGTCGTCGGCCGCGACCACCAGGACGGCGATGTCGGTGACCTTGGCACCACGGGCACGCATGGCGGTGAACGCCTCGTGACCCGGGGTGTCGATGAAGGTGATCTTCCGGTCTTCGCCCTCGTGCTCGGTGGCGATCTGGTAGGCACCGATGTGCTGGGTGATGCCACCGGCCTCGCGCGCCACCTCGTTGGTGTTCCGGATGGCGTCGAGCAGCTTGGTCTTACCGTGGTCGACGTGACCCATGACGGTCACCACCGGCGGACGCGCGACGAGGTCGGACTCGTCGCCCTCGTCCTCGCCGAACTCGATGTCGAAGGTCTCGAGGAGCTCGCGGTCCTCCTCCTCCGGGCTGACCACAAGCAGGTTGTAGTCGAGCTCGGCGGCCAGAAGCTGGAGCGTCTCCTCGTTGACCGACTGCGTGGCGGTCACCATCTCGCCGAGGTGCAGCATGATCTGCACCAGGGACGCCGGAATCGCGCCGATCTTGTCGGCGAAGTCCGCCAGGGAGGCGCCGCGCGACAGGCGGATCGTCTGACCGTTGCCGCGAGGAGCCTGCACGCCGCCGATCGCCGGGGCCTGCATGTTGTCGAACTCTTGACGCCGCTGGCGCTTGGACTTGCGACCACGGGTCGGGCGTCCGCCCGGACGACCGAAGGCGCCCGCCGTACCGCCGCCGCGGCCACGGCCGCCGCCACCGGGACGACCGGCGAAACCGCCGCCGCCACCACCGGGACCACCGGTTCCGGTGCCGGGACGACCCGCGCCGCCGCCACCACCGGGACGACCGGCGAAACCGCCACCGCCACCGGGACGGCCACCGCCGCCACCGGGACGACCGCCACCGCCACCGGGACGGCCTGCGCCGCCACCCGGGCCGGGACGGCCCGCGCCGCCGCCGCCGGGACCGGCGGGACGGCCCTGGGGCATCATCATCGGGCTGGGACGGGGACCACCGGGACGCGGACCACCGGCACCGGCGCCACCGCCGGGACGGGGACCACCCGCGCCGGGACCCGGACGCGGACCGGCCGCACCGGGCGGGCCGGAGCGGGCCGCGGGCGGACGGGGACCGGCGTTGTCACGCTGCCCCTGCTCGCGGGGACCGCGGTCCTCACGGGGACCGGGACGCGGGCCCCTGTCACCGGGGCCGCCTTCACGGCCGCCGGGGCCGCCGGGACGCGGCGGACGGGCCTGGCCCATGCCGCTGGCGTTCGACGAGAACGGGTTGTTCCCGGGACGCGGCCCACGCGGGCCCGGACGCGGACCCGGCTTGGGGCCGGGAGCGCCGGGAGCGCCTGCACCGGGGCGGGGACCCGAGGGGGCTCCGCCCGGACCACCGGAGGGACGGCCCTCCGGACGCGCGGCCTCGGGACGGGCCGCCGGACCCGGACGCGGAGCCGGGCGGGGACCCGGCTTGGGGCCGGGACCCGCGGGGCGTCCCGCGTCGGAGCGGGGAGCCTCGAAGCGCGGCGGCTGCACCGGTGAGGGCTGCTGCTGCGGTTGCTGCGGAGCCTGCTGGGGCTCGGGCGCCGCGGGCGGCGGGGCCTGCGGCGCGGGGGCCACGGGACGTGCCGCTGCGGGCCCAGGCCTCGGACCCGGCTTGGGGGCCGGACCCGGCTTGGGAATCGAGGACGGTGCCGCGGGGGCACCGCTTCCGGCCTGGCTGTCAGCCGGCCGGGGGGCCGCCTGCGGCGGCCTGGGCGTCCTGTTGCCGCCCCTGTCGGACGATCCCCTGGGGGGACCGCCCAAAGCTTCCGTGAGCCTGCGGACTACCGGTGCTTCGATAGTCGAGGACGCCGAACGCACGAACTCGCCCATCTCCTGGAGCTTGGCCATGACGACCTTGCTCTCCACACCGAACTCCTTGGCGAGCTCGTATACCCGGACCTTCGCCACTGCACTCCCTTACTCGGCCCGGGAGGCAGTGCCGCCGGACCGTCGTTACGTAGACGTACTCATCGCCGCATGCTCATCAGGCGCTCATAGCTATCTGACCAGCCCATCAACTCGGCGTCCTACATGACAGTTGGCAACCATTTCACCCGATCCTTTCGTGAACCTCTTCCAGGTGCCCTCGCACTCGCGACGAGTCAAGCGGGCCCGCGACACGAAACGCGCGCGGAAACGCTCGGCGACGCTCGGCGAGATCGAGACAGCTCAGGGAGGGATGCAGTGAAGCACCACGCCCTGGGAGCCGTCGTCGCAGGTCAGGGACGATAACGCCCTCGACCACCACCAGGCGGAGCAGCTCGGAGGAGACCGTGCGAACCCGGCACCCCACACATGTTCTCAGTGGGGTGTCCTGGCCACCATATTCCAGCTTACCGTGTGGACGCATCTGCGGAACCGGCCGCATCCCCCGCTTGGGTGTCCGGACGGATGTCGATGCGCCATCCGGTGAGGCGATTGGCCAGCCGGGCGTTCTGCCCCTCCTTGCCGATCGCAAGGGAGAGCTGGTAGTCCGGCACGGTCACCCGCGCGGCACGACCCTCGGCGTCGATCACCTCGACATGGGAAACACGGGAGGGAGAGAGGGCATTCCCCACGAATTCCGCGGGATCCTCCGACCAGTCGATGATGTCGATCTTCTCGCCGTGCAGCTCGGCCATCACGTTGCGCACCCGCGACCCCATCGGGCCGATGCAGGCGCCCTTGGCGTTCACGCCGGGACGCCGCGACCGCACCGCGATCTTGGTGCGGTGGCCGGCCTCGCGCGCGATGGCGGCGATCTCGACCGTCCCGTCGGCGATCTCCGGCACCTCCAGGGCGAAGAGCTTCTTCACCAGGCCCGGATGGGTGCGCGACAGGGTCACCGAGGGGCCCTTGTGGCCCTTCTTGACCTGGACCACGTAGCAGCGGATGCGCTCGCCGTGGACGTATTCCTCGCCGGGCACCTGCTCGTTGTGCGGGAGCACGGCCTCGATCTTGCCGAGGTCCACCAGGACGACCCTCGGGTCCTTGCCCTGCTGGATCACCCCGGCCACGAGCTCGCCCTCACGGCTGGCGAACTCACCGAAGTTGATCTCGTCCTCGGCGTCCCTGAGCTGCTGCAGGATGACCTGCTTGGCGGTCGTCGCGGCGATGCGGCTGAAGTTGCCCGGGGTGTCGTCGAACTCCCTGAGCACCTCCCCGCTCTCGTCGTCGATCTCGGCGGCGAAGATGGTCACGTGCCCGGACTGCCGGTCGAGCTCGGCCCGCGCCTTGGCGGCGGCGCCCTCGCTCCGGAAGTATGCGATCAGTAGCGCGTCCTCGATCGCCTTGACGACCAGGTCGAAGGAGATGTCCTTCTCCCGCTCCAGGCTGCGCAGGACGCTCATGTCGATGTCCACGAGGCTCCCCCCTTAGCCTTCGTCGCCGTCTTCGCCGTCGTCTTCGGCGTCGTCCAACCGGCGGAATTCCACCTGCACCCGGCCTCGGGTCAGGTCCTCAAAATCAATGCGGCGCGGTGTGCCCGCGATGTCCAGCTCCACACCGGTCTCGTCAGTGACGACGATCCGGCCCTCCACGGAGGTGCCGTCCCGAAGGTCGGCTTTGACCAGCCGCTTCACCGCACGGCGCCAGTGGCGCGGCTCGGTGAGCGGGCGGTCGACTCCCGGAGAGGAGACCTCCAGCACATACGGGGTGGCACCCATCGCGTCGTCGGCGTCGAGCGTGGCGGAGACGGCGAGGCTGACCTCGGCGACGTCGTCCAGGCTCACGCCACCGTCACGGTCGACGACGACGCGCAGCAACCGCCGCTTGCCCGCCGGTGTGACCGTGACGTCCTCCAAGTCGAGCCCTTCGGCTCCGACGACAGGTTCCAGAAGCTTTATCAGGCGGTCGCGGGATGTGGCGCTGCCCATGCCGACCTCCTATTGTCACGATCTCAAGCCGGGCGGACCTCGCCCATGTGGTTCACCAGCCTATCCACACCAGGGCGTAGAAAGAGCGCCACTCGGCACGGCGAGCCCGTCCGAGAAGCGCGGTGAGTGCGTTTCCTAGCCCGTACGATGCTAGAGGCGTCAGCAGCCCACCCATAACCGGAGGTCGTCCGTGCGTTCCCTGTCCCGGCGCGCCCTGTTGCGGGGCGGTGCTCTCGGGGTGGCGGCCGCGGCGGTCGCGGGATGCGCCGCCGAGGAGCCCGAGCCGCTCCGGGCCGAGCCTCCCGATCCGGAGACCGTGCTGCTCAGGCAGTTGATCGCGGGCAAGGAGCAGGCCGTCGCGCTCTACGCGTCGGCCGCCTCCGCCAAGCTGGCGCCCTTCGGGAAGCGGCACGAGGCCCACCTCGCCGAGCTCCGCAGAAGGCTGCCCCCCGACGCCACGCCCGCCCCGGCGTCCCCGGGCACCCCGTCCCCCTCGCCCTCCGGCTCGCCGGGCGCGAAGGCGTCGGTGCGGAGCCTGCAGAGACTGGAGCAGAAGGCGGCGGCGCTCCGTCCCCGCCAGCTCGACGGGGTCTCCCCCGCCCTGGCCCAGCTGATCGCCTCCATCGGCGCCTGTGAGGCCGCGCACGCCGTGGCCCTGTCGAGGCTGCGGTGAGTGCCGACCAGGGGCTCGGCACGGCCCTGGCGGCCGAGCACGCGGCCGTCTACGCCTACGGGGTCATCGGCGCCAGGTCCACGGGGAACCTCCGCGCCGTCGCGACGGACGCCTTCGACGCCCACCGCGCCCGCCGTGACCGGCTCCGTACGCTGATCGTCTCGCGCGGCGGCACCCCGGTCGAGCCGAACGCGAGCTACGAGCTGCCGGTCACCCCGTCCACCCCGGCCCAGGCCGTGGAGCTGGCCGTGCTGGTCGAGCGGGGGGTGACCAGCGCCTACCTGGAGCTGACCGCGTCCGGCGATCCGGCCCTGCGGAAGATGGCCGCGCTGGCCATGCAGGAGTGCGTGGTCCGCGCGTACGGCCTGCGCCCGGAGATCGACGCCTTTCCCGGCATGCCCGCGCGGCCCGCTCCCAGCCCCACTCCCACGGCGACGACCCCGTCACCGTAGCCGTACGAACCCTCCCTGTTTGCTCACGTTTGGAGCGGTGCTGACGGGTAGTTGAACCTCCGCTGACACGTCAAGGGAGGAAGCGATGGGCTGGGGATACAGGAAGTCTCTGAAGTTCGGTCCGTTCCGTCTCAACCTGTCACGGAGCGGGGTCGGCCACAGCTGGGGCAACCGCGCCTTCCGGGTCACCAAGACCGCCGACGGCCGCCGCACCCTGAGTGTGAACCTGCCGGGCGGCTTCCACTGGCGCAAGACTCTCGGCAGCGGCTCCCGGTAGCCGGCGGCCGGCGTTTCTCGCCCGCGACGCCGGGCACAGTCTTCACATGCGACACAAAGCGGACAATCCGGTCACAGTGACCCCGTGCGAAGACGGGCCGTTGCTGCTGCGGGGCCCGTTCACGCTGACGACTCAGGACGGGGCCGTCATCGATCCCGGCAGGGCCACGGTGGCGCTGTGCCGCTGCGGGCGCTCGTCGTCCAAACCGTTCTGCGACGGCTCACACCGGCCGGCCGGGTTCCAGGCCCGGAGCGAGCCCGACGCCCCGCCCTGACGGCGCGCCCTGAGCCGGCGGACCGAATGCGCGGAGACGCGCATCCGGCGCCCCGCGTAGGGCACCCCGCCGCGCAGGAACCGGGCTCCCAGCGCCAGCCAGCTGCAGGTGGCCCGCTCCAGCAGCCACACCGGGGCGAACAGCGCGGTGCCGGCGGGGAAGACCCGCCGGCCGCCCGCCCTGCGGCGGCCGATCTCGGCCAGCCCCACCGACAGTCCCGCGCAGGCGAGGACCGTCCCGTGCCGCCGCCGTAGCAACCCGGCGGCCAGCGCGGGCAGGACGGCCAGGAAGACCGCCATCCGGGCGGGCTGCGCCAGGTCGTCGTAGGCCTGCCGTACGCGCTGGGACCAGAACCTCGCCGGATCGGGTGGAAGGCGGCGGACGTAGAGACCGCGCGGGCGGCGTTCGCGCCCGCCGTGGGCGCGGACCGTGCGGATGAGCTCCAGGTTCTCGAACAGCACGTCCCCGTCGTAGCCCCCCATCTCCAGGAAGGCCGACCGGCGCACCCCGAACGTGCCCGGGTAGTCCGCGCCGAAGCTGCGGTTGAGCAGCGCCCGGGCGGTGTCCCAGCGGGCGTGCCAGGGCAGCGGGTCGAAGTAGTTCTGCGGCCGGACCAGGTCGGCCGCGCACAGCAGGGCGTCGATCCGGGCCAGCTCGGCCTCGCCGTAGCGGACGTCGTCGTCGGCGATGACCACGTGTTCCGCGCGGGCCCGGCGCATCCCGGTGATCACTCCGTTGACCTTGCCGTTGGCGTAGGTCAGGTCGCCGTCGGGCCTCACATGCCGGACCGAACCGCTCCAGAGGGCGGCGTGCCGGTCGAAGAGCTCGGCAGGGGAGCCGTCGACCACGATGACCCGCACGCTCCGGCTGAGCCGGCGCAGGTAGCAGGTCAGCTCCTCCAGGCCCGAGTCCTCGTTCCAGCGCAGCGGCAGCACGTAGTCGAGGTCCATCATCGGCCGCCCACCGCCGGAGCGGCCCCGCGCAGCGAGGTGGCCCCGCGCGCCCAGCGGTCCAGGAGGCGCTCGGCGAAGATCCGGTCGAGTGTGAGGGCGCAGGCCGCCCCGTACAGGACGTCACCGGCCAGGGCGGGGTGCTCGGCGGCGAACCCGCCGCACATGTCGTGGGCGGCGATCTGCTCGTGGACGGCGTCGGCCTGCACGTGCTCGTCGTAGAAGCGGCAGGCCGTCGCGTCGCCGCCCAGCCGCCTCAGGCCCCGGCCGTACTTGAGGTTGGGGAGCGAGGAGGTCATCTCCAGGGCCGCGAGGTGACCCAGCAGGGCGCCGCGGTGCCGCCGGTGCAGGCCGAACAGCGACATGACGTTGCCGATCGCCAGGGTGATCGCCGGAACCCGGTCGAGGTGGGCGCCGTAGGAATCGTCCAGGTCCAGCTCGCGCATCGTGGCCCGGAACAGCTCCGAGTGCATCCGTTCGAGCCGGCCCCCGCCGTACTCGTCGGCCTGGATCTCCACCAGGGCGGCTTTGGCGCGGCCCCGTAACCGGGGGATCGCCCACGTGTGCGGGTCGGCCTCCTTCAGGTGGTAGATCGACCGGTGGGTGACGAACTCGCGGAACTGGCCGAGGTCGGCCCTTCTCTCCAGGAACGCCGCCAGGCAGGGCCCGTCGCCGTCGGCGGCCACCAGCCCGGCCAGGGCCCGGCGCATGTGCATGGGCAGCGGGTGCGGCGCCGGGAACGGGCGCGGTACGGCCTCCGCGAGGCCCTCCTCGAACCGCCGCTCCAACGTCTGCCTGGCCCCCAGCAGCGACGGCTCCCACTCCCATCCGTCGTCGACCCCGTCGAAGCCCTGGTAGTGCAGCTCGTAGCAGGCGAAGAGCGCGAGCTGCAGATCCTCGTCCTCCACGGCCCGTCCCCCCGCGGGTCCGGGCAGCGGGCCGATCTCGTGCGGCGGGCCCGTCAACGCCTCGAAGAGCAGGGCGGTGACGGGCCCTCGGGGCGCGGGTAGCTGCATCGCGTTCTCCCAGTACGGCGGACGGCGCGGCCGACGGGTCCGGGACGTCTGCGGAGAGGCTCGGCGGCCGGGTCGTCGGTGAGAAGCGCGGCGGTCAGGGTCGGAGAGGTGGGGCGCGAAGGCCCCGGCGGGCGGGTCAGCGGCGGTAGACCGACACGTGCGCCCGGCTGTCGTCGGTGAAGGGGGCGCCGCGCCAGTCGGCCCATCGGTGTTCGCGCTCCATGCCCGCCAGGCGCGCCATCAGGTCGAGCTCGGCGGGCCAGGCGTAGCGGTGGTTGGCGGGCAGGAGCCGCAGACCGCCGGAGGTCAGGTTGACCTTGGTCGTGTACATCATCTGGTCGGCCGGGGACAGCCGTGCCGCCTCCGCGAAGACCCTGTCCTCGCGCAACGACAGCAGGCGCAGCGCCGTCCCGTTCCGGAACGCCGCCAGATCGGGTACCCACGCCTCGACCACGAACCGGCCACCCGGCCGCAGGTGGGCCGCCGCGTTGCGGAAGCAGGCGACCTGGGCATCTTGCGAGGGCAGCGCGAAGATCGTGTTGATGGCCAGCACGACGAGGGCGAACTCGCCCTCGACCCGGGTCCCGGCGAAGTCGCCCACCGTCACCGGGATGCGGTCGCCTCCGGGCTTGGCGCGCAGGACCTCCACCATCTCCGTGGAGCCCTCGACGCCCGCGACGGTCAGCCCCCGTGCCGCCAGGGGCAGGGCCAGCCGGCCGGTGCCGACGCCGAACTCCAGGACGGGCCCTCCCCCGGCCAGCTCGTGCAGCCGGTCCACCGCGGACTCCGTGGAGGCGTCCGCCATGGTCGTGTCATAGATGTCGTCGTAGACGTCAGCGATGGCCCGCCCGTACGCGGACGCGTCGAAACCCTGTGCCATGGGGCCCCCGTTCGCTCATCCCCACTGGCTGACCTGCCCGTACGGCAGCCGGCGGAAACGCGCGCGGGCCCCGGCGGCCCGCGGCGCGCACGGCCGCGGGCCGGCGGATCAGGCGCGGCAGGCGGCCACGACCCGGTCGGCGGCCTCGTCGAGCGGGATCTCCTCCTTGACGCCGGTGACGCGGTCGCGCAGCTCGGCGACACCCTGGGCGAGCCCTCGGCCGATGATCAGGATCGTGGGCATGCCGAGCAGCTCGGCGTCCTTGAACTTCACCCCCGGGGAGACCCCGGCGCGGTCGTCCACCAGGACGCGCAGGCCGCGGGCCTGAAGGTCTTCGGCCAGCCGGCTCGCGGCCTCGATCTGACCGTCCTTGCCGGTGCCCACGACGTGGACGTCCACCGGAGCGACCTCACGCGGCCAGACCAGGCCGAGCTCGTCGTGCCGCTGCTCGGCCAGCACGGCCACGGCGCGGGAGACGCCGACGCCGTAGGAGCCCATGGTGACGCGGATCGGCTTGCCGTCGGGGCCGAGGGCGTCCAGCTTCGCGGCGTCGGCGTACTTGCGGCCGAGCTGGAAGATGTGGCCGATCTCGATGCCCCGGTCGATGGACAGGCCGGAGCCGCAGACCGGGCAGGCGTCGCCCGCGCGGACCTCGGCGGCCTCGATCGTGCCGTCGGGGGTGAAGTCGCGGCCGGCGACCACGCCGGCGGCGTGCTTGCCGGGCTCGTTGGCGCCCGTGACCCAGGCGCTGCCGTCGACCACGCGGGGGTCGACGAGGTAGCGGATGCCGAGGTCCTTGAGCACCTGCGGGCCGATGTAGCCGCGGACCAGGCCGGGGTGCCTGGCGAAGTCCTCGGCCTCGAAGATGGCGGGCTCGCCGGGGGCCAGGGAGGCCTCCAGCCGCTTGAGGTCGACCTCGCGGTCGCCCGGCACGCCGACGATCAGCGTCTCGGACTTGCCGGAGCCGGGGGTGGTGACCTTGACCACGATGTTCTTGAGCGTCTCTGCGGCGGTGATGCCCAGGCCGTGGTGCTCGTTGACGTGGTCGACCAGCGACTCGATGGTCGGGGTGTCGGGGGTGTCGAGGACCCGCAGGGCGGGCCGCTCACCGGTGATCGCGGCGGGGGCGGGGGTGGTGACCGCCTCCGCGTTGGCCGCGTAGCCGCACTGGTGGCAGGCGACGAAGGTGTCCTCGCCCGTCTCGGCGGGCGCGAGGAACTCCTCGGAGGCGGAGCCGCCCATCGCACCGGAGGTGGCGAAGCAGATCTTGTAGCTGATGCCGAGGCGGTCGAAGGTCCTGATGTAGGTCTCGCGGTGCTGCTCGTAGGAGCGCTTGAGACCGTCGTCGTCCAGATCGAAGGAGTAGGAGTCCTTCATGACGAACTCGCGGCCGCGCAGGATGCCGGCCCGGGGGCGGGCCTCGTCGCGGTACTTCGTCTGGATCTGGTAGAGCGTCACCGGATAGTCCTTGTAGGAGGAGTATTCTCCCTTGACCATGTCGGTGAACATCTCCTCGTGGGTGGGGCCGAGGAGGTAGTCGGAGCCCTTGCGGTCCTTGAGGCGGAAGAGCAGGTCGCCGTACTCCGTCCAGCGGCCGGTGGTCTCGTAGTACTCCCGGGGCAGGAGGGCGGGGAAGAGCACCTCCTGTCCGCCCATGCGGTCCATCTCCTCACGCACGATGCGCGTGACGTTCTCCAGAACCATCTTGCCGAGCGGCAGCCAAGAGTAGACGCCGGGTGCGACACGACGGACATAACCGGCGCGGACGAGCAACTTGTGGCTCGGGACTTCCGCGTCTGCCGGGTCGTCCCTCAGCGTTCGAAGAAACAACGACGACATGCGCAGCAGCACGGCTACTCCTAGCTAGCAGGGATCGATGGCTACAGGCTATCGACTCGCGCAAGCCGGTTGTCTGCCATTAGATGCCGACGGCGAACACGAAGTAGGAGCAACCGATGATCAGCGCCACCAGCGCCGAGCGGAGCCGGCCCTTCCCCCGCCGCAGCGAGAACAGCACCGCCATCGCGAGGGCGGTCACGACCAGGACGCTTCCCGGCCAGAATCCGGCGACGTGCTCCGCGCCGGCGGGCAGCGCCTTGTCCATGCCGTCGACGGCGACGAGCCCGACGAGCACACCGCCCGCGGCGTCGCCCCAGAGGTCGTCGCGCTTGGTGAAGTAGGACAGCAGGCCGAAGGAGGCGAGGGTGAGAAGCGTGAAGTTCAGCGTCGCGCCGTTGCTGCCGAGGCTCAGGAACTCGCCGCCCGACTTGAAGATCGAGGCGGCCAGCAGCGAGATTATCGGGCCGAGGGTGGCCAGCAGGCTGGTCAGCGCCGCCCAGCCGAGGCTCGCGGCGGTGCGTCCCACGATGACGACGAACAGCACGTAGACGTAGGGTTCGTAGATCGCGTACAGCAGGTCCGGACCGTCGGCGAGCACGGCCCCGAGGGCGCCGAGCAGCATCCCGCCGACGAACGAGAGCACCATGTGGAGCACGATCGCCCGCTCCTGGCGGTCGTCGGCGAGAAAAGTGGCCGTGTAGTTCTGGTCCAACGTGTGGTTCTGGTCAACGGAAGCCACCGATCCCTCCGATCTGCATTCGCTTGTGGCCATGTGAAGCATATGTGACCTGCAAGGATGCACAAAATGTGCCAAATGTAGTCTAACAAGCAACCGCTTGGTTATGCTGTCCGGGTGAGCCTGACCGAAGAGCAGCGCGACCTCCGCGAGGCCGTCCGCTCCTTCCTCACCGAGCGCCCCGGAGCACCCTGGAGCCGCTTCGCCGCCGAGCTGGGCGTGGCGGGCCTGGCCGTCCCCGAGGAGTACGGCGGAGCCGGGTGCGGAACGGCGGAGGTCGCCGTCGTGTGTGAGGAGCTGGGCCGCGCGCTCTCGCCCTACCCCTATCTGTCAACCGTGGTGCTGGCCGCAGAGGCGATCAAGGCCGCCGGGGACCCGTCCGCCATGGCCAGACTGCTGCCGGGCATCGCCGACGGTTCCATCACCGCAACCGTGCTCTTCCCCGATGACGCCGATCTAACCTTGAGTGACGGGAAGCTCACCGGGACCGCCCGCTACGCGCTGGACGCCGAGGTGGTGCTGGCCTTCGTCGACGGCGAGCTGGTCGAGGCCGTCCCCTCGTCCCGCACCCCGCACGCGCCCCTGGACCAGACCCGCCCGCTCGCCGCGTTCGCCTTCGACGCCGTCCCGGTCGTGCGGGTGGGCGACGGCACGGCCTGCGGCCGGGTCCGGGACCTGGGCGTCACCGGCCTCGCCGCCGAGCAGGCCGGCGGCGCCGCCCGCTGCCTGGAGACGGCTGTGGCCCACGCGAAACAACGCCACCAGTTCGGCCGCCCGATCGGCTCCTTCCAGGCCGTCAAGCACAAGCTCGCCGACCTGCTCCTGCTGGCCGAGTCCGCGCGCTCCGCCGCGCTGGCGGCCGCCCGGGCCCCGGCGGAGGACCTCCCCGTCCAGGCGGCCATCGCCGGCTCCTACTGCACCGAGGCCTACCTGACCGCCGCGGGCGAGAACATCCAGATCCACGGCGGCACCGGCGTCACCTGGGAGCACTCGGCCCATCGCCACTTCAAGCGCGCCACCGCCGACGCCCAGCTCTTCGGCCCCCCGCACGCGCACCGCACCCGCCTGGCCCTCGCCGCCGGTCTCTGACCCGGCGCCCGGCCCTTCGCACGCGCACCGCACCCGCCTGACCCACGCCGCCGGCCCGCCGAGCTTCACCGGACGGGGGCGGCTTGTTGCCGTCCCACCAGGCTGGTAATCTCGCCAAGCGAGCGCTTGGTTAAGTGAAGGGCTCGTGACCGGGGACCGGATGTGACACAACGGAGGCGTGGATGACGTCCCTACGGATCAGCCTGGGATATGAGCTGGAGGTCCGCGGGCGCTCCCGCGAGGTCGAACAGCAGGCGTTCCAGAACGTGATCGAGCAGGTGACCCTCGGCGACCGGCTGGGGTTCGACACCGCGTGGTTCGTCGAGCACCACTTCACCCGCGGCTTCTCCCACTCCTCGGCGCCCGATCTGGTCCTGGCCGCGATATCCCAGCGCACCGAGCGCATCCACCTGGGCCTCGGCGTGGTGCTGCTGCCGTTCCAGTCCCCCATCCGCACGGCCGAGCGGGTCGCGACCCTCGACGTCCTCTCCGGCGGCCGGGTGGAGTTCGGCACGGGCCGCGGCGCCTCCCCGCTGGAGTACCAGGCCTTCCAGAAGCCGTTCGAGAAGTCCCGGCAGATCTGGGAGGACTCCCTGGAGGCGACCCTCGCCATCTGGCAGGCCGACGGCGAGCCGATCAGCCGGTCCAACGAGTTCTTCGAGATCCCCGACGTCGCCGTCTACCCGCGCCCCGCGCAGGTGCCGCACCCTCCCGTGTGGGTGGCGTCGACCTCCCTGGAGGGATACCTGGCCGCCGCCAAGCACGGCTACAACCTGCTCGGCATGACGATGCTCAAGGGCATCGACGACGTCGCCGAGGACATCGCCGCGTACCGGCGGTGCCTGGCCGACAACGGATTCGACCCCGACAGCCGCCGGGTCGCGCTGATGATCCCCTGGTACGTCGCGGAGACCCGCGAGCAGGCGTTCGAGATCGCCGCCGACCCGGTGCTGTGGTACATCCGGCGCCAGGTCAACCTGGTCACCCCGCCCGGCTACTACGACGCCCGGCACGCCACCCACAAGGTCCTCGGCCAGCTCGCGGCCGGGATGCCCCCGGAGGAGGCCATGGCCACCCTCCGCGAGCACCACATGGTCGTGGTGGACGACGTGGAGGGCTCGCGCAAGGCGGCGGCCCGCATCGCCGAGGCCGGGGCCACCGACCTGATCCTCCAGGCCCAGGTCGGCGGCCTCGCCCACGAGCAGGTCTGCGCGTCGATGAGGCTGTTCATGGCCGAGGTGGCGAAATGACGGCCGGTCCGGCCCAGACCCGGATCCGCGACCGGGGCGACGGGGCGGCGGACGGGAACGCGGCGGCGTGGCGGACCCGGAGCGACCTCGCCTCGGCGGGCCGTACCGCGACCGGCCTGCTGCTGGTCTCGGCGGACGCCGACAGCGTGGCCGCGGCGGGCGGCCACGCCGAGCGGGCCGGGGCGTACGCCGCCGCGCTGGAGGCGGCGGGGGTGGGCGCGACGGACCGGGTGGTGGTGGCGCTGTCCGGGGACGGCGAGCTCGCGGGCGCGCAGTGGGCCCAGGCCGCCGCCGAGGTGGCCCGGGCGGCGGCCTCCGTCGGGCCGCGCGGCCGGCTCCGGCTGCACCACGCGCTGGACTCCCTGAGGGCGACCACCCTGGTGATCACGCCGACCGGGGCCATGGACCTGCTGGCCCGGCTGCACCTGGAGTTCCTGCTCGACCCGCTCGACCTGGGCCTGCGGCACATCATCCTGACCGGGGAGATCGCCTCACGGCGGACGATGCCGCACCTGGCGGCCGAGTTCGAGGCGGAGGTGACGGAGGTCTACTGCTCGCCGTTCACCGCGGTGCCGCTGGGCTGGCGGTCCTCGGAGCCGGCTCCGCTCACCCTGTTCGATCCGGGATCGGTCGGCCTGGCCTCGCTGGAGAAGGACGAGTCGCTGGTCCCTCCGTACGCCGCCGGCCTGGCCGAGGTGGTCGTCGCCGACCCGGTGGCCGGCGCGACGCTCCGCACCGGACAGGTCGTCCGGCTGGCCGCCGGGGACGCGGTCCCCGCGCCCGAGCACACCGTCGGCGACCACGTGCTGGTCCGCGGGGTGTGGCTGTCGCTGAACCGGATCGAGAGGGCGCTCGGCAAGATCGACGGCGTCTCCGGCTGGGAGCTGGGCGTGTCACGGCAGGGCACGCTCGACGCCGCGACCCTGACCGTGACGTTCAACCGGGAGAGCCTCGTCGGCAACCCCATGTGGAAGGCGCGCGTCCGGCAGGCGCTCCAGGCGCTCACCCCGATCACGATCGACGTCGAGATCTCCCCGCAGGCGTCGGAGACCGCCCTCCGGGGCGTGGTGAACGACGCGCGCGGCCACCACCTGGGCAGGGACCGTACGGCCATCGCCCGCTGACCCCCTCCGGAGGCGCGACAGCCATGGAAGTACCCGACTGGGGGACGATCCCCCGGATGCTCCGCGACCGGGCCGCCGGCCACCCCTCCGACGTCGTGGTGGCCGGCGGCGGGGTACGGCTGTCGCTCGCCGGGCTGCGCGACCGGGCCGGCGCCGTCGCCCGCGGCCTGATCGCCTTGGGCGTGCGGCCCGGGGACCGGGTCGCGATCTGGGGCCTGAACGACCCGGACTGGGTGGTGGGCGCGTTCGGCGTCTGGGACGCCGGGGCGGTGCTCGTCCCGCTGTCGGCGCGCTACAAGGGCATGGAGGCCGCCGCGACGCTCGGCAGGACCGGGGCGAGCGTGCTGATCACCGGCCACGGCCCGGACGGCACGGTCTTCACCGATCTGCTGGCCGGCGCGGCGGGCGGCCCCGCGGCGGATCGGCCCTTCGAGGGCCTGCCGGAGCTGCGGTGCTCGGTCGTGCCCGACGGGCTGGAGCGGCCGGGGACGGTGCGGCGCTCGCGGATGCTCTCGGCCGGGTCCCGGGTCGGCCACGCCGAGGCGGAGGAGCGGGCGCTGGCCGTACGGCCGGACGACCTGTGCGAGATCATGTCCACCTCCGGCAGCACGGGGACCCCCAAGGGCGTCATGTTGGAGCACGGCCACACGCTGCGGGGCTACTGGGACTGGGCGGAGATCGTCACCCTCCGCCCAGGCGACCGCTATCCGATCGTCGCGCCGTTCGCGCACGGCTTCGGGCTCAACGCCGGGCTGCTGGCCTCGGTGATGCGCCGGGCCACGATGATGCCGATCCCGGTGTTCGGCCCGGAGCTGCTGGCGGAGCTGATCCACGACAGGCGGATCACGGTCCTGGCCGGTCCGCCGACGCTGTTCCACCGGCTGCTGGAGGGCGACGTCGGGGAGCACTCGCTCCGCGTGGCGATCTGCGGCGCGGCCTCGGTGCCCGCCGAGCTCATCCGCAGGCTGCTGGAGCGGACCGGCCTGGAACGCATGATCAACGCCTATGGGCTGATGGAGGGCACGGTCGTCTCCATGACCAGGGCGGAGGACCCCGTCGAGGTCGTCGCCACGAGCACGGGCCGCCCGGTGCCGGGCATCGAGGTCAGGATCGTCGACGACCACGGCGCGGAGGTGCCGGCCGGAGAGCGCGGGGAGATCGTCATGCGGGGCTACGGGGTCATGCGCGGCTACTGGAACGACCCGGACAGGACGGCCGAGGTGATCAGGGACGGCTGGCTCCACACCGGCGACATCGGCACCTTCGACGCCGGCGGCAACCTCGCGGTCGTGGACCGCAAGAAGGAGCTGTTCATCGTCGGCGGGTTCAACGTCTCCCCCGCCGAGGTGGAGGGGCTGCTGCTGCGGGAGGGCTCGCTGGCCCAGGCCGCGGTGGTCGGGATGCCGGACGAGAGGTCGGGCGAGGCCGGGTGGGCGTTCGTGGTCCCCCGGCCGGGCGCCGCCGTCGATCCGGAGAGGATCCTCGCCTGGGCCCGGGAGAACATGTCCAACTACAAGGTGCCCCGGCGGGTGATCGTGGTGGACGGCCTGCCCGCCAACGCGAACGGGAAGACGGACAAGCGGGTCCTGCGCGCGCGGGCGGCCGCGGAGAGGTGACCGGCGTCAGCCGGCAGGTCCAAGCGGCTCCTGCGCGCGAGCGAGCAGGACCAAGCGGGTCCTGCGGGCGCGGGCGGGCGGGTCCAAGCGGGTCCTGCGGGCGCGGGAGGCCTGACGCGGGACAGGAGACGCGGGACGGGAGCGGCCTCGGAGGGCGGGACACCACGGGATAACCGCCACGAGTGGGTACGACGGATATATCCGGCGCAGCCTGGAATCCCCCGCCGGGAACGGGGGCACGCACCGGTCACGCGGATCATCTGGATCATCTCGGCCTGTCGAGGCTGGCAGGGCGGGCCCCGTTGATACA
Source organism: Streptosporangium canum (assembly GCF_900113865.1). Classification (GTDB taxonomy): domain Bacteria; phylum Actinomycetota; class Actinomycetes; order Streptosporangiales; family Streptosporangiaceae; genus Streptosporangium; species Streptosporangium canum. The sequence goes on along the minus strand of NZ_FOQY01000012.1, from coordinate 159,573 downwards.
GAATCGCGTTCACGACAGCCAGCGCCCTAGGAGGCGACGTGTCACTGCGAGTCGCGATTGTCGGGTCGGGACCTGCCGGGGTCTACACGGCCGAGGCGTTGACGAAGCAGGCCCCCGGATCCGTCGAGGTGGACGTGATCGAGCGGCTGCCCACCCCCTACGGCCTGGTGCGCTACGGCGTGGCCCCCGACCACACCTCGATCAAGTCGATCGCGCAATACCTGCGCCGGGTGCTGGAGCTGCCGGCCGTGCGGTTCCTGGGCGGTGTCGAGCTCGGCAAGGACGTCGGCGTCACCGACCTGCTGGACTGCTACGACGCCGTGGTCTACTGCACCGGCGCGATGGTGGACCGGCGGATGGGCATCCCCGGCGAGGACCTGCCCGGCAGCGTGGCGGCCACCGACTTCGTGAACTGGTACTGCGGCCACCCCGACACTCCCGCCGACCGCTTCGTCCTCGACAGCCCGGAGGTCGCGGTGATCGGCGTGGGCAACGTGGCGGTCGACGTGGTGCGCGTCCTGGCCAAGACCGCCGAGGAGCTGCGCGCCACGGACGTGCCGGAGGAGGTGCTGACCCGGCTGGCCGGCAGCCAGGTCAAGGCCATCCACATGATCGGCCGCCGGGGGCCCGAGCACGCCAAGTTCACCCTGAAGGAGCTGCGGGAGCTGGGCGAGCTGACCAACGCGGACGTGTGCGTGCGGCCCGAGGAGGCGGTGGCGGACGTCACGGAGGCGTCGCGGCAGATCCGGGGGAACGTCGAGGTGCTGCAGAGCTGGGCCGCCCGCGGCCCCGTGGGCCGCCCCAGACGGCTGGACGTACGGTTCTGGATGCGCCCGGTGGAGATCCTCGGCGAGAGCCGGGTGGAGGCGCTCAGGCTCGAACGCACCCGGCTGGTGGAGGGCCGCGTCGTGGGCACCGGCGAGTTCGAGACCCTTCCGGTCGGCATGGTCCTGCGCTCGGTCGGCTACCAGAGCGTGCCGCTGCCCGGCGTCCCCTTCTCCGACGCCACCATGACCGTGCCGAACGAGGCCGGCCGGGTCCGTGACCGCGAGTACGTGGCGGGCTGGCTCAAGCGCGGCCCGACCGGTGTGATCGGCACCAACAAGTCCGACGCCGCCGAGACGGTCCGCACCCTCCTGGCCGACCTCGCCGGCCGCGAGCCGGTACGGCGCGCGGACCTGGACGCCGTCCTCGCGTCCCGGGGCGTCTCGCCCATCACCTACCGGCACTGGCTGGCCATCGAGGCGGCCGAGGCGGCCCTGGCCAGGACCCTGGGCCGCGGCGAACGCGTCAAGCTCCTCGGCCTCGCCGCCATGCTCGCCGCCTCCGGCCGCTGACCCGCCCACCGCCTCCGGCCCGCCGCCCCTCCGGACAGCACGCCCCTCCGCCCCTCCGGACGGCACGCCCCGCCGGCCCGCCCACCGCCTCCGGCCGCCGATCCTCCATGAGGAGCACCCGATGCGCGTCACGCTCACCGACCCGCTGGCCCTGATCCCCGGCTTCGGGGAGACCCACCGCGAGCAGTCGGCGGCCTATCCGGCGGCGGCGCCGCGGTGGCAGCCGGTGCACACCGTCTACGTGCCGGCCGACCGGTTCGGCGCGGGGACGGTGGCGGAGTGGGGAGGGGCGGCGCTGGAGCTGTTCGGGCGGCACCTGCCCGCCGAGGACATGGCGAGGTTCTTCGGCATGGACGAGCGGCTGGCGGGGGCCGTGCACGAGAAGGTCGCCGCGAAGCTCGCCACGGAGCCGGTCGAGGACCTGCGGGTGGACTTCGAGGACGGCTACGGCCTGCGCCCCGGCGAGGAGGACGGCCACGCCGTCCGGGCCGCGGCGGCCGTCGCCGCCCTGCACGCGGACGGGACGCTCCCCCGCCGCTGGGGCCTGCGGGTGAAGTCGTTCGCCGACGGCGATCCGGCCCGGAGCGTCCGGACGCTGGACGGGTTCCTGACCGGGGTGATGGAGCGGGCCGGGCACCTGCCCGCGGGGTTCGTGGTCACCTTCCCCAAGGTCCTGATGAGGGCCTATCTCGGCCAGTTCGCCGACTGCCTGGAGGCGCTGGAGGGAGGGCTCGGCCTCGCCGGCGGCACGCTCCGCTTCGAGATGCAGGTGGAGGCCCCCCAGACGGTGCTGTTCCTCGCCCCCTCCCTGGCCGCCTCGCTCGGGGGCAGGCTGGCCGCCGCGCACTTCGGCGTCTTCGACTACACGGCGAGCTGCTCCCTGCCCCCGCACGAGCAGCGGCTGGACCATCCGGTCTGCGACCACGCCCGGCACGTCATGCGGACGGCGTTCGCCGGGACCGGGGTGGAGCTGTCGGACGGCTCGCTGGCCGCCTCGCCCGCCTCCGGCGACGGGCACGCCGTGCGGGAGCTGTGGCGGCGGCACGCGGAGCTGGTCAGGCACTCCCTGAGCAACGGCTTCTACCAGGGCTGGGACATGCACCCCTCACACCTGGTCAGCCGTTACGCCGCGGTCTACCACTTCCACCTGTCGCGCTACGAGGAGTACGCGCGGCGGGTGCGCGCCTGGGAGGAGCGGCGCGAGGCGGCCGGCGGCGTGATGGACGAGCCCGCCACGGTCCGGACGATGGCCGCCGCCCTCCGCCGCGCCGACCTGGCCCTGGGGAAGGCGTGACCGGCGGGTCCCCCGTACGCGTCAGTCGATCAGGGCCCGCCACTGGCGGACCAGGCGCGCGTCGATCGGGTCGGACCACGAGTGCCGCACCGCGCTGCCGACGTGGAAGGCCCGCACGCCGTACTCCAGCAGCGCCGGGACGTGACCCGGCCTGAGCCCGCCGCCCGCCATGATCAGCGGGCCGTCGCCGGCCTCGCAGCGGGTCTTGAGCAGCGGCAGGCCGTCGCCCACCCCGTCGGGCGAGCCGGAGGTGAGCACGGTGGCGAGGTTGGGCAGCAGCCGGACGGCCCGCCAGCCCGCCTGGATGTCGGCCGCGTGGTCGACGGCCCGGTGGAAGGTCCAGGGCAGCGGGGCGACGGCGTGGATGAGCGCCTCGGTGGCGGCCAGGTCGACCACTCCGGCGGAGTCGAGGAAGCCGAACACGAACCCGGCCGCGCCCGCCTCGGAGAGGGCCCTGGCGTCACGCCGCAGGCCCTCCAGCGACTCGGGCGTGGCCAGGAACGAGGCCTCGCCGCGCAGCATCACCATCTGCGGCAGCGCGCACTCCTTGGAGATCGCCGCGACCGTCTCCACCGCCGGGGTGAGCCCGTCGGACGCCATGTCGACGACGATCTCCAGGCGGTCGGCGCCGCCTTCTTCCGCCGCGACGGCGTCACGCACGTCGAGCGCGATCACCTCAAGCAAGGATCCGGTCATGGGGTGAGGCTATCGGATGACTTTGTCCCAGGATCGCCGTGGTTCAGACATGCTGCCGTACCGAAGATCCACGCCAGTCCACGAAGGGCATCGCGGCGCCGAGAGCGCCGCCCCGCAGGCCACCGGCCCGCTGGAACAGCGCCCCCGAGGCACGGTGCGGCAGATCGACCGTGCGGAGGTGGGCGAAACGCTGGTCCCGATAGTAGTCCTGCAGCCGCGTGTTGTCCTTGGAGCAGTCAAGCCGGAGCCATCTCCTGCCCATCCCCAGCACCCGCAGGCCCGCCCAGTCGAGCAGCGCCTCCCCCAGGCCCCGGCCGGAGTGGGCGCGCGCCACGGCCAGTTTGTGGACGTAGAGCGCCGAGCCCGGGTCGTCTCCGGCCGCCCAGAACTCGGGGTCGGCCTGACCGTCCAGGGCGAGGGTGGCGGCGGGCCCCTCCTCGCCGTCCAGCAGATACATGGTCCCCTCCTCGATCAGCGGGGCGATGCGCTCGGCGGGGAAGCCTCCGGCGGGCCACTGCCGCACGCCGCGGCCGTTCAGCCAGCCGGCCGTCTCGGCGAGGAGCGCGAGCACTCCCGGGAGGTCGGCGGCGGTGGCGGCGCGCAGCGTGAGCCGGCGCGTGGTGGGGTTGACGGTGTTCGAGTGCATGGTTCATCCCTTCGTTGCACTGGGTGCGCGAGTTGACACGGAGCGTGGCCGAACGGTGGCGCACGGTATCCATGCCGGGCTAGGCGGGGCGCCTAGGGGTCTGAGGCGGGGCGAGGGAAGAGGCCGTGCCTGCCCGTCCGGCGGGTGCGACCCGATGGCCGCCCGCGGCGCGGACGTGAACGGGGCCGCCCCGTCAGGGCGGCCACGGGGACGTCAACGGCTTTCCAGCTCGTATCTGATCAGGTGCTTGTCGGCGGGGAGGACCGACACCGCGACGCGTACGGGGGTGTCGCTCTCGTCGTATCCGACCCGGACGTAGACGACCACGGGGGTTCCCGACTGGAGCTGGAGCCGCTCGGTCTCCGAGCTGGTGGGCATCCGGGCCCAGATGTCGTCGACCACCCGGACCTGGGGATGGCCGAGCTCCTCCAGCACCCTGTTGGCGCCGCGCGTGATGTCGCCGGGGCGGGCGATCTCGGAGTCGGCGACCAGCGCCAGGGGGAAGTAGGAGTCGTTGGTGTTGTACGGCTGGCCGTCCACGAACCGCAGCCGGCGGCGGACCACGGCGAGCTCCTCGTCGGGCAGCTCCAGCCTGCTGGCGATCTCCTCGACCGGCTGGACGATCGCGACCTCGATCTCCTGGCTGGGGGCGCGGCCCTCCTGGGAGACCGCCCAGGCGAACGCCTCCCTGGTCTCCCGCTGCGGCCGGAGCTCGCGCTGGGGGTGGATGAGCAGCGGGCGGCGCTCCCTGACCACGGTCCCCCGGCGCGGGGTGCGGGTGACCAGGCCCTCGTTGACCAGCTCGCCGAGGGCGAGCCGCACGGTGTTCCGGCTGACCTGGTGCGACAGCATGAGTTCCGCCTCGGTCGGCAGCTGATCTCCCGGCCCGAGCGCACCGGAGTAGATGGTTCTCCGAAGCTCGGAGGCCACCAACTGATACAGCGTTGACCGTGCCATTTAGTCCCCTTTGTGCCAACAAAACTAGACGATCTGGTTCTAGCGGGGAACAGCCCCTTGACCCAACCTCCCGCGAGCCGCATTATCCAATCGTTGGTACAAATCCATCGAAAGGTCGGTAGGAGGTGAAGACCGGTGCTGTCGGTCCGCACGGACACGCCATATCTGCCCTGGCGCGACCCCTGTGAGGCAACACGTTTACTGCGCTACGCGTTGCATCGCCAGGGATTCACCCACACCTACCAGAGCGACGGGAACGGCATGTCCGTGCTGTCGGTGCTGACCGATCTGACCGTGTGGTGCAAGAGCGGCCTTTTCGTGTGGAGCGAGAACGGCCGGGAGACGGTCCACCCCGCCGACGACCCGGCCGGGGCGGCACGCCTCATCTCACGGCACCACCGCGGACCGGCGGCCGGCGACGGCCCCTCCGGGGAGAGGACGGGTCCCCAGGCCCACGCCTCTCCCCCCACCGACTCCGTGCGCGACTAGCCGGTGCCAGGACCCCAACCCTCGCCGGGGTCCTCACACCGCCGCGCCGGGGCGGAACGTGCCCTGGCGGGTCCCCCACGCCCGCCAGGGCACGGACCCGTCAGGGCACGCTCTCGTCAGAACACGGACCCGCCGGAACACGCTCTCGTCAGGACACGGACCCGCCGGAACACGGAACAGCCCGAACGCGGGACCGTCCGCACGGCTCAGGGCGCGCAGGCGCCGGGGCACGGGCCCGCCGGGGCCGCGTCACTCCAGCGGCCGCCAGTTGATCAGGGAGAGCTCCTCGTCGACGACGGTGAAGACCGCCCGGACGGCCTGGCCCGCGACCGGCGGCTCCCGCCGCTCCCAGTTGCCGTACATCACGCATTCGGGCGCGTCCGCCAGCCGTACCGTCACCACGACGTAGGGCTCGGTCACCCCGGCGAGGAAGGGCTGGTGGCTGACGATCCAGCTCTCGACGCGGCCGGTGGGGCCGATCGGCTGCCAGTGCCACCGGCAGGTCCGGCAGCGGTGGCAGTAGGCCCGGGCCGGGAACCGCAGCGTGCCGCAGGAGTCGCAGCGCTGGACGACGAACTCGTGCCGGGCGACCCGCTCCCACCATTCCGCCGAGTCGCGATCGGTCACCGGGCGCATGCTCACCCCTTCCGGAGGATCAGGGCCGAGGTGGCGGGCAGGATGTAGCCGGGCTGGGCGGTGGACAGGGCCACCTCGGCGCCGTCGACCTGCCTGTCACCGGCGTCGCCGCGCAGTTGCGAGACGGCCTCGGCGATGTGGTTGACGCCGTGCACGTATCCCTCGGAGAGGAACCCGCCGTGCGTGTTGACCGGCAGCTCGCCGCCGGGCTCGGTGGCGCCGGAGGCGACGTACGGCCCGCCCTCGCCCTTGGCGCAGAACCCGTAGTCCTCCAGCTGCACGATCACCGAGTAGGTGAAGCAGTCGTAGATCTCGGCCACGTCGATCTCGGCGGGGCCGACGCCCGCCTGCCGGTAGAGGCGGGGGGCCAGCTCGGCCGCGGCGGTCACCGTGGTGTCCGCGCCGCCGCCGGACATGAAGGAGTCACCGCCGCCCCACGCCGCCGCGGAGATCAGCACCGGCGGCCGTCTCAGGTCCCGGGCCCTGTCCGCGCGGGTGATGACGAGCGCGCAGGCCCCGTCGGTCTCCAGGCAGCAGTCGAGCAGCCGGAACGGCTCCGCGATCCACCGGCTGTCGAAGTAGTCGTCCAGGGTGATCGGGGTGCGCATGAGCGCGCGGGGGTTCTTCACCGCGTTGGCCCGCTGCGTGACCGCGAGCCGGCCGAAGTGCTCGGGCCGCGTGCCGTACCTCGCCATGTGGGCGCGGGCGAACATCGCGTACTGCTGCGGCGGCGCGAAGTAGCCGTAGGGCGCCTGGTACTGCACCTCCGGGCCGGCCGGCAGGCCCCGGCCCGTCCCGCCCATCCGGAACTCCGAACGCGCGTTGATCGCCCGGTAGCAGACGACCGTCTCGGCCATCCCCGCCGCGACCGCGAGCGCGGCCTGCCCGACCACCGCGTGCGAGACGCTGCCGCCGCCGAACTGGTCCAGGTACCAGCTCGGCCGGTGGATGCCGAGCGCGGGGCCGACCACCGAGGGGGCGGCGGAGTCGCCGACCCGGTGGGTGGCGATGCCGTCCACGTCGTCGGCGGTCAGGCCGGCGTCCTCCAGGGCGGCCAGGACGGCCTCGCAGGCCAGGGTCAGCGTGCTGACCCCGGAGTTCTTGGACAGCCGCGTGTATCCGACCCCCGCGACAGCCGTACGGTCCCGGAAACCGCGCACGCGCACCCCCTGAATACAAGCAAGCGCTTGGCCAAAGGCTAGGCGGGGCGGGTCCCGGGTGTCAATGGAGCGGGTGATCCGTCACTTTTTCCGGCGCTCCCCTGTCATCCAAGCAAGCGCTTGGTAATATGAAGCGAGACGGTGGGAACCACCGTCCGCCGCCGAACTTCCCTCGGGGGCCGACCTGGCGCGAGCGAGGAGGCGAGTGCGACCATGAGCACCCATGCGGCCCGGCTGCTGGAGCCGGACGGTCACCTGCGCGTCACCCGCGACGGGCACGGCATCATCTCCAACGGAGTCGCCATGCACAGTGGCCTTCCCCAGGGCCTGTCCGACGGATCCGAGAACCACGTCCAGGCCGTGGACGGCAAGTGGTTCCGCTCCGTGCTCGGCCACTTCGCCACCGGCGTCGTCGCCATCACCGCCGTCGACCCCGAAAGCGGCGAGCCATGCGGCCTGGCCGCCAACTCCTTCACCTCGGTCTCGCTGGACCCGCCCCTGGTGGCCTTCTGCGTGGCGCACACCAGCACGAGCTGGCCGCGCCTGCGCGCCGCCAAGACCCAGACCGTCAACGTGCTCGCCGAACACCAGGAGCCGGTCTGCGCCGCGCTCGCGAGCAGGGGCGGCGACAAGTTCGCCGACCTGCACTGGACCGAGTCCCCCGGCGGCAACCCGGTGATCCACGAGGCGCTGGCCTGGATCGACTGCTCGATCGAGGCGGAGCACCCGGCGGGCGACCACGTCATCGTCGTCGCACGGGTCCACCAGCTCGGCGTCCACGGCGACGGCGGTCCGCTGCTGTTCTTCCGGGGCGGCTACGGCCGGTTCCACGCATGACCCTGCGCGAGGAGATCCGCTCCTGGCTGGCCGAGCACCTGAGCGGCGAGTTCTCCGCCGCCCGGGGGCTGGGCGGGCCGGGCCGCGAGCACGAGGGCCACGACATCCGCCTGGCCTGGGAGCGGCGGCTCGGCGAGGCCGGCTGGACGTGCCTGGGCTGGCCCAAGGAGTACGGCGGGCGGGAGGCGACGCTGGAGGACCAGGTCGCCTTCCACGAGGAGTACGCCCGCGCGGCGGCTCCGGCCAGGGTCGGGCACATCGGCGAGGGGCTGATCGGGCCGACCGTCATCGACCACGGCACCGAGGAGCAGCGGCGGCGCTTCCTGCCCCCCATCCGGCGGGGCGAGGAGCTGTGGTGCCAGGGCTACTCCGAACCCGGCGCGGGCTCCGACCTGGCCGGCGTCCAGACCCGCGCGCGCCTCCAGGACGGCGAATGGGTGATCACCGGCCAGAAGGTGTGGACCTCGCTGGCCCACGTGGCCGACTGGTGCTTCGTGATCGCCCGGACCGAGCCCGGCTCGCAACGGCACCGGGGCCTGTCCTACCTCCTGGTCCCGATGGACCAGCCGGGCGTCGAGGTCCGGCCCATCGTCCAGATGACCGGCACCAGCGAGTTCAACGAGGTCTTCTTCGACGGCGCCCGCACCGCCGCCGCCAACGTCCTGGGCCCTCCCGGCGAGGGCTGGCGGGTCGCCATGGCCACCCTCGGCTACGAGCGCGGCGCCTCCACCCTCGGCCAGCAGATCGGCTTCCAGCGGGAGTACGCCATGGTCGTGGAGACCGCGAGACGGACCGGGGCCGCCCAGGACCCGGTGCTGCGCGACCGGCTGGTCCAGTCGTGGCTGGAGCTGCAGATCATGCGGCTGAACGCGCTGCGCACCATGACCTCGCTGTCGGCCGGCGAACCGGGTCCGGAGGTGTCGATCGGCAAGCTCTACTGGTCGGAGTGGCACCGGCGGCTGGGCGAGCTGGCCCAGGCCGTCCAGGGCCGGGAGGGCCTGGTCGCCGACGGCCCGCCGTACGAGCTGAACGACCTGCAGCGGCTCTACCTGTTCAGCCGCGCCGACACCATCTACGCCGGGTCCAGCGAGATCCAGCGCAACATCATCGCCGAGCGCACCCTGGGCCTGCCCAAGGGCTGAGACGGTCATGCCCGCCTGTCCCGCCGCCGCGAGAACGCCGTCGCGAGAATGGAGCCCAGATGGCGACACCTCCCCCCTACCCCCGCGCCCACGGCCTGCTCGACGGGAAGGTCACGCTGGTGACGGCGGCGGCCGGGGCGGGCATCGGCTACGCCGCCGCCCGGCGCTGCGCCGAGGAGGGCGCGACCGTGGTCGTCTCCGACCGGCACGAGCGGCGGCTGGGTGAGGCCGCCGAGGCGCTGGCCGAGCTGACCGGCGTCAAGCCGCTCGCGGTGCCGTGCGACGTGACCTCCGAGACGGAGGTCCAGGCCCTGTTCGAGGCCGTGGAGCAGGCGCACGGGCGGCTGGACGTGGTGGTCAACAACGCCGGCCTGGGCGGTACGGCCAGGCTCGTCGACATGACCGACGAGCAGTGGGACGTGGTGCTCGACGTGACCCTCACCGGCACGATGCGCTGCACCCGGGCCGCCCTGCGGCGGATGATCCCGCAGGGCTCGGGGGTGATCGTCAACAACTCCTCGGTGATCGGCTGGCGGGCCCAGGAGGGCCAGGCCCACTACGCCGCCGCCAAGGCCGGGGTGATGGCCCTGACCAGGTGCGCCGCCGTCGAGGCCGCCCCGCACGGCATCCGGGTCAACGCCGTCGCCCCGTCGCTGGCCATGCACCCCTTCCTGGCCAAGGTCACCAGTGACGAGCTGCTCGCCGAGCTCACCGCCCGCGAGGCCTTCGGCCGGTCGGCGGAGCCGTGGGAGGTGGCCAATGTGATCGTCTTCCTGGCCAGCGAGTACTCCACGTACATGACGGGCGAGGTCGTCTCGGTCTCCAGCCGGCATCCTTAGCGGGTGACCGGCGCCGTGGCGGAGACCCCGGTCGCCGGACCCGCCTCCGGCTCCCCTGCCCGCCGTACCGGCGCCGGGAGCGGTCCCGCCGCACCGCCTCCGACGTGAACAGGTTGATAAATCCTGCGATACGAATCCATAACACCCTCGGTGCTCCCGGAGGCCCGCCGGGAACTGCGTTACAAATTGGCGCTATGACAGACGCCTTCCTCTCCGTCAGCCAGGATGCGATCCGACGTGCCGGCCTGAACGCGAAAGAGGTTCAAACCGACCTGAGCTCCCTCGGCGGCACGGACTTCGCCGGGCTGTCCGCCGGGGCACTGGGAATCATCGGCCTCCCCGCCGTGCTGCGCCACAACCTCGGCCAGGGAGACTTCCACCGCAGGGTCGGCAGGGGGGCGGAGTCGGCGCGGAGCCTCTCCTCGGGGATGCGCGCCACCGCCGAGGGATACGTCACGGCGGAGGACGCCGCCATCCAGGCCCTGCTCGAACGCGCCGGCCGGACGGGCAGGCTCGACGTCTACTCCGACGAGATGAGGCGGCGGCTCCACCCCGACCACCGGCCGGAAGGGCAGTCATGGAAAGGGGGCGCGCTGGTGGTCGGGGGCGTCGCCTCGGCGGGCCTCGCCGTGGGGGCGTCCGGACTGTCGCGGGCGTTCAAAGAGGACATGAAGAGGTGGAGCCCGGGCTCCACCGAGCTGGCCCGCCTGCAGAAGATGAGCGGGCGGACCCACGCGATGCTCAGGGTGGCCTCCACGACGAGCTGGAACGCCGCGATCGCCTGCGTGGTCTGGATGACCGCGATGACCTTCGACGACGACAGCGTCAACCGTGTCATGTCGGCCTGGCGGGACAGGGCCGAGCGGCTCGGCGTCATCTTCGGCGCCGGCGACCCCACGGGCCGGGAGGCCCTCGCCAGGGCCTGGGAAGGGGACGCGAAGAACGCCGCCGACCGCAAGCTCCGCGACTTCGTCACCGCGGGCATCCAGCTCGCCGACCGTGCGGTGGCCAAGGCCCACGGTCTTCAGGAGGCGGTCCGGCATCTCAACCGGGCGCACGACCTCGCCTTCGCGATAGTGGTCAAAGAGGTCTGCCTCATGCTGGCCCTGAGCCTCCTGAAGGCGTTCCATCCGGGGGCGCGGCTCGGGGCCGAGATCACCGGCCGGCGCCTCGCCATGGCGATCGCCTCCGTTCACGGCGTCATCGCCGCCGTCATGGCCTGGAAGATCTTCACGGACGTGGGCGAGGATTTCACCGGCAAGCAGCTGCCGGGGATCGCTCCGCAGGACTTCCCGGTGATCGCCGTGTGACCCGCCGGCCGGTGGCGATGGGGGTTGTGAAGGTCAGGGCACCCCCACGGCCGTCGGACGATCTCTCTTCGTTGGCGCGTTCCACATCCGTGACGTCCCACAGCTGGCGGAATTCCGGTCTTTACCTCTAACGTGCGCATCATGACCACCGATGGGCGCTCGGCGCACATTCTCGACGTCCTGATCACCGAGTTCGGTGACTCCATCAAGCGCGACCCCGCCGCCTTCCGGCGCAAGTTCCGGAAGATGGCGGCCTCGCCGTTCGCCTTCTACCGGGGCAGCGCCAGCCTCTTCTACGCGGACATGACCGGGGCCTTCGCCGACGACGCCTTCCTCGACGGCCAGACGGGCCGGGTGTGGATCCACGGCGACCTGCACGCCGAGAACTTCGGCACCTACATGAACGCCTCGGGCGTGCTGGTCTTCAACGTCAACGACTTCGACGAGGCCTACGTCGGGCCCTACGTCTGGGACCTCAAGCGGTTCGCGGCCAGCGTCGCGCTCATCGGGTACGCCAAGGCCCTGTCGGACGGAGTGATCACCGAGCTGGTGTCCGGGTTCGCCCACGCCTACCTCGCCGAGCTGACCGCCATCTCGGAGGGCGGAGACGACGCGATCGGCTCGCTGACCCTGGAGACCACCACCGGCGTGCTCCACCGGGTGCTCCAGGTGGCCCGGCTGAACACCCGGGTGGCGCTGCTGGACATCGAGACCACGATCGACAACTTCGACCGCAGGTTCGCCGCCATGGACGGCCGCTTCCCGGTGGACGAGGAGACCCGGCACACGGTCGAGGCGGCCTTCCAGGACTACCTGACCACTCTCCCCGCGGTCTCCGAGATCGAGCACAAGATCAAGGACTTCGCGCTCCGCACGGGTGTCGGCATCGGCTCGGCGGGACTGCCCTCCTACAACATGCTGCTGGAGGGCCACACCCAGGCCCTGGAGAACGACGTCATCCTCTACATGAAGCAGGCCCAGGTCCCGGCCGTGGCCCGGCACATCACCGACGAGAAGGTGCACGGCTACTTCAAGCACCAGGGCCACCGCACCGCCGAGTCGCAGCGGGCCCTGCAGGCCTACGCCGACCCCTGGCTCGGCTACACCACGCTGAACGGCGTCGGCCAGCTCGTCGCCGAGGTGTCCCCCTACTCCGCCGACCTGGACTGGGGCGACGTCAACGAGCCGGACGAGCTCGCCTCGGTGATCGGCGACCTCGGCCGGGCCGTGGCCCGCATGCACTCGGTGGCCGACGACGAGTCCAGCCACGACCTGGTCGACTTCTCCACCGAGGACGCGATCGTGGCCGTGATCGACGGCGACGCCGACGGCTTCACCGGCATGCTCGTCGGCTTCGCCCACGCCTACGGCGCGCAGGCCAGGACCGACCACCAGCTCTTCGTCGACCTGTTCCGCAACGGCCGCCTGCCCGGTCTCTGACCGTCACCGCGGGCAGACGTCCCGGTAGGCCAGGGACGGCAGGTAGGCGTGCCACTCGGCCCCGGTCAGCGTCCTGCCCGCGCGGGCACAGACGGCCGAGGCCACCTGGTCGGGGTCGACGGCATGCTCGGCCAGCGTGCCGGTCGCGTCGACGCTGAGCAGCCGCGAGCCGTCGGCGGTGAAGGCCAGTGACTCGATGCGGTCCGTGTGCACGGCGATCGCCTGGCCCAGGCGCTTCCCGGAGTTCACGTCCCACAGCAGCACCTTCTTGTTGTCCACCACGGCCGCGACCACGTCACCACGGGGCGAGTAGGCCAGCAGGAAGACCCCGGCCGTACCCGCGCGGAGCTGCTCGCCCCGGCTGCTCCGCGTGGCCGTGTCCCAGACCGAGAGCCGTCCCGCGTCGACATCGCCGCCGGAGCCGATGCCTGCGCCGACCGCGATGCGGGAACCGTCCTTGCTGAACGCCAGGCCGGCGACCCGGACGTTGGGCCCCGGCGCGCCGTAGGGGCGGCCGGCAGCCTTGCCGGTGGCGACGTCCACCAGCCTGTTCTCGCCGCCGGCGACCCCGAGGGACCTGCCGTCGGGATGGAAGGCGAGGCCGGTCACGGCATCCTGGCGGAGCACCCAGCGCTGTCTGCCACCGGGCAGGTCCCACAGGTGGACGGCGCTGTCCGAGGTCGCGGCGGTCTCCTCCACGGAGGCGGCCAGCGCCGTGCCGTCCGGGCTGAACGCCATCGCGGTCACCCCGCCCTGCCCCTTGGCGGAGACGGTGGCGACCCGCTTGAGGGACGAGGTGTCCCAGATCCCGATGATGGAGCCGCCCCCGCCGCCGCCCTGCCTGCTCACGGCGAGCCTCCGGCCGTCGGGGGTGAAGGCCAGGTGGAAGAAGGAACCCCGGCCGACGTCCAGCGGCGCGCCGACCGGCCTGCGGAGCCGTACGTCCCAGAGCGTGACCCGGTGGGTCCCCTCCTGGCGGGTGGCGAGCAGGCGGCCGTCGGGGCTGAGCACCGCCCCGCCGTCCGCTCCTTTGAGCCGGACGGGTCTGAGCAGGGCGCCGAGGTCGAGGGTGACGACCGTGTTCTCGTCGAGATAGCGGACCGTGCGCCCGTCCGGGTCGAAGGCGAGTGACGGCGTGATCGTGTCGATCTTGCGGACCAGGACGGGGACGAGGTTGAAATCCGACCAGATCGTGATGGAACTGCCGGTATACGAGGCCAGGTGCCGCCCATCGGGGCTGAAGAGCAGCTCACCGCGGCTGCCGTCACTGAGCGTGTCGGCGGCCGTCCCGCCGGTGGCGGTCTCCTTGACCTCGACGGAGCTGCCCTTGGTGACCGCGACGAGCTTCCCGTCGGCGCTGTAGGTGCCGCTGAACGCGCAGGCGTCGCAGACCCTGCCGAGCGAGATCTTCCCCGGGCCGGCGAGGTCCCGGATCTCCATCTCCCGGGCCGGGCTGTCACCCACGATGTGCCGCCCGTCCGGGGCGGTGTCGAGCACGTGGACGGGCGGTCTCCTCCTCTCTCCCGTTCTGAGGTTCCAGATCGTCTGCTCCTCGTCGTGGGTGACGACGAGGAGGTCCTCGGCATGCCCGAACAGGAGGCCGGTCGGGACCGTCTCGATCTCCAGGACGCGCAGGGGCAGGCGCGCACCCCTCACCCTGCCGGTCCGCACGTCCCAGACCCGCACCCCTCCGCCGCCCAGCACGGCGAGGGTCCGTCCGCTCGGGCTGAGCGCGACGGCGCGCACGTTCTTCCCGACGCCGGTGAAACCGCCGGTCTTCCGGCCGGTCCGCATGTCCCACACCCGTACGGAATCCTCGCCGACGCTGACCAGCGTGCGACCGTCGCGGCTGAGCGCCCTGAGGGTCTGGGCGACCGTCGCCGGATCTTGGAAGGCCGCCGTCTCCTGCTGGGTCAGCGAGCCGCTCAGCGCCGCCCTGCCCTCCGGGACCCGCGCGATCCGCCAGGACGCCACGCTGAGCAGCATCGCCTTCACCGGCTCGGTGACCCGCAGGGTGTCGGCGAGCGTCGCGACCCGCCTGGCCTCGGACCGGTCGTGCTGGACCGCGATCGTGGCGCTGCGCTCGTCGGCGACCCCGCTCTGCCGTACGGCGAGCGCCCCCGCGGCCAGCGCGACGACCAGCAGTCCGGCCAGCGCGACGGTCAGCAGGCGGGCCCGCCTGGACCGGCGCCGGGCAAGCGCCGTCCCCTCGTCGAGGAAGTCGCGTTCGGCCGGGCTGAGCACGATGTCGCGGCGCTCGGTGGCGGCCCACCGGACGGCCGCCCGCAGGCTGTGGCCCTGCAGCAGGTCGGCGTCCCTGCGCCCGCGGGTCTCCCAACGCCGCATAGCGGTCCAGACCTCCCGGTGCGCGGCCAGGCCGTCCCGGTTGGCCTCCACCCACGCGCGCAGCCGGGGCCAGGCGTGCAGCAGCGCGATCCTGGTCAGCCAGACCTCCCGGCCGTCACCGGTGATCAGGTAGGCGAACACCTCCAGCAGCCGCCGGGCCCCGTCGGGGAACTCGGCCCGCCCTGCCCGCCGTGCCCGCAGTCCGCCGTCGTCGACGGTGATCAGCCGCAGGAACACCTCGGGGGCCAGTGCCCGCTCCGCGGGGTCGAGCATCGCGTAGGACTCCTCCGCGAGGATGCCCAGCCCCGGGTCGTCGGTGGCCACGTGGACGCGGCCGCCCTCCCGGCTGCCCTCGGCGAGCAGCCGGACCGTGTCCAGCCGTCCGTCGCCGCTGATCAGCGCGAGCAGCAGCTGCCTCGCTGTCGGCCTGGCGGCCGGGTCCTTGTCCAGTGCGGCGCCGACCAGGCCGCGCAGCGAGCCGGGCAGCACGCTCAGGTCGGGATCCGACGACAGCACCCGGTGCATCACCCCGCCCAGGCTCTCCCCCTCGAACGGGTCCTGGCCGGTCGCGGCGAACAGCATGATGCCGCCCCAGGCGAACACGTCCGCCGGGGTGCCGGCCCGCTGCCCGGTGAACACCTCGGGCGCCATGTAGGTCGGCGTGCCCGTCACCAGTCCGGTGGCGGTCAGCGACATCTCCAGCGTGCGGGCCACCCCGAAGTCGATCACCCGGGGACCGTCCGGGCCGAGCAGCACGTTGTCCGGCTTCATGTCCCGGTGGATCACCCCGGCGTCGTGGATCGCGGTCAGCGCGGTGGCGATCGCCGTGCCCAGGCGGTGCAGGTCGTCCCCGGCGAACCTGCGACCGCCGGCGACCGCCTGGCGCAGGCTCATCCCCTCGACGTACTCGCTGACGATGTACGGCCTGTCCCCGTCCAGATCGGCCGTGATCACACCCGCCGTGCAGAACGAGGCCACCCGCTGCGCCGCCGCGGCCTCCTTGCCGAACCGGTCCCGCAGCTCCGGATCGCTCGCCGGGTCCCCGTGCAGCACCTTGACCGCCACCCGGCGGCCGTCCTCGCCGTAGGCCTCGTAGACGACCCCCTGACCGCCCGCGCCGAGCCGGCCGGCCAGCCAGTACTTCCCCAGCCGCTGAGGATCCCCGTCGATCAACGCCGTCGCCACGTCGTCCTCCCCGTCTTGTGATCTTCCCCCTCTTGGATGCGCGGCGTGGCGACAAAGTTGCGATGTGCGGATGAACCGCCCATCGCGCCCGTGGGTCCGGGCGTCGGGACGGAGGTCGGACGACGGTTACCCCTGGCGTACCGCGGCGTAGTGGCAGGCGACCTGGGGGCCGGCCGCGGCGGGAAGCACCGGAAGCCGCTGTGACCTGCACCGGCCGTCGACCCCTGCCTCGGCCGCCGCACCGGCGGCGAGGACCGGACAGCGCGGGTGGAAGCGGCAACCCTGGGGGATCCGGGTCGGGTCCGGCGGCTCACCGCCCAGCACCACGGGCGACGGCGACTCCGGCAGGACCGACAGCAGCGCCCGCGTGTAGGGGTGTGACGGCGACGTCAGGACCTGTTCGACGGGCCCCGACTCGACGATCCTGCCGAGATACATCACCGCGACGCGGTCGGCGATGTTCCAGGCCAGGCCGAGGTCGTGGGTGACGACCAGGGCGGACAGCCCCAGCTCGTCGCGGAGCCGCAGCATCAGGGCGAGGATCTCGCCGCGGACCGAGGCGTCCAGCGAGGCCACCGGCTCGTCGGCGACCAGGACCCGGGGGTCCAGCGCCAGCGCCCCGGCGATGACGACGCGCTGCCGCTGGCCGCCGGACAGCTCGTGGGGGTAGGAGTGGAAGAACCGCTCCGGCGGGCGCAGCCCGGCACGCGACAGCGCCGACGCGACCCGCTCCTCCTCGTCCGGCATGCCGTGGATGCGCGGCCCCTCGGCCACCGCCTCGTAGACGGTGTGGCGGGGGTTGAGCGAACCCGTCGGGTCCTGCAGCACGAGCTGCACCTCGCGGCGGTAGGCCTTCAGCGCGCGCGAGGAGTAGGACAGGGGCGTCCCGCCGTACAGGACCGATCCCGAGGTGGGCCGTTCCAGGCCGAGCAGGGTGCGCGCCAGCGTCGTCTTGCCGCAGCCGGACTCGCCGACCAGCGCGACGATCTCCCCCTCCCCCACCGTGAGGTTCACCCCGTCCACGGCGCGGGCGCGCCGCCCGCGCGAGGCGAACTCCATGTGCAGCTCCCGTGCTTCGAGCAGGGTCATGCGTCCTCCTTCGCCGGTCGCATGACCGAGATGCCGGGGGTTTCGGTCTTCTCCTCCGCCGGCAGGACGTGCACGCAGGCGGCGGTACGGCTCTCGCCCGCGGGCCACAGCTCGACGTCCGCCGACGCGCACGACGGCAGCGACACCGGGCACCGGGGGTGGAAGGAGCAGCCCCCCGGCAGGCGCATCGGGTCGGGCGGGTCGCCGCCCAGCCCCTTCGGCGCCAGCCGGGAGGCGGGGTCCCCGACCGTGGGGAAGGCCGCGGCCAGCGCCCGGCTGTAGGGGTGCCGGGGGGCCTGGAAGACCTCGTGCGAGGGCCCCGACTCGACCACCCGGCCCGCGTACATGACCGCCAGCCGGTCGCACATCGAGGCCAGGACCGACAGGTCGTGAGAGATCATGATCAGGCTGATGCCGTGCTCGGCGATGAGCGAGCGGATCAGCGCGAGCACCTGCGCCTGGATCATCACGTCCAGAGCGGTCGTCGGCTCGTCGGCGATGATCAGGCGTGGCGAGCAGGCCAGGGCCATGGCGATCATCACGCGCTGGCGCTGCCCGCCGGACAGCTCGTGCGGGTGGCTCCGGGCGCGCCAGGCGGGCAGGCCGACCTGCTCCAGCAGCTCCGCCACCTTCCGCCGCGCCGCGGCCGGGGTCGCCAGCCCGTGGACCAGCAGCGGCTCGGCGATCTGGTCCTCGATCCGCCGCACCGGGTTCAGGGCGTGCTGGGCTCCCTGGAAGACCACCGAGGCCGACGCCCACCGCACCGCGCGGAGCCGCCCCCATTTCATCGTGAGGACGTCCTCGCCGTCCAGCAGGATCTCCCCGGTCACCCGCGCGTCCTTGGGGAGCAGCCGCAGCAGGGCCATGGCCAGCGTCGACTTGCCCGACCCCGACTCCCCCGCCACGCCGAGGGCCTGGCCCGCGGCCAGGTCCAGGGAGATCCCCCGCACGGCGGGCACCTCGCCCGCGGCGGCCCGGTAGGTCACCGCGACGTCGCGCAGCTGAAGCAGGCTCATCGGGAGGCCCCCCGCAGGCGTGGGTTGAGTACGGCCTCCAGCGCCCGGCCGCACAGCGTGAACGCCATGACGACCGCGACGATGCACAGGCCGGGCGCGAGGACGTACCACCACGCGCCGGAGGTGGCGGCTCCCCAGTCGTAGGAGCCGCGCAGCATGCCGCCCCACGAGACGCTGCCCGAGTCCGCGCCGAGGAAGGCCAGGGTCGACTCGGCGACGATGGCGCTGGCCACCTGCAGGGTCGTGTTGGCCAGCACCAGCGGGGCGACGTTCGGGAGGACGTGCCTGGTCATGATGTGCCAGTGCCCCGCGCCGAGGGCTCTGGAGCGTTCGATGTACGGCCTGGCCTCGACGGACAGGGTCTGCGCCCTGATCAGCCTCGCCGTGGACGCCCAGGAGGTCACGCCGATCGCCAGGATGATCGTGGAGGTGCCGCCGCCGAGGATGGCCGCGAGCACCAGGGCCAGCACGAGCGACGGCAGGACCAGGAACCAGTCGGTGATCCGCATGAGCACGGCCGACGCCCAGCCGCGGAAGTGCCCCGCCGCGATGCCCATCACCGTGCCGATGGTCATGCTGAGCAGGGCCGACATGAAGCCGATCAGCAGGGAGACGCGCGAGCCCCACAGGACCATCAGCAGGACGGAGCGGCCCGACTCGTCGGTGCCCATCGGGAAGTCCAGGCTCGGGGGGGACATCTTGGCGCCCGTCGCCTTGGTGACGTCCATGCCGGCCGGGTCGGTGATCAGCGGGGTGAGGAGGGCCAGGACGACGGCCGCGACGAGGATCGCCGCGCCGTACAGTCCGGCCCGCTGCCGGCGGTACTCCCGCCGGAAGCGCGAGAACGCCGCCCTGCGGCGGGTCCGGGTGACGCTCACGCCGACCTCACTCTCGGGTCCAGGACGTGGTAGGCCACGTCGGCCAGCGTGTTCATGACGATCACCGCGGTGCACACGACCATGAACGTCCCCTGCATGACCGCGAAGTCGGGGCCCTTGATCGCCTCGTAGAACAGCAGGCCGAGGCCCGGCCAGGAGTAGACGGTCTCCACCGACACCGCCCCTCCCACCACGAACCCGATGTGGATGAAGACCAGCGTGACGGTCGGCAGGAGCGCGTTGGGCACGGCGTGACGCCGCCGCACCTCGTCGTCGCGCAATCCCTTCGCCCTGGCGGTGGTCACGTAGTCCTGGCCGATCTCGTCGAGCAGCGAGGAGCGCATGACCAGCAGGTACTGCGCGTAGACCACGGCGACCAGGGTGAGGCACGGCAGCACCAGGTGGTGGGCGACGTGGAGGAGGTACATCGGCCCGCCGGGCGCGTCGACGTCCTCCATGCCCCGGGTGGGGAAGATCCCCGGTATGGGCCCCACCCCGGCGGCGAAGACCATCAGGAGCAGCAGCCCCAGCCAGAAGGTCGGCACCGACCACAGGACGAGCGACAGGCCGGTGGAGAAGCGGTCGAACCGGCTGCCGTGGTTCCACGCCGCCCTCGTGCCCTGCCACAGGCCCAGGCTGACCGCGATGACCAGCCCGGTGCCCACGAGCACCAGGGTGGGGCCCACCCGGTCGGCGATGAGCTCGGTGACCGGGCGCTTGTACTCGTAGGAGGTGCCGAGGTCCAGCCGGAGGGTCCGCGTCACGAAGTCGAGGAACTGCTGCGTCAGGGGTTTGTCGAGCCCCATCTGGCGGCGGAGCAGGTCGAGCTGCTCGGGGCTGAGCGGCACGTCGCGCGTGTAGGCGATCGCGGGGTCACCCGGGATCAGCCGGAACAGGAAGAACGTCGCGACGATGACCATGCCGATGCTGAGCGCGGCCCCGCCGATCTTCGCCAGCGCGTAGCGCAGCACCGGCCGGCGGGCGCCGCGCCCCTTCCCCGGGCCCGCCGCCGGGTCGGCGGCGGGCCCGGGGTCGAGGAGGGTGTCGGGAGGGACTGTCATCGGGACGTCACTCGCGTTCGTCCGCTACGGAGCGACGCCGCCGGACCAGGAGGAACCCGCCCGCGCCGACGAGCACCACGGCCACGGCGACGCCCACGGCGAGGCCGGTGCCGGAGCCGCCGCCGGTCGAGCCGGCCGGGGCCGCCACCGCGTCCAGGGAGTAGAAGGGCCAGTAGCCGCTTCCGCCGTACAGGATGCCCTTGTCCTCGGGGATCGGGGTGATGCTGGTGATGCGGTCCTTGCGGTAGCCCTCAAGGTTGTTCGGGTAGTAGACGGCGATGACCGGGGCGTCGGTGTAGAGGCGCTTCTGCATCAGCTTGATGATCTCGGCGCGCTTGGGCCGGTCGAGCTCGCTCAGCTGCTCCTGGTAGAGCTTCTCGTACTCCGGGTCGCAGTAGAACGACTCGGTGCCGCCGCCCTCGCCGCTCGCCGTGGGCCTGCGGCTGCACAGGTGGGTGGCCAGGACCTCCTCGGGGTCGGGGTTGACCGACCAGCCGCTGATCGCGATGTCGAACAGGCCGGTGAAGCCGGTCTCCTCGGTGAACTTGTTGGCGTCGAGCTTCCTGGTCGAGAGCGGGATGCCGATCTCCTTGAACCAGCCGGTCAGGAACTGCGCGATCTTGTCCTCGACGGGCGTGTCCGTGTGGATGCTGAAGCGCATCTCCAGCTTGCGCTTGCCGTCGGGCGTCGTCCGGACGCCGTCGGCGCCCTTCTTGTAGCCGGCCTCGTCGAGGATCTCGTTGGCCTTGGCGATGTCGTGGGTGACGAGGTCGTCGCCCTCGGCCTTCCAGAAGAACTCCTGGTACATCGGCGGGACGATCGACCCGTCGGCCGGCACGGCCAGACCGCTCTGCACCTGGTCGGCCAGGGCCTTCTTGTCGATCGCGTAGTGGATGGCCTGCCGTACCTTCGGGTCCTTCAGCGCGGGGTGCCCGTCGCCGACCGGCTTGTTGTCGATCGTCTGCGCGCCGTGGTTGAGCTGCAGGTAGACGGCCCTGCGGCCCTGGGTGTTCCACTGCACGATGTTCGGGTCGCCCGCCAGGGCCTCGAACTGGGGAGCGGCCAGCCGGCCGATCAGGTCGATCTCGCCCTTCTTCAGGCCCGCGTTGGCGGCCTCGGGGTTCTCGTAGAACAGGACGTGCAGCTCGTCGATCTTGGGGGCGCCGCGCCAGTAGCCGGGGTTGGCCTTCAGCTTGACGTAGGTGTCCTTCTTGTATTCGGCCACGATGAACGGGCCGGCGCCGACGGCCGGAGACGTGTCGTTCTCGAACTTGCCGATGTCGCCGACGGCCTCCCAGACGTGCTTGGGCACGATCGGGATGGGGTTCTCCAGCATCGAGGCCTGCGGCTTCCTGGTCTTGATGACCAGGGTCCGGTCGTCGGTCGCCGTGACGCTCTCGAAGTTCTCCACCGCCGGGCCGTTGGCCTGCTTGGCCGCGTCGACGGTCATGACCGTGTTGAAGGTCCACGCCGCGTCCTGCGCGGTGACGGGCTTGCCGTCCGACCACTTGGCGTTGGCGCGGATCTTGAAGGTCCAGGTCAGCTTGTCGTCCGACGTCTCCCACGACTCGGCGAGGTCGGGGCTGGGCTGCAGGGTCTTGGGGTCGGGGACGGTGAGGAACCCGTACATCCAGCGGTGGATCGACGAGGAGATTATCCGGACCGCCAGGAACGGGTTCATCGAGTCGACGGCCTGGGTCACGCCCAGCCGCACGGTCTTCTTCCCCGGTTCGGGCGCCTGTCTGGCCAGTGCCTGCGTCCCCGGTTCGGGCGCCTTTCCGGCCAGTGCCTGCGTCGCCGGGAGTATCGCCAGCAGCAGCGTCAGTCCAAGCGCGGCCAGCCGCGCGCCCATTCTCGTCATGGTGGTGCCCCATCTTCGAGCCGGTGAACCGTTGTAGATGAAGGCACACCATAGAGACGGGGCATGTCAACGAGTGATGGAAGATTGTTTCATTCTCGTTTCTTTACATGACATTATTTTTCAACCAACCGCTCGGTATGGACGGGTCGCCGGAGGTGCGGCATGCTGCGGAACATGACTCTGTTCTCGGTGGAAGGCAAGACCGTCGTCGTCACCGGCGGATCGCGCGGGATCGGCCGGATGATCGCGGCCGGGTTCGTGGCGGCCGGGGCGACGGTCTACATCTCCTCGCGCAAGGCCGCCGAGGTCGGCAAGACCGCGGCCGAGCTGGGATGCGTGGCCGTGCCGGCCGACCTGTCGACCGAGGAGGGCGTCTGCGCGCTCGTCGACGCCGTCACCGCGCGGGAGTCACGGCTGGACGTGCTGGTCAACAACGCCGGAGCGACCTGGGGCGCACCGCTGGAGGACTATCCCGGGCACGCCTTCGACAAGCTCTGGGGGATCAACGTCAAGGGCGTGTTCCACCTGACCCAGCGGTTCCTGCCGCTGCTGCGCGCCGCCGCGAGCCCCGGCGACCCGGCCAGAGTGATCAACATCGGGTCGATCGACGGGATCCGGGTGCCCTCCATGGAGAACTACGCCTACTCGGCCGCCAAGGCCGCCGTGCACATGCTCACCCGGCACCTGTCCCAGCGGCTGGCCCGGGAGTCGATCACGGTCAACGCCATCGCGCCGGGCCCGTTCGAGTCGAAGATGATGGCCTTCGCGCTCGACGACCCGGCCACCCGCTCGGCGATCGAGTCCCACGTGCCGCTGGGCCGGATCGGCACTCCGGAGGACATGGCGGGAACCGCGATCTTCCTGTCGTCACGGGCCGGCGCCTACGTGACCGGGGCGATCATCCCGGTGGACGGCGGCATCTCCGCCCACGGGACGACGTCCTAGGGTCCCGGTCAGCCGGTCTTGGCCGGGAGCCGCTTGCCCAGGTCGGTGAACAGCAGGATCAGGCCGACGGTCAGCAGGATGTGGCCGAGTCCGGCGATACCGGAGATCACTGGACTCGTCTGGACGCCGAGCACGGTCTGGGTGCCGTGGACGGTCATCATGAGCACGGTCAGCGCCAGGCCCGCGTTGTAGACCCAGAAGAACCAGGTGAAGAGCTTGCCGGCGGTCAGGGTGAAGGTCTTTTCCAGCATCAGCACGATGAGGAAGAACAACATCCCGAGCGTGAGCAGGTGCGTGTGCACGACCCCGAGCTGAGTGTCGCCGGTGAAGTCGTTCAGTTTGGTGATCTCGCGGTAGTACAGGCCGCTGACCACACCGACGATCATGTAGATGTGGGCCGTGTGAAGGATCTTCCTCATGCCGAAGGACGGTCCTTCCAGGCGGCGCTGTCCCGGAAGTAGGTGTCGTAGAGCTCCTGGACCTCCAGCAGGCTCTCCGGCGGCACCTTGCCGTAGGCGACGCGCTCCAGGTGGCGGAAGTATTCGAACCGCTCGACGCCGGGGGTGATGACGATGAGGATGTCGGCGTCCTCACCCGGGGCGGCCGCGAAGGCGTGCGCCAGGCCGGGCGGCACGATGACCAGGTCGCCGCGTTCGGCGGTGACGACCTGGTCGCCGGACAGCAGCTGGGCGGTGCCCTCCAGCAGGTAGAACAGCTCCGCCGAGCCCGCGTGGTGGTGCGGCTTGGCGCCGTCGGCGCCGTTGAGCAGGGTGACCCGCTGCGCGGACAGAGCGCCGCCGGTGGAGCCGCTGTCGGCCAGCAGCCGGATGGTGGTCGGGGCCCGGCCGATCACTTCGGCCTCGGCGGAGCGGACGATCACGGACTCGTCGAAGTCCGGAACGATCAGGGACATCTGCGGTTTCCTTACAAAGCAA
Organism: Streptosporangium canum; assembly: GCF_900113865.1. GTDB lineage: Bacteria > Actinomycetota > Actinomycetes > Streptosporangiales > Streptosporangiaceae > Streptosporangium > Streptosporangium canum. The sequence goes on along the minus strand of NZ_FOQY01000012.1, from coordinate 135,474 downwards.
GCCGAAAAGGTGTTTTCAGGCAGCCCCCAGCGTCGGGCATCACCCTGATCGGGATCAATGCCAGATCAGGTAGCGTTCCGTAACCTGGCACTTAACGAAATATGGGCGTTCATGGAGTTTCGGGACATCGAGATCTTCCTGACTTTGGCCGAGGAGCTGCACTTCGGCCGGACCGCCGAGCGGTTGCACGTGTCCTCGGCGCGGGTCAGCCAGTCGATCAAAAGACAGGAGCGACGCATCGGCGCCGCCCTGTTCGACCGCACCAGCCGTACGGTGACCCTGACCCCGATCGGCTGCCGGCTACGCGACGACCTCCGGCAGGGATACGACCTGATCCAGGCCGGCCTCGCCCGCGCGACCGCCTCGGGCCTCGGAGCGAGTGGGACACTCCGGCTGGGTGTCATGGGCGCGCTGGGGAACGAACTGCGCCCGGTGATCGACGCGTTCCGCGCCCGCCATCTCAACTGCGACGTCCAGCTCCAGGAGTTCCATTTCGCCGACGCCTTCACCCCCCTGCGCGAAAATGCCGTCGACATGCAACTGATGTGGTCGCCCGTCCGCGAACCCGGCATGACTGTCGGCCCCGTCACACTGACCGAGGGCCGCGTGCTCGCGATCGCGGCCGACCATCCGATGGCCGTCAAGGAGGCGGCCTCGATGGAGGACTTCGGCGACCACCCCACCATCGCTCCCGCGGCAGGGCCGCCGGACTACTGGATCGAGGCCATGGCGCCCGCTCACACGCCGAGCGGACGCCCCGTACCTCGCGGTCCCGCCGCCAAGACCTTTCACGAGGTTCTCGCCCTCGTCGCCTCCGGGCAGGGCATGTGCCCGCTCAACGCGCATGTGGCGCGCTACTACACCCACCCCGGCATCGTCCTGCTGCCGATCCTGGACGCCCCGCTGACCGAATGGGTACTCGTCTGGCGCACCGGGGCGGAGAGCCCGCTCATTCGCGCCTTCGCCCGAGCAGCGCGCCAGATCGGCCCTCGTCCCATCAACGATCACAGCCCTGACTGAGCCGATCCACGGAACAGGCTTCCGGCGGAACGCCCCCGCCGCTGTCAGCGCGTCATCGCGCCCAATGGTCGGCATCACCAGGCCGGCTCGGCCGACGGTTCGCGCCAGGTCACATTGTCGATCACCCCGTTCTCCGGGGACCCTCATCAGGCGGCCATGACCCTGCTGACCTCTGCGCTGTGCCCTTGAAGCCTCACCCGTAACACAAGTGTAAAATTTCATATCTTGTTGTCATTCGTCCCAGATGACAGCGTGATCACATGGTGAACCGCCTCAAGGTGATCGCACCGGCCGTCATGGCCGTCGCCATCGCCCTTCCCGCCGGGGCCGCTCAGGCGGAGCCCGCCCCGGTCACATCCCCCACCACCACCTGCGACGCCACCCGGACCACCCCCGTCTACCACGGCAAGGTGCCCACGCCCAAGAGCGTGCTCGGCTTCGACCTCGGCGAACGCGAGGTCACCACGGCGGAGTCCGACACCCTGCTGACCGCGATCGACCGGGCCAGCGACCGGGTCACCTCCGGCACGCTGGCCACCAGCGCCGAGGGACGCGCGCTGAAGTACGCGATCGTCGGCACCCCGCGCAACATCCGCAACCTGCGCGCGATCGAGACCTCGATCAAACTGCTGCGCGACCCGCTCACCCCCGCCCCCGCGGCCAGGGCCCTCGCCAGGAACACGCCCGCGATCCTCTGGGTCGCCGGAAACGTGCACGGCGGAGAGGAGAGCGGCACCGACGCCGCCCTCAAGACCCTCTACGACCTGGCCGGACGGGACGACTGCGCGGCCGGCCGCATCCTGGACAACGCCGTCGTGGTGATCCTGCCGACGCAGAACCCCGACGGCCGCGAGGCCGACACCCGGCGCAACGCCTACGCCTTCGACATGAACCGCGACTGGTTCGCCCGCACCCAGCCGGAGACCGACGGCAAGATCGAGCTCATGCGGAAGTATCCGCCGCAGCTCTTCATCGACGCCCACGAGATGGGCGGCACCGAATACTTCTTCCCGCCGAACGCCGACCCGATCTACCACGACATCGCCGAGCCGGCCGTCGACTGGATCAACAACACCTACGGCGCCGCGATGATCGGCGAGTTCACCCGGCGCGGGATCCCGTTCTTCAACCGCGACGTCTACGACATGTTCTACATGGGCTACGGCGACACGGTCCCGACGACCGGCTTCAACGCGGCGGGCATGACCTTCGAGAAGGGCAACGCCTCGCCGATCGCCGCCCGGACCTTCGAGCAGTGGCTCACCCAGTGGGTCTCCCTGTCGGCGGCGGCGGCCAGGAAGACCGAGATCCTCACCACCTGGCACGGCATGTACGCCGACGCACTGAAGCAGGGCCTCGAAGGCCGGCTGGAGCCGAACCAGGTCTACAACCCGGGCAACGAGGTCATCACCCAGGTGCCCGACCGCAGGGTGCGCCACTACTTCCTGCGCGCCGACGACCCGGCCAAGAAGGCCGAGACCGACCTCGTCGTCCGTCGCCTGCAGCGCATGGACGTCCAGGTGTACAAACTGGCCAGGCCGCTGACGGTCAAGGACTTCAAGGCGTACGGCAGGCCCGAGGCGCGCACCACCCTGCCCCGGGGCACCTACTGGATCCCGCTGGCCCAGGGCCAGAAGCACTGGATCCAGGGCATGCTGAACGAGGACACCTACACCCCGTTCCCCTACTTCTACGACGTGACCGCCTGGAGCCTGCCGCTGCTGGGCAACGTCTCCGGCGGCTCCTCCGGCCAGGTGCTGCTGCCCGCCGCCACCCCGGTCCGGCCGGTGGACGCCCCCTCGACCCGGCTCACCACCCCGCGCAGGGTCGGCGTGCTGCAGATGGCGAGCGCTGCGCAGAACGCCGGCGAGTCCAGCGGCTGGCTCCGCCACCGCCTGGACCGCGACTGGAAGCTGCCCTACCAGGTGCTCGTCCCGGCCGACGTCGCCGCGGGCAAGCTCGGCGACGTCGACGTGCTGCTGGTGCCGGACGGCCCGGCCAACGCGGCCGCGACCGCCCTCGGTGAGGCGGGCCGCACCGCGCTGAAGGACTGGGTCGGCCGGGGCGGCCGGTACGTCGGCTGGTCGGGCGGCGCCCAGCTCGCCGCGCTGGCGGGAGTCTCCGGCGTGACGCTGGCCGAGCCCTCCTCCGACGTGCCCGGCTCGCTCCTGCGGACCACCGTGGCCGGAGGGCCGCTGAGCGAGGGCGTCGGGTCGAGCGTCATGCAGTTCTACGCCTACGACCTGGTGATGCGGGCCGCCGACCCCGCGCACGTGGTGGCGTCCTACCCGGCGGCGGACTCGCCCGACTGGTTCCTGTCCGGCTTCGCGCTGGGCGCCGGGGAGCTCGGCGGGACGGCGGCCGTGGTGGACGAGCCGGTGGGCAGCGGCCACGCGGTGCTGTTCGCCGCGGAGCCGAACTTCCGCGCCTTCACCGACGGCACGGCGAAGATCGTCGCCAACGCGATCACCGCCGACCTGCCCGCCACCCGGGCGCGGGCGCTCGTCCCCGCGCCCGACGCCTCCCGTGCCGCGGCGGCCATCCCGGACCGGGAGTCGCCGATCCGCCTCACGGTCCCCGCCGCCGACGGGGACAAGGTCCGCACGGCCCTGAACGGCTTCGGGGCCACCTGGGCCGAGCAGGCCGCCACCGGCGGCGCGGTCCGGTTCACGGTCGCCAACCCCGGCGGCCTCGGCCTGCACGAGCACCCCTGGGCGGGCAGGCTCCCGGGCGCGCTGCGCACCGCCGGAGTGTCCCCGCTCGCGGTCGTCCTGCCGCAGTGACCGGCGCGGCGTGCGCCCTGGAAACGGGGCGCACGCCGTACCGATGCATCCGTGTGCCGTAGGTGACGGCACATCCGCGTGCCGTACGGCGCCGCACGCGGGTGGTCTCCGGCGGGCGGCTCCGGCCGGTCGTATGGTGACCCTGCGGTCAGAGCGCTTCGGCCAGCGCGCGGGCCAGGTTGGCCGCCGCGTCGGGGGCGTAACGCAGGAACAGGTAGGGCTCGGTGAGCTCCAGCTCGATCAGGACCGGGCTGCCGTCGGGGAGGCGGACCAGGTCGACACGGGCGTAGAGCACGCCGGGGAACTCGGCGAGCACCTGCTCGGCCAGCGCGACCTGGTCCGGGTCGGGGGTGCGGAGCTCGCCGTGGCCGTCCCCCTCCCCCGGCGCGGTGGCGGTGCCGGCCAGCATCGGGTTGCGCCGGATGGCGTGGCTGAACCGGCCGCCGAAGTAGAGCAGCGAGGTCTCCCCCTCGGTCTCGACCATGTCCAGGTAGGGCTGGATCATCGCGGTCCGCCCCTCGGCGGCCAGCCGGGCGGCGTGGGCCTCGGCCTCCCCCCGGTCCCCGGTCCTGATCGTGTCGCGGGCCCCGGCCGACACCGTGGGCTTGACCACGTACTCGTCGAGGACCGGGAAGTCCACGGCCTCGCCCGGGCCGACCCAGTAGGTGGGGATGGCCGGTGCCTTCAGATCCCGCAGGTAGGTCTTGTCGGTGTTGCGCTCCAGCACGGCGGCCGGGTTGAGCAGCCGGGTGACGGACTCGACCCGGCGGGCCCAGTCGAGGAACTCCGCCCGCCGGTCCACGTAGTCCCAGACGCTGCGGACCACGACCGCGTCGAACGCGGCCCAGTCGACCTCGGGGTCGTCCCAGCGCACGACATGTCCGGTGACCCCGGCCCCGGCCCAGGCGGCGAGGGCGGCCTCCTGCTCGTCGTCGACCCCGTCCGGGTCGGCAAAGGTCACGTAGGCTGCGGAAACGCTCATGGAATGCCTCTTATGTCAGTACCAACTGAATAGGAGGGACCTTACACAAGGTGCATACCTAGACATTAACCACATCCTGCGGATCGTCAGTGCAGGCGTTACGGGGCCGCACGGATGAGCGGTCCTGAACCACCCACCAGCCCTCACCGCGCTTTTGACCTTCCACCCCGTACGGCATCGCACGGATGCGCGGTCCTGACCCCCCACCGGCCCTCGCCGCGCTTTTGACCTTCCCCGTACGGCATCGCACGGAGGAGCGGTCCTGGGCCGGAGCGGGTTTGAACGGTGCCGCCGCCACCGCCCGGCGCGCGCTGCGGCGGGCGGGTGTTCCGGCCGGCCGTCTCAGTCACCGTCTCGTGGTTCAGGCCTCCGGCCTGGCGGGCGCGATGGTTGCGGGCTTTTATACGCCGGCCGGAACACCCGCCCACCTCCGCGCCTCTCTGCTCCGCCGTACGGCGTGCGGGCCGTAGCCGCTCCCTTTCCGGCCGCCCGGCGGGCTCGGTGACGCTGAAGCGATCGCGGCGGGGCCGTTCGGAGTGGCCACCGTTGCTGACGCGTCACTGCCGGAAGGAGCGCAGGGCCGGCCGCCGTAGGGGGACGGCCGCGATCGTTCGCCGGGAACGTGTCGCCGGAGTGCCTCAGCGGCACGCGCTTCCCGGCAGGCGGCCTTCGGCGGGCGCGGACGTGCCCGACGTGGCGTCGGCCAGGTGGAACCAGACCGCGTTGCCCGCCTCGTCGTCGTGGTGCGTGCCCCACCCGGCCGCCATCACCTCCACCAGGAACAGACCGCGCCCGCCGTCGCTGTCGGCGTTGGCGGCGTGGATGAAGGGAACGCTCGTCGCGGACCCGTCGTCGATCACCTCGACGTGGACCAGGCCGCCGCCGACGCCCAGGCAGACCATCACCGAGCCGCCGGGCGCGCGTCCCGAGTCGGAGTGGACGACGGCGTTGGTGACCACCTCGCTCAGCAGCAGCACCACGTCGTCGAGGACGGCGTCGGCGATCCTCCCGGACAGCAGGTCGCGCACCCACAGACGTGCCGTGGACACCGAGTACGGCGTGCCGGGGAACTCCGCGTGGCCGAGCAGCCGCAGGGCGCCCCATCGGGTGGAGGTCGCTCGCTGACGTTCGTGCCGGCAGACGGTCCGCTGAGACCCGCTCATGCGATCACCGCCGAGACGATGACGTCGGCCGCGTTGTCCGCCTCGGCCCATATCCACTGGCCCGGCCGCCACAGCCGCGCCCACCAGGGGCGCCAGGTGAAGGCCCATCCGCAGGCACGGCGGATGACCGTGATGCGGGTGCGGGTCTCACCCGCCGACATGATCTCCAGGACCGGCCGCCCGCCGACGGGCACCGCCAGCGAGGTACGGACGCCGAGACCTCGCAGATCCAGGCCGAGCCGCACCAGGTGGATGAACCCCGCTTCTCGCGAGTCGTGCTTTCGTATCGGCGTTGGTATCACCACTCCCCCTTCGTAATCATTCGGCTACACTCCGTGGAAGCTACCGCAGGCCGCATCTCTTTGGTAGTTACCTCAGGAAGTTTCCATCGGCAGTTTCCAAACCCGAGAGCCGAAAGAAGGTACGGCCATGGCCGCCGACACGAGCCCCACCGTGCGTAGACGCCGATTGGCTTCGGAGCTGCGACGGCTGCGCATCGAGCACGGGCTGTCCATGCAGGAAGTCGCCGAGCGCATGGATCTCACGGCGGCCTCCATCAGCCGGATGGAGACCGGCCGCAGGGGCATCCGGCCGAGAGACCTCCGCGCGTTCCTGGACATGTACGGCGTTGTCGAGACTGGCCGGGAACCGCTGCTGGCTCTGGCCAAGGAGGCGCGGCAGCGGGGATGGTGGCAGAACTACGGAGACGTGCTGCCAGGCGAGTACGCGACGCTCATCGGGCTGGAAGCCGAAGCCGCATCCACAAGGACCTACCAGCAGACACTGGTTCCCGGACTGCTGCAGACCGCAGAGTACGCACGATCGGTGATTGCGGCCTCACGTCCCGGAGACGCTCCGGAAGACGTCGAACGCAGGGCCTCCGTACGAATGGAGCGTCAAAAACGACTCACAGGTCAAGATCCGTTGGAACTGTCCGTCATTCTTGGCGAAGGGGTGGTACATCAGCACGTGGGAACAGCTCAGATCACAGCCGACCAGTTCCACCATCTCGCCGAAGCCAACCGGCGCCCTAACGTCATGATTCAGATACTCCCCTACCGAGCCGGGGCGCATCCGGCGATGACGGGATCGTTCACCATCGTGGGGTTTCCGGCCCCGAGCGACTTGGACGTCATCTACCTGGAGAACATGTCCAGCGGCTTGTATCTGGAGGATGCCGCAGATGTTCGACGGTACGTGACGGTGTTCGATTACCTCCGAGCAGCGGCCCTCAGCCCGGCGGACACCACAGCTATGCTGATGGACGCGTCGAAGAATCTGTCGTGAGTGTCCATTGGAAGGAAACCGCGATGTCCGACCCGGTAGACCTGACGAACGCCGTGTGGCGCAAGAGCTCGCGCAGCGGAGGCAACGGGGACTGCGTAGAAGTCGCAGACATGGACGATGTGGTAGCCGTCCGGGATTCCAAAGACCCCGGCGGGCCCAAGCTCGTCTTCTCCTCGGCGGACTGGGCCGCCTTCCTCGGCCGGGTGAAGGCCGGAGACTTCGACACGCGCCCCTGATCGCCGGAGAGGGCCCGTCACCCCCGTCCGGGGTGCGGTGCCCGTGCGTCCAGCGCCGCGCCCGCCGTCCGCAGCGGGTTCCCGATCTCACGGTACGGGACGCCGCCGATCAACGCCGTGCCCGCAAGGGGATGGTCGAGCCCGAGGATCAGTCGCATCGTCGTCGCTCGGCTCACGACACGAGAGACAACTTGTACAAGTATCCGTACAACTCTTGCGTCAGTCACTGTAGGTAGTGTTAACCTCACAGCATGACGAAGTTCGTACGCGTCGAGCCCATCTCATCGGCCCGCGCCCAGCTCAGCGAGACCGTCGCCCGCATCGGCGAGCAGGGCGTCCAGGCCGAGCCGGTCGTCATCGGCCGTCGATATAAGCCCGAGGCCGTTCTCATCAGTTTTGAGCTTTACGAAAAGCTCGCGGACCTCATCGACGAGATCCGACTTGCCCCACTGATCCGGGAGCGCCTCGCCAAGGCGGCGACAGACCAGGACCTGAGCCTCGAAGAAGTCGCCGAATCGCTCGGAATCGACATCGAGGAGCCGGCGCCCCCAGCCTCACAAGAGCGCGGGTCGGCCGCATGACGCAAAACCAAAACATCAACTCCGAAGAGTAGTTGCCTCGCTACTTTTCGACATATGTCCCCTCGTGAACGAACCTTCGACGCACGCCTGAGACCAGAGGTCCACGACGACCTCAAGAACCTTCCGACGCATCGCCTCCAAAAGATCGCGATTCTCCGCATTCAGAATCTTGTCTACGGCGACGAACGCGGAACGGAACTCATGGGTACGGCCGACCCCGATCTCACCGGGTGCCGCCGCCTCTATTTCGATGAGATCCCCAGGCTCGCACGCTGGCGCATCGTCTACCGCGAACTTCCCGCTGCCCGTCCGGGCGCGCTTCCGGTGATCCAGGTGCTGGCCGTCGGCCCACGCGCTCAGATGGACGTCTACGAGCGGGCGGCGCTCCGCCTCGGACTGCTCGATCCGGAGGACATGAGCTGAGCGCTCGCCTCTCACCGAAGGCCGCTCCTGCGGTCCGGTCGGTGACTACGCTCCGTAGACCGGCTCGGGGTCGGCCGCCTCGCTCAGGAGTTTCGCGACCGCCTCGCCGATCTCGGCGGGTTCCCAGCGGGCGCCCCTGTCCACGCGGGGGCCGTGCCGCCAGCCGTCGGCGAGCGAGACGACACCCCCTTCGACCTCGAACACCCGCCCCGTGACGTGGGCGGAGGCGGCCGAGCCGAGCCAGGCCACCAGCGGCGCCACGTTGGCCGGGTCCATGGCGTCGAACCCGCCCTCGGGCCTGGCCATCGTCGCGGCGAAGACCTCCTCGGTCATCCGGGTCCGCGCGGCCGGGGCGATCGCGTTCACCGTGACGCCGTAGCGGCCGAGCTCGGCGGCGGCCACCTGGGTGAGGGCCGCGATGCCCGCCTTGGCCGCGGCGTAGTTGCCCTGTCCGACGCTGCCGAGCAGTCCGGCGCCGGAGGAGGTGTTGATCACGCGGGCGTCGACGGGCCCGTCCGCCTTCGCCCGCTCCCGCCAGTGCGCCCCGGCGTGCCGCAGCGGCAGGAAGTGGCCCTTGAGGTGGACCCGGATCACCTCGTCCCACTCCTGCTCGGTCATCGAGACGAGCATCCGGTCACGGAGGAACCCGGCGTTGTTCACCAGCACGTCCAGCCGCCCGTAGGCGCTCAGCGCCACCTTGACCAGCCGCTCCGCGCCCTCCCAGTCGGCGACGTCGTCGCTGTTGGCCACCGCCCGGCCTCCCAGGTCGCGGATCTCCTCGACCACCTCCAGCGCGGGCCCGCCGGACCGGCCGTCTCCCCCGGGTCCGGTGCCGAGGTCGTTGACCACGACCTTCGCCCCCTGTTTGGCGAACTCCAGGGCGTGTTCCCGCCCGATGCCGCGCCCGGCCCCGGTCACGATCACCACACGTCCGTCGCAGATACCGCTCATCAAATCTCCTTGGGTGTGGAGACCCCGGGCGTCAGCCTCAGGGAGGGAGTCAAGCAGGTCCCTTTCGTCGTGATCATGCAGAGTTTTCCGGGAGTTCACCCGTCGTGTCCAGATGCGATCTCCCGCCAGGCGGGGATCTCGCCGCCGCCGTGCAGGAGGATCTCGGCCCCGGTCACGTAGCCGGGGGCGGCCAGCCACAGGCACGCCCCGGCCACGTCGCCGGGCAGGGCCATCCGGCCGGCGGGGATGGTGGCGCCCATCCGCCTGACCCCCTCGGGGCCGCCGTAGTGACCGGCCGCGCTCTCGGTCTCGGCGAGGCCGACGACCACCGTGTTGACGCGGACGCGCGGCGCCCACTCGGCGGCCAGGCAGGCGGCCAGATGGTGCAGGCCGGCCTTGGCCGCGCCGTAGGCGGAGGTGCCGGGCGAGGGGCGCGCGCCGCTCGAACTGCCGATCATGACGACCGAGCCGCCGGCCGCTTCCAGGAGCGGGTGGGCGCGCTGGGCGACCAGCAGCGGGGCGGTCAGGTTGAGTTCGACGATCCGGGCGTGCAGCCGCGGCGAGGTCCCGGCCAGCGGCGCGTACGGCGAGCCGCCCGCGTTGTTGACCACCGTGTCGAGCCGCCCGTGCCGCTCCTCGATCTCCCCGATCAGCCGGTCCACCTCCGCCGGGTCCCGCACGTCGGCGGCGACGAACCGGGCGCCCTCGGGCAGCGCCCGCGGCTCCTTGCGCGCGCACACGACCACCTGGGCCCCGGCGGCCAGGAAGGCCCCGGCGATCCCGGCGCCCAGCCCCTTGGTCCCGCCGGTCACCAGCACGACCGACCCGGCGTAGTCGTAGGAGATCCGCATGACGCCTCACCATCTTCCGCCCGGCCCGTCGCGTGCTACCGTACCAAGCAAGCGTTAGGTGCGAACAGTGAGGCGCGATGGGAATCACTCTGCACGGCGGCGGACCGGTCGCCGAGGTGGTCGTGGAGGTGCCCCCGGTCAACGCGTTGACCGTCTCGGGCTGGTTCGAGCTGGCACGTGCCGTGCGGGAGGCCGGGCACGACCCCGGCACCCGCGCCGTGGTGCTGCGCGCGGAGGGCCGGGGATTCAACGCCGGGGTGGACGTCAAGGAGATGCAGGCCACCCCCGGGCACGCCGCGCTGGTCGGGGCCAACCGGGGGTGCTTCGCGGCGTTCGCGGCGGTGTACGAGTGCGAGGTCCCCGTGATCGCCGCCGTGCACGGGTTCTGCCTGGGGGGCGGCGTCGGCCTGGCGGGCAACGCCGACATCGTCGTGGCCAGCGAGGACGCCTACTTCGGCCTGCCGGAGGTGGACCGCGGCGCGCTGGGCGCGGCCACCCATCTGGCCCGGCTGGTCCCCCAGCACCTGATGCGCGCCATGGTCTACACCTGCCGCAACGTCACCGCCGCCGAACTGCACGCCTTCGGCTCGGTGCTGGAGGTCGTCCCCCGCGACAAGCTGCGCGACGCCGCCTTCGAGGTCGCCTCCGTGATAGCCGGCAAGGACCCCTACGTCATCCGCCGGGCCAAGGAATCCTTGAACGGCATCGACCCGGTCGACGTCAGGCGCAGCTACCGGTTCGAGCAGGGCTTCACCTTCGAGCTCAACCTGATGGGCGCCGGCGACAGGCACCGCGAGGCGTTCGTCTCCGGGACGGACGGGACACCGGGCGAGGAGGGGCGATGACCGGCAAGGTGATGACGGTCGAGGAGGTCGTCGGGTCACTGCGGAGCGGCATGACGGTCGGGATCGGCGGCTGGGGCTCGCGGCGCAAGCCGATGGCCCTGGTCCGGGCGATCTGCCGCTCCCCGCTCGACGACCTGACGATCGTCTCCTACGGCGGCGCGGACGTCGGGCTGCTGTGCGCCCACGGCAAGGTCCGCAGGGTGATCGCGCCGTTCGTCACGCTCGACTCGATCCCTCTCGAACCGCACTTCCGGATCGCCCGGCAGAGCGCCGCCGTGGACTTCACCGAGTACGACGAGGGCATGTTCATGTTCGGCCTGCTCGCGGCCGCGCACCGGCTGCCGTTCCTGCCGACCCGCGCCGGCCTCGGCTCGGACGTGACGCGGGTCAACCCCGGCCTGCGGACCGTCCGCTCGCCCTACCCCGACGGCGAGGAGCTGATCGCGGTCCCCGCGCTGACCATGGACGTCGCCCTCGTCCACCTGAACCGGGCCGACCATCGCGGCAACGCCCAGTATCTGGGCCCCGACCCCTACTTCGACGACCTCTACGCCAAGGCGGCCGAGCGCTGCTACGTCTCCTGCGAGCGCCTGGTGGACACCGCCGACCTGCTCAAGGAGGGGCCGGTCCAGTCGCTGCTGATCAGCAGGTCCATGGTGACCGGCGTGGTGGAGACGCCCGGCGGCGCCCACTTCTCCAGCTGCGAGCCCGACTACGACCGCGACGAGACCTTCCAGCGGGCCTACGTGGCCGCGGCCTCCGATCCGGAGGCGTGGAAGGCGTTCCGGGAGCGCTACCTGTCCGGCGACGAGGCCGCCTACCAGGAGGCCGTACGGCTGTCGCGGGAGAGCGCGTGAGCGCCGGGCCACGGCCGCCGCGGCGCTCCGGCGCCGCGCACACGACATCGGATCTCAGGAGGGACCTGTGACGACGATCACCGCCACGCGCGCCGAGGTGTGCGTCGTCGCGTGCGCGGAGGCGTTCCGGGGGGACGGGGAGATCCTCGCCGCGGGCATCGGCGGCGCGATCACCGTGCTGGCCGCCCGGCTGGCCCGGCTCACGTTCGAGCCCGACCTGATCACCCACGACGGGACCTGCCTGCTGACCGGGGACGTGCCGCCGCTGGGCGGGACGCCCGAGGTGGTCGAGGGCTGGCTGCCGTTCCGGGACCATCTGTGGCTGGTGCTCAACGGCAGGAGGCACGTCATGCTGGGGGCCAGCCAGATCGACCGGTACGGCAACAGCAACATCTCCTGCATCGGCGACTGGGCCCGGCCCCGCTCCCAGCTCCTCGGCGTGCGGGGCGCGCCGGGCAACACCGTGTGCGACCCGACCAGCTACTGGATCCCCCGGCACTCGCCCCGGGTGTTCGTCCCGAGGGTGGACATGGTCAGCGGCGTCGGCCACGACCGCGCGGCCGAGGCGGGGCCGAGCGCCTACCGCCACCACGACCTGCGCCGGGTGGTCACCGACCTGGCGGTTCTGGACTTCGACAGCCCCGACCACTCGATGCGGCTGGCCTCGGTCCACCCGGGGGTCACCGTGGCGGAGGTCGTGGACAGGACCGGCTTCCCGCTCGCCGTGCCGGACACGGTGCCCCAGACCCGGATGCCGACCGCCGAGGAGCTCCGTATCCTCCGCGAGGTCCTCGATCCCGGCTCCCTGCGCGAGCGCGAGGTCCCCGACCCCGGCCCAAGCACCCCCGGGGCTCCCGGCCCCGACGCCGGTCGCCGGTCCGGCCGGGAGACCCCGGCATGACCTCCGGCCCGGAACCGGCCGCCTCCGCCGGCGCCCCGGACCCGTCCGACGCCCCCGCTGCCGCCTCGCCGCCCACCCTGGCCACCCGGCTGACCGAGCTGGTCGGCTGCAGGTATCCCGTCGTGCAGACCGGGATGGGATACGTGGCCGGGGCACGGCTGGCCGCGGCCACCTCCGGCGCGGGCGGGCTGGGGATCATCGCGGCGGCCACGATGACGGTCGAGCAGATGACGGGCGCGATCCGCGCGGTCAAGGAGCGGACGGACGCCCCCTTCGGGGTGAACATCCGCTCCGACGCCGACGACGCCCGCGAGCGGATCGACGTCATGATCCGTGAGGGGGTCCGGGTCGCGTCGTTCGCGCTGGCTCCCAAACAGGAGCTCATCGCCCGGCTGAAGGACGCCGGGGTGGTGACCATCCCCTCGGTCGGCGCGCGCAGGCACGCCGAGAAGGTCGCCGCCTGGGGGGTGGACGCGGTGATCGTGCAGGGCGGCGAGGGCGGCGGGCACACCGGTGCGGTCCCGACCACGGTGCTGCTCCCCCAGGTCGTGGACGCGGTGGACATCCCGGTGATCGCGGCGGGCGGCTTCTTCGACGGGCGCGGGCTGGTCGCCGCCCTGTCGTACGGCGCCTGCGGGATCGCGATGGGCACCCGTTTCCTGCTGACCTCCGACTCCACGGTCGGCGACCAGGTGAAGGAGGTCTACCTCGGCATGTCCGACACCGTGGTCACCACCCGGGTGGACGGCGTCCCGCACCGCGTCCTGCGCACCCCCTTCGTCGACTCCCTCGAACGCTCCCGCCTGCGCCTGCTCCGCGCGGTCGCCAACGGAGCCCGGTTCAGGCGGCTGTCGGGCATGTCCTGGGCCGGGATGGTGCGCGAGGGCCGCCGGATGAGACACGGCCGCGACCTGACCTGGGCCCAGGTCCTGCAGGCCGCCAACACCCCGATGCTGCTGCGTGCCGCCATGGTGGACGGGCGCGCGGACCTCGGCGTCATGGCCTCGGGACAGGTCGTCGGACTGATCGACGACCTGCCGAGCTGCGCGGAGCTGATCGGCCGGATCATGTCCGAGGCGCACGCCGTACTGGACCGCCTGCCGCGTCCGTGACCGGGCCGGGGATCGCCTTTACGAAGTATGTCTGTTTTTTGGATGAATCAACCCGTTTTAGGAGTACTGACCCGCGACCGCCTGCCCCGGCCCGCCGTGACGGGCCCTCCCGCCGCCAGGCGCGGCCGGCCGGCGCGGGCCGTACGGACGTCAGAGCCGGAGGTCCCCGGCGAGGATCTCGGCGGCGGCCTGACCGCAGACCTTGGCCGACCCGTGGGTGGCGATATGGACGGCGCCGAGGTCGGAGCGGCCGGGCAGGCCCATCTCGACCACGACGGCGTCCGGCCGGGCGGCCAGGAGGTGGTTCAGGGCGTCCGTCTGCCAGGGGTGGCGGTGGGCGTCGCGGACGACGGCGACCAGGGGGCGGTCCACCGCGGAGGCGAGCACGGACTCGACCGCCCCGCCGGTGGCGGTCGAGACGCTCAGGCGGGTCACCGTGGTGCCGGGCAGGAGCTTGCCGAGCGGCTCGCCGACACCCCAGGGGGTGTCCTTCTCGATGGCGAGGTTCATCTCCGGGGCGAGCTCGACCACGTGGGGCGGGGCGGGCAGCGGGAGCACCGCCGACGCGGAGCGGCGGGTGATCCGCAGGGCGCGCCGGGCGGCGGCCAGGCCGATCGGGACGTCATCGGGGCGGGCGGGCGCGGAGCGGCGGACGTGCCCCGTGGACGCGCCCCACAGAGCCAGCTCGCAGACCCGGCGGGCCGCGTCGGCCAGCCGCTCCTCGGGGAGCCACCCCTCGATCACGGCGTCCACGATGGCGTCGCGGACCGCGAGGGCGGTGTGCTCGTCGGCGTGCTCTCCGCCCACGCAGATCGCGTCGGCGCCCCCGGCGATGGCCCGCGCCGAGGCGCCGCCGATGCCGTAGGGGCCGGAGACGGCCGCCATCTCGATGCCGTCGGTGACGATGACGCCGTCGAAGCCCAGCTCGACCCGGAGCAGGTCGTGCAGCACCCGGCCGCTGAGCGTGGCGGGCATCGCGTCATCGAAGGCGGGGACCAGCAGGTGACCGGTCATGACCGTGCGCACGCCCTCGGCGATGGCCGCGCGGAAGGGCCGCAGCGCCACCTCGTGGAGCTCCTCGGCGGTGGCCGCGACCAGCGGGACGCCGTGGTGGGAGTCGACGGAGGTGTCACCGTGACCGGGGAAGTGCTTGGCGCAGGCGGCGACGCCGGAGGACTGCAGGCCCCGGACCCAGGCGGCGGTGTGCCGGGAGACCAGGTCGGGGTCGGCACCGAAGGAACGCAGACCGATGACCGGATTGTCCGGGTTGGAGTTGACATCCGCCGAGGGGGCGAAGTCGAGGTTGATCCCCGCCGCGGCGAGGTCGCGGCCGAGGTCCCTGGCGATCTCCTCGGTGAGGTCGAGGTCGTCGACGACACCGAGGGCGAAGCTGCCCGGCCGGGTGCTCCCGGCCGCCGCCTCCAGACGGGTGACCTCCCCCGACTCCTCGTCGATGCCGACGAGGACCTGCGGGTTCTCCGCGCGGAGCGCGGCCGTCAGGTCGGCGACCTGGGACGGGGTCGCGATGTTCCGGGAGAAGAGCACCACCCCGGTCAGGCCGTCGGCGAGACGCCGACGGATCCAGTCAGGCGGAGACTTTCCCTCGAACCCCGGAAGAACTACCGTGTCCGCCAGACGAAGCAGCTCTGGGCCGCGCTCCATGCACCCTCCTCGCCTGACGGCCGGCCGGCCTCACCGGCCGAAGACACGCAGACAAACTGTTGTTCCGGCACCCCCGTGAAAGCGCTCTCAGAGGCTTGGGCGCCAATCTAATAGGAAACTTTCCTAATTGCTAGTGGGCTGACCATGGGGGTTTGACTCCAGGTTTACACATCAGAGTCGTTCATGGAACAGGAGAATCCCGACGGGGCCGGAACCCCCGGCCGGGAGAGGCCCTCGTCACGATGCCGGGACGGCCTCGCTCCGCAGTGCCTTCATCGCGCCCGCCCAGGGGATGAGCTGGTCGAGCATGGCGGTGAGCCTGCCCGCCTGGTGGGAGGCCGGGCGGACGACGCTGAAGTGCTCGAAGTCGGCGGCCAGCGTCAGCGCGACCTGGCTGCTCACGACGGCGATCTGGAGCTCGCCCAGCACCAGGCGCAGGTGCTCGACCGCCCGGGTGCCGCCGACGGAGCCGTAGCCGACGAAACCGGCCGCCTTGTTGGCCCATTCGGCGTGCAGGAAGTCGATGGCGTTCTTGAGCGCGCCGGAGATCGAGCGGTTGTACTCGGGGGTCACGAACACGTAGGCGTCGAAGGAGGCGATCTTCTCGGCCCAGGCCATGGTGTGCGGATGCTCGTACTGTCCCATCGCGGGCGGCATCGGCTCATCCAGGTGCGGCAGGTCGTAGTCCCTGAGGTCCACGATCTCGAACACGGCGTCGTCGCGCCGGGTGGCGAGGTCGTGGACCCAGCGGGCCACGCCTTCGCCGTTGCGGCCCGGGCGGGTGCTGCCGATGACGATTGCTACTTTGATCATGATTTGCCTCTTCTTTCCCAGGAGGGGAGGAACACGGTCCCGGCCAGGCCGAGTGCGGTGAGGACGAGCATCCAGGTCAGGGCGTCGCCGAAGCCGCTCGTCTGGAGGATGGCGGCCATCAGCGCCGTGCCGGTGGCGGCTCCGACGCGCTGAACGACATTGGAGGCGCTGGTGGCGCCGGGGATGGCCGCGGGACTCAGCGTCCGGTAGATGGCCACGCTGATGGGCAGGCCGGCGACGCCGAACCCGACGCCCCGGACGAACAGCGCCGCGCCCAGCAGCGGCGGATCGACGGTCAGCAGGAACGGGATCGTGCCCACGACGGCGACAGCCAGCCCGGCGACCGCGAGCGGGCGGGGCGGCACGCGGTCGGCGTAGCGGCCGACCAGCAGGGCGGCCAGGCCGAGGCCGACGCTCTGCGGGACGAGCGCGAGCCCGGCGTCGAACGCCGACAATCCGCGGGACTGCTGGAAGTACAGCGGCAGAAGGAACATCGGACCCCAGGTGGTGACGCCGATGACGAACATCATCACCGTCCCGCCCCGGAAGGAGCGGTCGGCGAACAGTCGCAGGTCCAGCAGGCCCGCTCCGGCACGGCGGAGCGAGCGCACGACGAACACGGCCAGCAGCGCCGCCCCCGCCACCGCGATCACCGGCGCCCCGCCCTCGGTCAGGGCGTACAGCAGGGCGACCAGTCCGGCCGGCAGCAGGACCAGCCCGCCGAGGTCAAGTCGCCGGTCGGCGCGTTCCTCTTCGCGGGGGAACCACCGCCAGGTCATGACCATGGAGACCAGGACGATCGGCACGTTGACGAAGAAGATCCACCGCCAGCCCCAGCCGTCGATCAGCAGACCGCCCAGGATCGGCCCGGAGATCGGCGCGAGCTGGCCGACGAGCCCGACGACGCCCATCACCCGGCCCAGGCGGTCCGGTCCCGCGGCGCGGGCCAGGGTGAGCTGCGTCAACGGCAGGATCATGCCGCCGCCCAGTCCCTGCAGCGCCCGGAAGCCGACCAGGGAGCCCGCCGACCAGGCGAGGCCGGACAGCACCGACCCGAGCAGGAACAGCCCCAGCGCGGCCAGCCACATCGCACGGGCGCCGAACCGGCCGACCGACCAGCCCACCAGCGGGATCACCGCGGTCATCGCCAGCACGTACGCGGTGGTGACCCACTGGATCGTCGAAACCGGCGCGGCCAGCTCCCGTCCCAGGCCGTCGAGGGCCACCGCGACGATCGTGGTGTCGAGCAGCGCCGCGATCGCGCCGATCAGCAGCGTCGCGGCCAGCGGGACGATGCTCCCGTCCGGCGCCCTCGTCACGGTCGGCGCGCTCATGGGATCAGCAGGGTCTTGCCGGTGGTGGCCCGCGCCTCGATCGCGCGGTGCGCCTCGGCGGCCTCGTGCAGGGGGTAGGTCTGACCGATGGTCGGGCGGAGCCGACCGGCCGCCGCGAGGGCGAGCGCCTCCTCGGTGAACGCGCGGATCTCGGCGGCGCTCGGCACCCCGCCGTCGGGGACGGCCCGCACGTGGCCGGCGGGCTCGGTCCAGGAGCCGGAGGCCATGCCGTACACGCTTGCCCTGCCGCCCGGCCGTACGGCCAGCATGCCCTGCGCGCCGACCTCGCCGCCCACGCCGTCGAAGACCAGGTCGACGCCCCCGCTCAGCTCGGCGACCTCGCGCTCCCAGCCGGACCGCGAATAGTCGACGTAGGCGACCGCGCCCAGGGAGAGGACGAGCCCGCCCTTGCCCGCGCCGCGCGCGGCGCCGATCACCCTGGCGCCCGAGGCCGCGGCGAGTTGCACCAGCAGGCTGCCCACGCCACCCCCGGCCGCCTCCACCAGCACCCACTCGCCCGCCCCCACCTCGGCCCGCCGGTGCAGCAGCACGGCGGTACGGCCGTCGGCGAGCAGCGCCACCGCGTCGCGCAACTTCACGCCCGCCGGGACGGGGACGGCGTCCTCGGTCCGGGCCACGGCGAGTTCGGCGTAACCGCCGGTGCCGCCCGTCGTCGCCACCACGACCGTGCCCACCAGTGCCGGGTCGACGCCGGGGCCGACGGCGACGACCCGGCCGCCGACGCCGTTGCCCGGGACGCGCGGCAGCGGTGGCCGCTGCTTGGCCGCGGGACCGCGCCCGGCCCGCACCTGCGTCTCCATGAAGGTGATCCCGGCGTACTCGACCGCCACCAGCACCTGGCCGGCCTCCGGCACCGGGTCCGCCACCTGCCGGACCTGGAGAACGTCGGGCCCGCCGAACCGGTCCATCGTCACAGCACGCATGTCCGCACCTTCTCTCAAAAAGGAGCGAGTCGCTCCGCTATGAAAGTTATACCGGAGCGATTCGCTCCGCAACTGGTAGGATGCGGGCATGAGCGACGGCAGGAAGCGCGGCAGGAGGCAGGCCGAGGCGGAACGCAACGACCACGCGCTGCTCCGGGCCGCCCGGGAGGTGCTCGCCGCCGACGGCGCCCACGCCTCGGTGGCGGCGATCGCCGCCCGGGCCGGGGTCGGGATCGGCAGCCTCTACCGCCGCTACCGCACCAAGGAGGAGCTCTTCCAGCGCCTGTCGGAACTGTCCCTCGACCAGTGGAACGAGGCCGCGGAGGCGGGGCTCGCCCACGAGGACCCGTGGGCCGGGCTGGCCGGCTTCGTCACCGCCTGCGTCGAGTTCGGCCAGGGGTCCCTGGCCCCGATCGCGGGGACCATCGACGTCACCCCGGAGATGTGGGCCAAGAGCGCGCGCGGCGACGAGCTCCTGGCCGCGATCGTCGCCCGAGCCCGTGGAGCGGGGGTCCTGCGGCCGGAGATCACCCCCACGGACGTCTCCCTCCTGATCGAGCAGCTCGGCTCCTCGCCGATGCTCGATCAGATCCGCAAGCAGGGCCGCGAGGATCTCGTCGAGGCCGCCGTGGCCGCCCGGCGGCGCCTCATCGCCATCACCCTGGACGGCCTGCGCGCCGTCCACCGCGGACCGCTGCCCGGCCCGCCGCCCGGCGAGCACCTCTTCACCGAACGCTGGAGGCGCGACTCCCCCGCCTGAACGGCACCCGGCGGCGGCCCGGACGCCCCCGGAGACTCGGGGACCGGGGCACCGGCGGCCGGTCCGAGATCACGCCCGCCAGGCGCCCACCCGCGCCGGGCGCCCTCTCAGAGCCGTTCGATGATCGTCACGTTGGCCTGGCCGCCGCCCTCGCAC
Source organism: Streptosporangium canum (assembly GCF_900113865.1). Classification (GTDB taxonomy): domain Bacteria; phylum Actinomycetota; class Actinomycetes; order Streptosporangiales; family Streptosporangiaceae; genus Streptosporangium; species Streptosporangium canum. The sequence goes on along the minus strand of NZ_FOQY01000012.1, from coordinate 115,813 downwards.
ATCGTCTGCAGGCCGTACCGGCCGCCGGTCCGCTCCAGCTCGTGCAGGAGAGAGGTCATCAACCGGGCGCCGGTCGCGCCGAGCGGGTGGCCGAGGGCGATGGCGCCGCCGTTGGGGTTGACCCTGGCGGGGTCGGCGCCGGTCTCCTTCAGCCAGGCCAGCACAACGGAGGCGAACGCCTCGTTGATCTCGACGGTGTCGATGTCGCCGATCGACATGCCCGTCCTGCGGAACGCGTGCGCGGTGGCGGGGATGGGGGCGGAGAGCATCATGATCGGGTCGTCCCCGCGGACGGACATGTGGTGGACGCGGGCGCGCGGGGTCAGGCCATGGGTCCGGACCGCCTCCTCGGAGGCGATGAGCAGGGCGGCGGCGGCGTCGGAGATCTGGGAGGAGACCGCGGCGGTGAGGCGTCCGCCGTCGACCAGGGTCCTGAGCGCGGCCATCTTCTCCGGCGTGGTGTCGCGGCGCGGGCCCTCATCGGTGGTGACGCCCTCGTAGGGGGCGATCTCGGCGGCGAACCGGCCCTCGTCGATGGCGCGCAGCGCCCGCCGATGGGACTCGTAGGCGAACTCCTCCATGTCGGCGCGCGATATGCCCCACCTGGCGGCGATCATCTCGGCGCCGCGGAACTGCGACACCTCCTGCCCGCCGTACCGGGCCTGCCAGCCCTTGGATCCCGCGAACGGGCCGTCGAAGCCGAGGGCCTGCCCGGCGGTCATGGCGTAGGCGATCGGGACCCGGCTCATGCTCTGCACTCCACCGGCCACGACCAGGTCGGACGTGCCCGACAGCACGGCCTGGGCGGCGAAGTGGACCGCCTGCTGGGAGGAGCCGCACTGGCGGTCGATCGTGACGCCGGGCACCTCCTGCGGCAGTCCGGCGGCCAGCCAGCAGGTGCGGGCGATGTCGCCGGCCTGCGGGCCGACGGTGTCCACGCAGCCGAACACGACGTCGTCCACCGCCGAGGGGTCCACGCCGGTGCGCCGGACGAGCTCCCCGATGGCGTGGGCGCCCAGGTCCGCCGGATGGGCGTCGGCGAGACCGCCGTTCCTGCGGCCCACGGGAGTCCGGACGGCGCCGACGATGTATGCCTCAGCCATTGCGTGTCCCTTCGATATGAGCCAGTCTCAAATGTAGCAAGCGCTTGGTTACATTCAAAGGCGGGGATGAGCTGGCGTGTTCAGGTGAACAAGCGATTGCGCAAGGGCTCATAATGAGGGTGTGAACACGCGAAAGAACTCCGGCGGCGCGACCAGCACCCCGGTCAAGCGCCAGGGGACGACGAAGCGCACGGCCTCATCGGGCCCCGCCTCCGAGCGCCGCGACCACCTCGTCAAGCTCGCCGCCGAGCTTTTCGCCCGCAAGGGCTTTCAGGCCACCACCGTCCGCGAGATCGCGGAGGAGGCGGGCATCCTGTCCGGGAGTCTCTACCACCACTTCGACTCCAAGGAGACGATCGTCGACGAGGTGCTGACCACCTTCCTCGACGACCTCGTCGGCCGCTACCGCGCCGCGCTGGAGCAGGAGGGCGAGCCCCGCGCAATCCTTTCAGAGATGGTGCGCATCGGGTTCAGCACCCTCGAACCGCACCGCGCGGCGATCACCGTCATGCAGAACGACTGGAACTACCTGCGTTCCCTGCCCGGCGACCGTTTCGACTACCTGGTCAAGGCCGAGGACGAGGTCGAGCGCATGTGGGTCGAGCAGATCAAGCTCGGCCAGGCCGTGGGCCAGTTCCGCGCCGACGTGGATCCCAAGCTCACCTACCGCATGATCCGTGACACCATCTGGGTCGCGGTCCGCTGGTTCCGCCCGGGCGGCCGACTCAACACCACCGGTCTCGCCGAGCACTACATCACCGTCCTGTTCGACGGCCTGGCGACCGGCGAGCGGAGCAGCCACAGCGCTTGACGCGCACGGGTGAGGCGTCGTGAGCGGGCGACGGGCGCCGCGAGCGGCCCCGACGCGGTGAGCGCGGTGGCCGGCGAGGAACGAGGCGTCCGCGCAGCGGACGAGGAGTGGTGAGCGAGCAATGGACACACTGCACGAGGCCGTGCGAGGCGCGCTCACCGAGGTGGCCGACGCCGCCAAGGCACCGGCGATGCGGGCCTACATGAAGTCGGAGATGCCCTTCCTCGGCGTCCAGGCCGGGCCTCGCCGTACGGCGCTGCGGAAGGTCTTCGCCGGGCACCCGATCGACGGCGCGCCCGAGTGGCGCAGGACGGTGCTGTCACTGTGGCGGGACGCCGAATACCGCGAGGAGCGCTACGCGGCGATCGAGCTGACCGGCTACCGGCTCTACCGGGGCTTCCAGACCCTGTACGCACTCCCCATGTATGAGGAGATGATCGTCTCCGGGGCGTGGTGGGACTATGTCGACGAGCTCGCCGTCCACCGCGTCGGCGGCCTGCTGTCGGCCTTCCCCGACACCATGCGCCCGCTCATGCTGGAGTGGGCCCGAGGCGACGACCTGTGGAAGCGCCGCACCTCCATCCTCTGCCAGAACAGGTTCAGGTCCGCCACCGACACCGGCCTGCTCTACGCCTGCATCGAGCCGAGCCTGTCCGACATCGACTTCTTCGCCCGCAAGGCGATCGGCTGGGCCCTGCGCGAGTACGCCAAGACCAATCCCCGGGAGGTCGTCCGCTATGTCGACCACATGGGCATCACCGGGCTGAGCCGCCGTGAGGCCCTGAAGAACCTGCCGGCCGGATAGCTCCGGACGCCGGGCGGGCGCGCGTCCGCCAGGGCCGGGTGCCCGCCGGGACCGCATGTCCCCCGGGACCGTGTGCCCGCCGGGGCGGGAGTCGCCGGGCTTCTCGGTCGCCGGAGGTCGGCGGAGTCCGGCGGACGGGTGGAGCCGCGCCCGCCCGCCGGGATCTCGCTAGCCGATCGTGTAGGGGTCGCCGTAGACCTTCCAGGACAGCGGGGTGTTCAGGTCGAGGTTGCCCTTGTTGAGGAAGACCCGCTGCGCGGTGTCGACCCGGCTGGTGTCCTCGTGCGCCTCCTCGGCCTTCATCGCGACCTTGCGGGCGTCGAGGAAGGCGTGCAGGTACTTCACCTCGTCGCCGCCCTGCGCGGGCGGCTTGGCCTTCTTGAGGGCGTTCCTGCGGATCGCGCTGAAGCTCTCCGAGTCGCCCCCGTCGCCGTGCATGACGATGGCGTCGTAGTAGGCGAACTGCCCCAGGGCGCGCAGGCCGTCCTTCTTGGCCTGCTGGACCGCCGGGTTGAAGTAGACCCGGTCGCGCTCGTCGTTCTGCGCCTGCTGGAAGACCGTGTCCTTGGCGGCGGCGGCCCAGTCCTTGGTGTAGTTCGGGTCCAGGCCCTTGTGGGAGTCGGTGCCGTCGACCTTGCGCAGGGCGGGCAGATACTTGGCGAGCACGTTTCCGGGCTTGCGCTCGGCGTAGAGCTCGACGAGATCCAGCATGTCCCCGGTTCCCGAGCAGAAGCCGATGATCCCGGCGGTGTAGCCGCGCCCGTCGTCGATGTCCTCGATGTACTTGTACTGCGCCTTCCAGTTCAGGGAGGAGTTCTCCGCGCTGGAGACGAGCTGCATCGCGATGTCCTTCTTGCGCGGGTCGGTGAGGTCGGCGGCGGCGGCCGTCACCGGCTCCTGCGAGGACGCGGACAGGCGCGGCGCCGGCGCGGCCGCGTGTCCGGGGGCCGCGAAGAGGACCAGGGCCGGTGCGGCGGCGACGACCGGGGTGAGGAGGAGCCGCAGGGTCCGGCGGCCGGAGCGCGGATCTGACGAGATGGGCACGTGTCTCTCCAGAGGGGGGACCGGAGGCGAGAGAACCTCGCCCGCTCGTTAGGAAACTTTCCTAACGAACTTAACCGCCGATATGCCCCGCCCGTCAACCCGTTCCCCTTAAACGGGGGTGTTCTCCCGAAGGCGGCCCGAGCCCCGGGCGGCGCGCCGGCACCCGGGTCACGGCTCCACGTCGCCGGCGCGCACGTCCCCCACGGCGCGGCGAGCACGGCCGCGGATCCACGCGAACCTCTCAGATGCCCAGTTCGGCGGCGATGCCGTCGAGGACGTAGGTGAGGCCGCTTTCGAACTGCCACCGCGTGTCGTCCTTGCGGGTGGCGGTGCGCAGATAGCGCTGGAAGGTGGGGTAGCGGCCGGTCCGCATGTGCCAGGTCATCTGTGGAGCCAGTTCGGAGCGCAACTCGCCGCCGTCAGACCATCCATGCTCGCGCAGGAGGTTGAGCACGGCGCTTTCGTAGTTCAAGGCGCCGGCGACGTAGGCGTCCACGGCACGGAAGACGCTCATCATCGCGTCGGCGTCCAGGCCGAGGCCGTCCAGGGCCGACAGGGCCTGTTCGGCCACGGCCATCCTGTTGGGCGTGAGCGAGAGCCTGGCCTGCGGGGAGAGCTGAGCCAGCCACAGGTGCCGCAGCATCAGGTCACGGGTGCCCAGCGCCAGGGCACGCATGGTCTCGCGCCACCCGAGACCGTCCGGGAGGCGCAGATCGGCATAGACGTGGTCGACCATCAGCTCCAGGACGTCGTCCTTGCCGGCCACATAGCGGTAGGGCGCCATGGGGGCGACGCCCAGTTCGGAGGCCAGGCGGCGCATGGTGATGGCCTCCAGGCCCTCGGCGTCGGCGACCGCGGCCGCGGCCGCGGCGATGCGCTGCGGAGAGAGGGTCTGGCGTGGGGTGGGGCTTGGACGCTCCAGGCGCTCCCACAGGGATTCGCGTGGCTTGTCTTCCTCGGTGGCCATGGTTTCGCTCCTCCGGCTTGCCGTGTGTACAACGTATCAACAGTAGACAATGTACACATCAATATGTACGTTGTATCTCGCCAGATACGTTGTACACAAACGAAGGAACGCGCCCCTCATGAACGACAACCACCTGAAGATCGCGGTCCTCCTGGGCAGCACCCGCGACGGCCGCTTCGGCCCCGCCGTGGCGAACTGGGTCATGGACCACCTGGCCCAGCGCCACGACATGGAAGCCGACCTGATCGACCTGATCGAAACCCCGCTGCCGACGGTCTTCCCCGTACTCGGTCAGCCGCCCGCCTCCCAGGAGGCCAGAGACCTGCTGGCCGCGGTCTCACCTCGCATGGCGGCGGCCGACGCCTTCGTCATCGTGACCCCCGAGTACAACCACAGCTTCCCCGCCGCGCTGAAGAACGCCATCGACTGGCACGGCACCGAATGGCATGCCAAGCCTGTCGCCTTCGTCTCCTACGGCGCCTTCTCGGCCGGGCTGCGCGCGGTCGAGCACCTGCGTCTGGTGCTGGCCGAACTGCACGCCGTCACCATCCGCGACAGCGTCGGCCTGCAGCACCCGTGGGCCCAGTTCGACGGTGACGGCAAGGCCGTGGACCCGGCCGCCGACGCCGCGGCCAAGGTCATGCTGGACAGGCTCGCCTGGTGGGCGCACTCGCTGCGCGAGGCCAGGATCACCCGCCCCTACGCCGCCTGAACCCGCCATGACCCACCACGGACCAGACGGCCGCCGTCTGCCGTACCTCGCGGTGTTCGGCCTGCTGCTCGGCATGTTCCTGGCCATGCTGGACGGCCTGATCGTGGGCACCGCGCTGCCCACGATCGTGGGCGACCTCGGCGGCCTGGACCGCCTGCCATGGGTGGTGACCGCCTACATGCTCGCCGGCGCGGCCACCACCCCCATCTGGGGCAAACTCGGCGACCTGTACGGCCGCAAGGCCACCTTCATCACCGCGATCGCGCTCTTCCAGGTCGGCTCGCTGCTGTCAGGCGTGTCCCAGGACATGAGCCAGCTCATCGCCTTCCGCGCGGTACAGGGCCTCGGCGCGGGCGGGCTGATGGTCGGCGCGCTGGCCATCATCGGCGTGCTCGTAGCACCACGCCACAGCGGCCGCCTGCAGTCGATGATCGGCGTCATCATGCCGATCGCCTACATCGGCGGCCCTCTCGTGGGCGGCCTGCTCACCGACCACCTGAGCTGGCGCTGGACCTTCTACGTCAACCTGCCCCTCGGCGCCGTCGCCCTCCTGATCATCGCCACCCGCATCCATCTGCCACCCGCCGAACGTGTCAGAGCCCGCATCGACTACGGCGGGGCGGCCCTGCTCACCACGGCCATCGTGGCCCTGACCCTGCTGGCCGGCTGGGGCGGGAGCACCTACTCCTGGGCCTCACCCCAGATCCTCACCCTGACCGCCGTCGGCGTCTTCAGCCTGGCCGGATTCGTGGCCGTCGAACGGCGGACCATCGAACCGATCATCCCGCCCCGCCTGTTCCACGACCGCGACTTCACCCTCGCCCAGATCCTCAGCTTCCTGGTCGGCGCGGTCATGCTCAGCGTGACCAACTACCTGCCGCAGTACATGCAGTTCGTCCAAGGAGCCTCACCGGCCGCCAGCGGCATGCTGCTGCTGCCCCTGATGTTCGGCATGCTCGGCGCGCAACTGCTCACCGGCCGTCTCATCAGCGGCAACGGCCGCTACCGCGTCTATCCGATTCTCGGCGGCGCACTCATGATCGCGGGCGCTCTCGCCCTGCTGCTGCTCGACGTCGACACCGCGCCGGTGACGGCCTCGGCGCTCGGCCTGGTCATCGGGGCCGGCATGGGCCTGGTGATGCAGAGCACGACGCTGATCACGATGAACAGCGCCGACCCCCGTGACATGGGCGCCGCCAGCGGGACGGTCACCCTGCTGCGCACCATCGGCGGGTCCCTGGGCATCGCGCTGCTGGGCGGCTTGTACGCGGTCCGCATGCGGGACGGCCTCAGCGCGCACCTCGGCCCGGCGGCGGCCGACCAGCTGACCGTAGGGGGCGACCTCACGCCCGGGCTACTGCCGGGCCTGCCCGCTCAGGCGGGCGACGCCGTCCGGGAGGCCGTCACCGGCGGTCTGCACGGCGTCCTCATCGGTGCCGCCGTCCTCGCGGTGATCGCCTTCGCGGTCTCCTGGCTCATCCGCGAGGTCCCGCTCCGCGACGGCCCCCCGGTACAGGCCGGCCCCGAACCCGACACCCACGCCGCCGCGACCGGGTGAACGCCCCGGGCGATCCGGTGAACACCCCGCTCGAGGCCCTGGCGGGCTACTTGAGCGCTCCCGCCGTCAGCCCCTTCTGGATCTGGCTCTGGAAGAGCGTGTAGACGATCAGCATCGGGAGGATGGCCATGCTGAGCGCGGCGAACAGGGCCGACCAGTCCGCGTCGTAGCCGGCCGCGGTGGAGATGTCGGCGATGCCCTGCGTGAGCACCCACTTCTCCTTGTCGGAGGTGAGCAGGACCAGCGGGAGCTGGTACTGGTTCCACTGGCCGAGCACGTTGAAGATGGTCACGCTGATGATGCCCGGCTTGGCCATCGGGAGCATGATCCGGAAGAACACCCGGGTGTGCGAGGCGCCGTCCACGAAGGCCGCCTCGGCCACCGCCCCCGGCAGCGTCCTGAAGAACGCCGCGAGGAAGAACACGGTGAACGGCAGCGAGTAGGCGATGTAGACCAGGATCAGCCCGCCGTGGGTGTTGAGGCCGATGAACGGGCCGATCACCGGGATCGCGCCCATGTTCTGCACGACGAAGAACAGGGGGGTCAGCGCCAGATAGACCGGGAACGCCAGGCCGGAGACGAACAGCAGGTAGACGGCCCGGTTGCCGCGGAACCGGTAGCGGGCGAGCACGTAGGCGGCCATCGAGCCGAACAGCATCGTGCCGAACGTGCCGCCCGCCACGACGACGATGCTGTTGATCATGTACTGGCCCACGTGCGCCTGCTCCCAGGCCCGCGCCCAGTTGTCGAAGCGGAGGGAGGCCGGCAGCGACCAGGCGTCGCCGAAGATCTCGTCCTCGCTCTTCACCGACGCCAGGAACGTCCACACGATCGGCACCGCGACCAGGATCGTCCACACCACCAGCGTGACGTGCGTCAGGACCGACAGGGGCCCCAGCCGCCTCCTGCGCTCCGCACGGGCGTAGGCCCGGCTCCGGGGAATCACCGCGTCTGCCACTAGAACTCGATTCGCTCACGCCGCGACAGGCGCAGGGCCAGCGCCGCGAACCCGATGGTGAAGAAGAACAGCACCACGCCCATCGCGGAGGCGTAGCCGAACTTGAAGTACTGGAAGGCGTTGCGGTAGATCTCCGCCGCCATCACGGTCGTGGAGTGATCGGGCCCGCCGTGCTCGGCCGTCATCACCCACACGATGGCGAAGACGTCGAGCGCGGCGATGCCGAGATAGACCCAGCCGACCTGGATGGTGTCCCAGAGCAGGGGCAGCGTGACCCGGAGGAAGAGCTGCACCCCTCCGGCGCCGTCGATCGCGGCCGCCTCGAACATGTCGCGCGGGATGGAGGAGATGCCCGCCGAGAAGAGCACCACGTAGAAGCCGACCGCCTGCCAGACCAGCACGCCGAGGATCGCCCAGAGCGCGATGTCGGTGTCGGACAGGAAGCCCACCGGCTCGAACCCGAGGGCGATCAGCGGCGCGTTGAGCATGCCGCTCCGGTCGGGCCGGAAGACCTGCTGGAACAGGACGGCGACCACAGCGACGGCCAGCACCTGGGGGAAGAAGAACACCACCCGGTAGAACTTCGACCCCCAGACGCCCCCGGTGCCGCCCCGCCCGCCCGCGTTGAGCAGGAAGGCGAAGAACAGCGCGATGCCGATGGTGAGCAGCGGCATCAGGATCAGCAGGATGAGGTTGTGCCCCACCGCCTTCCAGAAGACGTTGTCGTCGAAAAGCCTCTGGAAGTTCTCCAGGCCCACGAGCCGCGGATTGGCGTTCACCCCGCGCCAGTCGGTGAACGCGATGTAGAAGGCCTGCGCGTAGGGGGCGATCACGTAGATCACGTAGAGTGCCACCGGGATCGCGAGGAACCCGGTGACGAACCGCATCCTGCCGTAGTTCACGGTGCTACCTCTTGAACTTCTTCACCGAAGAGTCGCTCTTGATCGATCCGGCTTTCTTCTGCGCGCGCTCGATCCACTGGTCGACGGTCAGCTTGCCGTTCATGAGCTGGCCGGACGCGGCGGCCACCTCGTCGTGCATCTCGGCGTACCACTTGCGGAACAGGAACCAGACGGCGTTGTCGCCCGCCGCGTCCAGGGCCGTCGAGGCGCTCTGCAGCCCCGGCTTGAGCGTGCGCCCCTCACCCGCGCCCTTGACGACGGTCAGCGTGGAGACCAGCTCCATGAACTTCCCGGCTCCCTCCTTGGAGAGCATCGCCCGCATGTACTCCAGGCCCGCCTGGGGGTTGGCCGACCTGGCCGGGACGATGTACTCCTCCCCCGGCTGGACGTGCAGCGTGCCGTACGGCAGGGCGTCGGAGGAGCCGAAGTCCGGCAGCGCGAACATCGCGTAGCCGAAGTCGGCCGGGGTGGAGTCCTTCTGCTCGTTCTCCAGCCACGAACCGCAGGGCAGCATGGCGACCTGGCCCTTGTTGTGGGCGGTCTGGGTCTGGACGTGGTCCAGGCCCGCGGTGCCCTGCAGGAGGTATTTGGCCCCGAGCTCGGCGAAGGCGGTCGCGGCCTGCTTGACCGGCTCGGCCTGCCAGGCGCCGTCCTCCAGGTTGTCGATGTTCTTCAGCACGTCCTTGCCGCCGATCTTCGCGGCGAGCGTGAGGATGGCCTCGTAGATGTAGAAGGGGTGCTTGCCCGCGTAGGTGAACGGCGCGGTCTTGCCGGACTTCTTGATGGTCTCGCAGAGCTGCAGGAACTCCGCCCAGGTCTTGGGCGGCTGCCAGCCCTCGGCCTCGAAGAGCTTCTGGGAGTACCACACGCCCCAGACGGTGTTGGCGTAGTTGAGGACGTACGGCTTGCCGTCGTAGCTGCCCAGCTCGATCGCGGTCGGGTCGATGGTGTCGCGCACCTTGACACCGGGGTCGTCCCAGCTCGGCGCGTCGTACAGGGGGGTGAGGTCGGCGAGCTGGCCGTCCTGGACCAGTGCCCCGAAGTCCATCGCGTTGGCGCCGGAGTTGTTGACGAACTCCGGCGGGTTGCCGCCGGCGAAGCGCGGCTGGAGGGTCTTGGCGATCTCCTTGGTCGCGTTGTGCTTGATCTCCAGCTTGGGGAACTTGGCCTTGACCAGCGGCTCGTGGATGCCCGTGGCGTAGGAGTCGCCGAACCCGCCGTCGAAGATCCAGACTTCCAGGGGCTTGCTCTCGGCGAGACCGAGCGGGTTGGCCGCGCTGGTGGCCCCGGCGGCCGGCGCCGCCGGGGAGGCGCCGCCTCCGCCCGCGGGACTGGCGCACGCGGACAGGACCGGCAGGGCGAGCCCCGCCAGGGCCGCGCTGCGCAGAAGCTCGCGCCGGGACAGATGGGTCATGCTTCCTCCTGCAGGGGGGTGGTTAGGCACCTCGCCGGATCCTTCCGGCGTAGCGGTTCTCAAGTGCCCGGTTGTGCTCGTCTCCGCCGGTGACGTTGGCGGAGCGGTAGACCGGCGGGGTCCGGCCGGCCTCGATCAGGCCGCGCACCACCTCGGCCATCATCATCTGGGCCAGCAGTGCCGAGGTGATCGTGGAGACCGCGCCGAACGAGCCGCCGTCCGGGAGCGGCAGGACCGCGTCGCCGTACGGGGCGCCGTTGTCGAGCACCACGTCGGCGAGGTCGAGCAGCTTGCGGCCGGAGGGGTGGCGGGAGGTCATCGCGGTGCTGTGCTGGACGGAGGTCAGGGCGATCAGGCCGTGTCCCCTGTCCTTGACGACGGAGGCGAGCTCCACCACCGAGCCGTTCACCCCGGAGCTGGAGATCAGCACGAACACGTCCTGCGGCTGGACGGGGGCCAGGTCGTAGATCCGCTGAGCGATCTTCGGGTCGCGCTCCAGCTCGCCGGGGGCGCCGAGCAGCGCCTCCACCGGGCTCCCGCCGTACAGGACGACGTCGCGCAGCGCGAGCCGGTTGGTGGGGACCAGCCCGCCCGCGCGGCCGGCGATCTCCATCGCGATCGCCTCGGAGTGGCCGGAGCCGAAGGCCTGGACCACCCCGTCGTCGAGCAGCGAACCCACCATCAGGCCGGCGGCCTGCCTGACCGCGACCCCCTGTGTCTGGAAGACCCCGTCCACCAGGGCCTTCACCTCATGGACGTAGTCGGCGGCGCCGATATCCACGGTCAACTCCTCTCCACGCGGTGACTCTCGAGCGCTCGGATCGTCCGCTCGAACGCCTCGTTGGTCTGCTCGTAGGTGCGCTGCGCGACCGCGACGTAGACGGCGTCGAGCACGAAGAGCTGGGAGTGGACGGCCGCCAGGCCGCCCAGCCGGAAGGTGGTCTCCCGGCTCGCGGTGGTCAGCACCAGGTCGGCCAGTTCGGCCAGCGGGGACCGGGCGAAGGAGGTGACGGCGACGGTCAGCGCCCCCCGGTCTCCGGCCTCGGCGAGCGACTCCAGCACCTCGCGGGTCCGTCCCTGGTGAGAGATCCCGATCGCGACGTCGCCCTCGGTCAGCAGCGCCGCGTCGGCGATCGCCTCGTGGGCGTCGGCGTGGCTCCAGCAGGGCACCCGGATCCTGCGGAGCCGTCCGCCGATCATGCCGGCCGCACCGCCGCTGATGGAGACCCCGAAGATCAGCACCCGCCGGGCGGCGACGATCGCGTCGGCGATCCTGGCGACGGTGGCCACGTCGAGCTGGGCCGCGGTCTCCTGGATGAGGCGGGAGTCGGCGGCGGCCATCACACCGATCGCCGCGTCGAGCGGGTCGGTCGGACCGATCTCGTGGCCCACGTTGGCGTCCCAGTTGGCCTGCGCCGCGCGGCCGGTCTCGGTGGCCAGCGCGACCCGCAGCCCGGCGTATCCGGCGAAGCCGAACACCCGGCAGAACCGCGTGACGGTGGCGGGCGAGCTGCCGCTCCGCTCGGCGAGCGCGATGATCGTGGATCGGGCCGCTCCGGCCGGGTCGGCCAAGATGGCCTCGCCGACCCGGCGCAGCGCCTCGGGCAGCGCGGGTGTCTCGGTCTGGATGCGGCCGAGTGCCCCTACTGCCACAGGCATTCCTTTCACCCGCCCAATGATTGGGTGAAAATTATTCTTAAGTGCGGTCCCCGTCAACCCCCTGGGGACCCGGCGTCGCCGCGATCGGACCCGCCCGGCCGTTCCGGGCCGCTCAGCCGTATACCGGACCGGGCGCGGCCATGCCGGACCGGGCCGCCCGGCCGGGCATGTCCGCTCAGCCGGGCCGGACCAGGAGCGCGGCGCTGCCGTAGCTGCCGCCGAACCCGGTCACCAGCGCCGTCCCCCGGCCCGCCCGGAGCTCCCGTACGGCCTGCGCCACGTTGTTGAGCCCGTGCACGTAGCCCTCGGACAGCAGGCCGCCGTGCGGGTTGACCGTGGCGTGGCGGCGCCGGAGCAGGAACTCCCCCAGCTCGGCCCGCCCGGCCAGGCCGAAGTCCTCCAGCTGCCGGGGCACCAGCCAGGAGTAGGCGTCGTAGAGCAGCGCGACGTCCACGTCCGCCGCCCGCATGCCCGAGGCCTCCCACAGCATCGGGGCGACATGGGCGGAGAAGATCGCGCTGACGTCGGGCGAACGGTCCATGGACGAGCAGCCGGGACCGCCTCCCCTGACCACGGCGTGGATCCGGGGGGCCTGCGGCGCGAGCCGCGCGTCACGGATCACCAGCGCGCAGGCGCCGTCGGTCTCCTGGCAGCAGTCCACGGTCCGCAGCGGCGAGCAGACGTACGGCCTGGCGAGGTAGTCCTCCAGGGACAGCGGGTCGCGGCGGAGGGCGCGCGGGTTGGCCGCGGCGTTGTCGCGGGACTGGGCGACGACCGCGTGCAGATGCTCCTCGGTCAGACCGGTCTCGTGCAGGTAGCGCTGGGCGGCCAGGGCGAACATCGGGATCGGCCCCGCCATGCCGTAGGGGATGGTGAAGCGTTCCTGCGGGCCGGTGGAGGCCGTGTTCATGCGCGTGCCGGAGCGGCCGTTCAACGCCCGGTAGACCAGCACGTTGCGCGCGACGCCGGCGGCGATCAGCATCGCCGCGTCCCCCAGGACGGAGGCCGCCTGGGTGCCGCCGCCGGTGATGTCGTTGTGCCAGCCCAGCCTCTCGATCCGCAGCGCCCTGGCGACCTGGACCACCGGGACGGAGTCGTTCATGTGGTAGCTGAGGACGGCGTCGATCCGCCCGGCCTCCACGCGGGCGTCGGCCAGCGCGGCCCGGGACGCCTCGACCGCGAGCTCCAGCTCGGTCCTGCCGGACCTCCGCGTCAGAGCCGTCATCCCGATACCGGCGACGGCCGCCCTGCCCCGCATACGACTCCCGAGGAGGTCGGGTCGCTCGCCGGAACGGGGCGCGATCCGCTCCGGCGAGCGACGTCCGTGGGCCGCGGGACGCCGTGGAGGCGAGCGGCGCTCGCCCGTCACGCTAGCCCGCGCCCGCCACTTAGGCAAGCGCTTGCTCGGTACAGGGCGCGGTAGGCTTGCGAAGATCCACAATCACGCGTTAGGTGATCATGCTCGATCAACGACTCCGGCCCGCCATGCCGTACGCCGCCCTCGTCTTCGACTGCGACGGCACCCTCGTCGACACCACCTCGGCCAACGAGACCGCGTGGCGGACGGCCCTGGCGGACTGGCAGGTGGAGCTCGACCCGGCGTGGTACCGCGCCCGCGCCGGCCTGTCCGCCGACCGCCTGCTGGCCGAGCTGGAGACCGAGACCGGCGCGGAGCTGGACTACCCGGCGGTGCGGGCGGCGGCGCTCGACGCCTACCAGTGGCTGATCCACACCGTCGTGCCGCACCCGCAGGTCGCCGCCGTCGCCGAGGCGCACCGGGACCGGGTGCCGATGGCGGTCGCCTCCGGCGGAGCGCGCCAGGCGGTGGAGGAGACCCTGCGCGCCACCGGCCTGCGCCCGCTGTTCGACGCCGTGGTCACCAGGGACGACGTCCGGTACGGCAAGCCGGCCCCCGACGTCTACCTGCTGGCGGCCCGGCTCCTGAACGCCGCCCCCCACACCTGCGTCGCCTACGAGGACACCGACGAGGGGGTGGCCGCCGCGCTCGCCGCGGGGATGACGGTCATCGACGTCCGCCCCTCGCTCCGGAAAGAGACGTGAGCCGGCACCGGCCGGTGATCGCCTGACATCTCCCGCGAATCACGGCAGACCGCGGCAGAGGAGAGTGCGATGATCGGCATGGTCGCCGGGGCGCCCCGAGAGGCCCGGCCGGACGGCTCCGGCGCCGGGAGGCGCACCCGGGGACGATTGGCTAGCTGTACTATCCAATAATGCGGATATCCCAGCTCAGCGCCGCGTCGGGCGTCCCCATCCCCACCATCAAGTACTACCTGCGCGAGGGCCTGCTCCCTCCGGGAGAGCAGACCTCCGCCACGCGGGCGGAGTACGGCGCCGGCCATATCCGCCGGCTGCGGCTGGTCCGCGCGCTGCTGGAGGTCGGGCGGCTGCCCATCGCGTCCATCCGCAAGGTGATCGCCGCCGTCGACGACGAGAACCTGGGCATGCACGAGGTGCTCGGCACCGCCCACTACGCCCTGGCCCCCGCCGTCGAGGCCCACGACGACGACGAGGAGTGGCGGCGCGCCCGCGCCGAGGCCGACCGCCTGATCACCGACCTCGGCTGGCGGATAGACCCCGGCGCCCCCACCCGCGACGAGCTCGCCCAGGCCATCCTCACCCTCGACCGGCTCGGCATGCCCGCCACCGGCGAGGCCCTGCGCCCCTACGCCGCGGCCGCCCTCGACCTCGTCGTCGAACACGAGATCGGCACCATCCCCCTCGACGGCCCCCGCGAGGCCGCGGTCGAGGCCCTGGTGGTCGGCACCGTCGTGCACGGCAGGGTCCTCGACGTCCTGCGCCGCCTCGCCCAGGAATCCGTCTCGGCCCGCTTCTTCGGCGTCCCCGAGAGCTGACGTCCCGGCGGCGCGGAGGGCGGACGGGCAGTTCACAGCCCCGCAGGAGGCCTGTGCGAACTTTCGGCAAGGCCTCTGCCTGGAGAAACGGGCTTAAGTAACATCCTGTTCACATTCGGGCAACAGATGCGAAATCGCGACTTGCGAATCTTTGGGAGCAGCAAACCACTCCCTCCTCAAGGACTCCGCCGATGACCTTCAAGGCTGAATACATCTGGATCGACGGCACCGAGCCGACCGCCAAGCTCCGTTCGAAGACCAGGATCCTGGCCGACGGCGCCGAGCTCCCGGTCTGGGGCTTCGACGGGTCCAGCACCAACCAGGCTGACGGCGGCTCCTCCGACCGCGTGCTCAAGCCGGTGTTCACCTGTCCGGACCCGATCCGCGGCGGCGGCAACGTGCTGGTGCTCTGCGAGGTCCTCGACACCGACATGACCCCGCACGCCAGCAACACCCGCGCCGCGCTCGTCGAGGTGGCCGAGAGGTACGCCGACCAGGAGTCGTGGTTCGGCATCGAGCAGGAGTACACCTTCTTCAAGGAGGGCCGCCCGCTCGGCTTCCCGCTCGGCGGCTTCCCCGCCCCGCAGGGCGGCTACTACTGCGGCGTCGGCGCCGACGAGGTCTTCGGCCGCGACGTCGTCGAGAAGCACCTCGACCTCTGCCTTGAGGCCGGCCTGGCGATCTCCGGCATCAACGCCGAGGTCATGCCCGGCCAGTGGGAGTTCCAGGTCGGCCCGGCGGGTCCCGTGGAGGTCTCCGACCACATGTGGATCGCCCGGTGGCTGCTCTACCGCATCGCCGAGGACTTCGACATCGCCGCCACGCTCGACGCCAAGCCGGTGAAGGGCGACTGGAACGGCGCGGGCGCGCACACCAACTTCTCCACCAAGGCGATGCGTGAGGGCTACGACCCGATCATCACCGCCTGCGAGGCTCTGGCCGTGAACGCCGAGGAGCACGTCAAGCACTACGGCGCCGGCATCGAGGAGCGCCTGACCGGTCACCACGAGACCGCTCCGTGGAACAAGTTCAGCTACGGCGTCTCCGACCGCGGCGCCTCGGTCCGCATCCCGTGGCAGGTCGAGGTGGAGAAGAAGGGCTACATCGAGGACCGTCGCCCCAACGCCAACGTCGACCCCTACCTGGTGACCCGCCTCATCGTGGACACCTGCTGCACCGCCCTGGAGAAGGCCGGCCAGGTCTGATCGGACGCGTGCCGGAGGCCGCGGCCACCCTGCCGGGGGTGGCCGCGGCCTCCGGCGTTCCCCGGCACCTGAGCGAGACGATACGTCCCGGCTTACTTAGGGCGCGTTCGGTCGCCCAACCCCGCCGCACGGAGACCCGGGGATCGCGTAAAGATCACTGAAAGCCCACGCGGGGCTCCCGGAGACTCGCCAAGCGGGCGCGCGGTCCCGCATAATGAATCCGATTCGGCTTCTGCGGAAACTCGCAGGAAGGGCATTCATCCCCAGGCCGGCCGGCCCATGGCGGCTATTTCACCGGCGAGCACTCCAGAATGATAAATACAAAGCCGAATCAGGTGCTTTAGGACAACACAAAACTGCCGCCGCGCGCCGTAGCATGACTGCGATGCGGGACGTAGTAGAACAGTTGCAGCGCCTGGGCATGTCGGGTTACGAGGCCAAGGCCTATATCACCCTGGTCGGCTCCGGGCAGCCGCTCAACGGCTATGAGGTGGCCAAGCGTTCCGGCGTGCCGCGCAGCACGGTCTACGAGACGCTGGGCAAGCTGGTGGCCAAGGGCGCGGCCTACGAGGTGCGGGGCGCCGAGGACGCCACCGACTACCTGCCACTGCCGCCCCGGTCGCTGCTGGAGCGCATGCGCCGGGAGTTCGACGACTCGATCGAGTCGCTGCAGGCCTCGCTGCCCACGATCGTGGCGCCGCCCGAGGCCCATCTGATCCACAACCTCAAGGACGCCGGAGCCCTGCTGGCCCGCGCCGAGGACGTGGTGGCCGCCGCGCGCACCGACCTGTTCCTGTCGATCTGGCCCGAGGAGATGAAGCGGCTGTCCCCGCTGGTCCGGCGGGCGGTCGGGCGGGGGGTCGACGCCTCGGTGATGCACTTCGGCCCCGCCGAGGACCTGGTCGGGCACCTGTACGAACACCGGTTCTCCACCCCGGATGTGATCATGGAGAACCTGGGCTGCCGTCTCCTGGTCGTCGCGGCCGACCGCCGGGAGGCCCTGATAGGCGGGTTCCTGGGCGGCTCGGCCTGGGGCGTCTACACCGAGGACCCGGCCGTGGTCCTGATGGCGGTGGAGTACATCAGGCACGACATCGCCCTGCAGATCATCGCCGACCGGGTCGGGCACGAGTCGCTGCGCGAGTTCTGGACCAGCGATCCGGAGTTCACCCGGCTGCGCGCCGGCCGCGGCCGTCCGGCCGCCCTGCTCCGCGCGGCCGGATGCCCCGCCCCCGAGCTTCCGGCAGGCTGAGCCCTAACAGGGGATGTGACATCCTTCGATAGAGGTTGTCTTATTTCGGGGGAAGGTAGGTCATGGATAAGCCGGTCATCATGACGGTCGACGACGATCCGGGCGTCTCACGTTCCGTGGCGCGCGATCTACGACGCCGTTACGGCCATTCCTACCGCATCGTCCGGGCCGACACCGCGGTCGCGGGAATGGAGAGCGTCCGCCAGCTCCGGCTGCGCGGCGACGACGTCGCGGCGATCCTCGCCGACTACCGAATGCCCCAGATGAACGGCGTGGAGTTCCTGGAACAGGCGATGGACCTGTATCCCTACGCCCGCCGCGTGCTGCTCACCGCCTACGCCGACACCGACGCGGCGATCCAGGCGATCAACGTGGTGGATCTCGACCACTACATGCTCAAGCCGTGGGACCCGCCGGAGGAGAAGTTCTACCCGGTCCTGGACGCCCTGCTCGACGCCTGGCACCGGGCCGACCGGCGCGAGTCCGACGAGCTGAGGGTGGTGGGAGCCCGCTGGTCGGCCAGGTCCTACAAGATCCGCGACTTCCTGTCCCGCAACCAGGTGCCCTACCGGTGGATGCTGGCCGACGACCCCGAGGGCGCGCAGCTCCTGGCCGCCGCCGGCGAGGGGTGCGAGATCAGCCCGGCCAAGCTGCCGCTGGTCATCACCTCGGACGGCACGAAACTCACCGCCCCGACCACCGCCGAGCTGGCCGCGGCGGTCGGCCTGTCCACCGCCCCGGCCACCGACTTCTACGATCTGATCGTCATCGGCGGCGGCCCCGGCGGGCTCGGCGCGGCGGTCTACGGGGCCTCCGAGGGCCTGCGCACCGTGATGGTCGAGCAGCACGCCTCCGGCGGGCAGGCCGGGCAGAGCTCCCGCATCGAGAACTACCTGGGCTTCCCCGACGGCGTCTCCGGCGCCCAGCTCGCCGACCGGGCCCGCCGCCAGGCGCTGAAGTTCGGCGCCGAACTGCTCACCGCCCGCAAGGTCACCAGCCTGGAGGTCAAGGGCCAGGCCCGGGTGGTCGGCTTCGCCGACGGCACCGGCATCGCCGCGCACACCGTGATCCTGGCCACCGGGGTCTCCTACCGGCGGCTGACCGCCCCCGGCCTGGACGACTTCGTGGGCCGGGGCACCTACTACGGCGCGGCCGTGACCGAGGCGCCCGAGTGCCGGGACCGCGAGGTCTACATCGTCGGCGCGGCCAACTCCGCGGGGCAGGGCGCGGTCTACCTGTCCGGCTACGCCAGCAGGGTCCATCTGATCGTCCGGAGCGACGGGCTGGAGAGGTCCATGTCGCACTACCTGATCGAGCAGATCTCCAACATCTCGAACATCGAGGTGCACACCGGGACCGAGGTGGTCGGCGCGGAGGGCGACGACCACCTGGAACGGCTCACGCTCAAGGGCCCGGACGGCGAGCGGACGGTCGACAGCGAGTGGCTGTTCGTCTTCATCGGCGCCGAGCCGTTCACCGACTGGCTCGGCGACACGATCGAGCGCGACGCCAAGGGCTTCGTCCTCACCGGGCCCGATCTGACCTCCGCCGAGAACCGCCCCCGCAACTGGCCGCTCCGGCGCGAGCCGTACCACCTGGAGACCAACGTGCCCGGAGTCTTCGCCGCCGGAGACGTCCGCGCCGACTCGATCAAACGGGTCGCCTCCGCGGTCGGCGAGGGCGCGATGGCCGTGGCACTGGTCCACCGCTATCTGGAGAAGGCGTGACCGGACGGAGCGAGGGCCCCGGCAGCCCCGGCACCTGGGCCATGGGTGACGAAGGAGGTCTCATGACCAGCACGGATGTCCTGCGCGGGCTGTTCCTCTTCGAGAAACTCGACGACGAGAAGCTGGAGTGGCTGGCCTCCCACGGCGAGGAGCGGGAGTTCGGCGCCGGCGAGCTGATCGTGCGGCAGGGCGACCCGGCCGAGTGTTTCCTCGTGCTCGTCGACGGCGAGATCGTCATGTCCACCGAGACCCCCGCCGGGGTGGTCACCATGACCCCCACCTCCCAGCGCGGGGTCTACGCCGGAGCGACCTCCGCCTACCTGGGCGACCGGGCCCCGGACACCTACTCCCACTCGCTGCGCGCGACCAAGCCCTCGCGGCTCTTCGTACTTCCCGCCAAGAAGTACGGCCTGATGATCGGCGAGTGGTTCCCGATGGCGGTCCACCTGCTCGACGGGGTGCGTCTCGGCGGGCTCGCCCAGCGGGAGATCATCGACCGGCGGCAGCGGCTGACCGCCCTCGGCACGATCACCGCGGGGCTCACCCACGAGCTCAACAACCCGGCGGCGGCGGCCGTACGGGCCGTGGGCGAGATGCGGGAGAAGGTCCGGTCGGCGCGGCGGCAGCTCGCCTCGCTGGCCGAGGCGGGCATCTCGGCCGGACGGCTGCGCGCGCTGATCGACCTGCAGGAGGGCTGCACGGACAAGGCCGCGAGCCTGCCCGCGCGGTCCCCGCTGGACGTCTCCGACGCCGAGGACGAGCTGGGCGACGAGCTGGAGGAGGCCGGGGTGGCGGACGGCTGGGAGCTCGCGCCGGCACTGGTCGCCGCCGGGTTCAAGGCCGGCGGAGTGGAGAAGGTCCGCGACGCGGTCGGGCAGGAGCACCTGTCCGGGGCGATGCACTGGCTCGCCGAGGCCATCGAGATCAACCAGATGCTGAACGAGGTGACCGACGCGACCGAGCGCATCTCCTCGCTGCTCGCCTCCGCCAAGCAGTACTCCCAGATGGACCGCGCGCCGTACCAGACCGTGGACGTCCGGGAGCTGCTGGACAGCACGCTCACCATGTTCCGGGGCAAGATCCCGCCCGGGATCAGCATGGCCACCGACTACGACCCGGAGCTGCCGCCGATCCCCGGCTACGCCGGAGAGCTCAACCAGGTGTGGACCAACCTGATCCACAACGCCCTGGACGCGATGGCCGGCACCGGCACGCTGACCGTACGCACCCGCCTGGAGCACGACACCACCGCCCTGATCGAGATCTGCGACACCGGCCCCGGCGTCCCCGAGCACCTGCGCGAGCGGATCTTCGAGCCGTTCTTCACCACCAAGTCCGTCGGCGAGGGCACCGGGCTGGGCCTGGACATCTCCTTCCGCATCGTCGCCGGCCGGCACGGCGGCGACCTGCGCGTGGAGTCGACGCCGGGCGACACCCGCTTCCAGGTACGGCTGCCGCTGACCGAGCTCCCCAGCCCCTGAGGCTCCCCGCCCCCGGGTGAGCGGGGACAATCGTCCCCATGCGATTCGGGATCCTGGGCGCCACGCGGGTGTGGCGTGACGACGGGAGCGAGGTGCCCGCCGGAGGACCGGCCCGGCGTCCCCGCCGTCATGGCGGCGGGGACGGCCGGGCGTGCTCTCAGGAGCCGTGGACGCCGTTGACCGTGTCCATCAGGCGGGCCAGCACCTGCCCGCCGGAGACGCGGACGCCGTCGTGCTCCCACTCGTTGGTCACCCAGGTCCGCACGTTGCCGACCGCGCGGGCGGTCCGCATGGACAGGCCCTCGTCGACGTACATGTCGTCGTAGTAGACGGCGGCGGCCACCGGGACCCGGTTGGCCGCCAGCCGTACCGGGTCGTAGAGGGCGGGCCAGTCGGAGGCGGCGGCGAGGATCTCGGCGGCTCCCCTGAACGGGCGGAGGGCGGCGATCTCGTCGAACATCCAGGGGTAGATCATCTCTCCGGTGGGCAGCAGCGGCTCGGCCTCCTCGGCGAACTCCTCGGGCAGCAGCCGGTGCGCCGCCCAGGCGGTGGAGGCGCCCTGGGCGTAGATCGACTCGTGCAGGACCGCGTAGAGGGGGTTGCCGACGAAGCCGGTGGCCATCATGACCTCATACAGGAACAGGTCGGAGAGCCGCTCGCCGTTCCAGGCCTCCTCCAGCACCCAGTGCAGGTATTCCGCGCCGTCGCTCATCCCCAGGCACAGGCCCATGCTCTGCAGGCGGCGCACGGTCAGCACGTCGCCGTCCGGCAGCTCGACCTTCTCGCGGCGCAGATGGGCGGCGATCGCGTCCAGGCGGGCGGAGTCGCCGGGGTAGCGGGCGAAGTAGCGGTCCACCTTCTCGCGGACCCTGGGGTAGGTGCGGGAGTAGACGTCGTCGGCGGTGGCGTCGAGCCCGGCCAGGCCGCCGGTCACGTAACAGGCCTTGAGCCCCTCGGGGGCCCGGGAGAGGTAGGTCAGCGTGACGAACCCGCCGTAACTCTGGCCGAGGGTCTCCCACTGCCGGTCACCGCAGAGCTCGCGCCGGATCAGCTCGGCGTCGGCCACGATCGCGTCGGCGCGGAAGTGCCGGAGACGGGCGGCCAGCTCGGTGTCGGTCCCGGTCACCGTCCTGGCGGTGAGCGGGGTGCTGCGGCCGGTCCCCCGCTGGTCGAGCAGGAGCACCCGGTGGGTCTTCAGCGCGTGCCCCAGCCAGCCGTCCGCCGCCACCGGTCTCGGCGCCTTGCCGCCGGGACCGCCCTGCAGGAAGACCAGCCACGGCAGGTCCTGATCCTGCTTGGCCGGGTCCACCGCCTCGCGGGCGAAGACCTCGATCGTCGGGCCGCCGGGATCGGCGTGGTCGAGGGGGACGGTGAAGACGTGGTCGGTGAGCGCGACACCGGGCAGAAGGACAGTCACCCGGGGAACGTTACCCGCTGCGCCACGCCGGCCCCCTGACGGCCCGGACGCTGTCACCGGCTGCGCCACTCCCGGCGCCGGGGACGGCCCCCGGCGGCGTCACCGGCTGCGCCACTCCCGATATCGGGGGCGTTCCCGGGCGTGGTCGGCGAACACCCGCACCGCCAGATCCCGTACGGCGGGCACGTGGGCGGCCAGCCCGCCCTGCGGATGCCACACCAGCAGGTGCCGCATCACCAGCGGGTCGCCGCGCAGCGGGCGGATGACCAGACCGGCGCTCTCGGCGAAGGTGGCCCGGCAGGGGGCGATGGCCCGGCCCGAGATGACGATCTCCCTGATGGTCCAGGCGTCCGCGGCCTGGTGCGGCGCGCGCGGGACGAATCCGGCCCGATGGCACGCCGTGCGGAAGCACTCGGGCCAGCCGCCCCCGTCGGACGGCGACAGCACCCACGCCTCCCCGGCCAGATCGGCCAGGTCGAGCTCGGAACGGCCCGCGAGGGGGTGGCCACCGGCCAGCGCCACGAACACGGGCTCGGCGGCGACCTGCTCCTGGCGGAGCGGCGGGACCGGGCGCAGCTCGTGACCCACGTAGTCGACGACCACGGCGGCGTCCAGGCGCCGGGCCGCGACCAGGTCGCACAGCAGCCGCGGCGCGGCGTCGGCGTAGGAGGTGATCTCCCGGCCGCCGAGCAGGTCGCCGAGCCGGTCGACCAGGCCGACCAGGATCGGCCCGTCCACTCCGCCGAGCCGTACCGGGCCGCCGGCGGGGCGGGCGGCGGCTCCGAGCAGCAGCTCGTCCATGCCGCTCAGCACGGTGCGGGCCCGGGCGAGCACGAAGTCGCCGAGCGGGGTGGGGCGGGCGCCGTGGCGGTCGCGGTCGAAGAGCCTGCCGCCGATGATCCGCTCGATCCGCTGGAGCTGCGCAGAGAGGGCGGGCTGGGTGGTGCCCAGGAGGGGCGCGGCCCGGGTCAGGCTCCCGGTGTCCGATATGGCACACAGGACACGCAGGTGCCGTAGTTCCAGGCTCACCGGACGAGCCTACGCCCCCATCCCACTTTCCATCACTCCGAGCTGATGGATGCCCGCTGAGCTGCAGCTTCCCCCTCTTCTCCGGTTCCGGCGGGCCGTCTTGTCACCGCCACGTGATCGGGGTGTTACCGCTCGACATCGAAGATCAGCGCATCTCACGACATTTCCTGAAAGGAAATTCTGTGCGCCGAATCCCCCTGCTGACCGCGGCGGCCGTCGCCGCCTGCGCGACCGCCCTCGCCGCCGCGCCCGCCCTCGCCTCCCCCTCCCCCGCATCCACGCCCACTCCCGCGCGGACCGCCACCGCGCAGGCCGCTCCGGCAGGTCCGACCAGGCCGGTCGAGGTCTTCGCCGAGGACGGCACCATCACCCGCGCCGAGGTGCCCGCCTCCGCCGGGCCGAAGGCCCGCTCCCTCGCCACGTCCGCCGCGAGGCTCACCCCCGTCGAGGTCAACGGGCCGAGCGCGGACCGGATCGACCTGGTCTTCGTCGGTGACGGCTACACCGAGGCCGAGCTCGGCCTCTACGGCGACCAGGTAGCCGCCAAATGGGCGCTGCTGTCCGGCCGCGAGCCCTTCAAGAGCTACCGCGGGCTGTTCAACGTCTGGCGGATCGACATCCCCTCGCCCGTGTCCGGCGTGAGCGGCGACCCCGCCCGTGACGTGGTCAGGGATACCCCGCTCGAGATGACCTTCTGGTGCGACGGCCTGGAGCGGCTGCTCTGCGTGGACGAGGACCGCGCGAAGTCCTACGCGGCGCTGGCGCCCGGCGTGGACCAGATCGCGGCGATGGCCAACTCCGCCAAGTACGGCGGCGCGGGCTACACCGACGAGGAGATGGCGACCTTCTCCGGCGGCAACGAGCGCGCCGGAGAGGTGCTGCCGCACGAGCTCGGCCACTCCCTGGGCGACCTGGCCGACGAGTACGACTACTACGCCTACCCGGGCGACGGCAGCCGCTACGACGGCCCCGAGTTCTCCGAGGTCAACGTCAGCGTCCGCGACGCCGGGCGGATGCGGGCCGAGCGGGCCAAGTGGTGGTACTGGCTCGGCGCGCCCAGCCCCGACGGCGACGTCGTCGGCGCCTACGAGGGCGGGTACTACACCCAGTACGGCGTCTACCGGCCCACCCCCAACTCGCTGATGAAGTCACTCGGCCGCGAGTTCAACTCGGTCAGCAGGGAGAAGATGATCCAGTCGTTCTACGCGATCGCCCGCCCGATCGACTCCCACACGCCCAACGAGCGGCCGGTGGCACGCACGTCGACGCTCTCGGTGACCCCCGCCCCGGTCCCGACGCTTTCGGTCCGCTGGTACCGCGACGGCAAGGAGCACCGGCCCTGGCGGGGCCGTACCTCGGTGGACGTCATCGGCATGGGCAACGGCGGCACCGTCACCGCCGTCGTCACCGACGAGACCACCGACGTGCGCGACCCCGGCTACCGGGAGGAGTTCCTGACCCAGTCCGTCACCTGGACCGTCCGCGGCAACCACTGATACGCTCGCCCAAGCGAGCGCTTGGTTTCGTACGGCCAGCCGTACCGGAAGCGCGGAACGGGACACACGGAGACGACCGCCAGGGGACAGCCGATGAAGTTCTCGACCTTCCACCTCTTCCACCGGTTCGACGGCCAGAGCTTCAAGGACGTCTACGACTACCACCTTGAGCTGGTCGAGCTCGCCGAGGAACTGGGGTTTCACGGGGTGCGGCTGGCCGAGCACCACTTCCGCGACTACGGCGTGGTGCCGAACCTGTTCACGATGCTGTCCCACATGGCCGCGCGCACCGAGCGGCTGCGGCTGGGGACCGGCATCGTGGTCCTGCCCCTGCACAACCCGGTCCACGTCGCCGAGGAGGCGGCCATGGTGGACATGCTCTCGGGCGGACGGCTGGAGCTGGGGATCGGCCGCGGCTACCAGAGCTTCGAGTTCGAGGGCTTCGGCATCGACCTGGCCGAGGCCCGCGACCGGTTCAACGAGGCCCTGGAGGTCGTGCTCGGCCTCTGGGGCAACCCGTCCTTCCGGCACGAGGGCAAGTTCTACCGGACCGGCACCGAGGTGGAGCTCGTCCCCCGGCCGGTCCAGGACCCGTTCCCGCCGATCCACGTGGCGGCCGTGTCCCCCGAGACGGTGACCATGTACGCCGAGCGCGGCCTGCCGATCCTGGCCGACCCGGCGGCGCCCTTCCGCAAGGTGGTCAAGGCGGCGGAGACCTGGCGGGAGACGGCGGAGCGGGCCGGGCACAACGTGTCCGCCTCGGAGCTGGTGGTCGCCCGCAGCGTCTACGTCGCCGCGACGGTCGAGCGGGCCCGCGAGGACCAGGCCAGGTTCGAGACGATGTTCGACCGGTCCCGGATCTTCAACGAGAAGAGCTCGCCGATCGACCCCCGGACCGGCAAGGCCGCCCAGGGCTTCGAGTACTACCAGGACCGCTATCTCAAGGGCGGCGCGGTCTCCAACGACTTCCGCTGGGAGCAGTTGGAGGTCATCGGCGACCCCGAGCGGGTGGTCGGCCAGATCCGGCTGCTCGAGGACGCCGGGTTCGCCAACCTGCTCTGCGACTTCGGCAGCACCAGGCCGATGCCGCTGGAGGAGATGAAGAAGGTCATGCGGTTCTTCGCCGCCGAGGTCATGCCCGCTTTCAAGTGATCCGTCCCGTACGGCTCGGGCCGGCCGCACGCGGAAGGGCGCGAGCCGTACGCCCCCCAGCAGGAGGCGCGATGATCCACCGGTTGACCCTGTCCGACGTCCTGGCCGAGCACGCCCGCAGCCGCCCCCGGGTGACGGCGGTGGTGGACGGCGAGGCGCGGCTCACCTATCCCGAACTCGACGAGCGGGTCACCCGCCTGGCGGACGCGCTGGCCGCGCGGGGCGTCACGGCCGGCGACCGGGTGCTGTGGCTCGGCCGCAACGGCCACCCGGTGCTGGAGCTGCTGCTCGCCTCCTCCCGGCTCGGCGCGATCTTCTGCCCGGCCAACTGGCGGCAGTCCACCGACGAACTGTCCTTCGTCGTGGACGACCTCACCCCGAAAGTCGTCGTCTGGGAGCGGTCCGAGGCCGCCGCCCCCCTGAGCGACGACGGCTGGATCCTCGCCGGCGACGGCTACGAGGCCTTCCTGTCGAGCGGCTCCCCGGCCGCCCGCCGGGAGGGGGCCGGCGACGACACGCTCCCGGTGCTCGCGCTCTACACTGCCGCCTTCGACGGCCGGCCGAACGCGGCCCTGCTCAGCAGCGCCGCACTGGTCGCGCACAGCACCGCGCTGCTGGTGGTCCGCCAGATGGAGGACGGCTTCACCTTCCTGAACAACGGCCCGCTGTTCCACGTGGGCACGATGATGTTCTGCCTGGCCACCCTGCAGATCGGCGGGACGAACGTGTTCACCCCGGCGTTCGAGGCCGAGGAGGTCTGCCGCCTGATCGACGCGGAGAAGGTCACCCAGGCGTTCCTGTTCGGCCAGATGATCGACGCGGTGACGGAGGCGAACAGGGACGGCAAATACGACCTGACATCGCTCCGCTTCGTCTCCCACTCGGCCGAGTGGGACGCGATGACGACGGTGGACGACTCCCCCTGGTGCCGGTCCAAGATGGGCGGCTACGGCCAGACCGAGGTGGGCGGCATGCTGACCTTCCTCGGCCTGGCCCCGGGCGCCGCCGGATTCGCCGGACGGCCGTCGCCGCTGGTCCAGGTGCGGCTGCTCTCCTCCGACGGGAGCGAGGTGCCGTCCGGGGAGGTGGGCGAGATCTGCGCCCGCGGCAAGTCGCTTTTCTCCGGATATTTCAACAGACCTGAGCTCAATGCGGAGAAGACGCGCGGCGGCTGGCACCACACCGGCGATCTCGGCCGCCGCGAGCCCGACGGCACGATCACCTTCATCGGCCCCAGGCTCCGCATGATCAAGTCCGGTAACGAGAACATCTACCCCGCCGAGGTCGAGCGGGCGCTGAAGACCCACCCCGCGATCGCCGACGCCGCCGTCATCGGCGTCCCCGACGACCGGTGGCACCAGGCCGTGAAGGCCGTCGTGGTCCTCAAGGGCGAGGCCACGGCCGAGGACGTCGTCGAACACGTCCGCGCCCGGCTCGCCTCATACAAGAAGCCCAGGCACGTCGACTTCGTCGAGGCCATCCCCAAGAAGGGCTTCACCCCCGACTACGACGCCCTCGACGACGCCCACGGCGGCGGCGGCTACCCCGGCTCCTGAACCGGCGACTACCCCGGTCCCGAACTGGAGGCTACTCCGGTTCCCGAACCGGGGCGGCCGCCCCGACCTCTGAACCAGGGGGCGGCCGCCCCCGGGCCATCCCCCGTACGCCCCCGGAATCGGCCACCCGCACTCACCGGCCGGGGACCGAGATCCGGCGGAATCCGGAGATCTACGCCTCCCTGCCCATCAGGCCGACGGGGCAGGCGACGTTGGCGCCGTCGAGGCTGGGGTATCCATCGGATCTCCCAAGACCGCCGCGGTCCGGGCGGGAGATCACCTGATCGGATTCCAGCCTTCGGCTTCAGACATCGGTGTCCTTCGGGTGACGAGGTGATGCATAGACGACCCAGACAGTTCGGGTGGCGTCATCGATGGCATAGCGAACGCGCCCGCCGCTGGTGACCTCGAATTCCCATTGCTCCAGTTCATGGCCATTATGGCGATGAGTCGCGAGGTCGCCACGTAGACGATGTCGACGCTCGTGATCAGCCCGTGAGCGTGGATCAGCACGCAGTGCCTCGAAACACCGGCGCGTGTTGGCCAAGGCGTGACGGCACAATTCCTCCCATCCCTTGACCGCGTCGCTGCTACCGAACCGGATATCCCATTCGCCATCCGGAGGTGGGACCGTGACCCGATCACCACGCTTCGGACTCACGCTGAGACCTCCACCGGCCCGAAGTCACCGCTTGTGGCCTTGCGAGCCTGGGCGTAGCGCACGGGGTCGGCCTTGATCCGAGCGGTCGCCCGCCAGCCCGCGATGACTTCCTGGGTGGTGACGTCGACATCCAGCTCCGCGGCGTCGGAGAGCGCCTCTACCAGTTCGAGGGTGAAGGAACGCAGTTCGGCGGAGGTGAGGTGACGCACCCAGGGGAAAACCTCGGGCATGGCGATGACCAGCGTGCGGGCGGTCGGATCATGCTTGACGAGGGCGAGGAACAGGCGGGATGCGGTAGCCAGCGTCTGCCCGCGTTGGTCCTCGCGGTCGGCGGCGGTCAGGTAGAAATCGGGGGCGTCTCGGTGGGTGATGCGTACTCGACCGAGGCGTGCGGCGCGTTCGGCGACGGCTCGGGGGTTTCTCGACAGGTCCGAGAAGGTGACGGCGTCGGCATTACCGGTACTCACCCCGCCATCGTAAGTCAGAACACATTCTGATAGATGGTGAATCACAGGAGAGAACGCCCTGCCGTCGCCTGCCGTCGAACCGGGCAAGCCGAACTGTCAGACAGCCCACCCCGGGAAGACGCGTGCAAGCGCGGGGAGTCACCTTCGGCCAGATCCTCGCCCGTCCGGCAAGGTCTCACGTGGATGGGTCACCTGACTTGACGCCGGTCCCTCCAAGGCCGCAGTGGCCGTTCCCGCCTCAGAGCCATGGCCGATGGCAGCGCCTTTCTGGCGCAGCGAGAAACCGCCGTCAGAAAGGTTGCATCTGATCGATCACCTTTGTCGCGATCTCCACGATCGCCTCGACCTTGGCCATGTCGGCTCTGACATCATCGGCGCTGAAACGGGGTGACCCCAAACGCGGATACTCCGCCTCGTTTCGTCGCCGACGCATCCGATCAAAAGGCCGCAGGCTCTGACCTAGTGGTGGGTCAAGCTGCGCGCCAACCGCCTCGTACACGGCGATGTGCCCACCTCGGCTGCTGGCCCGAAGTCCTTGGTTCTCCAGTACGGCGCACAGTGCCTTGCGCGCCGCGTCGTAGAGCAGCTGGTACGCGCCGATCGGATCCGATTCCATCGCAAGGCGAGCCGTCACCATATGTTTTCGAGCCTGAGCCAGCAGTTCCTCTGCCTGCGCCCGGCTCGCCACCACTCTTTCGATCTCACCACGGCCGAGCATGCCCTCAAGTGCAGCACGCCCCTGCTCCCACCTCACCGGCTCTCCCTCTTTTCAATCTTGAGTCGGACAAGCGGCCGAGACCTGACCGTTTCCAAGAAGGGGTCGCCGACAGAGGACTCCCAGTCATCGCGACTCAGTCGCCGTATGTTCACCTCTCTGCCCAGTTGCCGCTCGGCGCTCCTGGCGGCGTCGTAAAGATCGTCTTCATCAGCGGCTCCGACAACCAGGACATCTATATCCTTCGGCACTCTTCCCGGCTCGCCTGAGTACCGCGCGGCCCAGGAGCCGTAGATGTACGCCTCCTCAACGGCGGCGACACCGGAAAGTCGCTCACCGAGCACCGCCACCGGACCATATGTCAGAGCGAGCAGCTCGGTCAGCGGGCGGGCCACCACTACGTCGGTGTCCGCCTGAATCATCCGCAGGTTGCCGATCCTTCGCTCGACGACCAGACCCGCGGCAGCAAGACGATCGACTTCGCGAGTCACGGTCGAGGCCGAGACGTCGAACCTCTTCGCCAGCTCAATCAAGGCGTACTCCTCACCAGGGTGGAGAAAGAGCCAAGCCAGGAGCTCCCCCTGAAACGGAGAGCGCAACAGCGGAAGCAAGACGGGCGGAGGCTGTTTCATAACCTGAAACATAGCTTGCACCTTACGCAAGTTCTAGCGCCTGTGTGCCGGAATTGACGTCCGTCCTCGAAGTACCCGCCTCTAACGACACCTTTTTGCCTGACCGCTCCTCACACACATCCCGCTCACCGAACCGGGGCTGGATAGCAGAACGGCCCACGCCCAGGAGTCGAGGGTGAGCCGTACGGCGAGATCTGTGAAGCTACCCCCCTGTCGGGACCAAGCCCGTCTGGCAGGCGCCCCACCTCGATGGGTCACCTAGCTTGACGTTTGGTGCCGCCGATATCGCAGTAACCCAGCATCAAATGGCTCTCACCTGCACAGTGCCACCTGTGAACGGTGACTACGGGCTAACGTGCCCCCGAGCGGAACTCCGTCCAGAGATCGACGGCTTCCTCCAGGTCGAGTGCCGCCACATCCTCGCGGGCCATGCCGACTGTGTAGATCAACCGATTGGCGAGCCAGTCAGGAACCGACTCCCGTGCAGGCGCCTCGTCGATGTGAATGTGATCGGTCAGAGTTCCGAGGCGGTCGATGACCTCGCCGAGGCGGACGACATCGGGACGCGAACCGCCGGCCACCCGAACTCGCGCCTTGGCCTCGGCGTAGACCTCCGCGTCGGCCCTCTCGCCGACTGCCCAGATCTCACAGATCTCGACCGCCTTGTCATCGGTGATCCGATAGACGACCCGCCAGGTGTTCCGGCCGACGACAAGCTTGCGGAATCCGGTGAGCTCCCCACCCAACGGGTAGCCGGCCTCGGGGTTCTCCAGCAGCAGAAGGATCTTCTTCAGGACCTTGGGCACCGCGTCCGGACCGATCCTGCGGAGATCGTCAACGGCCGGGTCGGTGAATACGACGTCGGACACCGCTACTCGTCATCCGGAAGCGCGGCCAGCGACTCACGGGTATGCCCGAAGGCGGAAAGGACATCATCGATCGACGTCCGCCGACCGCTGTCGGTCGCCGACCGTACAAGAACCAGCGCCAGGTCACGCAGATCGGCTGCGGCCTCTTCCAACTCGTTGAGACGCCGCATGCTCACGACCGCCGCGACCGGCTGATGCCGGCGGGTCACCACCAGATCCGCCCCCTGCTCCGCATCAGCCACCAGACGGGCCACACCCCGCTGCGCGGCCTCGGTGACCGTGAGCTCGGTCGCATCATGGAGAGCAGTCATGCAAAAACTATACAGATAGCTATACAGAACAGCAATCACCGAACCGCGTCGCAGGCCGTCGTAGCGGAACGGCCTGCGCCTGAAAGATCGGCAGAGCCCATGGGCGGCACGCGAAGAGCTGATCCTCGGTCGGAACCAGGCCCGTCCGGCAGGCGCTCCACTCGGACGGGTCGCCCAGCTTGACGCTGATGGCCTGCCGACGTGATGTGGCCGGTGGCGCATAGGGAGGTCAGCCGGGTACCAGCGTAAAAGCGGCGACATGCGCGGGCCGGACCACGGAGAAGTCCCTGGCGTCCAAGGTGAACACCTCGGTGATTCGAAGACGCTCAGCGCCGGCGACCACTGAGCCGTCAGCCGATCCGAGCGGAAGATCTGAATAACGCTCTACCAGGTCGGCGATGCGGTCGAGATCATCGTCCATCAGATCGACCAGGTGAAAGACTCCAGACGTCAGCGAGCGCAGGAAGCCGGCCTCCACTTTGGCTCCGCCGATCTTGCCGAGCATGTGGGAGACCTCGCCGGCCACGAAAGCCGGAACGAGAAGCTCACGTCGCTCTCTACGGAACTGGTTGAACACCTCAACACAGACATCGTGCCTACGGTCAGTCCGGATGGCAGCGGCAACAATGGGCCGGTGTCAACGACGATCACACTTCGCGACCATCCCCCTGGCGCAAGATCTCCTCAGCGCGTTCCGCGATGTCGTCCTGCCCGGTGGTCACCGACCCGAACCAGGAAGGCGTCCACTCCTGGCCCGACTCTCCCTCACCGGAGTGGACGAGACGCAGGGTGTGCGCGCGCACCTCATGAAGCTGGTCCGGCGTCAGCCGGTCAACCAGCCGATGCATGTCCTCATACTCCTCGGGAGCAGCGGTCATAGCCGGAGCCTACGCCAGCCGACCTGGAAAGCACCGGTCCACCAGCACACCTGCGTCGGAACGGCGCCTTCGAGGCCGGTTGCCCGACGAGGGACGGCATCGCGACCCACCTGGACCGCCGGAAGGGCGACGACGAAGTCGCGCGGACGGATATCGCTCACACCCAGAAGCCGGGCGCGAAAGATGTAAGCGAAGCTCGGTGCTACTCCCCGGCCGGGATCAGGCCCGTCTGGCATGCGGTCCACTCGGACTCCAGCCGGAAAGGTCAGCCCGTTCTGCGGCGAGAACGTGTCACTGGCTGGTGAAGCGGGTGGGCCGCACGACGAGAACCACCCTGCGCTCGGCGTCGCCGACCGGCGCTTCGTACTCCAGCCCGTAGCGCTTGGCCAGCACGTCGAAGAAGGCCCCCTCGGGGTCGGGGTCGATCCGCTCGACGGTGCCGCGGACCTCCAGGTAGCGATATGGCTGGTTCGGATCGTTGACGGAGACGGCCACGTGGGGCCGCGCGCTCGCGTTACGTCCCTTCTGCCGGTCGGTCGTGGTGGTGAAGCGCAGGAACTCCCCGTCCCAGATGGTCCACACCGGCGTCACCTGCGGGGTGCCGTCGGGCATCAGGGTCGCCAGGTGCGCGTACAGAGGGCGGGCCAGCAGGTCGAGGTGGCTCTCCGGGATCACGGTCATGAAGGCACAATATCAAAGCTTTGATATATATAAATCCTCTTATGCAGAGGGTGACTTGTAAGCTCCGCTCATGGACATGCCCGCGGAGGAGCGGCTCGGCCTGCTCGTGAAACGCGCCGAGCAGCGGCTCATGGCGGCCAAGCACGCGGCGGTGAAGACCGCGGGGCTGACCGTGCCGCAGTACGCCGCCCTGCTCGTGCTGGTCGACAACCCGGGCATCTCCGCGGCCGCCCTGGCCAGGGAGTGCCTCGTCACCCCGCAGGCGATGACCGTCGTGCTGAAGAACCTGCTGGGGCACGGCCTGATCGAACGCGGCCCGCATCAGTGGCATCGCACGATGCTGGAGACCCACCTCACCGACGCGGGGCGCGAGGCGCTGCGCACCGCGGACGCGGCGGCCGTGGTCATCGAGCGCAGGATCGCCGCCGCCTTCACCCCGGACGAACGCGACTCCCTCCGAGACCTGCTCACCCGCTTCACCCAGGCGATCTAGCCACTCGGGCGACGTTCGCCCCTGGTCCCGGTCCACGCCTCCGGCTGCTCCGGCCCCGCGTTCCGGGCCGGCGGGGCGGAGCACGCCGACACCAGGAGCGTGACCGCCGGCGCGGCCCACGTCGGTTTTCTGCTCATGCCCTCCACGGTGTCAAGGCCCCGGCGGCTCCGGCAGATCCATCGATCCAGGCCCGTCCAGGACAAAAGTCCTCTCCGGCGTGCCGTGGGGGCCGCCGTCCCGGGTCCGCTCCGCTCAGACGGTCTTTACGGATCCGCCGTCGACGAGGTGGTCGGCGCCGGTGATGCCGGCGGCGTGGGGTGAGGCGAGGTGGACGACCATGGCGGCCACCTCGGCCGGCTCGATGAGGCGGCCGATGGTCATGCCCGTCCAGGCCGGGAGCTGGGCCAGCACCTGCTCGTGCTCCATCCCCATCGACCTGGCCAGCTCCGCGCCGTATCCGGCCGGGTCCTCCCACATGGCGGTGCGCACCGGGCCGGGCGAGACGGTGTTGACGCGCACCCCCCGGGGGCCGAACTCCTCGGCGAGGGCCTTGCCGAGCGCGGTCAGCGCCGCCTTCGCGGTGGTGTAGGCGACGGGCCCCGCGTGCGGCGTCCGAGCTCCGTTGGAGGAGATGTTGACGATGTTCCCCCGGCTCCGCAGGAGACTGGGCAGCGCCGCCCGGGTGGTGCGGACCGCGCTGAGGAAGTTGAGGTCGAACGCCTGCCGCCACCCCTCGTCGTCGAAGCCGAGGAATCCGCCCAGCTGCCCCTCGCCCACGTCGCCGCCGCCGACGTTGTTGACGAGCAGGTCGATCTCGCCCAGCTCCGCCAGCGCCTCGCCGACCAGCAGCGCCGGGCCGTCCGGGGTGGACAGGTCCACCGGTACGGCGGTCGCGCCGGTCTCCTTCAGCTCCGGCGAGACCGTGCGCGCGCCGGCCACCACCCGCATCCCCTCGGCGGCGAGCGCGGCCACGATCGCCAGCCCGATCCCCCGGCTGGCCCCGGTCACCACGGCGGTCTTGCCGTTCAGTCGCATGTCCATGAGAGCTCTTTCCGTCAGCCGCAACCAGCTCGATCCAGTTGCATCGGTTAAGACGCACTCAACGTACTAGTTGCAACAACGATGTTGCAACTACGGCCGAAGAAGCATCTCTGATGTAGTCTCCGGTCCATGACACAAGGGGAAGCGGCGACGGCGGGCCACGGCGGCCGGGCGCGGCGGGCGGACGCCGAGCGGACCGTGCTGACGATCCTGGAGGCGGCCGAACGGGTCCTGAGCAGGAATCCCGCCGCGACCATGGAGCAGATCGCCGAAGCCGCCGGCGTCGCCCGCACCACCGTCCACCGCCGGTTCGCCTCCCGCGAGGCGCTCGTCGACGCCATGACGGCCTGGGCCACCCGCCAGTTCGGCGCGGCCGTCGACGCCGCCCACTCCTCGACCGCCCCGCCGCTGGTCGTCCTCCACCAGGTGACCGCGAACGTGCTCCGGATCAAGATCGACTGGGGGTTCGCCATGGGCCGGGCCTCGGAGGGGGATCCCGAGGTCGCCCGCGTCCACGCCGCCGCGCTGGACAAGTGCGACCAGATGTTCCGCCGCGCGCGGGAGGCCGGCGTCCTGCGGCCCGACGCAGACCTGCCCTGGGCCCGGCGCGTCTACTACGCCCTCATCCACGAGGCGGCGCGGAGCGAGGGCGACGCCGACACCCTCGCCGTCCAGGTCCTGGACACCCTGCTCCGGGGCGTCGGCACCGATCGCGTCCACTGAGCGGCACGCGGGACGGCATGCGGGGCGGCACGTAGGACGGTACACCGACCGACACGCGGGACGGTGCGCCGACCGGCACGCGGGACGGTGCGCCGACCGGCACGCGGGACGGTGCGCCGACCGGCACGCGGGACGGCGGGAGCGGGACGCCGGGCGCGGCGGCGCCCCGGGGCCGATCCGGCGGGGCGCCCGGACCCGCTAGAGGATCGCCAGCGGGTTGATGGGACTGCCGGTGCCCCCTTCGATCCTGAGGGGGGCGGCGACGAAGACGAAGTCCCCGCCCGCACGGCCCGCGCACGCCGCGCCCAGCTCCTCCAGCCAGAGCATCTCGGCCAGATGGACGCCGTGCCGCCAGAGCAGGATCATGTGGAGGTCGTCCTCCAGCCCCTCGTCGGCGAGCTGACGGGCGTTGAGACCGCCGATGGCGGCGTTGTCGGAGGCGACCACGGCGACGTCGCGGGAGGCGAGCCAGCGGCCCGCGCCGGCGGACAGGCCCGGCTGGCCGGACCAGTACTCCTCGGGAGAGCTGTCCCAGACCAGGGGCCAGCCGGTGCGGACGACGGCCACGTCGCCGGGCCGTACGTCGTCGTGGATCTCGCGCAGCAGGCCGGCGGAGACGCGGAAGTCCACCGGGAGGTGGTCCAGGCCCAGGTGGCGGGGGACGTCGAAGAGGACCGCGCGGGCCACGACGCCTCCGACGGTCTCGATGCCGCACCGGGTCGCGCCGTACGACCTGACCCGGGCGGCGGGGTGGCCGTTGTAGAGCTCCTCCCCCGACCACATGTGGCACAGGGCGTCCATGTGGGTCGTGGTGCCGTGGTGGGTGACGATGACGGCGTCGTCGGCCAGGCGGAGACCGGCCCCGACGGGACGGGTCCCGGCCGCGTAGTCGCCGCCGTCGACCGACATGAAGTGCTGCGGCAGCGGGCGTCCGCGCAGGTGGGGAACTGTCGTGGGGGCGGCGGAGGAGGTGGCTCCCCTGATGGGCATGGCCAGGCTGATCACCTGGCCGGTGGCGGCCGAGGCCAGGGCGGCCAGGACCGTGGCGGGGGTCAGCAGGTTCAGGGTGCCGCGCTGGTCGTCTGGGCCGAAACGGCCCCAGTTGTTAGGCTCGGTGACCAAGCAAGTGCTCACTTTCAAAAGGGACGGGTCATGACGGTGGTTCACGGGCAGTGCGATCCCCGGTTCTCCCGGGTGCGCGAGGTGTTCGACAGGCACTTCGCCGAGGGCGAGGAGTTGGGGGCGGCGTTCGCGGTCTTCCTGGACGGCGAGCCGGTCGTGGATCTGTGGGGCGGGGTCGCCGACCGGCACAGCGGGCGGCCCTGGGAGCGCGGCACCCCGGCGCTGACGTACTCGTGCACCAAGGCGGTCACCGCGACGGCCGCGCTGCTGCTGGCCGAGCGCGGGCTGCTCGACGTCGCCGCGCCGGTCGCGGACGTGTGGCCGGAGTTCGCCCGCCACGGCAAGGAGCGGATCACCGTCGAGCACCTGTTGACCCACCAGGCGGGGCTGCCCACGGTCGAGGGTCCGGTCCCGCTGGAGGAGTTCGAGGACCAGGCCGCCATCGCGGACCGGCTGGCCGGGCAGGCGCCGATCTGGGAGCCGGGCACCGCGCACGGCTACCACGCGCTGACGTACGGGTTCCTGCTCGGCGAGGTGATCCGCCGGGTCTCGGGCAAGTCCGCGGGCGAGTTCGTGGCCGCCGAGATCGCCGAGCCGCTGGGGCTCGAACTCTGGTTCGGCGCGCCGGAGGAGGTGGCGGCGCGGGCGGCGCGGCTGTCCGCCGGGAGACGGCAGGGGCCCGCCGACGCCGGGGCGGCACCCGCCGGGGCCGCCGCGGACGCCGTCCCGCGGGTGTCCACGGTGTCCGAGCTGCCGGGGCGGGGCGATCCCGTGGCGGAGATGTCCCGAGCCGTGCTCGACAGGGACAGCCTGATGAACCGGGCCCTGGGCAATCCGCCGATCCACCGCCTGCAGGGGGGCGCCAACCACCCGGTCATCCTGCGCTCGGGCTGGCCGGCGATAGGGGTCGTGGCCACCGCGCGGGGCCTGGCCGGGTTCTACCGCGACCTGGTCGCCGGGCGGATCCTGCGTCCGGAGACGCTGGCGGACGCCCTCCGGCGACGGGTCACCGGCCCGGACAGGGTGCTGGTCATCGACAGCTCCTTCGGCCTCGGCTACATGCGCCCGGCCCTGACCTTCCTCACCCCCTCCAGAGGCACGGAGTCCGCGTTCGGCCACACCGGCCTGGGCGGGTTCCTGGGACTCGGCGACGTCGAGCACGGCCTGGGCATGGGTTACACGATGAACAAGATGGCGGACGCGGTCTCGGGCAGCCTCCGCGCCTACCGCCTCGCCGAGGCCGTCTACGGCTCCCTCTAGCCTCAATGCATCGTGATGCCGCCGCTGACCGACAGGACCTGGCCCGTGATGTAGGCGGCCCTGTCGGTGCAGAGGTAGGCGACCAGGCCCGCCACGTCCTCGGGGGCGCCGAGGCGGCGCAGCGGGACGCTCCGGGCGAGCTTGTCGACCAGCCCCGGCTTCTCGGCGTCCACCCGGCGGAGCATCGGGGTGTCGGTGGGCCCCGGGCAGACCACGTTCGAGGTCACCTCCGCCCGGGCCGCCTCGCGGGCGAGGGTCT
Source organism: Streptosporangium canum (assembly GCF_900113865.1). Lineage (GTDB taxonomy): Bacteria > Actinomycetota > Actinomycetes > Streptosporangiales > Streptosporangiaceae > Streptosporangium > Streptosporangium canum. Next base: position 78,580 of record NZ_FOQY01000012.1, on the reverse strand, counting down.
TGGCCAGCCCGAACAGTCCCGCCTTGGTCGCGGCGTACGCGCCCTCGCCGCCGGACCCGGCCCGCGCGCCGTCGGAGGAGATGAAGACCAGGCGCCCCCAGCCGCGTTCGGTCATCCCGGGCAGCAGCAGCCGGGTGAGGAGCATCGGGCCGCGCAGGTTGACCTGCCACATCAGGTCCCAGGCCGCCGGGTCGCTGCCGACGAACGGCTCGACGACCGACACTCCCGCGTTGTGCACCAGGATGTCCACCGGCCCGGCGTCCCCGCAGAACCCGGTGATGGATCCCGGGTCGGTCAGGTCCACCCGCAGCGCCCTAGCCGGCGCCCTGGGCCCGCTCGGCGCCCCGACCCGCGCACCCAGCCCCAGCGACTCGCTGTTCAGCTCGTCGGCGATCGCGGCGGCGCCCTGCCCGTCCACGTCGGCCACGACGATCCGGGCGCCGAGCGAGGCGAGGTCGCGGCAGATGGCCGCGCCGATCGCGCCGGCTCCGCCGGTGACCACCGCGGTGCGGCCGTCCAGCCGCAGGCCCTCCATCACCGCCAGACCTCCACGAGGTCGGCGGCGCTCACCCGCGCGGCCAGCAGGCCGACGGTGTTGGCCAGTACGGCCTGCGCGTAGTCGTCGGGGATCCCGGCCACGGCGTCGGCCACCACCGCCACCCGGTAGCCGAGGTTGACGGCCTCCAGGGCGAGGCCGGGGATGCCGAGGTTGAGGGAGAGCCCGACCGCGACGACGGACGAGACGCCGAGCGAGCGCAGGGTCATGTCGAGCGAGGTCCCGGTGAAGGGGGAGAAGCCGTGGTAGCGGCGCGACTCCAGGTCGGCCGGGTCGAGCAGCGCGGGCAGGACCTCGATCGCCCCGGTGCCCTCCAGCATGTGGGCGGGGTCCTTGAGCAGGGCGGTGATGAACGGGCAGTTGCCGGTGTGCGACCCCGCCCGGTCGGCGCGGAAGGCCGCGGTGCAGTGGATCACCGGGATTCCGGCCGAACGGGCCGCGGTGAGGACCGAGGAGGCGTTGGCCACCACGTCCCGCCGCGCGCACACCTCCACCAGATCCGGAAATTTCGCTAGATCGCCGACGACCCCGCGCTGCATCTCCATCACCAGCACCGCACTGTGCCCCGGTGCGGCCAGTGACCTCAGATCGACCGGCATCCGACCTCCAAACGCCCGAGCGCTTGCTTGGTGTCGCCAGAGCCTAACACGCGGGCCGGCCGGTTCCCCGGGGACGACAGTCACCTCACTCTCCGGCAAAGTTCGCGAACCGTGACAACCGATGGCGGGGGTGAGACCGTCGAACAAGCGACGGCGCTCGGAGGGGGACTGAATTGGTTCCGGGATACCACGAGGTGCGAGAGCTCGGCGCCGGAGGCAGCGGCCGGGTCGTGCTGGCCACCTACGCCTCCACCGGCGCCTACGTGGCCATCAAGTACCTGAACGCGGCCATGAGGGACGACCCCTGGTTCGTGGCGCGCTTCCGCGAGGAGGCGCGCGTCATGGTGGAGCTGCGCGACCCGAACGTGGTCCGGCTCTACGAGTACTACGAGGACGTGCTCGAGGCCGCGATCGTGATGGAGCTGGTGGACGGGGTCGCGCTCAGGAGGATCCTGTCCGAGCACGGCAGCACGAGCCCCGAGGCGGCCCTCGTCGTGCTCAAGGGCTCCCTCACGGGTCTGGCGTCCGCGCACTCCGCCGGGATCGCGCACCGCGACTACAAGCCGGAGAACGTGCTGGTCCAGGCGGACGGCACCAGCAAGCTGGCGGACTTCGGGATCGCCGCCCGGATCGGGGAGCCGGGCACGCCCGCGGGCAGCCCGCCCTACATGGCGCCCGAGCAGTGGGCCGGGGAGCCGGCCGGCGCGGCGGGCGACGTCTACGCGGCCACGTGCGTGTTCTTCGAGTGCCTCACCGGGCGCAGGCCGTACGGGGCCGACCATCCCGCCGCGCTCATGCGCCTGCACCGGACGGCGCCGATCCCGCTGGAGGCGGTGCCGGGCTCGGCGCGGGGGCTGGTCGCCCGGGGCATGGCCAAGGACCCGGCGGACCGGCCGCCGACGGCACGGGCGTTCATCGCGGACCTGGAGGTGGCCGCGCTCTCGGCCTACGGGCCGGAGTGGGAGCAGCGCGGGCGGCGGCACCTGGCCGAGCTCGCCACGCTGCTGGCGCTGACGTTCCCGCTGGCCAGGCCCGTCCCCAGGGTGAGCACCTCGGTCGCGCGGAGCGTGGCCGGCCGGATGGGCGGGATACGCCGCCCCCGGCTGGGCCCGCGGGTCGTGGCCGGGGCGGCCGTGATCACCGTCGCGGTCACCGTCGGCCTGGTCGCCGCCGACCGGGCACCCGACCGGCTCTCCGCCGACACGATCTTCACTCCGGCGCCGCGCTCCCCCGGGTCCGGGGATCCGCCGGCGCCTCCCGGGAGGACGCCCCGCGGAAGGACGTCCTCCGGGAAGGACGCCGGATCCCCGCCACCGGAGCCGGTCACCACCCCCGGGCCGTCCCGGCGTGCCGTCACCGGCCGGACCGTGCCGTCCTCGGCGAGCACCGGCCGGCCCTCCGCCCCGGAGAGCCCCGGTCCGGCCCGCCCCACCCCGGCCCCGTCGAAGACTCCCCCCAGGACGGCCACCCCGGCCCCGTCGAGGACTCCCCCCAGGACGGCGACCCCGGCTCCGTCGAAGACTCCCCCGAGGACCGCCACCCCGGCCCCCACCGGGACGCCGCCGCCCGCGCACGCGGTCAGCGAACTGGCGATCACCGGGATCACCGCCGGCGGCGCCACGATCGGCCTGCGGGCGTCCACCACGGCGAACGTCGTGCTGACCGTCGGGTTCGCCGAGGGGCAGACCCCCGACCGGCTCACCGAGTCGTCCCCGCGCGGCCTCACCCTCGCCGGGGCCGGCGCCTACTCCCGGACGGTCCCGCACGCCTTCACCGCCCCGGCCTGCGGGCAGACCCTCTACCGGCGGGTCACGGTCTCCACCTCGCCCCGGGCGGCCGGCGGCCCGCGGACCCGCACGGCGGAGGTCAGGGGCGACCCGTGCCCGGCCCCCTCGGTCGAGAGCGTGGACATCGTCTCCTTCGACGGCACCGTGGTCCGCTTCCGCGTCCGGACCGGCGGCACCTCGGCGGTGACCGTGAAGCTGGGGTCCGCCCAGCAGGTCGTCGGCGGCGAGGGGGGGTTCACCAGCGCCGTCCAGACGCTGGAGCTGTCGGGCCGGACCGACTACACGCGCGAGGTCGCCGTGGAGTTCGCCGGCCTCCCGGCGTGCGGCGAGTACGTCCGGCGGGTGGTGACGGTCACCGCCCCCGGGAGTGCCATGCGCTCCCGCGACGTGCGGCTCCCCCTGCCCTCCTGCGAGCCCGATCCGGAGCCGGGCCCCTCCGCGCCGGACCGGCCCTCCGAGGACGGACCGAGCCCGGACGGATCCGCCGAAGGCGACGTCTTGTGAGTCAACCAAGCGTGCGCTAGCTTGGCGATCGATGACCAGTGACACGCTCACCTACTGGGATGCCTGCCGTCGCGGCGAGTTGGTCATTCAACGCTGTACGGCCTGCGCCCGGCGGGTGCACCTGCCCGCCCCCGACTGCCCCCACTGCGGCGGCACCGACCTCCCCTACGAGCCCGTCTCGGGTGAGGGCTCCGTGCACACGTTCACCGTGGTGCACCGCTCGTTCGTGCCCGAGTTCCGGGGGCGGGAGCCGTACGTGCTGGCCTGGATCGACCTGCCCGAGGGGGTGAGGGCGTTCGGCCGGATCGTGGACTGCGCACCGGAGCGGGTGCGGATCGGCATGCCGGTGTGCGTGACTTTCGTCGACGACCTACCTCACTGGAGACCGACGTGACTTCCCTTCCATGGCTGAAGTCCGGGGTCTCCACGCTCAAGGAGATTCGATGACCAAGCTCGGCAACATCCTGATCCCCGTGGACGACCTGGACAAGGCGATCGCCCTCTACTCCGGCGCACTCGGCCTGGCGGTGCGGTTCCGCGACGGCGACCGGTTCGCGGCTCTGGACGGAGGGGGCGCCACGGTCGCGCTGGTCGCGGCCGGGGAACGGGTGACGGGAGACGTCACCGCGCCGTCCTACAAGGTCGGCGACGTCGCGGCCGCCGTACGGGAGCTGACCGGGGCGGGCGCGGAGGTGGTCCGCGAGCCCGAGACCGGGCCGCACGAGATCAGAGCCGTCCTCCGTGACCCGTCGGGAAACGTCTTCGTCCTCTACTCCTCCCTCTGACCCCTCCGAGTCTCTCCGCCCCCTCCGAGTCCGCCGGCCCTCCCGAGTCCCCTCCGAGTCCTCCGAGTTCCCCGAGCAGCCCCCTCCAAGACCCTTCGTAGATCCCCGAGCACCCCCTCCCGCTGCGTCCCCTGCCCGTCCCTCTGCGTCCTCCACCCCCCTCTGACCGGAGGCCATAATGGCGCGATCCCCCTACGGCAACTACGCCTACGCCATCCTCACCGCCAACGCCCTGCGCACCCCGGACAAGGTCGCGCTGACCTACTGCGGCGAGCGGAGCTTCACCTACTCCGAGCTCGACCGGATCGTCGACAGGCGCGCCCACGCCCTGACGGCGGCCGGGATCGAGCCCCGGCGGCGGGTGGCGGCGCTGCTCAACGAGACGCTGCACGTGGCCGAGGTCTACCTGGCGGCGGCCAAGCTTGGCGCGGTCACCGCGGCGCTCAACCCGTACTGGCCGGTGGACACCCTGCGGGAGGTCGTCGCGCACTCCGGCGCCACCGCCTTCGTCTACGACTCCACCGTCGAGCGGGTCGTGGCGGAGATCCGCCCCCGGCTGCCCGACGTGACCACCTGGATCAAGGTCGGCGGCCCGGGCGAGGACGCCGTGGACCTGGACGCGCTGACCGCCGCCGCCCCGGACGGGGAGTTCGCGCCGGACGGCTCCGGGGACGACCCGCTCGCCCTCTACTACACGTCGGGGACCACCGGACTGCCCAAGGCCGCGATCCACACGCACGCCTCGTCGCTGGCGACCGCGCGGATCTGGCTGGACGTGCCGCGCGCCGAGGACTCGGTGCTCGGCACCGGGGCGATCATCTGGGGCATCGGCTTCCCCGCGCTGGTCGGGCCGGCGCTGTACGCGGGCATGCGGCTGGTGCTGGAGCAGGACTGGGGACCGGCGAACTTCCTCAGGGTGGTCCCCCGCGAGAGGGTCACCCATGTCTCGCAGATCCCCTCCTTCTACGCGGCCCTGCTCGGCTCCGACGACCACGAGGGGGTGGACCTGTCGTCCCTGCGGGTCATCATGCTGGGCGGCGAGGCGCTTCCCGCGACGCTGCTGGGCAGGATGCGGGAGCGGCTGCCCGGCGCGGGCGTCTACTGCTACTACGGCCAGACCGAGGCCCCCTACACCTGTTTCGGCCGGGTGGACGACGGCAGCACGCCGCTCGGCTCCTCCGGCAGGGCGAGGACCGGCAACGCCGTACGGATCACCGGGCCGTCCGGCGACCGGGTGGTCGGCGAGGTCGGCGAGATCAACCTGGCCGGGCCGCACCGGATGTCCGGCTACGACCGGCTCCCCGGCAAGACGGCCGAGGTGCTCCGCGGCGAGTGGTACGTCGGCGGCGACCTGGGCGTCCTCGCCGAGGACGGCAACCTGACCGTACTCGGCCGCCGCGAGGACGCGATCCTGAAGGGCGGCGCCTGGTCGCAGCCCTCGGTGATCGAGGAGGCCGCGGTGGCGCTGGACGACGTGGCCGAGGCCGGCGCGGTGGGCGTGCCCGCGCATGTCGACGGCCAGGACGCGGCCGAGCAGAGAATCCTGCTCGCGGTGGTCGCCCGCGCCGGGCACTCGCTCGACCCGTCGAAGCTCGCGATCGCGCTCGCCGAGTCGCTGCCCGAGCACCGGCGACCCGACCGCATCGTGGTCGCCGACGAGCTCCCCCACTTCCAGGACGCCTCCGGCGGCCCCGGCAAGCTGCTGCGCCGGGAGATCCGGGAGAGGTATCGGCACCTCCTGGAGGAGGCGTGAGCGGGTCCGATCCCCTGGCCGCGGGCCCGCCCCCCGAGCACGAGGTCAAGGCGCTGCTGCGGGAGGCCGGCGTGGCGGTGCCGCGCGGCGCCACGGCCGCCTCCGCCGAGGGCGTCGCCGCGGCGGCCGGCGGGCTGGCCCCGCCGCTGGTGCTCAAGGCCTTCGGGCCCGGACTGGTCCACAAGTCGGATTCGGGTGCGGTACGGCTGGCGCTCGCCGGGCCGGCCGAGGCCGCCGAGGCCGCGGCCGAGATGCTCGGCGGGCTCCTCGCCCAGGGCATCACCCCGGACGGGTTCCTGGTGGAGGAGCAGGCCGAAGCGGGGATCGAGCTGATCGTCGGCGTCGTCCGCGACCCGGGCTTCGGTCCCGTCCTGCTCGCCGGGCTCGGCGGCGTCTGGACCGAGGCCATGCGCGACACGGCGGTGCGCCTGTGCCCGGTCTCCGAGGCCGACGCCCGGCGGATGCTCGCCTCCCTGCGTGGCTCCCGGCTGCTGCGGGGCTACCGCGGCCGTCCGGCCGCGGACATGGACGCCCTGGTGAAGCTGCTGCTGACGATCGGCGGGGCCGGCGGCCTGTGGGAACGGCTGGAGCTCGGCGAGTTCGAGCTCAACCCGGTGATCGTCACCGGGCGGGGCGCCGTCGCGGTCGACGCCCGCTACATTCCGGACGACCGGCACAGGGAGGCGCCGCGACCGGCCCCGGCGGCGGAGGCCGACTTCACCGCGCTGTTCGAGCCCCGGGCCGTGGCCGTGGTGGGGGCCTCCACCAACCGGCCGAACTTCGGGAACATGTTCCTGGAGTTCTACCGGACCACGGGGGTGCCGCTGGTCGCGGTCCACCCGGAGGCCGACGAGATCGACGGCGTGCCCGCCGTACCGACGCTGGCGGACGCGGACGCCGACTACGCGCTGATCGCCGTGCCCGCCGGCAGGTGCGCCGAGGTCGTACGGCAGGCGGACGGCATCCCGTTCGTCCAGGTGATGAGCGGCGGGTTCGGGGAGGCCGGCGCGCCCGAGCTGGAGGCCGGGCTGGTCCGGGCGGCACGGGAGGCGGGGACGCGGCTGCTCGGGCCGAACTGCATGGGCGTCTACAGCCCGCGCGGCGGCCAGACGTTCATCGGCGGCGAGCCGGGGCCGCCCGGCCACGTGGCGCTGATCTCGCAGAGCGGCGGGCTCGCCGGGGAGGTCGTCAGGGTCGGTGAGCGGCGCGGGCTGGCGTTCAGCCGGGTGGCCACGGTGGGCAACTCCGCCGACGTGACCCCGGCCGAGCTGCTGCGCTGGCTGGCCGTCGACGAGCACACCTCGGTCGTCGGCATGTATCTGGAGGATCCGCGCGGCGGCCGCGCCCTGTTCGAGGCCCTGATGTCGGTGCGCGGCAGGCTCCCGGTCGTCCTGCTGGTCGGCGGCCGGAGCGCCCAGGGACGGCGGGCCGCGGCCTCCCACACCGGCGGCATGGTCGGCGACGACCGCGTCTGGCAGGCCCTGGCCGAGCAGTCCGGCGCCGCTCTGGTCACCGGCCAGGACGACCTGATCGGCGTCCTGTCCTTCTTCCAGTCCCACGCCCGCCGCCTGGGCGCGCCCGGCGCCGGCCCGGTGACCGGCGGGTCCCGGGGCGCGGGCACGGACGGGGATCCCGCGCTGCTGGTGATCGGGCCGAGCGGCGGGGCGAGCGTCCTGGCCGCCGACGTGTTCGACGCCGCCGGGCTCTCGCTCGACGCGTTGCCGGAGGAGGCGAAGAGCGGGCTGAAGGCGCTCGGGATCGGGGTGGGCAGCTCCCTGGCCAACCCGCTGGAGATCCCGGTGGGGCCGCGTGGCCGCCCCGAGCTGGCCCGGGAGGCCATCGCGGCGATCGTGGCGCGGCGGCCGTACCCGGACGTCGTCGCCCACGTGAACGTGCAGAGCTTCTTCACCTACGGCAGCTCGGCCGAGCCGCTGTACGCCTGCGCCCGCAACCTCGCCCAGGCCCAGGAGGATCTGCCCGAGGTCAGGATCACGCTGGTCACCAGGAACGGCGAGTGCGCGCCGCCCGGGGTCGAGGACGGGGTCCGCGCGATCGCGGCCGGTTCCGGGATCCCCGTCTACCGTTCGATGGAGTCGGCCGCCGTGGCCGTCGCCGCCGCCAAACGTTTCACGCGAGGAGCTTGAGATGGGTCTGCTGGACGGCAAGGTCGCACTGATCACCGGTGGGGCGCGGGGCATGGGCGAAGCCCACGTGCGGCTGTTCCTCGAAGAGGGCGCCCAGGTCGTCTTCGGCGACGTGCTCGACGACGAGGGCAAGGCGCTCGCGGAGGCCACCGGGGCGCTGTTCGTCCATCAGGACGTGACGGGGCCGGAGGACTGGCAGCGGGCGGTGGGCACCACCGTCGAGACGTACGGCAAGCTCGACATCCTGGTGAACAATGCCGGGATACTGAAGTTCCGCCGGATCGCCGACATGACGCTGGACGAGTACAGCCGGGTCCTCGACGTGAACCTCAAGGGCACCTGGCTCGGCGTCAAGTCGGTGATCGAGCCCATGAAGGCCGCCGGCCGGGGCTCGATCGTGAACATCTCCTCGGTCGAGGGCTTCATCGGCGCCGAGGGCATGTCCGCCTACGCCGCCTCCAAGTTCGGGGTGCGCGGCGTGACCAAGGCGGCGGCCCGCGAGCTGGCCCGCTTCAAGATCCGGGTGAACTCCGTCCACCCCGGCGCCATCAACACCTCCATGGTGATGGATCCGGAGATCGCCGCCGAGGTGGACGGCGAGGCGTTCCTGAAGTCCATGGTCATCAAGCGCTTCGCCAAGCCGGTCGAGGTCTCCAACGTGGTGGCCTTCCTCGCCTCCGACCGGGCGAGCTACTGCACCGGCAGCGAGTTCACGGTGGACGGCGGCATGCTCACCGGCGCGGGCTACTGAGCCCCGCCGCCGAGGTCCCGCCGGACGGGATCATCCCCGCAGCGGGTTCTCCACCCATTCCCTGGGGGTGACGAACAGGCCGGTGGCCTCGACCAGGGGGGTGCCGTCGGGAAGGGCGATCCGCCCCTCGGACCAGGACTTGCGGCCTTCGGAGCGGGTGTATTCGGCGGTCGCCACCAGCGGCTCGCCGTAGGGGACCCGGCGCAGGTAGCGCACGGTCAGGGTGCCGGTCATCCCGGCGACGCCGGCCACCGCGACCGCGTGCCCCAGCAGGTGGTCGAGGATCATGGCGCTGATCCCGCCGTGGACCGAGGCGGGCGGTCCCTCGTGCGTGGGGCGGAAGGTCAGCTCGGCACGGGCCGTCCGCTCCGGGGTGGTCTGGACGACCAGCGGGAGGGCGTGCGGGTTGGCCGAGCCGGTGACGGCGTTGCCGGCGTGCCGGGGCACGCCGTCGGGACCGATCTCGAAGGGCTGGGGAGAGGTACGCGTGCGGGCGCGCAGGCGCTCGGTGAGGGTGGCCAGCTCGGCGGCGACGGCGGCGATCTCGCGCTGCGGGACATCGGTCAGCACGACCGCGTCGACCAGTTCACGGGCCCGCCCGGTCAGTACGGCCAGCGCGGCGAGGACGGCGTCGGCGTCCTCGGTAGGGGCGAGATCGGTCGTCATGCCCCTATTTTAGAACACGTTCTACCGAATCGCATTCGGCCGTCCGGAGGGCCCGCCGCCCGGACGGATGGTAGATCTTTTTGTTTGACCGGTTTAGTACGCAAAAATCCCGAAAACGCCTCTGACGTCGGCATTTGTCGTCCCGTCATGGTTCCGCCCCCTTGGTGTGTGCTTTAGCCTGTCTTGACCTTTCGCTCCTTCCGGGTAACCTCCCTGGTCACGGAAGACAACTGACCAATGGCGCCGCCACACGCGTCCCGATCGTCCCTCCGGATCGGTCCGCGTGAACGCGCCGTCGCTCAACCCGTCTCCCGGTAGCCGGGTTGCGAGGGCGGCGCGACCATGCTTCAGGCTGCCGGGGGTCCCCCCTAAGCTTTCTATGACCCCTGAGATGCAGAAGTTCATCAAGCTGCTGGAGAGCGAGCTCGGATATTCCGAGAAGGGCGGCGGTTACACCAAGTTCGGCAACTGGTACGGCGACAACGTCGAGTTCGACGCCGACTACACGGCGGCCCCCTGGTGCGACATGTACCTGTCCTGGGCGGCCAAGAAGCTCGGCTACGAGGACTGGATCGGCCAGTTCGCCTACACCGTCTACCACGCCGAGTGGTTCAAGGAGCAGGACGCCTGGGGCACCGCTCCCAAGCCCGGCGCGATCGTCTTCTTCGACTGGAGCGGCTCGAAGAAGATCGACAACATCGACCACGTGGGGATCGTCACCAAGGTGACGGGCCGGACGATCCACACGATCGAGGGGAACATCGACGGGGGCGTCGCCAAGCGCAAGGAACGCGACACCGGCAAGGTCGTCGGCTACGGGTATCCGGAGAAGATCAAGGCCCGGCTGGACCGGGAGGCCTCCCAGAAGCAGACGATCGTCACCGCCGCCGACGCCCGGGCGGACAATTCGGTGGCGCTCACCCCCGGACCCAACCTGCTCGCGATGGTCCCTCCGCCCGACCTCGGGCGGGACGCCGGAGCCCCGGCGGCCCCGGCCACGGCGGAGGCCGGCCCCAAGCACGCCAAGCCTGCCGCCAAGCCCGTCGCCAAGTCGCCCGCCACATCCTCCTCCGGGGAGACGAGGACCGCCGAGACGGCCCCGCGGACCACCCCGAAGACCGGTGAAGCCGCCCCGAGGACCGGCGCGACCGCCACCGCCCCCCAGATCTCCGCCGGCCGTACCAGCACGACCGGCAAACACGCCAAACCCGCCACCGCGGACACCAACGCGATCGCGACCACCCCCACCGCGCTCAGCAGCGGCCTCTCACCGCAGACCCCCCAGCTCGGCACGCCCGCCGTGCTCGCGCCGGTCCTGCTCGCCGCGGTCGCGATCATCGCCCACGCCAAGGCCCGCCAGTCGAAGACACGGCTCGCGTTCGCCGCGAGCGCCGGTGCGCCCGCCCGTCCCGCCCGCCGGACCCCGGGCCGCCGCCGCGCCCCCGGCCGCCGCCGGATCACCAAGGGCGCACCCGTTCTGGCCGAGGGGCTCCGCGTCACCCCGGAGATCGTTCCCGAGACCACGCTCCCGGCCGCCACGACGGCCGAGTTCCCCTCGGTCACGACCCCGCTCGGTCACGTCGGGGAGGCCGGACCGCTCACCCCGGCCGAGCAGACCGGGTCACTCATCCCCGCCGAGCAGACCGGGTCGCTCACCCGCGTCGGAGAGGCCGGACTGGCCGGCCTCATCGGGGAGGCCGGACTGGCCAACCTCACCCTCGCCGAGCAGGCCAGCCTGGCCCGCGCCGAGGAGGCCATCCGGGCCAGTCTCGCCCGCGACGGGCAGAACGGCCGGGGCGATCTCTTCCGGCCCGAGGAGAGCGGCCGGCCCGGCCTCACCCACGTCGGCCGGACCGGCATGGCCGGCCCCTCCCGCGCCCAGGGCACCGGACCGGCCAACCGGCGCCACGACGGCCCCCAGGCCCCCTACCAGGGCAGGCGCCGCCTCCGCGAGCGCCCGGTCGTCGAGTCCTCGACCTTCGTCGAGGACGCCCCGCTACGGGGCCGGCGCCATCGCCGGTCCGAACCCGTGGTCAGCACGACCATCCCGACCGGGCCACTCGCCACCGAGCCGACCGACGTCCTGGTCCACAGCGGCTACCGGGGCCGCCGCCGGGCGAGAGTGCCGGCCTGAGGAGGCGAGGATGCGGGCCCGAGAGGGCGAGGATGCCCGCCCGAGGCGGCGAAGATGCCCGCCAGGGCAGCGAGGGTGCCTGCCCGAGGCGGCGAGGATGCCCGCCAGAGAAGGCGAGGATGCCGTCTTCAGGGGGACGAGAGCGGCCGTCCACGGGAACGTCCGCCCGGGGACAGCCGACGCCGGACGCGGCCGGCGCTAAAGACAGTCGGCGGCGAAGGCCGCGAGGCCGGCGACGGCGTCGCGGCTGCGGCGCCAGGGACGGACGATCATGCGGTCCACGCCGAGCCCCTCCCATCGGGAGATCTCGGCGGGACCGGCGAGCTCGTAGGCGTGCGCGGTGACCGAGAAGGGACGGCCGTCGCGGAGCGCGGCGAGCCTGTCGAGCTGGGGGCGGATCGTGTCCGGGGAGTGCGGCATGCTGATCCAGCCGTCGCAGAGCCGGGCGGCTCGCCGCAGGGCCGCGCCCGACTCGCCTCCGGCCAGGATGGGCAGCCGCTCCTGGACGGGCTTGGGTTCGAAGGCGACTTCGGGGAAGCCGTAGAAACGTCCCTCGTGCGCGACGACCGGCTCGGACCAGAGCCGCCGGGTCACCTCGATCGCCTCGTCCAGCCGTGGCCCCCGGGTGCCGAAGTCCACCCCGGCCGCCCGCCACTCCCCCTCGTACCACCCGGCGCCGACCCCGCAGATCGCCCGGCCCCCGGACACCCGGTCCAGGGTGGCGAAGGCCCGCGCGGAGACGAAGGGGTGCCGCAGGGCATAGAGGTGCACCGCGGTGCCCAGCCGTACCCGTGAGGTCAGCCCGGCCAGCCAGCAGAGGTAGGCGGGGGCGTCGAACAGCGGGGTGGCCGGTGAGATGCCGGGCCTGTCGGTTCCCGGATAACGCGCCAGCGACAGGTCGGTGGCGAAGACCAGATGCTCGGGCAGCCAGACCGACTCGAACCCGAGCTCGTCCGCTGCGACCGCGACGTCCCGCCAGGCGTCCGGATGGACCAGCCCGAGAGGGACGCCGAACCTCATCGCCGACCTCCCGCCACCCGGCTCCGGCGCGCGCGGGTCACGGCCATCGCCGCACCTCCGGGGTGCCGAGGATGGCGGTCCTCAACCGTGAGCGGTGCAGGCCGGGGCCGCCGTAGGCGGCCGAGAGCGACCACACCCGGGCCAGCCAGAGGCCCAGGTCGAGCTCGCCGGTGTAGCCGATCGCGCCGTGCACCTGGAGGGCGGTCCCGGCGGCCAGCTCGGCGGCCTCGCCCGCGGCGGCCTTGGCCGCGCTGACGTCCCGGTCCACGGTGGGCAGGCGCCGGTCCACGGCCAGAGCGGCGGCGTAGACCAGGGGCGCGGCGAACTCGACCGCGATGGCGACCTCGGCGAGCCGGTGCTTGACCGCCTGGAACGACCCGATCGGGGCGCCGAACTGCCTGCGGGTCCGCGCGTAGCCGACAGTCGTGTCCAGCAGGTGCCTGGCCGCCCCGACGAGCTGGGCGGCCACCGCGACCGTCACCGCGCGGACGGCCGGGGCGACTTCGGTCCGGAGCCGGGTGGCGTCACGGAACTCCACCCCGAACAGCGGCCTCGTCCGGTCCACCCCGGACTGCGGCGTCAGCCGTGCCGCCTCGGGCCGGACGGCGTGCGGCACGCCCTCGCGCTCGACGATCAGCAGGTCGGCCAGATCGGCGTCGGGCGCGTAGACCTGGTCGCCGATCCGCACGCTCACCCGCAGCGAGCCCGCGGCGAGCTTGCCCAGCGCCGGATCGCCCGCCAGCAGCAGCGGGGCGGCCACGGCGGTCTCGGCCACCGGACCGGGCAGCGCGGCCCGCCCGGTCTCCTCGAACGGGAGGACCGCGTCGACGAGCCCCAGCCCGAGGCCGTCGTGCTCCTGGGGGACCAGCAGCCCGAACAGCCCGATCTCGGCGAGCTGGGACCAGGCGGGGCTCCGTCCGTTCCGTACGGCCTCCGCTGGGCAGTGGGCCGCGAGCACCTGCCGTACGGCCGCCGCGAGGGCGAGCTGGTCGTCGGTGAATGCGAAGTTCATCGGGGCAGCCCCAGAACGCGTTCGGCGATGATGTTCCGCTGGATCTCGTTGGTGCCCGCGTAGATCGGACCGGCGAGGGAGAAAAGGTAGCCGTCCAGCCATCGGCCCCCCTCCTCGGCGTCGGGGGCTCCGCCGTCCAGCAGGCCGCGTTCGCCGAGCAGCCGGAGCGCCAGGGCGTGCATGCGCACGTCGAGTTCGGACCAGAACACCTTGCCCATGCTGGACGCGGAGCCGATCTCCTCCCCCGCCGCCAGCCTACGGGCGGTGCCGAAGGTGTGCAGCCGGTAGGACTCGGCGTCCAGCCAGGCCCGTGCCACCTGGTCGGCGAGGACGGGGTCGGCGCCGGTCGAGCGGGCAAGCCGGACCAGCCTGTCGGCCGTCGCGAGGAACCGACCGGGGCTGCGCAGGGTGAGGCCGCGTTCGGAGGAGGTGGTAGCCATCGCGATCCGCCAGCCCTCACCGGCGGCGCCGAGCACCAGGTCGTCGGGGACGAAGAGGCCGTCGAAGAAGAGTTCGGCGAACCCGTGCTCACCGTCGAGCTGGGCTATGGGCCGGACGGTCACGCCGGCCAGGGGGAACATGAAGTAGGTCAGCCCCCGATGCCGGGCCGAGGCGGGGTCGCTGCGGAACAGCCCGAAGCCCCAGTCCGCGTAGGAGGCCCGGGAGCTCCAGGTCTTCTGCCCATGGAGCCGCCAGCCGCCTTCGACCCGCTCGGCGCGGGAGGTGAGGGCGGCGAGGTCGCTGCCCGCCTCCGGCTCCGACCAGGCCTGGGCCCAGACGTCGTCGGCCCTGGCCATGCCGGGCAGGAACCGTTCCCGCTGCTCGGCCGTACCGTGGGAGAAGAGGGTGGGGGCCAGGAGGAAGATGCCGTTCTGGCTGACCCGGCCGGGGGCGCTCGCCGCCCAGTATTCCTCCTCGAAGATCAGCCACTCGACGAGGCTCGCACCCCGCCCGCCGTACTCGACGGGCCAGGACACCACCGACAGCCGTTCCCCGGCGAGCAGGTGCTCCCACTCGCGATGCGCCTCGAATCCCTCCCGGGTGTCCATGGAGGGCAGCGGGGCCCCGGGAACGTGCCCGGCCAGCCAGTCTCGCACCTCGGCCCGGAAGTCCTGCTCCGCGCGCGTGAAGTCCAGATCCACCTAACCAAACTAGCGCACGCTTGGGCGACCGTACAGGGACGGGCCGCACGGAACGGGGCCCGGAGCGGTGGATCCGCTCCGGGCCCCGTTGGGCCGGACAGGCCCCGACGGGCCCTCCGGCCCGGCGGCGGGTCAGCGCTGATCGGGCGGGCGCTGCCCCATGTTGCGGCGTAGCTGTTCCAGCTCCGCCTCGAGTCCGGCGATGCGGGTGTTCGCCCCGGGGCCGGGCTTCTGCTGCGGCTCCCCGTACGGCGAGTGCGGGCGGACCGCCCGGGTGTCCTCGGGTGCGGCCGGGAGCGGATAGGGCGGCCGCTGCGGGTAGGGCTGCTGCTGCGGCACGCCGTACGGCTGGCCGTGCTGGGCCGGATGGCCGTACTGGCCCTGTCCCGGCGGCAGGTAGCCGGGCTGCGCGCCGTACGGCGCGGGCGGGAAGGAGGACGGCGGGATCTTCGACCGCCGCTTGCCTCTGAGCACCGTGCCCAGCGTGCCGAGCACGAACAGGACGAGCAGGCCTCCGCCGCCCCACAGCACCCACGGCAGGATCGACGAGGAGCTCTCGTCCTTGCCCGCGGTGATGGCCTGCTGGGAGTCGGTGATGTACTTGGCGACGTACGGGTGGTTCGGCTGCAGCGCCTGGACCTCGCGGAACTTGGGCAGCGCGTCGGAGTAGTGGTTCTTGAAGAACAGGTCGAGCGCCTCGTTGTAGGCCTTCGTCGTCACCGACTCGGCCGACTTGATGTTCTTCTCGTTCAGCTTCTCCCTGACGATGCTGACCGGCAGCACGAAGCTCTCACCCTCGGTGGAGCCGCCGTCCTGCTGGATCAGGCCTCCGACCAGGATGCCGATGACGTTGCCGTCCTTGCTGAACACCGGACCACCCGAGTTGCCCGGGTAGGACGGGGCCTGGGTCTGGATGTACGGCACACCCTCGGGGGTCTGACGGCTGGCGTTGTACGGGCCCTCGGTGAAGGCCGGGTCGAGCTTGGACTCGATGTTGAAGATCGAGGTCTGCGTCACCGTGCCGGGGAACCCGCTGATGTAGAGGGTGTCGCCCACCCGCACGTCCGAGTCCTGGCCCAGCGGGACCGTCGGCAGGTTGTTCTGCCCGTTGGCCTTGAGGATCGCGATGTCCTTGCCCGGGTAGACCGTGCCCTTGGCCACCAGCTCGATCGGCACCGCCTTGGCGGTCTTGTCGACGCCGCCGCCGGGAAGGCTCTGCAGCAGCGACAGGGAGCTCTGCACGTTGCGGATCTTGATGTTGTCCGCGTTCCAGATCTGGAAGATCTTCGCGGCCGTCCGGACGATCTCGTCGTCGGAGGCGATGTCACCGAGGCTGGAGATCAGGTCGGCGGCGTCCTTCTCGTTGATCTTCGTGAGGGCCTGGGTGGCGAAGGTCTGCGCCAGCTCGTCCTCCTCCTGGCCGACGCAGTGGGCCGCCGTCACCATGTAACCGTCCGGCGTGACCCACCAGCCCGTGCACAGGCCGCCGGCCGTCGCCTCCACGACCCGCTCCGGCGCTCCGGGCGAGAAGTAGCGTCCCGGTTCCTTGGCCATCTGCTGGACGACCCACCGGTAGATGCTGTTCTCGTCCGATGAGATCTTGCCCGACTGGACCGCGGCGACCCCCTGCTGGGTCAGCCCTCTGATCGCCTCCAGGTTCGCCACCGGAGTCGGCACGGCCACGTCGGCCGTGTAGGACACCGAGGTCAGCTGCACGGCAGGATGCGTTCTGGCCGCCAGCCATGTTCCTACCGGAATATCCAGGTCTTTCGGCTTTGCCATGGCGACACCAGGCAGGGCCAGCACACCGGCCAGTACCAGGCCGGTCACGGCGGTGAATCGTGCCCACATTTGCGTTCTCTCCCCAAAACTCGCTTCCCGAGGCGAGAGCATGGCGGAGACGACTTGAGGAGGACTTGGAAGCGACTGGGAGTTCGGCGGGAATCTCCGCTGATGTGCTGTGATGCTCCCGGCCGGGAGACGGGGGAAGTTCCGGCGGTCCGTCCGAGCGACTCGACGACAGACCGGATTTCCGGCGGAGTCACCCATGGGCCCCGGATCGACATCCCGCCCCATCGGCGCGTCCGGTCAATCTATTGCACGCCCGAAAAATCCCGCTGGTTTCACATGAGCGCTTTCAGCCTAAAAAAAAGGGATGGAGACGGCTTACCGAGCCGGCCGGCAGGGTCCCGGAAGACCAGGCCCCTGTGATCCGAGAAGACCACAGGGGCCACAGCGCCTGTCATCACACCAGGGCGATGCCCGAGCAGCAGGACCCGACGGTCCCACAGGACCCCACGGCGCCGAAGAGATTGATCAGACCGACGGGGCCGACAAGCCCGTACGGACCGACAGGGTCCGCAGCATCGGCGAGATCGACGGAACCGGCAAGACCCGCAGGACCCGCAGGACCGGCAGGACCGGCAGGACCCATAGGACCGGCAGGACCCGCAGGACCCATAGGACCCGCAGGACCCATAGGACCTTCAGGACCCGCAGGGCTCTCGGGAGCGGAGAGAGCGGTCGAAGAGCTGAGGTCGATGGCCCCGGCCGTTCCCACAGGGCCCGCAGGACCGGCAGGGCCCATAGGACCTTCAGGGCCGGCAGGACCGGCGAGACCATCGGCACCGGGAGGTCCGTCCAGCCCGTCGGCGCCCGCAGGACCCACAGGGCCCGTAGGACCTTCAGGGCCCGTAGGACCTTCAGGGCCCGTAGGACCTTCAGGACCCATAGGACCGGCCAGTCCATCGGCACCGGGAGGTCCGTCCAGCCCGTCGGCACCCGCAGGACCCACAGGACCCACAGGGCCCACAGGACCAGCGGGACCAGCAGGACCAGCCAGTCCGTCGGCACCCGCAGGACCGGCAGGACCCGCAGGACCGGCCAGTCCGTCGGCACCCGCAGGACCCACAGGACCGGTCAGCCCGTCGGCGCCGTCAACTCCGTCGGCACCCGCGGGGCCGGGTGGACCTGCGGGACCGGGTGGGCCCGCGGGTCCCCGCTGGCCGTCTCTGCCGTGCCTCCCCTTGAAGCCACGGGGCCCGCGACAGCCTCTGTGGCATTCGCAGTGGCTCCGGCATTCACAGTGGCTTCTGCATCCGCAGTGACTCCCGTGCCCGCAGTGGCTTCGCCGGCACCCGGAGGAGTGGTTGCACGCGCCGAGGGCTGCCTCCTCGATGGAGTACGTATACGTGAAGGAGGAAGCGGGAAGCAGGCCGGCACCGCCGATCCCGAACGGGGAGGCGGTTACCTCCCCCTGTCCGGTGGCCGCGTCGGCCGGAGCCTGATTGGACGAGGCGAGAAGGACACCGGCCATGGCCGCTACGGCCAGAGCTCCGACACGCTTTCGGGAGATGCGACTTGACGTCCATCTGTTTCTCCAACGAAGCACTTAATTTCCCCTGACGTTCTTGGTATCGGAAGTTTCCGATCAGTCACGCCGCGGTGGCGATCAGCCAGAAATTATCTTCGAGGAGTCGAATTTCACCCGTTAACATAGTCCAAGAAAAGCAAATATACGCCATGCAAATTAAACCTTCACTCCCCTTAGGCTACTTAGCCCCTTCTGTCGGGATTCAAAGCAGGATCAGGACGTATATGCGCGCTCGACTCCGCCTTCGCGTCGGACAACGGCCCGCCGGGGCCGGGGCGCCGCGCCGCGATCCCGGCCCACCACGCGAAACGCCGATCCGGCGGCGACCAGATCACCGGTCACCCTGCCCACCACCGCCCGGCAGGTGCCCGGCGAGGCTGTCGGCGCTTCTTCCGCCGTCGACCGGCGGGATCCCCGGCGCTCCGGGCGCCGGGGATCTGGGACCGAGCGGAGTGAGTCGCCCGGAGGCCCGCGGAAAGGGCGCTAGAAGGAGAAGACCGGGCCGGTGGCGCGGCGCATCGCGCAGGGGTTGCTGTAGGTGTACTCGAACTGGATGTACCGGCCGTTCCAGATGCCGGTCGCGGTGGCCCTGACGGGGTCCTGCACCTGAGCGCAGACCGTCCACGACGGCGTGATCCTGGCGGGGTCGCCCTGCGCCGGCGTCAGCACGGCGCACGCCCCGCCCGCGTCAGGATGCGTTCCGGACACCGGGGCGCACCCGAGTTGGACGCTCCGTGCCGTGTAGCTCGGGTCCCGCAGCTTCTCGACGGTCAGCAGGAGGTCTTTCGCCATGTCCTGCACGACCGGGTAGCTCGGATACCCGGGGTAGACCGGATAGACCGGGTAGGGACGCGGCGGAATGGGCCACGCCACCGGCCCCGACCCCGGCGGAATGGGCGGGCGGGGGTAGGCCCACGGCGGGATCGGGATGGGGCGCGGCGGGACGGGCCTCGGCGGAACGGGCCGCGGCGGGACGGGCGGACCCGAGTTGATCCACGGCGGAACGGGCCTCGGCGGGATCGGCGGGCCCACCCGGTCCCGGGGCGGGTCCACCTGAGCCTGGGGTGGAATCGGCGTGGCCATGGACAGATCGGAATCGGAAGGCTGTGACCGGACGGCAGCGGAAGCGGTGCCGCCGAGAAGGAAGAGACCGGTGGCGGTCAGGCACAAGAGACGTCGCATGAAATCCCCAATAGATGTGCATGGTTTGAATGGCCAAAAAGGGAGACTTCCGGCCTTTTCGGGGGAATGACGTGCGTCCTGAACTGTGGAAATACTATATCGACCCATCGTGGCATGTCTCGCAGTGACTCGCCATGGAACGTTATCAATCCACCGGTTGCCTCCACAGAAATGGCATAGCGGCAGCGTGGGGCGAAATAGCAGTCAGTGCCATATATCCGCCGCTTTCCGGTAAAATTGGCGAGGATCCGGAGTCGCCCGCCTCTGTCCTCACGGACAGCCGAGATAGGCGGCGCGCACCACGGGGTCGTCGCCGATCTCGGCGGGGGTGCCCGAGGCGATGACCTTGCCGAGGTCGAGGACGACGAGGCGGTCGCAGACGTTCATGACGAAGCCCATGTCGTGTTCGACCAGCAGAACCGTGGTGTCCAGCGCCCTGATGATCTCCTCCATGCGAGCGGCCTGGTCGGCGTCGAGGCCAGAGGTCGGCTCGTCGAGCAGGAGCAGCGAGGGGTGGTCGGCGAGGGCGCGGGCCAGCTCGACGAGACGTCGCCGGCCGACGGGGAGGGCCGCCGCGTAGGCGTCGCGCAGCTCGGTCAGCCCGCACAGCGCGAGCACCTCGTCCACGCGTTCCCGGCGGTCCCGCTCCAGTCGCCGGCGGGCCCGGCCACCGGCCAGATCGGCCGGCAGGCCCCCGCCCCCTCCCCGCCACTCGATCGCGGCCAGCACGTTGTCGGCCACGGTCAGCCGGCCGAACACCTGGGTGCGCTGGAAGGTACGGCGCAGCCCCTCGCGTGCCCGCCGTACCGCCGGAACGCCCGTGGTGTCGCGGCCCGCCACCGAGACGGAGCCCGAGGTCGGCCGGCGGAGTCCGGAGATCACGTCGAACAGCGTGGTCTTGCCCGCGCCGTTGGGCCCGATCACCCCGCAGACCTGGCCTTCGGGCACCTCGAAGGAGACGTCGGTGAGCGCGTGGACGCCCCCGAAGGACACCGACACGGCCTCGACAGCCAACGCTGCGCTCATCGCTCGCCCCTCATCCCTCACTCTTCACCCGGACCACCCGGACCGCCCGGACCGCCCGGGCCGCCCGGCGCGCGGCCCCGTGCCTGGCCGGATCCGCTCCCGCACACGGGATCCCGGGCAGCCCTCACGAGACCCCCAGGTAGGCGGCGGCGAGCCGGGCGCCGTCCACCTCGGCGCGGGGACCGGTCCAGGTGGCCCGGCCCAGGCGCATGAACACGACCGTGTCGGCGAGTCTCAGTGCCGAGGTGGCCTTCTCCTCCACCAGGAGCAGCGCGACGCCGCGCGCCCGGAGCTCGGCGAAGACCTCGAACACCTGCTCCGCGACGAGCGGCGCCAGCCCGAGCGACGGCTCGTCGGCGATCAGCACCCGGGGCGGCCTGACCAGAGCCGGAGCGAGCGTGAGCAGCTGCTGCTCGCCGCCTGACAGCGCACCGGCCGCGACGCCCCTGCGGCGGGCGAGCTGGGGCATCCGTTCGTAGACGGGGCCGGGGTCGGCGAGCCAGGTGCGCAGGTTCTCGTCCACGCTCAGCCCCGGGAACACCCCGCGTCCCTCCGGGGCGAGCAGCACGCCCGCCCCGGCGCGGCGGTGCGCGGGCCAGGAGGTGACGTCCACCCCGTCCAGGATCACCCGGCCGGCCGTCACCGGCAGGTCCCCGGCGGCCACCGCGCAGGTCGTCGACTTGCCCGCGCCGTTCGCACCGAGCAGCGCCACCACCTCCCCCGGCCGGACCGCCAGGTCCACGCCCCGCAGCACCGTGACGTCGCCGTATCCCGCCACCACGTTCTCCAGCCGGAACAGCGCGTCCGGCACGGGCCGGCCCTCCTCCGGGCGGGGGGCCGCGACGGCGGCCGTCACGGGTGCGGCCGCCGCCGCGGCCTCGCGCTGGATGGCGGCCGCCCCCTCGCGCCGCTGCCGGCCCACGCGCCGGCGGTAGCGGCTCTCGGCCATCTGGGCGAGCACGCCGTCGGGGTGCCGGGCCAGGATCATGCCGCCGAGGCCGAACAGGATGGCGCCGGCGTGGGCCGAGATGTGCCATCCGGCCAGCAGTTCGGGGAAGACCGCGGCGATCAGCCCGCCGAGCACGGCGCCGCCGATCCGCCGGACGCCCTGCAGGACCACCACGGCCAGCCAGACGAAGCCGGCGAAGGCGGGCAGGTCGGTGGCGGTGACCGAGCCCTTGAAGGTCGCGAACAGCACGCCGCCCAGCCCGGCGATCCCGGATGCCAGCGCGAACAGCATGATCTTGGTGCGGGGAGCCGAGACGCCCGAGGTGGTCGCGGCGGCGGGGGCCGAGCGGACGGCCAGGACGGCCCGGCCGGAGGCCGAGCGTTCCAGGTTGCGCACCAGCAGGCCGACCAGCCCGATCAGGGCCAGCAGCAGCACGACCCGGACCCGGGGGTCGGTGGTGTCGGTGAAGCCCAGGCTGATCGCGGGCAGCGGCCAGCCGATCGTGCCGTTGCTGAACGCGTCGATCTGGAACAGCACCTGGTCGGCGAGGAGGGCGAGGGCGAGTGTCGCCAGGGTCAGGATCCGCCCGCCCAGCCGCAGCGCGGGCAGCGCGACGAGCACGCCCACCGCGGTCGCCCCCAGGACGCCGAGCAGGATCGCCACCGGCAACGGCAGCCCGGAGGAGAACGCCCAGCCGCAGGTGAGGGCGGCCATCGAGGCGAAGGACGCCTGCGCGAGGTTGACCATGCCGCCGATGCCGGTGACGACCACGAACGAGCAGAAGATCAGCGCGAGGACCAGCCCCTGGGCCACCACGCTCACATAGAAGTCGTCGGCGGACCGGGTGAGGGTCCACGCGAGCAGGACCGCCAGGCCGAGCGCCCACGGCAGGCGCCGCCGCCACATCGGCAGGCCGGCCAGGTGGTCGGGCGGCGGCGCGTCCTCGGCGGCGGACCCGGCGACCCGCTCCTTGGACCGGTTGAGCAGGATCAGCCCCGCGAACAGCAGGATCACCGGAACGGCGGTGCGCAGCCCGGTGACGTCCTCGGCGAAGTCGGCGTATCCGGCGACCAGGTTCTGCACCACGCCGAGCCCGAGGCCGGCCGCGAACGTCCACGGGATCGACCGCAGCCGGCCGAACACCGCGGCCGTCGCCGAGACGAACAGCATCACGGTGAACGCCGTGGAGTCCAGGCCCAGGGTGGAGACCGCCAGTACCCCGGCGAGCCCGGCGAGCGCCGAGCCGAGCGTCCAGGCCATGGCCGAGGAGGCGTCGGCGTCGATCCCGCGCAGGGTGGCCAGCCTGCGGCGGTCCACCGAGGCGCGCATCCGCAGGCCGTACGGCGTGTGCCGCATGAAGGCCCACAGCCCCGCGGCGGCCAGCACCGCGAAGGCGAAGGTGATGAGCTGGTCGGAGTCGAGGTGGACGCCGCCGAAGGTGAAGGTGACCGCCGGGTAGGGGCCGAGGCCGTGCGGCAGGGAGGTGGCGTCGGCGCGCGGCAGCCCGAACGGCTCGGCGACCAGGTCCACGATCCAGAGCCCGAGCGCGGGCAGCGCGATGGTCAGGCCGATGGTCCCGACGATCTGCGCGGTCTCCCCCGCCTGCGCCAGGCCGCGGAACATGGCCCTGTGCAGCACGTATCCGAGCAGCGGCGAGAAGAGTCCCACCGCGACCAGCCCGGCCGTCCAGGCGGGCAGCCCCAGCCCGGCGTTGAGTTCGAAGAACAGCAGCGCGGCCAGGAAGCCGACGGCGCCGTGGGCGAAGTTGAACACGCCCGTCGCCGAGTAGGACAGGGTCAGCCCGGAGGCCATGACCGCGAATACGGCGCCGGTGACGAGGCCGCTGACGATGTAACCGAAGAGCTCCGACATGAAGGGCCTTCACCCCAAGAGTTCGCGCCTGTTTGTCTGCCTTCTCGTGGCGAGGGCCCGCGTTTCCGCCCTCCTCCCGCGGGAGCAGACCTGGGCGCCGGGATGTCCTCGCGGACACCCCGGCCGCCCTTGTCCCGCCGCTCACGTGGCCCGCCAGACTCGCGAGCGGCAAGTTTCCGGCCGCTATCTCAGCGGGACGTTGTCGAAGCACTTCATGTTCTTGGCGACCTTGAACGCACCGCCCTCAAGCTTGACCAGGGCGCCGCAGCCGTTGGGTTCGGTGTGGTCCCTGGGATACCGGATCCTGCCGAATCCGGCGTTCTCGTAGGTGAACGAGCCGTTGGCGGTGGCCAGGAACCTCTCCCTGGTCAGGTCCCTGCCGGTCTGCTCCAGCACCTTGAGGAAGATGTCCGCGGCCCAGTAGCCGATGGCCAGGTGCTGGGTCAGCGCGGTGCCCGGCGCCGCCTTCTCCACATCCGCCCTGAGCTGGGCGATCTCCGGGGCCTGGGACTCGAAGGGCTCGAACATGGGGGCCGCGATCACGCCTTCGAGTGCCTGGGCGGTGGCCGGGTCCTTGAGGATGGCCGCGTCGTAGCTGGTCGCGTCGGACAGCAGGCCCTTGTACCCGGCCTTCTTCAGCGCGGCGTACAGGCCGGTGTTGAACTTGGTGCCGGCGATGATCGAGACCACCAGGTCCGGGGCCTCGCCGCCGTCCGAGGTCATGATCTTGTTGACGTAGGGCAGCCAGTCCGGCGGCGGGGCGGCGGCGGGCAGCCCGGAGTTGAGGCCCGCCAGCGTGAAGCCCGCCGCCTGGAAGGACTGGGAGATGGTCTTGCCTCCGTACTTGCTGCCGCTGGAGTCGGTCGTCTGGATGTAGACGCTCTTGCCCGCGGACCCGCCGATCAGCTCGGCCATCTGGTTGCCCCACCAGGTCTGCGAGCCCGCGCCCGGCTTGGGGGCGAGGCAGCCGTTGTAGCCGAAGCCGGTCTCCGTGCCGCACCACTGCGGGCCCGTCGCCCAGCCGAACCACGGCACGCCCTGCTGCTCCAGGAAGGTCGCGCCGCCGAAGTTGGGCGCGTGCACCGGCACCAGCGCGAAGACCTTGTCCCTCTGGACCAGTTTCTTGGCCGCCGCGTCCCCCTTGGCGGCGTCCTGGTTGTCGTCCTCCGCCCCGGCGAACTCGATCCTGCGGCCGTGCACGCCGCCCGCCTCGTTCGCCCGCTGGAACCGGGCCCTGGCCCCGATCTCGGCGTCCTTGGTCGAGTATCCGCTCGCGCTCGTCTTGGTGAGCACGCCGCCCACCGTGACCGTCGTGTCGGTCACCCCGGCGGCCCCCGCCGCCTCGCCGGGGGCGCCCGCGCCGTTCTTCTGCGCGGCCGCGCAGCCGGCGACGAGCGCCGCCGCGGTCACCAGGCCGATGAGTCGCACTGCCTGCCGTCTCATGGATCACTCCCTGCCGTGCCGCGCGGCTCGCGCCCGGCCCGCAATTTGGCCTAGCGCTCGCTTGGTTTCGTCAGCGTAGATTTGGCACTTCCGGAGTGTCAATGGAGCATCGCCCGGCAGTTGCGGCGCCGCCGGAAACCAAGCAAATGTTTGCTTATGAGCCTGGTCCCGGCTAGCGTGCGGAGCGCACGGGTCCTCGGCGACGGGAGCGGACTGATGTTGATGCGCGCGGCCGTACTCACCGAGTTCGGGGCGGCGCTGGAGATCCGCGAGGTCGAGGTCGCCGACCCCGGGCCGGGCGAGGTCCGCGTCAGGATCAAGGCGTCCGGGGTGTGCGGCTCGGACATCAAGGCACTGGACGGCAAGAGCCCGGTGGTGCGGCGGCCCCCCTTCGTCCTCGGCCACGAGAGCGCGGGGATCGTGGAGAGCACGGGCGCGGGCGTGACCGGGGTCAGGCCGGGCGACCACGTGATCATCGCGATGAACGGCGCCTGCGGGCGCTGCCGCAACTGCGGCGGCGGCCGGTTCCACCTGTGCGGCGGACCGGCCCGGACGGCCGCGATCATGGGCACGATGCGCGACGGCACCACCCGGATCAAGGTGGACGGCGCCGACGCCAAGACGATGATCGGCATCGGCTCGTTCGCCGAGTACGCCGTGGTCAACGAGCCGATGTGCGTGAAGATCGACAAGAGGGCGCCGTTCGACACCATGTGCCTGCTGGCCTGCGGGGTGGTCACCGGGGTCGGCGCGGTGCTGAACGTGGCCAGGGTGACGCCGGGCTCCAGCGTGCTGGTGGTCGGCTGCGGAGGCGTCGGACTGAACGTGGTCCAGGGCGCCGCGCTCGCCGGGGCCACGACCATCATCGGCGCCGACGTGGCCGAGTCCAAGCTGAAGCTGGCCGGGGAGTTCGGCGCCACCCACACCATCCTCTCCGGCGACCTGCCCCGGCAGGTGGGCGAGATCGTCCGGGGCGGCGTGGACTACGCCTTCGACGTCACCGGCGTGCCCAGCGTGCTCGGCGACGCCTTCGCCGCCACCCAGCCCGGCGGCACGACCGTGATGGTCGGCAGCCCGCCCCAGGGCCGGCCGCTCACCATCGAGCCCGGCCTGCTGTTCGCCTCCCGGCGCCTGATGGGCACCCAGGGCGGCGACGCCGCGCCGCTCCGCGACCTGCCCATGCTCGCCGAGCAGTACCTGCGCGGCCGTCTCGACCTCGACCGCCTGGTCAGCGAGCGCGTGCCGCTGGAGGACGTCAACGAGGCGATCCGCCACGTCCGCGAGGGCGCGGTGGCCCGCAGCGTGATCGTCTTCGACTGACGGTCAGCCGTGGCCGGCGACGACGAGCTCCTTGCGGGGCTCCTCGGCGGAGGACTCCTCCTCCTCGTGTCCCTCGATGGAGAGGTTGGGCAGGATCCGGTCCAGCCACCCGGGGCACCACCAGTTGAACCTGCCGAGCAGGACCATGGTGGCCGGGACCAGGAAGCCCCGGATGACGGTGGCGTCCACCGCCACGGCCACCGCCAGGCCGACACCGAAGATCTTGACCATGGGATCGGGGTAGGCGATGAAGGCGACGAACACGGCGACCATGATCAGGGCGGCGGAGGTGATGACCCGGCCGGTCGCGCCCAGCCCCTCGGCCACCGCCCTGCGGTTGTCGCCGTGCCTCAGATACGCCTGCCGTACGGCGGTGAGCAGGAAGACCTCGTAGTCCATCGACAGGCCGAACAGCACCGCGAACAGCATCAGCGGGATGTAGCTGTCGATCGGCACCGTGAAGAACAGCGTGGTCAGGTAGGAGTCGTCCGCGCCCACCGGCGGGTCCATGCCGACCAGCCCGCTGCCCAGTCCGAGGGAGAAGACCAGCGAGAGCGCGCCGAACGCGGCGCCGAGCGAGACCAGGTTCATCAGCGCGGCCTTGATCGCGACCACCGGCGACCGGAACGCCAGGAGCAGCAGCAACGCGCTGAGCAGCACCACGACGCCGACGACCAGCGGGGTGCGGTCGGCGATCCTGGCACTCGCGTCGGACATGGCGGCCACCTCGCCGCCCACGTGCACCCGCGCCCCCGCAACCCGGATCGCCCGCATGTCCTCGACCACCGCCAGCGCCCGAGGATCGCTGGGCGCGTACGCGGTGACGGCCTGGACCAGCACGGCGGTGCCGCCGTCGTTCAGCACGGGCTCGCCGACGTGGGCCACCCCCTCGACCGCGCCGGCCTCCTCCTTCAGGAGCCGGAGTACGGCGGGCGCGGGGTCGCGGTCGACGACCTTCTCGTCGAGGGAGGCGACCACGATCAGCGGCCCGTTGATCCCGGGCCCGAATCCGGCCTGCATGAGCTCGTAGGAGCGGCGGGCGGCGGTGTCCCTGTCACCGTAGCCGTCGTCCAGCGGGCCGAGCTTGAGCGCGAGGGCGGGCGCGGTCAGCGCGGCGAGGACGGCGACGCTGAGCGCGAGCACGCTCCAGGGCCGCTTCGAGACCCAGACCCCCAGGGCGCTCCAGCCCGCGGCCTCGTCCGCCCGCTTGCGCCGGCCCATGAAGGGCAGCCGCAGCGCGTTGACCCGGTGCCCGAGCAGGCCGAGCAGGGCGGGGACGAGGGTGATGGAGGTGAGCACCGCGCAGACGACCGAGATGCCGGTGATCCAGCCGAGCGTCTGCAGCATGGGGAAGCCGCCGAGCAGCAGCGCGCTGAGCGCGATGATCACCGTGCCGCCGGCGAACACCACCGCGCCGCCCGAACTCGCGACCGTCCGGCGCACCGCGTCGTGCACCGGCAGGCCGTCGGCCAGCAGCCTGCGGTACCTGCTGAGCAGGAAGAGCGCATAGTCGATGCCGACGCCGAGGCCGATCATCGTCGCCATGATGGAGGCCTGCTTGGGGACGTCCACGACGTGGCCGAGCAGGCTGATCACCCCCAGGCCGGTCGCGATGCTGACCAGCGCCGTGAAGATCGGGATCATCGCGGCCACCAGCGTGCCGAAGGCGAACAGCAGCACCAGCAGCGCGCAGACCACGCCGATGATCTCGCTGGTCCCGGTCTTGATCTCCTTGTCCGCCGGGGTGGACGCGTCGGCGGGAACCGCCTCCACGCCGAGTGCGCGCACGGGCTCGGCCGCCTCGGAGAGCATCCGGGTGGTCTCGGCCAGCTTGCCGTTGTCGTGGCCCTTGAGCCTGACCGTGATGAGGCCGATCTCCAGGCTGGGCGCCAGGCCGCCGACCCGGTAGGGGGACTGGACCTCCGCCACGTGCGGGACCCGGCGGATCTCGTCCATCGCCCGGTGGACCGCGCGCACCCGGCGCTGGAAGGTGAGGGGGCCGTCCGGGGAGTAGAGCACGATCTGGACCGTGCCCCCCGGGTCGTAGCCGGGGCCGAAGCCGTCGCGCATCAGGTCGTGGGCCCGCTGCGCGTCCGTGCCGGGTATGGTCACGTTGTTGCTCACCGGACCGGCGAACACGATCGAGCCCGCGGTCAGCAGCACGGCGGCGGCCACCCACAGTGCCAGCACGATCCTGCCGTGCCTCGCGCACCAGCTTCCCAGTCGTCCCAGCAGACCAGACATCGGCAACCGCCCCATTAAGTCTGAAATGTGCCTGAAACGCCGTACTGTACGGGCGTACAGAACCTATGATGAAAGCGTAGGCGCGGACATACCCGGAATGCTCTAGACCGTTCGGGAATGAGACGATGACCACACTTGAGCACGGCTACGACACGCGTAGCCGCATTCTTGAGGCCGCCCGCCAGCTCTTCGCCGAGCGCGGCTACGCCGCGACCTCGCTGGCCGACATCGCCTCGGCCGTCGGGCTGACGAAGACCGCCGTCGCCTACCACTTCCATCCGAAGGACCGGCTGGCCGCCGAGCTGATCGCACCCGCCGCCGAGGACATCGTGGCCCTGTTCGAGACCGGCTTCGACGGCGAGCGCGCGTTCGTCGAGGCGCTGGTGACCTTCACGGTCCGGCACCGGGCCATCGTCCGTCTGATCATGGAGGACATCAGCGGCGCCGACGACGCCCCGCCCGGCTCCCCCGGCGAGGTCATCCGCGCCTTCCGGGACGCGATCTACACCCGCCTGGCCGCACCGGACGCGGACCCCGGCCGACGGGTACGCGCCTGGGCGCTCCTGGGCGCGCTGCAGGGCGTCGTGGTCAAGACGATCGACCTGCCGGAGGAGGTCGTCCGGGAGCACCTGCTCACCGCCGCCTCCGCCCTGTACGGCCCCTCGGCCTGACACGGAGGCCGCGTCGCACGGCCACGGCCGGCACCACGCCGAGCACGCCGGCGCCATCCCCTTCCCCTTCCCCCGGGCGGGGATCCGCCCAGGTTCGGCCTGGCAGCCATGCAGCCGAGGAAGCCGTCATCGATATTTGACCGTCCGATCTAGATACGGTTAGGCTTTGGCCTGCGGCAAGGACGGAGCGGTTCGATCCGGACGCGGATCCACAGAAGGCGTTGGAGCCACTCCGGGAACGGGGCTACGAGGCGACCTCCATGGCCGACCTGGTCCAGCACCTGCCGTCCCACCGCAGGGCATGCGCATTCTCGGACATGCGCATCCCGAGCCCGGCGGGTTGCGTGACGCCGCCGCGCACGCGCCGGCCGTACCGAACCGAGGGAGTGATCACTGTGACGAGAAGCGATGTCGCACACACTCATAACAGAACGATCGATCCAGATCGGAGTGCTGGGGTGACGGCGTTCGCCCTGCTCGGGACCGTGCAGGTCACGCTCATCGCGACGATCACGGTGATCACCGTGGCGTTGCCCGTCGTCCAGCGGGACCTGCATGTCGACGACGCGGGGATGGTGCTCGTCACCTCCGCTTATGGCCTGGCCTTCGGCGGGCTGCTGTTGCTCGGCGGACGGCTGGCGGACTCGCTGGGGCGGAGAAGGCTGTTCGTCACCGGCATGGCCGTCTTCGGTCTCGCCTCGGCGGCGGCCGGCCTCGCCCCGTGGCTGGGCATGCTGCAGATCGCCCGGTTCGCCCAAGGGGTCGGCGCGGCGCTGACGGCACCGGCGGCGATGGCACTGGTGGGCGCGGTGTTCCCCGACCCGCATCGCCGAGGACGAGCCATGGCGATGTGGGGCGTGTTGAGCGGCGCCGGCGCGACGCTGGGGACCGTGCTGTCAGGTGTGGTGATCACCTGGGTGTCGTGGCGCTGGGTCTTCCTGGCCCCCGTGGTGATCTCAGCCGTCGCGGCGCCCGCGGCCACCCGGCTCTTCCCCGCGGACGGCCCACCGGTCCGGGGGCGCATCGACTGGCTCGGCGCGATGCTGTCGACCGCCGGACTGGTCGCGCTGATCTACGGGCTGCACTACTCCGGCTGGATGGCCTTCGGCGGCGTCGCACTGCTCGTCCTGTTCGGACTGGCCGAGCGGCGCTCCTCCGCCCCGTTGACGCCGTTGCCCTTCCTGGGCAGGCGGGCGCTGCCCCTGATCGCCGTGACGGCGTGCGCCGGGGCGATGGCCACCGGGTTCTACCTGCTCTCCCTCTACCTGCAGGAGGTGCGCGGCCTGTCCGCGCTGCAGACATCGGCCGCCTTCCTGCTGCCCGCTCCGGCCGTTCTGGCCTCCGGTTCCCTGGCCGGACGGCTCATGGCTCGGCTGACGATCCACCGCGTGCTGGCGATCGGGCTGGTGACAGCGGCCGCCGGCCTGTCGCTGCTCAGCCTCCTCGACATGCCGTATGCCGGACTGGTCGTCTTTCCCCTCGGAGCCGGCTTGACGTTCTCGGCCGCCACGCTCGCCACGCTGCGGGACGTGCGAGAGGACCAGGCCGGCCTGGCCGGCGGACTGCTGAACACCGCCATGGAGATCGGCCCTCCGCTCGGTCTCACGGTGCTGGTCTCCCTCGCCACCGCCTACTCACCTCACCCGGCGAGCGGCTATGCCTTCGCACTGCGCGTCGCGGCGATCGCCCTGCTCGTCACCGCCCTGTTCGCGGCGCGCATGCGCCGCGCCGAATAAGTAAAGGAAAATCGGAATGACCTCACGTTTCACCGGCAAGGTAGTCCTGATCAGCGGTGGAGGTTCCGGCATCGGCAGGGCCGGCGCGCTCGCCTTCGCCCGGGAGGGCGCGACCGTGGTGGTCGCCGGACGCAACGCCGATCCCCTGCGGGAGACCGTGGACCTGATCGAGGCCGAAGGAGGCCGGGCCGGCGCCGTCACCGCCGACGTCTCCTCCTCCCGGGACGTCGCCCGGCTCGTCACGACCACCGTGGAGCGTCACGGTGGCCTGCACATCGCCTTCAACAACGCGGGAGTTTTCGAGGCCGGACCGCTCGCCGACATGGACGAGGCGGCCTGGGACCACCTGATCGCCGTGAACCTGACCGGCGTCTTCCTCAGCATGAAACACCAGATCGCGCACATGCGCGTCAACGGCGGCGGCGTCATCGTCAATACGGCCTCCAACCTGGGCGCACACATGCGCCTGCCGTTCCTCGGCGCCTACGCGGCCTCGAAGGCGGCCGTGAGCGCGCTGAGCCGCGCGGCGGCAAGGGAGTGCATCGGACAGGGCATCCGCATCAATGCGATCAGCCCTGGCCCCGTCGACACCACCATGTCCCTGCGGCCGGGTGAGAGTGAGGACGCCCGCACCGAACGGATGAAGGACGCGCTGCCGATCGGCAGGGTCGGAACGCTCGCCGAAGCGGCCTCCGCGGTGCTCTGGCTCGCATCGCCCGAAGCGGGCTTCACCGTCGGACACGACCTGGTCATCGACGGAGGCGCCACCGCCTGAACCGCACACGGCTGGGATCTTCCCGGAGCGGAGCCGGGACGCGGCGTCCGATGATTCCGTCCCGGCCTCTCAGCCCGGCAGCACGTCCCTGGCGCGGCCGGGCCGGTCCGTGACCGTCGGGTCCACGGGGACCGTCGTCTCGCCGGGATCGGGATCGGGATCGGGGCCGGGGCCGGTCTGCCCCTCGACGCCGACCGTGATCACGACCACGGCGTCCGGCCGGGCACACGGGCCGGACGCCCCGCCCTGCGCCAGCACCACACCGGACCGCGACGGGTCGCCGACGAGCCGGGGGCGCACCCGTACGGCGAAGCCCGCCGCGCTGAGCGCGCTCCGCGCGTCCGCCTCCCGCTGACCGACGACCGAGGGCACCTCGGCCCCGCGCCTGGACACGACGAGTGCCACCGCGCTGCCCGAGGAGACGCGCTCGGCCGCGCCGGGGGCGCTGGCGAGGACCCGGCCCGCCGGCTCCGCCGAGCATCGCGCGGTGATCTCACCTGGGACCAGCCCCGCCCGGACGAGGGCGGTCTCGGCCTGCCTCCTGGGGAGACCGGCCAGCACCGGCACCGCGACCCCCGCGGAGACCTCCAGGTCGATCCTGGTCCCCCTGGCGACCACGGTCCGCGCCTCCGGCCGGCTGCTGAGCACCTGCCCGACCCGGCGGTCGGAGTCGGCCGAGGTGAGGACTCCGGCGACCAGGCCGGCCTTCTCGATCAGGCTCAGCGCCTCGGGACGGTCCAGCCCGGCGAGCGCCGGCACCGCGACCCCGGCGACGGCCGGGGGCGCCGAAGGGTCCGGGGACGGGAGAGGGGCGCTCCTGGCGCCCGTGCCCGCCGGGTGCCTGGCCGGGGGCGCCGCCCTGGCCGGCTGCGAGGTGGGCCCGGACCGGACGCCGGTCGCCGCCGCCGACCCTCCCGGCCGGCCCGGACCGACCGGCTCGCCGTTCCCGCTCAGTGCCGGGACGAGCACCGCGACCAGCACGGCCGCGCTCACCAGCAGCGCCCCCGACACCGCGACCGAGGCCCTGGTGGCCGCCCGCCCCGGCCGGGTACGCGGTTCGGCGGACTCATCGGGTGCGCCGCCGAGGTCGCGCAAGCGCGACGCCGGGGGGAAGCGGCCGGGCGGAGCCGGACCCGGCGGGACCGCCGGCGGCAGGCCGGGCACCGCCGGCCCCGCGGCCGGCGGTGATCCCGGTTCCGCCGGCCGTACGTCGCCGTCCCCGAGCAGCGCGAGCAGCAGCTCCCGGCTGGTGGGGCGGTTGCGGGGGTCCTTCTCCAGGCAGCCGGCGACCAGCTCGCCGAGCCGCCCGTCCAGGCGGCCCAGCTCCGGTGGGGCGGTGAGGACGCGGTGCAGCACGGCCGCGATCGAGTCCTGTCCGAACGGCGCCTGGGCGTTGGCGGCGAAGCAGACCGTGGCGCCCCAGGAGAAGACGTCGGCCGCCGCGCGGATCTCGGCCCCCTCCACCTGCTCGGGCGCCATGTAGGCCGGGGTGCCCGCACCGCGACCGCTCTGCGTGGCTCCCGCGTCCAGAGCCCTGGCCAGGCCGAAGTCGATGACCCTCGGCCCATCGGGGCCCAGCAGCACGTTCTGCGGCTTGAAGTCGCGGTGCACGATCCCGGCCCGGTGAATGGCCGCGAGCGCGGTGGCCGTGCCGACGGCCAGCCGCTCCAGCGCGCCTCCCCCACGGGGTCCACCGGCCCTGACCTCACGGTGGAGTGACGGACCGTCGACGTATTCGCTGACGATGAAGGGGCGGTCACCGGCCAGTCCGGCCTCGATCACCTGGGCGGTGCAGAAGCGGGCGACCTGCTTGGCGAGCTCGACCTCACGCAGGAAGACCGCCTCGTCCTCCCCGAGCGGGCCGTGCAGCAGCTTGATCGCATAAGGCGTGGAGCCGGTCGCCGGGTGCGCTCCGAGATAGACCACCCCCTGACCGCCCTCCCCCAGGCGGCCGACGACCACGTATTCGCCGAGCCTGTCGAGGTCCCCCGTCCTGAGCGGCTGCGCATGCGGCACGCGAGCCTCCCCTCCCCACCACTCTTCCCACTCAAGAAGAGGTATTCCCGGCAGTCAACGGTGGCGAAGCGCTTGTTTCCCCGACCGTGACACTCATGTGATGCCCGGGTCAGCGGGAAATCAGGAGGAACGGGCCATCGTGCCCGAATAGCGGGCCTCGGTCTCGCCCGATCTCGTCACCCGGAAGGCCAGCCCGTCGGCGCCCCGCCGGGAGAACACCACCGTGCCCGGATAGCACTGCCTGCCCCTGACCTGCTCCAGCCGGTAGGCGTCGCCGGCGCCGGTCGGGGAGAGCCGTGCGGTGCAGTGCAGGTCGGCGCCCCACCTCATGTTCACCGCCTTCTCCGCGAAACGGACCTCCACCGGGAAGACCCGCTCGGCGGTGGCGTGGTCGGCGACACCGACCCAGGTCCCCCTGTAGGAGAAGTCGGCACGGAGCCAGAACGCGGCGGCTCCGGCCGCCGCGGCCGTGATCGCCACCCCCGCCGCCGCGATCAGGAGCCACCGGCGCCGCCCTCGCGGCGTCCGCACCGCGGAGAGCTCGGCGGTCGAGCCCTCCGGCGTCCGCGGCTCGACGGTCGGGTCCTCGGTCACCGGAAGCTCCGCCGTCGAGAACCCGGACGCCGGATCCTCGGTCACCGGGAGCTCCGCCGTCGAGAACTCCGGTGCGGTCCCCGGCGTGCCGTCCGTCCGGGAGGCGGCGGTGTTGCCGTACAGCCGGCGCAGCACCTCCTCGGCGACCGGCCGGTCCCCGGGCTCGACGGTCAGGCAGGAGACCACGATCTCCCGGAGCGGGCCGTCCAGCGGGCCCAGGTCGGGCCTGCCGTACAGGATCCTGGCCAGCACCTCGTGGTAGGACCCGGCGGAGAAGGCGTGGCGGCCGGTGGCGGCGTAGGCGACGGTGAGCGCCCAGCTGAACATGTCGGCCGGAGGCCCGGCGGACTCGCCCTTGATCTGCTCGGGGGACATGTAGGCCGGGGTGCCGAAGGGGATCTTCCCGGTGGTGATCGTGGCGTCCATCATCCGGGAGATACCGAAGTCGATCACTCGCGGGCCGTCCATGCCGAGCAGGACGTTGCCCGGCTTGAAGTCGCGATGGACCACCCCGGCCCGGTGGATGGCGGCCAGCGCGGTGGCCGTGCCGACCGCGATCCGGTCCAGCGAGCCGTCGACGCGCGGCCCCTCGGCCTCGATGTGCTCCTGGAGCGAGACCCCGTCGACGAGCTCGCTCACGATGTAGGGGCGGTCACCGTCGAGGTCGGCGTCGAGCACCTGGGCCGTGCAGAAGGGGGCTACCCGCCGGACGGCCTCGACCTCGCCGACGAGGCGGCGGCGGACCCTCTCGTCGTCCAGCAGCCGCGCGTGCAGCAGCTTCACGGCCACGCGCGGGCGCTCCGGGGACTCGGCGAGGAAGACGACCCCCTGACCTCCCGCGCCGAGGCGGTTGATCAGCCGGTAACGACCGAGGTGCCGGGGGTCCTCCGGCCGGAGCGGAGCCGGACGCGACATGGGACCTGACTATAACGATCTCCTCGTCACGTCAGAAAACCCACGTAACCGTCGAGCACCGCGAGCACCTGACCGGCGGGGGCGCTGGGGAGGCTGAGCACGACCTCCTCGATGCCCATTCCCGCGTAGTAGTCGAGCTTCTCCGCGCTCGGCAGCGTCCCGAACGGGATCACCTCGGCCATCTCGCGCCCCGCCTTCTCGCAGGCCTCGCGCAGGGCGGGAAGCGCCGCCCTGACCCCCTTGCCGCCGATCGGCATCCAGCCGTCGGCGTACTCGGCGACGTGGGCGAAGAGCTTTGGGCCCGCCGCGCCGCCCACGTAGACGGGCGGCCCGGACACCGGTTTGGGCCAGGACCAGGAGGGCTCGAAGCTCACGTGACTGCCCGTGAAACCGGCTTCCTCCTCGCTCCACAGCGCCTTCATCGCGAGAATGTGCTCGCGGGCGACGTCGCGGCGGGAGCCGTAGGCGACACCGTGGTCCTCGATCTCCTCGACGTTCCAGCCGAACCCGACGCCGAGCACCACCCGGCCGCCGGACAGGTGGTCGAGGGTGGCGACGGCCTTGGCGGTCACGATGGGTTCACGCTGAGCGGCGAGCATGATGCCGGTGCCGAGGGCGATCCGGCCGGTCACGGCCGCCGCGTGGGCGAGCGCGACCAGCGGGTCGAGTGTGCGGCCGTACTCCTCGGGGAGCACGGCCTGCCCGGCGGCGGGAGCCGTACGGCGCGAGAGCGGGATGTGGGTGTGCTCGGGCAGGTAGAGGGAGGCGAACCCGCGCTCCTCCGCGGCCCTGGCCAGCTCGGCGACCGGCATCGACCGGTCGGTGGCGAACATCGTGACACCCAGCCGCATGACAGCCTCCGGTTTCCCCGCACCGACCCCTTGATAAACCAAGCGATTGCTCGGTTACCATTCCTAGGGTAGCTTGCCAGGCGGGCAATCCTCACGGAAGGGCGCTCATGGCGTTCACGGACTTAGGCGACGTGCGGCTGTTCCACACCGACGACGGGGCGGGGGACACGACGCTGCTGCTCGTCCACGGCCTGGGATCGGACTCCCACGAGTGGGTCCACCACATCCCCTCGCTCGCCGAGCGGTACCGGGTCCTCGCGGTGGACGTGCGCGGACACGGCTACTCCTCCGCGCCGGAGACCGGCAACGCCCCCCGGCAGATGGCCGAGGACCTGGCCCTGCTCTGCGGCACGCTCGGCGTCGAGTCCTGCGTGGCGATCGGCCACTCGATGGGCGGCCAGATCGTCTCCCACCTGGCCGTGGAACACCCCTCGCTGGTCAAGGCGCTGGTCACGGTCGACCCGGGGTACGGCTTCACCGGCGCGGTGGCGGCCTCCTTCCCGGCGCTGATCGAGCGGATGCGCGAGGACCCCGTGGCCGCCGCCCTCCGCAACGACCAGTGGACCTCCACCGGGGCGACCCCGCGATGGCTGCGCGAGTGGCACCGGCGGCGGATCCTCGCCACGCCCCCGCACGTGCTGCTCCAGGCGTTCGAGGCGATGTTCGGCGGACCCGACGCGCTCGGCGTCCGACCCAACTCCGACCGATACCTGTCACGCCGGGCCTGCCCGGTGCTGACCTTCTGGTTCGACCCG
Organism: Streptosporangium canum; assembly: GCF_900113865.1. Lineage (GTDB taxonomy): Bacteria > Actinomycetota > Actinomycetes > Streptosporangiales > Streptosporangiaceae > Streptosporangium > Streptosporangium canum. The sequence continues at coordinate 42,005 of NZ_FOQY01000012.1, read as the reverse complement.
GCCCAGGCCGAGTGGGAGGCGGACCTGTTCAAGGACCCGCACTCCAAGGCCGTCACCTGGGAGGGCAGCGGCCACCGGCTGCACGAGGAACGCCCCGGGGAGTTCCTCCTCGTCGTCACGCACTGGCTAAGGAGTCTGGCATGAAGTTCTCGATATTCCTCAACCCGCAGATCCCCGGTTCCGGATACTCCAACGAGGAGAACGCGGTCGCCAAGCGGCCGATCGGGCGGGACGTCGAGTCCTATCAGGCACTGCTCCACGAGGTCCGCGAGATCGCGATCCACGCCGACCAGATCGGCTTCGACGCGCTGATGATGACCGAGCACCACTTCCACTCCGAGGGCTTCGAGTTCTCGGTGAATCCGCTGATGTTCCTCACCGACCTGGCGGCCAGGACCGAGCGCATCCTGCTGGCCCCGCTGGGCATCGTGCTGCCCGCCTGGGACCCGATCAGGGCGGCCGAGGACGTGGCCCTGCTCGACCAGTTCAGCAAGGGGCGGCTGCGCCTGGGCGTGGCCCGCGGCTACCAGAACCGGTGGATGAACGTGCTGGGCCAGCGCTGGCAGGCCTCCGCAGCACGCTCCGACGGCTCCAAGAGCGACACCCGCAACTTCGACGTCTTCGGCGAGGTCCTGAAGATCATGAAGATGGCGTGGACCCAGGACACGCTGCGCTACAAGTCCGACGTGCTGGACTACGAGGTGCCCGCGCCGTTCGACGGCATCGAGGGCTGGCCCGCCCTGGAGTGGACCCGGAAGTTCGGCGCGCCGGGCGAGGTGGACGACCAGGGCAGGATCCACGCCGTCTCGGTCGGGCCCAAGCCGTACCAGTATCCGTATCCGGAGCTGTGGCAGCCGTTCACCATCTCCGACCGCTCGGTGATCCGTGCCGCGCAGGAGGACATCCTGCCGTGGATGTTCACCCCGAACCCGGACGAGCACGCCGCCAAGGCCAAGCTCTACCAGGAGGAGTCGGCCAAGTGCGGCCGCGACTACAAGCTGGGCGAGCACACCGGCATCCTCAAGATCGTCGGCATGGCCGACACCCGGGAGGCGGCCATCGCCACCTACGGCAAGAGCATGCAGAAGGACTTCGCCGCCTTCTTCGGCCCGTTCGGCTACCTGGAGGTCCTCCGCAAGCAGGAGGACGACAGGCACCAGCCGATCAGCCCGGAGAAGGGCGACTACAAGCGCATGAACGAGGTCGAGATGGCCCTGCTGGGCGGCCCCGACGACGTCAAGCGCGGCATCCAGCGCATGCTCGACCGGATGCCCGACCTGGAGTGGTTCGGCCTGTTCATGCAGGGACAGCAGGGGGTCCTCCCCCTCGACACCGTCAAGCGCAACCTCGAACTCTTCGCCACCAAGGTCATCCCCGAGTTCTCCGACTGACCCCGCCCGCCGCATCCGAGAAAACCCGGGGAGGATCCGTGCAGTTCTGGCTTGGAGCGTCGTTCGTCGAGACCGACCAGTTCGTCGAACTGGCCAAAGTGTCGCAACGGTGCGGCATCCACACGCTCACACTGTCGGACCACATCTTCTACGCCGACTTCGACTCCCCCTACCCCTACTCCAGCACGGGCGCGCCCCGCTGGAACGCCGAGACCCACTGGCCCGACGTGTGGGTGACGATCGGCGCGATGGCCGCGGTCACCTCCACCCTGCGCTTCGCCCCGAACGTCTACGTCGCCCCGGCCCGTGACCTGTTCACGGTCGCCAAGCAGGTCTCCACCGCGGCGGTGATCTCCGGGGACCGGGTGACGTTCGGCGTCGGCGTCGGCTGGTGCAAGGAGGAGTTCGTCCAGACCGGCCAGGACTTCCACACCCGGGGCCGCAGGCTGGACGAGATGATCCCCGCGCTGCGCGAGCTCTGGGCGGGCGGCACGGTCGAGCACCGCGGCGCCCACTTCGAGTACGGCCCGCTGTCGATCTCCCCCGTCCCCGCCCGGCCGGTGCCGTTCTTCGTCGGCGGCGACAGCGAGCCGGCGCTCCGCCGCGCGGCACGGCTCGGTGACGGCTGGATGGGCAACCGCGTCTACTCCGAGGAGCGGCTCGACGTGGTCCTCGCCGACCTCCGGCGCTACCTGAAGGAGTACGGCCGGGCCGAGGACGCCCTGGAGATCATCGCCCCTCTCGCCGTCATGCCCGACGCCGGCACCTACCGGCGCTTCGCGGACAAGGGCGTCACCGGCACCATGGCCGCCCCCTGGTGGCTCGCCACCCCGCGGGAGAAGGCCGAGCACGGCGACGGCCTCGCGCTCAAGGTCGCCACCATCGAGCGTTTCGCCGAAGAGGTGATCTCCAGGATGTGACCGCGGCCCGGCCGGCGGGCTGTTCCGTCGCCGGACCCGCTCCCCGCCACGGCCCGCGATCCCCGCCACGGCGTCACGGGCCCGGTCCGGCGGCCGGCACCGCGCGCCGTCCGGGACCGCTCGACCGGGTAGCCTGGCGGAGTGCTGGAAGAGATCACGGCGACCCGCTACGTGACGCCCCTGCGGGAGGGCGGGTCGCTCCCCGGGGTGGTCGAGGCGGACGACCTCGGCACCTACGTCGTGAAGTTCCGCGGTGCCGGGCAGGGCCGCCGGGTGCTCGTCGCGGAGATCATCTCCGCCGAGCTGGCCAGGCGGCTCGGCTTCCGGACCCCCGAGCTGAAGGTGATCGAGGTCGACCCGCAGCTCGGCGCCCGGGAGCCCGACGAGGAGATCCAGGACCTGCTCAAGGCCAGCGAGGGCCACAACCTGGCGGTCGACTTCCTGCCCGGCGCCCTCGGCTTCGAGCCGCTCGCCTGGCCACCGGACCCCGGCCTCGCCTCCCGGCTGCTCTGGTTCGACGCCCTGATCCACAACGTGGACCGGAGCTGGCGCAACCCGAACCTGCTCCTGTGGCACGGCGACATCTGGCTGATCGACCACGGCGCCGCCCTCTGGTTCCACCACAACTGGCCCACCGCCGACCCGCAGCGCGGCTTCGACGCGGGCGACCACGTGCTGGCGCCGTTCGCCACCCGGATGGCGGAGGCCGACGCCGAGCTCAGCGAGAGGATCACCAGGGACTTCCTCGACGGGATCGTGGACGAGGTCCCCGACGAGTGGCTGGAGGACGAGCCCGGGTTCGACGGGGCGCAGGCCGTACGGCAGGCGTATGTCGAGCACCTGCTGGCTCGCGCGCAGGGGCCCCGGGCATGGCTGCCCGACCCCTCGGCCGCCCCCAGGCAGGAGCGGAAGACCGGCTCGGTGGGCGCGTTCTGGAAGGACAGCCGGTGAGAGACGTCTACGAGTACGCCGTCATCCGGGTGGTCCCCCGCGTGGAGCGGGGCGAGCTGATCAACGCCGGGGTGGTGCTCTACTGCCAGCCCCGCGACTACCTGTGCGCGCGGGTGGAGCTGGACGAGGCCCGGCTGCACGCGCTCGACGCCCACGCGGACGTCGACGGGGTACGGCACGCACTCGGCGCCTACGAGCGCTCCTGCACCACCGACGCGGGACCGCTGGGCGGGGAACCGCTCGGCAGCCGGTTCCGCTGGCTGACCGCCCCGCGCAGCACGATCGTGCAGACCGGCCCGGTCCACGCCGGTCTCACCGCCGACCCCGGAGCCGAGCTGGAACGCCTGCTGGCCTGTCTGGTCCGCCGCCTGTGAACCGGTGCCGCCGCGAGGGCTCCGGCGTGCTCTAGAAGAGCACCGACATGAAGGTGCCGACCTCTTCGAACCCGGCCTTGCGGTAGGCGGCCCGGGCCGGGGCGTTGTAGTCGTTGACGTACAGCGAGACCACCGGCGCGAAGCAGTCGAGCGCGTGCTTGACCACCGAGGCCATCCCGGCTGCCGCGTGTCCCCGGCCGCGCAGGTCGGGATGGACCCAGACGCCCTGGATCTGGCAGGCCAGCGGCGTGACCGCGCCGATCTCGGCCTTGAAGACGACCCGGCCGTGCTCGATGCGCGCGTAGGACCGGCCGATCCGGATCAGCTCGGCGACCCTGGACCGGTAGAGGGCGCCGCCGTCACCGGCCTCCGGGGAGACGCCCACCTCCTCGGTGAACATCGCCACGCAGGCGGGGAGCAGGATCTCGAACTCCTCCGGCCGCACCCGCCTGACCAGCGGGTCGATCGGGACCGGGGACGGCGTGGTGACCGCCATCACCGGCTGGGCCCAGCGGACCGCGCGGGCGGCGCCCCAGTAGGGCTCCAGCCGCTCCCACAGCGGCGCGACGGCGTCCGCGGGGCCGACGATCGAGGAACAGCGGCGGCCCTGCTTACGGGCGCGGTCAGCGAAGGCGTGCACGGCGTCCATACCGGCGTTCACCGGGACCAGGTTCGCGCCGGCATAGCAGACAGAGGTCAGGCCGCCGCGCGGCCCGAACCCCCACATCTGACCACCGAGCCTGGCCGGATTGAGCCCGACGGCACGGACCCTGGAGGCGACGAAGACGTTGACGACAGGATCGGCGTCCAGGAGCGCCAGCACCTCGTCACGATCGTTGTCGTCGAGCACGCGCGACGCCGTTGTGCGCAGCATCACGCGCTCAGCCTACGCGACCCCTTCGATTTTGGCAGGAACCAACATAGAGCCAGTCATCTCTACCTACTTAAATCAGCCCTCGCCGCCATACGGGCCGCGGGCACGGGCTCGGGGTTCCCCTCGCAGCGGGCGTCCGGACCGGTCAGGGAGCGTTCGGCCGGGCCGGGCAGGCTGCCGTCCTTGAGGTAGGCCGCCAGGTAGCGGTCCACGCAGCGGTTGCCGCCGAGCGTGACACCGTGGTTCCCGCCGGGCACGGTCACCAGCCGGGAGCCGCTGAACAGCCTGCGCATCTGCAGAGCCCCCTGGTAGGGCGTGGCGGCGTCACGCTCGGACTGCACGAGCATGACCGGCGGCAGCTCCTGGCTGTCCTGGATCCGCACCGGGGGCCCGCCCTTCTCGGGCCAGAACGCGCACGGCGCGTTGTACCAGGCGTTCGGCCAGGCGAGGAAAGGCGCCTTGACGTGCAACTTCGACATGTCCGTCCGCCACTGGGACCAGTTACGCGGCCATGCGGCGTCGCGGCACTGTATTCCGAGGTAGACGGCGTAACCGTTCTCCGCCTTGGCGTCGTTCTCCGCGTGCCGGCGGTAGGCGGCGAGCATGGGGGCGGTGTCGCCCCTCTTGACGTAGGCGGAGAACGCCTTGGCGAGCTGCGGCCAGACCACGTCGGAGTAGCCGCCGACGGTGTAGATGTCGTCCAGCTCGCTCGGACCGACCACCCCGCCGGCCGGGCGGGTGCGCAGCCGCTCCCGCATGGCGTACCACGCGAAGGAGACCGCTCTGCCGGTCCCGCCCAGCCGGTAGGCGTCGTTGTGGCGGGCGGTCCACTTCAGGAAGTCCTGGTGCCGCCGGTCGAAGGCGGCGTCCTGGGAGAGGTTGGCGTCGTACCAGACCCCTCGGGGGTCGACCACGCTGTCCAGGATGAGCCGCTTGACCCGGTCGGGGAAGAGCGTCGCGTACACCGCGCCGAGGTAGCTCCCGTAGGAGTAGCCCAGGAAGCTGATCTCGGGCTCGCCCAGCGCCTCTCTGATCGCGTCCATGTCCCTGGCGGAGTTCTCGGTGCTCATGTGGGGCAGCAGCCAGCTCCACCGGTTCCCGCACGCCGTGGCGTACTGCCGGGCCCGGCCGATCAGCACGGCCTCCTCCCGCTCGTTGTGCGGCACATGGTCGGGGCGGGGCGCGGCGTAGTATTTCGCGGGGTCCACGCAGCGGAGCGCGGGCTCGCTCTCTCCCACTCCCCGCGGGTCGAAACCGATCACGTCGAACCGGTCGGCCAGGTGGTCGGGGAGCTGGGTGGCGACGTATTTGGCCAGGTTACGGCCGGATGCCCCGGGCCCTCCGGGATTGACCAGCAGGACCCCCAGGTGGTTGTGGTCCCGCGAGGCCTTCCCCTTGATCCGGTTCAGGGCCAGGCTGATGGTCTGGTCCGGGTTGGCGTAGTCGAGCGGCACCCTCAGGTCGGCGCACTCCACCTCGCCCTCCCCTGCCCTGGCCGGAGGGGTGAGCGCGCCGTCGAAGAGCGCGGTCTTGGGCTTGTCGGGACAGGGGCCCCAGACCAGCTCGTCCCGCTCCTGCGCCACCGCTCCCTGTGGAACCCCGACGGTGACGGCCAGCATCCCGGCGACCGCGACAACTCCGACGACCCTTTTCACAGACTCCCCCTCCGCATAGGCAGAGGCGATGGTCTCCCGGAGGATGGCACGGCCATCGGCGTAACAGCCAGATCCTTACCACTCTGTAGGCAGTCGATTGCGCTGTGTAATCAATTCGAGCAAGGCGCCCGGGGCGGGCTCTCCGGGAGACTCCCGCCCCGGCACGGGCGCCCAGGCGGGTTCTAGCGGACGACGACCTCGGGACCGGGAGCGTCGTCGTCGAGGTCGACCTCCACCCCCATCTCCTCCGCCAGACGCAGGGCCTCCTCGATGAGGGTCTCCACGATCTGGGACTCGGGGACGGTCTTGATGACCTCTCCCTTGACGAAGATCTGGCCCTTGCCGTTGCCGGAGGCGACGCCGAGGTCGGCCTCACGGGCCTCGCCGGGACCGTTGACGACACACCCCATCACCGCGACGCGGAGCGGGACCTTCAGCCCCTCAAGGCCCGCCTGGACCTGCTCGGCCAGGGTGTAGACGTCGACCTGGGCGCGGCCGCAGGACGGGCAGGAGACGATCTCCAGGCCGCGCTCGCGCAGGTTCAGCGACTCCAGGATGCCGATGCCGACCTTGATCTCCTCCACCGGCGGGGCCGACAGCGACACGCGGATGGTGTCGCCGATGCCCTCGGCGAGCAGCGCGCCGAACGCGACGGCGGACTTGATCGTGCCCTGGAAGGCCGGCCCCGCCTCGGTGACGCCGAGGTGGAGCGGGTAGTCGCACTGGGCGGCCAGCTGGCGGTAGGCCTGGACCATCACGACCGGGTCGTTGTGCTTGACCGAGATCTTGATGTCGCGGAAGCCGTGCTCCTCGAAGAGCGAGCACTCCCACAGGGCCGACTCCACCAGCGCCTCGGGCGTCGCCTTGCCGTACTTCTGCAGCAGCCGGGGGTCGAGCGAGCCGGCGTTGACGCCGATCCGGATGGGCACCCCGTGGTCGGAGGCGGCGCGGGCGATCTCGCCGATCTTGTCATCGAACTTCTTGATGTTGCCGGGGTTGACCCGGACGGCCGCGCAGCCCGCCTCGATCGCGGCGAAGACGTACTTCGGCTGGAAGTGGATGTCGGCGATCACCGGGATCTGCGACTTCTTCGCGATGATCGGCAGCGCCTCGGCGTCGTCCTGGGAGGGCACGGCCACCCGGACGATCTGGCAGCCCGACGCGGTCAGCGCGGCGATCTGCTGGAGCGTGGCGTTGATGTCGGCGGTGACCGTGGTGGTCATCGACTGGACGGAGACCGGCGCGTCCCCGCCGACCGGGACGGAGCCCACCATGATCTGACGGGATTTGCGTCGCTCGGCGATCGGTCTGGTCCTTACGGAAGGAATACCGAGAGCAACAGAAGTCATTTTCAGCCCTTGAAGTGTCGACGACTTTCCCCAGTCTAGGCAGTCGCGGTGAGCTCCCGAGCCCTCGCCCGTGCCCATCCGTCGGCGTCGAGGACCTCTTCGACGGAATCCGCCCGAGTCACCGTGTGCTCGGAGACCACAGCGGCCACAGTGTCGACGATACCCAGGAAGGGCAGCCGCCCGGAGAGGAACGCCTCGACGCACACCTCGTTGGCGGCGTTGTAGACGGCGGGGGCCGTGCCGCCGGCGGAGCCGACCTGGCGGGCCAGCGCGACGGAGGGGAAGGCCTCGTCGTCGAGGGGGTCGAAAGTCCAGGTGCTGGAGGTGGTCCAGTCGACCGTGGGGGCGGCTCCGGCGACCCGTTCGGGCCAGCCGAGGGCCAGCGCGATGGGCAGCCTCATGTCGGGCGGGCTCGCCTGGGCGATGACCGAGCCGTCCACGAACTCCACCATGGAGTGGACGACCGACTGCGGGTGGACCACGACGGTGATCCTGTCGAAGCCGATGTCGAAGAGCAGGTGGGCCTCGATGACCTCCAGCCCCTTGTTGACGAGTGTGGCGGAGTTCACGGTGATGACCGGGCCCATCGACCAGGTCGGGTGGGCCAGGGCCTGCGCGGGGGTGACGTCCGTCAGCTCGGCTCGCGACCTGCCGCGGAAGGGGCCGCCGCTCGCGGTGACGATCAGGCCGCGCACCGCCGACGCGTCGGGACCGCTGGGACCGGCGGCCCACAGGCACTGGGCGAGGGCGGCGTGCTCGGAGTCGACCGGGATGAGCTGCCCCGGCTTGGCCAGGCGTTTCACCAGCGGCCCGCCGATGATCAGCGACTCCTTGTTGGCGAGGGCGAGAACCCTGCCCGCCTCCAGCGCGGCCAGCGTCGAGGTCAGCCCCAGCGCCCCGGTGATGCCGTTGAGCACAGTGTCGGACGGCCAGGCGGCGACCTCGGCGACCCCCTCCGGCCCGGCGAGCACTTTGGCGCTCACCCCGTGCGCGGCCAGGGCCTCCCGCAGCGCGGGCACGGCCGAGGGGTCGGCGACGGCCACCGCGTCGGGCCGGAACTCGGCCGCCTGGCGGGCCAGCAGGTCGACCCGGCCGCCTCCGGCGGCGAGCGCCGCCACCCGGAACCGGCCGGGGTTGCGGGCGATGACGTCGAGGGACTGGGTCCCGATGGAGCCGGTCGAGCCGAGCAGGACAACGGAGCGGATGGTGTCTGACTGCACCGCCCCATTCTCCCGGCTCTCGTCTCCCTGTCGAATCGGCGCCGGAATCTGTGATGTGTGAAACACGAGATAAAAGACACTATTTAAGTCTGAATTTTGCCATATCAATAGTTGTAAATCCTGAGAAATGCCGTCATATAGCGCACTAGCTTCCCGAGTCAGCATCAGGTCTCGGGAGGTACAAATGCGCCGCAGGGCACACCTGGTCCCCATCATCACCCTCGTCGCGGGCAGCACCCTGCTCTCGGCGGCGGTCGCACCCAGCGCCGGCGCGACGGCGGCCGGCCCGCAGCCGATCGGGAAGGAGGCCGCCGACACCACGACCGAACAGCGCACCGTCCAGCGTTACTGGACGGAGGCGAAGATGGAGGCCGCCCAGCCACTCGACACCCTCGCGCCGAAGAAGGACCCCGTCCGGCTCACCGCGGCGGCGATCGCGGCGCAGGCGGCGGCCGACCCCGTCTCGGTCCCCGCGACCCCACCGGCCGGCGACACCGTCACGGCCGCCCGGGCGTCCGCCGCACGCGCCTCCACCGGCTCGGCATGGACCCGCGGGGGCGCGGTCGCCAGGACCGCCGGCCGGGTGTTCTTCACCTACCAGGGCCGCAACGCCTCCTGCTCGGGCAATGCGGTGACCAGCGACAACGGAAGCACCGTGATCACCGCGGGGCACTGCGTGAAGATGGGCGGCGCCTTCCACGGCAACTGGGTGTTCGTCCCGGGCTACGACAGGGGCGACCGGCCGCACGGCACCTGGGTGGCGACCACGCTCTACACCACCCCGCAGTGGAACAACAGCGAGGACGTCAACTACGACGTGGCCGCCGCCGTGGTGGCCCCGCTGAACGGCCGGTCGCTGACCGACGCGGTGGGCGGCCAGGGCGTCTCCTTCAACCGGGCCCGGCGGCAGCAGATGCACTCCTTCGGCTACCCCGCCGCCGCCCCCTACGACGGATCGAAGCTGGTCTACTGCGCCGGCCGGGCGTTCGACGACTTCCTGATGTCCCGCGACATCGGCCTGAACTGCGACATGACCGGCGGGTCGAGCGGCGGCCCCTGGTTCACCGACTTCGACGAGAGCACCGGCCTGGGCACGCTGAACTCGGTGAACAGCTTCAAGTACGGCTTCGCCGCCGGCTGGATGTTCGGCCCGTACTTCGGGACCGACGCGCAGGCCGTCTACGAGGCCGCCCAGGGCACCGACACCTCCTGATCTTTACTTAAAGTAGTCACAACAGCACACCACGTAGTGCAAAATCGGGTCCCATGACCTCGAGCCTCCCCCTGCTTGCGGGTGCCGCGCTTGTCGCCGGCCTGCTGGGCGCACCCCAGACCGGCGCGACGACCACGGAGCCCGGGCGGTGGGCCGTAGGCGCCTCCCGCCCCCAGCCGGCCGCGAAGGCCCGGCCCGCCGCGAAGACCGCGGTCGTGGCCGGCGGGGACGACGTCGTCGAGCGCGTGGCCGCCCGCGGCACGCCGGACCAGCGTCACGTGCTCGACTACTGGACCCCCCGGCGCATGGCGGCCGCCGTCCCGATCGACCTGCTCGGGACGGCGGGGATGTTCGGCAAGCCCCGCGTCCCGCTCCGCCGGCGCGCCGCCCGCACCGCCGGGACGCGCTGGAACGCGGGCGGGTCGGTGACGCGCACCACCGGGCGGGTCTTCCTCACCCTCGGCGGGCTCGACTTCGTGTGCTCGGCGAGCTCGGTCAGGAGCACCAACAAGGACCTCGTGGTGACCGCCGGGCACTGCGTCAAGGACGGCACCGGAGCGTGGGCGGACAACTGGACCTTCGTGCCCGGTTACGACCGGGGGCGCCGGCCCTACGGGCAGTTCACCGCCCGGCGCATGTTCGTCGCGGGCCCGTGGTCGCGCAGCGCGGACGACAGCTACGACATCGGCATGGTGGCGCTCAACCACAGGGGCGGCAGGCATCTGGGGGAGGTCGTCGGCGGTCAGGGGATCGCCTTCGGCACCGCCAGGGGCCGCCAGACCCACGGTTTCGGCTTCCCCGCCGAGCCCCCCTACGACGGCGAGCACCTGGTCTACTGCGCGGGCCCGGTCCGCGACGACCCGCACGGCCAGACCGACGACCAGGGCATGCGCTGCGACATGACCGCCGGTTCCAGCGGCGGCCCCTGGCTGAGCGGCTTCGACGCCGCCACCGGGCGCGGCACGATCACCTCGGTGAGCAGCTTCAAATACAGCGACGACCGCGGCACCATGTACGGGCCCTACTTCGGCGACGTGGCCAGGGAGCTCTACACCGCGGCCGAGAGGTCGTGACCACGGTGAGTGCCCAGACCTACACTCGACTCATGAGCGAGAACGCCCACGAGATCCCCATCGACGAACTGGCCGCCCATGCGAGCGAGATCGAGGAGCAGGTCTCGCGTGGTGACACGATCATCCACTTGACCAGGAATGGTCATGCCGTGGCTCATATCATCCCGGATGAGGATGCATGGTTCTGGACTCCCGAGTGGCAGGCCAAGGAACGTCAAGCCGACGAGGAGATCCGCGCGGGGGCCGGCACCGGCCGCTTCCACTCCATGGAGGAGCTTTTCGCCGACCTCGACGCGGCCAGGGCCGAGGCTGCGGATGAAGTTTGACCGCACCCCCGCATTCCGCAGGGAAGCCGCTCGGCTGCCTCAGGAGCATCTGGAGCTGTTCAAAGACGTCGTCCGCAACCACCTGCTCCCGGCGTTGAACGCGGGGGCTCACAGAGGTGAGACCCCCTGGCCCAAGCGTTTGCGGATCCATAAGTTGCAGGATCACGACGTCTACTCACTCACGTGGAATTTTGCCTCTCCAGACGGTCGCGCGACTTTCTCGTTCATGGCTGACGATCAAGGTGAACCAGTTCTCGTATGGCGACGGATCGGCTCCCACGCGATCTACCACGATCCATGATCGTGGTAGATCGCGTGGGAGCCGACTCGCCGGTCGTCCTCGACCTCTGCACCGCCCAGCAGGCCGGGCTGGCCCACCGCCGGCGCGAGGTCGTGGACGACACCCCCAAACGCCTTGGCTCCCGCATCACCTTCGTCATCGCATGGTTCTCGGATGAGCCCGTGGGCCGTGCCGGCTCCAACTCCTGGAGCCAGCACGAGCGAGGTCAAGCGGATGTACGTCCGACCGGAGGCCGTGGCCGTACGCGATCTCAGGGCCTACACGATTTCCAGAGAAAGGCGGGCCGTGCGCGAGCCGTCAGAGGGACAGGCCGGTGAGGACCATGACCTTCTCGTAGGTGAAGTCCGCCATGGCCGAGCGGACGCCCTCGCGGCCGACGCCGGAGTCCTTGACGCCGCCGTAGGGCATCTGGTCGGCGCGGTAGGACGGGACGTCTCCGATGATCACACCGCCGACCTCGAGCTCCCGGTTCGCCCGGAAGGCGATGTCCAGGTTGCGGGTGAAGATCCCGGCCTGCAGGCCGTACCTGGAGTCGTTGACCGCGGCGAAGGCCTCGTCGACGCCCGGCACGGACTGGATGATCATCACGGGGCCGAAGACCTCCTCGCAGGAGACCTTGGCGTCGTGCGGCACGTCGGCCAGGACGGTCGGCGCGACGGTGGCGCCGTCGCGGGTGCCGCCGGCGAGCAGCCGGGCGCCGGCCGCGACGGCCTCCTTGATCCACTGCTCGACGCGCTCGGCGGCCTCGACGGAGACGAGCGGGCCGACCTGTGTCCTGTCGTCGGCGGGGTCTCCGGTGACCAGGGCCTCGACGGCGGGGACGAGCCTGGCCACGAAGTCCTCGCGCACCGACTCCTCGACGATCACCCGCTGGACCGCGATGCAGCTCTGCCCGGCCTGGTAGTTGGAGAACAGCGCCACCCGGGAGGCGGCCCAGTCAAGGTCGGCGTCGGCGAGCACGACGGCGGCGGCGTTGCCGCCGAGTTCGAGGGTGACGTGCTTGCGCGGCACCTGGTCCATGATCGCGTAACCGACGGGCCCGGAGCCGGTGAAGGAGACGACCGGCAGGCGCGGGTCGTCGACCAGGCCGGCGGCGCGGTCGTTGGGCACGGGGAGCACGGAGAACATGCCCTCGGGCAGCGCGGTCTCGGCCAGGATCTCGCCGAGCACGAGGGAGGAGATCGGCGTCGCCGGGGCCGGCTTGACGATGATCGGGGCGCCGACCGCGATGGCCGGGGCGACCTTGTGGGCCACCAGGTTGAGCGGGAAGTTGAACGGCGTGATCGCCAGGACCGGGCCGTGCGGGACGCGCGAGACGTAGGCGAGGCGGCCGGCGGAGGCGGCCTCGGTGTCCAGTCGCACGGCCTCGCCGCCGAGGCGGCGGGTCTCCTCGGCGGCGAACCGGAAGGTGGAGATCGCGCGGTTCACCTCGCCGCGGGCCCAGAAGATCGGCTTGCCGTTCTCCTCCATGATCAGGCGGGCGATCTCCTCGGCCCGCTCGGCCAGGCGGCGCGAGACGTGGGCGAGAGCCTCGGCCCGCACGTGGATGGGGAGCGCGGCGGCCTGCCTCTGCACGGCCGCCGCGGCGGCGACGGCCTCTTCGACCTGGTCGGCGGTCGGCACGGAGCAGACGCCGACGACACGGCCGTCATGGGAGTTGGTCACGGTGAGCTCGGCGTCCCCCATGGCGGGGCGGCCGGCGAGCCAGAAGGGGCGCACGTCCATGGCTCCGACGGTATGCCACCCGCCCGGGAGTGGCGTTACTCCACTACGCACAAGCCACTTGCGCGGGCACGCCGTTACGCATAAAAATATCTCCCTCTCTGCCTGTAACGAAAATGGGGCAGATTATGGATATTTCTTATATGGCGACGGTTTGAAGGATCGCCGCCCTGGCTAAGTCATCAAATGCAACCCCGAGAGCGGAAGGGTGTGGCCGCATGACCTCATCGGCGCCGCGCGGACTGCAGGGCGCCTATCTGGTCGGCGAACGGGCCACCCAGGACGAACTCCGCGGCAGGCTGCTCGACGTGGCCAGCCAGCTCCTCGTCACCATCGGCCCCGAAAGCCTGTCGATGCGCCGCATCGCCACCGAGGCCGGATGCTCGACGACCGTCATCTACACCATGTTCGGCAGCAAGGAAGGCCTGGCCGAGGCGCTGTACCTTGAGGGTTTCGAGCGGTTCCGGCGGCGTCTGGAGTCGGTGCCCGCGCGCAGGAACGCGCTGGAGCACCTCACCGCGCTCGGCCCCGCCTACCGGGAGGCCGCGCTGGCCGAACCCGGCTACTACGCCCTGATGTTCGAGCGGGCCATCCCCGGATTCCTGCCGAGCGAGCGGGCCCGGACCCTCGCCCGGGCGGCGCTCAACGTCCTCGACCGGGTGATCGCCGACTGCATCTCGGCCGGATACATCATCCCGACGCAGCCCAGGAAGATCGCCGACGCCCTCTGGGCGGCCGCGCAGGGCGCCATCAGCCTGGAGCGCGCCGGGCATCTGCGTGACAGCCGCACCTACGACGCGGTCACCTACGCCACCATCTCCCGTTACCTGGTCGACAGGCCCTGACCCGCCGTTCCGGCGCCCGCCGCGGGACGCCGGGCCGCCTCACTCGGTGACGGCCAGCGCGACCCAGAGCTCGGCGCGGGCGGCCGGGTCGTCGAGGTCGCGGCCGAGAAGCTCGGCGACCCGGCGCATGCGGTAGCGCAGGGTGTGCCGGTGCACGCCGAGCCGCTGCGCCGCCGCGTCCCAGTGGCCGTTGCAGGCCAGGTAGGCGCGGAGGGACTCCAGCAGGTCGGCGCGCGAGCCGTACTCGCGCAGCGGGGCGAGCAGCGCCGAGGAGAACGCCGCGGTCATGCCGGGGTCCAGCAGGGACAGCAGGCCCTGGCCCGCGAGGTCGGCGAAGCGCATGACGGGCTCGGCGGCGCGACGGGCCGAGGCGAGCGCCCGGTCGGCCTGGTCGAGCCCGGCGCGCAGGTCGTCGAGGCCGACCGGGGAGCCGATGCCGACCGGGCCGTGCTCCCGCAGCGCCGGGACGGTGTCCTCGGCCCGATCCGCCGCGACGACGACCACCGTCCGGTCGCCGGCGGCCACCGCGAACTCGTCGCCCGCGGCCTCCAGCACCGCCTCCTGGTCGCCGCCGGCGGCCAGGACGACCAGCGGCCCGCCCGGCAGCCCGTCCCCCAGCAGTTCCAGCGTCTCCTGCGCAGCCCGCACCTGCCCGGCCAGCAGCAGCCGGAGCACCGCCGAACGGACCCGGCGCTCGGCCGCCAGGTGCTCCCTGCCGTGCTCGATGGCGAGCGTCAGCAGGGAACCGGCGGCGTTGACCACGGTGTGCGCGACCGGCGTGAACGGCCGGTCGAGGCCGACCGCGAAGAACCCCCGGACGCGACGGGCGCCCAGCGGGTGCACGATGACGTGCTCCCGCGGCGTGGAGAGTGCCAGGCTCGCGGGCGCGCCCCCGCCCGCGGGCCTGCGCAGGCGCTCCAGCTCGGGAAGGAGGTCGGCGGTGCGGCCCGCGCCCGCTCCGGCCGCGTGCCGTACGGCTCCCGCCTCGTCGAGCAGGGCGGCCCAGCCTCCGAGCTCCCGGGCCAGGCCGTCGACCACCGCGCGGGGGCCCTCCGGGAGGAGGGCGGCACGGGTGAGGCGGCCCTGGGTGGCGAAGGCGCGCCTGATCTCGTCGTACTGCTCGGCGGCGATCAGGTCGCTGACCAGCTTGCCGATCGCGACGAACGGGGTGTCGCGCGGCACCTCGATCAGCGGCAGCCCCGCCCGCGCCGCCGCCTCCACCAGCCCGGCCGGAATCGCCTCGTGTCCCAGCCCGACGCCGAACCCGAGCCCGGTGACCCCCTTGCCGACCAGCCGGTCGACGTACGGCCCGGCGTTGCCGGCGTCCAGGCGCATGCCGGTGGTGAGGACCAGCTCGCCGCCCTCCAGGAAGGGGGTCGGGTCCTCCAGCTCGCTGACCGCCACCCAGCGCACCGGCCGGTCGAGGGCGTCCTGTCCGGTGAGCACGCCGAGCTTGAGTGGCAGGCGTCGCACGACGGTGCGGAGCGTCGGCGCCACAACCACCCCCGGGATTTGTACGTTACGGCCAGAGCGCTATCCGCAATTTTGCCATAGTGCATCATCCGCATACCGGCATGTGCGACATACCTTCGCAGTATGAGCACCGTCCCCCAGGGCGGCCCCTCGCTTCCGCAGGAGCGCCGGGTCGTCACCGAGATTCCCGGCCCGAAGTCCCTCGAGATGTTCGCCCGGAAGCAGGCCGCCGTTCCCCAGGGCATCGGCACCACGCTGCCGGTCTTCGTGACGCACGCCGGCGGCGGTGTCGTCGTCGACGCCGACGGCAACTCGCTGATCGACTTCGGCTCCGGCATCGCGGTGACCAGCGTCGGCAACGCCGCCCCGCGCGTGGTCGAGCGGGTGCGCAAACAGGTCGCGGACTTCACCCACACCTGCTTCATGGTCACCCCGTACGAGTCCTACGTCCAGCTCTGCGAGAAGCTCAACGAGCTCACGCCCGGTGACCATGACAAGCGCACCTTCCTGCTCAACAGCGGCGCCGAGGCCGTGGAGAACGCGGTCAAGGTCGCCCGGCACGCCACGGGGCGCCAGGCGGTCGTCGTGTTCGACCACGGCTACCACGGCCGGACCCTGCTGACGATGTCGCTGACGGCCAAGAACATGCCGTACAAGCACAGGTTCGGCCCGTTCGCCCCCGAGGTCTACCGGGTGCCGCTGGCCTACCCCTTCCGCTGGCCCACCGGCCCGGAGAACTGCGCGGAGGAGGCGGCCGCCCAGGCCATCGACCAGATCACCAAGCAGGTCGGCGCGGAGAACGTGGCCGCCGTGGTGATCGAGCCGATCGCCGGCGAGGGCGGCTTCATCGAGCCGGCCAGGGGCTTCCTGCCGAAGATCGTGGAGTTCTGCCGCGAGAACGGCATCGTCTTCATCGCCGACGAGGTCCAGACCGGCTTCTCCCGCACCGGCGACCTGTTCGCCTGCGAGGACGAGGGCATCGTCCCGGACATCATCGTCACCGCCAAGGGCATCGCGGGCGGCCTGCCGCTGGCGGCCGTCACCGGCCGCGCCGAACTCCTCGACAAGGTTCACGTCGGCGGGCTGGGCGGCACCTACGGCGGCAACCCGCTCGCCTGCGAGGCGGCGCTGGGCGTGCTGGAGACCATCGAGGCCGACGATCTGACCGGCAGGGCCCGCCGCATCGGCGAGGTCATGCTCCCCCGGCTGCGCGCCATCGCCGGCGAGAACCCGGTGATCGGCGACGTGCGCGGCCGCGGCGCCATGATCGCGATCGAGCTGGTCGTCCCCGGAACCAAGGACCCGCACCCCACCGCGGCGGGCGAGATCGCCAAGAGGTGCCACGCCGAGGGCCTGCTCGTGCTGACCGCGGGCACCTACGGCAACGTCCTGCGATTCCTGCCGCCGCTGGTCATGCCCGACCACCTGCTGGAAGAGGGCCTGGCGATCCTGGAGAAGATCATCAGCGAGGTCTGACGGTTTAGATCACCCCAAAAGGGGCACCCGGCTTGAGACCGGGTGCCCCTTTTGCTGCTGTATGACCCCTAGGCAGGAAGTGATTTAACCACTGCTTGACACCTACCAAAGCGATCACGGGTCGCGGCGGCGTTATAACGGTTCCGATATGACACTGCGCGATCAAGACGGGGGGCGCGATGAACTGGGGGCCGAACAGAACGGCGCAGAACATGCTGACATTCGATCCTGAGGGCCTGACCCGCACCCAGCGTGAGGGCGACGCCTGCGTGGCCTGCCACAAGAAATGGCCCCGCCCACGGATCAGGATCGGGCGCCTGCCCGACGACGGGGCCCTGTTCGCCTGCCCGGAATGCGCCGACGCGCTGACCCAGGACCTCCAGGAGAACGTCTACCCCCTCCAGCGCCGCGTGGCCTTCTCCTGAGCCCCGCTCCCGGGACCTCACGGGGCGGGTCCCGGACCGGACGGGGTGAGACGGCAGTGCCCTCCCCCGCCGGAGCGGAGAAGGGCACAGAGGGTTCCGGCGGCTACTTGGTGAAGCCGATGGAGGCCCAGCTCTTGTCGGCGTACCCGAAGGAGCCGTAGTTGGCCAGGTTCTTCTTGGTCGCGTAGATGTCGGGGCGCTGGTACATCGGAATGGTGTGGACCAGGTCCCAGATCATCTTGTCGGCCTGGTTGCCCAGCTCGATCGCCTTGGCCGGGTCCATCTCGCCCGCGGCCTGGTCGATCAGCTTGTCCAGCTCGGGGGTGCCGACCCGGGGGAAGTTGCTGCCGAAGTTCTCGGCGCTGACGGGCGACTTGTAGATCTGCGGCAGGGCGCCGTTCGGGAACGGCGTGCCCAGCCAGGAGAACGGCACGATGTCGAAGTTGCCGGGGATGATGAAGTCGTCGAAGAACTTGTCGACCGGGACCGGCTCGACGGTGACCTTGATGCCGATCTCCTTCAGCATCGCCTGGGTAAGCTCACCCTCCTGCTTGGCGGTGGGCAGGGAGGACGGGACGGTGAAGCGGATCGCGAACTCCTTGCCGTCCTTCTTGCGGTACTCGCCCTCCTGCTTCCAGCCGGCGGCGTCCAGGAGCTGCTTGGCCTTCTCCGGGTTGTACTTGCCCAGCTCACCGGAGTTGTCCACGTAGCCCTTGTGGGTGTTCATGTACAGGTGGTTGTTGAGCGTCTGGATCGGCCAGTCCATGTCCTTGAGGTCGGACTGGGCGATCACCTCGCGGTTGATGCCGAGCTGGACGGCCTGACGGACCGACTTGTCCTTGAGGAACTCGCTGGAGCCGTTGACGGTGAAGTGGCGCCAGTTCGGGGCGGCCGCCTTGCGGATGTCGACGTCCGGCACCCCCTTGGCCCGCTTGAGGTCGGAGGCGCTCGCCGGGATCTCGACCGCGTCGATCTCGCCGTTGGCGAAGGCGTTCAGCTTGGCGGTGTCCTCGATGGTCCGGAAGATGACCTTGTCGAGCTTGGCCTTCTGCCCCCACCACTTGTCATCGCGGACGAGCGTGGCGGTCTTGCTGGTCTGGTCGACGGACTCGACCTTGAACGGGCCCGCCGTGACCGGGAGCTTGTCGATCCAGCCCTTGTTGAACGCCTCGGGCGTCT
This sequence comes from Streptosporangium canum, assembly GCF_900113865.1. Classification (GTDB taxonomy): domain Bacteria; phylum Actinomycetota; class Actinomycetes; order Streptosporangiales; family Streptosporangiaceae; genus Streptosporangium; species Streptosporangium canum. The sequence continues at coordinate 23,238 of NZ_FOQY01000012.1, read as the reverse complement.
CGTTCGTCGAGGCGGGGTAGAGCGGCGAGAACATGGCCGGCCAGTCCGGGAAGTTCTTGGCGAAGGTCACCACCACGTCCTTGTCGGTGGCGCCCTTCTCCACCGACTCGACCCGGTCGTAGCCGTCGGTCGAGGAGACCTGGTATTTCTTGTCGGAGCCGTTCAGGGCCTTCCACTGGGCCTGGAAGTCCTTGTAGGTCATCGGCGTGCCGTCCGACCACGTGGCCTTTTCGTGGATCTTGTAGGTGACGACCTGCTTGCCCCCGGTGAGCTCCATCTTCCACTCGGTGACGTAGTCGGGGTTGTTGACGACCTCGGCCTTGTCGTTGGCGATGGAGACGAGCGGGAGGATCGGCTCGATCACGTCGTCGGTGCTGGCGTTGGTGCCGTTGACCTGGTTGTAGTTCCACTGGGTCTGCCACAGGCCGAGCGCGAGCTTCAGCGTGCCGCCGTCGGCCACCTGGTCGTAGGCGACGGGGTTGATCGTGCTACCGGGGATCGTGGCGGCCTGCTCCTTGGCGGCCTCGCTCGACGCGGCCTTGGGCTTGTCGGCGCCGCCGCCGCCGGCGCAGGCGGTGAGGGCCATGGCCAGGAGCGCGGCTCCGCCGATGGCCTTGTAACCAACCTTCACGTGTTCCTCCAACAGGGGTCGTCAGTGACGCGAGGTCACGACGACCTCGGCCTCTTCGGGGTAGTGGCAGGCGGCGCCGTGATCGACGACGGGCGCGAGCCGTACAACAGAGGGCTCTTCCTCGGCGCACCTGCGTGCCTCCTCCGCACCCAGCAGGGCGCGCTTGGGACAGCGGGTGCGGAAGCGGCAGCCCGACGGGGGGTCGGCCGGGCTGGGCAGGTCGCCTTCGAGCAGGATCCGCTCGCGTGAGCGCTCCAGATCGGGGTCGGGCAGCGGGATCGCCGACAGCAGCGCCCGCGTGTAGGGGTGGGCGGGCCTGCCGTACACCTCGTCGACCGTGCCGATCTCGGCGATCCTGCCGAGATACATGACGGCGATCCGGTCCGCGAGGTGCCGGACCACCGACAGGTCGTGCGCGACGAACAGGTAGGACAGGCCGAGCCTGACCTTCAGGTCCTCCAGCAGGTTGATCACACCCGCCTGGATGGACACGTCGAGTGCCGACACCGGCTCGTCGAGCACGATCAGCCGGGGCTCCAGGGCCAGTGCGCGGGCGATGCCGATGCGCTGGCGCTGGCCGCCGGAGAAGTGCTGCGGGTAGCGCTGGGCGTGGCTCGGGTCCAGGCCCACCAGGCTGAGCAGCTCGGCGATCCGGGCGCCGATGTCCTTGTGGCCGTGCGCGCGGAGCGGCTCGGCGAGGATGTCGCCGACCGGCATGCGCGGGTCGAGCGCGGCCATCGGGTCCTGGAAGACGATCTGCAGGTCCCGGCGGAGCGCCTTGCGGTCGGCTCTGGCCAGCGTGGCGCTGTCCTTGCCGAGCACGACGACGGTGCCGCCCTGGGGCGCCTCCAACTGCATGATCTGCTGGAGGGTGGTGGTCTTGCCGCAGCCCGACTCGCCGACCAGGGCGAGCGTCTCGCCCTCGGCGACGTCGAAGCTGATGCCGTCCACCGCGTGCACGGTGCCGACCCGGCGCTTGAACACCGCGCCCTTCATGAGCGGGTAGTGCCGGATCATGTTCTCGACGCTGAGCACGGTGTCGCGCTCGGCGCGCGGCCGGGGTTCGGCCGTCTCGGCGGGCGCCTCGGGCACCGGGTAGATCGTGGCGCCGTCGAGGCCCTTGAGCTCGATCTCGTGCGAGCGGATGCAGGCCGACATCCGGGTGCCGGGTCCGATCCGCTCCAGGTCGGGCTCCGCCTCGTCGCAGGCGCTGACCCTCATCGGGCAGCGGGGCGCGAACGGGCAGCCCGGCGGCAGCGCCGCGGGTGAGGGCGGGTTGCCGTCGATGGGGATGAGCCGGGCGGTCGGGCGGTCCATGCGCGGGATCGAGGCGAGCAGGCCCATCGTGTACGGCTGGCGCGGACGGTAGTAGATCTCGTCCACGGTGCCGAGCTCGACCGGCTTGCCGGCGTACATGACCAGCACCCGGTCGGCGATGCCGGCGACGACCCCGAGGTCATGCGTGATCATCACGATGCCGGCGCCGGTCTCCCGCTGCGCGGTCTTGAGCACCTCCAGGACCTGGGCCTGGATGGTGACGTCGAGCGCGGTGGTCGGCTCGTCGCAGATCAGCACGTCGGGGTCGTTGGCGATGGCCATGGCGATCATGGCGCGCTGCCGCATGCCGCCGGAGAACTCGTGCGGGAACGCCTTGGCCCGCACGTCCGGGTGCGGGATGCCGACCAGGTCCAGCAGCTCGACCGCCCGCTTGGCCGCCTTGTCCTTGCCGATCTTCTGGTGGATCCGCACGGCCTCGGCGATCTGGTCGCCGATGGTGTAGACGGGGGTGAAGGCCGACAGCGGGTCCTGGAAGATCATTCCGATGGTCTTGCCGCGGAGCCCGATGAGCTCGTCCTCCGGCATGTCGAGCAGTTCCCTGCCGTGCAGCTTGACCGAGCCGCTGACCTCGGCGCCGGGCGGGAGCAGGCCCATCACCGCCAGCGAGGTCACCGACTTGCCGGAGCCGGACTCGCCGACGATGCCGAGGACCTCGCCCTGACCGAGCTGGTAGCTCACCCCCCGGACGGCCTTGATGCCGCCGCGGAAGGTGACGTTGAGGTCGTTCACCTCGAGGATGGGCATGTTCCCCTCGCCTGATGGCCCGTCGAACCTGCCCCGCGTGCCGTGGCCGCGGGTCGTCTCACTTCGCTCGTTCACTGGTTGCTCCCCGGGTCGAGCGCGTCGCGCAGGCCGTCGCCGACGAGGTTGACGCTGAGCACGAGGAGCACGAGCAGGCCGGCCGGGAACAGGAACAGCCAGGGGTAGCCGGTGACCTGCCCGCTACCCGCCGCGATCAGCGTGCCGAGCGAGACGTCGGGAGGCTGGACGCCGAAGCCGAAGAACGACAGGGACGCCTCGCCGATGATCGCCGCGCTGACGTTGAGCGTGGCGTCGATGATCAGCAGGGAGGAGAGGTTCGGCACGACGTGGCGGAGGATGATCCTCCAGCCGGGGATGCCCATGTATCGGGCGGCCAGGATGTACTCCCGCTCCCGCAGGGAGAGCGTCATGCTCCGCACCACCCTGGAGGTGATCATCCAGGAGAAGGCCGCGAGCAGGACCACGAACCAGAGCCACGAGCCGCCCTTGAGGTTCGGCGAGAGGATGGCGATGATCAGGAAGCTGGGCAGCACGAGCAGCAGGTCGGCCCCCCACATCAGGGCCCTGTCCACCCACCCGCCGAAGTAGCCGGCGGCGGCGCCGACCAGGGCGGCGAGGCCGGTGGAGAAGAGGGCGACGAGGAAGCCGATGACGATCGACTTCTGCATGCCGCGCAGGGTCACCGCGTAGACGTCCTGGCCGATCTGGGTGGTGCCCCACCAGTGCTCGGCCGAGGGCGGCTCCAGGAAGGCCAGGAAGTCCTTGTCGGTCCAGGTGTGGGCGCCGACGAAGGGGCCGACGTAGGCGAGCAGCAGGAGCAGCAGGAGGGCGACGAGTCCGTAGCGGGCCTGCGGGTTGCGTGCCAGGCGGGCGAGGACGACTTTCGAGCGCATCTAGTTCACCCGGACCCGGGGGTCGAGAGCGGCCACGGCGAGGTCCGACAGCAGGCCCGCGACCAGGACGCAGACGGCGGCGAACAGACTCACCGCGGCGACCGCGTTGGTGTCGTTCTGCTGGATCGAGTCCACCAGCCAGGCCCCCATGCCGTGCCAGCCGAAGATCTTCTCGGTGAAGATCGCGCCGGTCAGCAGCGTGCCGAAGGCGAAGGCGAAGTAGGTCGCGGCCGGGATCAGCGCGGTCCGCAGCGCGTGCTTGAACAGCGCCTTCCTGCGGCTGAGGCCCTTGGCCCTGGCGGTGCGGACGAAGTCCTGGCCCAGCACGTCCAGCATCATGTTGCGCTGGATCCGGCTGTAGAAGGCGATCTGCCCGAGGCAGAGCGAGATCGTCGGCAGGATCAGGTGATTGAGCCGGCTGGTGAACTGCTCCCAGCCGCCGCTCAGCCCGGGGGTGTACTCGCCGGTGTACTCCAGGAGTGTGAAGCCCAGGGCGTTGTTGAGCCCGACCGCCCCGATGGTGAGCATCGTCGCGATCACGAAGACCGGGATCGCCATGATGACGAAGGAGGTCACGCCGATCACCCGGTCGCTGATCGTGTACTGCCTGACCGCGGCGTAGGCCCCGACGGCCACACCGATGCCCGAGCCGACGATCGTGCCGATGAGCAGCAGGCGCAGGCTGACGCCGATGCGCCGGCCCATCTCGCCGTTGACCTCCTTGCCCTCCCAGGTCTTGCCCAGGTCGCCCGTGACGACCCCGGAGACCCAGGTGACGTAACGCTCGAAGACCGGCGTCTTGTCGTTGAGGTTGTAGTCGTCCAGCACCCCGTCGACGACCGCCTCCGCCACCGGCGGTTGGCGGCCTTCGTATTTGGCCCTGGGGTTGAGGCTGGTCGCGGCGAGAAAGTACGCCATGCTCGCGGCGATCGCCACGAGCAGGACATTGCTGATCAACCGCTTCAGCATGTAGGCGCCCATCGTCCTCCCCTCGTGTGTCGCCCGAGAGCGCGAGGGGTGGCGTTGGCCATCCACGTGAGCGGATGTCGCATATCCCCGTTAGCGCACGTTTAATCCCGCTTTGACTTTTTTAGTCTGGGATGAGCGAAACGATACCTGTCGAAGGGGAGCATGCCGACCACCTGGCATAACGATCAGGAGTCATGGTGTCCGGATCCTGCAACAATGCCGGGACACAAGCTGTACAGTCCCGCCGGCACCGGGTGAGAGACGTCACAGACCTGGCCTGACACGCCGCGGGGCGGCGGCCAGGTGATCATGGCCGCCGCCCCGCGGAGGGTGGCGTCAGCCGCGACGGCGGCCGTCGCGGGCGGCGTACGGACTCGGGGACCGGACGCCGGGAACCGGACCCGGAGCGAGCCGGGCCAGGCGGGCGGGGTGCGGCCTCAGGCGGGAGCCGGGCGCGCCTGGAGCCGGATCAGGCGGACTGCAGGACCTGGCCGGCCTGGTCGCGCATGCCCCACGGCGAGCCGTAGGCGTTGAGCAGATCCAGGAACGGCACCGCGTCGAACGCCTCGGGCCCCAGCACCCCGGTGCCCGACCAGCCGCCGGTGGCCAGCAGCTCCAGGGCGACCACCGGGTGCACGGCGGTCTGCCAGACCACCGCCTGGCAACCGTACTCGCGCATCGACCACTCGTTGTCGACCACGTGGTAGAGGTAGACCTCGCGCGGCTCGCCGTCCTTGCCGACACCCTTCACCCAGGTGCCCGCGCAGGTCTTGCCGCGCATCCGGTCGCCGAGCGTGGCCGGATCGGGCAGGCTGGCCGCGACGACGTCACGGGGCGAGGCCTCGACGCCGCCGACCCGGATCTTGCCCGCGTTGTCCAGGCCGAGCTTGTGCAGGGTCTTGAGGACGTCGATGAACTCCTCGCCGAGGCCGTACTTGAACGTCACCCGCTTGGTGTCGATCCAGCGCGGGACGAGCAGCACCTCCTCGTGCTCGACGTTCACGCACTCGACCGGGCCGATCCCCTCGGGGAAGTCGAAGACCTCCGGCTCGCTGAAGGGCTCGGTGGTGTGCCAGGCGCCGTTCTCCCAGATCACCGGCGGGTTGAGGCACTCCTCGATGGTCGTCCAGACCGAGAAGGTCGGCGCGAAGTCGTAGCCCTCGACCACCAGGTTCGACCCGTCGCGGATGCCGATCTCCTCGATGCTCTCGAAGAGGTGCTCGGCCGCGTAGCGCGCGAACACGTCGGCGAGTCCGGGCTCCACCCCCATGCCGACCAGCGCCAGCCGGCCCCTGTCGCGCCAGGCGTCGCCGAGCGCGAACTGCTCGTCGCCCAGCTTCACGCCGGTCAGCTCGTACGGCCTGCGGGGGTGGGGCCGCGACAACGACATCGCCATGTCGAGGTAGTGCGCCCCGGCGTTGAGCGCCGCCCGGAAAAGGGACATGGTGAAACGGGGGTCCACGGCGTTGAAGAGGACGTCACAGCGGTGCTCGGCCAGGGCGGCCTCGACCGCCGCCTGGTCGGAGGCGTCCAGCCCGATGGCGCTGAAGCGCGGATCACCGATCTTGGCCACGGCGTCGGCGGCGCGGCTCTGTCTGGAGTCCGCCACCACGATGTGTTCGAAGAAATCTCGGCGCGCGGCGATCGGAACCACAGCGGAGCCGACCCCGCCCGCTCCCACAAGAAGGATTCTCATGACAGGAGCCTAGTCGCTGACTGGTCAACCAGTCGATAGCGAAGACATGATTTAACCACTGAATCCATTGCTGATACTGAAGATCACGATGGAAATCGTGGTGAATCAAGGCAAGGACGGGCATGCCTGCGGAGAAGACGGGGCGCTCCGGGGTCGGGGGAGCGCCCGGAGCGCCCCTGGCGGGTCACGCCCAGCGGGGGGATGGACGTGCCCGCGGCTCGCGTCAAGCTCGGACCACGCAACCCCCGCTCACTTCACAAGGTTCTTCCAGCGTTGCGTCCAGTCGGTGTAGTCGGTGCATTCCCCGCCCTGGCCGCCGCAATCCCTTGTCGGGCGGGCGGCGAAGAAGACACGCCGGAGCCAGGCGTCGTCGCGGACGCGGTAGATCTCGCACATGCGCCGGGCACGCCCCGTGCACGCCTCGGGGTTGGCCGGGGCGAGCCCCGTCCAGGCGGCGGCCGAGCGCTGCGCCTCCGCCGAGCTGGTCCAGTTCAGCCACTTGTAGGCGCAGTTCGGGCTGGCGGGCTTGGCCGCGAGCATCCACGAGTCGACCCACCCGGTCATCGGCGCCCCGTCCAGCGCCTTCATCGGCCGGCCCGCGCGCCGGAAGAGATCCCGGTGGTACGGCAGGGCCTGGGCGAGCCGCACCGAGCCCGCCGCGAGGGCCCGGATCACATCGGTGGAGTCCTTCCAGTAGACCCGGTCGGGACCGTCCCGCTCGGCGAGCAGCTTCACAGCCGCGTCGAGCTGGGCGGCGGTGAGCTGGAACGGGTCCTTGACCTCCGGCCCGGCGCCGGTCCGCGCGAGAGCCAGCGCGGCGTCGGCGATGCTCAGCGGGCTGTCCCTGATCGCCACGGGGGAGGTCGTGTAGAGGGCCTCCGGCCCCTGCGGCCTGCCCAGCTCGTAGATGACCTGGTTGACCGCCCAGAGATACGGGATGCCGTAGACCTTGCCCTCCCGCCGCAGGGCGGGCAGCTCGCGCAGCCGCTTGGGGATGTGCTTGTAGGCCTCGATCAGAGCGGTCTCGACCGGCGCGACCCTGCGCTCCGCGATCAGCAGTCCGGCCAGGTCCGGCGGGGGCGAGATGACGTCGTAGGAGTTGCCGAGGAGCTTGGCGGCCATCTCCTCGCCCGACCTGACCCGGTCGAGCTTCACGACCCGGCACCCCGTGTCCTCCTCGAAGGAGGAGACCCAGTTGGCCCTGGAGCTGGTCCCGCCGTACTCGACGTGGCCCTGGAACGTGAGCACCCGGAGCGTGCCCTCGCCCTTGCCGATGGACGCCGAGGGCTTCGGGCTGGGGCTCGCACCGGAGCCCCGGGTGGGCGCGGCGGTGGGGACCGTGGCCGCGGCGGCCACCGGGCGGGCGGCGGCCGGGGCCGACGGGCTCCCCGTCGGCGGGGCGGCGCTCGCGATCCCCGCCGGGACGGCGACGGCGAGTGCCAGCCCGCCCGCCCCCGCCAGCACTCCGAGACGCGTACGGCGGAGCCTGTCCCTGGCCACGAAGTCCTCCCACGATGCCGCTGCCGACCTGACCGGAGCCTATCGGCCCACTCCCCGGCCGGCAGCTCGCACGGATCTTTCCCGCCCCCGGAACGACCATGGTGACCTGCGATGACACGGCGGAGCCCGGGGAGTGACCTCTCTCCCCGGGCTCCGCCGCGCCGAGACTACCTGTTGGTCGGGAACCCCAGGTTGACGCCGCCGTGGCTCGGGTCGAGCCAGCGCGACGTGACGACCTTGCCCCGGGTGTAGAAGTGCACGCCCTCGGTCCCGTGGACGTGGGTGTCGCCGAACAGCGAGGCCTTCCAGCCGCCGAAACTGTAGAAGGCCATCGGCACCGGGATCGGCACGTTGATGCCGATCATGCCGACCTCCACCTCGTTCTGGAAGCGCCGGGCGGCGCCGCCGTCGTTGGTGAAGACCGCGGTGCCGTTGCCGAACTCGCCGCCGTTGATCAGCTCCACCCCCTCCTCGTAGGAGGACACGCGCACGATCGCCAGGACCGGGCCGAAGATCTCCTCCCGGTGGACCCGGGATTCCGCCGGGACGTGGTCGAGGACCGTGGGACCGAGCCAGAAGCCCGGCGTCTCGTCCGCGGCGGCGCCGCCGAGGACCGGGGTCCGGCGGCCGTCCACGACGAGCTTGGCGCCCTCGGAGACGCCCAGGTCGAGATAGGAGGCGACCTTGTCGCGGTGGACCTCGGTGACCAGGGGGCCCATCTCGGAGGCGGGATCGTCGCCGGGGCCGATGGTCAGCGCGGAGACACGGGAGACGATCTTGTCGACCAGCTCGTCGCCGACCGGGTCCACCGCCAGCACGACGGAGATCGCCATGCAGCGCTCCCCCGCCGAACCGAAGCCCGCCGACACCGCGGCGTCGGCGACGAGGTCGAGGTCGGCGTCGGGGAGCACGAGCATGTGGTTCTTGGCGCCGCCCAGCGCCTGGACCCGCTTGCCGTGGGAGGTGCCGGTCTCGTAGACGTACTTGGCGATGGGCGTGGACCCGACGAAGGAGACGGCGCGCACGTCCGGGTGCTCCAGCAGCCGGTCCACCGCCACCTTGTCGCCCTGGACGACGTTGAAGACGCCGTCCGGCAGCCCTGCCTCCTTCCAGAGCGAGGCCATCAGCAGCGAGGCCGACGGGTCCTTCTCGGACGGCTTGAGGATGAAGGCGTTGCCCGCGGCGATCGCGATCGGGAACATCCACATCGGCACCATGGCCGGGAAGTTGAACGGGGTGATGCCGGCGACGACGCCCAGCGGCTGGCGGATCGAGAAGGAGTCGACCCGGGTGGAGACGCCCTCGGAGAAGCCGCCCTTGAGCAGGTGCGGGATGCCGCAGGCGAACTCCACGACCTCCAGGCCGCGGGCCACCTCGCCCAGCGCGTCGGAGTGGACCTTGCCGTGCTCGGCGGAGATGAGCCGGGCGATCTCGTCCTGGTTGGCGTACATCAGCTCGCGGAAGCGGAACAGCACCCGTGCCCGCTTGACCAGCGAGGCGTCCCGCCAGGCCGGGAAGGCCGCCACGGCGGCGGCCACGGCCGCGTCGACCTCGGCCACCGACGCCAGCTGGACCTGCCCGCTGACCTCGCCCGTCGCCGGATTGAAGATCTCGGACACGCGGCCGGCGCCCTCGGCGGGAGCGCCGTTGATCCAGTGGGTGATGTTCTTCACGACGGGACCACCTCGGCGTTGACGACTTCGAGTGCGTTGACGATGATCCCAAGGCCCTCGGCGGCCTCGTCCGGTGTCAGGGTGAGCGGCGGGGCCATGCGGAGCACGTTGCCGTACAGTCCGCCCTTGCCCGCGAGCAGGCCGGCCTTCCTGGTCTCCTCCATGAAGCGGGCCGCGAGCGCCGGGGAGGGCTCGCCGGTCGCCGGGTCGACGAGCTCGACGGCGAACATCAGGCCCTTCCCGCGGACGTCGCCGACGATCGGCAGGCGCGGCGCGGCCTCGCGGAGCCCGTCGATGATCAGGGTGCCGGTCCGGGCGGCGTTCGCCTGCAGGTCGTGGTCGAGGACGTAGTCCAGCGTCGCGTTGGCGGCGGCCATCGAGATCGGGTTGCCGCCGAAGGTCGCGAGGCCGACCGCGTGCAGGTTGTCCATCAGGTCGCCGCGGGCCACGACGCCGCCGACCGCGAAGCCGTTGCCCAGCCCCTTGGCGAAGGTCATCATGTCCGGCGTGACGCCGTGGTTCTGGATGCCGAAGAACGCCGAGCCGGTACGGCCCCAGCCGGTCTGCACCTCGTCGGAGACGAACAGGATGCCCTGCTCGTCCAGGACCTCCTTGTAGGCGGCGAACAGCCCGTCGGGGGCCATGGTGAACCCGCCCACGCCCTGGATCGGCTCGGCGATCAGCGCGGCCACGTCACCGCCGACGGATGTGGCGAGCACGTGGCGCAGGTCGTCGACGCAGGCCTTGATGTAGTCGGCGTCCGACAGCCCGCGGAACTGGGTGAGGTGACGGTCGGCGCCGTGCAGGAAGTGCACGTTCAGCGGCGACAGCGAGTTGTTCCTCCAGGCCCGGTTGCCGGTCACGCCGACCGTGCCGAAGGAGCGGCCGTGGTAGCTCTGCCGCATGGCGAGCACCTGGTCGGACTTGCGCGCGTAGGTCGCCAGCAGCAGCGCGGTCTCGTTGGCCTCGGTGCCGGAGTTGGTGAAGAAGACCTTCGCGTCCTTGATTCCGGACAGCTTGGCGATCTTCTCGGCGAGCTCGACCTGGCCGCGGAGCAGGTAGACCGTGGAGGTGTGGACGACCCCGGTGGCGAGCTGGCGCTCGACGGCCTCGCGCACCTCGGGCACGTCGTACCCGATCATGTTGGTCAGGATGCCCGCGAAGAAGTCCAGATAGCTCTTCCCCGACGCGTCGACGACCCGGTTGCCCTTGCCGCCGACGATCTCGATGGGCTCGTTGTAATAGAGGGCCAGCCAGTTGGGCATTACCGCCCGGTGGCGTGCGAGAAGGTCCGACATGTATCGAGTATCGCCGCTCGGGACGACCACTCCTACCGTCAATGTGTCGGTAGATATCCACTCAAGCCGTCACACTGTAATCTTCGGATCCGCGCGGCCCACCGGCCACGCCCGGGACGCCTTCCCCGCCTCCCCGGATCCGCGCGACACGGCCGGCGCGACCGTCCGGGGCCGCCTCCACGAGCCGCCTTCACGGGCCGGGGGTCCTGTACGGCTTGCGCCCTGCGACGGGCGGCGCAAGCCGTACAGGACATCGGGCGGAGCACCCCCCAGGTTCCCCGCCCGGGCTTCGGGGTCGAGCCGAGCGGCTCACGGATTCATCGTCACCCAGATTTCCCACTAAAGCAATCTGAAATGCATGAATTTTTGCGAGCCTTTCCGCCGGGCACTCCCTCCGGCCCCCAGAAGATCACTGGAGGCGTCGAAGGTCCGGCTCCGCCACAGACGACGGCGTGGCCATGCCGGTTACCTACTCTGCGACCGCAGGACCGGCTACAACCGCGTCGGTGGCCGACCCGCTCCGCGGGATCGGCCACCGACGCGTGGACGCGCAGGCTCGACAGCCTGGCGGACCTCTCAGCTCCCCGTCTCCACCAGGTCCGGCTCCGAGGCCGGGGCCGCGGGGGCCGGGCGCAGCACCGCGAACGCCAGAGCGGCGGCCGCGAGGGTGAAGCCGACGCCCACCCAGGAGCCGAACGACATGGCCGAGACGAACGCGTCCCGGGCGGTCCGGATCAGTCCCGGGTCGCCGAGCAGGATCGCGCCGCCGATCGAGTCCCGCGCGGCGGCCGGGGCCACGGCGGGCATCGACGAGGTGTAGACCCCGGCCAGCACGCTGCCGAGCACGGCCACGCTGAGCGCCATCCCCACCTGCTGGACGGTGTCGTTGAGCGCCGATCCCACACCGGCGTGCTCGGGCGGCACCGCGCCCATCAGGGTCGCGTAGGCCGCGGGACCCGCGAGACCGCCGCCGACGCCCATGAGCATCAGACCCGCGATCATCACGCCGTACCCGGTGTCGGCGGTCATGAAGGCGAGCACGCCGAAGCCGAGGGCCATCACGCCCAGCCCCAGCGCCACCAGCGTGCGGTTGCTGACCTTCTGCCCGAGGCCCGCGCCGACGCCGTTGAAGAGCGCGGCGGCCACGGCGTACGGCAGCAGCGCGATACCGGCCCGCATGGGACCGTAGCCCAGCACGAACTGCAGATACTGGGTGAGCATCAGCAGCAGCGCACCGGTGCCGAACGACATCAGCACGATCGAGAACGACGAGCCGCTGAAGTTGCGGTCGCGGAACAGTTCGAGCGGCAGCATCGGCTGCTCGGCCCGCCGCTCCCACAGCACGAACCCGCCCAGCGCCAGGACGGCCAGCACGGCGGCCACCAGCACCTGGGGTGAGGTCCAGCCCTTACCGGGCGCCGAGATGACCATGAAGACCAGGGCGCTCATGCCGACGGTGGACAGCAGCACGCCGACCGGGTCGAGTCTGCGGGCCGGACCGCGCGTCTCGGGCATCAGCAGCACGGCCGCGAGGATGGCGACGAGCGTGATCGGCACGTTGAGCAGGAAGATCGAGCCCCACCAGTAGTGCTCCAGCAGGAAGCCGCCCAGCGTGGGGCCGGCGATCACACCGACCATGGCCACCGCGCTCCAGGCGGCGATGGCCTTGCGACGCTCGCTGTCGTCGAAGACGGTGATCAGGATCGACAGGGTGCTCGGCATCAGGATGGAGCCGCCGACGCCCATCAGCGCGCGTGCGGCGATGAGCTGCCAGGGCTCGGTGACCAGCAGCGCGATCAGCGAGGCCCCGCCGAAGAGGACGAGGCCGATGATCAGGAAACGCTTGCGTCCGTAGCGGTCGGACAGGCTGCCCGAGGTGAGCAGCAGACCGGCGAAGACCAGGATGTAGGCGTCGATGATCCACTGGATGTCGGAGGGGCTGGCGCCCAGGTCCGTCATCAAGGCCGGGATGGCCAGGTTCAGCACGGTGTTGTCCACCACGAGGACCAGCAGGCTCAGGCAGAGCACGCCCAAGATCCACCAACGCCGGGGGTCGGGCTCGGCCCGTACAGTGTTCGATGTCACTCGCACAGCGTACGACAGACTCGAACAGCGTGCGAATGGATTTATGCTTGTAGGGTGAAACAGCACTTCAGCTCGGTCTGGACCCGCGAGAGCCGCCCTGCCAAGAGCACGACGCTCAGCCGCGACCAGATCGTGCGCGCGGCCATGGAGCTGCTCGACGCCGAAGGCCTCGACGCGCTGAGCATGCGCCGCCTGGGCGCCAGGCTCGGTTCCGGCGCGACCAGCATCTACTGGCACGTGGCCAACAAGGACGAGCTGCTCGAACTGGTCATGGACGAGGTCTTCAGCAAGGTCGCCCTGCCCGCGCCCGACGTCACCGGCTGGCGGGACGCGGCCTCGGTGTTCGCCTACGGCCTGCGCGCGGCGCTCTTCGACCATCCCTGGTCGGCCGCGCTGATCGGCACCCGGCCGTCCATCGGCCCCAACGCGATGGAGCTGTCGGCCCGGCTGCTGAGGACGTTCTCGCTGGCGGGGTTCGAGGGCATGGCACTGGACTACGCCTCGTCCACGCTGATGGCCTACGTGCTGGGCGCGACCACGCCCGAGATCGCCTGGCGCGCCGCCATGGCCGGCGCCGAGCTGAACGACGAAGGGCTGATGGCCGGGGTGAAGTCGGTGGTGGACCGGGCCGCCGCCGACCATCCCGAGCTGGCGGAACGCTACGCGGAGTACGACGGCATGGACCCGGACATCGCCCGCAAGCTCAACTTCGACTTCGGCCTGACCTGCATCCTCGACGGCCTGCAGGCCCGTCTGGGGCGTTAGGCCCCAGATGAGGACACCGGCACGGCCCCGTCCTCCTTCCCGGCGGGAAGGATGTCCGGGACCGCCCGCCGTCCCGCCCGGCGGGACGGCGGGACGGCCGCCGGACGCCCGTTCACGCGCGGCGGGGTCGGTTCACAGTCCCATCCACTGCTGGATGCGGGAGAGCAGCTCCTGCGCGTCGACCGGTTTGGTGACGTAGTCACTGGCTCCCGCGGCCAGGGTCTTGTCACGGTCGCCCTGCATGGCCTTGGCGGTCACCGCGATGATCGGCAGGTTGGTGAAGCGCGGCATCTTGCGGATGGCGGCGGTGGCGGCGTAGCCGTCCATCTCCGGCATCATGATGTCCATCAGGACCAGGTCGACGTCCTCGTTGCGTGACAGCACCTCGATGCCCTTGCGGCCGTTCTCCGCGTAGAGCACCTGCATGCCGTGGAGTTCGAGGATGTTGGTCAGCGCGAACACGTTGCGGACGTCGTCGTCGACCACCAGGACCTTGCGGTTCACCAGCATGGTGTCGGCCTCGTTCAGCGCCTGTGGCCGTTCGTCGGGACTGGGCTGGACCAGCGGCAGCACGTGGCCGGGCTCCTGGGCCGACAGGTGCAGGGTGATGCGTTCGCGCAGCTCGTCGAGGCTGGGCAGGAGTTCCAGGGGCTGGGTGTTGGAGCGGCCCTTGAGCAGGTTCTCCTGCGGCCGGGTGAGCGTACGGGTGTGATGGGCGAGAACGGGGAGCTCGCGCAGGACCGGATCGTCGTCGAACCCGCGGAGGAACTCAGCCGCCCCGTCATGCCCCATGCCCAGATCGAGCACGACGCAGTGGTAGTCGTCCCTGTTCAGGCTCTCCAGGGCGGTCACCGGATCGTTGGCGGTGGAGACCCAGACCGGCCCGTGCGTCCCGGTCAGGTCGGCGACGACGCTCTCGGCGAGCTGGGAGAGCAGCCCGTTGGGCCGCGACTCCACGACGAGCAGGCGACGGCCCTCCCTGCCGGCCCGCTCGGCCGCCGTGCCGGCCGGCCGCACGGAGGCGGGCACGGCGGATCCGCCGGCTCCGGAGCCGACGTCCGCCGTGACCGCGGCGCTCGGGGTGACGCCCGCGATCGGCAGGCAGAGGCTGAAGGTGCTGCCCTCGCCCAGAGCGCTGACCGCCCGGATCTCACCGTTGAACAGCGCGGCTATCTCCCGGCTGATGGACAGGCCCAGCCCGGTGCCGCCGTACTTGCGGCTGGTGGTGCCGTCGGCCTGCTGGAAGGCGTCGAAGATCTGGGAGAGGTTCTCCTTGGCGATGCCGATGCCGGTGTCCACGACGTGGAAGGCGAGGGTCTCCTGCCCGGGAATCCCCAGCAGGTCCATCTTCCCGGCCCGCTCGATGCGGAGCTGGACCGAACCCGTCTCGGTGAACTTCACCGCGTTGGACAGCAGGTTCCGCAGCACCTGGCGTAGCCGCTGCTCGTCCATGAGCAGTTCGCCGGGGACGTCGGGGGCCACGGTGACGTCGAAGCGCAGCCCCTTCTCCGTGGTCAGCGGGCGGAAGGTCGCCTCGACGTAGTCGAGGAGCTGCCGCAGGGGCAGGGACTCAAGGCTGATGTTCATCTTGCCCGCCTCGATCTTGGACAGATCGAGGATGTCGTTGATCAGCTGGAGCAGGTCGGTGCCGGCCGAGTGGATGACGTTGGCGTACTCCACCTGCTTGGCGGTGAGGTTGCGGGCCGGGTTCTGGGCCAGCAGCTGGGCGAGGATCAGCAGCGAGTTGAGCGGGGTGCGCAGCTCGTGGCTCATGTTGGCCAGGAACTCGCTCTTGTACTTGGAGGCCAGCGCGAGCTGCTTGGCCCGGTCCTCCAGCTCCTGCCGTGCCTGCTCGATCTCGCTGTTCTTCGTCTCGATGTCGCGGTTCTGCCGTGCCAGCAGCTCCGCCTTCTCCTCAAGCTCGGCGTTGGAGCGCTGCAGCTCCTCCTGACCGACCTGCAGCTCGATCGCGAGCCGCTGCGACTCCGTGAGGAGGGAGTCGGTCCGGGCGTTGGCGACGATCGTGTTGACGTTGACGCCGATGGTCTCCACCAGTTGCTCCAGGAAGGCCCGGTGCACCTGGGTGAAGCGGTTGAGGCTGGCCAGCTCGATCACGCCGAGCACCTGGTCCTCGACGATGATCGGCAGCACGATGAGATTGACCGGACCGGCCGCCCCCAGGCTGGAGGAGATGGTGAGGTATCCGGCGGCGATGTCCTCGACCAGGATGGGGCGCTTGGCCAGCGCGGCCTGCCCCACGAGCGAGTCGCCGAATCCGTAGCACCGGCCGGTCTCCCGGTGGCCGTAGCCGCCGACCACCCGCAGCTCCGCGCCGTCCGAGATCTCCTCCGCGAGCAGGAACGTTCCGTACTGGGCCGAGACCAGCGGGGCCAGCTCGTTCATCACCAGCTCGGCCACGACGGCGAGGTCGCGGTGCCCCTGCATCAGGCCGGAGATGCGGGCCAGGTTGGACTTGAGCCAGTCCTGCTCCTGGTTGGCCAGGGTGGTCTCACGCAGGGACTGCACCATGGAGTTGATGTTGTCCTTGAGCTCGGCGACCTCGCCGGAGGCGTCGACGGTGATCGACCGGGTGAGGTCGCCCGAGGTCACGGCGCTGGTCACCTCGGCGATCGCACGCACCTGGCGCGTCAGGTTGCCGGCCAGCTCGTTGACGTTCTCCGTCAGCCGCTTCCAGGTCCCGGAGACCCCCTCGACCTCGGCCTGGCCGCCCAGCCGCCCCTCGCTGCCCACCTCGCGGGCGACCCGGGTGACCTCGGCGGCGAAGGACGACAGCTGGTCGACCATCGTGTTGATGGTGGTCTTCAGCTCCAGGATCTCACCACGGGCGTCCACGTCGATCTTCTTGGTCAGGTCGCCCTGGGCGACCGCGGTGGTGACCTGCGCGATGTTGCGGACCTGGTTGGTCAGGTTGTTGGCCATCGAGTTGACGTTGTCGGTGAGGTCCTTCCACGTGCCGGCCACGTTGGGCACGCGGGCCTGACCGCCCAGCTGGCCCTCGGTGCCGACCTCGCGGGCGACCCGGGTGACCTCGTCGGCGAACGCGCTCAGCGTGTCGACCATGGTGTTGATGGTCTGCGCGAGCGCGGCGACCTCGCCCTTGGCCTCGACAGTGATCTTCTGCGACAGGTCGCCCTTGGCCACCGCGGTGGTGACCTGCGCGATGGAACGCACCTGGCTGGTCAGGTTGTTGGCCATCGAGTTGACGTTGTCGGTGAGGTCCTTCCACGTGCCGGACACCCCGCGGACGGTGGCCTGGCCGCCGAGGTTGCCCTCGGTGCCGACCTCACGGGCGACCCGGGTGACCTCGTCGGCGAAGGCCGAGAGCTGGTCGACCATCGTGTTGATGGTCTCCTTCAGCTCCATGATCTCCCCGCGCGCGTCCACTCTGATCTTCTGCGACAGGTCGCCCTTGGCCACCGCCGTGGTGACCTGCGCGATGCTGCGGACCTGCGCCGTGAGGTTGTCGGCCATCACGTTCACCGACTCGGTGAGCGCCTTCCAGGTGCCGGAGACGCCCTTGACGTCGGCCTGGCCGCCCAGCCGGCCGTCGGTGCCCACCTCACGGGCCACCCGGGTGACCTCGTCGGCGAAGGACGACAGCTGGTCGACCATCGTGTTGAGGGTGTTCTTCAGCTCCAGGATCTCCCCGCGGGCCGAGACTGTGATCTTCTGCGACAGGTCGCCGCGGGCGACCGCCGTGGCCACCTGCGAGATGTTCCGTACCTGGTCGGTGAGGTTGCCCGCCATGTAGTTCACCGAGTCGGTGAGGTCGCGCCAGGTGCCGGAGACGCCCTTGACGTCGGCCTGGCCGCCCAGCCGGCCGTCGGTGCCCACCTCACGGGCCACCCGGGTGACCTCGTCGGCGAAGGACGACAGCTGGTCCACCATCGTGTTGATGGTGTTCTTCAGCTCCAGGATCTCCCCGCGCGCGTCCACGGTGATCTTCTGCGACAGGTCGCCCTTGGCCACCGCCGTGGTGACCTGCGCGATGCTGCGGACCTGGTCGGTGAGGTTGCCCGCCATGAAGTTCACCGAGTCGGTGAGGTCGCGCCAGGTGCCGGCGACCCCGGTCACCTCGGCCTGGCCGCCCAGCCGGCCGTCGGTGCCCACCTCACGGGCCACCCGCGTCACCTCGTCGGCGAAGGACGACAGCTGGTCGACCATCGTGTTGAGGGTGTTCTTCAGCTCCAGGATCTCACCACGGACGTCCACGGTGATCTTCTGCGACAGGTCGCCGGT
The DNA here is from genome assembly GCF_900113865.1 of Streptosporangium canum. Lineage (GTDB taxonomy): Bacteria > Actinomycetota > Actinomycetes > Streptosporangiales > Streptosporangiaceae > Streptosporangium > Streptosporangium canum. The sequence goes on along the minus strand of NZ_FOQY01000012.1, from coordinate 5,368 downwards.
CGCCACCGCGGTCGCGACCTGGGCGATGTCGCGGACCTGGTCGGTGAGGTTGCCCGCCATGGCGTTGACCGAGTCCGTCAGGTCCTTCCACGTGCCGGAGACGCCGGGCACGTCCGCCTGGCCGCCCAGCTGCCCCTCGGTGCCCACCTCACGGGCCACCCGCGTCACCTCGGAGGTGAACAGGGAGAGCTGGTCCACCATGCCGTTGAACACGGTGGCGATCTCCTTGAGCAGCCCGTCGCCGTCGTCGGGCAGGCGCGTGCCGAAGTCGCCGTCACGCACGGCCGTGAGCCCGGCCAGAAGCTGACGGAGATCCAGTTCCTCCACACCGGATGCGGTCGCCGCGGAACCCCGCCCCGCCGCGCCAGAAGTCTCAATCATTTTCACCCGTGCCTCTCGGCCATGAAAAGGTCAAGTAATCCTAAGTCAACGGAGGCAGGACATGACCTGCACCGATGCGGGTGGGCCCGGAACGGCGCGGGAACGGCACCGGCGAAGTCAAGCGCGGCACGGGAACGGCCTCGGCGGAGTTCAGCACGAGCGCCGTCCCGGCGAGTCTCGTCCACATCGCCTGCAGGGGCGGCGGTCCCGCGTCGATGAGCGACTTGGCCAGAGGTCCGGAGAAGCCGGAACAGATCGCTGAGACGGCTGCGAGGACCAGACCCTTGGTAACCGGACGGGGCATCCTCATCCCCTCCTCCCTCCCCTTATCTCAACACTGCCATACCAGCTTTGATGGTGTTAATCAGAGACGGAAAGGGAGAATCGCCGTCAGCAAAGACGGCAGACGCCGGACCGATAGGACAAAGTGTAAAGCGACCACCGTTCACACTTACAGTCTGATCGGATACTCTCAGTGTGTGCTCCCTACCATCGCCGACGTCCTCGCCCTGGACACCGTCCGCCGAGGCAACCCCCGAGTCGTCGCGGGAGCCGACCGGCTGGACACCCGGGTGCGCTGGGTCCACGTCGGCGAGGTCACCGACATCGCCCACCTGCTGCGCGGTGGAGAGCTGGTGCTCACCACCGGCATCGCGCTCCCCGACGCCCCCGAGAAGCTGGCCGACTACGTCACGGAGCTGGCCGCCGTGGGCGCGTCCGGGCTGATCGTGGAGCTGGGCCGCAAGTTCATCAGGGAGCTGCCCCGATGCGTGATCAACGCCGCCGAGGAGCACGGCCTCCCGCTGATCACGCTGGCCCGCGAGACCCCCTTCGTGCAGATCACCGAGTCGGTGCACGCCAGGATCATCGACATCCAGCTGGAGGAGCTGCGCGCCTCCGAGCAACTCCACGAGGTCTTCACCGAACTGTCGGTCGAGGGCGCCTCCCCCGCCGAAGTGCTCAGCCAGGTCGCGAGGCTGTCGGGGCGACCGGTGCTGCTGGAGAACCTCGCCCACCAGGTGCTGGCCTGCGAGACGGCCGGCCGCGACACCGGGACGCTGCTGGCGAGCTGGGAGACCCGCTCCCGCGCCGTGGCGCCGGAGGAGCGGACCGCCTACGACTCGGCCTCCGGCTGGCTGGTCACCATGGTCGGCGCGCGAGGCCAGGACTGGGGCAGGTTGATCCTGCTCTGCGACGGCGCACCCGGCCCACGCGACATCGTGCTCGCCGAACGCGCCGCGACCACCCTCGCCCTCGGCCGCCTGCTGGAGCGCCACCAGGAGTCACTGGAACGCCAGGCCCACGGCACCATCATCACCGGCATCCTGACCCACGCCTACGCCGACCCCGAGGAGGCCGCGGCCCGCGCCCGGGCGGTCGGGGTGCCGCTGACCGGCCGCAAGCTGATCAGCGTGGTGCTCCGCGTGGCCGAGCAGCCGGAGAACCTGCTGGACGGCCAGGAGCAGCTCGCCAGGCTCGGCGAGCTGGCCGACGCGGCCGCCGCCGCCTGCCGCGACGCCCGCCTCCCCGCCCTGGTCGGCGCCCTGGACCAGAGCCGCGTCGGCGTCCTGCTGCCGCTGCCCCCGCGCACCTTCGCCGAACCCGCGCTGACCGCGCTCGCCGACCGCCTGCGGGGGGCCTTCGCCACCCCGTTCGTCCTCGCCGCCGGATCGGTGGTCGAATCCCTGCGTGACGTACGGCGGAGCTTCCTGGAGGCCGAGCAAGTCGCGGACGTGGCCGTCAGGCAGCCCGACGGCCGGGCCTTCTACCGCCTTCCCGACCTGCGCCTGCGCGGCCTGCTCCACCTGCTGAGAGACGACGCCCGCCTGCAGACCTTCGCCGAACGCGAGCTCGGCCCCCTGCTGGCCCACGACGCCCAGCGCGGCGGCGACCTGACCAGGATCCTCCGGGTCTACCTGGACTCCGGCCGCAACAAGGCGGTGGCCGCCCAGAAGGCCCACCTGTCGCGGCCGGCCTTCTACGACCGGCTCCGCAGGCTGGAACGCATCCTCGACACCGACCTGGACGATGTCGAGTCCTGCCTCTCCCTCCACGTCGCCCTCCTGGCGCTGGAGTCCTTCCGGAGAGACAACCCCCGCACCTGAAAGGCCCCCATGCCCGACATCCTCGTCCCCGAGACCGCCGATCTGGCCCGCATGGTCACCGCCGCCGGGATCTTCGCCGTCCCCACCGGCGACGTACGGCTGTCACCCGACGAGCTGGACCCCGCCCAGATCCTCGCCGGCTCGCCGCAGATCTCCTCGGCCGAGCTCTGGTCCTCCCCAGACGGCTCGCAGAGCCGGGGCATCTGGGAGATCACGCCGGGCACGGTGATCGACGTCGAATCCGACGAGATCTTCGTGGTCCTGTCCGGCCGGGCCACCGTGGAGGTCGACGGCGGCGCCACCGTCGAACTCGTCCCGGGATCGGTCTGCCTGCTCGCCGAGGGCACCAGGACCACCTGGATCGTCCACGAGACCCTGCGCAAGGTGTATCACTGCATGTCCTGACGAGAGTTGCGGCGCAAGCCGTACCGGACCCAGATTCCGTACGGCTTGCGCCCGTCTGAGTGCGCCCGCCTACCCGTCTCGATCGGACGGGAGGTCGACGTGAGCGGTGTCGTCCGCGCAGACGTAGAGATCCCAGCGGCGCGGTCGCACCATGATCACGCCAAGGATGAACCCGAGCACCACGCTTGCGATGATCACAATGAGAATGTTCAGCCCCATGACGGCTGCCTCTCGGAAAGATGTGCCGCTTGAACTGCGGGAATGCGGCCTAATGAACCGTAGCGCCACCTGGGCGGCACCGCAGGGAAACGATGCTGACTAATCCGTATTGACCAGCACGGTTGACCCGATGGAGGCAGTTCCGGGCTACTCGAATTCCGTCGTTCCGCATATGACGGCGTCCGGGCGACAACACTTTCTTGGGATGTTTGGCGTGTTTCGCTCCCCTCGGCAGGAAGATCTCGGCACGATGGTGCACCGAAGTATGGTCACCAACGGGGAGAGAGAGACATACATGTCGCGACGTATCATCGTCGGGCTTTCAGCCATAGCACTTACCATCACGGCGATTCCCGCACAGGCCGACCGGGCGAACGCGACCTTTCCCACCTCGGCGTTCCCGCTCGGCCAGAGCGGGGCACCGATCAAGAACCAGCGCAGCGTGGCCCCCGGGGTCGATCTTTTCAGCGTGATGTACGGCACGTCCACCCAGGGGTGGACCGTGACGGTGCTGATGCCCAACGGGCACGACGACGGCAAGCTGACCACCGCCCAGGCGAAGGCGGAGGAGGTCACGGCGGCGGGATTCACCCCCAGCGTGCAGAAGATCGTGCAGCCCGCCGCCGCGGACGCCCCGGCCGTGGAGCGCTACCTCGTCCGCGTCGGCCTGTGGACGTTCAAGGAGCGCGCCAAGGCCGACAAGGTGGTCAAGGAGCTCAAGGAGTTCGACATCCGGGCCAAGACCGACTACCTCGGTGACGACGGCCTGGAGACCACCGGCCCCTGGGACATGCGCGTGGTGATGGTGGACCCTCGGGCCTTCCGAGGGTCCTACAAGACCAGCGTCGGGACCAGCGTCGCCAAGCGCGAGACCACCACTTCGATGTCCAAGCTGACCAAGGCCATCGCCGGCGTCAACGGCGGTTTCTTCAACATCCACACACCCAAGGCGCTCCAGGGCGACCCGATGGGCATCTCGGTGGTGGGCGGCAGGCTTCTCAGCGAGGCGGTGGCGGGCCGCAGCGGCCTGGTCATCAGCGGCCGCAAGGTCCGGATCACCGAGCTGAAGACGGTGATCACCGCGATCCCCGCAGACGGGGCGAAGACCGAGATCAAGGGCGTCAACCGGGCCGCCGGCGCGGACGAACTCGTACTCTACACCGAGGAGTTCGGCACCAAGACGGCAGCCGACGGCGGTGCCGAGATCGTGGTCGACGCTCAGGGGAGGATCGTCAAGGCCCGTGCGGCCGGCGGCGTCGTCTCACGCGGCACCTACGTGCTGCACGGCACCGGCGTCATGGCGACCTGGCTCCTGGACCACGCCCAGGAGACCTCCGTCATGAAGCTGGACACCAAGGTCATCGACCTGCGGACGGACCGAGCCGTGCCGCTCACCCCCGAGACGTACATCATGGGCGGCGGTGTCGGGCTCGTCAGGAACGGCCGGGTGCGGATCAGCGCCAAGGCCGACGGGCACGCATCGGTCGTCATGATGCTCCGCCGCCACCCGCGCACGATGGTCGGCGTCACGAGGTCCGGGGGCCTGATCCTGGCGACGGTGGACGGCCGTAACCCGGGTGTCTCCGTGGGAGCCTCCATGGTGGAGGCGGCTCAGCTGATGCGCTGGCTGGGTGCCAAGCAGGCCATCAACTTCGACGGTGGCGGCTCGACCGCGATGGTCGTCGGCCACAAGGTGATCAACCGGCCCTCCGACGGCAGCGAGCGGACCGTGGGCGACAGTCTGTTCATCACGCCCTGATCCTCGATCTTCACCGCTCCGGCAGAGAACGCCCTGACTCCCGTGGGAGTCAGGGCGTTCTCTGTCTGAGAGTGTTCTGTCGGGAGGCGTGCTTTTGCCGGACAGGCATTACAGGCGTTGGTCGGAAAGGAGTTCTTCAAGGCGTTCTCTTGCCGGAAGAGGGTCGGCCTCCTCGGAGCCGCACTAAGGGTTTGGAACCGACCCAAGGGCGGATCCGGTCAACGGGCAGGTCCGGGAGGCGGGAGCCCAGAGAGCAGGTCCGGGAGCTGAGAGTGCCCGAGGAGGGGGCAGGGTGCAGGGGGAGGGGGCGGCAGTGGCAAAAAGGGTCCGGAAAGCAGAAAAGGCCACCCCGAAGGGTGGCCTTTCCTAAAAAGATTGTCCGGCGGCGACCTACTCTCCCACACCGTCCCCGGTGCAGTACCATCGGCGCTGAAGAGCTTAACTTCCGGGTTCGGAATGTAACCGGGTGTTTCCCCTTCGCCATAACCGCCGTAACACT
>NZ_FOQY01000017.1:64392-176323 GCF_900113865.1 Streptosporangium canum | reverse complement strand
ACCGTGGGACAGGTGTGCTTCGAGGTCGGCGAGGCCAAGAACACCTACGGCACCGGCAACTTCCTGCTCCTCAACACCGGCCACGAGCTGGTGCGCTCGAAGAACGGCCTGCTCACCACCGTCTGCTACCAGTTCGGCGCCGACCGGCCGGTCTACGCGCTCGAAGGCTCGATCGCCGTGACCGGCTCGGCCGTGCAGTGGCTGCGCGACCAGCTCGGCATCATCTCCGGGGCGGCGGAGAGCGAGGCGCTGGCCCGGCAGGTCGACGACAACGGCGGTGTGTACTTCGTGCCCGCCTTCTCCGGCCTGTTCGCCCCGTACTGGCGCTCCGACGCCCGGGGCGCGATCGTCGGCCTGTCGCGCTTCAACACCAACGCCCACATCGCCCGGGCGACCCTGGAGGCGATCTGCTACCAGAGCCGCGACGTCGTCGAGGCGATGTGGCGGGACTCGGGCGTCGTTCTCGACGTGCTCCGGGTCGACGGCGGCGTCACGGCCAACGACCTGTGCATGCAGATCCAGGCGGACATCCTCGGCGTCCCCGTCTCCAAGCCGGTCGTGGCCGAGACCACGGCACTGGGCGCCGCCTACGCCGCGGGCCTGGCCGTCGGCTTCTGGAAGTCGACCGACGAGCTCAAGCAGAACTGGCAGGAGGACCGGCGCTGGCAGCCGGAGTGGTCCGACGAGCGGCGGACCGGCGGCTACGCCGGATGGAAGAAGGCGGTCGACCGTACGCTCGACTGGGTCGACCTGTCCTGAGGCCGGATCCGCCCGCCCCAAGGGCGGGCGGATCCGTGGTCATGTCTTCAAGGCCGCGCGTACGGGGCGCGGTTCCGTGGTCACGTCCTCAGGGCCGCGCGCGCACGGGCGGCCCGCACCGCGGCCGAGAGGGTGGCGACGTCGTAGGCGCCGTGGTGCCTGCGCCCGTTGACGAAGAACGTCGGCGTGCCCGACACGCCGCTCAGGTCGGCGGAGTCGATGTCCTCGGCGACCCGGGCGGCGCCGGCGTGGCCGCGGAGGCTGTCGCGGAACCGCTCGACGTCGAGGCCGAGCTCCCCGGCGTAGCCGATCAGATCGCGGACCCGGAGCTCGTCCTGGTGGTCGAGCAGCAGGTCGTGCATCTCCCAGAACGCCTCCTGCTCGGCGGCGGCCTCCGCGGCCTCCGCGGCGAGCTGGGCATGGGGATGCACGTCGTGCAGCGGCAGATGCCTCCAGACGTAGCGGACGTCGCCGAGGTCGGCGAGCAGCTCGCGGACGACCGGCTCCGCCTGGCCGCAGTAGGGGCACTCGAAGTCGCCGTACTCGACCACGGTCACCGGCGCGTCCCGGGGGCCGCGCACGTGGTCGCGGTCCGGGTCGACGGGCGCGGCGAGGTCGACGATGCTCTCGGCGGTGCCCAGCAGCGCCCGGATCCGCAGCCGCTTGGGGAGCAGCGCGGTCACGCGGTAGACGGCCCAGGTCATGAGGGGCGCGCAGAGCGCCGCGGTGAGGATGCCGAGCTTCGCCTCCTCCAACTGCGGGCCGTCGAAGGCGAGGGTGGCGATCAGCAGGGACACGGTGAAGCCGATGCCGGCGATCGTGCCGCCGGCCGCGACGGAGGCCCAGCCGACGGGCGGGCGGACGCGGCCGCGGCTCAGCCGGGTGACGAGCCACGAGGACCCGATGACGCCGACGGGCTTGCCCACGACGTAGGCCAGCAGGATGCCCAGCGTGATCGGGGAGGTGAGCGCCCGCGCCAGGAACTCGCCGCTGATCGTCACCCCCGCGTTCGAGAGAGCGAAGAGAGGCACGACCAGGTAGCTCACCCACGGGTGGTAGAGCTGCTGCAGCCGCTCGTTCGGCGAGATCGTCGAGGCGAGCCCCACGCTGGCCGAGCGGGCCAGCTCCGGTGTCGGCTGCTCGCGGAAGAGCCGGAAGAGGTCCGTCGCGCGGGCGAGATCGCCGCGCGCGGCCGGGGAGGCGTAGGTCAGCAGCCCCATGGCCAGGCCGATGACGATGGGCTCCACGCCGGACTTGAGGAGCGCCACCCACGCCGCCGCTCCGAGCAGCGCGTAGGGCAGGCCGCGGTGCACGCCGGCGGCGCGGACGAGCAGGATCACCGCGAAGATCCCGGCCGCGGCCAGCAGCGCCGGCGGCACGACCCGCTCGCTGTAGAAGATCGTGATGACCCCGAGCGCGACGAGGTCGTCGACGACGGTGACGGTGAGCAGGTAGGTGCGCAGCCGCGCCGGGAAGCGGGACCCGAAGAGCGCGAGCATGCCGAGCGCGAACGCGGTGTCCGTCGACATCGCCGCGCCCCATCCGTGCGCGGAGGGGCTGCCCGCGTTGACGGTGAGATAGATCGCGACGGGCACGGCCATCCCGCCGACGCCGGCGACGAGCGGCAGCACGAGCCGTCGCCGGTCGCGCAGCTCGCCCATGTCGAACTCGCGGCGCGCCTCAAGGCCGACGACGAAGAAGAAGAACGTCATCAGCCCGTTGTTGACCCACTGGCGCAGGTCCTGCGACACGCCCAGCCCGTCGAGGCGGATGGACAGCACCGCCCGCCAGACGGCCTCGTATGACGACGGGCCGACGTTCGCCCAGGTGAGAGCGGCCAGCGTCGCGGCGAGCAGGATCATGGCGCTGCCGGTCTCGGTCCGGAGGAACTCGCGCAGCGGCGTGCTGAGACCCTGCGCCCATGCGGTCCGCCCGGAGAACGGCGTGCCGGCCTCCCGTGGTTCGGTCATTCCTGACGGTATCTCCTGTCCGCCCGTCCCACCTGGATGCGGGCGCCGTGCCGTCCGCCCGTCCCGCCCGGATGCGGGCGCCGCGCCGTCCGCCCGTCCCGCCCGGATGCGGGCGCCGCGCCGTCCGCGCGCCCCGGTGCGGCTTCGGTGCGGCTTCCGTCCCCACCCGTCGCCGGGTCAGCGTCAGGCGCCGGAGCGGGCGTTCGGGATCCTTCGGGCCGAGGCGCTCAGCCGCACCATGCTCGTCGGGCTCGTCGAGCACGGACGGGATGGGTGAGTCCCGCCGAGAGTAATGACTTCTTTTCTCTTTACTAGTTTCAACCGCAACGCGTCCGGGGCTTTGCTGGAAACAACCGACCGTCACGAGTCTTTGTTGAATAAAAGTCCTCCGTGTGCCTTCCCTCACCACCTCCGGCACACCTCCGTCATCCGTAGATCTATGACGGCAGCCGCCTGAGACGCCTGCCGGGCTCCCCCTGAACAGCATTCAGGAGGTCGTTATGGCTCGCTCACGTATCGTCTTCTCCCTTTCGCTCGTCGCCGCCATCGCACTGGTGGCGCTGGTGCTGGGAGTGGTGGGAGGCCGGGCGACGAGCTCGGCCAGCCGGTCGACGGGGGGAGGAATGGCCGGGGCGGCGAGCGGCAAGAAGATCGACGTGATCATCAAGGCGAGTGACTCCTCGTTCTGGCAGACGATGATCGCCGGCGCGAAGCAGTCGGGCGGGGATTTCGGCCTCAAGGTGAGCACCTTCGGTCCCACGTCGGAGACGAACATCGACCAGCAGGTGCAGCTCGTTGAGAACTCCATCTCCCGGGGCGTCGACGGTCTCGTCATCGCGCCCAACTCCTCCAGCGCCCTGAACTCGGCGATCGAACGGGCGCGCAAGGCGGGCCTGAAGGTCATCACGGTGGACAGCCGCGTGACCACCGCTTCGGAGGGGTTCATCGGCACCGACAACCTCAAGGCCGGGATGCAGGCCGGCAAGCGCATGTGCGAGCTGCTCAAGGCCCAGAACAAGACGAGCGGCAGTGTCATGATCGAGTCCTCCGTGGCGGGCATCCAGTCACTGGTCGACCGGGACAGCGGCTTCAAGCAGGGCCTCGCGAACAACTGCCCGCAGGTCAAGGTGTCGCTGCAGCGCTACAACAACAACGACATCAACACCGCGGCGTCGCAGGTCAACGACGCGCTGACCGCCAACCGCGAGCTGGCGGGGGTCTTCGCCGACAACAACACCTCAGGGGTGGGCGCCGCCCGCGCGATCCAGGACAACAACGTGACCGCCACCGTCCCCGTCGTGGCGTTCGACTCCGACCCGCAGGAGAACGCCGCGCTCGCCGCCGGCACCATCGACGCGCTGGTGGTGCAGAACCCCTACTTCTTCGGATACCAGGGCGTCCTGGCGGCCGGGATGGCCGCGGCCGGCCGCGTCCCACCGCGTGACATCGACCCCGGGGCCGTCGTGGCGGACAAGCGGAACATGAACGACCCCGATGTGAAGCTGCTGCTCAACCCGCCGACGATGAAGGCGGAATGATGAAGGCGAAAGAACCCGTCGTCGAACTGCGCGACGTCTCCAAGGCATTCGGTCCCGTGCAGGCGCTCACCGACGTCTCGCTCCGCCTGATCCCCGGCCAGGTGAACTGCCTGGCCGGGGAGAACGGCGCGGGGAAGTCGACCCTGATCCGGGTGCTGACGGGTGCGCTGCGCCGTGACAGCGGCTCCTACGAGATCGACGGCCGGTCGGTCACCTCGCCGACCCCCGCGTCGGTGCGCGCGGCCGGTGTCCAGGCCGTCTACCAGGAGCTCAGCCTGCTCCCGCACCTGTCGGTCGCGGAGAACCTGTTCATGGGCCGCCTCCCCGCGCGCACCGGGGTCATCGCCACGGGCCGGCTGCGGGACCGCGCCAGGGAGGCGCTCGACGAGGTCGGCCTGACGGACCTCAGCCCGGACGCGATCGTGGAACGGCTCCCGGCGGCCACCCGCCAGCTCGTGGAGATCGCCAAGGTGCTGACCGCCGACTCCGTCAAGGTGGTCGTGTTCGACGAGCCGACCACGGCGCTCACCGAGGCGGAGTCGGCGCGGCTCCTCGAATACATCCTGCGGCTGCGCGAGCGCGGCATAGCGATGCTCTACGTGACCCACCGGCTGGAGGAGATGTTCGAGATCGGCGACTGGGTGACCGTCCTGCGGGACGGGAGCCTGTCCGAGGCGGGGCCGATCAGCGACTACGACGAGGACCGCCTGATCACCGCGATGGTCGGGCGGGAGATCAGCTCGCTCTATCCGGAGACCCACCGGCACGCCGGCACGCCCGCGCTGCGGGTCCGGGGACTGCGCCGCTTCCATGACTCGCCCAGCATCGACCTGGAGGTCGGAACCGGGGAGATCCTCGGCATCGGGGGCCTGCTGGGATCGGGGCGGAGCGAGCTGCTGCTGTCCATCTTCGGGGCCGACCCCATCGTGGCCGGTGAGCTGGAGGTCGCGGGCAGGCCGGTGAAACCGTCCGGGCCGCGCGCGATGATGAACGCCGGGGTGGGGCTGCTCACCGAGGACCGCAAGGTGCTGGGGCTGCTGCCCGAGCTGTCGATCCGGGAGAACGTCACCATCGCCAGCCTGCGCAGCGGCTCCCGGCACGGCCTGCTGCCCCCCCGGGAACAGGCCGAGGAGGCGGACCGGCTGCTCGACAGCCTGCGACTGCGGGCCGGTTCCTACGACCAGCCGGTCTCGACGCTGTCCGGCGGCAACCAGCAGAAGGTCCTGCTCGCCCGCTGGCTGCTCACCAAGCCGAAAGTGCTTATCTTCGACGAGCCGACCAAGGGCATCGATGTCGGCGCCAAGGGCGAGCTCTACACGGTCATCGGCGACCTGGCCGCCAAGGGGCTGGGGGTCATCGTGGTCTCGTCGTATCTCCCGGAGCTGCTCGGCCTCGCCGACCGCATCCTCGTGCTGCGCGACGGGCGGGTCGCGGGCGAGCTTCCCGGAACCGCCACCGAGGAGGACGTGCTCCGCCTGGCGAGCGGCGGCGGCAGAGCCGCCGAGCCGGTGCTCCAGGAGGAGATCCCAGCACCCAGAGAAGGGGGCCCGGCGTCCTCCGAAGGCGCGGGAGCCGCCATTCCGCCGACCCCAGACGACCCAGGAGAGGTGAGCCGAGATGCCTAAGCTGATCTGGCGCGAACCGATCGCCACCACCACGATCACCAGCCGGCAGCCGACCGGAGAGGAACTGGGGCCGGACGCCGTACCCAGGGCCAGGGAGCCGGAGCCCGAGCCGAAGGCCGAGGCCCCGCGCCGGGTCGTCACGCTGGGAGACATCGCGGGACGCGAGAGCGGCGGGCTCGTGGTGCTGCTCGTGGCGGTCGGCATCCTCACACTCGCCAGCGACGAGTTCCTCACCGGCAACAATCTGGCCAACCTCGCCCGGCAGGTCGCGATCTTCGGAATCATCGCGGTCGGCCAGCTCGTGGTCATCCTGACCGCCGGGATCGACCTGTCCGTCGGGTCGGTCCTCGGCCTGTCCGGCGCCTCCACCGCGCAGTTCCTGGTCGCCGGCATGCCGATCTGGCCGGCGTTCCTGCTCGGGGTCGCGATCGGCACCGTGCTCGGGATCGTCAACGGCCTGCTGGTGACCCGGGCCCTGCTGCCGCCCTTCATCGCGACCCTGGGCATGCTCGGCATCGCCCGGGGAATCGTCCTGGTCACCACCGACGCCCAGACGGTGCAGGGCCTGCCGTCCGGGTTCCAGGACATCGCCAACGGCACGATCCTCGGCATTCCCAACCTTCTCATCATCGCGGTCGTGGTCACGGGCGTGATGTGGTTCGTGCTCTCCCGGACGGTCTTCGGCCGCTACATCTACGCGGTCGGGTCGAATCCCGAGTCGGCCCGCCTCGCGGGCGTGCCCGTGCGCATGGTGACGACCTCGGTATACGCGATCTCGGGCCTGCTCGCCGGCCTCGGCGGGGTGCTGCTCGCCTCCCGGCTGGGAGCGGGCATCCCCACCGCCGGTACGGGCTTCGAGCTCAACGCGATCGCCGCCTGCGTCATCGGCGGCGCGAGCCTGTTCGGCGCGAAGGGCAGCGCGATCGGCGCCGCCACCGGGGCGCTGATCATGGGTGTCCTCAACAACGGAGGCAACCTTCTCGCGATCAACGCCTTCTACCTCCAGATCGCCATCGGCGTGCTCATCCTGGTCGCGGTCGGGTTCGACCAGCTGAACACCAGGAGGTCGGCGACGGCCGGCTGACCGCCGGGGGCGGTCAGCGGCCGAACGCCGGGAGGTCTGCCGCGACCAGTGCCCGAGCGGGGGCGTCTCCCTTACCGGGCCCGCCGGGACACGGGGGAGAGCGTCGGTCCGGAGCATCCGGATCGGCGCTCTGCTCATATGTCAGCGGGCGCCACCCGCCCAGGCTCTCCCCTCACCAGGTGACCGGGATGCGGGTGAACCCTCCGGTGAGGGAGGTCTCGCGCTCCACCAGCTCTCCGGCGGGCACGGCGAGCTCCAGGGTGGGGAAGCGCCGGAACAGGGTGCCGAACACCGACCGCAGCTCCACCCGGGCCAGGCTCGCCCCGATGCAGTAGCGGGCCGCGTAGCCGAAGGCGAGCTGCGGGTCGCCGAGAGGGCGGCCGATGTCGAACCGGTCGGGCTCGGGGAAGGTCCGCTCGTCGCGGTTGGCCGCCGTCGTGACGATGAGCACCGCCTCGCCGCGCCTGATCGTCACGCCGCCGATGCTCACGTCCTCGTGGGCGTACCGGGGCAGGCCGTGGTTGCCCGGCGCGGCCATCCGCAGGATCTCCTCCACCGCCGGGGCCGTCAGCGACGGGTCGGCGACCAGCGCGTCGCGCTGTGCCGGGTTGCCGAGCAGCAGCAGCACGCCGTAGTCGATCCGGTTGACCGTCGTCTCGTGGCCGGCGAACAGCAGTCCCGCGGCGAGCGTGGCGATCTCCTCGTCGGGCGCCTCCATGGTGGCCAGGTCGGAGAACACGTCGTCGGCCGGGTCCGCCCGCTTGTCGACCAGGATGGCGCGGGTGTAGTCGGCCAGCTCGGTCATCGCCGCCTCGGCGCGCCGCGGGTCGCTCAGATCCGTCATCGCCTCGGCCAGCTTCCTGAAGTGCCCGCGGTCGCCGTACGGCACGCCGAGCAGCTCGCAGATCACCAGCACCGGCAGCGGCACGGAGAACTCCTCCCGCAGGTCCGCCGGGCGCGGCAGCTCGGCCAGGTGGTCCAGCAGCTCGTCGACGAGCTGCTGGACGTGGGGCCCGAGGGCGCTCATCCGGCGGGCGGAGAAGGCCGGGGCGAGCATCCGGCGCATCCGCTCGTGCTCGGCCTTCTCCGTCTCGATGTCGCCGCGCGGACCACCGAGCAGCACCGAGCCGGAGATCCGGGCGGCCCGTTCCGGGTCGGGAGCCGACCGTCCGAGGCGCGGATCGGCGAAGGCCTGCCTGGCCTCCTCGTAGCCGGAGACCAGCCAGGCGAGGTCGCCCGCCTGGGTGCGGACCCGGGTCACCGGCCGGGCGGCCCGCAGTGCGCGGTACATCTCCGGAACCTGAAGCGGGTCGTCGCGGGTGAACGGCAGTCTCGGCAGGTCGTCGGCGTGACCGGTGTGGTCGGTGTTCTGGTCGTCCATGGCCGGGAAGCACCCCCAGGGCTCGACGGCAGGGCCACTGTCGAACGTGTCACCTGCGGGCGCGTTCGGCAAGACGGCCCCGGCGGTATGGCGGAAAAATCCGGCAGGCATGGGTCTGACCTGGTGGAACGCGCGGCCCGTGAGATCGCCGGGACCGGGTGGGGCGTCAACGGGCGGATCGACGTGCGGATCGACGCGCGCGACGAGACGGTGAGCGTCATCGCCCGGCCACCGGTCCGGCGACACCGTCGCCCTCCCGGCCTCCGGGCGTCATGTGAGCCTGTTGGGGCGCAAGGCTCCGGGCGCTGCGTGAGTCCGTTCGGGCGCGAGGCTACGGGCGGCCCGCGTGAGCCTGTTCGGATGCAAGGCTCCGGGCGCCGCGTGAGTCCGTTCGGGCACAATAGGGGGCATGTCCCGTCGTGTCCCCGCCGCCGGCTGCCTCTGCGGCCTGCCGGCCCCCTACCAGGACTGCTGTGCCCGCTTCCACCGGGGCGAGGGTTCGGCCTCCACCGCCGAGCTGCTCATGCGGTCCCGTTTCAGCGCGTTCGGCGTCGGCGACGAGGCATATCTGCTGCGCACCTGGCACCCCGCCGACCGCCCGGCCCGCGTCGAGCTCGACAAGAGGCTGCGCTGGGTCCGCCTGGAGATCCTGGAGACCGCCGACGGCAGCGTCTTCCACAACGAGGGGACGGTCCGGTTCCGCGCCCACTACCTTGATCGCGGACAACCCGGGCAGATGGAGGAGCACAGCCGTTTCGTCCGCCTCGACGGCCACTGGGTCTACGCGGGCGTCGTGTAGGACACGTGCCCGGCGGCGTCTGTCCGCGCCCCGCGCGCTCAGGCCCAGGCGAGCGCGCCGCGCCCCGCCCAGTAGGTCTCGGGGTCCTCGGCCAGCCCGGCGAGCCGCTCGTCGAGCTCCGTATCCCATCCCACCTCGGCCGCGCCCAGATTGCTGTGCAGCTGCTCGACCGAGACCGCGCCGCTCAGCACCACTCCGGCCCAGGGTTGTGCGAGCACGGCCGCGAGCGCGAGCGCGTCCGGTGTCACCCCCCGATCGCGCGCGGCCGCCGCCAGCGGGGCGGGCGCCGCGCGGGCGGTCAGCCGCCCGTTCGCCACCCCCTCCTTGACGATCACGCCCATCCCCGCCCCGTGCGCCCGGGAGAGGGCTCCGCCGGCCGAACGTTCGAGCAGGTTCCAGGTGGACTGCACCGTGTCGAACGTCCCGATCTCGACCGCCCGCGCGATCGTGTCCGCCTGGCGCGGGCCTGTCGTGCTGAGCCCGATCGCGACGCCCTCGGCCCGCAGCGCGCGCAGCCGGTCGAGCACGCCCTCGTCTTCGAGCACTCCGCTCTCCACCGTCGCCGAGTGGATCTGGTAGAGCGACAGGTGCTCGCCGAGCAGCTCGCGCGTCTGGTCGAGCTGGCGGCGGAGCCGCTCGGCCGACAGCTCCTTCACCTCGTGGTGCTCGGCGTCCATCCGCCAGCCGCCCACGTAGGCGTATCCCCATTTCGAGCCGGTCGTCGCCGCTCCCGGCGCGATCCCGCGCTCGCGCAGCCAGCCGGCGAGGAACTCCTCCGCGCGGCCGTACGAACGCGCCGTGTCGAAGTAGCGCACGCCCCTCGCCCACGCCGCGTCGAGCACGGCCCAGGTGCGCGCCCGCATCGCGGCGACGCCACGGTCGTCGCCGAGATCCTCCTCACGGCCGAGCGTGATGTAGGCGGGGCGGCCGAGCGCGGCCAGGCCGAGGCCGAGCCGTGTCACCGTCAGGTGGCTCCGGCCCAGCGGCCGTTGGACGAGTGCCTCCACTCCCACAACATAACCAACCGGCGAGGAGTCCCCCGTGCCGGCCGGGTCATGGCCCGGCCTTCCAGGAGAGGTACGGCCGGCGGAAGCCTTGACGGACCGTCCACCGGTTACCGTGAAAGGGGGCGGGGGCGCCCCCCGCCCGGACTCAGGGAGGTCGCGGTGTCGGAAGATCGTGAGGGCGTGCGGGCCCCCGAAGTGGTCCATGAGCCCGGCGACCAGGTCCACGAATACGTCGTCGAGCAGGTCAGAGACGTCACCCGCGGCGGAAAGATCGTGTTCGAGGCCTCAGGCGGAGGCGTGGACACCGGTCTGCGGCGGCTGATCCCGGTGACCTACGACATCGTCCTCGACCATCCGGAGGTCAGGGAGACCGGCGAGGACAAGTGAGCCGTACCACCCGGATCTCCTCTCCGGCCTGACCGCGTGCGGCGCGGTGCCGTGGTCGCGCCCTCACTCCGAGACGGCGACGTAGCGCCACTCGTCCAGCGGGGGCTGGGGTTCGGAGAGGTCGACGTCCACGCCGGGCAGGGCGCGCCGGACCCGCGCGGCCATGTCGTCGGTGAGGAAGTGGTGGTGCAGGTCGAGGTGGCGCAGGTGGGTGAGGGGCTGGCCGCTCAGCAGCGACTCGGCTCCGGTGTCCGTCAGCGCGCCCATGCTCAGGCTGAGCGCCTCCAGGCGGGCGACGACGGGCGCCGACGCCACCGCGGCGGCCACCTCGTCCTGGATCTCGCTGTCACGTAGCCCGAGCCGCCGCAGCGCGGGCAGGCCGCTGCCCGACAGGACGCCCTCCAGGTCGCCCACGGTGGCGTCGCCGCCGTACTGGGAGACGCCGAGCCACACCTCCAGATGCTCCAGGCCGGGCAGCTCCGACTCGCCGATCGCGCGGACGACGTGGCCGGGCAGTCCACCGGACTCGAAGCGCAGGACCTTGAGGGACGCATGCCGTACGGGCCGCAGCCGCAGGTCCTCGCTGCCGCGCACGTCCAGCCGCTCCAGGCGGGGGAATGCCTCCAGGATCGGGGTGACGTCGCCCTGCCGGATCCAGGAGATCTCCCAGTGCTCGGGCTCGACGAAGCCGAGGAACAGCGAGCGCAGCCGCGGCAGCCGGTGGGCGTTGGCGGCGAGCACGGCGGGGGCGTTGGGCGCGCCGCTCCCGGCGCTTCGCGACATGGCCATGGCCCGGATCCCCGGTGGCCGGCCGTCGCGACCGTGCGATGCTCCGTGGTACGGAGTACGATCACCGCCATGCCCAGGGGAACTTCAGAGGTCAGCGAGCCGATGTACTTCGTGCTCACCACCCTGCTCGACGGCCCGATGCACGGGCACGCCATCCTGAAGGGGGTCGGAGAACTGTCGGGAGGGCGGGTCCGGCCGTCCGTCGGCACCCTCTACGGCATCCTTGAGCGGCTCAGTGAGCGCGGGGTCATCGCCGTGGACAGGGAAGAGGTCGTCAACGGCCGCAGCCGGCGCTACTTCCGGATCACCGATGCCGGCCAGGCCGTCGTCCGCGCCGAGGCCAGGCGTATGCATGCGGCCGCCGCGCTGGTGATCAACAGAGCCACCTTCGCGGGATGACCCCGCTCGAACGGCGTTACCGCAGGCTGCTGCGCGCCTATCCGCACGACTATCGCAGCGCCTACGGCGACGAGCTTCTCGATGTCCTTCTGGAGAGCGCCGCGCCCCTGCGCACGGTCCCCGAGCCGCGGGAGGCGACGGGACTGGTCATCGGCGGCCTGCGCGAACGGCTGACCAGGGCGGGACGCGGATCCTCCTGGGCCAACGGCGTCCATCTCGGGGTGACGGCCCTGTGCGCGGCACAGCTCGCGGCTCTGCTGCCCTACGCGCCCGCCATCCCGCTGTGGACGTCGCTGTCCGCGCTGGCCCTGCTGGCCGTGCTACGCGGCAGAGTACGGCCGGCGCTGCCGCTGGTGCTGCTCACCGGCGCGAAAGCCGTGGCCGTCGCGAGCGGCGAGCCGCTGTTCGACCACCTGCTGCTGCCCGTCGAACCCGGCTTCCTGACGGACGCCCCGCTGTTCGCCCTGTCCGAGCCGCCGCCCGTGGCCACCGACTACGCGCTCGCGCTCGGCGGCCTGCTGGTCCTCGCCGTGTACGGCAGGCCGCTCACCCCGAGATCGTGGTGGTGGTGGGCGGTCGTGCCGCCCATGGCCTGGGCGGGGCCGGCGTGGATGGAGTCCGGGACCGTCTATCCGATCAGCTTGAGCAGGATGGCCGTCGAGCTGGCCCTGCTCGGCATGGCGCTCTGGGCGGGACGCCTGTCCCACGACCCGCGCTGGGCGCTCGGCGCGACGATCTACGTCACCGTCGCCTCGGCCCGCCTGTGGGACCACGCGGCCGACCTGACCAGGCAGCATCTGGCCTACTGGGGCCTGCTGGTCTTCCTGGCCGGTGCGACCGCGCTCGTGCCGTTCGGGCACTGGCGGCGGGCGTCGACCCCACGGCTCGATTGACGATACTTCGTTGAACGGAGTATGTTTCCGGGCATGCCAAAAAGATCGACTCTCGTGCTGTCCGCGCTCTCGCTCGCCGCACTGACGGGTTGCTCGGCCGCCGGCGGCAGTCAGTCCGCGCCGTCGAGCCCGCACGCCACCGCGTCGTACGCCGGTACGGACGTCAAACGGCAGATGGAGGCCGGGATCGCCGACTGCATGAAGAAGGGAGGGTTCACCTACGTCCCCTACCTCCCTCCGCCCGTGAAGCTCTCCGCCGCCGAGACGCAGGCGCTGAACGGCGACTACGAGGCCATGAAGGTCAGGCGGGCCAAGTACGGCTTCGAGATCTTCGCCGCCTTCGTCTATCCCAAGGAGTTCCAAGGCCCTGGAGACCCGAGGGGCAAGGTGCCCGCGGACCCCAACTGGGCGATCGCCGGAAAGCTCAACGAAGCGCAGGCCACGGCATACGTCAAGGTCAAGGAAGCGTGCTACGGCGAGGCCGTCGAAAAGACCACGGGCAAGGTCGTGACGTCCAAGCGCGACCACGGCAAGCAGATGGCCTTGAAGGTGAAACAGGTCAAGGCGGAGGAGCTCGACGGCGATCCCGGGCTCGTCCAGTCGGCCGTCGCCATGGCCGACTGCCTCAAAGCCAAGGGCTACCGTCTGACCGCCGCCAACCCGGTCGCCATGGAACGGCGCGGCCGCGACGAGTTCGACGCGAAGGTGGAGAAACTCGCCCGCCAAGACGACATACCCGACGAACAGGCAGGCGAGGGCATGTTCGTCCAGCCCGAGTTGGCGCCCGACAAGGCCAGGCCGTACCTCAACGAGGAGATCAAGGCCTCTCTCGACGACCTGGAGTGCGGCAAGGAGTTCTACCGCGCGTTCCTCCCCAGGCAGAACGAGCTCCTGAGAAGGATGCAGGAGGAGTTCGCCTGGCTCTGACGTGCCCTGGCCGCGTGCGGGGCCGTCGTGGCCCTCCTCACTCCGAAACGGCGACGTGGCGTCACCCGTCCGGCGGAGTCAGGGGCATGGCCTGGACCCTGCGGCGTGATCGCCTCGTTGTCCCTGATGACCGCGGGCGGTCTCGTCGGAAAGTCGTCCGTCACCCGACCACCGCCACATGGTGCCGGTCACCGTCGGTTCCCTCCCGGCCGGAGAGGCCGATCTCCACGGTGGACATCCTCGCCCGGGGGACTGCGTGGTCCCGTCCTGTCAGACCCGGGCGGCGGCGCCGGGACCGATCCGTCGACGGCTAGAAAAGCGCCGGGGTGGTGAGCGTGTCCGCCTGGTCGGACTCGCCGGGCCCGAAGAGCCGGATCGTCCCGTACTCGCCGTCGTACCCGGGCTCCCGGATCACCTCGCCGCGGCGCAGCCGGTCGACGGCCTCGGCGAGCGGCGGGGAGAGGGGCGCGATGTCACCGACCGGCACCTCCTCCAGGATCGCCAGTTCCGGTCCCAGGGCGGCGATGAGACCGTCGACCTCCGCGAGCACCTTCTTGCTCTGCGGCCCCACATCGAGGATCTCGCCCACGATCTCCGGGAGCGGGACGAGGTTGCGGAAACCGGCGGCGCCGTCCGGTCGTACACCCTCCTCGCGGTCGGCCAGCTCCTCGACCCGGCTCAGCACGCCCACTGTGAGCGACCTGCCGCACACCGGGCAGATCCCGCCGTGCTCGCGCGTCTGCTCCGGGGCCATCCGGACGTCGCACTTGCGGTGCCCGTCCAGGTGGTATCTCCCCTCCTCGGGGAAGAACTCGACCGTCCCCTCGTGCCCGGCGCCGGTCCGCAGCGCGCGCAGGACCGCGAAGTAGTCCAGGTCGACGTCGAACACCGTGCTCTCGCGGCCGACCCTGGGCGGCGAGTGCGCGTCGGAGTAGCTCACCATCCGGTAGCGGTCCAGGCCGGAGACCCGCCAGTTCATCGCGGGGTCGCTGGACAGCCCGGTCTCCAGCGCGAAGATGTGACCGGCCAGGTCGCCGTAGCACTCCTCGATCGTGTCGAACCCGGACTTGGAGCCGAACACGCCGAACCACGGCGTCCAGACGTGCGCCGGCACCAGGTAGGCGCCGTCGCCGCAGGCCAGGGTGATCTCCAGCAGCTCGCGGGAGTCCAGGCCGAGGACGGGCCGGCCGTCCGAGCTCAGGTCGCCGAACCGCGCCACGCCGCGGTTGAACGCCTGCGCCGCGTCGAACCCCGGCATATACACCAGGTGGTGGATCTTTCGGGTGCGCCCGCCGCGGCGGTAGACCGTGGAGACCTCCACCGACAGCATGAACCGCACCTCGGCGGCGGCCACACCGGGCGGCAGCCCGCGAGAGGCCGCTCCGTCCGGCTCCGCACGGAGCCGGAACAGCCCGGGCTCGGCCGGCACGAGGTCCTCACGGAGCCGCCCGAACCAGGCCGGATGCGTGAAATCTCCGGTGCCCATCATGGTGACGCCCTTGCGCCGCGCCCACCGGGCCAGATGCTCCAGGTCGCTGTCCTTGCTGCAGGCCCTGGAGTGTTTCGAGTGGATGTGCAGGTCGGCATGGAACCGCATCCATGTGATTGTGTCACGGACCGCCCTGGCCCCCTCGGAGCATTATCTGCATGGGCAGAGGACGAACATCCTGGCCGCCGTCGCAGAGGCACGCCACGGCCTCGTGTCCATGGCCCGGGGGCTATTTCTCACTCCTCGCCTTGGGGGCGGTGTTCCAGAGCCGTGCGAGGAACAGGGTGAGCGTGTCCGTGACGGAGTGGCCGAGCTCACTCGGATGGTCGAGTGCCCAGGTGTCGAGGGCTTCGAAGACACCGATGGTCGCCACGGTGATCAGTTCGGCGTTCGGGTACGGGTCGATCAGGTTGATGTGCAGGCCGTTCGCGACGAGCCTGTGGATCCAGGAGCTGCCGTCGCCGCCGGGATGAGGCCGCCCGGCGAGCACCGCCCGGTCATCGGGGTGGTCGCGCAGGTGCGCCATGAGCCGTGTGGTGCCTGCCGTCACCTGCTCCCACAGTTCGTCCTCGGTTTCCACGTCGATCCAGGGACCGAGCACGGTGAACATCCGGTCGGCCGCGTCGGTGACTACGGCGCCGAAGAGGTCGTCCTTGCCGTCGAAGTAATGGTAGGCGGAGGTCTTGGAGATGCCGGCTTCGGCGATGATCTGGTTGAACGACGCGGCGTTCTCGCCGTCGCGGGCGAAGTGGGCGCGAGCGACAGCGAGGATGGCGGCTCGTGTGCCGACCGGCAGTCGGTCAAAGCGGGGCAGCGGCATGGGTTTCCTAGAGGCTGTGCGTGAGTGGGGCGGCTGGGGGCCGGGTGGCAAGCGTGCGATTGACGCGGGCTGTCATGATCCAGTGTGCCGCCCACAGCAGGAGGGCGATTGCTCCGCCGACATACCCGGCCATCCCCGGGAAGAGCGACAGGATCTGGAACGCGCACCAGCCGTATCCGAGTGCCGCCCACCGCCGGATGAACCCGCTCGTCACCTGCTCGTCAGCGGCCAGCGAGGTGGAGACGGCGCGCACGATGAAGAAATCCTCGGTGAAGTTGTAGGGGATCGCGAACATCCACCAGACCGACGTGGGCGACGCGGTCCTGGCGTCGGGCCGCACGAGCGTCATCGTCCGCTGGAGGGCTCGGCAGTACAGCGCAACGAGCCCGAGGAAAACGGCAACGGCGATCAGTCCGCCGGGCATTCCCCACGCTTCGATCTCGCCCAGGATGCCGCGCCCCCACTCTGGTGCCCAGAGCGGATAGCTGAGGAGGATCGAAACCAGGATGGTGCCCGCGGTCTTGACGATGGCTCTCATGGCCGAAGTGTACTGATAGTACACACCGATGGTCCACCCGTGATCAGGAACGGTCGGGAGCAGGGGAGAGGGCCGGACCGCGGCTTTCCTGGAGCCAGTAGTAGGCGCCCTCAAGAGGGTCCGGCGGAATTGACGAAATTTTCACCGGATAGTGCGTCACGAACGCTGAAAGGGGTTGTTGGGTAGGTAAATCTCTTAGTGGGTGTTTTATCCCATGGGATAGTGAATCGCCCGATCCATTCGGTAGCCTGCGCGCCCGGCTTGTACGCTTTCGATGGATTCCGAAATGGCGGCCTTCGATGAACGGGCTGCTGAGTGCCGGTCTCATCCAGGAAAATCCTGTCTCATCCCAAGACGTGGCGCCCTGTCCTTACCTGCCGGTGAGGGATGCCATTCGGGGTCTGGGCGGCCGATGCGCCGCACGGTACGCCGGAGGCATGGCCGAGCGGCGCCCCTACCCCAGTGACTTGTCCGACGCCCGCTGGGCGCTCGTCGAGCCGGTGCTGAACGCCTGGCGCGCGACTACGAAGCCCTACCGGCCCGCTCCGAAGCCATGATCCACGTTGCCATGATCGACCTCATGACCCGCCAACTCACCCGCGAATCCACCCCAACCTGGCGAGGCGCCTGAAACACCAATCAGACAGAACCCCCGGGATCAAACACCCACTTAGAGAGGGCGAGATTGTCGGTTTTCATGGCCAGGCCCGGTTTCAGACAAAAGCTCCGCCAACCGCCACCTTAATCCTATACTCGGGGCAGCAACGCTTTCGGGTGACGGAGGCCCAGAGGTGAGCGACGGTTCTGATAAGCCGAAATTCGCTGCGGTCCTGGGGATCGCGGTGTCCGTGATCACCATCTTGGCGTTCTTCGGCGTCAAGAGTTTCGATGACATGTTGAACAACAAGGACTCTGCACGGTCCAAAGCTTGCGCCCTGGCAGTCGCTGCTCGCAATGTCCAGACGATCACTGTGACGCAAGAGGAGTGGCAAGTGAATGCCCGGGCATATGCCGATAGGCTGCTCACTGCTGCGGAGACAACCGATGATCCGGAGCTCCGCGGGAGCTTGCGCGAGTCGGTATACGCCCACCAGGACTGGGCGGCCGCGCTACAAAGAGAGCAGAACAGCCAAGCAGAGCTGGAGAGGCTGCATGAGGCTGAGCGAAAGTGGGCGGCACTCTGCAAGGTCTCCCCCCCGGAGTGACCAACACGGTCCACGCCGTCCGGAGGCGCTTCCGCTCGACCAACGATGCTCACGACCGGATGATCGTCATCACCGACGAGCAGGCCGGCGGCGGTCACTACGGCAGCGATCCGACCGAGCAGGTTCCGGCGCGGGTGCCGGTCTACGCATGGAACCTCGCGGGCCACAAGCACGGCCACGGTCCGTCCGGCATCAGCACCCGGCACACCTTCGGCGGCCTGTCCGAGGCGGTGACCCTCCCCTCGTACTGTGGAGATCTGGCCTAAGGGGAGGTCGGATCGTGGGAGAGACCAGACGTAGTTTCGATCCGGAGTTTCGTACGGGTGCGGTGGGCTGGACCGAGGATGCCGAGTGGGCCGCCCACGGGCAGGCCCGGTCCGTCACCGGGCCTGCCGTACCGCGGCTCAGCTGTTCGCGCGGATGGTCTTGTTGATCCAGTCGCTGTAGGCGGGCACGTTGGTGTAGAGGCCGGGTCCCTGCTCGCAGGAGGGGCTCTTGGCGCCGGGGCCGGAGGTGACGCCGATCAACTCCCGGCGGCCGCCGCGGCCGCGCTGGATCTGTGGGCCGCCGGAGTCGCCGTTGCAGGCCATGGCCTTGGGCTTCCGGCTGATTGTGCACAGGCGGGTGTCATCGGCGAAGCCGGGACCGCACTCGGAGACCGCGCCGCGACGGGTGTCGAGCTGGCGCAGTTTCTTGGCCATCTTCCAGTCAGCCGGGTTGGTGCTGAACTTGGTGATGCCGAAGCCGATGATCCGGGTCGGCGTGCCGGGCTTGCCCGCCTGATCGGCGATCGTGATGGGCTTGATGCTGACCGGGCGGTCCAGGCGGATCAGCGCGATGTCGTTCTTGTTCGGCGAGTGCTGGGCGTAGTCCGGGTGCAGGAACGCCTGCGCGATCTTGCGGACGGTTCCGCCGGACTTCCGTTCGTCGCTGCCGATGCGCACCGTCCCCTTCGGGATCGAGCCGATCTCCATGTCGAGGCAGTGCGCCGCGGTCACGACCCACTGCGAGCTGATCAGGGCCGCGCCGCAGTTGCCGTCCGTGAGGCCCATGAGCGGAGCCGTGGTCGGGATGGTCGCCATGAAGGGGTAGGACTCGGTGGGATCGGAGCCGTTGATGATTGCTCCGGCGCTCCCGGCGGTGACCGCGAGGCAGGCCGCGCCGGCCAATGCGACGACGGCGGAGCGGGAGACGATACGGCGGAACGAGGTGGTGCCAGACACGGGCGAAGCCCCTTCATTGGTCATTTATAACGTTATGAAGGTATATGTCCGGCTTTGTCGGGGTGATCATGCCAGCAGGTCGGCACGCGGTAGGGGTAACCCCACCCGACCAGGGCGGATGCGCCCCACGGTGCGCGATCCGCAGGGAGCCGGCCGCCCTCACAGCGTGCACCAACGGAGATGACGCCGATTGAGGGATACGGACTCGTCGGGCAGCCGGAGGCGGGGGGACTGACGACATCCCCGGAGAGACCATCGACGGCAGCGGAGCGGCCGGCCCCACCCACCTGGTCCTTCGCCGCTGCTTGAGACCCTTCTCCGGCGCTTAAGGGGCGTCGATGGCTTGGATGACCGGAATGGAGCTGTCGCTGCGGTTCATGGTAGATACCCTTGGTATGGAGTTCTTCTGCTATCACCGTGATCGTCCCGGCTCCGCGACCCTCCGCGACCAGTTGACGGAGGAGCACTGGTCCTACATGGACCGGTACGAGGCGGAGCTGATCGCCCGCGGCCCCACTTTGAGCCCCGACGGTGAGACGGCCACCGGCAGCGTGCACATCGTCGACCTGCCGGACCTCGCCACCGCGCGTGCGTTCGTCTTCGATGAGCCCAACTATCAGGCCGGTGTGTACCGGGACGTGGTGTTGCGCCGATGGCGCAACGTGCTGGGTCGCACCATGTGGGATTTCCCCGGCGGCCGAGAGGGCGGCAACCGGTATCTGGTGCTGGGCCTCGGCTCCGGGCCGGCTGCCGACCTTGTCCCGCCATCCGACCGGGACGAGCTGATCGCGTATGGGCCGTTGCTGTCCGACGACGGCACCACCTGGGTGGGTACGGCGCTGCTGGTCCGGGCGCCGGACCCGGATGCGGCACGCGCCGTCCTGACTCCGGACCGGTACGCCGACATCGAGGTCCACGACTGGGCGTTCGGCGGGCGGCGGTAACGAGCATGTGACCGGGTCGACGCCTATGGAGGGATAGGAGCGACTGCGGGCGACGGGGGCGGGGGAGGTGCAGACAGTGATCCTGTAGACCATGTACGGGAGCGCAGACGGCCGGTGCGATGCCGAACGGCACCCCGAAGCGGTTGGGTCGGACCGGTCGATGCGCGAGCGGCCGAAAGGCGTCGGCTGGTGGCTGAACACCGCAGAATCATGAGGCTGACCTGGTCCTACATGGAGATCGACAGCACTGAATGAGGACCGTCCATGAGCTTCTCCTCCAGGCGGACACCGCTTTCCACCTCGATCACGGCCAGGCATGCCGCGAGGACGTCCACCTCCGCCTCCGCCTCCTCACTGTCATAGGCACTTACGAGGAGGTCGGAGTAGGCACTCAGCGGGCCGAAGTGATCCGTCCAGTGAGTGAAGGGGATGTAGCCCGGCTCGGGATGCTCAAGGTATCCCTCGGCTTCTCCATAGCGGACGTACATGGTGGTGTTGCCCTCGATGTCGAAGGCCAGGTACCAATGCCGGAATCCGTTGCCGGCGAGCCGATCGGTCACCTGTTTGCGGTCACCGCCCGGGTTCATCCAGTCCAGAGTGACGACGCCGGAGCCGAACTGGTAGAAGGAGATGCCGCCGCTGCTGTGCGGCTCTCCGGGGCCTTGGAGCGCAGCGGGGTCGGATCCGACGCGACGCATGGCGTCCTCGACCGTGAGGACGCCGGAATCGGGGATCGTCACCGTGTACGCGAAGAAGTCGCCGAGGCGATCCAGTGTGTCGTCGTAGCGGGCGATGATCTCATCGAGCACGAGCCGATCAGCCTTTCTGGGGAGGCCGGAGTTCTCCGGATCGAGGACTGGCCTACGGGCGGCAAGGATGGTGAACAAGACCTTCTCCTCACCCGGAACTGTTTGATCTGGAGCGCCGGTCCGGGGCGCGGTGAGGATGCGGGTTATCCGGCGGCAAGGCGATCCGATCGCAGGCCGTGCTGGTCAAACGGCAGATCCGAACCGGAACGGCCGACAGGCCATGACGCCGCGCCCGCCCTTCTGGGCGGACGCGGCGGGGACGGGGCCGTCTAGGCGATGACACCGGTCCAGTAGGCAGTGGCCTGCCGTCGCGACGACGTTCCGGTATTTCGAGCGCACGGCCGTGCCGGTGCACCAGTGCGGCTGGAGGTCGCTGCCGATGAAGAACACCTTGCCCGAGGTCGTGGGCAGCTCCCCGTCCGGCGAGGCCGGCTCTTCCAGCGGCGGGATGGAAGCCGGCGGGCCGTCCGGGACGATGTCCGTGGACAGGCGTTCCCCGCCGACCGTGGTCCGCACTGCGTACGGCGTGGCGTTCTTCAGGTTGGCGGCCCCGTCGGCGAGCCAGAATCTCGCGACCTGCTGAGCCGCCGTCACAGTGGGAGCCAACGGGACCATCACCACGCTCGCGGCCTGTGCCGGCTCAGTGACGACAGTGGAACCCACCATGCTCAAACCGACACCTACCGCGATCAGTGCACGCCTCAAAGTTGATCTCCCGTCCAGTCATGGGGCGTCTTCACACCCCGTCAGCGTGGAGAACCGGCCGATCGACCCGGCCGGCGAACAGCAAGATCGTAACTTTGGCCGGGACCCTGGTCCTAGAGTTTTTAGATCACGTGTTCGATACAAGAGTGATCGATGGGCCATCCCTCCCTGGCTGCGGAGGCCGCGCACACCAGAGGGCCATGGGCGTGGGACCACCCCAGCGAGGAGCGTGGTCAAGGCCGTGACGATCGAAGGCGGCAACGAGTCGTCGCCCGATCACCGGTCACGCATGGCGCGGATCAGTATCGGCATCGCGACCAGCAAGGCGACCCCTCGCAGCACACCCGCGACGGGGTACGGCGCACGCAACCCGAACGTGTGCGCCACCAGTCCGCCGGCCAGTGCCCCGAGCGGGATCAGTCCCCAGCCGAGCATTTTGTAGACGCCGTTGACCCGGCCGAGCATCTCGGACGGCACGACCTGCTGCCGGAGGCTGACGGTCACGACGGTCCACAGCGTGATGACGAAGCCGTTGACGGCCAGCAGCGCGCCGAGCACGATCGCGTTCGGGCTCAGCCCGATCCCGACGAAGACGACGACGTTCGTGGCGAGCGCGGTGAGTAGTGCGCGAAGCGCGCCGGCCCTGTTGACGACGCGCGCACTGACCAGGCCGCCGAGCAGGCTGCCGATCGCGGCGGCGGCGAGCAGCAGGCCGTAACCGCGCGCGTCGAGGTGCAGCGTCTGGGTCGCCAGCAGGACGAGTGTGACGTTACCGAGGTGGCCGCAGAAGGTGTTGACACCGAGCAGGATCGCGAGGGTGCGCAGCAGCCGGTGCCGGACCAGTCGGCGCAGGCCGTCCGCGATCGCCGTACGCATCGGCGGGTGCTCGATCTGCCGGTGCCTGTGCCTGGGCAATGTCGCCAGCAGCGCGGCGGACAGGGCGAAGGAGCCGGCGTCCATCCCGAACGGCGACGCCACGGCGACCGCGAACAGCAGGCTGCCGATCGGTGGTCCCAGGAACTGGGAGCCGATCGTCGCGATCGTCTGCTGATGGCCGTTCGCCTTGTGCAGCAGGGGTTTGGCGACGAGATCGGGCAAGATCGCATGCGCCGCGCCGGCGAAGACGATCTCGCACGTCCCCAGCCCGAAGGCCATGACCGCGAGCACCGGGATGCCGATGTGGCCGAGTGCGGCAAGGATGGCGGTGACGCTGACGATCACTGCCTGGATCGCCTGTGAGCGCCACATCAGGCCGACGCGGTCGTGCCGGTCGACGAGCGCACCGGCGGGGAGCGACAGCAGCAGCCAGGGCAGGTACGTCGCCGCGGATACGACCGACACGAGCCGCGGGTCGCGCGTGATCGTGACGGCCAGCAGCGGGACAGCCGCGGCGAACGCCCCGTCACCGATGCTGTTGACGCCCGTCGCCCACCACAACCGCCAGTAGGCCGCAGACAAGCGGGGCTCGGCGTCGGTCCGCGTCATGTCCTGCTTCATGCCGGGATCCTCCGGCGCCGGGCGTCGCCGCGACAGCATTTAGCCCATTGCTACATGATCGATCCATGGCAGCACCTCGGGGTGCTGCGTGAGAGCGGGCTGGTCGCGCGCGAGCGATCCGGGCGCAACGTTCTGTATATGACGACCGCGCTCGGGGCGTCCCTGAGCGGGACAACTACCTAGTAGAGCTTGGTCGGTTTCGGACGCGACGGCGTCTCGGTCTCTTGAAGACGAGGCGGAAGAGATACAGAGCCCCAGATGGGACGGACGAGCCCGAATCGCCGCTCCACTCAAGGCCCTGCCGCCGGGCGACTCGCCGGATCGACCTCTACCTGACCGGGCACTACTAGGCGTTCAACCTCTGTAGCAACCGGACGAAGTCCCGGTACGGCAACCCGGCCTTGGCGCCGCTCCACATCTTCTGCGCGAGCACGCCCAGGCTGTGCTCGATGAGCTCGTACATCCTCTCCTCGGTGTAGTCCGCCCTGACCAGGTCGTTCCAGAGCGCCGGCATGGCGCCGAGCAGGCGGGGGTCGCCCGGGTCGAGGGATTGGCCGTCGGCGAAGACGTGCGGCTCCCAGTGGTCGTAGAGCCACTCGGCGTCGAGGCCGGCGCCGTGGTAGTAGTCGGCCTCGGGGACGATGTAGAGCAGGTCGTCATTGCTGTTGATCAGGGCGTAGGAGTCTTCGCGAGCCCCCTCGGGGCCGTAGAAGCCGTTGTTCCAGCTGTTGATCACTACGTCGGGATCGAATCCGGCGGTGTCCCCCGTCGGGGACAGGCGGGTGAACCCGCCCCACGCGCGGGGCTGCTTGCCGAGCGAACGCACATGCGCGGCCATGTCGTTGAAGAACTGCTTCCACAACGCCTTGCTCTGGTAGTACTCGTCGGCCCCGAAGTGCACAGCCGGTCCGCGGAACCAGGGCACGAACTCGGTGAACACGGCCTTGACCAGCTCGGTCGCGGCCGGGTTGGCCAGGTCGAGGTGGTCGGAGTTGCCGCCGTCGTGGCCCACGGAGGGGTCGAAGGAGATGAAGGCGCGCGAGTGGGCCGGGGCGTCGATCTCGGGGACGAGGGTGATCGCGTGGGCGGCGGCGAGCTCCTCGAAACCGTCCCAGTCGTCGCGGGAGTACGACTCCTCCGGCGCCAGGCCGGGGAAGGCGGGCGAGCGCAGCCGGAAGCCGTGCAGAGCCTCGCCCCAGTCGCCGTCCGGGGCTTTGATCTCATTGTCGTTGAGGTGGAGCTGCAGCTCGTTGAGCTTGTAGTGGCCCATCAGGCGGATGAGGCGGTGGATGAGCTCGGGGGTGACGTAGCGGCGGCCGACGTCGAGCATGTAGCCGCGGACCGGGTAGTCGGGCCAGTCGTGGGCCACGCCGCACGGGACCGCGCCGGTACGGAGGATCTGCACGAGGGTGCGGGTTCCGTAGAACAGGCCGCGGGCGGTGGACGCGGTGATCGTCACGCGGCCGGGCGTGGCTTCGATCCGGTAGCCCTCGGCTCTGCCGTCGGAGGGGATGATCTCCAGGACGACGTCTCCCGGCCCTTCGGTGGCGTGTCCGATGCCGAGCTCACCGGCGAGGCGGCTGCCGAGCCGCTCGTCGGCGCAGACGACCCGGGACTCGGGGCCGAGCCGGAACTCGCCGGTGCCGCCGGTCCATTCCTGCAGGGCCGGGACGACTTCGGGCCGCTCGTTCATGCACACTCCACGATCACATAGCCGCGATGCGGCACATCCGCATCGATAACGAAATATCCGGATTCTTCGCGTACAGGGACGGGCCGGGGCTCCTCCAGTGGCGCGAGCAGCGTCGCCTTCTCGGGGCGGACACCCGACACCACCGGACGGGCCGGGTCGGCGGAGCCGTTGACGATGGCCAGGCGGCGTCGCCCGTTCACCGTGGCGAACTGCGGCATAAGGTGGGGGCCGCCTGTGACCAGGGGAAAGTCACCACCGAGGAAGCTGATCGCGCGGTGTGCCAGCCGGCGCCCGTCGTCGCAGCGGCCGAGCCGTTCCGGCGCGCACGCGGCGAGCGTGACCACGCGCCCGCCGAGCTCGTTGACGAAGGCCACCCGCCCGTCGCCCCAGTGCTCCTGCCGCGGGGTGAGGATCCGCGTCCAGACCTCGGCCCCGCTCGCCGCGGCGAGCCTGGCCACCGCCTCCTGCACGTTGACGCTCAGCAGCTCGCCGCCGTCGGCGATCCGCTCCATGCTGTACGGGTGCCGCGACGGCGTGGACCGGTGGGCCGGCTCCTCCACCGTCACCCCGAGGAGCGAGCCGTAGCCCCGCTCGGTGAGGATCATCGCCGCGTGCCCGTCGAGCAGCACACCTCCGGACAGCAGGGTCTCCACCTCGGAGTCGGGCACGCCCCAGGCGATGGTGCCGAACACCGCGGTGACGGCGCCGGCGCCGGCCTGGATCGGCACGCCGTACGGCAGCAGGTAACGCGCCGCGCGCAGCGGGTCGGCGGCCAGCCCGCCGAACGTGCCGTCGCCCGGGATCCGCGCGGCCGTGTCAGGCCACCACGGGACCGTCACCCCGGTGGTCCGCAGGCCGGGGGACGCGGTGGCGTCGAGGGCGGCGCGTGAGCGGTCGAGCATGGTCCCGATCCGCGGGTAGCGAGCGGGCTCGCCGGTGACGAAGGGATGCACGTCGAGGAGCAGGCCGTCGGCCCCCGACAGGCGCGCGGTGACCATCTCCGACCAGGTCTGGGTGTCGGACTTGGTCCATTCGGTATGCGGCCAGTTCTCGATCTCGGGGGCGACCTCCACGGCTGCCGGGCGCAGTGGACGCTGCAGCTCCAGCATGGCGATCGAGTACGCCAGCGCCTCGCCCGGCTCGTCACGGTAGGCGGCGAAGTGCGGTCGATGCACCTCGATCCGGTCGAACAGCGCCGCCCAGTCCCGGCCCTCGACCGAGGCGATTCCGAGCCCTGAGCTCATCAGGCCGAGCTTGGCCCGTCCGGCGACCGCCTGCCGTACCCGGTCGAGCGCGTCGAGCTGGGCCTCGCGCCAGGTCCGTTGGAGCAGCGCCCGCCAGGGGTGCGGGGAACCCGGCGCGGTGATCGCGGCGACGAGCTCCTCGCGCTCCACCTGCCGGCCCGACAGCCGGGCGAAGCGCTCCAGCATCTCCGGCTCGAACCCGCCGCCCCAGGTGAGCGGGGAGTGATTGTGGAAGCGGAAGTCGTCCTCCAGCCAGAGCACGCGGAAGCCGAGCTCGGCGAAACGGCCGTAGTGATCGGCCAGCCACGTGCGCCAGACCGGGCAGGCGAAGGAGGCGGTGGCCGTGGAGACCTGGCCGGACGGGGAGACCATCGGGGCGAAACCGCGGTCCTGCATGCGGCCCCGGTCGGCATGACCGACGGTCACCCACGGGTTCAGGCCGGCACCGACGCCGTGCGCGTCGAGCACGCGCTTGACCGCGGCCACGTGCTCGAACCACAGGTCCTCCTCGGCGCCGGTCGGATGGCCGGAGTGCAGTTCCTCCGAGTTGTAGATCAGCACGACCTCGGGGATGCCGTGCTCGGCACAGTATCGGGCCAGCGGGGCGGCGTCCCTCCCGGGAAGCACCTGGTAGCGAAGGTGATATGTCATGACTCGTTGTGCAGCCAGCAGTTGGTCCAGCTACCGTCGGCGAACTCGGTGCGTGGCGGGAAGGACGTCTTGCACTGCTCCTTGGCGAAGGGGCAGCGCGGGTGGAAGCGGCAGCCGGGCGGCGGGTCCACCAGGCTCGGCGGCTCGCCCAGCTTCGCCGTCGCGGTGAACGCCGAGCTGCCGCCGGCCCGCTCCGGGTCGGGGGAGGAGTCGAGGAGCAGCTGGGTGTAGGGGTGCTTGGGCTCCTGGATCACCGACTCGGCAGGACCGCCTTCGACCATCTGCCCGGCGTACATGACATAGATGTCGTCGGACAGGTAGCGGGCGCTGGCGATGTCATGGGTGATGTACAGCAGCGCCAGGCCCTCCTCCTCACGCAGCCTGGCCAGCAGGTTGAGCACGTCGAGCCGGATGGAGACGTCGAGCATCGAGATCGGCTCGTCCCCCAGCAGCACCGAGGGCCGCACGGCCAGCGCGCGGGCGATGGCCACGCGCTGGCGCTGGCCGCCGGACAGCTCATGCGGCAGCTTGCGGGCGAAGTCGGCGGCCGGGGTCAGGTTCACCTTGGCCAGCAGCTCGTGCACGGCCGCGTCGTCGGCCGGGTGCCCGTGCAGTTTGAGCGCCCTGCGCACGTTGTGCTCGACCTTGCGCAGCGAGTTGAGCGAGGCGAAGGGGTCCTGGAAGACGAGCTGGACCTCACCGTAGAAATCCTTGTCCGGGCCGCTCACCACCTCGCCGCGCAGCCGGATCTCGCCCGAGGTGACGGGGTAGAACTGGGCGAGCAGCCGGGCCAGCGTGGTCTTGCCGCTGCCGCTCTCGCCGACGAGGGCGGCGATGCGGCCGCGGTAGAGGCGCAGCGTCACGTTCTCCAGCGCGCGCACGGTCTGCCGACCGGTGTCGAAGTGCTTGGTCACGTCCTCCGCGGCCAGGACCGGGGTCTCCTCAGGCACGGGCCGTCCTCTCTCGGTCATGCAGGTGGCAGGCCGCCAGGGCGTCGCCCACCGCGAGCAGCTCCGGACGCCGCTCGGTGCAGTCGGCGAAGCGGCGCGGGCAGCGTGGCTCGAACGCGCAGCCGGTGGGCAGGTTGCGCAGGTCGGGCGGGGTTCCGGGGATGCCGTTCAGCCTGGTGACAGGTGCGTGCAGCGGTGGGAAGGAGTCGCGCAGGCCCTTGGTGTAGGGGTGCTTGGGCGCCCGGTAGATCTCCGCGGCCTCGCCCAGCTCCACGATCCGCCCGCCGTACATGATGGCGATCCGGTCGGCGAGCTCGACCAGCAGCGACAGGTCGTGGGTGACGAACACGACGGAGAAACCGAGCCGCTCGCGCAGCTCCAGGATCTGGGCGAGGATCTGCCGCTGCATGACGACGTCGACGGCGGTGGTCGGCTCGTCCATGACGACCAGCTCGGGGTCGCAGGCCAGGGCCAGCGCGATCATGGCGCGCTGGCGCATGCCGCCGGACATCTCGTGCGGGTAGGAGCGGGCGCGGTCGGGCGAGATGCCGACCATCTCCAGCAACTCGGCGGTGCGTTCCTCGGTGTTCTTGTACCCGTGCGCCCTCAGCACGTCGGCGAACTGGGCGCTCAGCCGGGCGACCGGGTTGAGCGCGTCCATGGCGCTCTGCAGCACCACGGCCATGCTGCGCCAGCGCAGCCTGCGCAGCTCCCTGTCGGTCCGGCTCGCGATGTCGACCGGCTCGCCCTCGCGCGGGTGCAGCCACACCTGCCCGCCGGTGATCGCCGCCGGCGGGCGCAGCAGCCGGATGAGCGCCATGATGAGCGTGGACTTGCCGCAGCCCGACTCGCCCGCCACGCCCAGGATCTCGCCGCGCCGCAGCTGGAAGCTCACGTCGTTGACGGCCCGTACGGCTCCCTTGGCTGTGATGTAGTCGACGTTGAGCCCTTTGACGTCCAGGATCATGCGAGCGCCTTTCTCATCGCCTTGATGTCGGCCGTGCGCAGGCGGGGGTTCATGACCTCGTCGATGCCGAAGTTGACCAGGCCGGTCGCGGTGCCCAGCAGCGCGATGCACAGACCCGGCGGGACGAACCACCACCACATGCCGTTGAGCAGGGCCACCTGCCTGGCCTGGTCGATGACGGTGCCCCAGCTGATGGTGTCGGCCGAGGAGACGCCCAGGAAGGCCAGACCGGCTTCGGCCAGGACCGCGCCCAGCACCAGGTGCAGGAACATCGCGGAGATCCAGCCGGCCAGGTGCGGCAGCACCTCGACGAAGATCATTCGTGGCTTGCTCTCACCGATCATGCGCATCGCCATGACGAAGTCGCGTCCGCGCAGGGAGAGCGTCTGCGCCCGCAGCGTGCGGGCGCCGGCCGCCCAGCCGAACAGGCCGATGATCAGCGCGATCGTGACGGGCCCGGTGTCCTGCACGTAGCCCGCGACGATCAGGGTGAGCGGGAGCACGGGCAGGACCAGGAACATGTTGGTCACGAAGGACAGCACCGCGTCGACCTTGCCGCCGAAGAAGCCGGCGGTGACGCCGACCACGACCGCGAGGATCACGCCGATGACGCCGGCCACCGAGCCGACCACCATCGAGTTGCGCGTCCCGGCGATCATCTGGGCGAGCACGTCGGTGCCCTGGCTGGTGGTGCCGAGCAGGTGGCCGGCGCCGGGCGGCTCGCTGATCGCGTTGTAATCGATCTTCCAGGGCCCGATGCCCATCAGGTCGTTGAGCCACGGCCCGATGATCGCGATCACCGAGAAGAAGACGATGATGCCGATGCCGATGCGGACCTTCATCGGCCTGCCTCTCTCGTACGCGGGTCGATCATCACATAGACGGAGTCGGCCACGAAGTTGGCCAGCAGCACGGTGAGCGTCGTCAGCAGGAAGACGCCCTGCATCAGCGGGTAGTCACGCTTGCTGACCGCGTCGTAGAGCAGGTAGCCGATGCCGGGATAGGAGAAGACGATCTCGGTCAGCAGCGCGCCGCCGAGCACGCCGCCGATCGCCATGGCGAAGCCGGTGACGCTGGGCAGCAGGGCGTTGCGCGCGGCGTACCTGAACATGACGCGCCCGGCGGACAGCCCCTTGGCCCTGCCGAGCAGGACGTAGTCCTCGCTGACGGTGGTGATCATCATGTTGCGCATGCCGAGCAGCCAGCCGCCGAAGGCGGAGAAGACGATCGTCGTGGCGGGCATCACCATGTACTGCAGGACGCTGCCCAGGAAGCCCGGCCTGCCGTACAGGTCGGGGTCGTACCCGCCGCCCAGCGGGAACCAGCCGAGCACCAGGCCGAAGACGTACAGGGCGATCAGGGCCACCCAGAAGTACGGCACGGCGGTCAGGAACGTCGACAGGGGCGACAGGAACCCGTCGAGCCGTCCGCCCGGCTTCCACCCGGCGGCGATCCCCAGGCCGGTCCCGAGCACGAAGGCCACCACCGTGGTGGCGCCGACCAGCATCAGCGTCCACGGCAGGCCGTCCGCGAGCAACTCGCCCACCGGGGTCGGGAAGCGGCTGACGGACAGGCCGAAGTCGAGGCGCGCGATGCTGACGAGATAGTCCCAGTACTGCTGGAGAAGGCCGGCGCGGGGGTCACCGAACAGCTTCTGGATCGCCGCCACGGCCTCGGGCGAGACGGACTCGCCCGACTGCCTCTGCAACTGCCTGACGATGACCGAACTGGGGTCCCCCGGCATGAGCCGGGGGATGAGGAAGTTCAGCGTGATCGCCGACCAGGAGGTGGCCAGGTAGAAGGCCACCCGCTTGGTCAGGAAACGCCACCTGCC
This sequence comes from Streptosporangium canum, assembly GCF_900113865.1. GTDB lineage: Bacteria > Actinomycetota > Actinomycetes > Streptosporangiales > Streptosporangiaceae > Streptosporangium > Streptosporangium canum. The sequence goes on along the minus strand of NZ_FOQY01000017.1, from coordinate 146,196 downwards.
CTGCTTCATCTACTTGCCCGCGGGCTTGAGACCCTTGAGGGTCATGACGATGTCAGGGCCGATGCCGCTGTGCGGGACGTGGTCGGTCTTGCCCGTCTCGGGCCAGCCCACCCACCGGGCCTGGTTCATTTCGACGAACCAGTCGGCGGTGAACATCGGGGAGAACGGCACCTGGTCCAGCACGACCTTCTGGAGCTGGTAGCCGGCCTCCTTCTGGGCGGCCGGGTCGCCGACGGTGTCGCGCAGCTTGTCGAGCAGCGGCGTGGTGGACGCGTCCTTCCAGCGGCTCTGGTTCTGGTACTGGGCGTCCTTGCCGATGGGCTTGTACTTGTCGGAGTCGAGCTGGTCGGCGAAGACGGAGTACAGGCCGTTGGAGTTGCCGGTCCAGTAGAGGGCCATGTCGTAGTCGCCCTCGTTGAGCTGCGGGTCGTAGTTCTCCTCGGGGATGGCCATGACCTTCACGTCCAGGCCCAGGTTGGACTTCCACTGGTCCTGCATGCCCTTGCCATAGGCCATCCAGTTGGCGTACTCCTGCACGACCTTGATGCTCAGCGGGTAGGTCTTGCCGTCCTTGGCGAGCCGGCCGCCCTCGACGGTCCAGCCGCCGTCGGCCAGGGCCTTCTTGGCGCCTTCGACGTCGAGGGCCTGCGGCTTGCACTCCGGAGCCATGAACTCGGCGTACACCTGCGGCTCCAGGCCACAGGCGTTGGCCGGCTCCTGGCCGGTGGGGGCGAGCTTGAGCACGCTGGAACGCTCCACGCTCATGGCCAGCGCCTTGCGCACGTTGACGTCGGAGAAGGGCTCCTTGGCCAGGTTGAACAGCAGCGACTCCTCCCCGCCGGTGTGGAACGTCTTGTAGACGTTGGCCTTCGGGTTCCGGGCCATGTATTCCTGCTCGGCGTTCGGCCAGGAAATGGTGGCGTAGTCGATATCACCCTTGAGCAGGCGCGCCTTGGTCTGGTCGTCACCACCGGTCGCGACGATCTTGATCGTCTTCATCGGGAACCGGCCGCCCCAGTAGTCCGCGCGCGTCTCCAAGGTGAACTGCTGCGGGGTGAACTGGGTGAGCTTGCCCACGCCTGTGCCGACCGGGTCGGGGTTCGTCCAGGTCTTGAGGTCCTTGTCCTTCCAGATGTGCTCGGGGACGATCCGGGGCGCGAAGCCGGTGACGCCGAGCGCGAAGCGGTAGAAGTCGAGCTGCGCGGGCTTCTTCCACTTGACGACCACGGTGTGATCGTCGGTCGCCTCGGCCGAGACGTAGGTCTGGCCGCCGGTGTTCAGCTCGGGGTGCTCCAGCGAGATGTTCAGCGTGAAGGCGACGTCCTTGCTGGTCATCGGCGTGCCGTCGGAGAACTTCACATCGGTGCGGAGCTTGAGGGTGACGGTCTTGTCGCCGTCGCTCCACTCCCAGGACTCGGCCAGCCACGGTTCCAGCCGGCCGCCCTTGAGGACGTTGCGGCGCACCAGCGGCTCATAGATGAGGCTGATCTGCGGGGCGATGTCGGTGGAGGGGGAGTAGATGTTGAAGTTGCGGGAGTACGTGGTGGCGTTGTTGATGCGCAGGCTGATCGAGTCCGACGTGCCGCCGGCAGCGTTGGTGGCGCTCTCCTGAGCCCCGCCCGAGGTGCCCGGCGAGCACGCGGTCAGCAGCAACGCCAGCCCCAGCGCGCCGGCTGTGGCGGAGAATCTAACCTTTTTCATGGGGGATGGGCCTTTCAGATGCGGGTTTGGCCGCCGTCGAAGTAGGCGACCAGTTCCGGGTCCAGGGATGGCACTTCGTACGGTGTGCCGCCGTTCCGTAGCGAGAGGGTGGCCATGTAGCCGGCGGCGACGCTCATCCGGGCGGCCACGGGGGAGGTGTCGGTCTGCCCGCCCTCCCGCACGAACCGGCAGAACTCCGCGATGATGTGGTGGTCGGCGCCGCCGTGTGTGCCGAGCGCCTCGGGCACCTTGTACGCGATGTCGCAGTCGTCGCGGTAGGCTGTCGGGCCGGTGTTCCAGACCTTGACCGTGTCGCCGGGCCGGTCGCCGAAGTTCTCCAGCCTGCCCTCGGTCCCGATCACGGTGTAGTTGCGGAAGTAGTCCGGCGAGAAGTGGCACTGCTGGTAAGCAGCGATGACTCCGTTGTCCAGGCGCATGTTCATGACGCTGAGGTCCTCGACGTCAATGCGGTGGTTGAGGTCGCGCCGCCGGGTGGGCGGCCAGTCGAACTCGCGCAGCCAGCCCTCGGGTCGGGGCGTGCCCGGCGCGCGCCTGGGCAGGTCGCCGTAGACCATGAGGTCGCCGAAGGCGTTGACCCGCTCGGTGTAGCCGCCGGCCAGCCAGTGCACCACGTCCAGGTCGTGTGCGGCCTTCTGCAGGAGCAGTCCGGTGGTGCGCTCGCGCTCGGCGTGCCAGTCCTTGAAGTAGTAGTCGCCTCCGTAGGAGACGAAATGGCGGACCCAGATGGTCTTCGGTTCGCCGATGACGCCCTTCTGGATGATCTCGCGCATCAGCCGGACGACGCCCATGTGCCGCATGTTGTGGCCGACGTACAGGCGGGTGCCGGTGTCGTGGGCGGCGCGCAGGATGGTGTCGCAGCCCTCGATCGTGATGTGCATGGGCTTTTCGAGGTAGACGGCCTTGCCCGCGCTCAGGCAGTCGACGGCCATCGCCTCGTGGGTGTCGTCGGGCGTGACGACGAGGATGGCGTCGATGTCGTCCCGGTCGAGCAGTTCCCTGTAGTCCTGGCAGGTCACCGGGTCGTCGAACGAGTCGACGTGCCGTTTGACGGCCTCAGGGTCGGTGTCGCAGATCGCCGCCACCACCGACCCCATGCCCGGCCGGTGTGCCGCCTTGGCCAGGCTGGCGCGCAGGCCGAGGCCGAGGACACCGATACGTAGGTCTTCCACAGAGCCCCCCTTCTGGCGAGTGAGAGGAGGCTAGCGCGGCAATTATGAAAATAACTAGCTTAATGAAGGAGGATCTGCACGAAGATGCACGGTTGAGGCGAGCGTGTGACGCTTTCGTGATGATTTTTATTCAGGAACCTTTCCTAAAGAGGGTGGTCTCCGCGTGGTTGAGCGCGGCCTTGACCGCCCCGACCACGATCGACTCCGCGCCGAACCGGGAGGCCAGGACCCGCGGCGGATAGACGCAGACCCGGTCGAGATACCGCTGGATCGGCTCCACCAGTAACTCGCCGCCGGGCGCGAGCGAGCCGCCGATCACCACCATCTCGGGATCCAGCGGGTTGACGACGGTCGCCAGGCCCTCAGCCAGGGTCGTGGCGAAATCCTCGACCGCCTTCGCGGCACGCTCCTCCCCCTCCCGCGCCCGGGCGAAGGCGAACTCCGCGGCCTGGGCGGGCGAACGCAACTCCCCCGGCTCGACGGACATGGCGTACTCGGTGACGTGGCCGAAGGCCAGCCACAGGCCCTTCGCCGGCTCGCCGATCTCGCCCGAGGCGGAATGCGCCCCCCGGTAGGGCGTGCCCCCGATGAGCAGCCCGAGCGAGAGCCGGTTGCCGGTGAACAGGTAGACCACGTCGCTGCACCCTTCCGCGACGCCGCGCCAGTGCTCGGCCAGCACCGCCAGACGCATGTCGTTCTCGACCAGCACCGGCACCGAAAGCCGCGCCGACAGTTCGGCCTGCAGCGGCACCCCGGCCCAGTTGGGCAGCACGTTGCTCTTGACCACCCGCCCCTGTCCGTCGACCACGCCCGTGGTCCCCACCGCGACGGCGGCCAGGTCGCGTATCTCGACGCCGGCCTCGGCCGCGCACTGTCCCACCAGCCGGGCGATCTCGTCGATGCGCTCGCCCGGCGTCATCTCCTGGAAGACGGCGACCCGCCGGGTAGCGATGATCGTGCCACCCAGGTCGGCGGTCATGGCGTGCAACCGGTAGGCGCCCACACTGAGCCCGACCACCTTGCGCGCCGAGGTGCGGAAGCGGAAGCGCTTGGCGGGCCGGCCACGCCGGCCGCCGCCGTACTCCTCCGTGTACTCCTCGACCCAGCCCTCCACCAGCAGTTCCTCCACGATCGCCTCGACCGTGGGACGCGAGACACGCGCCGCGCGGGCGAGCTCCGCCAGCGTGGCCACGTCCGTGTTGCGGAGGATCCCTAGGATCGCGGCGCTGTTGAGGCGCCGGAGAAGTGAGGCGTCGCCGCTCTGCTGATGCATCGGCACATCGTACTTAATAAGCCACCTTGCAAAAAGCGACCCGGCGTGCGCCGAAACACGGGCAGAGCCGCCGGTCGACCGCGCCACCGGCAGCCGGCCGTGGCCGTCGCGGTGCGGCTGTCCGTGGGGCGGGCGGCCGCACCTGACGGCTCCGTCCGCCCCTTCGTCCTCGGCCGCCCTCAGCCGAGGTCGGGTTCCGCGTGGAGTTCGAGCACCGAGCCCACCCGATCGAGCTCCAGGTGCACGATCTCGTTCCCGCCCGCCCGCAGCAGCGGGGCGGGAACGTAGAGCGTGCGCTGCGGCCCTCTGTCCCAGTAGCGGCCCAGCAGGACTCCGTTGACCCAGACGTAGCCCTTGCCCCAGCCCGGCAGCATCAGGAACGTATCCGCGGGCTCGGTCACCTCCAGCACCGTGCGGAAGAACGCCGGCGCCTCGTCCACCGTCCCCTGTTCGAAGGCCAGTGCCGACACGTCCTCCAACGGGATCGCGCGGGCCCCGTATCCGTGCAGGTACTGCTGGTGGTGGAGGATCCCGCCGAGGAGCCCCTTGCGCTCGCCGAGCAGCGGCCCGTAGTTGGTCCGCCCCATCGACTCCACCAGCACCTCGACCACGGCGGACCCGCCCGCCACCGGCCCGGGAAGGACTTCCGCGTCCCGCTCCACCACACCGGCCGGCCGCCCGTCGACGAACACATGCGCGCGGTCGCGCACCTCGCGCAGCGTCAGCGGGTAGGGCTCACGCGGCCCCGGCACGGTGGTCCGGTAGAGCACGAGCCCGTGCTCCAGCCCCAGTTCCTCGAAGGTCGGCGGCACCGGTGCGACCACCTCCGGCCGCGCCAGGACGTCCAAGGCCCGCCGGAGCGGGACGGACCCCTCCGGGCGGAGCGTCGCGGGCGGCAGCACGGCCGGTACGGCGGGCACCTCGGGCAGTTCCTCGTTGTAGGCGGAGAGCACCTCGCGGAAGCGCCAGAACTTCTCCGTCGGCGCGCCGCGCTCGTCGATCGGGGCGTCGTAGTCGTAGGAGGTCACGGTGGGCCGCCAGCCCCCGTCGGCCTGCGCTCCGTCGCGGTTGGCGCCCGCCCGGGTGCCGGGGTTGCTGCCGCCATGCGCCATGTAGAGGTTGACCGACGCCCCCGCGGCCAGGATCCGCTCCAGGGTGTCGGCCGCGTCATGGGGGTCACGGACGACGTGCTCGTGCCCCCAGTGGTCGAACCAGCCGCACCAGAACTCCATGCAGAACAGCGGGTCGTCCGGGCGATGGGCGCGCAGCGTGGCGAATGCCTGCTCGGGCTCGGAGCCGAAGTTCACCGTGGCCAGCACACCGTCGACCGTTCCGCCGGTCAGGTAGTGGTCGGCCGGTCCGTCGGAGGTGAACAGCGGCACCTCGATGCCCCGCCTGACCAGCCCGTCCGCCAGATGCCGCAGGTAGGCGTGGTCGCTGCCGTAGGAGCCGTACTCGTTCTCCACCTGCACCATGATCACGTTCCCGCCGCGGGTGACCTGCCGCTCGGTCACCTGGGGCAGGATCCAGTCGAGGTAGCGGTCGACGTGGGCCAGGTACTCGGGGTCGCTGGTACGCAGGTGGCCGGTCAGCCAGACGGGCAGCCCGCCGTTGTCCCACTCCGCGCAGATGTAGGGCCCCGGCCGCACGATCGCCAGGAGCCCTTCGGTCGCCGCCGCGTCCAGGAACGCTCCCAGCTCATCCACCCTGCGGAAGTCTCCCGGCCAGGGCTCGTGCAGGTTCCACGGCACGTACGTCTCGACGGTGTTGAGCCCCATCGCGCGCAGCATGGCCAGCCGGTGCCCCCACTGTTCCCGGTGCACTCGAAAGTAGTGCAGGGCGCCGGACAGCACCCTGAACGGGGTGCCGTCCAGCTGGAATGAGCCGTCATCGACGGAGAAGACACGCACGAAAACACTCCTTTGAGGAGTCGGGGCATGGGAGCAGGGTGAAGGGGTGACGCGGTGGGGGACGGCCCTCGACCAGCGCGGCGTCGCCGTGCCGGCCGTCGACGCCGATGGTCAGGCGGTGTCTCCGCGGCAGGGTGGGGAGGCCCCGACCGGCGCTCGACTCGGGGGGCAACCTGCCGGCGGACAGGAGCAAGTTCCGGAACAGGGTACACGTGATCGTTACGTCGCTCCGGGCCCGGAACCTACTGGCTGGAACCGGCCGCGCGCGTCGCCGACCGCACGATCTCCTCCAGGTGCTCGCTGTGCGCGCCGCGCCAGTAGATCTGGCCGCACTCCGGGCAGCGGCCGTAGGCGTCGTAGGTGCGCCGGGTCCCGGCCTCCAGCAGGCGTTCGACCTCGTGCTTGCCGACGGGCACCAGCTCCCCGTTGCAGGCCGTGCAGCGGGTCCACGGCCGTAGCGGCGGCGCGAATCGTTCCAGCAGGTCATGGAGCTGGTCGTGCGGGTTGCTGCCCCGGACGTAGGCGCCGAGCCAGAGCGCCCGGCGGCGCAGCAGCCCGCGGTCGCGGGTCAGCAGCACGCGGCGTTCCGCGTTCGCCTGGACGACCAGCGAGGGGTCGTCCATGTCGTTGTGGTAGGCCGTGTCCAGGCCCAGCAGCCGGAGCCGTCGCGCCAGGGTGCCGAGATGGACGTCGAGCAGGAACCGGGGGGCGAGCCGTCCCGGTTCGAGGGGCACCCGCTGGGGGCGGGGCACGGCGTGGACGTGGACCACGTCACCGGCGGCGGGCTGGTAGGACGGGCCGACCTCCGCGCCGTCGACGGTCATGGGCCCCACCTCCGGCAGCGGGATGCCGAGCGACTCCACGACGTGCCCCAGCGTCGACGTCCCGTCGGGCGCCACCCGCTGCCACTCGCGCCGGCGGCTCGCGGGCAGGAACAGCAGCAGCTCGGCGGTGATACGCAGATGTATGTCACGTTCGACCACGCTGTCAGCATGCCATCCTGGCGGCGTTCCGTGCGGCCCGTGCGCCGTGGTCGGCGCGGTGACCTGACCCGGGGGCGCGCGCGGGTCGCTCCGGGGGACACCGAGATGGCGGCGCCCGCGCGGGCCGGAGAGGCGCCTGCCGACCCGGAGAGACGACTATTGACATCGCCGGAACAGGCGAAGAGACTCACCCGAAACCATACTCACGGTCCGGGTGTGCGGACCGGCTTGCTGTAAACGTTTACAGCACTATCAAGGAGTGACCCGATGGCCGTTTCGCGATGGCGCGGGCTCGGTGTTCTGGCAGCTCTGGCGCTTGTCGCCGTGCTGGCCGTACCCGGTCAGGCGCAGGTCGGCAAGGACCGGGCCGGCACGATCACCACGGGCTCGGCGCACTCCGCCGCGCTCGGCGAATCCATCGCGTACAACGTCTACCTGCCGCACGGCTATGACCGGGGCGCGGGGCGTTACCCGGTGCTCTACCTGCTCCACGGCAGGGGAGACACGATGCAGGCGTGGACCCAGGTCAAGGACACGCTGGACCGGCTGATCCAGGACAAGCGGATCCCCGGCCTCATCGCGGTCATGCCGGACGCGCCCTGGAGCGGAGGCGGCAGCTGGTACGTGGATTCGCGCTACACCGGCACCGACGCGCCCGGCCGGCCGGTGGAGACCGCGTTGACCCGCGACCTGGTGAACCACGTCGACTCCGCCTACCGCACCGCGCCGATCCGCGACGCGCGGATGGTCGGCGGCTACTCCATGGGCGGCTACGGCGCGCTGCGCTTCACCCTGGCCCACCCGGACCTCTTCGGCAGCGCGCTCGTCCTCAGCCCCGCCGTCTACACGCCGCTGCCGCCGGCGGACTCGTCGGCCCGCGAGTACGGCGCGTTCGGCCTCGGCGACCAGAAGTTCGCCGACGAGGTGTACCGCGAGCTCAACTACCCGGACCTGCTGCCCGGCATGGATCCCGAGCTGCCCGTGCGGCTGTTCGTCGCGGTGGGCGACGACGAGTACGCCAACCCGGACCCCGCCGACGCCCGCCACGACCTCGACTTCGAATCCGAGGCGCTCTACAACACCGTACGGCGGGCACCGGGCGTCTCGGCGGAGATGCGCATCCTGGACGGCGGCCACGACTGGAGCGTCTGGGGGCCCGCGTTCGAACAGGGCATGGCGAACCTCGGCCCCATGCTGAGTGTGGTCCCGCCGACCGGGCTGCCCGCGCCGCTGTACGGCACCGCCGGCACCGACTGGGCGGGTGGTGTGGCGGCACATGCCGACGGCTCGGTCACGCTGGGACTCGCCGCCGGTGGCCCGGTGAACGGCCGGCCGTACGCGGGCAAGCTGGACGCGGTCCTGATCCGCCGGAACCCGGACGGCACCCCGCGGTGGACGAGACAGCTCGGCACCGCCGCCGACGAGCGCCTGTACGGCGTCGCCGCCCTGCCCGACGGAGGCGTGCTGGCCGCCGGCTACACCAGGGGCGACCTGGACGGCCGCCATCCCGGCAACACCACCGACGACGCCTTCGTGGTGCGGCTGGACGCGAGCGGCGAGGTCCGGTGGCTGACCCAGTTCGGCGCGGCCGGCGCGGCGGATCGCGCCTACGGGCTCACCGCCACCGCGGACGGCGGAGGCTACCTGGTCGGCTACACCAAGGGCGCGCTCGCCGGCACGAACAGCGGCGACAAGGACGCCTTCCTGGCCCGGATCGGGGCGGACGGGCAGCTCGGCTGGACACGCCAGCTCGGCGGCGCCGGCGAGGACAAGGCCTACGGCGTGGCCGCCGACGCCACCGGTGTCTTCGTGGCCGGCAGCGCCACGGCGGGGCTGCCCGGCGCGCCGGCGCTCGGCGGGCTGGACGGCTGGATCGCCGGATACGGCACGGACGGCACCTCGCGGTGGGTGTCGGCCGCGGGCGGCGACGGCGACGACCGGCTCGGCGCGGTGACGGTGACCACCGACGGGCTCGCGGTGGCCACCGGAGAGAGCGGCGGCGACCTCCTGGCCGTGGCGTACACCTCCGCAGGCAGGCAGAAATGGAGCAGGACCGTCGCCACCCCGGCCCCGGACGCGGGAGCCGGCGTGGTCGCGCTGCCCGGCGGCGCCGTCGAGGTGATCGGATACACCCGTGGCCGGATCGGTGTGGCGGCGGGCGGCGCCGACGTGCTGGCCGTGCGCCTGTCGGGCACGGGAAGGCAGCAGGCGGCCGCCCAGTTCGGCACGGCCCGCGACGACGGCGTCGACCCGTTCGCCGAGCCGAACCTCTACGCGACGCCGACTCCGGCCGGGGACGTGCTGGTGACCGGGCTGACCTACGGGACTCCCGGCGGCGGCACCGCGCCCGGCAACGGCGACGTGTTCCTGGCCACCGTCGACCCCACCGGATGAGGCGCGCGGGCGGGCCCGGCCACGGCCCGCCCGCGCCGTACGGCTATCGCCCGGCCTCGTGCGCGCTGACCAGCTGCTTGGGCGCCGTCAGGCACCACGCCTCGGTGACCAGCTCGAACAGCTCCTCCGGGTCGATCTTCTCCAGGCGCACCACGACCCAGCCGAACCGGCCCGCGGTGAACTGGACCTCGAACACCTCCGGACGCTCGGCCACCAGCGCGATCTGCTCCTCGATCGTCGCCTTGAGCCCCACGGTCCGCGTCTTCTCCCACAGGTAACCGAAACCCTTACCGCGCACCTTCAGCGAGATCCAGTCGCCGCCCTCGCTCTGCCCGACCTCGGGCAGCCTGTCCAGCATCTCCAGGAACTCGTCAACGCTCACACCCATGGCCCACATGTATCAGAGCCCTCCGACATTTCGCCAAAGATAGAGGCAGGCGGAGGCGTGGAGCGGGAGCATCACGATTTTCGATGCTCAGGTCGTAAAGCGTTCACGGTTCTTGGGGCCGTGCCCACTGATCGTCAGCATTCGTTCACACACGCATGCCGAACGACCAGGAGACATCAATGGGGACAGGCAACTCGCGGCGCAGGCTGGCCCTCGCCGCCTGCGCGCTGAGCGGTTCGCTGGTGGCCGGTGCCACCACCTTCGGCGCCGCCTCCGCCGAATCCGCCACGTCGGCCGCGTCCGTGTCCGCGGCGCAGGAGACCACGCTGCGGGTGAAGATGTCGGGCTCGGGCGTCGACACGCTCAACCCGTTCCTCGCCTTCTTCAACGGCGCCCTGGACATCTTCGGCTCGATCTACCCCACGCTGAACTCGCTGGACGAGAACGGCAGGCCGGGCCCGTACCTGGCCGAGTCGTGGACGCCGTCGGAGGACAAGCTCACCTGGACCTTCAAGCTCAGGGACGGCCTGAAGTGGAGCGACGGCAAGCCGATCACGGCTGAGGACGCCGCCTGGACCCTCAACCTGATCATGACCGACACGGTCGCGGGCACCGCCAACGGCTCGCTGGTCGGCAACTTCGAGTCGGTCACCGCGCCCGACCCCGCGACGCTGGTCATCAAGACCAAGGCACCGCAGGCCAACGTCGTCTACGTGAGCATCCCGATCAGCGGCATCCCGATCGTGCCGAAGCACGTCTGGGAGCCGCGGGCCAAGAACCTCAAGGACGCCAAGAACGACACCTTCCCCGTCGTCGGCTACGGCCCGTGGACGCTCACGGACTACAAGCCCGAGCAGTACGCGAAGTTCGACGCCAACAAGGACTTCGTCCTCGGCAGGCCCGGCTTCGACCACATGATCCAGCAGAGCTTCAAGTCGACCGACGCCGCCGTCGCCGCGCTGCGCAGCGGCCAGCTGGACTACATCAACGCCGTGAACCCGACCCAGTTCAAGGCCCTGCGGGCGGACAAGAGCCTGCTGACCGCCCAGGAGGTCGGCAACGGCTGGACCGGTGTCGAGGTCAACCACAACGCCCGCACCCGCACCGGCAAGAAGATCGGCACCGGCCACCCCGCGCTCGGCGACCCGGTGCTGCGCCGCGCGATCTCGCTGGCCACCGACAGGAAGACGCTGGTCACCAAGGTGCTCGACGGCATGGGCGTGGTCGGCTCCGGCTACCTGCCCCCGGCCTGGCCGCAGTGGAGCTGGAAGCCGGCCGCGGGTCAGGAGACGCCGTTCGACCTCGCCCAGGCCGGCAAGATCCTCGACGACGCCGGCTACACCAAGGGCGCCGACGGCGTCCGCGTCGACCCCAAGAGCGGCAGGCCGCTGGAGCTGCGCCTCGGCATCCACTCCGACGACACGATCGACGCGGGCATCTCCACCTACCTCAAGGGCTGGCTGGAGACGATCGGGATCAAGCTCAAGATCCAGACGCTGAGCATGAGCGCGCTCAACAGCGACCTGGCCAAGGGCGACTGGGACCTGCTGATGGACGGCTGGACCACCGGCCCCGACCCGACCTACCTGCTCGGCATCCAGACCTGCGCCACGCTGCCCAAGGACGACGGCACCGGCGGCAACACCGACGCCTTCTTCTGCGACGAGGCCTACGACGAGCTGTTCAAGAAGCAGCTCACCACGTTCGACCAGGACGAGCGGGCCAAGGTCGTCGCCGAGATGCAGGACATCCTGTACAAGGCCGACGTGGACCAGATCCACTTCTACGCCAACACCCTCGACGTCGCCCGCACCGACACCGTGACCGGCCTGATCACCGGGCAGCCGGACGCGCAGGGCATGTACCCGGCGCAGACCGCGTTCTGGAGCTACCTCAAGGCCGCGCCGCCCGCCGCCAAGCCGGCCGCCGCCTCGGCCGGGGAGGACAGCGGCGGCGGCCGGCTGTGGATCGGCGCGGGCGTCCTGCTCCTCGCGCTCGTCGGCGGCGGCATCGTGCTCAGGCGACGCTCGGGCGCGGGCGACCGTGAGTAGCCTCACCGCCGCGGGCCCGGCCAAGGTCAAGGGGCAGGGGGTCAAGCGGTCGGGCTTCCTGCCCTACCTGGGCTCGAAGCTGGCCGCTGCCCTGGTCAGCTTCTTCGTCACACTGGTCATCGGCTTCGTGATCTTCAGCCTGATGCCGGCCGACCCGGTCCGCACCCTGACCAGGGGCCGCCCCACGAGCGAGGCCCAGCTCGCCCAGATCCGGGTCCAGCTCGGCCTGGACGACCCGATCTGGGAGCGGTTCCTCACCTTCGTCGGCAACACGCTCAAGGGCGAGCTCGGCTACTCCTGGCAGTTCCAGCAGTCGGTCTCGTCGCTGGTGGCCGACCGGCTCGGGCCGACCCTGCTCCTCATGGGCACGGCCGCGGTCCTGTCGATCGCGCTCGGCCTGTGGCTGGGCATCCGCAGCGGCTGGCGGCACGGCAGCCTGTTCGACCGGATCGCCTCCAGCGCCTCCCTCACGCTGTGGTCGGTGCCGACGTTCTGGCTCGGCATGATCCTGCTGGTCACCTTCAGTGTGGGCGTCGGCCCGATCCCGAGCCTGCTCCCCGCGGGCGGGATGAGCGACCCCTCGCTGCCGCAGGAGGGCTGGACCCACGTCGTCGACGTGGCCAGGCACCTCGTACTGCCCTGCCTGACCATGGTGCTGGTGGTCTTCGCCCAGTACGTCACGGTGATGCGCACCTCGATCATCGACGAGATGGGCAGCCCCTACCTGCTGACCGCCAGGGCCAAGGGCCTGACCGACGACGCCGTACGGCGGCGCCACGCGGTGCCGAACGCGCTGCTGCCCTCGGTCACGATGATCTTCATGCATCTCGGCGTGCTGGTCAGCGGGGCGATCACGGTCGAGGCCGTCTACTCCTGGCCCGGCCTCGGCTACCTGACCTACGAGGCGCTCAAGATCCCCGACCTGCCCCTGCTCCAGGGCACCTTCATCGTCTTCAGCGCGAGTGTGATCATCATGAACCTCCTGGCGGACGTGGTCTACCGCTTCCTCGACCCGAGAGTGCGAGCCCAATGAAACGCCTTCCCCCGGACGGTGTCCGGTGACCGCCGCCACGCACGCCCCGGCCGCGGTCGAGGTCCCACGCCACCACGCGTTCGGCCGGTTCTGCCGCGCCTACGCCAAGCGGCCCGCCGGCCTGGCCGGACTCGGACTGCTCGTCGCCTTCGGCGTGCTGGCCCTGGCCTCGCCGCTGTTCATCGGCGACGACCAGCTCAACGTGATCAAGGTGGACGGTCCGCAGCTCTCCCCTCCCGTCGACGGCTACCCGCTCGGCACCGACCAGGCGGGCCGATCGGTCCTGCTGCTGGTCATCTGGGGCGCACGTGAGTCGCTCAGCATCGGCATCATCGCCACCGCGCTCACCGTGGTCCTCGGCAGCGCGGTCGGCCTGCTGGCCGGGCACTACCAGGGCCGGGTCGGCCAGGGCCTGATGCACGTGACCGACTGGTTCATCGCGCTGCCCAGCCTGCCGCTGGCCATCTCGCTGTCGGCCGTGCTCGGCCAGGGCGCGGCGTCGATCACGATCGCCATCGCGGTCACCTCGTGGACCGCGACCGCCCGCCTCGTGCGGGCCCAGACGCTCGCCGTCGAGGCGAGACCCTTCATCGAGCGGGCCAGGGCGCTGGGCGCGGGCAACACCCAGATCATGATCAGGCACGTGCTGCCCAACGTCATGCCGCTGATCCTGGTCTCCAGCACGCTCACCGTCGCCTCGGCGATCCTGTCGGAGGCCACGCTGACCTTCCTCGGCCTCGGTGACCCGACCAGCGTGACCTGGGGTTCGATGCTCCAGGCGGCGTTCGCGGGTGGCGCGGTCACCGCGGGCGCGTGGTGGTACCTGATACCGCCGGGCATCGCGATCCTCATCGTCGTGCTCGGCTTCACGCTCGTCGGCCGCGCCGTCGAGCACGTGCTCAACCCGAGGATGGTGGGCCGATGACGGCGAGGGACCGGACCCGGGAGCCGGAGACGCCGGTGGCGGCGAGCGGGCAGGACCCGGCATCGGAGACGCCCGTGGCGGCGAGCGGGCAGGGCCGGACGCCGGAGGGGCGGTCCGGGACTCCGATGCTCGACGTGCGCGACCTGCGGGTGACCTACCGCAACGGCGAGCGCGCCGTGCCCGCCGTACGCGGGGTGAGCTTCACCCTCGACCGCGGCCAGACCCTCGGCGTCGCGGGGGAGTCGGGCTCGGGCAAGTCCACGATGGCACTCGGCCTGCTGCGGCTGCTGGCCCCCTCCGCCCAGGTGAGCGGCGAGGTGCTGTTCGAGGGGGAGGACCTGCTGACCACCAGGTGGGCGCGGCTGCGCGCGGTGCGCTGGTCGGCGGCCTCCGTGGTGTTCCAGGGCGCGATGAGCGCGCTCAACCCGGTGCGCACGATCGGCGAGCAGATCTGCGAGCCCATCCTGCTGCACGAGAAGGTCGGGCAGCGGGCGGCACGCAGGCGGGCGGCCGAGCTGCTCGACAGCGTCGGCGTGCCGTCGCGGCGCTCGGGCTCCTACCCGCACGAGTTCTCCGGCGGCCAGCGCCAGCGCATCATGATCGCGATGTCGCTGGCCTGCCGGCCCGACCTGATCATCGCCGACGAGCCGACCACCGCGCTCGACGTCATGGTCCAGGCGCAGGTGCTGGAGCTGCTCGGCGAGCTGGTACGCGAGTCGGGCATCGGCGTCATCATGATCAGCCACGACCTGTCGGTGCTGTCGCACATGTGCGAGCGGCTGGCCGTCATGTACGCGGGGCGGATCGCCGAGATCGGCCCGTCCAGGCAGCTCATCGCCGAGCCGCGGCACCCGTACACGCGGGCGCTCGGCCGGGCCTTCCCGACGATCGGCGACCCGGCCTCACGGCTCGCGCCCGCCGGGCTGCCCGGCGACCCGCCCACGCCGCCCGAGCTGGCCAGGCTCAGCGAGGGCAGGGGCTGCGCCTTCGAGCCGCGCTGCTCCGAGGCCGTGGCGGCCTGCCGTACCGAGACCGTGGAGCTGTGGCCGAGCGGTCCGCGGCGCGAGGCCGCGTGCCTGCGCGTGCTGGAAGGGAGCGGGACGTGAAACCCGTGCTGGAAGTCCGCGACCTGATGGTCACCTACCCGCCGCGCAGGGGCGCCGCGCCCGCGCGCGCCGTCGACGGGGTGAACCTGCAGGTACGGCGGGGCGAGATCGTCGCGCTCGTCGGCGAGTCGGGGTGCGGCAAGTCCACGCTGGCCAGAGCCCTGGTCGGGCTGGTCAAGCCGACCGGCGGCCAGGTGCTGGGCGACGGCGAGCCCCTCGGATACTCCGCCGCCGCGCTGAAGGCCTACCGCCGCCACACCCAGCTCGTCCTGCAGGACCCGGGCGGCGCGCTCAACCCCAGGCAGAACGTCTTCGACGCCGTCGCCGAGGGGCCCCGGCTGCACGGCCTGACCGATCGGCTCGGCGAACGGGTGCACGCCGCGCTGGCCAGAGCCGGGCTACGGCCGCCCGAGGAGTTCGCGGGGCGCTTCCCGCACGAGATGTCCGGCGGCCAGCAGCAGCGCGTCGTCATCGCGGGGGCGCTCGCGCTCGACCCCTCGGTCATCGTCGCCGACGAGCCGGTGGCCTCGCTCGACGCCTCCGTCAGGGGGGAGATCCTCAAACTGATCCTGGAACTGCGCGACTCGCTCGGCCTGTCCGCGCTGGTCGTCAGCCACGACCTCGGCCTGGCCTGGAACATCGCGGACAGGGTCGCGGTCATGTACCTCGGCAGGATCGTCGAGACCGGCACGGTCGAAGAGGTCCTGCTACGTCCCAAACACCCTTACACCAGGGCGCTGCTGTCGGTGCTGCCCGACTCGGGCGAGCGGCCCGTGCTGCTCACCGGCGAGCCGCCGGACCCGGCCGCCGTCCCCGGCGGCTGCCGCTTCCACCCCCGATGCCCGCTCAGGGCGGCCGAGCAGGACACACTGTGCGACAGCCGCGACCTGCCCGTCCTGACCGGCGATCCGTCGAGGTCCAGCCTCGCCGCCTGCCACCTTGTCCACTGAACCCGTCCACCGAAGGAGACCTCCGATGACCGCTTTCCTCCGTCCGCCCGCCCTGCGCCCCGGCGCCCGCGTCGCCGTCATCGCCGCGAGCAGCCCGCCCAACCAGGCCAACCTGGACCGAGGTCTGGCGGCGATGGAGGAGAGCGGCCTCAAGCCCGAGGTGTTCGCCTCCTCGCGGGCCGGCGGGACCGAGTACGACTACCTGGCGGGCGACGACCTCCTGCGGGCGGGCGACCTGACCAGGGCGCTCGGCGACCCGGCCTTCGACGCGGTCTTCTGCGCCGGCGGCGGGTACGGCATGCAGCGCACGCTGGAGCTGGTCGACTGGTCGAAGATCGACGCGTCCAGGCCGAAGGTCGTGGTGGGCTACTCCGACGTGACCGCGCTGCTGGAGGCGATCGCGGTCAAGCTCGGCTGGGCGTCGCTGTTCGGGCCGATGGTCGCCTGCGACGGCTTCTACCAGGGGCCGGGGGAGTACGACTTCGACGAGCTGATGAAGCTGCTGTTCCACCCGGAGACGGTGACCGAGCTGGTCTTCCCCGACGCCAGGACCGTCGTCCCCGGCGTCGCGGAGGGCCACACGCTGGGCGGCACGGCCACGCTGCTGGCCGCCTCGATCGGCACCGACACCTCGCTGCCCGCCCGAGGGGCGATCCTCTTCCTTGAGGACGTGGACGAGGAGCTGTTCCGGATGGACCGCTACATCACCCAGCTCCGCCGGGCCACCTACAGCGACGGCGTGGCCGGGATCCTGCTCGGCACGTTCACCAACTGCGGCGAGCCGCGCGACGTGGAGCGCATGCTGGTGGAGCGGCTGAGCGACCTCGGAGTGCCGGTCCTGGCCGGAGCGGACATCGGGCACGGCATCTCGATGCAGACCTACCCGATCGGGGTCAGGGCCCAGCTCGACACCGAGGCGGGCAGGTTGCGCCTCCTGGAGCCGGCGCTCACGCCTGACCCGGCGCTCACGCCTGACCCGGCGCTCACGCCTGACCCGGCGCTCACGCCTGACCCGGCGCTCACGCCTGACTCGGTGCTCATGCCCTGACCCGGCGCTCACGCCTGACTCGGTGCTCATGCCCTGAGCCGGCGCTCATGGCCTGAGCCGCGTTCCCGGAGCCGGAATCAGGGGTCATCCCGAACGGAAAGGGATGACCCCGCCGGTCGCCACCGTCCTCGGCGACCGATTCCGCAGGTGACGACCGCGTCAAGAACCTCCACAAGTCAGCTACAAGAGCTTCCCAAGCCCTCTCGGAAACATTGGTCATCAGCCAGCCGAGACAGTCCGGATCAGTGCGATACCGGAGGGGGAGTTGAGATGGCGACAGTCGTCAGTGGCGGGGCCGGGGCGTTGCCCGCCACGGCCTCGGAGGGGGATGAGCCCGGGGAGCGGGTCCTGGTGATCCTGAACCCGGGGGCCGGGAGCGAGCGCCTGGAGAAGGAGCTCACCGGCCGTGGCCGGCGGGTGCGGGTGGCCGGAGTGCCGGCCGGTGACCTCGCCGCCTGCGTCGAGGGGATCACGGACTTCCTGGCGGCGCCGGACAGTCCGGACCGCGCCGTGCTGCTCGGTTACGGTGCGGCCGGACCGGCGGCGATCGAGGTCGCGGACCGTCATCCGGAGCGGGTGGCCGCGGTGGTGGTCGTGGGTTCGCCGGGCGAGGAGGGCCTGCCCCTCGGAGACTCCGCCCCGGAGCTGCTCTGCCCGGTCCTGGTGCTCTCCGCGGACCCGGAGGCGGCGGTCCCGGTGCTCGTCCCCTTCCTGGACGAGCTGGACCGGCAGGCGGGCGAGGCGGGCGCTCAGGTGAAGGCCCCGGCCCGGCTCCCGGCGCTCACCCCGGCGATCTTCAACGATCCCGGCGCGCTCCGGCAGTGGCGGGAGCTGGGTCCGGTCCACCGGATCAACGCGGCCGGCGTGGCGACGTCCTGGGTTCTGACCGGACACGAGGCGACCACCACGGCTCTCGCCGATCCGGGACTGGCCGGGAACGTGGAGATCACGGCGGGGTTCCGGCTCCAGTCGGCCGATCCGGCCCTGGCGCACCGGGGCGAACTGGACCTGATCACGATCGAGGGCCGGGAACACGCCCGGCTGCGCCGGCTGATCGAGCGGCACCTCACCCCGGAACGGGTGGCGGCGCTGCGCCCGCGCATCCAGCGGGAGACCGACGCGCTGCTGGACGCGATCCCCTCCGGCGAGGTGGTCGACCTCCTCCAGAGGTTCGCCTACCCCCTGCCGGTCGCCGTCCTGTGCGAGCTGTTCGGCGTGCCGGAGCAGGACCGGGGCTACATACACGAATGGATTCTGGAGAGGCTGGTCTCCCCGCCGCCCAAGGCGCACAGCGACATCGACGACTACCTGCGCGCCCTGATCGCGGACCGGAGGGACCGGCCCTCGGACGACCTGCTCGGCTGGGTCGTCGAAGCCGAGGGAGACGGCCTGTCCGAAGAGGCCGAGGAGGACCTCGTCTCGGCGGCCAGGTTCCTGATGGTGAACGGCCACCGGGCGCCGACCACCGTGCTGGCGAGCGGGGTCGCCGCCCTGCTACGGCGGGAGCAGTGGAAACGGCTCGCGGACGACCCCACGCTGATCGTCACCGCGGTCGAGGAACTGCTGCGGATCGTCACGCCGTTCCCCGTGGGCATCCCCCGTCATGTGGCGGCTCCGATCGAGGTGGAGGGCACGCCGATCCCGGAGGGAGACCTCCTGACCGCGTCACTCGTGGCGGCCAACCGGGATCCGTCGTTCTTCACCGATCCGGACCTGCTGGACATCGGGCGGACGGACAACCCCCACCTCGCCTTCGGTCACGGCCACCACCACTGCCTGGGGGCGGAGCTGGCCAGGGCCCAGCTGCGGATCGCCATCGGCACGCTCGCCCGGCGCTTCCCGGACATGGAGCTCGCCCGTGACTCCCGGAGCCTGCACTACCGGCAGAGCAGCGTGCGCTACCTCCTCGGACTGCCGATCGTCCTCGAACCGGACCGGAGCGTCCCCGATGCCCGGCGCCCGCCGGACGGAGCGTGATGTCAGGAAACACGATCTCGTCCGAATGATCCCCCTCACGCTCTCAGCATCCAGGAGTCCGATCCGATGAAAGAGACACTTCCCCAGTTGGTGGCCTACTGCCAGGCCGACCCGCTGTTCTTCGAGCCGGTCTGGCGCATACCGGACGACGACCACCGCTTCCCCACGGCACGCCGGCCACTCCCGAGCGGGTGGCGCGTCGGCGAGAGCGAGCTGTGGGTCGTGCTGCTCCCGCCCGACGCCGCGCTCCCGGAGCAGGGGTGGAAGATCCACGTCTCGGCGACCGACGCCGACGCCGCCACCGTCTGCGATCTCGTGGTGGACTTCTGCGTCAACCGGAACATCGCCGTCAAGTTCCTCCGGAGCAAGATGGCGATGCGGCTGCTCAACAACAAGTACGCCGATCGGGGGAGCAGCGGCAAGCTGATCACGCTGTACCCGGCCGACGAGGAACAGCTGACCGAGGTGCTGCCGGAGCTGGCCGCCATCCTGCGGGACTTCACCGGCCCGTACATCCTCAGCGACCTCCGCTACGAGGACTCACCGGTCTACGTGCGGTACGGCGGGTTCCAGCCGATGACCTACACGAAATCCGACGGCAGCCTGGGGTACGCGATCCGTACGCCCGACGGGCGGCTGGTGCCGGACAAGCGGACTCCGGCGTTCACCGTACCGGAATGGGTCGCCATCCCCGAGGTGCTGCGCGCGTCGGTCGCCAAGCACGGGTCGGGCGCCGAGGGGGAGTTCCCCTACCAGATCGAACGGGCGCTGCACTTCTCCAACGGCGGCGGGGTGTACCTCGCCCGCGACGGGGAGTCCGGAGGGTACGTGGTGCTGCTGGAGGCCCGTCCGCACGCGGGCCTGGACACGGGCGGCGTCGACGCGGTCGCCAGGCTGGCACACGAGCGCGACATCCTGGAGCGGCTGAGCGACCTCGACTGCGTCCCCCGCCTGCTCGACTACCGGGTGATCTGGGAACACCACTTCCTGGTCGAGGAGTACATCGAGGGCAAGACCCTGATGGACGAGGTGTTCGAGCGCTACCCGCTGGTCAGCCCCGACCCGACCGCCGAATCGCTGGCCTCGTACACCCGGTGGGCGACCGATGTCCTGGCCAAGGTCGACCACGCGCTCATGTCCGTCCACGCGAAGGGGGTGCGGTTCGCCGACCTGCACCCCGAGAACATCATCGTCCGCCCGGACGGCCGCGTCGTACTGATCGACTTCGAGATCGCGTCCGACCTGACGGACCCGCGCCCCCCGGGCCTCGCCGCCGCGGGATTCGCCGCACCGAGGGATCTGTCCGGCCGCGAGGCCGACAACTACGTCCTGAACTGCCTGCGGCAGTGGGTGTTCCTGCCGATCAGCCCCCTGCAGGAGCGGGACCCGGTCAAGCTCTCCAGCCTCACCGACGTCGTCACCGAGCACTTCCCGCTGCCGCCGGCGTTCGGACCGCGGTTGGTCCGGCAGTTCAGCGCGGTCAGGGGACCTCTCGGCGAGGACGTCGCGGCCCGGATGTTCACCGCCGGCGACCCCGGCTGGCCGGCCATCCGCGACTCGATCGTGGCGGGGATCGACGCGAGCGCGACGCCCGACCGCAGGGACCGGCTCTTCCCGGGAGACCCGCAGCAGTTCGCGACCGGCGGGTTCACCGTGGCCAACGGCGCGGCCGGCGTGCTCTGGGCGTTGCGGCAGGCCGGCGCCGCCGTACCGGCCGACTACGTGGACTGGCTCGTCGCGGCCGCGCGGCGGGCCCCCGACCCGCGCCCCGGCCTCCTGAACGGGTTGCACGGCGTGGCGGCGACGCTGGAGTCGCTCGGGCGCCGTGACGACGCCCTCGACATACTCGACCGGGCCCGGAAACTGCATGACGGCCTCGCGGTACCCGGACTGCACGGCGGGCTGGCCGGAGCGGGCCTCAACCTCCTGCACTTCTCCGAGCTCACCGGAGACGAAGGGCTGCTCACCGAAGCCCTGGACATCGGTGAGCGGCTGGCCGCGGAACTCGGCGACGGCGACTCGGGGATGTTCACGCCGCAGGGCCGCGTCGGCCTTGAGCACGGCCTGACCGGGGTCGCGTCCTACTTCCTGCGGCTGCACGACACCACCGGGGAGATCCGTCACCTCGACCTGGCCCGGCTGGCGCTGCGGCGCGAGATCGACCGGGGCCAGGTGCTGCCGGACGGCGGTTTCTGCCTGCTGGAGAGCAACCGCTACCTCGCCTATCTCGGCACCGGCAGCGGCGGTCTGGCACTGGTGCTGTCGCAGTATCTGGGCCGGCGTGCCGAGCCGGGTTTCGCGGACGTCATCGACGGCGTCCGCCGCGCCTGCCGGGCACCGTTCGTCCGTCACCCGTCCCTCTTCATGGGACGGGCGGGCACCATCGCGACCTTCCACCTACTGGGCAGGCCGGAAGACCGGCCCGTGCTCCGTGAGCACGTGCGCCGGCTCGGCTGGCACGCCCTCCTCTACCAAGGCCACCTGGCCTTCCCCGGCAACCAACTCATGCGGCTGTCCATGGACCTGGAAACGGGTTCGGCCGGAGTTCTCGTTGCCCTCAGCGTCGCGTTCAACCAGAGCGCGTCGGTTATCCCCGTCCTCGATCTGCGGTCCCCCGCATTCGAGGCGACCGAAAGGAAACAAGAAAATGGCTCAGATTCTCCAGCTCCAGACGCTCAACGCCGCTGAGGGCAAGGCGCACCCGTGCTCCAGCCTGGTCACCTCCTACAACGGCACGGCCTGCTACGTCTGCGTCTGATGACTCCGGCGCCGGGGGGCGGTGACGCCTCCCGGCGCTGATCACCCGGGCCGTCTCGCCCGCGCTCGCCGCCCGGAACCGGCCGCCTTCTGAGAGGTGGCCGGGACCGGGCGGCGGGCGCACCGGCGCCCCCGTAGTTCTCCCCCTCAAACATCCTTGCGAGGAACCCCGTGGACACGCAGCGCCATCAGCCCGACGCCCCGGCGGCGGTGGCCGTGGCAGCCGAGCCTCGCGTCTCCGGACCCGGACGGCTGCCCCCTCACGACGGCGGAGCCCCCGCGCCGGTCCCCGCGCCGTCCGGCCCGCCACCCACCTGGCGCGTGCTGCTGGGCTACATGCGCCCGTCCTGGCGCTGGCTCGCCCTCGGCGGGCTGTTGAACCTGGTGTCCGGGGCGATCGGGCTGGCGCTGCCGCTCGCGGCCAAGCAGCTGGTCGACGACCTCGGCGCGGACCGGCCGCTGACCGACGTGCTGCTGCTGATGGGCGTCCTCGTCGTGGTGACCGCGGGGGTCGGGCCTCTGGGCGAGTACGTGCTGCGCCGTACCGGCGAGTCGATCGTGCTCACCGCCCGCCGCCGCCTGGTCTCCCATCTCCTGCGGCTGCGGATGTCCGCCGTCGACCAGGTCGAGCCCGGTGACCTGATGTCCCGCGTCACCTCCGACACCACCCTGCTGCGCCAGGTCACCACCGACTCGCTCGTCGGCACGGTCACCGGAGGCCTCACCATCCTCGCGACCATGACGATGATGGGCGTGCTCGACCCGGTGCTGCTGGCGGTCACGCTCGGCGTGCTGCTCCTCGCCGGGACGGTCGTCCGGGTGGTCATGCCGCGGGTGAGCCGGGCGAGCAGGGACATCCAGAAGTCGGTGGGAGCGATGGGCGCCGCCCTGGAGCGGATACTCGGGGCGCTGCGCACCGTGAAGGCCTCCGGCGCCGAGCACCGCGAGGAGGCGGCCGTCCACCGGGCCGCCGAGGAGTCGTGGCAGGCCAGCGTGCGTGCCGCCAAGTGGCTGGCGGTCGCCGGGCACACCGCCGAGCTCGCCCTGCAGCTGGCCTTCTTCACCGTCCTCGCCGCGGGCGGGGCCCGGGTGGCCGCCGGGCTGATCGACGTGGGGACGCTGATCGCGTTCCTGATGTACGTGTTCACCCTGGTGCCGTCCCTTCAGGGACTCGTCGGCGCGGCCGGCCAGTACCAGATCGGGGCCGCGGCGGTCGCCCGCATCCAGGAGGCCGAGCGGCTGCCGTCCGAGCCGCAGAGGCCGGCCGCCGTGCTCCCCGTTCCCGGCGCGGCACCCGCCGAACTGCGGTTCCGCGACGTGCGCTTCCGCTACGCCCCCGACCTGCCGCCCGTCCATCGCGGGGTGACCTTCACCGTCCCGGCACGGGGCATGACCGCTTTCGTCGGCCCCTCCGGCGCGGGCAAGACCACCATCTTCTCCCTCATCGAGCGGTTCTACGAGCCGACCGCGGGGAGCGTCCTGCTCGACGGCCGCGACCTCGGCGACTGGGACCTCCCGGAGCTGCGGTCCGCGATCGGCTACGTCGAGCAGGACGCCCCCGTCCTGTCGGGCTCCCTCCGCGACAACCTCCTGCTCGGCGCCCCCGACGCCACCGACCGGGAGGTCCGGCGGGTGCTGCGCACCGCCCGCCTCGACGACCTGGTGGCGCGGCTGCCCAAGGGCCTGGACACCCTGGTCGGCCACCGGGGCACCAAGCTCTCCGGCGGCGAGCGCCAGCGCGTGGCCATCGCCCGCGCGCTCCTGCGCCGCCCGCGTCTGCTGCTGCTGGACGAGGCCACCTCGCAGCTCGACGCCGTCAACGAGGCGGCGCTGCGGGACACGGTCGCCGAGGCGGCCCGGACGACGACGGTGCTGGTCGTGGCGCACCGGCTGTCCACGGTCACCCTGGCCGACCGGATCGTCGTCATGGACGCGGGCACGGTCCGGGCCGTCGGCACCCACGACGAACTGGTCGTCGCGGACCCGCTCTACGCCGAGCTCGCCGCCACCCAGTTCCTCACCGCCACCGGCTGACGCGCCGGGTGGGCACAGCTGGCTGTGCCCACCCGGCGACCTCACCCATCCGTCCGTCGCAAGGACTCACCCGGAGTCCCTCACATCCGCGGAGCCGGCCCCGGCCCTGCCCCACGTCAGGAGCGCCGCCATGAAAATACCCGATCGCCCGCTTGAGGTCGTCTGGGACATCACGTACGCGTGCCCGCTGCGGTGTTCCCACTGTTACTCGGAATCCGGGCGCCGGCCGTCACGTCAACTGGACCACGGCCAGATGCTGCGCGCCGCCGACGCCGTCATCGCGATGAGGCCGTACGGCGTGTGCATAGCCGGTGGTGAGCCCCTCCTGGTGAAGGGCGTCTTCGAGGTCATCGACCGGATCTCCGCGGCGGGGATAGAGGTCTCGCTCTTCACGGGCGGCTGGTCACTGCGCCCCGAGATGATCGACGACATCGTGCGGGGCTCCTTCAAGGTGAACGTGAGCGTCGACGGGGCCACCGCGGAGGTGCACGACCGGATCCGCGGCCGGCGCGGATCGTTCGACCGGGCGATGAACGCGCTGGCGCTCCTGGACACGGCCGCCGGGGAGCGGCGCCTGTCCGGGGGGAGCCCCCTGGGCCTGGGGATCGACTGCGTCGTGGTCAGCAGCAACTTCCACCAGATCGAAGACCTCTGCACCGCCGTCGCGCCCAGGTTCCCGGAACTGGAGTCCATCGCGTTCGGGGCGGTGATACCGGAGGGACTCGCCAGCCGCGAGGGGTTCGCCGCGCACGAACTGCTCTCCGACTTCCAGGTCGAGCTGCTGGGAAGTCCCGAGTACGGAGAACGCCTGCGCTCCCTGGCGCCGCCGTCGGTGAACGTGGCCACGACGGACAACCTGGCACTGCAGATGCACCCCGACCGCATCCGCGGCGGGTCGTTCTTCCCCGTCCTGCAGATCGAGCCGGACGGGGCCGCGCGGGCGATGGCCGCCTACGAGGGAACGGTCGGCAACGTGCTGACGGACTCCCCGCAGGAGCTGTGGCGGCGGGCCGTCGAACGCTGGCACGACCCGTTCGTGGTCGAGACGCTCGCGCCCGTGCGCACGATGGCGCAGTGGGCGGAGGCGACCCGGAAGATCGACTATCACTTCGGGTCCGAGGCCGATCGCGCGCGCATCGACCGCCGGCCGGAATTCGTCTGAGGCAGGTGTCACCGGCCGTGCCGCGGGAGGGGGCGGTCCGCTTGACCTCCTGCGGCGCGGCCCGCCGCTGGCAGTTTTCTTCAGGTTTAAAAGTAATTCTGGCGAAATATGCCACAAGATCTGGACGAGTGGCTTTACCTGGGTGACAATCCGTTCGTCAATTGAAGATCATGGAGACGCCGGGCGGGCATTGACCCGCGCGTTGTCCCAGCTCGGCAACGGCGAGGGCTGATGCGCTTAGCTCATGGGTTGGTCGTGGCGATGTTGGCGGGCGCGGTCGTGGCAGCGCCTGCCGATCACTTGGACGCCGTTGCCGGTGTGCGGCAACAGAGCACGGACGCCGTCACGCGACAGCGGAGCGCGGAACCCACGGAGAAGTCCGCTCTCACTCTCGCCCGCCGGACGAGGCAGCCGGTCGAGGTGGACGCGATGCGCACGGAGACGCGCCAGGTCTTCGCCCGGCCGGACGGCACCTTCGTGCTGGAACAGCACGCGCGTCCGGTGCGCGTGCGTCAGGCGGGCCGATGGGTGGCCGCGGACGCGACGCTCCGGCTCCGGCCCGACGGCACGATCGCCCCTGTCGCGACGGCGGTCGACCTGACGTTCTCGGGCGGCGGGAGCGCGCCGCTCGCCCGGATGGCGCGCGGCGGCAAGGCGCTGGAGCTGGGGTGGCCGGGCGAGCTGCCGGAGCCGGCGCTGAGCGGTGACACCGCGACCTACCCCGAGGTGCTGCCGGGAGTGGATCTCCAGGTGAAGGCGGACGTCGACGGTTTCTCCCACCTCCTCGTGGTCAAGACGCGGGCGGCGGCCGGGAACAGGGCCCTGACCGAGCTGGGCTTCCCGCTGTCGACCAGCGGGCTGTCGATGAGGTCCACGAAGGGCGGCAACCTCGAAGCGGTCGACGGGAACGGCGGAACGATCTTCACGGCCTCGCCGCCGATGATGTGGGACTCCTCGGGGGCCTCGACCGCGCGCACACTGGCCGCGGGGGAGGGCTCCCCCGCGGACGCCCGCCACGAGGTGATGGGCCTCGAACTCACCGGCAGGAAAATGGTGCTCAGGCCGGACCGGGACATGATCGAGGATCCGAGGACCAGGTTCCCCGTCTACCTCGATCCGTTCTTCTCGGCGGCCCGCGGCGCGTGGACGTCCGTCTGGAGCAACAATCCCAGCTCCAACTTCCTGAACGCCAACGACGTCGCCAGGGCGGGACACGTCCCCGGGCAGACCAACAGGTCGTTCTTCCAGATGAACACCGGCACGGCCATCCACGGCAAGCAGATCATCAAGGCGACGCTGCGGACGTATGAGACGTGGTCCTACTCGTGCAGCGCGCGGAAGGTCGAAGCCTGGTCGACCAATCCGATCAGCAAGAGCACCACCTGGAACAAGCAGCCCACCTGGGTCAAACTCCTCGACACCGTTAACGTCGCGAAGGGCTGGGGACCGGCCTGCCTGCCCGGCGGTGTCGAGTTCGACGTCACCAGCCAGGCCGTGGACGCCGCGGCGAAGAACTGGCCCAACATGACCATCGGGCTCAGGGCCACGAGCGAGACGGACAACTACAGCTGGAAGAAGTTCAAGAACAACCCCAGCCTGGTGATCGAGTACAACTCGCTGCCCGCCGCGCCCGTCGCCGCCGACGCCTGGTCGGACCCGGGCGGCGGCTGCGTCGCCGGCGAGGGGCGGCCGACCGTCGGCAGCGCCACGCCGAAGCTGTGGGCCAAGCTGCGCGACGCCGACAACTCGGTCAAGGGCCGGTTCGAGTGGTGGAACGCCGCCGGCACGAAGGTGGGCGAGCGTCTCACCGAGCTGCAGGGAACGGGCAGCGCCTTCTACGCGGTCGTCCCGGAGGGCGCCTTCGGCGACGGCTCCGTGATCCGCTGGCGGGTCCGCGGGGAGGACGGCAGGGCCGGCAGCGCGTGGAGCCCCTGGTGCGAGGTGACCGTCGACGCCACCGCCCCCGGCAGGGAACCGGGGGTGACCTCGCCGGAGTACGCCGAGAACGGCTGGAACGACGGCGTCGGCCGGGCCGGCTCCTTCACCTTCACCGCCAACGGCGTCACCGACGTCGCCGGCTACGTCTACGGGCTGGACACCGCGCCCAAGACGGAGGTGGCGGCCGGCCCGCAGGACGGATCGGCGACGGTCCGGATCACCCCCCGCCACGACGGCCCCAACGTGCTCTCGGTGCGCAGCAGGGACCGCGCGGGACACCAGAGCCCGATCCGCACCTACATGTTCAACGTCAACGCGGGCACGGGCCCGGACGGGCACTGGACCCTGGACGAGGGGCAGGGCACCGTGGCCGCCGACCGCGCGGGCGCCCACCAGGCCACCCTGTCCGCCCCGGCCGCCTGGACCACCGGCAGGACCGGCCTGGGCCTGCGGCTCGACGGCACGGGCGGCCACGCGCAGACCACCGGTCCCGTCGTGTCCACCCTGCGCAACTTCACGGCCGCCGCCTGGGTGCGGCTGACCGGCGCCAACGCCACCGCGACCGCGGTCAGCCAGGACGGCGGGCGGACCGGCGGCTTCTCCCTGCAGTACTCCAAGGCCGACAACCGCTGGGCGCTGAGCCGTACCGGCGCGGACGCCGACGGAGCGCCGGGCGTGCGCGCGCTGTCGGAGGCCGCGCCGAGGCTCGGCGAGTGGACTCACCTCACCGGCGTCCACGACGCGGCCGCGGGGACGTTGTCCCTGTACGTCAACGGACGCCTGGAGTCGACGGTCCCGTTCACCCAGCCGTGGGACGCGACCGGGCCCCTGGCGATCGGCAGGGGGAAGGCCGGCGGAGTGGCGGCGGAGTTCTGGCCGGGCGACATCGACGACGTCCGCGTCCACGGCCGGGCGATGTTCGGCGACGAGGTCGCCGACCTGGTGAACAGCGCCGCGACGCTGGTCGGGCACTGGAAACTGGACGAGGGATCCGGTGCCTCCGCCGCCGACTCCTCCGGACGGGCGTCGGCGGCGACGCTGGGCGGCGGCGCGTCCTGGAGCGAAGGCTGGCTGGACGGCGCGCTCGCGCTCGACGGCACGGGCGGCCACGCGCAGACCGCCGCTCCCGCGGTCAACACCAGAGCCGGATTCACCGTCGCCGCCTGGACCCAGCTCGACTACCTGCCCACCCGCGACGCGGCCGCCGTCTCCCAGGCCGGGAACAGGGCCAGTGGCTTCCAGCTCGGCTATGACAAGGAACAGGGGCGGTGGGTCCTCAGCATGGCCGCCGCCGACACCGACACCGCCGCGCTGGTGCGGACCCGGTCCGACGCCGTCCCCGCGCCGCTGGAGTGGGCCCATGTGGCCGGGGTCTACGACCCGCTCCAGGGCGAGCTGCGGATCTACGTCAACGGCCGGTTGTCGGACAGCACCGTCACCGACCACGTGAGCGCGTGGAACGCGATCGGCCCCCTGCAACTGGGCCGTGCCAAGAACGCGGGTGCCTTCGCCGGCTACTGGCCGGGGACCGTCGACGACGTCCGCACCTATGACGGTGTGCTGAGCGCCGAGCAGATCTCCCAGCTGGCCGCCCAGTAGACCCCTCCCTTCCCGTCACCCCCTGTCCAGTCACCTCCCGTTCGACTCGTCGGTCCAGTCACCTCCCGGTCCGACCCGGCCAACCAGTCCCTCCGTTCGACTCGTCGATCCAGTTACCCCCCGGTCCAACTCGTCCAACCAGTCACCCCCCGTTCGACTCGTCCACAGATTGGGTGAAGTCAATGGATCTGCCATCTGAGGTAGCCCCTCCGGACTCCTACTGGAATCGTTTACTGAAACCCGTGCGCAGGTCGCCGTGGCCCCGGCGGCTGGCGGCCGCGCTGGCCGTCGTCGTCGTGGCGCCGCTGGTGCACGCGGCGCCCGCGAGTGCCGCACCGCGCTCCGCCCCGGCCGTTCAGAAGGAGACCCCCGTCCGCGGGCAGCGGGTCCCCGTGCTGCCCCAGCCGGCCGACCCGGCGCAGAAACAGGCGTGGCGAACGCCGCCGAGCACCGCCTGGCCGAAACCGCAGGCGGTCGAACTGGACGCGACCGGCGACGCGCAGGCGCGGTCCCTGACAACCGGCTTCCCCGTACGGCTCGCCGCGCCGAAGGCGGCGGCGAAGGCGTCCACTCCCGAGCGGGTCCGCGTCGAACTGCTCGACACCGCGCGGACGGGGCTGCTCGGCCTCGCGATGCGGGTGTCGCCGGGGCAGGGGGTGGCGGCGAAGTCCGGCAAGACGCGGCTGGAGATCGACTACTCCGGGTTCCGCCACGCCTTCGGCGGCGACTACGGCGCCAGGCTGCGGATGGTGCGGTTGGAGGAGTGCGCCCTGAGCGCCGCCGCGGCCGGGACCGCCTGTCCGCGGCCGGAGCCGGTGCCCGGCGACAACGACACGGAGACGGGTACGCTGACCGCCGACGTCGACCTGCCCGCGCTGTACGCGGTGACGGCCGCGGCGGCGGGTCCGTCGGGCGACCACGCGGCCACCTCGCTCGCCCCCTCGGCCGACTGGAGCGTCGGCTCCCAGTCGGGCGACTTCGGCTGGAGCTACGAACTGCGGGCGCCACCGGCGCTGGGCGGCGACGAGCCGGAGATGTCGATCTCCTACTCCTCGCAGAGCGTGGACGGCCGCACCGCCTCCACCAACAACCAGCCGTCCTGGGTGGGTGAGGGTTTCGAGCTGAGCCCGGGTGGCTACATCGAGCGCCGCTACAAGTCGTGCATGCTCGACGGCAAGAAGACCGGCGACCTGTGCTGGGACCAGGAGAACGCGACGCTGGCCCTCGGCGGCTCGGCCGTCGAACTGGTCAAGGACGCCACGACCAAGCAGTGGCGGCCCAGGCGCGACGACGGGACCCGCGTCGAGTATCTGAAGGGGGCCGTCAACGGCGACAACGACGGCGAGTACTGGCGCGTCACCACCGCCGACGGCACCCAGTACACCTTCGGGCTCAACCGCCTGCCCGGATGGGTGTCGGGCAAGCCGGAGACGAAGTCCACCTGGACGACGCCGGTGTTCGGCAACAACAGCGGCGAGCCCTGCTACGCGAGCGACAAGGCGGCGGCCTGGTGCCAGCAGGCGTACCGGTGGAACCTCGACTTCGCCGTCGACACGCACGGCAACGCCACCACCTACTGGTACGAGGTCGAGAAGAACTACTACGGGCGGAACATGAAGCCCGAGCTGGGCACGGAGTACGCGCGCGGCGGATACCTCAGGCGGATCGACTACGGCTACCTGCGGGGCGAGCTGTTCACCAGGTCGCCCGCGGCCCAGGTCGTCTTCGACGTCGCCGAACGGTGCGTCCCCGGCGGTACGGTCACCTGCGCCGCCGACCAGCTCAAGAAGGAGACGGCGAGTCACTGGCCCGATGTCCCCTTCGACCAGATCTGCGGATCGGGGGAGAAGTGCACCAACCGGCTGTCGCCGACGTTCTTCTCCCGCAAGCGCCTGGCGAAGGTCACCACCCAGGTGGTGAACACCGACACGGCCAAGTGCTCCGGCAAGCCGTACTGCGCCGTCGACTCCTGGACGCTGACGCAGTCGTTCCCGGCGCCGGGTGACGGGCTCAGCCCCGCGCTCTGGCTGGCGTCCCTCCAGCAGAGCGGTCACGTGGGCGGCACGATCACGCTACCGAAGATCACGTTCACCGGCGTCCAGCTCCCCAACAGGGTGGACACGGACGAGGGCCGAGCGCCGCTCGTCAAGTGGCGGGTCCAGGCGGTGAACAACGAGAGCGGCGGGGACCTGCGGGTCAACTACGCCCCCGCCGACTGCAAGCCGGGAGACGTGCCGGCCGCCGACCGCAACACCCGGCTCTGCTTCCCGCAACGATGGGCGCCGGAGAACGAGAGCGAGGTCACCGACTGGTTCCACAAGTACGTCGTGAAGCAGACCGTCGAGGTGGACCGGGTCGCCGGGTCGCCGTGGGTGGTCACCGACTACGAGTACCTCGACGGAGCCGCCTGGCGTTACGCCGACAACATCCTGGTGAAGCCCGAGCACCGCACCTGGGCGGACTGGCGCGGGTTCGGCAGGGTACGCGTCCGCCAGGGAGACGGGCAGGACGGCAAGCGCACGCTCACCGAGTTCAGGTACTTCCGCGGCATGGACGGCGACCGCCTGGCCGACGGCTCCAAGCGCAGCGCGCAGGTCGTGGACTCCGAGGGCGGCAAGCTGGACGACCACGACCAGCTTGCCGGTTTCCAGCGGGAGGAGATCCTCTACGACGGCGACGGCGGAGCGATCCTGACCGCGTCGGCGGAGGAACCGTGGTCGCTGAAGACCGCCGAGTCGACCCAGGGCGGCGTCACCAAGGCCGCGTACATCGTCGAGGACAGGTCGATGGTCACCCGCACGGCCCTGGAAGACGGGAAGTGGCGGCGGACCGGAGAGACCCGCTCCTACGACGAGCAGGGCCTGCTCACCCAGGTGGACGAGCAGAACGACCTGGCGACCGCCGAGGACGACCAGTGCACGCGCTACACCTACGCCCGCAACGGGACTGCCTGGATGCTGGACTACACCAGCAGGATCCAGAAGGTCGCCGCGGGGTGCGGCACCGCCGTGGCCAAGCTGGCAGCCGATGACGTGATCTCCGACGAGCGGGTGCAGTACGACGGCGGGCCGTACGGCCAGGGGCCGGTCAAGGGCGACATCACCACGATCCAGGAGGTCGC
This sequence comes from Streptosporangium canum, assembly GCF_900113865.1. Taxonomy (GTDB): domain Bacteria; phylum Actinomycetota; class Actinomycetes; order Streptosporangiales; family Streptosporangiaceae; genus Streptosporangium; species Streptosporangium canum. Next base: position 114,656 of record NZ_FOQY01000017.1, on the reverse strand, counting down.
CTCCGGAGACGGCGCGACCGTCACCAACTCCATCCTGACCTACGACTCCTACGGGCGCACGACCAGCGAGACCGACGCGGTCGGCACCAAGGTCACCACCACCTACACGCCGGCCTCCGGCGCCCCGGCGACCGAGATCAAGGAGACCAACCCCCTCGGGCACGAGGAACGCACCTTCCTCGAACCGGCCTGGGGGGAGCCGGTGGCCGAGATCGACGCCAACAACCGGCGCACCGACATGGAGTACGACGCGCTGGGCCGCCTCGTCAAGGTGTGGCAGGGCGACCGGAGCAGGGCGGCAGGCCAGTCGCCCAGCACCGAGTACTCCTACCTGACGCGTACCGACGGCCCCAACGTCGTCACCACCAAGACCCTGCGGGCCGACGGCGGCTACACCACCAGCCACGAGCTCTACGACGGCCTGCTGCGCAGCCGGCAGACCCAGGAGCCCGCGCCGCGCGACGACCAGACGCAGGACCCCGCGCTGCGCGACGGGCGCACGATCACCGACACCTTCTACAACTCGCTCGGCGAGGTGTCCAAGAGCAACGGCGGCTACTTCAGCCCCGGCGAGCCGTCCACCGACCTGCTCGGAGTGGCGGACGCGGACGTGCCCAGCCAGATCGGCTACGTCTACGACGGGGTCGGCGAGGTGAACGCCCAGACCTTCCGGGTCAAGGGCGTGGAGAAGTGGCGGGCCACGGCCGCGCAGCGGGGCGAGCGGGTGCACATCACGCCTCCCCCCGGCGGCGCAGCCGTCACCCGCATCGGCGACGCCGAGGACCGGCTCGTCGAGCTGCGGCAGTACAGGGGCGCCACGCCGACCGGCGAGTACGACTCGACCAAGTACACCTACGACAAAGCGGGCCGGCTGGCCAGCGTGACCGACCCCGCCGGCAACGTGTGGCGGCACACCTACGACATGCGCGGCCGGGAGATCAGGACCGAGGACCCCGACAAGGGCGTCACCACGTTCACCTACAACGACGCCGACGAGATGCTCACCTCCACCGACGCCCGCGGCAAGACCCTCGCGTACGTCTACGACGCGCTGGGCCGCAAGCTGGAGACCCACGAGGGCTCCAAGGACGGCCCGCTACTCGCGGAGTGGAAGTACGACGCGCTGGCCAAGGGGCATCTGAACGCCAGTATCCGCCACCTCGGCGGCGAGGCGTACAAGGCCGAGATCAACGCGATCGACGCCGAGTACCGCGCCCTGCGGCAGACCGTCACCGTCCCGGCGCGGGAGGGCAAGCTGGCCGGATCGTACGTGCTCAACACCCGCTACACCCTCGACGACCAGGTCCAGTCGGTCAGCTTCCCGGCCGCGGGCGGGCTGGCCGAGGAGTCGGTCGTCTACTCCTACGACGGGCTGAGCCAGCCGACCAAGGTCACCGGCCTGTCGCCGTACGTCACGGCCGCCCGTTACTCCAAGCTCGGCGAGACCCTGCAGTACGAGCTGAGCACGGGGGGCAGGAAGAGCTGGCTGACCTACACCCGTGACGAGAGCACCCAGCGGCTGACCCGGACGCGGCTGGACCGCGACACCGCCACGGCGACCGACCTGGATCTCAACTACACCTACGACCCCGTCGGCAACATCACCAAGATCATCGACAGTGCGGGCGGCCAGTCGAGGGACACCCAGTGCTTCACCTACGACCATCTGCGCCGCCTGACCTCGGCGTGGACGGCCACCGACGACTGCGCGAGCGGCTCCCCGCAGTCGGACAGGATCGGCGGTGTGGCGTCGTACGCGACCAGCTACGCCTACGACGTCACAGGAAACCGGATCAAGGAGACCCGGCACGCGTTCGGCGGACGCTCGGAGTCCGTCCGCACGTCCACCTACCCCAAGGCCGGCGAGAAACGGCCGCACGCCCTCCAGTCGGTGGGGACGGACACGTTCGCCTACGACGAGGCGGGGAACACCACCAGGCGCAAGGTCGGAACCGCCGACCAGACCCTGGTCTGGGACGCCGAGGGCAACCTGGAGTCGGTGGCCGAGGCGGGCAGGACCACCTCGTTCGTGTACGACGCCGACGGCGACCGGCTGCTCCGCAAGACGCCGACGGACGCGACGCTCTACATCGACGACATGGAGCTGCGGCTCGACAAGGCCAAGGACGTCGTCGAGTGCACCCGCTACTACACCGTCAACGGCGAGCCGGTGGCGGTGCGCACGCCCGACAACCAGGTCTACTTCCTGGCCTCCGACCACCAGGGCACGGCTCAGGCCGCCGTCAACGCCGGTAACGGCGACCTGGCGGTACGGAGGATGACGCCGTTCGGCGAGGATCGCGGCTCCCCGCCGCCGTGGTGGCCGGGCCAGCGCGGATTCGTCGGAGGCGTCAAGGATCAGACGATCGGGCTCGTCCAGCTCGGGGCCCGCGAGTACGACCCCGGGAACGGGCGGTTCCTGTCCGTCGACCCCGTCATCGACGAGGAGGATCCGCAGCAGCTCAACGCCTACGCCTACGCCAACAACAGCCCCGTCAGCATGAGCGACCCCGACGGGCAGCTCGTCTGGTTCGTCGTCGGGATCGCGGCCAGGATCGCGGCGCGGGCGCTGCTCAGGAAGCTCGCCCAGCAGGCGGCCAGGCGGGCCGCCATCCGCCTGGCCAGGCAGCGGGCCATCGCCCTGGCCAAGAAGAAAGCCGCCGAAGCCGCTAAGAGGAGGGCCCTCGCGGCGGCCAGGAAGAAAGCCGCGGAGGCGGCCAAGAGGAAGGCGAAGGAGCTCGCCAAGAGGAAGAAGGCGGAGGCGGCCAAGAAGAAGGCGGAGGAGATGCGTAAGAAGGCCGCCGAAGCGGCGCGCAAGCGCAGGGCCGCGAAGGCCGCACGCCAGGCCAAGCAGGCCGCGAGGCGGACCAGGGCTCATGTGCGGAAGGTGACCGGCGGGCGGGTGACCAGGCTCCCGACCAGGGCCTCCCGTCCACGCCCCGCCAGCCGGCCGACCAGTCACCGGGCGGCCCAACGGCAGTCGCCTCCCAAGGCTGTCCGCTCGCCCGCCGTACGGCAGGGGCAGGTGTACGGCAACAACGGCGCGGCGCAGCCGACCCAGTCCGTCTCGGTGTTCCGCAACGGGAAGATGTATCCGGACGGAGCACCACCGCCGAACATGGTGCGGCCCTCGGGGTCGGGGCGGGGCATCAGGCAGGACTACAAGCCGCTGGAGCAGGAGCCCGGGGTGACGAGGCCGGGCGCCATCGCCGAGACCTCGACCCGGGCGGTCCGTTTCTTCGACCAGAGCGGGCTGGACGACTTCTTCGGCGGTCTCGGAGGGTTCTTCTGACCCGGTCCGGAAGCCGGTGAGCGGACCGGGCGAACGGTAGCGGGCCCTGGCGCACGGTGGTGCGCCGGGGCCCGCTTTCCCTGTCGCCGCGGCGACGTCGCCCGCGCGACAGCGTGCATGTCCGGGGGGCCGGCCGATGCCTCTCGGTGGTCTTTAACAGCATTTTCACCTAAATGCGACTATAGCGGTGAATATCAGTGCATATGTGTAGAAAGTCCCATTCCACTCGTGCGCTGCTGGAGGATTCAATGATCCGAAGGATTATCGTCCTGCTCGCCGTCGCAACCGTCACGCTGGGCGGCGCCGCCAGAGCCGTCGCCGCTCAGCCGGACCTCAACGAGCAGGACAAGAAGTTTCTGGTGCAGTTGCACCGGGTCGATCTGACCGCGATCCAGGCGGGAAATCTCGCCCAGCGGAGATCGACGGACCGGAGCATAACCGACCTCGGGAAGATACTGGTCGACGACCATACGAAGCTGGACGAGAGCGTGCGGCAGGTGGCCCAGAAGGCCGGAGTGCCGCTGCCCGAGGACCCGAACGCCAACCAGCGCCAGCAGCTCGCCGAGCTGTCGAGGCTGACCGGGCAGGTCTTCGACAACGTGTGGCTGGCTGCGATGATCACCGGCCACCGCCAGACCCTCGACCGCCTCGATCAGGAGCTGAGCGAAGGCTCCTCCCCTGAGGTGAAGAAGCTCGCCGAGGACGCCAGACCGGTGGTGCGGGAGCACCTGAACATGCTCCGGAAAGCCCGTGGCGGCCCCATGAGCCCCAGCCCCAGCCCGAGCCCCAGTGGCACCATGAGCCCCAGCCCGACCGGCACCATGAGCCCTGGCCAGGAGGGAACCATGAGTCCCGGCCAGGAGGGAACCACGAGCCCCGCTCCCAGCCCCGGTGGCACCGGCTAGTGACGGAGCGGAGGAGGCAGGCGGGTGGCGCGCCCGTGCGCGCCGCGCGTAGTTGATGATCTGCGGACGAGCTTTTTAAGGAGAAGCCCGATATACCGGAGGTCGACCCTCTTCACTCGGATGATCCATCCTATTTAGCCGCATATCGGATTGTCGGAAAGCTCGGCGAGGGCGGGAAGAGCACCGTCTACCTGGGGACGGGTCCGGAAGGGGAGCAGGTCGCCGTCAAGCTCGTTCACGCCGATCTGACCGGGAGCGAACGGTTCCTGCGCAAGGTCGAGGAACTGCGGCAGGTGTCCGCCTTCTGCACCGCGCAGGTCGTCGAGACCGGCCTGGCGGGCGACCGGCCGTACGTGGTCAGCGAATACATCGACGGCCCCACCCTGCGCAAGGCCGTCGCGAACGACGGTCCGCTGCGCGGCGCGGCGCTGTACCGGCTCGCCATCGGCACGATGACGGCCCTGGTCGCCATCCATCAGGCCGGGATCGTCCATCGCGACTTCAACCCGGGCAGCGTGCTGCTCGGCCCGGACGGGCCGAGAGTGATCGACTTCGGCATCGCCGAGGCGCTCGACGCCGGTGCCGCCGGCACCACGCGGTCGGTCGGCATGCCCGCCTACCTGACGCCGGAGCAGCTGGAGGGCGAGCCCGTGGGGCCGGCCGGGCGGATCGGTCAGCGACCTTGCAGCCCCTTGACGTTGTCGCCGAACGTCCAGCCCTTCGACCCGTCCCAGTTGATGGACCAGGTCATCAGGCCCTTGAGGTTGCCGCCGAAGCTGTTCCAGCTCTGGCTCACCAGGGAGGGCGCCATGTAGCCGCCTCCCGCTCCGGCCTGGGCGGGCAGGCCGGGGACCTGCTTGTCATAGGGGACCCTGATCGTGGTGCCCTGGATGACCAGCCCCTTGTCCAGGCAGGTGGTCTGAGCGGTGAATCCCTGCACCGTCCCCGCGGAGTAGGAGTCGCCGGAGCAGCCGTACATGCTGCCGTTGTAGTACTGCATGTTCAGCCACCAGAGGCGGCCGTTGTCGGCGTACTTCTTGATGATCGGCAGGTACGCGCCCCAGATCGAGCCGTAGGTGACGCTGCCGCCCGTGACGTACGCCGTCTCGGGGGCCATGGTCAGGCCGAAGTTGGCGGGCATCTGGGCGAGTACGCCGTCGATGATGCGGATGAGGTTGGCCTGGGACGCGGACAGCTGGTTGATGTTGCCGCTGCCGCTGAGGCCGGTCTCGATGTCGATGTCGATGCCGTCGAAGTTGTACTTCTTGAGGATCGGCACGATGGTCGCGACGAAGCGGTCGGCGACGGTGCTGGAGCTGAGATCGATGCCCGCGGTCGCTCCGCCGATGGACATCAGGATCGTCAGACCGGCGGCCTTGGCCTGGCACATCTCGGCCGGGGTGGCGACCTTGACGGTGGAGTCCATACCGTCTTCCCACAGGGCGGTGCCGTCGGAGCGGATCACTGGGAACGCCGCGTTGATCACGTTGTAGCCGTGGGCCTGGATGCGGGAGTCGGTGATCGGGATCCAGCCGAGCGGCGGGTGCACGCCGTTCGACGCGCCGTCCCAGTTCTCCCAGTACCCATGGAGGACCTTGCCCGTCGGCCTCGACTTCACCGCGCACGTCGTGCCTGGGGTCGGTGTGGGTGTCGGTGTCGGCGTTGGGGTCGGCGTAGGTGTCGGTGTCGGTGTCGGTGTCGGGGTCGGCGTAGGTGTCGGGGACGGGGACGGGGACGGGGACGGGGAGGCTCCGGGACCGTCGAAGCTCATGTCGTCGGCGTAGTAGGCGCCCTGGCCGTACCAGCCGTGCAGGTAGATCACTGCGGTGGTCTGGTTGGCCGCGGTGGTGAAGGGGACGGTGAGCTGCGTGTACGCCGTCGCCGACGAGGTCCAGGTGGACCCGCCGCCGTTCACGCCGAGGTATACGTAGTTGCCGCGGACCCAGGCGGTCAAGGTGTAGGCGGTGCTCGGCCGGACGGTCACGGACTGGCTGCACTGGGCGGTGTCGGAGGCACTGGCGGCGCCGGCGAGCGCCTTCGTGCCGGAGCGGACCGGCGAACTGACCACTGACCCCAGCCCGCCGGCGCAGGACCAGGGCGAGAGGGTTCCGGTCTCGAAGTCCGGATTCACCAGCAGGTTGGCCGCGTTGGCCGGCGTCTGGGCGACGAGGGCGCCCACGGCCGCCAGCAGTAACGACACTGCCAGCATCAGCAGACGCGATGTTCGGTTACGCATGAAGGTCTCCCGAACCAGGAGCGATCGGAGCCTCTGCGCCGATCGAGGGGGGTGAGGGTACGGGTGATGGCGCACTGGCAAGGCCGGTGGATTCTCCCGCCAGTGAGCTTCTGGATGAGTGCACGGATCCGCGTGGTTACATGGTCGGGACCAGCGGCGTCACTGTCAAGTTTCTTAACAAATAACTCTCCTGCCAGCGAGAACCCTCTCCGCTGGGAAACACCGCCCATGGATCGCAGGGGATCCGGGTCATCGGCCCGGATCGCGACGATTGACGGCGCCCGGTTCGGGATGGAACCGGCCGAGGCCCCCGCTCCGGTTGGCGGTTATCGGGAACTCTTCAGGAGACTCCGGGCTTCGGCCGTGGGGAGGATGTCAACCGGCCATGGCGCGACGGCAGCGGGCCAGTTCCGCGCGCAGGTCGCGCCGGAGCGCCCGGTCGAGGCTGGGCTGGTCGAGCGCGTGGGCGAAGTCGCGGGCGGCCTCGTCCCACCGCTTCAACCGCATCAGCGCCGTGCCCCGGTTGTAGCGGGGCACCGGCGCCGCCGACAGCGCCACCGCCCGGTCCAGGTCGGCCACGGCGGCGGCCACGTCGCCGCGTTCGAACCGGACGGCGGCCCGGTTCGTCCATGCCTCGACCAGCTCCGGATTCCGGTCCAGGGCCCGGGTGAGCAGCTCGTCGGCTTCGGCGAGGCTGCCACGCTCCGAGCGGATCAGCCCGAGGGTGCACAGCAGCGCGGGCTCCTGCGGGGCCAGCGCCAGCCCGGCCCGCGCGCCCGCCTCGGCCGCGTCGAGCGCGCCGCGCTCCACCTGCAGGTTGACCAGGGCGATCCGGGCGTCGAGGTGCCCGGGGTCGACGGCGAGCGCGCGCTCCAGGTCGTCACGCGCCCGTTCGAGGCGGCCCCGCTCCTGCTGAAGCGCGGCCCGGTTGTAGTACGCCTCGGGCAGGTGCGGTCCCAGGCGGATCGCGGTGCCGTAGTCCCTGATCGCGGCCTGGGACCGGCCCGCCGCACGGTGCAGGGCCGCCCGGTCCACGTAGTACTCACAGTTGCCGGGGTCGTGTGCGATCACGGTGTCGAGGTCGGCCAGGGCCTGTGCCGGATCGCCCAGGGCCAGGTGCACCTGCGCCCGGTTGTGGCGCAGCCGGGCCAGGTCCTGCGGGCGCTCGCCGGGGGTGAGCACCGCCGTCAGCCGGGCCAGCCCGTCGTCGATCAGCCGCAGCGCGCGGGCGGGCTCGCCCGCCTTGGCGTCCAGCAGCGCCAGCCCCTGTTCGTAGAAGACGGTGGACAGCACCCGCTGCCGTGGGTCGCTCAGTCCGGCGGCGAGGCGAAGCGCCTGCTCCAGCCAGTGCCGTGCCTGCGCCGGGTCCTGGCCGTCCGCCGACAGGTGCCTGGCGTACAGCATGGCGGTGGAGTACGCGGCCGACATGTTGATCTTCGGGTCATCGGTGGCGGCGCGCGCCTCGTGGTAGAGGTCGAGCGCTTCGGCGGCGCGGTCCAGCGCCGCCAGGGCGGTGGCCAGGCCGGTGGTGAACGCCCACCAGTGCCGCAGGTCGCCGTCCGGGGTCACCGCGGCGCGCCCGCGCCGGGCGATTCGGGCCGCGTGGTGGTAGAAGCCGCGGGCCAGGCTGTCGCCCAGGGCCGTCCGCGTCGCCTCCGGCGCCTGGTCGGCCGCCACCGGCCGGTGGGCGCCGCCGGCGCGCAGGTCCAGGCGCACCGGGGACGGCCCGATCCGGCGGACCAGCACGTCCAGCAGCTCGCGGGTGGTCTCGTCGGCATCGCCGACGTGGTCGAACCGCACCGTGACCGGGTGCCGGAGGGTGGCCGCCCAGGCCGCCACGAACTCCGCCGCGCCGTAGGCCAGGCAGGCGGTGCGCCGGGCGGGATGGAACCGGATCGGCTCCTCTTCGGCGGCCGGTCGTGCCGCGTGGTCGAGCCAGGGCGCGATGGCGTGCAGCTCGACCTTGTGGGGGGACGCCAGCCGGGGGCGCTCGGCGGCGATCCGGCCGAGGAAGGCGGCGACCCCGGCGTACGGCCCGTGGTCGCGGTGGCAGTCGTAGCCGTCCGGCTCGCCGGTCACGGCCGGGCCGATCGCCGCAGGGGCGGGCGCCCGGGAGCGCCCGCCATGTCGGCAGTTACCAGCACCACTCGAACCAGAGCCGGCGGGCGCCGGACAGCAGGCGCAGCGAGCTCTTGTGGCGTATGGGCATTTTCCTCATGGGCACCTCCGCGTGATCCACTTCAGGGCTGCCCAGAGCATAAACCGGCGCAACGGAAATATGAAGACTGCTCACAATCATCTTGGCGCGATCAGGCCTTGCCCGGCGTGGGCGGACGCGACGAGCAGGTGTCCGGCGACCTTCGTGTCACCGCGCGGAACCGTGGCGTGGCCTGCGGGATCCGAGGCTCCCGTGGTGGAGGTGCGCCCGATCGAGGTCCTTCACGCCTGGCGCCCGGGCCGCCGAGTGCTGCAGTTCTTGATCTTGACACGCGCTGGGCTGGATGTGGACGGACAGGGGCGACGGCTCCCGCGCGGCCGAGAGGGCTGAGAAAACAACTGAGCCACCGCTGCGTGAGCGATTTTCACGGCTCTTTTCCCGGGAGTCCACCAACAATGCCACTATTTCCTTTCCTGTCATTTTCCGCCCCCGTGGCGCCGTATTGAAATCTGCGGGGAAGTCCGTCCGGGATTCCGCCGGCGATACGAATCCGCAGGTCGAAGGCTTGCGGTGGCCGGCTGGGATGTGATGTCACCTTTCTCTAGTGGATACGGATAACCGCATTTGTGTAGTGATGCGATAGAAGTAACTTTTTGCCGCTGGCTGGGCGATTTCGCCTGGCGGCGCGATTAGTGTGAGTGATGTTCAGCGCCGCATCGGTGTATCCCGGGACCCGGAACCGACGCTCGTCATCCCCGTCAATCGGGGTTCGGTCCTCACCTCAGGGAGTGATCTCTGATGCTCAAACGTCTGCTCTTCGCCGTCGCGCTGGCGGCGTCCACGCTCATCGTCACCGGAACCGTCACCGGAACCGTCACCGGAACCGCGCAGGCCGCCGGGCCAGGCACCTGCGCGTCGGCCCAGCACGGCACCCTCACCTCCGCCAACCCCAACCCCAACCTGTGCAAGTGGAGAGATGACGGCTGCTACTACTGCTACGACTACCGGACGGCAAGGTGGGACCAGCAGTATTGCAACGGCGGCTCCGATGGTTAGCCGCCTCGGTGACTAGCCGTCGATGGTCAACGGCAGCCCGGCGAAGCACTGCCTCGCGGGGCTGCCCCGCGCCGCGGGGCGTCATGGAGGCCAACCTCGCCGGTTCCGGCTGAACGGGCACCGGACGGAACCGGCGGACGGCCGGGATCCTCGGCCGCGAAGGCATGGTCCGCGGGCATCGCGCCCCCTCGTAACCGGCGGACGGGAACGGTCAGCGGACGTCGACCGCGAGCGGGACTTCCAGCCGGGCGCGTAGCTCCTCGACGGAAGTGCCGAACGACTCGAGCACGCGGACGCCATCGGGGGCGATCTCGAATACGGCGTGGTCGGTGTAGACACGGCTGACACAGCCGACACCCGTGAGGGGGTAGGTGCAGGCGGGCACGAGTTTCGGGCTGCCGTTCCTCGCGAAGAGTGTCATCATCACGTAGACCCGCTTGGCGCCGATCGCCAGATCCATCGCGCCGCCGACGGCGGGGATCGAGCCGGGCGCGCCGGTGTCCCAGTTGGCGAGGTCACCGCTCGCCGAGACCTGGAAGGCGCCCAGGACGCACACGTCGAGGTGGCCGCCACGCATCATGGCGAAGGAGTCCGCGTGGTGGAAGTACGCGGCTCCGGGTAGCTCGGTGACGGGCACCTTGCCGGCATTGGTGAGTTCGGGGTCGACCTCGTCGCCGACGGCCGCGGGGCCCATGCCCAGCATGCCGTTCTCGGTGTGGAGGACGACGCCGATCTCGGCCGGAAGGTGGTCGGCGACCTTGGTGGGCTGACCGATGCCGAGGTTGACGAAACTGCCCGGCTCGATGTCCCGCGCGACCCGGGCCGCGAGCTGGTCGGGATTGAGTGGCATCAGCGGGCTCCCCGCACGGTGTAGTGACGCGGCTCGACCTGGACCACGCGGTCGACGTAGATGCTCGGGGTGACGACGACCTCCGGGTCGATCTGCCCGGCGTCCACGATCGACGAGACCTGGACGACGGTCGTCGTGGCGGCCGTGGCCATCACCGGGCCGAAGTTCCGAGCGGTCTTGCGGTAGACGAGGTTGCCCGTCGTGTCGGCGGTGTGAGCGGAGATCAGGGCGACGTCGCCCTTGATCGGGTACTCGAGGACGTAGTCGCGTCCGTCGATCGTGCGGGTCTCCTTGCCCTCGGCGAGCGGCGTGCCGACGCCCGTCGGGCAGTAGAACGCCCCGATGCCCGCCCCGGCCGCCCGCATCCGCTCGGCGAGGTTGCCCTGCGGGACGACCTCGAGCTCGATCTCCCCGCGGCGGTAGAGGTCGTCGAAGACGTAGGAGTCGACCTGCCGGGGGAAGGAGCACAGGACCTTCCGCACCTGGCCGGCCTTCAGCAGGGCGGCCAGCCCCACGTCGCCGTTGCCGGCGTTGTTGGACACGATGGTGAGGTCGCCTGCGCCGTGCCGGATCAAGGCGTCTATCAGGTCGAACGGCATGCCTGCGAATCCGAAGCCGCCCACCAGAACGGTGTCGCCGTCCTTGACGACGCGCACCGCCTCGTACGGCGATGCGAAGATCTGCGCTCTGCTCACGCTGCTCCTCCAATGACGTTCTCGAGGACCACGGCGAGCGCCTGGCCCACGCCGATGCAGATCGCGGCGACGCCGTACCGCTCGCCCCTCGCGACCAGCACCCTGGCGAGGGTACCGAGGATCCGGGCGCCCGAGGCGCCGAGCGCATGGCCGGCGCCAAGGCCGAGTGGGCACTCCACTGCACCACCACCCTGAACCGCACCCCCGGATGCCGGACGACCGGCACGGCTTCCTCCGGCCGGCAACACATCACGACACGCAGGGGATCGCACGCAGAGTAATTGATCAAGGACTGTCGGTCATGGCATGGTGCTTGAGTCCTGATCAACTCTCCTGGGGGTCAATCATGCTTGCTCGCCGCCTGCTGGCCGTCGCTGTCATCTCCGCCGCGGTGGGTGCGGTAACCACCCTGCCCGCCGCCGCCTCCACTCACCGGCCCGCCGGTCGCACCGCCCTGGCCTGGCCCTCGATGTGCGTCGACGTCAGCAACAACCGTGGCAACGGCACCCTGATGTACCAATGGCTGTGCGACAGCAACAACACCAACCAGAGGTTCGTCATCGACAACGGCCTCATCAAGGTGGAAGACACCGTCGGCAAGAGCCAGGTGATGTGTCTGGACTCCTCCAACGGCCGCGCCAACGGCACCCGGGTCTACCAGTGGCAGTGCCTGGGTAACGCCAACCAGCTCTGGGTCGTCCAGAGAGGCGCGATCGTCCTCAAGTCCACCCTCAACTCAGGCAGTCCCCTGTGCCTGGACGTCACCAACGGCCGCGGCAACGGCACCCAGGTGTACCTGTGGCAGTGCGACAGCAACAACACCAACCAGAAGTTCGTGATCAGCAACGGCCAGATCGCGATCAAGGACACCCTGTCCTGATCTCTGCTCTCGTCCGGCGCCTTCCCCGTATGTTCCGCGACCGCCGGCGTACGGCTGCGTTCGACTGCCTGCGGCCGCATGCGCCGTGCGGGCCGTACACATGCAAAAGACCAGGTCAGCAGCTAGATGGCCTGGTCCTGGCGGCGCGCCCTGCAGGATTCGGCCCTGTGACCGTCGGATTAGAGGATCGGTCCAGGGCGTGTCTCCTGGGTTGGGTGGTCAGTCGATCGGAGATGCCTGTCCGATCAGTACTCCAGCCGCATTCGTGACCTGTCATAGGGGGAGGCGGTGAGGGCGGGCGGGTTGGCGGGGGGCGTTTACGGCTGGAAGTACTCCGACATCAGGCGGCTGACCCATTCCGGCTGCTTGATGTTCACCGCGCGGAACTCCGCCATCGTCGGCTTCAGGTCAATGACCGGGGTGCCGGAGACCGCGTCGAGGCCCACCACCGTCAGTTCGCGGCCGTGGACGGATTCGATGGCGCAGCACGTCACCCCGATGCGGTTCGGTCTGCGGGGGCCGCGGCCGGCGAAGACACCAACGGGCGGGAGATCGGAGCGGCCGCGGTAGGGGCGGGGGTCGCGGTAGTCGTCGTGTTCGGGGAACTGGTCGAAGATGAAGAGGATCTCCACGTGGGAGAAGCCCTCCAGGCCCTGGAGGCACGCCTCGCCGAAGCGCTCGTCGATGGTGATCGTGCTGCGGACGGCACCCCAGTTGTCCGTGTGCTGGATGTCGGTCCGGTTGTTTCGGACTGTACCTATCGGTGTGATCTCGAAGCTTGCCATGGCAAGGTTCTATCGCTTCAGTCAGCGGTAGCTCGCCCGACATCCAGGACATGATCGACACTATGGCGAGCAGCAGGCGGGCAAGCCCGCAGGAGGCGTTCGAGGGCTTGACCTTCTGGAGCAACGGCTATGTCAAGGTCGCCCCTGCCGAAGGCTGACCTCGGGTCGCGCCGAACGCTCCTGAACCGCAACGGAGAATGCGACTGTCGAAGTAGCCCCGCGAGAGGGGAGCGCGCGGAGACATCGGGTGTGTGATCGAATACACCCTTGTGGATGATGTGGCGCTGGGGGCGCTCGCACAGCGGCTGGTAGAGATCCCCGGAGTGGTCGCGGCGGTACTCGGCGGTAGTCGGGCCCGTGGCACGCACCGCCCGGATTCGGACATCGATCTGGGACTGTACTACCGGGGTGATCTGGACGTGACGGCGCTGCGAGCGCTGGCCGTGCAGGAGGCCGGCGAACGGGCCGAGATGACCGCGCCGGGCGGCTGGGGACCATGGGTCAACGGCGGCGGCTGGCTGACCATCGGCGGCCGGCGGGTGGACTGGATCTACCGCGACCTTGACCGGGTTCACCGAATCTGGGCCGACTGCCGGGAAGGCCGCTACGAAGTCGGAGCCCAGGCCGGACATCCGTTGGGTTTTTACTCCCACTCCTATGCCGGCGAGGTGGCGCTGTGCCGGGTGCTGGCCGATCCCAGCGGGGAGCTTACCGACCTGCGGGAAAGTACCCGTACGTACCCTACGGCGCTGAGCGCTGCGCTGGTGGACGGGCTGTGGGAGGCGGACTTCTCCGTGAGCCTGGCGCGGTACGGGGCGGTTGGCACCGACCCTGCTTATGCGGCTGGCTGCCTGTTTCGCGCCATCGGCGTCGCCTGCCAGGCACTGCACGGTCACGCAGGCCAGTGGCTGATCAACGAGAAGGGCATGGTGGCCTCGGCCGACCGCCTGCCCATAGCTCCGCAGGACTTCGCCGCACGGGCACAGAGGCTGCTTGGCCACGTTGGCGAGTCAACGCAGCAGATCGAGCAGACCGTCGCCGACGCGGCCGTCCTGCTAGGGGAGATACAGACAGCCGTCGGCCGCTGACCGCAGGGTCACGTCCATGGACGTGACCTTGATCAGCGCCCCATCGGGCACGCGCCCACGCAACGGGCACGCAACCACGCAACAGGCATGCGCCCACGCAACGGGCGCGCGCCCACTGGCGACGGTTTTACCGGGCGTCGCCGTTTTTCCCGCCGGCCCCTTCCGGCCGCCGAAGCCGCTTCACCGCCCCCGCCTTTACCGGCGAGTCCTGTTCAAGAAGATCAGCAGGAGGCGTTCTGGACCGAGCCCGGCGGCTCGGCCACGATGAGGGCATGACGGAGAACGGATCAGCGCAGTCGCCGACGGCGGGCAGAGGAGCAGGCTTGCGTCTGAACTGGACGGCAGTGAGCGCTCTGGCGGCTGCGGTTGCCACCGTGGTCGCGCTGGTCGCCTACCTGATGCCGCCGGCCCCGCCTCCGCAGCCCCAGCCCGACGCGGTGGTCCCCACCCCGGCCCCGCAGTCATCGTCACCAGATCCGGTCATCCCCTGGCCCGCACCGCCGACCCCGAGTCCATCGCCTGAGTTCAGCACGCCCCAGCCGCCAATGCCAAGCCCCACGCAAGCGGTCCCGGTTCCCTCCGCACTGCTGTCAGCGGCCCGGCCCGGCGGCTGCGACGAGGCGGCGGCGGCGCTGACCGCATACCGCCGGAACACCGGGACCGCCCGCAGCAGCCAGGCAGCCGCGGCTCACCAGGCATACCTCGACCTGATGGGCGCAGGCCTCGACGCGCAAGGGGTAGTGGGGGCGAAGATCAGGCGGCTGGTCGCCGAATTCCAGGAACTGAACTTCCGCTTGACCGGCATGACCGGCGGCGATCCCAACCAGGTGATCGCGGATATCAATACAGACGTCGCGGAGCTCGAGAGGCTGTGCGGATCCAGCTGACCTGACGACACGTCACAGCCGGACTGGCGCGCGACGGCTGCGGAGCAGCGGGGGACACCGGGTCCACGCTGGAGCGCCGTTCCCGCGTGCTCATCGCCTCCGCCAGGGCGAACCCGAACCCTGGATCGTCGATCGCCCCCAAGCGTGTACGGTGGCCGGCCATGCAGCGGCGATCGTAAGGGCTCCATCGGAAATGCGACCGGGCAGGCTTCCCGATCATGGAGATGGGGGAGTCTGCCCAGTTCGTTGAAGCGCGCCCTGCAGGATTCGAACCTGCGACCGTCGGATTAGAAGTCCGATGCTCTATCCAGCTGAGCTAAGGGCGCTCCCGCCTAATTGTGCATGATCCGGGGAGTGTCCATGTATCGGATCCGCGTTCGTGTCGCGAGGATCACTCTACGAGGGCCGGTGGCCGGTCCCGTGGACAGGGGGCCGGGGCGTCTGCCGTGGGCCGGATGGCATCGCGTCCGCCCTGCCGGCCGGGGTGGTCAGGCGGTGGTCATCCTGGAAGAGGCATGGAAAAGGCCTGGAAGGGAGCTGGAAGCGGCCCCGCGGAGATCCCGGCGGAGTCCTGGGGAAGCCCCGGCGGAGTCCTGGGGGTCCCCCGGGGAAGTCTCCGGAAAATCGCTGTGACATCCGGCGTGGGCGGGTTTTACGGATGTGTCGGAGGGGGCCGGGATGCGGGCCGGAACATCCGAAAACAGGTCCTCCCGTCAGGCGGACCGGTCTAGGCTCGTATGTCATGTTCGCCGTCACGGTCCAAGAGGAGATCCCCCTGCTGGGCGGTGACGTGACCGACGGGGTGGTGCGGGTCGGTGACACCGTCCGCAGGCCCGTCCGCCCTTCCACCCGCTCCGTGCACGCGCTGCTGCGGCATCTGGAGAAGGCCGGGTTCGACGGCGCGCCCAGGGTGGTCGGCCTTGACGCGCAGGGCCGGGAGATCCTGACCTATGTCGACGGCGACTCGGCGGCCAGGCCGCTGGCCGACTACGCGACCACCGATGAGTCGCTGGCCGCCCTGGCGAAGCTGCTGCGGCGCTTCCATGACGCCTCGGCGAGTTTCGTCCCGCCGCCGCAGGCCGTCTGGGAGGCCGGCTCCAACGACGACGCGGTCCCCGAGGTGATCGGCCACTGCGACGTCAACCTCGACAACGTGATCTTCCGTGACGGGCTCCCCGCCGCGCTGATCGACTTCGACCTGGCCCGGCCCACGACCCGGCTGTTCGACGTGGTGACCACCCTGCGGCACTGGGCGCCGATCGCCGACCCCCTCGATCTGGACCCGCTCCAGCGCTCGCTGGAGGTCGGCCCGCGACTGCGCCTGTTCTGCGACGCGTACGGCCTGGCGCCGCGTGAGCGCCGTCGCCTCCTCGACCTCGCCAGGCTCCGCTTCGACCGCTCCTACCACGTCATGCGCACCAGGGCCGCCACCACGGGCGGCGGTTGGGCCCGCATGTGGGCGGGGGGCGCCGGGGCACGTATCCGCCGGGCCTGCGCCTGGCTTGAGACCAACCAGGACGAACTCCATGCCCATCTCATCTGACCGCTCCGCGTTCAAGCGGAACCGCCCCGCCTTCGGGCGGGACCACTCCACGCTCCAGCGGCACCGGCCTGCCCTTCAGCGTGATCGAGCGGTGTCCGGGCGGGACCGGGCGGCGTCCAGGCGGGCCGAGGCGCTGGGGATGCTCGCCGGGATCGCGCTCGACGCCGTGCTCGCCGACCCCCGGCGCGGGCATCCGGTGGCGCTGTTCGGGCGGGCCGCCGCGGCGCTGGAGAGGCGGGTGTACGGTGACGCCCGGCCCGACGGGGTCCTCTACACCGTTCTGTGCGTCGGTCCTGCGGCGCTGCTCGGGCTCGCCGTGACCCGCGTGGAGAACCCGGTGGCGCGGGGTGCGCTGAGCGCCGTGGCGACCTGGTCGGTGCTGGGCGGCACGACGCTCGGACGTGAGGGCGTGGCCATGGCGGAGCTCCTGGAGGCCGACGACCTCACCGGGGCGCGCAGGAGGCTGTCCCACCTGTGCGGGCGTGATCCGTCGCTGCTCCAGACGTCCGGGCTGGCCAGAGCCACCGTCGAGTCGATCGCGGAGAACACCTCCGACGCCGTGGTGGCGCCGCTGTTCTGGGGCGCGGTGGCCGGAGTCCCCGGGCTGCTGGCCTATCGGGCGATCAACACGCTGGACGCGATGGTCGGCCACCGCAGTTCCCGCTACGAACGTTTCGGCTGGGCCTCGGCCCGGCTCGACGATCTGGCCAACTTCGTCCCCGCCCGCATCACCGGAGTGCTCACCGCCCTCGGCGCCCCGCTGGCCGGCGGCTCGGTCCGCCGTGCGGCGGCCGTGCTGCGTAAGGACGGCCATCGCCATCCGAGTCCCAACGCGGGCCGGTGCGAGGCCGCCTTCGCCGGGGCGCTGGACGTCACGCTCGGCGGCATCAACGTCTACGGCGACCGCGTCGAGCACCGGCCCGAGATGGGCGACGGGCCCAAGCCGTCGGTCAAGGACATCCGCAGGTCCGTACGGCTGGCGCGGGCGGTGGGTCTCGCCGCCGCCGGCCTCGCCGTCCTCGCGGCGCTGCGGGGCCCGCGCCGGTAGCCGCCTGACCTGATCGGGCGGCCCGGCATGGCGCCGCCGCTTGCGGGCCGTGCGAGCGGTGCGGGGCTCAGATGGGTGGTGCGGGGTCCGGCCGGATGATCGCCTGACCTGATTGGGCGTCGCGGCATGGCGCGCGTCATGCTGGGCACCATGACTGTCGATCCATTCGAGGAGCTGCCCGTGGTCCTGGTCGGTCCTGACGGCCCTGACCCTGTCCTTTCCGGAACCGCGTCCGCCGGGCCGTCCGCCGCGCCGTGGCCGGTGGGCGGGTGAGGGGCTCCCTGCTGGTCGCCGGCACCACCTCCGACGCCGGTAAGAGCGTCGTCACCGCCGGGATCTGCCGCTGGCTGGCCCGGCAGGGCGTGAAGGTCGCGCCGTACAAGGCGCAGAACATGTCGCTCAACTCCTTCGTCACCGCCGACGGCGCCGAGATCGGCAGGGCCCAGGCGATGCAGGCCGCCGCGTGCGGCCTGGAGCCCAGCGCGGACATGAACCCGATCCTGCTCAAGCCGGGCAGCGACCGGCGCAGCCAGGTCGTGGTCATGGGCAGGCCGCTGGCCGAGGTCGACGCGATGGAGTACTGGGATGTCAAGGACCGGCTCCGCCAGGTCGCCGTGGACGCGCTGGAGCGGCTGCGCGACACCTACGACGTGGTGGTCTGCGAGGGCGCGGGCAGCCCGGCGGAGATCAACCTGCGCAGGGGCGACATCGCCAACATGGGTCTGGCCCGTGCCGCGAACCTGCCGGTCATCGTGGTCGGTGACATCGACCGGGGCGGGGTCTTCGCCTCGCTGTACGGGACGGTAGCCCTGCTGGAACCGGCCGATCAGGCGCTGATCGCCGGTTTCGTGATCAACAAGTTCCGGGGGGCGCGCGAGCTCCTCGAACCCGGCCTCGACATGATCAGGGGTCTGACCGGCCGCGAGGTATACGGCGTGCTGCCCTGGCTGGACGGCCTGTGGCTGGACGTCGAGGACTCCCTCGCCCTGGACAACCGGCCGGCGATCGGCGCGCGCACGCCGTACGGCAGGCAGACCCTGCGGGTCGCGGTGGTCAGGCTGCCGCGCATCTCCAACTTCACCGACGTCGACGCCCTGGTCTCCGAGCCCGGTGTGGTGGTCCGCTTCGTGACCTCCCCGGCCGAGCTGGACGACGCCGACCTGGTGGTGCTGCCGGGATCCCGCGCTACGGTCTCCGACCTGGCCTGGCTGCGCGCCACCGGTCTGGCCGACGCCCTGCGCGGCCGGGTCGTGCTGGGCATCTGCGGCGGCTACCAGATGCTCGCCCGGACCATCCACGACGGCGTCGAGTCCGGAGCAGGCAGGGTCGAGGGGCTCGGGCTGCTGCCCGCGACGGTGGAGTTCGCCGCCGAGAAGACGCTGGGCCGCCCGGTCGGTGAAGCGTACGGCTGCCGCGTCGCGGCCTACGAGATCCATCACGGCGTCGTGACGGCGGAGGGCGGCGACCCCTTCCTGGACGGCTGCCGGGCCGGCTCGGTCTGGGGTACCACCTGGCACGGAGCCCTGGAGAACGACGACTTCCGCCGGGCCTTCCTCGCCGACGTGGCGGCCGTCTCCGGCCGTGACTTCACCCCCGCCCCGGACGTCTCCTTCGCCGCGTTGCGTGAGGAGCGGCTGGACGCCCTCGGCGACCTGATCGAACATCATGTGGACACCGCGGCCCTGCTGCGGCTTCTGGAAGACGGCTCGCCGCGGGGCCTGCCCCTCCTGCCTCCCGGTGGGACTCCGCGCGACACACCGGATTTCTCGCACAATAGAAGCATGGGAGGTGAGAGATGACCCGGGTGGTGTTGATCCTCTTCGTCATGGCCGTGATCGCCGCGGTGGTCCTCGGCGCCGCGCTGATGTTCCGCGCGTCCAGGGCGCGCAAGCCCGTCCTGGAGGAACCTCGCGAGATCCTGAAACGCCGCTACGCGGCCGGTGAGATCGACGAGGACGAATACCTCCGCCGCATGTCCGGACTCTCCCAGGACTGGTAGCAGGACTGGTGGAAGGTCACGGCGGCCTCCTGGCGGGAGAGGCTGCTCGACCGCGCGGGACACCGGCCTGCTCCACCCGGCGGTGAGGATTCGGCGCCTGTGGTCAGGTTCCGGCGGGAGCGGGGCGGTTCTCGGCGATCCAGGCGTCGATCTTCTCCCAGTGGTCGAAGAGCCAGCGGATCTGGCTCTCGCGGTCACGCGGGACGTCGGCGGACCGTACCCGCCACCACCGGGCCTTGATCTCGGCGCGGACGGGAAGCCTGCGCCAGAGGTCGCCGAGGGTGATCAGATCGTCGAGACCGGTGTGGGCGACGAAGATCACGTCAGCGGTGGGGCAGGCCTCGATGGCGGCTATGGCCCCGTTGGGGCGGGGGGCGAGGAGGTGCTCCAGGCGGCGAGCGCGGGAGGCCTCTTCCGCCAGGCCTTTCTCCTCCAGCCGGAGTATGGCGCGCCAGCGGCGTCTGGGGGTGAAGTTGCCGCCCTCGGGGAAGATCACGAGGGCGTCGTCGGCGTCCATGCCGGCGGCCAGGCGGCGGATCTCGGTGAGGACGCCGCTCTCGGCGACCTTGCGGGGGACGAAGGCGTTGGGGAGACGGTTGATCACCACGTCCAGGGACGGGTCGAACTGGAGGGCCGCCTTCATCACGATCCTCGGGCGCCTGCCGTACAGGGTGAGAAGGTGGTGGATGAGGAGGAACGAGTCGCCGGGGCCCGCGTGGCGGGACAGGACGATGACCGGGCGGGTCAGGCGGCGGGAGAGCTCGCCGGGGGTCTGCGGCGGCTCGTCGACCTCGACGCTCAGGCGGAAGATCCGTACGGCGGCGCCGTACACCCGCGACAGGAACCACCGGATCAGGGCGTAGTGCCGCTCCTGGTGCTCGTCGCGGTGGAGCCGCCCGCCGAACCCGCCGGCCACCCAGAGTCCCAGGCAGGCGACCAGCGCCATCGACTCCAGGGTCAGCCACGCCACCGCGAACCAGACCAGCCGGGTGCCGCGCCGCTGCGGGGGCGGCAGGCGCAGGGAGGCCGCCGCCACCACCAGCAGCCAGATCGGAAGCGTGACCACCGCGACCACGGTGAGCACGATGAGGAGGGGCGCGAGGATCAGGCGGCGGAGGAAGCGGGGAGGGAGCACGGCGGTCTCCTGCCTGGAAGGGGCCCTGCACGGCCTGGCTCAGGTGGGCGAGTGCTGAGCCAGGTATCGGGACGAGGCCCGGTAGGCGCGTTCGATGTACCCAGATATACGTGACGAATCCCGGTAACGCAGCTGGGACAGATCCACTCCGGGGCGGGCGTCGCCGCCGGCGGGCATGACATGGACCTCGATGCCGTCGGGGAGGGCGGCCATCTCCTCGGCGAAGCGGTGACGGCGGGCGATCTCGAAGGCGACCAGGCCGACCTCCCACGGGCGGCGCGGGGCGACCAGGGGCCGTTCGATCCGGCCGACGTGCAGGACGTACACGCGGCGGGCGCCGAGGGCGACCGCACGGCCGACGGGGATGCTGTGAACCAGGCCGCCGTCGAGGAAGTGGCCGTCGCCGATGCGGACGGGAGGCAGCAGGCCGGGGACGGCGCAGGAGGCGATCACCGCGTCGACCACAGGACCTTCGGTGAACCAGTGGGCGGAGGCGTGTTCGACGGAGGCGGCCACGCACTGGAACGGCACCGCGAGGTCCTCGATCCGGGAGACCGGGAGCATCTCGGCCAGCAGGTGGCGCAGCGGGCCGGAGGAGTGCAGGTGGGTGCCGGTCCTGGCGAGGGTGGAGATCCGCGTCATCCAGGACCCGGCGAAGGCCGTGCGGACCACGTCGGACTGCCACAGCCCGGTCAGGCCGGCGACCGCGTCGCCGGGGGAGGCCGCCAGCATGACGCCGTTCAGCGCGCCCACGGACGTGCCGATGATCACGTCCGGCTTGACGCCCGCCTCGTCCAGCGCCCGCAGCATGCCCACCTCATGGGCGCCGAGCACGCCTCCGCCCCCGAGCACGAAGGCCGTGTCCACATTCATAGCTTCACGATAGACCGGCGTTCACGGCCTCGCGGCGGGCCGGCGCCGGGCTTCGGAGCCGCCGGGGACTCCGGCGGGGGCTCCGGCGGGGGCTCCGGATCCGGCGGCGGCCGCGGAGGAGGGGTCCGGATCCGGGCAACGAACGAGGGGCCAACTGTCGGAGTCCGGTCATGGCCGGGGGCCGGGCCGGACCGTCACCATCAGGGGCATGACAGCGGTAGTGCGGACCGAGGGACTCACCAAGTTCTACGGCGACCGCCGGGGCCTTGAGGATCTCGACCTTGAGATCCGTCCTGGCGAGGTGTTCGGGTATCTCGGCCCGAACGGTGCGGGAAAGACGACCACGATCCGGTTGATCCTCGACGTGATCCGGCCCACCAGAGGCCGGGTGACCGTACTCGGCACGGACCCCCGCGACGCGAGGGTGCGCGGCCGGATCGGCTACCTGCCCGGAGAGCTGGCCCTGGAGGGCAGGGAGAGGGCGAGGGACTACCTGGCCTTCCTGGGGGGCGTGCGCGGCGGCGTGTCCAGGGAACGGATCGGCGCCCTGGCCGAGCGGCTGGAGGCCGACCTGTCGGCGCCCATGGGCAGGCTCTCCAAGGGCAACAAGCAGAAGGTGGGATTGATCCAGGCATTCATGCACGAACCAGAGTTCCTGATCCTGGACGAGCCGACCAGTGGCCTGGACCCGCTGGTGCAGCAGGAGTTCCTGGCGATGGTCCGGGAGGTCCGTGCCTCGGGACGGACCGTGCTGATGTCCTCGCACGTGCTGGCCGAGGTGGAGAACGTCTCCGACCGGGTGGGGATCGTCCGGGCCGGACGGCTGGTGACGGTGGAGGACATCGCCGCGTTGCGGGAGAAGGCGGTGCGGCTGGTGGAGTTCCACTTCGACGCGCCGGTGCCCCGCGAGGCGTTCGAGGGCCTCGCGGGCGTGCGGGATCTGCGGGTGGAGGGCGCGAGCGTCCGCTGTACGATCGACGGCCGTCCCGACGCGCTGGTGAAGGCGGCGGCGCGGTTCACCATGGTGCACATGGTCTGCGCCGAGCCCGATCTTGAGGAGATCTTCCTCACCTACTACAGCGAGGAGGGGGAACACCATGCCGGTGCTGGTGTCTAAGAGCCTGCGGGACTACCGCAGGTCACTGGCCGGCTGGACGGTCGGCATCACCGCGTTCTTCGCGCTGTACCTGTCGTTCTACCCCAGCATCACCAAGGACCCCGAGCTGTACGGCCGGGCCGCGCTGGCCAAGTTCCCCGGGGCCATGCGCGACCTGATGGGCGGCCTGGAGGACTTCACCAGCGGCATCGGCTACCTGCACAGCCTCGTCTACCAGCTGTTCGGGCCGATGCTGTTCGTCGTCTGCGCCGCGATCCTCGGCAACCGGGCGCTCGCCCAGCCGGAGGAGTCCGGCACGCTGGAGCTGACCGTCACGCTGCCGGTCGACCGTAGGCGGCTGGTCTTCGAGCGTTTCGCCGCCCTCGCCCTCGGCCTGCTGGGGCTGGCGGTGGTGACGTTCCTCGCGGTGTGGGTGCTGTCGTCCGCCGTCGACATGAACGTGGCGTTCGACCGGATCCTCGCCGGGCACACCGGGATCCTCCTGCTCAGCCTGCTCTTCGGCACGCTGGCCCTCGCCGTGGGTGCCGCCACGGGACGCAGGGGGATCGCCATGGCCGTGGTGGGGGTGGTCGCGGTGGGCGGCTACGTCGTCGAGAGCATGGGCAGGAACGTGGACGCGATCGCCTGGCTCAGGTGGATCTCGCCGTTCCACTACTACCTCGACGGCAGGCCGCTGTACCAGGGCTTCCCCACCGGTGATTACCTGGTCCTCGCGGGAGCGACGGTGGTGCTGCTTGTGACCGCGATCCTCGCCTTCGATCGGCGCGACGTAGGAGTCTGATGGACGAGGTCCCGGGGGTGCCCGCCGACCTGCTCGGCGGGCACCCCCGTGTTCTGACGGCCGCCGCCGCGACCGGGCGGCTGCCCGACCGCGACACGCTGGACGGCTACCGGGCGGCGGGCGTGCGGGCCGCCGAGTCGGGCGTGCCGCTGCGCGCACTCGTCGAGACCGCCCTGCTCATGGCCGAATCCGTGGTCCCGGTCCCGCTCCCCGCCCTCAGACGGACGATCTCGGCCCTGATGGAGGGCTACGAGAACGCCCAGCGCCTGGCTCTGCGCCAGGAGGAGGCGGCGCGCCGGGAGTTCGTGGACGACCTGCTCCAGGGGCGGGCCGACCGGCTCGCCGAGCGGGCCGAGCACTTCGGCCTCCGGCTGGCCGAGACCTACGTGGTCGCGGTCGCCCGCCCCGCGGGACCGGTGGGCGACGGCCCGGCGGGCGGCGCCGCGGGGACCGGCGGGGTGACGGCGGTCAAGGACGGCGACGGGCCGACCCGGCGGATCGAGGAGGCGCTGGTCGCCCGGTTCGGCTCGCACAACGTGCTGATCGCGGTACGCGGCGGTGGGCTGGTGTGCGTCGCCCCCGGTAGTCTCGCCGTCGCGACGGGGGAGTTCACCCACCACGTGCGGCAGATGTTCGCGCCCGGCTGGCGGGTCGGGCTGGGACGGCCGCACCGGGGGCCGGGCGGGGTGGTCACCTCCTACCGGGAGGCCGCCAACGCCATCGAGCTCGGTGACCGGCTGGGCCTGCGGGCCTCCGTGCTCAAGGCCTCGGACCTGCTGGTCTTCCCGGTGCTCCTGCGGGACAGGGCGGCTATCGAGGACCTGGTGACGACCGTGCTCAGTCCGCTGCTGGATGCGAGGGGCGGTCCGGAGTCGCTGCTCGGCACACTGGAGGCCGTCTTCGCCTCCCAGGGAAACCAGACCGCCGCCGCGCGCAGGCTCGGTGTCAGCACCCGGGCGGTGACCTACCGGCTGGAGCGGATCCGCCGCCTCACCGGGTTCTCGCCCGACGACCCCACCCAGCGGTTCACGCTGGAGACCGCGGTGCTGGGCGCCCGGCTGCTGGACTGGCCGGCGCATCCGCTGCGCTGATCGCCCGCCGCCCCGGTCCTGCCGGGTGCCGGGGGAGGGGCCCGGTCCTGCCGGGTGTCGGCGGAGGGGGCCGGTCATGCCGGGTGGAGGGCCGCGGGCCGGTCGGATGCCTCCTCCGCGGCGGCCACCGAGCGGGCGGAGACGACGCGGGAGAGGAGGACGACCGCGACGACCCACAGCACGAAGACCGCGACCCAGCTCGCGGCCCGGATCGGGGAGAACACCGGAGCCACGAGCTACCACCTGCGCCATCTTGAACGGCACGGGTTCTTGAAGCGCTCCCCACGGGTGAATCCGGGGGATTCCAGCCATCCCAACCGTGCGGCTTTGCGCACGGTCGCGACGCTGTTGCTTGGCGGTTCACCTTCCGGCCCCGTTTACCCGAGTTTCCACGCCCCAGCCCACGATCCCGTTCCGGGTGACATGGGCTCCGCCCTCCCGGCGGTGAGTAACGGCCAAAGCCGCGAGCTTGGCTATCGCTCACGTGTTCGACCGCGACCGACTGTACCAGCGCGTGGTGCGCCGCCGCAGCCGGTTCCGGTCAAGGCACGCGCAGGCGCTGGAGCGCCTTCCCACGCCGGGCTTACCCCCACGGCTGAAGCCAGGGGTCCGCGCCCGGCATCTCCGATCGAGGACATGCCCGAGCGGGGCAAGGGCAAGGAGCGCTGGTGGCGCACCCGGGGCTTCTCCCTCGACGGCGACCGGTTCCGCCGCGACCCCGAGACCGCGGAGGCCGCCGAGTTCCTCCTCGCGGAGATGGTCCGCCAGCGCGGCGCCGAGCTCGCCCGGTGGCTGGAGGAGTCACGGACCTCCCCACGGCCGTGGATCACGGCCGGCGTCAACTCCCGCGTGGCGTTGCGCCTGACCAGGGAAGAGCTCGCCGACCTCGTGCGCGACGTCACCCAGGTCCTGGACGCCTGCTACGACAGGGTCCGGGAACGGGACGAGGAGGTTCCGGACACCGCGCGCGTCATCGTCCACTTCGACGCCTTCCCCGTCGGGCTCGGGGAGCGGGAGAAGCCGGATTGACCCTCCGGCTCAGGGGATGAGCAGGAGCTTGCCCGTGGTCCGGCGCGCCTCCAGGTCCTCGTGGGCGCGGGCGGCCTCGGCCAGGGGATAGCGGTGCGAGATGTGCACCTTGAGCTGTCCCGAGGCGATCCAGTTGAAGAGGTCGGAGGCCCGCCAGACCAGTTCGTCGCGGTCGGCGACGTAGTGGGCGAGGGTGGGGCGGGTCAGGAAGAGGGAGCCGTGCTGGTGGAGGGTCTGCGGGTCGACGGGCGCGACCGGGCCGCTGGCCTGGCCGTACAGGGCCATCATGCCGCGCGGGCGCAGCGAGGCGATGCTGCCGTCGAAGGTGGCCGCGCCCACGCCGTCGTAGACCACGTGCACGCCGGAGCCGGTCAGCTCGCGGACCGCCTCGGAGAAGCCGGCGTAGCGGAGCACCTCGTCGGCGCCCGCCTGACGGGCCAGCTTCTCCTTCTCCTCGGTGGAGACCGTGCCGATCACCCGGGCGCCGCGCAGCTTGGCGATCTGGGTGAGCAGCAGCCCCATGCCCCCGGCCGCGGCGTGCACCAGCACATCGTCACCGGGTTTCACCTCGTAGGTGGAGTGGGTCAGGTAGTGCGCGGTCATCCCCTGGAGCATCACGGCCGCGGCCAGGTCGGCCGTGACACCGTCGGGTACGGAGAGCAGGCGGGAGGCGGGCACCACGGTCCTCTCCGCGTAGCTGCCCATCACGCCGGCCCAGGCCACGGTGTCGCCGACGGAGAGATCCCGCACGTCCTCGCCGACCGCGGCGACGGTGCCCGCGCCCTCGTTGCCGGGGACGAAGGGCAGCGACAGCGGGTAGCGGCCCATCCGCTGGTAGACGTCGATGAAGTTCACGCCGGCGGCCGCGATGTCGACCAGCACGTCGCCGGGGTTCAGCTCGGGATCCGGGTGGTCGGTGTAGGTGAGAACCTCGGGGCCGCCGGTGGCGGAGACGACAATGGCGAGCATCGTGCTGGACTCCTTCAGCTCATTCGAGTGCTTCGATCCTCCCCAACCTCGCCTCGATCACTCGTTGTTCCCGTTCAGGGCGCGCCGGAGGCCCCGTTCTCCAGAGTGCCGTGCATGGTGAAGTTGTCGAAGGAGGTCAGGAGCCTGGCCTCGCTGTTCTCGCCGACCCGGGCGATCAGGCCGACCTCGCCGGGAGGCAGCGGGCCGGCGTCCAGAACGCTCTGGACCTTCTCGCCGTTGACCCACATGGTGAGCTGCACACCCTGCGGGCCGCCCGAGCACTCGGCCTGGAGGCGGACGGGCTGCCCCTTGGGCAGATCGACCTGGAAGGCCTTGGTGAGCTCGCCTCCGGCGCTCTTCACGCTCTTGCGGATGCGGGCGTTGCCCGTGGTGTCGAGCAGGAACTCGTAGCGGGTCGCCTCGTAGGTGTCCTCGCCCCGGCAGAACAGGCCGTACTCGCCCCGGCCGCTGCTGCCGTCGCGGATCCCGACGTCGACGCCGAGCAGCAGGCGGGCGGGCAGGAGCGGTGTGGGGGTGGCCGTGGGGTTGGGGGTGGCGGGCGGGGCGGTCGCGAAGGGGACGGGCGCCTTCTCCCGCAGCACGGAGTCGTCGCCGTCCACGTCGAGGGCGTAGTAGCCCTCGGGGGCGTAGCCGTGGTCGTTGTCGCCGTCGTAGGTACCGCCGCTCCAGCCGCTCCCGCTCTGGGTGAAGTCGTTCTGGTAGAGCAGGGTGAGGTTCTCCGGCGGGCCGCCGGAGGTGAGCGCGAGATAGAGGCCGGCCCCGCCGCCCACCGCGACCAGGGCCGCCACCGCCGCTCCGGCGATCAGTTTCTTCCTCCGCGCGCGCTGTCCGGCGGGCACGGTCGCGAGGGTGTGTCCGGAACCGTCGTGGGCGGGGCCGCCGTGCCCGGGGCCGTTCTGCCCGGGGCCGCTGTGCTGCCCCGGCGGTACGGTTCCCGTCCACTGGGCGGTCCCCTGAACCGTGGGCGGGCTCTGCTGCCAGGCCGTCTGGACCGAGTGGGCGGTCTGCTCGGGAGCGGCGGAGCGGCCGACGAGGTGGTCGAGCACCTGCTGGGAGGTGGGCCGGTTCCGGGGGTCCTTGGCGATCGCGTAGGTCACCAGCTCGCGCAGCGCGGGGTCCATGCCCTCCAGGGAGGGTTCGGTGTTCAGCACCTGGTAGAGCACGGCGGGCAGCGCCTCCCCGCCGAACGGCGCGTGGCCGCTTGAGGCGAAGGCCACCAGGCAGCCCCAGGAGAACACGTCGCACGCGGGGGAGACCGGCTCGCCGCGCAGCACCTCGGGCGCCATGTAGCGGGGCGTGCCGATGATCTCGCCGGTGCCGGTGATCCCGCTGAGGGTGTCCAGCGCGCGGGCGATGCCGAAGTCGATCACGCGGGGGCCGACCGGGGAGAGCAGCACGTTGGACGGTTTGAGGTCGCGGTGCACGACCCCGGCGCCGTGGATGGCGGTGAGCGCGGTCGCCACGCCGACCGCCAGCGCGTCGAGGCTGGAACCGCGGAGCGGTCCCCCCGAGTGGACGGCCTCCTCCAGGTTCGGGCCGGACACGTATTCGGTGACGACGTAGAGCTGGTCGCCGTCCAGCGCGGCCTCGATCACCGCGGCGGTGCAGAACCGGCGGACCCGCTGGGCCGCGTCGGCCTCCCGGCGGAAACGCATCCTGAACTGCTCGTGCTGGCTGTACTCCGGGTTGATCACCTTGATGGCGACCCGGTGCCCCTCGGGGGACTCGCCGAGGTAGACGGTGCCCATCCCGCCTCGGCCCAGCCGGCTGAGCAAGCGGTATCGCCCGATCTGTATGGGATCACCCGGAGTGAGGTTGTTCACCGTCATACCTAACCGCATATACCGTCACATGAAGTGGCTCAGCTTATCCAGATCTTCCCGGCTGTCAGCAGCCGCAACAGTGCCAGATCCACTTTCTCCAGGCTGTCCACCGCCGGCACGCCGTACGGCGCCGGCACGTCGCCCGGCACCGCGACCACCCGGCATCCCGCGGCGCGGGCGGCGGCGAGACCGGTGGGACTGTCCTCCACGGCCACGCACTCGGCGGGGTCCACGCCCAGCGCCGCGGCGGCCCTCAGGTAGGGGTCGGGCAGCGGTTTGCCGCGCTCCGTGTCCTCGGCCGCCACGACCTGACGGAAGCGTTCCGCCCCGACCGTGCGGAGCACCATGTCCACGATCCGCCGGGGTGAGGCGCTGACCAGGGCCACCGGCACACCCGCCGCGCCCAGGTCGTCCAGCAGCCGGATCGCGCCGGGCAGCAGGGTCACCCCGCCCGCGATCCGCTCGGCGAAGGCATCGGTGAGCCGCGCGCCGACGGCCTCGGCGGACGCCTCGTCCGGTCGCGCGGGGAACTCCCCGGGGAGCGCCCGGCCGGGGTGGGCGGCCATCCCGTCCGCGGGGACCGGGCAGGGGTGAGGGGGTATCCCGTCCGAGGAGGCCCGGCCGGGATGGGCGGTCATCACGTCCGAGGAGGCCCGGTCCCGCCGCGCGAGGCTCCGCCGCAGGAGATGGGCGGCGGCGTGCTCGACGGGCCGGCCGAGCAGGTGGGCGGCGTCGGTCCCGGCCAGCTCCAGGCCGAGCTCCGCCGCCACCGCCGCGCACGCCTCCCACCACAGCCCCTCGGTGTCCACGAGCGTGCCGTCCATGTCGAACAGGACGGCGCGCAGCTCAGCTGACACCGGCGGGATCCTCCAGCTCGGCGGGGGTGCGGCCGCCGCCGGCCGTGGCGCGCTCGGCGACCAGGACGGGCCGTCGCACAAGGCTGAAGGCCACCCGGGTGCCCGGGGCCAGCCGTGCCGCGTCGTGGCCGGGTACGTCGCTGAGGACCTCCAGCTCGCCCAGCCGCACCCGCAGCCGCGCCGACGAACCGCGGAACGACGACGCCACGACCAGCGCCCGGCCCTCCGGATCGGGCGTGACGAGCACGGCCTCCGGCCGGACCAGCACATCCACGTCGGGTGAGGTGGGCAGCGGGCCGTCCACCTCGAGCAGCTGGCCCAGGACCGTGACCCCGTCCCCGGACAGGCGGCCGGGGATGTGGTTCATCGTGCCGACGAACTCGGCCGCGAACGGCGTGGCCGGCCGGTCGTAGACGTCGGCGGGGGGCCCGCACTGCTCCAGCCGCCCGTCGCGGAGCACCGCGACCCGGTCGGCGACCGACAGCGCCTCCTCCTGGTCGTGGGTCACGAAGATCGTGGTGATGCCGAGGTCGAGCTGGAGCCGCCGGATCTCCTCCCGCAGCGTGACGCGGACCTTGGCGTCCAGCGCGGACAGCGGTTCGTCCAGCAGCAGCACGCGGGGCTCCAGGGCCAGTGCCCTGGCCAGTGCGACGCGCTGCTGCTGGCCGCCGGAGAGCTCGTGCGGATAGCGCTCGGCGTGCGCGGGGAGGCCGACCAGCTCCAGCAGTTCCGCCGCCCGCGCGTGCCGCCGGGCGGCGGGCACCTTGCGGACCCGGAGTCCGAAGGCCACGTTGTCGCGGGCGTTGAGGTTGGGGAACAGGCTGTAGGACTGGAAGACCATGCCCGCGTCCCGGCGGTTGGCGGGCACCCGGGTGATGTCCTCGCCGTCCACCAGCACCGCCCCGGAGTCGGGGTGCTCGAAGCCGGCCACGCAGCGCAGGGCCGTCGTCTTGCCGCAGCCCGACGGCCCGAGCAGCGCCATCAGCTCGCCCTGCTCGACGGTGAGGTCCAGGCCGTCCAGGGCGACCGTGCGGCCGAACGTGCGGCGCAGCCCCCGGAGCTCGACGGTCATTGACGCTTCCTTCCCGCACCCGAGAGGGTGAGCAACAGCAGCCAGATGAGCAGCAGGCTGATAATCGACAGGGCCACCGACAGCTGCCCGTCGTTGCCGGAGACGGTCACGATCCAGACGGGGAACGTCTGGTAGCCGAGCAGGGCCGCGACGGTGTATTCGCCGAGCACCAGCGCGAGGGTGAGGAAGGAGGCGCTGGCGATGGCGGAGCGGACGTTGGGGACGATCACCCTCAGCAGCACGTGCGGCCACGAGGCGCCCAGGTTCCGCGCCGCCTCCACCAGGGTCCGCACGTCGATCACCCGTAGTCCGGCGTCCAGCGACCGGTAGGCGAACGGCAGCGTCAGCACCACGTAGGCCAGGACGAGCACGACCGGGAACCTCTCGTCCTGGACCGCGATCAGCGTGGCCCAGAACGGTGTGGCGGCCAGCGCCTCGGTGCCGCCGCGCAGCGCCGTGCCGATGCCCACCACATAGGTGATCGGCGGCACGACCAGCGGGAGCGTGGCGATCAGCTCCAGCGCGGGCCGCAGCCGCGGTGCGCCGAGCCGTACGGCGAGCATCGCGGGGAGCGTCAGCAGCAGCACCGTCACGATCGTGGCGGCGGCCAGCCCCAGGGAGAGCAGCAGGCTGGAGACGAAGCCGGGCGTGGACAGGATCCGCGTGTAGGCGCCGAGCGAGAGGCCCTTCCCCTCGGTGTGGACGGTGAACCAGAAGGAGACGGCCATCGGGACGAGGAAGTAGAGCGCCGCGACGCCCAGCACGATCCCCCGCCAGACACGCACCCGCCGCGGGCGGGGGCGGGAGGCGGCCGGGCCGGGGGCGACCTCGGGCACGGTGGCTATCGCAGCCATCGGGAGCTCCTCCTTTGCAGCGGCAGGTAGACCGCCATCACCAGGATCGCGATGACGATCATGTCGAGGCTGAGGGCGAGCGCGATGTTCTCGTGGCCGATCAGCACGTCGCCGGTGAGCGCGTCCGCGATCTGCAGGGTGACCAGCGGGACCGTGCTGCCGACCATCGCCTGGGCGGTGGCGTAGGCGGCGAACGCGCCGCCGAACAGCAGCACGACGCCGCCGAGCAGCGCGGGGGCCAGCACCGGGATGCCGACGTGCCGCCAGAACTGCCAGGCGGTGGCGCCGCTGTTCTGCGCCGCCTCCCGCCACTGCGGGCGCAGGCCGTCCAGGGCCGGGGTCATGACCAGCACCATCAGTGGCGCCGAGAAGTACATGTAGACCATCACCAGGCCCCAGAAGGTGTAGAGGCTCCAGCCGGACTCGCCCAGCCCGAAGATCTTGGTGACCACGCCGGAGTTGCCCAGCGTGGCGATCCAGACGAACGCCAGCGGCACGCCGCCGAAGTTGGCCAGCACTCCCGAGGCGGTCAGCACCGCCTCGCGCAGCGCCCGGAGCCGGGAGGTGACCACGGCCTGGGCCAGGAAGGTGCCCAGGACGGCGCCGAGCACCGCGACCAGCGCCGACAGCCGCACGCTGCTGAGGAGGGTGGCGAGGTAGTTGCCCCGCAGGCTCTCGGCCACGTTGGCGGCGCTGTAGGAGGAGAGCCCGCTCTGCGGGTCCCTGACGGTGAACGCGCCGAGCAGCAGCGCGACCGCGGGGATCCCGAACGCCAGCGCCACGAAGGCCAGCAGGGGCAGGGCGGCGAGCCACCCTGTGGAGCGGGTACGGCCGCCGCGCCGGGCGGCCGTACCCCCGTCGGTCGCCGTCATCGCTCGGCCGGGGAATCGGTCGTCGTCATCGGTCAGCCGGAGACGGCGGCGCCCCAGCCGCCGGCCAGGACTTCCTTGGCCTTGTTGACCTGGGCCTCGGTCGGGAAGGAGGGCTCGCCCTCGACCGGGGGCAGGTTGGCCTCCGCGTCCTTGTCGACCGAGCCGTCGGCCTTCATGGCGGGCAGCAGCACCGGGCGGGCGAAGCCGCCGAGGTAGAGGTTCTGGCCCTCGGTGCTGTAGAGGAACTCCTGCCAGAGGCGGGCGGCGGCCGGGTGCGGGGCGTCCTTGTTGATCGCCTGCGCGTAGAGCTGGAAGTATTTGCCGTCGGTCGGGATGACCGTCTTCCAGTCGAGGCCCTTCTCGGCCATCTTGGGGGCGTAGGCGGCGTTGTTGTAGTCCCAGTCGATGCTGATCTGGGTCTCGCCCTTCTCGATGGTGGCCGGAGTGGTCTCCACCGGGTTGAAGTTGCCGGTGTCCTTCAGCTTCTTGAAGAACTGCAGGCCGGGCTGGATGTCGTCGAAGGAGCCGCCGTTGGCCAGGGCCGCCGCGTACACGCCGGCGAACGCCGAGCCGGACTTGGTCGGGTTGCCGTTCAGCGCGACCTTGCCCTTGTATTCGGGTCTGAGCAGGTCGGCGAAGGTCTCCGGACACTTGGTGATCTTCTTGGCGTCGCAGCCGATCGAGACGTAGCCGCCGTAGTCGTTGAACCAGAGGCCGCTCGGCTCTTTCTGGTTGGCGGGGATCTTGTCCCACGTCTGGACCTTGTAGGGCGCGAACAGGCCCTCTGCGGCGCCGCTGATGGCGAAGGACTGGCCGACGTCGAGCACGTCGGGGGCGCGGTCCTGGCCCTTGCGGGTCTTCACCGCGTTGATCTCGTCGGCACTGGCGGCGTCGGGGGTCTCGCTCTCGATCTCGATGCCGTACTTCGCCTTGAAGGCTTCGATGATCTTTCCGTAGTTGGCCCAGTCGGGCGGCAGGGCGATGACGTGGAGCCTGCCTTCCCTCTTCGCGGCCTCGACGAGCTTGTCCAGCCCGCCGAAGTCGGCCGCTGAGGCGGCGGTCCGGGCGTCCACACCGGCCGCGGAGCCGCCGCCGGAGGCGGACGGCGCGGCGGTGGTCGGGGCCGCTCCGCATGCCGTGACGCCTGCGAGGAGAAGCGCGGCCAGGGCTGCGGAGCGGACTTGGGATGCGATCACGTTGTCTCCCAAAGGGGTGTCGCGCAATATGCAATGAAAGTAGGCGAACTTGTACAAACAAGCTAGACCTAGTAAGTCGGTAATCGGTTTCCGTCCGATGAACGCCCGAAGTACGTCGGGAGAATGCGAGAGCTGGGACTTCATGGGCGATTCATCCTTGTTTAGGGTGAAGGTGGGATGGCCGCCCGGTGCGCGCAGCGAGAGAGATCATGGCTGGGCGCCGGGCCGGGACGGAGGGGCGGGCTTGAGAGGCGAGGCGAGATCGCGGGACCGGCGGGTGCCCGGCCGAGGGACCGGGCGGGGGCGGACATGACGGCGCGCTACGCGGGGATCGCGGCGGAGCTGCGGGACGCGATCATGCGCGGCGAGTACGCCGTCGGCGCGCAGCTGCCCTCGGAGGCGGAGCTCGCCACCCGCTTCGCGGCCTCGCGCGGCACGGTCCGCCAGGCGGTGGCGGTGCTCGCCACCGAGGGACTGGTGGGCTCCCGGCAGGGGGCCCGGCGCATCGTGCTCGGCCGCGAGCGCAGCCAGAGCTTCGCCGAGCTGCACAGTTTCGCCCAGTGGGCGAGGGCGATGGGCTACCGGGTCAGCGGGCGGGTGCTGGAGCAGCGCCGCCGGGGCGCGGGCGTCACCGAGGCGGCCCGGCTGGCACTCCAGCCGGGCGAGCCGGTGCTGTCGGTGCTGCGGCTGCGCTCGCTCGAAGGCGAGCCGGTGCTGCTGGAGCGGACCGTCTACGCCGGGTGGATCGCTCCGGCCGTCGAGCGGATCGACCCCGAGTGCGAGTCGGTCACCCAGGCCCTCTACGAGGGTGTCGGCCTCGTCTTCGCCTACGGCGAGCACCTCATCGACGCGGTCGCGGCGGGGGTCGAGGACTCCCGGCTGCTGGCCGTACGGCGGGGCAGCCCGCTGCTGCGCCAGCGGCGGGTCACCACCACCCACGAGGGCCGCCCGGTCGAGTGGTCCGACGACCGCTACCGGGCGGGCAGCGTGACGTTCAGCATCCGCAACTCGGTGGACGCCAACCCCCTGGTGCGGCAGGTGGGGGACTTGCGCTCGGCACCGTGAGAACGTATGTTCGATAGCGTCGGCGTCCGGGCGGTCACTGCCGGGCGTGATGGGCCTGCGGTGCGGAGCCCTGCTCCGCGAGGATCCGCGGGACGGCCCGCGCCATGACCCGGCCCGTCCGCGCCGGTGGGCGCGGACGGGCGCCCGCGGTCTGGATCCGGGTGATCTGCCGGACGGTCGCCGCGCACAGCAGGGCGCAGAGCGCGACGACGGCCAGCTCGGCCGGGCCGAGGCCGGTCAGGTCGGTGTCGCCCACCGCGGTGAGCCGTGCCGACACCAGGGCGAGCACGGCCAGCCAGCTCAGCCACCAGGCGGCGAGCAGCGCCACCCAGCGGCCGTGACGGTCCGCCGGCGGCCGGGAGCCCCACCAGAGGCGGTAGACCAGCACCGGCGGGGCGACCAGGTTGACCCCCGGCACCGACCAGGCGGCCAGGACCGGCGCGGCCTGCGCCCCGGGGGAGGCGTTCCGGCGGGCCTGGACCAGCCAGGTCAGGTAGGCGGCGGCGGCCGCGACCGTGGTCGCGGTGACGAGCATGATCAGGATGGCGAAGACGGAGACCGCGCCGACGACGGCCTGCGCCCCGGGCGCGTGGGGGTCGCCGCCGAGTGCCGAGATCTCCCGGACCAGCCGCCGGCCCCGGGCCTGCTCGAACACCACCAGCGCGGCGGTGGCGGCCACCTGGGCGGTGAGGGTCACGTAAACAGCTGAAGCGGACTTGGTGTGTGGAGATGAGCTGGGGCGCATGTATGTCTCCCCCCGGCATGCGCTGAAGGACCTGCCCCTTTTCTATCCCGCGGGCCCCTCCGCTAATCAGCCTCCGGCGTCCTGCCGGTCAGCTCACCACGCCCGACTCCCACGCCCAGGCGGCGATCTCCACCCGGTTCCTGGCGCCGAGCTTCGCCTGGATGCTTCCCAGGTGCGTCTTGACCGTCGACAGCGAGACGAACAGCTCCGCGGCGACCTCCTGGTTGGTCCGCCCCCTGGCCACCAGACGGACGACGTCCAGCTCGCGCTCGGTGAGCGGCTCGGCGAGCGGGCGGGCGGCCCCGGCCCGGGGGTGGGCCAGGTGTTCGAGCAGGCGTACGGTCACCGACGGCGACACCAGGGCGTCCCCGGCCGCCGCGGCCCGGACCGCCTCGATCAGCAGCGTCGGCCCGCTGTCCTTGAGCAGGAACCCGGTCGCGCCCGCGCGGAGTGCTCCGTAGACGTATTCGTCCAGGTCGAAGGTGGTGACGATGACGACCCGCATCGGATCGGGCACCCCGGGCCCGGCCAGGATCCGGGTGGCCTCAAGACCGTCCAGCTTGGGCATCCGGATGTCGAGCAGGCACACGTCGGGCCGGAGCCTCCTCGCGTGCTCGACCGCCTCGGCGCCGTTCCCGGCGGTCGCCACGACCTCCATGTCCTCCTGGGCGTCCAGAATCATCTGGAAACCGGTCCGCACCAGCACCTGGTCGTCAGCGATGAGCACCCGAATTGTCACCTGATGGATTCTGCCAGCTCGGAATCCGGCATCGGACTTTCGGACGAGGCCCCCGCCGGTGAATCGGACGGTCGGCCGATCCCCCGGCAGGCTCCCGCGCGGGAGGGTCATCGGCATGAGTGTTGTTCTTGAAGGGACCGGCCTGGTCAAGCGGTTCGGCCCGGCTGTGGCGCTGGGCGGCGTCGGGTTGGCGGTCCACACCGGCGAGGCAGTGGCGATCATGGGACCGAGCGGGTCGGGCAAGTCGACCCTGTTGCACTGCCTCGCCGGGATCATGAAGCCGGACGCGGGTGAGGTCCACCTGCTCGGCCTGCGGATCGACGCGATGGGGGAGCGGCAGCGCAGCGCCCTGCGCCGCACCCGGTTCGGGTTCGTGTTCCAGTTCGGCCAGCTCCTGCCGGAGCTCCCGGCCGAGGAGAACGTCGCGCTGCCTCTCATGCTCGGCGGCGTCTCCCGGGCCGACGCCGTACGGCAGGCCCGCGAGTGGTTCGGCCCGCTCGGGCTCGGCGGCATGGAGGGCCGCCGCCCCGGCGAGCTCTCCGGCGGTCAGGCGCAGCGGGTGGCGATCGCCCGCGCGCTGGTCACCCGGCCCGCGGTGATCTTCGCCGACGAGCCGACCGGCGCGCTCGACCAGAGCACCGGCCACGACACGATGCGCCTGCTGGTGGAGGCCACCAAACACAACGGAGCCTCGCTGGTGGTCGTCACCCACGACCACCAGGTGGCCCGGTGGTGCGACCGCGTGGTCGAGGTCCGCGACGGCCAGATCATCCCCGGCCGGCACGGCGCGCGGCCGCCCGCCGGGCACGGCGCCCATCCCTCCGCCGGGCACGGCGCCCATCCCTCCGCCGGTCACGGCGCCCATCCCTCCGCCGGTCACGGCGCCCACCCCTCCTCCGGGCACGACCCGCGGCACCCGGTCCCCGGCCAGGGCGTCACGCGGGAGCCGGCGACCCAGATCCTTCCCGGGGTGAGCGGATGACCGGGCTGATGGCTCTGACCTGGCGGCTGCTGCGCGGCGGCGGACGCCGTGGCCTGCTGGGCGCGGGGCTGACCGTGGCGGCGGTGGCGGTCTCCACCGCGCTGCTGCTCTTCGCGGTGTCGGTCAACATCGCCTTCCAGGGCCGGGCCGACCGGGAGGCGTGGCGCAACCCGGTCGCGGCGACCGGGAAGGCCACGGCGATCGAGACCGTGCGCAGAGACTACGTGCGTGACCGGCAGATCACCGTCGTGGACCTGGCGGCGCTGGAGCCGGGGGCGGCCCCGCCGCCCGGCCTGGCGCGCTTCCCCGCGCCGGGAGAGGTCTGGTTCTCCCCTGCGCTGGCCGAGCTCGCCCGGGAGCTCCCGGCCGACCAGCTCGCCGGCCGCTTCCCCCGGAAGACCGCCGGAACGGTCGGCGACGAGGCGCTGGTCCACCCCGGCGAGCTCGTCGCGGTCCGCGGGCAGAGATCCGACGCCCCGGTGATGACGGCGGAGCCGGCGGACGGTCCGCGTGCCGGTGCCGGGCCCATGAAGATCTCCGGCTTCACCGGGGAGGCGACGGGCGACGCCGAGGCGTACAAGGCGCTGGGACTGATCGCCAGCGTGCTCATGGTCGTGCCGCTGCTGGTGTTCGGCGGCGCGGCGGCCAGGCTCACCGTGGCCCGCCGGGACCAGCGCCTGGCCGCGCTCCGGCTGGTGGGCGCGACCCCCGGCCAGGTGGTCACGATGACCGTCGCGGAGGCGGTGATCACCGCGTTCGGCGGCGCGGTGATCGGCGCGGCGCTGTACGGCCTGGGCATCCCGCTGTTCACCGGGATCGAGATCGCGGGCGGCCCCTGGTTCCTGTCCGACATGTGGCCCGGCGTGCTCGCCGTGCTCGCGGTGCTGCTGGCCGTACCGCTGCTCGTGGGCCTGTCGGCGGTCGTCGGCCTGCGCCGGATCGTGGTCAGCCCGCTCGGCGTCGCCAAGCGGGAGACGCCTCCGGCGATGCGCTTCGTCCGGGTCGTCGCGCTGCTGGCGAGCCTCGCGATGGTGCCCGTGTTGAGGGGGGACAGCGCCATCGTGATAGCCGTCGTCGTCATCGGCCTCCCCTTCCTGGCCATCAACCTGGCCGGCCCATGGGTGGTCGGCATGCTGGGCCGGATCGTCTCGCGCTCCGCCCGGCGCCCCGCCCGGCTGCTGGCCGGACGCCGCCTGGTGGACGACCCCAAGGCCGCCTGGCGGACCGTGAGCGGCGTCGCCATGACCGGGTTCGTCGCCGGGTTCATCGGCCTGCTCAGCCCGGGAAGCGGCCTGCTCGGCGACGCGGACGCCGTCGACCTGCGGCTGTCGGTCCCCTCCTCCCAGGTGGCCGAGGTCACCGCCGGGGCCCGCGAGCGGCTGTCGGCGGCGGGCGTCCCCGCCACGATCGAAGCCGGCGGCACCGGCGCGACCAGAGTGCTCACCGCCTCACTCGGCAAGCGCGACGCCGGGTCGGTGGACCGGGCGCGCACCGCCCTCGACGGCCTGGTCCCGGGGCGCGGCGCCACCTCGGCCGCCGACGAGGACCGCTCCAGCGCCCAGATCCTGGAGGACATCGGCACCGGCACGGTGACCGTGCTCGCGGTCTCCTTCCTGGTCGCGATCGCCAGCGCCGGGATCACCGCGGCCTCCTCCATCCTGGACCGCAGGCAGACCTACGCCCTGCTCCGCCTGGCGGGCACCCCGCTGGAGGTGCTGAACGGGGCGCGCCGCGCCGAGACGCTCATCCCGCTGACGGTCATGGGCGGCGGCTCCATCCTGGTCGGCATGTTCTGCGCCGCCCCGTTCGCCATCTCCGCGATGAACGTCGCCGGCGTGGTCACCCTGCTCGTCTGCGTGGCGCTCGGTTTCGCCGGGGTGATCGGGGCCGGAGCGGCCAGCGCACCGCTCCTGCGCTCGGTCACCGCCAACCCCGCGCCCCGCCCGGACTAGCCATTCCTATTTAATCGGTAGGGAAACTTGCAAATGCGGAGCCGGGTCGTTACCGTCGGGAGGACGGGGACCCCGGCTGCCGAAGGAGTCGCGGGGCCGGACCCGCGCGGCGGGCGCAGACCTTCCGGCCGGGTGTCCCCGCAGGCGGAGCCGGCCCCGGGCGGAGCCGGTCCGTGAGCGGGGTCAGCCCAGGACGAGGTCGCGGACCGTCCTCAGCGAGGTCTCGTCGCGGGGCCCCATGACCAGCAGGCTGGTGACCGGGCTCTTGCGCCACAGTTCGAGGCGCTCGCGGATCCGTTCCACCGGGCCGACCAGGGAGATGCCGTCGGCCAGGTCGTCCGGGATCGCGTTGAACGCCTCGTCCCTGCGCCCGGCCAGATAGAGCGCCTGGATCTCCTCGGCGGCCTCGGCGTAGCCCATCCTGCCGATGATGTCGGCGTGGAAGTTGCGGCTCTTGGCGCCCATGCCGCCGATGTAGAGGGTCAGCATCATCTTCACGCCGTCCAGACCCGCCCGGACGTCGTCGGTGATCAGCGTCATGACCATGGCGGCGATGTCGAAGTCCGGCCCCGTCCCGGCCAGTGAGGGGCCGTACATCTGCTCGATCTTCTCCGGGAAGACGAACAGCGGCAGCCAGCCGTCGGCGATCTCTCCGGCGAGCGCCACGTTCCGGGGACCTTCGGCGCCCAGATAGAGCGGGATCTCCGCGCGCAGCGGATGGGTGATCAGCTTCAGCGGCTTGCCGATGCCCGCCCCGCCCGGGTAGGGGAGCGGGTAGTGCTCGCCGTCGCCGGTCACCGGCTCCTCGCGGCGCCAGATCTTGCGCATGATCTCCACATACTCGCGGGTGCGGGCCAGCGGCTTGGGGAACGGCCTGCCGTACCAGCCCTCGACCACCTGCGGGCCGGAGGCGCCGATGCCCAGAAGCAGCCGCCCGCCGGTCAGATGGTCCAGCGTCATCGCGGTCATCGCGGTCGCGGCCGGGGTCCTGGCCGAGATCTGCGCCACGGAGGTGCCCAGCTTGATGCGGGATGTCCGCGCGCCGTACCAGGCCAGAGGGGTGAAGGCGTCGCTACCGTAGGCCTCGGCGGTCCATACCGACCCGTAGCCCAGCCGTTCCGCGGTCTGAACGATCTCGGTGGCGTCGTCGGCGTTCCGCTGCCAGTAACCGAGGTTCAGGCCAAGTTTCAGATCGGTGCTCATGAGGGCCTCCGTCCGGATATGCGCACCGCAATTAGAACACGTTCTAGCTTGGCCGGTCGAGAGTAAGGTGTCGATATTCACCCGTCCGGGAAACGTGAACATGTGCTTGATGCTGTCCGCAAGGCTCTGTGCCTGATCTTGCTGTCCCTCCTCTGCGCCTCGGGAGTCACTCCCGC
This sequence comes from Streptosporangium canum, assembly GCF_900113865.1. Lineage (GTDB taxonomy): Bacteria > Actinomycetota > Actinomycetes > Streptosporangiales > Streptosporangiaceae > Streptosporangium > Streptosporangium canum. Next base: position 74,682 of record NZ_FOQY01000017.1, on the reverse strand, counting down.
CACGGCGCAGGCCGCCGGCCGGCCGAACATCGTGTTGATCCTCGTCGACGACCTGGACGACGGGAGTCTGCAGAAATTTCCGAATATCTGGAATCAACTCGTCGGGGCCGGCACCAGTTTCGATCGATTCTTCGTGACGAACTCCTGGTGCTGTCCGTCGCGTTCGTCGATTCTGCGTTCCCAGTACGTCCACAGCCACGGCGTTCTGACCAACACGGCGCCCGAAGGCGGTTTCACGAAGTTCCATGATTCCGATTTGGAGCGCTCCACACTCGGCACATGGATGAAATCGGCCGGCTATCGCACCGGACTGATGGGCAAATACCTCAACCACTATCCCGACGGCGCCACCGAACCCACGTACGTGCCGCCGGGCTGGGACGAGTGGGCCGTGCCGGTGCGCAAGCTCTACGAGGAGTACGGCTACACGCTCAACGAGAACGGCGTGCTGACGGCCCACGGCTCCGCGCCGGAGGACTACCTGACCGACGTGCTCAGCCAGAAGGCCGGGGCGTTCGTCTCCCAGAGCCCCGATCCGTTCTTCCTGTACCTCGCCCCGATCGCCCCGCACAACCCGGCCAACCACGCGCCCCGGTACGCCAACGCCTTCGCCGACGCCGTCGCCCCCCGGACCCCGTCCTTCGACCAGGCGGACGTGAGCGCCGAGCCCCACTGGCTGAGCTCGCGCCCCAGGTTCAGCGCCAAGGCGATCGAGAAGATCGACGAGCGCTACCGCCGCAGGCTCCGGGCCATGCTCGGTGTGGACGACATGGTCGGCGCGCTGGTCAAGACTCTGAGAGAGACCGGCAAACTAGACAATACGTACATATTTTTCGCATCTGATAACGGGTTCCACCTGGGGCAGCACCGGCTCGCCCAGGGCAAGACGACCCCGTTCGACGAGTCGATCAAGGTGCCCCTGGTGGTCCGCGGGCCGGGAGTCCGGCCCGGTGGCGTCAACGGCGAGATGTCGGCCAACGTGGACCTCGCCCCGACCTTCGCCGAGCTCGCCGGGGCCCAGCTCCCCGACTTCGCCGAGGGCCGGTCCCTGGTCCCGCTCCTGCGCGGTCGGACGCCCTCCCCGTGGCGGCAGAACGTCCTGCTCGAGTTCTACCGGCCGACCAGCGAGAAATCGGCCCGCCAGACCCCGGTCCCCGCCTACCAGGGCATGCGGACCGCCCAGAACACCTTCGTCCGCTACTCGACCGGCGAATACCAGCTCTACGACCTCGCCAGGGATCCGTACCAGCTCCACAACCTCGCCGCCAAGGTCGCGCCCGCGGTGATCGCCCAGTTCAACCAGCAGCTCGACGCCCTGGCGGCCTGCTCCGGCGCCACCTGCCGGGCGGCCGACTCCGTCCGGCCGCCCCCGTTCGTGGGGCCACCCTCACCCGTCGGCCCGACCTCGGTCCTCACTCCGAGCCTGGTCCTCACCCCGGCCTCGGTCATCGGCGCCCGGAGGCCCTGAGGTGACCGGGGTGCGGAAGATGTCCGGATAGGCGCGTCGCAGATGCGTCTCCACGGCGGCCGACGCCTCCGAGGGGTTCCCGGAGACGATGGCCTGACGGATCAGGTGATGGTCGGTCATGAGGCCGCCCGTGTCGCCGAGGCGTTCGACCGCCTCGATGGCGTAGCGGCGGACCGAGTCGCGCAGGGAGCGCATCATGGCGGCGATCAGGCGATTTCCCGAGGCCTCCGCGATGGCGACGTGGAAGGCGGTGTCGTGCTCGACGAAATCCTCGGCCGTGGTGGCCTGATCCATCCGCTCCAGCGCGTCGCTCAGGGCCGACAGGTCGGCTCCGTGGCCGGCGGCGCGCGCGGCGGACCACTGCTCGATCATCAGCCGGGCGTCGATGACCTCCTCAAGCGACAGGCTCGCCAGCCCGAGGTGGAGCCGGAGCAGGTCGGTCAGCGCTCCGGCGGGCCGTGCGGTGAGCACGGCCCCCGCATCGGGGCCCCGGCCGACCTGGGAGGACACCACCCCCAGTGTCTCCAGCACGCGCATCGCCTCGCGCACCGACGAGCGGCTGACCTGGAGCTGCTCGGCGAGCTGGCGCTCGCCCGGCAGGCGGTCGCCGACCGTGAGGCCGTCGCCCGCGATGCGCTCCTCGATCCGGGCGATCACGTCCTCGAACGCCCGGGTGCGCCGGACGGGCTGCCATCCGCTCAAGGGCCCTCCTCTTGTGACTCGATATGGTCAGACCATACTGTGGTCAGACCATAGAACGGAAGGAGTGCCGTGCGCGTCGCCCTGTTCATCACCTGTGTGAACGACACCCTGTTCCCCGGCACCGGGCAGGCGGTCGTGACGTTGCTGCGCCGCCTCGGATGTGACGTCGAGTTCCCCCGGGCGCAGACCTGCTGCGGCCAGATGCACGTCAACACCGGATACCCCGAGGAGGGGACGCGGCTGGCACGGCATTTCGTGGACGTCTTCGCCGGATACGACGCGGTCGTCGCGCCGTCGGGATCGTGCGCCGCGATGGTCCGCGAGCAGTACCCCCGGCTGGCCCGCGTCACGACCGCCTCCTTCGCCGGCGAGGTCGCCGAGATGGTGCCGAAGGTTTATGACCTCTCCGAGTTCCTGGTCGACGTCCTCGGCGTCACCGACGTCGGCGCCTACTTCCCGCACCGGGTGACCTACCACCCGACCTGCCACTCCCTGCGCGGACTCCACCTGGGCGACCGCCCCACCCGCCTGCTGGAGCAGGTCAGGGGGCTGGAGCTGGTCCCCCTGCCCGGAGCCGAGGAGTGCTGCGGCTTCGGCGGCACCTTCGCGGTGAAGAACCCGGCCATCTCCGCGGCCATGTGCGGCGACAAGGTGCGCAACGTCACGAGCACCGGTGCCGAGGTGCTCTGCGCCGCGGACAACTCCTGCCTGATGCACATCGGAGGCACGCTCAACCGCCAGCGCGCCGGTGTCCGGATCATGCATCTCGCCGAGATCCTCGCCACCACGGAGGCCACCCGATGACCGGCACCACACGACCGCCGGTTCTTCCCGGCGACCGGACTTCTCGCCCCCACGCGACTCGCCCTCACGTGACTGGCTCCCACGCGACTGGCTCCCACGCGACTCGCCCGCACACGACTGGCTCCCACGCGACTCGCCCGCACACGACACCGGCACTCGGGGGAGGGGCCACGCGATGAGCGGAGGCAACACGTTCCTCGGCATGCCCGCGTTCCCCCGGAACGCCGCGGCGGCCGTACAGGACTCGCAGCTCAGGTTCAACCTGCGCAAGGCCACGCACACGATCCGCGGCAAGCGGGCCTCGGTGGTGGCCGAGCTGCCCGACTGGACGGAGCTCCGAGCCGCGGGCAAGGAGATCAAGGACCACACCCTGCGCAACCTGGAGCGCTACCTGCTCCAGATGGAGGAGGCGGTCACGGCGGCCGGCGGCCACGTCCACTGGGCGGCCGACGCCGAGGAGGCCAACCGGATCGTCGCCGACCTCGTCAAGGCCACCGGCGAGACCAGCGTGGTCAAGGTCAAGTCGATGGCCACCCAGGAGATCGGCCTCAACGAGGCACTCCAGGCCGAGGGCATCACCGCCTACGAGACCGACCTGGCCGAGCTGATCGTGCAGCTCGGCGACGACTGGCCCTCGCACATCCTGGTCCCGGCGATCCACCGCAACCGCTCGGAGATCCGCGAGATCTTCCACGACAAGATGGCCGACTGGGGCCGCGCGGCGCCCGAGGGGCTGACCGACGAGCCCCGCGACCTCGCCGATGCCGCCCGGCTCCACCTGCGGGAACGCTTCCTGTCCACCAAGGTCGCCGTCTCCGGGGCCAACTTCATGATCGCTGAGACCGGCACGCTGGTGGTGCTGGAGTCCGAGGGCAACGGCCGGATGTGCCTGACCCTGCCGGAGACGCTGATCAGCGTGGTCGGCATCGAGAAGCTGCTGCCGAGCTGGCGGGACCTGGAGGTCTTCCTCCAACTGCTGCCCAGGAGCTCCACCGGCGAGCGGATGAACCCTTACACCTCCACCTGGACCGGCGCGGTCGAGGGGCAGGAGTTCCACCTGGTCCTGCTCGACAACGGCCGCACCCAGGTCCTCGCCGACGAGGTCGGGCGCCAGGCGCTGCGCTGCATCCGCTGCTCGGCCTGCCTGAACGTCTGCCCGGTCTACGAGCGGGCGGGCGGTCACGCCTACGGTTCGGTCTACCCCGGCCCGATCGGCGCCATCCTCACCCCGCAGCTCCGCGGTATGGGATCCGCGCTGGACGCCTCCCTGCCCTACGCCTCCACGCTCTGCGGCGCCTGCTTCGAAGCCTGCCCGGTGGCGATCGACATCCCAGAGGTCCTGGTCCACCTGCGCGGAAAGGCCCGCCATCCGCGGACCGAACGTCTGGGCATGCGCGCCGCCGGATGGGTGTTCAACCGCCCGGCGCGGCTGGCCCGCGCCCAGCGCCTCGGCGGACGCTTGCGCAGGTTCGTCCCCGAACGCCTGCCCGGCCCGCTGTCCGCCTGGACCGACACCCGCGACATCCCCGACATCCCCGCCGAGTCCTTCCGTGACTGGTGGAACCGTACCGACGGAGGCGCCCGATGAGCGGCACAGCGGCCGAGCGAGCCCCCCGGGCGGGTGTGTCCGCGAGCGGCAGGGAGCGGATCCTGTCGAGGATCCGCGCGGCCGTGGCCGGGGCGCCGGACGTCGAGATCACCCGCGCCTACCGCACGTCGTCGGACCCGGCCGGGGCGGTGGAGCTGTTCGCCGAGCGCGTGGCCGACTACCGGGCCGTCGTCCACGTGGTGGAGGCGGGGGAGGTGGCCGGGGCGATCGCGGCGACGCTGGACCGCCGGGCGCCTGCCCGCCTGGTCGTTCCCGACGGGCTGCCGGAGGAGTGGGCGCGGGCCGTGAGATCGGCCGTCGAGGCGAGAGCCGCGGACGCCGGAGCGGAGCCCGGTCCTGGAGCGGCCGCGATCGTGCGGGACGAGCCCGTGCTGAGCGCGGCGGAGCTGGATGCCGCCGACGGGGTGATCACGGGGTGCGCGCTGGGGATCGCCGAGACCGGCACCATCGTGCTGGACGCCGGCCCCGGGCAGGGACGGCGGGCGCTGACCCTGGTGCCGGACTACCACCTGTGCGTGGTGCGGGCCGATCAGATCGTCGCGGGCGTGCCCGAGGCCGTCGGAAGGCTCGACCCGGCACGGCCCCTGACCTGGATCAGCGGCCCCTCGGCAACCAGTGACATCGAGTTGAACCGGGTCGAAGGCGTTCACGGACCCCGCACGCTGGAGGTCGTGATCGTCCGCTGATCTCCGGCTCCGCCCGTCTCTCCTGCCCGCCCGGCCCGCCTGCACGCATGGGGCCCGCCGTACCGGGCTCCCTCGCCGCTCCCGGACGGGCGGGCGTGCGGATGCTCCGGTGGGGCGGGTGGGGCAGGGCTTGCGGAGGCGTGCTCCTCTGGGGTGAGCTGTGAACCACCCATCCCCGTGGTAGGGAGAGCGCGTGACCGGGTTAGCGCCTGATCTGTCCGTCACGACCGAACGGCTCACGCTCCGTCCCTTCGCCCCGTCCGACGCCGGCCGGATCCGCGCGGTGATCGCGGCGCGGCACGCCTTCCTCCCGCCGGGCGCGCCCGGTCATCCGTCCGGGATCTCGCAGTGGCTCACCCACGGCGTGCACGAGCTGCACCGCTCCGGCCAGGGCGTCCACCTGGCGATGGACGCCGACGGGCTGGTCGTGGGCGCGATCAGCGTGTTCAAGACGCTGTGGGGCGCCGGAACCGCCGAGGTCGGGTACGGCGTCCATCCGATGCACCGGGGACGTGGCTACGCTCCCGAAGCCGTGCGCGGACTGGTCCGCCGGCTGTTCGAGAGCACCACGCTCCGCCGGATCGAGCTCCGCGCCAACCTCGACAACACCGCCTCCCTGCGGGTGGCGGAGAAGGCCGGGTTCGTCCGGGAGGGTGTGCTGCGCGCCGCGGAGCTGGAGGACGACGGCCCGCACGACATCGTGGTGTTCGGCCTGCTCAGAACCGACCTGTCCTGACCCGCGCCGACTTCATGCCGACATGTCATTACCTGTTCCCTGCCGTCCCTGTTAAGAGTGGGAGCGGTGAATGTAATGGATCATGCCGCCCCGCCGCTCCCGTACCCGCCTCCCGCGTACTCCGGCCCACTTTGCTGATCCGTTACCTGTCCATGTCGTGGCGTTATCGGATATCCTCGCGAGTCGCTGTTGCGTATCCCCAGGTCAAGGTCATTGGAGTCCTGTTTCTATGAAGCCGCCGCTGCTGCTCATCGGGCAGGGCTCACACGATGACAACGGATCTGCTGAATTCGGCAGGTTCGTCCATCGGCTCCGCTGCCGTTTGGACCAGACGGCGGCGGCGGTGTCCGGCGGATACATCTCCAAGGCGAGGCCACGGCTCAGCGACTCGATCGCCTCGCTGGTCGCCCACGGGCACCACCGCATGGTGGCGCTCCCGCTGAGCCTCACCGGGGACACGCGGGTCGGCGTCGACATCCCCGCGGCGATGGCCCGCGAGCAGGAGCGGCATCCCATGCTCACCTGTGACTACGGCCGCCCCCTGGGTTCCGACCCCCGCGTCCTGGCGCTGCTCGCCGAGCGCCTGGCCGACGCCGCGGCCGAGGTCGCCAGCCTCCGCCTGGTCCCCGCCGCCGCCGGGCCGTTCGACGACGAGCCCGAGCGCATCGAGATCGGCGAGACCGCCGTGGTCCTGGTCGGCGACGGATCCACCAGCCCCGCCTCCAACGCCGACGTGCACCGGGTCTCCCGCCTGTTCTGGGAGACCCACGCCCACGAGTACATGACCGTGGAGACCGCCTTCGTCTCCCTCACCCCGCCCGGCGTCCCCGGCGGCATCGAGCGCTGCCGCCGTCTCGGCGCCAAGCGCGTGATCGTCGTGCCCTACCTGCTGTTCGCCGGCGGCGTGCTGGACCGCGTCTGGGCCCAGGCCATGGCCTACGCCGCGGGCCACCCGGATCTCGACGTCCGCTGCGCCGACGTCATCGGCGACTGCGAGGGCCTGGCCGACGTGGTCATCGAACGCTACGAAGAGGCGCTCAGCGGCATCGCCTGGTGATCCTCCCGGCAGACCCCGTTTCCGGGAGACACTAGACGGTATGACCATCCTTGAGCAGACCGTCGCCGCGATCCGGCCCGCAGACCCGGCGGCCCTCGCCGCGGCGCGGGCCCACCAGGACAGCCTGACCAAGCCCCGGGGCGCTCTGGGCGTGCTGGAGGAGGTGGCCGTACGGCTCGCGGGGGCCGCGGCCGTCAGCCCGCCGCCGCTCCCGGCCCCGGCGGCTCTGGCGATCTTCGCGGCCGACCACGGCGTCCACGCCCAGGGCGTGACCCCGTGGCCGCAGGAGGTCACCGTGCAGATGGTCGGCAACTTCCTCGCGGGCGGCGCGGTCGCCAACGCCTTCGCGGCCCAGGTCGGCGCCTCGGTGACCGTCGTGGACGTCGGCGTGGCCGCCGACCTGCCCCCCGCCCCCGGCCTGACCGTCAGCAAGGTCGCGTACGGCACGGCCGACCTGTCCGTCGGGCCGGCGATGACCGCCGAACAGGTGGTCGCGGCGCTGGAGGCCGGGATCGCGGTGGCCCGCGAGCTGGTGGATCAGGGCGCCCGCTGCCTGGTCACCGGGGACATGGGTATCGCCAACACCACCGCCTCGGCCGCCCTGATCTGCGCGTTCACCGGCAAGGACGCGGCCGCCGTCACCGGCAGGGGCACCGGGGTCGACGACGAGACCCTGGCCCGCAAGGTCGAGGTGGTCCGGCAGGCCCTGCGGGTCAACGGCCTGCCGGGTGGGCGGGAGAGCGGGCCGGCGGCCGGCCCGGCGAGCGGGCGGGAAGGCGCGGGCGGCCTGCCGGTCGGCGCGGGCAGTTTCTCGGGTGGTCTTTCGGGTGGTCTTTCGGAAGGGACGGAGGGCACGCCGGAGGACGGTCGTGCGGTGCCGCCGCTGGAGGTCCTGGCGGCGGTCGGCGGGCTGGAGCACGCGGCGATCGCCGGATTCGTCCTGGGCGGGGCGGCTCTCGGGGTGCCGGTCATCCTGGACGGCGTCATCGCGGGGTCGGCCGCGCTGGCGGCGGCCGCGCTGGCCCCCGCCGTGGTGGACCACTGCGTGGCCGGACACCGTTCGGCCGAGCCCGGTCACGCCGCCGCGCTCGATCATCTCGGCCTGCGCCCCCTGGTCGAGCTGGAACTCCGGCTCGGGGAGGGCAGCGGCGGCCTGCTCGCGCACCCGCTCGTCTGCGCGGCTGTCAGGGTGATGCACGAGGTGGCGACGTTCGATTCCGCCGGAGTCACCGACAAGGAGGCCTGACCTGCGAAAGGCTCGGGCCCCGCTGCCGAATCATGGTCAGCGTCTTCTTTACCCTGTTAACACGGGGGCAGCAAACGGCGGGCCATTAGCCGGTAGGTTTACCTCTTAACACGCTACTCCGCAATTCATCGCGAACGGGAGATCTGTCACCATGTCGCCCTACCTGCTCGGTTTGCGCCTTTCCGGGCGGCGGGTGCTCGTCGTGGGCGGAGGGCGCGTCGCCCAGCGACGGGTCCCGGCGCTGCTTGACGCGGGTGCCCTGGTCACCATCGTCTCGACGAGTGTCACGCATGCCCTCGACGATCTCATCGCGACCGGCCGCGTGATCTGGGAGGCCAGGCCGTACCAGGTCGGTGACGTGGACGGGGCCTGGCTGGTCCAGGCCTGCACCGACGACCGCGCGGTCAACACCGCGGTGGCGGCCGAGGCCGAGGCCAAACGGATCTGGTGCGTGCGCGCGGACGACAAGGACGCCTCGGCGGCCTGGACCCCCGCCAGCGGGCGGGTGGACGAGATCAGCGTGGCGGTCACCGCCGGCGGCGACCCCCGGCGGGCGGCCGGGATCAGGGACGCCGTCGTCGGAGCGCTCCGCGACGGCACGGTCGACGCCCGGCGCAACCGCACCAAGCCGGTCGGCGTCGCCCTGGTCGGCGGCGGCCCCGGCGATCCCGGCCTGATCACCGTCCGCGGGCGGCAGCTGCTCGCCCAGGCCGACGTGGTCATCGCCGACCGCCTCGCCCCGCAGGCCCTGCTCGACGAGCTCTCCCCGGACGTCGAGCTGATCGACGCCGCGAAGATCCCCTACGGCCGCTACATGGCCCAGGAGAAGATCAACGAGCTGCTGATCGAGCACGCGAAGCAGGGCAAGTTCGTGGTGCGGCTCAAGGGAGGCGACCCGTTCGTCTTCGGCCGGGGCGGTGAGGAGATGCTCGCCTGCGCCCGCGAGGGTATCCCGGTCATCGTCGTCCCCGGGATCACCAGCCCGGTCGCGGTGCCCGCCGCGGCCAACGTGCCGGTGACACACCGCGGCGTGAGCCAGGAGTTCCACGTGATCTCCGTGCACGTCCCGCCCGGTGACGCCCGATCCACCGTCGACTGGCCGAATCTGGCGAGATCCGGCGGAACCCTGGTGCTCATGATGGCCGTCGAACGGATCGGAACGATTGCCGAAACCCTCATCCACGACGGACGTTCGCCAGAAACTCCCGTAATGGTGGTACAGGACGGTACTCTTCCCACCCAACGCGCTCTTTACGCCACGCTCTCCACCGTGGCGGAGCGCGTGACCGCGGCTGGGATTCGGCCACCTGCGATCGTGATCGTCGGCGATGTCGTGAAGGTCGGCCAGGAGGTCGAGATGGTTCGAGCGGAGCGGGTACCGTGAAATCGGCTGCCAACAAGCCCACTCATCCGAGCGAGCGCGACCACGGCCTCGCCGGCACCCCTCAGCAGCCGTCCGGCGGAGCCTCGCCGGACGACGCCGAGTCCCCCGGCGAGCAGACGGTCACCTTCAGCGCCATCCGCCCCGACGATGACGCGACGTCCATCCGTGCCTCCGCCTCCCACCCGCCGGCCACCGCCTCCCGGCCACCGGCCACCGGCGAGGAGCGGACCGCCGCCACCGCCCCGGCTCCGGACGACCCGCTCGCCGCGTTCCGCGCTGCGGCGGCCGCCGCTGAGGCCACCATCGCGTCCCTGACCGGTGATGGGTCCGCGCCTTCCCGGGCGGGTGGTGGGTCTGTTCCGTCTCCGGGTGGTGAGGCCGTCTCTCCTCGGGTGGGTGGTGGGTCTGTTCCCTCTTCGGATGGTGGGTCCGTCCCTCTTCGGGCGGGTGATGTGTCCGCTCCGGGGCGTGGTGTGTCCGCTCCGGGTGATGGTGGGTTCGCGCCTCGTGGGCGGGGTGGGGCTTCTTCGTCGCCGGGTGGTGGTGTGGCCGGTCCTTCTCGTGGGGGCGACGGTCCGGCCGTGGGCGGTGCCGGTTC
>NZ_FOQY01000017.1:0-64032 GCF_900113865.1 Streptosporangium canum | reverse complement strand
GGTGGGGCTTCTTCGTCGCCGGGTGGTGGTGTGGCCGGTCCTTCTCGTGGGGGCGACGGTCCGGCCGTGGGCGGTGCCGGTTCTCATGGGCCGGAGGGGGCGGTTGCTCCGGCGCAGGAGGATGCTTTCGCCGCGTTCCGTGCTGCGGCGGCCGCCGCCGAGGCCACCATCGCGTCCCTGACCGGCGGAGCACCCGCTCCGCGCGCGGAGCGGGACACCACGGACTCCCGCGAGGGGGACGCCACAGACTCTCCTCCGGCCGGCGGCCCGACCGGACCTCAGACGACCGGCGTCCCGTCTCCGGGGGCCGTCTTCACTGATTTCCACGTGGACGCCGAGGCCCCCCGCCTCCGGCAGGACGGCGGACAGGCGTCCGCCGCCACGGGTGCCGGAAGCACCGCCGTCACCGGTGCCGCAGGCTCTGCTGTCACCGGTGCCGGAAGCTCTGCCGGCTCGTCTCCGGACGACATCCCTGTCCCCTTCCGCGCCGACCGTGACGTCCCTCCTGTTCATGCGGAGGCCGGGGACGACCTCCCCGTGACAGGATTCCCCGAAGCCGAAGCCGAAGCCGAAGCCGAAGCCGAAGCCGAAGCCGAAGCGGGCTTGCGCGCGACGCCGTACGGTGCCGTCATCGCCGATCCCGCCGACTATGACGATCCCGCCGAGCCTGTCGACTCCATCGAGTCCGCCGAGTCCGCCGACAGCGACGAGGATGACGTTCACGCGGCCGAGGAGCCGCAGGGTGACCGGGTGCGGGAGATGGCGCTGCCGGACGCCGTCTCCGAGGCCCTGACCAACGCGCTCACCATCCTCCGCCGCAGCGTCACCGATCTCAGCTTCGGCCTGGACCTCCCCGGCGCCGAGGAGGCCAGGCGGACCCAGAGCGAGATCCTGGCCCAGCTCGACGACTACGTGATCCCGCGGGTCCACATGAGCACCGCGCCGGCGCTCGTCGTGGTCGCGGGCTCCACCGGCGCGGGCAAGTCCACGCTCCTCAACACTCTGGCCAACGCCAAGGTCAGCGCCACCGGAGTGCGCCGCCCCACCACCGGCACGCCGGTCCTCGCCTGTCACCCGGACGACCGCGAGTGGTTCGCCGAGGGCGGCCTGCTCGGCAGCTTGCGGCGGCGGGAGACACCCGATCCCAAGGCGGCCCCGGGCAGCCTCGTGCTCGTCTCCACCGAACGCCTCCCGCCGGGCGTGGCCCTGCTCGACACCCCCGACATCGACTCGGTCGTCGAGGAGCACCACGAGATCGCCCACCGGATGCTCGACACGGCCGACCTGTGGATCTTCGTCACCACAGCCGCCCGCTACGCGGACGCCCCCGCATGGCGGCTGCTCCGGCTGGCCAAGGAGCGCGGAGCGCGGCTGGCCATCGTGCTCTCCCGGGTGCCGCCCAAGTCCCGCGAGGTGGTCACCAAGCACTTCTTCAGGATGCTCGCCGAGTACGGCCTCGGCGAGGTCGACCGCTTCGTCATCAACGAGAGCAAGGTCACCGACGGCATGCTCGCCGACCACGAGGTCACCGAGCTCCGGCTCTGGCTGACCGAGCTGTCGGTCGACGACCAGCGCCGGGCGCAGGCCGTACAGGCGACCCTGTCCGGAGTGCTGGACAGCTTCCGGACCCGCATCCCGGCCCTGGCCAGGCAGCTGGAGGCCCAGGTGGTCTTCAGGCGCGACCTCCGCGGCGACGTGGACGCCGCCTACGCGGGCGCGATGGCCGAGATCGAGGAGGCGACCAGGGACGGCTCGCTGCTACGCGGCGAGGTGCTCGCACGGTGGCAGGACTTCGCGGGCTCCGGCGACCTCATGAGGACCCTGCACCTGCGCAAGCCGGGCCGGTTCGCGGGGAAGGCGAGCCATCAGGCCCCCGAGCGACTCAGCGCGCTGAAGTCCGCGCTCCGGGCCGGAGTGGAGTCCGTCATCGTCTCCGCGGCACAGCGGGCGGCCGAGGAGGCCGTCTCGCGCTGGCTGCACCGTCCCGGTGCCGGCGAGACCCTGGCCGCCACCCCGGGTCTCGGCCACGCCTCCGACGAGCTCCTGCGCAGGACCGGCCGGACCGTCGCCGCCTGGCAGGAGCACATCATCGAGCTGATCCGCACCGAGGGCGTGACCAAGCGGGCGGTCGCCAGGCTGGTCTCCTTCGACGTCGAATCCCTGTCGCTGATCTTCGCGGTCGGGCTGCTCGGCGACGGCTCCGCCGAGGCCGAGAGCGCCTTCACCGGCGCGCTGCCGCAACGGCTGGTGCACGCGCTCCTCGGCGCGGAGTCGCTGCGCACCATCGGCGCCAAGGCCCGCAGCGATCTGCGTGCCCGGATCGGCATGCTGTTCGACGATGAGATGTCCCGCTACGTCCAAGCTCTCGATGGTGCGGGCATTCCCGACGAATCCGCTGCCACCCGTCTCCACCAGGCGACCTACAACCTTGAGGTCGCCCGATGAGGGACCGGCCGGGAGTGGTGAGCGGTCGACGGCGGGGAGCGGACCCGACATGGTGAGCGGAGCGGATCATGAGGGACGAGTGGTCCGCGGAGTGAACGAGGAGTGGTGAGCGGTCGATGGCGGGAAGCGGACCCGACGTGGTGAGCGGAGTGTTTCCCGAGCGTGCCTCCGGCACGATGGCCCGTGGGAGACGAGCGGTCCACGCAGCGAACGAGGAACGGTAAGCGAGCATGACCACTGTTGGCACCACCCAGACGCGCCAGGGGCTTGGCAGCCGGCTCGCCGCGCTGGCCCGGGTCGTGGAACTGGGGCCGGGCAGAGTCGACCCCAAGCTCCTGGCCGAGTCGGGGCAACTGCTGCTGCGGGCCGGTGACAGGCTCAAGCTCTCCCCCGACCACACCGTGGTCGCTCTTGCCGGGGGCACCGGAAGCGGCAAGTCCACCCTGTTCAACTCGGTCTCCGGACTAGAACTGTCGCCGACCGGGGTCCGCCGGCCGACCACGGCGCGCACCCACGCCTGCGTCTGGGGCCTGGACGGCGCGGGCCCGCTGCTCGACTGGCTGCAGATCCAGTGGCGGCACCGCTTCGCCAGGGCGAGCGCCCTGGACAAGGGCGAGAGCCGGCTCCACGGGCTCATCCTGCTCGACCTGCCCGACCACGACTCCATCCGGGCGCTCACCGACACCGAGGCCGACCGGCTGATCCAGATCGCCGACCTCGTCGTGTGGGTGCTCGACCCGCAGAAGTACGCCGACGCCTCCACGCACCGCCGCTACGTGACCGAGCTGGCCGGGCACGACGCGGTGACGATCTTCGTGCTCAACCAGGTCGACCGGCTGGACCCGGAGGAGCTCGCCGAGTGCGTCGCCGACCTGGAGGACCTGCTCCGCCGCGAGGGCGTCGAGAAGCCCGTGATCGTCACCACCTCCGCGATCACCGGCAAGGGGGTGGACGGCCTCCGAGCGGTCCTCGCCGAGACCGTGGCCGGGCGCAGGGCGGCGGTCCAGCGCCTGGAGGCCGACCTCGACCGGCTGACGCTCCGCCTGGCGAAGATCATGCCCGCGGACGGGATCCCGGCCGCCTCCGCCGCCATCGACGACGCCCGCCGGATCGGCCTGACCGATGCGCTCTGCGACGCGGTCGGCGTGCCCGCGGTCGGTGAGGCGATGGAGAACGTGTACGGCGTGCGGTCCATGGAGTGGGTCGGCTGGCCGTACACCCGATGGGCCGCCAAGCTCCGGCCCGACCCGCTGAACAGCCTGCGCCTGGGCGACCTCAAGGACGAGATCCGAGGTCTCACCGGCGGTTCGGTCAGCGCGCAGCCGGCCGAGGTGGACAACGCGGTGCAGGCCCTCGCCGACGGGCTGACCTCCGGCATGCACGAGGCCTGGCGCAACGGGATCAGGGACGCCGCACGCTCCCGCTCGGCCCAGCTGCCCCAGGTGCTCTCCGAGGAGCTGTCGGAGGTCGCGCCGCGCCTGGACCGGGTTCCCGGCTGGTGGCGGCTGCTTCTCATCTGGCAGTACCTGCTGGTTCTGCTGTTCGTGGCGGGGCTCGCCTGGTTCGGTACGGCTCTCGCCTACGGGGTGTTCGGCGCCGGGCAGCTGCCGGCGGGCCTGGCGGTGTTCGGTGAGGCGGCCTCGCTGCCGTGGGTCGGGCTGATGACGCTCTCGGTCCTGGGGCTCGGCCTGCTCACCGCCGTGGCCAGCCGTAACTTCGTCACACTCGGTGCGGGCAGCGAGCGCGACCGGCTCGAACGGGAGATGCGCCGCAGGGTCGGCGGGGTCGCCGGGAGCATGGTGATCGAGCCGGTGGAGCGCGAACTGGCCAGATACAACGAGTTCTACTCCGCCATGCGGAGCGTGCAGGGCTGAGCCCGCACCGTCCACAGCGGTTCATCACACGCTTGCGGTAATCCACAGATCGCGATTCGGCGGCCCGTGCCACAGGTGGCACGGGCCATCGTGTCTTCCACGCCACGGGCAGTCCGCCCGCTCTCAAGGGAGACACGATGAACGACATCTACATCACGCTGACCGGCAACGTCGCGGCTCCACCGCGCCAGCACACCTTCCCCGACGGCTCGCGGGTCACCTCGCTCAAGGTCGCCTCGACGAGCCGATACTTCGACCGGGAGAACCAGCAGTGGTGCAACGGCGAGACGACCTACTTCGGCGTCCGCTGTTTCCGCGGACTGGCCGACAACGTCGCCCAGTCGGTCCGGACGGGCCAGCCGATCGTCGTTCAGGGGCGCCTGCGGATCCGCGAGTTCACCCATGAGGGCCAGCGCCGCTTCATGCCCGAGGTGGAGGCCAACTCGCTCGGGCACGACCTGCGCTGGGGACTGGGAAGCTTCAGCAAGCCGCAGCGGGCGGGAGCGGCCCCCTCGCTGGGGCGCGAGGAGCGGACCGAGCTCGACCGGGAGACCCACGACTGGGCCATGGGCGACGCCGCCCCCGCGGCGGGGGCCTCCGGTGGCCTGAGCCTGGTGAAGAACGGGGCGGGAGGTGGGGAGACGGCCGGAGTGGAGAGCGCTCAGGCACGGGAGGGCGCCGCCGGGGGAGGAGTGAACACGGAAGATCACGGCGTGTCCGAAGGAGAGACGGGGGCCGAGCAGGAGAAGATGATCGGCAGCGAGACGGACATGACTGACGAGGAGTCCATGGACGAGACGCCATGGCCTGCGGAAGCGCGCCTGGCGGCCTGAGACAGGCCGCCGACGGCAGGAGCCGCCGACGACGAGGGCCGTCGACGGCGCAGGGCGCCGAGCGGCGGCAGGCTGTGTGTCTCCGACGGGGAGCGATCCGAAGAGGACCGAGGAGAAGGATCCGAAAGAGGACCGAGGGGAAGAGGAGGGGGCATCGGCCGAGCGCGGTCGGTGCCCCGCCAGAGGAGGCGGTTGCGCCGAGAAAACGGCCGATGGTCTTGCCCGTGTCAGATGCCCGAAGCACCTGTTAGGTCCAGGTCACGCCCCGCAGCATGGCTGCTCCTTTCCCACACGGTCCGCTCGCTGAGTGAGCGATTCCCAGTTGTGGATCACCTGATGGGAGACCCACTCTGCCAAAGGTAGCGGTTACTGTCGCGCGCCGCACACTCCGCAACTATCGTGTTACACATCGTTAGTCGGAGAAGGGGGCGACATGGCGGCACCCATTCACACCTCGGTCAAACCGCGCGGCGGCGTGACGGCCATGGCCAATCGGTGGCCCTTGCTTGGGCAGCGTCGTGCGCTGGTCGTCTACCTTTGCGGGATCGTGGTGCTGGATCTGGCCGCGATCGGCTTCTTCGCCGTATCCAGTGATCTCCGCTGGCCTGACCTGCTCACCTTCGCCGCGTTGATGGCATGCGGCGCGGTCTGCATCGAGGCGACACGCAGGCTCGGCATGCCCGCCGGTGTCTCCCGTGACCTGCTCTCCGCCTGGTGGTTGCCCGCCGCGCTGCTCCTGCCCCCCGTCTACGCGCTTCTCGCCCCCATTCCGCTCCAGATCCTCCTGCAGAAAAGGGTGCGCGAGACCGTCGTCTACCGGAGGGTCTTCAGCTCGGCCGCGATCGGCCTGGCCGGATGCGCGGCCTCGGTGCTGTTCCACGCCGTCGTCGGAGACCTGAGCGCGCTGACCGCGGGCGCCGGCGGGCCGATCCTCGTCGCCGTGGGCTGTGCCGTCCTGTTCACCGTGGTCAACACCGCGCTGATCGCCGTCGCCGCGCACACCTCCGCCCCCGACAGCCGCTGGAGGGAGGTGCTGTGGAACCGGGAGAGCCTGCTGCTCGACGTGGTCGAGCTCTGTCTCGGAGTCCTCGTCGCCATCACCTGCGGCCTGAACCTGGCGCTGCTGGTGCTGGCTCTGCCGCCGGTGGTCCTGCTCCAGCGCAGCCTGCTCCACGCCCAGCTCCAGGCGGCGGCCCGGACCGACCCCAAGACCGGCCTGCTCAACGCCGCGGCCTGGCAGCGCGAGGCGGACACCGAGATCGTCAGGGCGCGCCGCACCGGTGAGACGCTTGCCCTGCTGATCGTCGACATCGACCATTTCAAGCGGGTCAACGACACCTACGGCCACCTGATCGGCGATCAGGTCCTGGTCGGAGTGGCCGCCACCATCCGCAGCCAGCTCCGTGACTACGACGTGGTGGGCAGATTCGGGGGGGAGGAGTTCGTCGTCCTGCTGCCCCGGGCCGATGTGACCGAGGCCCGCAGGGTCGCCGAGCGGCTGCGCTCCCGCATCGGGCGGATGGCGGTCCCGGCGGACGACAACATGATCACCGTGACCATCTCGGTGGGCGTCGCGGTCATGAGCATGCACGGCGATGATCTCATCGAGCTGCTCGCCGCTGCCGACCTGGCCCTTTACCGCGCCAAGGAGCTCGGCCGCGACCGGATCTGCCTGCCCGCCACCGTGGTGCCCCCGGCCCGCAGGCCCGGTTCCGAGGCCGCCCCTAGCTAAGCCTGACAGGCCCTAAGCTAGAAGGCATGCCGGAGTACATCTACACACTGCAGCGCGTGCGCAAGGCGCACGGCGACAAGGTCGTCCTCGACGACGTGACGCTGTCGTTCCTGCCAGGCGCGAAGATCGGCGTCCTGGGTCCCAACGGCACCGGAAAGTCGACGCTGCTGAAGATGATGGCGGGTCTGGAGCAGCCGTCCAACGGCGACGCCCGGCTCATGCCCGGCTTCACCGTCGGCATGCTTCAGCAGGAGCCTCCCCTCAACGAATCCAAGACCGTGCTCGGCAACGTCGAAGAGGGCGTCGCCGAGACCAAGGCCATGCTCGATCGCTTCAATGAGATCGCCGAGCTGATGGCAACCGACTACAGCGACGACCTGCTGAACGAGATGGGCAAGCTGCAGGACGCGCTGGACCACCGTAACGGCTGGGATCTCGACAGCCAGCTGGAGCAGGCGATGGACGCCCTCCGCTGCCCGCCGCCGGACGCGGACGTCACCCAGCTCTCCGGTGGAGAGCGCCGCCGGGTCGCGCTCTGCAAGCTGCTGCTGGAGCAGCCCGACCTGCTGCTGCTCGACGAGCCCACCAACCACCTGGACGCCGAGAGTGTCCAGTGGCTGGAGTCCCACCTGGAGAAGTATCCCGGTACCGTCCTGGCCGTCACCCACGACCGTTACTTCCTGGACAACGTGGCCGGCTGGATCCTGGAGCTCGACCGCGGCCGTTGCCACGCCTACGAGGGCAACTACTCCACCTACCTGGAGGCCAAGGCGGCACGGCTCAAGCTTGAGGGCCAGAAGGACGCCAAGCGCAAGAAGCGCCTGGAGGAGGAGCTGGAGTGGGTCCGCTCCAACGCCCGCGCCCGCCAGACCAAGAGCCGGGCACGTCTCCAGCGCTACGAGGAGATGGCCGCCGAGGCCGACAAGCACCGCAAGCTGGACTTCGAGGAGATCCAGATCCCGCCGGGCCCGCGACTGGGCACCACGGTCATCCGGGCGGAGAAGCTCACCAAGGGCTTCGAGGACCGCGTCCTCATGGACAGCCTCTCCTTCGACCTGCCGCGTAACGGCATCGTCGGCATCATCGGCCCGAACGGCGTCGGCAAGACGACGCTGTTCCGGATGATCACCGGTAGCGAGACGCCGGACGACGGCGAGATCGTGGTCGGCGACACCGTCAAGATCTCCTACGCCGACCAGAGCCGTGGCGGCATCGACCCGACCAAGAACGTCTGGGAGGTCGTCTCCGACGGGCTCGACTACATCAAGGTCGGCCAGGTCGAGGTGCCGTCCCGCGCCTACATCGCGGCGTTCGGGTTCAAGGGCCCGGACCAGCAGAAGAAGTCGGGCATCCTGTCCGGCGGCGAGCGCAACCGGCTCAACCTGGCGCTGACCCTCAAGCAGGGCGGCAACGTGCTGCTGCTCGACGAGCCCACCAACGACCTCGACACCGAGACGCTCTCCAGCCTGGAGAACGCGCTGCTGGAGTTCCCGGGCTGCGCGGTCATCACCTCGCACGACCGGTGGTTCCTCGACCGCATCGCCACCCACATCCTCGCGTGGGAGGAAGGCTCGAACTGGTTCTGGTTCGAGGGCAACTTCGCCGACTACGAGAAGAACAAGATCGAGCGCCTGGGTGCCGACGCGGCCCGTCCGCACCGGGTCACCTACCGCAAGCTCACCCGCGACTGACGCGGGCCGTCAGCGGCCTGCGGTGCCCTGCCGTGTACGGCGGGGCACCGCAGGCTCGCGGTGGCCGGCGACCGGGACGTCGACCTGCTCGCCGCCGGACCGGCGGTGAGGGCGGAGACCAGGTGAGCCCGAGCCACTCGAGCGCGGAGCGATGAAAGCGGGCGCGGAGCGATGAGAAAAGGAAGCCGTCGAGGCGTCGCGTGAGTGGCATGGATGACAATCCCCGCCTTCGGACTGGAGAGCACGTCAACGCTTCAGGCGTGTCCGGGCAGGGGGCGCCCGATGGCGTGTCCGGGCAGAGGGTGAGCGATGGCGTGTCCGGGCAGGGGGCGGCAGACGACGTGAGCCGTGCCCACCGGCATGTGTTTCCCCGGGCCGTCAGGTTCGCCGATGTCGACTCGCTGGGCCATGTCAACAATGTCCGGTTCTTCGACTACCTCGAAGACGCGCGCCTGGAGATGTTCCACATCGACCTCCACCGGGAGGGCGGGACTCCCTTCCGGGGGCTCGTCGTCGCCCGGCACGAGATCGACTACAGACGTCCTCTCACCTTCCGCGCCGACCCGGTCCGGGTGGAGTCGTGGGTGACGGAGATCCGTCCGGTGCGGTTCACCCTCGACTACGAGATCCGCGACGGCGAGGAGATCTTCGTACGGGCCCGCTCGGTGATGGTCGCCTACGACGTGGAGCGGGCCGGCCCCCGGCGGTTGAACCCGTACGAGCTCAGCTACCTGCGCAGGTTCACCGCCGGGTAGCGGGCGTCGGCGGTTCCTCGCGGGTCAGCCGGTTTCCGCCGGGCGGATCTCCGGCGGATGCCGCGAGTCCTCCGCCGAACGCGGCGAGCCAGCGCCCACCTGGACGTACGGCGAGCCGCCGTCCGCCGGCCGGTCCCTGCCGGGTGGCCGTGTCCGCGGGCGGCGGCTCGCCATACGGGCGCGGGGGCGGTGCTCCTACGGGGTGTGAAGCCAGGCGGCGGTGTCCGGGGGGAGGAGGTAGCCGTCCACGGGGGCGCTGCCGATCAGGACCCGCTCGTGCGGCGGGAGCTGTACCGAATCGGAGCCGCAGTTGATGACGCAGGTCAGCGGGCCACGGCTGAAGAAGAGCGCACCCTCGGGAGAGTCCAGCCAGGTGATCCCGTCGGTGAACGAGCCGCGCAGCTCGCGGCGGGCGCGCAGGGCCTCCTGGTAGAAGCTCAGGGTCGAGCCCGGGTCGCTCGCCTGGTGTTCGGCGCTCAGCACGGCCCACTCGACCGGCTGGGGCAGCCAGGGACGGGCGCCGTCGGGCGAGAAGCCGTACGGCTCGGCGACGCCGGACCACGGGATGGGCACCCGGCAGCCGTCACGGCCGGGCAGTGTCCCCCGGGAGCGGGCGAAGATGGGGTCCTGCCGCGACTCCGGGGGGAGGTCCGTCACCTCGGGGAGACCGAGCTCCTCCCCCTGGTACAGGTACGCCGATCCCGGCAGGGCGAGCATGGCCAGCAGAGCCGCCCGCGCGCGGGCGAGGCCCGTGGTGGAGTTGATCAGGCCCCCGCCGTACCGGGTGACGTGGCGGACCACGTCGTGGTTGGAGAGCACCCAGGTGGGGGCGGTCACGGCGGCCAGGGTGTCATCGATGACCTTCTGGAACGCCGTCGCCGACCAGGGCGCCTCCAGCCAGGCGAAGTTGAAGCTCTGGTGCAGCTCGTCGGGGCGGACGTAGAGGGCGAGATCCTCGGCGGAGTCGGTCCACACCTCGCCGATGGCCATCCGCTCGTCCGGGTAGGAGTCGAGCACCTTGCGCCATTCGCGGTAGACCTCGTGCACCTCGGGCCGCCCCCAGATCGGTGACTCGGCCTTGAACGCCTGGTCCTCCGGAGGGGTGTCGGGCAGGCCCTCGGCCTTGTAGAGGCCCATCGCCACGTCGATCCTGAACCCGTCCACGCCCCGGTCCAGCCAGAATCTCAGCACGTCGAGGAACTCCGACCGCACCTCGGGGTTGCGCCAGTTGAAGTCAGGCTGTTCGGCGGCGAACAGGTGCAGATACCACTGCCCGTCGGGCGTCCTGGACCAGGCCGGGCCGCTGAAGGTGGACTGCCAGTTGTTGGGCGGCAGTTCCCCGCCGTCGCGGAAGAGGTAGCGGTCGCGCCCCTCGCCCCGCAACGCCGTCTTGAACCACTCGTGCTCGGAGGAGCTGTGGTTGGGCACGATGTCCACGATCACCCGCAGCCCGTGGCCGTGGGCGTCGGCGACGAGCGCGTCGAAGTCGGCCAAGGTGCCGAACAGCGGGTCGACGTCGCGGTAGTCGGCCACGTCGTAGCCGCCGTCGGCCATGGGGGAGCGGTAGAAAGGGGTCAGCCAGATCGCATCCACGCCCAGCTCGGCGAGGTAGGGCAGACGCTGCCGGATGCCGGCCAGGTCGCCGACGCCGTCTCCTGAGGCGTCGGCGAAGCTGCGAACATAGATCTCGTAGACGACGGCATCACGCCACCAGGGGGTTTCCATGTGCATGGATTGCCCCCGCCTGACGGGGTTTATGCGTCAGGGGCGTTGACCATGCTGTGCGCCGCGTAGACGAGGTAGTCCCACAGGCGCTTCTCCAACTCGTCGGGGAGATCCAGCGAGACCACCGCGTCATGCATGTGCTTGAGCCAGGCGTCGCGCTCGGCCGAGCCGATGACGAAGGGGTTGTGGCGCATTCGCAGCCGCGGGTGCCCCCGCTGCGCGCTGTAGGTGTTGGGGCCGCCCCAGTATTGGATCAGGAAGAGGCTCAACCGGTCTTCGGCCCCGGTGAGGTCGTCCTCGGGATAGAGCGGTAGCAGCAGCGGGTCTTTCACGACGCCCTGGTAGAAGCGGTGGACCAGAAGCCGGAAGGTCTCCTCGCCGCCGACGGCGTCGTAGAAGGTCTGGGGTTCCTCGGGGATAGCGGACACGGCTCCAAGCCTAAGTGACGTCAGCCGGCGATCGGGATGGAGGCCCGATCAAGGGCGGACTTGATCCGGATGCGGAGCTCACGGGCGACCTCGGCCTGCCGGGAGGGGATCGTCTTGGCGCTGATCCGGAAGACGATGGCGGTGTCGGAGATCTGCTCGATCCCCCAGACCTGGGGCTCCTCCACCATGACGCTGTCGCGGTAGGTGGTGTCGTTCCACATGTCCTCGACCACGTCCTTGAGCAGGGCGCGGACCGCGGGGATGTCGGAGGCGTACGACACCGGGACGTCAACGGTGGCGCGGGACCAGCCCTGGGACTCGTTGCCGACACGGGTGATGGTGCCGTTGCGGACGTACCAGACCCGGCCGTCGATGTCGCGCAGGCGGGTGATGCGCAGGGTGACCGCCTCGACGGTGCCGATCGCGGCACCCACGTCGATCACGTCGCCCACGCCGTACTGGTCCTCCAGGAGCATGAACATGCCGGCGATGAAGTCCTTGACCAGCTCCTGGGCGCCGAAGCCGACGGCCACGCCGACGATGCCGACGCTGGTCAGCAGGGGGGCGATGGGGACGGAGAGGCGCTCCAGGACGGTCAGGGCCGCGGTGCCGAGGATGACGATCGAGGCGACGGGCCGCAGCACCGAGCCGATGGTCTCCGCGCGCTGCCTGCGCCGTTCGGCGGCGACCGCGTCGAGCCCCTCCAGCGCCACCGACTGCTTTCCGCGGAGGCGCCCGGCGATCGAGCTGCCGTTGGAGGAGGAGGCGCGCTTGACCACCCGCGTGATCAGCCGGTTGGCCACATTGCGCAGGAGCAGTGCGATGACCACGACGAGCATGATCGCGATCGCGCTCGCGAT
This sequence comes from Streptosporangium canum, assembly GCF_900113865.1. Taxonomy (GTDB): domain Bacteria; phylum Actinomycetota; class Actinomycetes; order Streptosporangiales; family Streptosporangiaceae; genus Streptosporangium; species Streptosporangium canum. Next base: position 51,689 of record NZ_FOQY01000017.1, on the reverse strand, counting down.
CACGGGAGCCCAGGTGGGGGGCAGGACGGATTGCATGAGGCTGCAGATTACCCCGCCGCCGTTCTCACAGCCCTTGGTTAGGCCCGCGCCCGCCTTGAGAAGGTCATCGACTATCAGCTCACCGGTGGGTTGGGGGGTGGGGGTGGAGGCGGGGACGGGCAGGAACACGGAGCGGATCCCTCTCGGATCGGATCGGTCGGCGAAATGGGCAAGTCGCGTTGCCTACCCATATTGCCTACCGAACCGGCCGCCGTCACATCACGCCGGGGAAGACGGGGACATCCGGACCCCGGGGCCGCGGGGGGCGGGGTACGGACGCTCCGGTGACGGGCGGCTCGGACGGGGCACGCACCCGGAAGCGTGTCCCGTGCCGTTTCCGAGGGGGATCCCTCCGATCACCGTCCGGACGGATCCGGACGGCAGCTCGCGTTTGCCGATCTTCTTGCGTTCGCAGGGCCCGTGTTCACGGGTCTTGGGGTCGGCGGGGTGCCCAGCGTCCGAGGACGCTCCGCACCGGTCACCCCGCCGGCCCCGCAGAGCCGCGTTGGGGACGGTGGTCCGGACGGCTGCGACTCCGTCCGGACCACCGCTCGTCTCACTCCCCCACCGCGGCGAGTACGCGTGCGACCTTGGTCGCGGCACCGGCCGGGTCCTGCGCCGTGTGCATCCGTTCCCCCCAGGACCACCAGTAGTACCAGTCCCGGTGGCTTGGAGCGGCCTGGGCTCGGCAGGTGACGTTCTCCGCCAGGCTGGTTGCGCTAGGGTTGATCACGCGCACGAAGGCGCGACCCGACTGGGTCCGCACCACTCGGGCGTGCAGCCCGCGAGCGTCGAGTTCCGACACCAGCCGCTCCAGGTGCCCGAAGTCGTCTTCCCCCACCTCGTCCCTCCTCTTGGTCGCCCATACCGCACCGAATCGTGTTCGCTTGGTTACGCGAATCAGTGCTGGTTGGCCAAAGATGACTCACCTGGGCCGATGGGTCAACGGAGGGAAACCCAAGATCGGGTTGTGCCTTCTCCCAAGTAGGTTGAAAGAAACAGTCCGGTGGTGGACGATCCTTAGCCGATGGCTCTATTCGCGCGTTCCGGATGAGCCAAAGTTGGTCCATCATTCTCGGTAGGCACAGTGCGACAGCTGAATCACACTGAGTCACGGGAGAGGACCGGTCGGGACTAGTGTGCCAGCCAGCCCCGCTGGCCACGAGAGAGGGGCCGGTATGTCCGGCAGGCAGCACAGGGAGACAGAGTTAGCTCGGCAGATCCGGGCCAGAGGCCTGGCGGCAGGGCGTGGCTCGGCTCAGATCGCCGAGGAGATCCACGACAAGTGCGGTCCCCAGTTCGGGACCACGCGCATCAAGGGTCACCGGCTCGCACATGGCGTCGCCCTCGCCGACGTGATCGAACAGATACGGGCACTGTTCGAGCGCGACGGCAAAGCGGCGCCGGGTATCGGCGAGACGCTCCTGTCCGCTTATGAGAGCGGGCTGAAGCGTCCGGGGCCCGAATACCTCCACTACCTGTGCTCCGCCTACCGGGTCGAACCGGCATCTCTCGGGTACGACGGCCCGTGCATCTGTGGTCACGGCCACAAGACGCCCGGTGCCCTCCGAGGTGATCTCCAGGATGGAAGACCCGACACTTCCCCTGGTCCGCGTGAGCGGCTGATCCAGTCGATCGGCGGCGACCCTTCCGCGGACGGGGGCGAGGAGGACGAGAACGTGCTACGGAGGACGCTTTTACTGCTTCTGGCCGGCACCGGCACCGGCGCCACGCTGGACGGACAGGTGCTTGGATCTGTGGAGAACATTCGCAGGAGGATGGACGAGACCCTGGTGTCGGCCACCGTTTCGCCTGCGATGCTCGATCAGTGGGAGGAGGCCACCGTCGGCTTCGGCCGCCAATACATGAACACGCCGCCGCTGAGGCTGCTCTGCGACGTGTTGCTGGAGTTCAGCGCCGTGCGCAAGGCCATGGAGCGGCGCCAGCCGGTGGACCTGCAGGAACGGCTGTGCCGCATGGCGGCCCAGCTCGCCGGGCTCAGCGGCATGATCATGGTGAACCTCGGCGACCACAGGATGGCCCGGTCCTTCTTCAGGACCGGCAGGACGGCCGCCGACGACACCGGCGACCGGGCGCTCCGCGCCTGGGTCATCGCCAGAGAGGCCCTGGTCCCGCTCTACTACGGCGACCCGCGCGAGGCGCTCAACCTCGCGAGGAAGAGCCGCGATCTGGCCGGCCAGACGCCGTGCGCGGCCCAGGCCATGGCCCCGGTCTTCGAGGCCCGCGCGCTGGCGATGCTGTCGGGTTCGGGGAAGAAGGACGTGGTCGACCAGGCCAAGCGGGCGCTGTCCCGGGCCAGGGCGGCGTTCTCCCAGATGACCGCGGCCGATCAGGAGGACTCGACCTTCGGCTACACCGAGCGCCAGCTCTACTTCCATCAGGGAGACGCGCTGGTGAGGCTGGGGCAGGCGATGGAGGCCGACCTCATCCTGGAACAGGCGCTCACCAAGTACGGCCCAGCGGACTGGCTCGATCCCACGATCATCAAGCTCGACCGGGCCAAGTGCAAGCTCCTTGAGGGCGACCTGGAGGAGGCGCTGACGATAGCCAGGTCCGCGCTCGCCGGGCTGAACCAGGGCGGCAGACCGGACATCCTCATGCAGCGCGCCCACGAGGTGGCCAAGGAGGTGGAGGCCAGGAGTCCCGACCACCCCGAGCTCAAGCTCTATCTGGAGGCACTGCGCCCCGCGCCGGCGGATCCGTCCGGGGGCGATGTATGAGGCTCCGGCGCTATCGCTGGTCCGATCTGGAATCCATCTGGGCGCTCCATCAGATCTGCCTTGCCCAGGTGGGCCTCGCGCCGGGAGACGGCGTCTACTACGAGGACGACTTCCCGAGGATCAACGAGATCTACATCGCCGGCCGGGGGGACTTCTTCGTGGGGGAGATCCCGGGAGGGCGCATCGTCGCGATGGGCGGCCTCCGCCGGATCGACGACGAGACCGCGGAGCTGTGCCGTCTGCGGGTCCATCCGGAGTTCCAGCGGCGAGGCTTCGGCGCCCAGATGAGCATTGCGCTGGAGACGCGGGCGGTCGAGCTGGGTTACGTACGGCTCCGCGGGGACACCACGCTGAACCAGCCGGCCGCGATCGAGCTCTACCGCAAGCACGGTTGGCGTGAGATCAGCCGGGAGGAGCGCGGCGGATGCGTCGTGCTTTATGGCGAGAAAGAGCTAGTTGTCACCATGTCCCATCTTGCTGCATTTAAGTAAATTCAAGACTGTTTTATAGTCAAGTATTGCGATCTAGTGAAGTGGCAGAATACTTGTTCTTCGTACCTGTAGTCATTTTCCCGTGGGGGGTACGATGAAGAAGATCATTGTTCGCAAACCTGGCACCACCAAGCTGAGCGGTGCTTCCAGCGTCATCCACAAGGGGTGAGGGAGCATCTCTGGCTGATCGGGCCGCTCTCCGGTGACCGTGCGGACCCGTCCCCCCTGGTGGTGAACGGGCACCGGCGGTCGCGTGGGCCCTACACGGTCGGCGGCGCCATTTTGCGCGCGATCGTGCCGGAGGTCCTGGAACGGGCTCCCGCGCACGTCGCGTCTCACGACATCGAGATCCGTAGCGTGGCCCCTGATCTGCGAGATCGGGTGGCCGCGCGACGGGAGACCATAGACGCGCGGATCGACGACGACGAGCGGATCCTCGTGCCCGCGCCCCGCCGTACCCTCAGGCTCGCCAACGGGGTGGCGGAGTTTCTCGGCGCGGGCCTGAGCGGGCCGCGCACGCTGGTCGTGGAGAACCTCCACGAGGCCGACCCGACCGACCTCGAACTGCTCGCGGTGCTGGTCAGGCGGCTGGATCCGGCACTGCTGACGATGGTGCTCGCCTCGCGGCAGCCACCGCCGCGATGGTTCCGCGGCCATGTGGCGGACTCCGCCGGGGCCGGGCAGGTTCACGCCGAGCCCGGCCAGGGGTGGCCGCCGCACGCCGGCGGCGCCGCCCATGTGGCCTCCGACTGCACCGACGAGCGATCGCGTGCCGACTACGAGGCGCTGGACCCGGCGGAGCGGGCCAGGCTGCACGACCTGCGGGCCGACGAGCTGGAGGCCGCCGGGGAGTTCTCCCCGCGCCTGGGCGCCGTCCCCTTCCACCGGGAGCATGGCGCCGACCCCCGCGGACGCGGGGCCGAGGCGCTCTGGACGGCCGTCGACCACTGCGTCAGGGAGGGTTTCCTGGACGCGGTGATCGAGCTGGGGCGGCGCGGGCTACGGCTGGCCGGGCCCGGGTCGGACCTCTGGTGGCGCTTCACCCAGCGCACGGCCACCGCCTTGGGAGCCCTCTCCCGCCAGGACGAGGCCCGTGACCTCTATGAGCGCGCCCGCCGCGGCAGCCAGGACCCCGCGGTGCACGCGGCGTCGGCGTACGGCACGGCCATGCTCGACGCCCGTCACCCCGATCCGGACCGGCGGGACCTGGGCCGGGCCAGGGGCTGGATCAACCAGGCCGTCGCCATCTCCACCCTGCTGCCGGACCGGCAGGAGCGTGCCTTCAAGCTGGGCTTCGACCGCAACGGCCAGGCCCTCATCGAGGCGCGGGCGGGCGAGCCGCACAAGGCTCTCTCCCTGGTCGAATCGGCCATCGAGCTGGCGCGGCGGGATCTGCCGCCGGGCCGGCACCCGCTGCACCGGATGGTGCTGTACGCCAACCGGGGCCGGCTCCTCGCCGAGCTGGGCCGTACCAAGGAGGCCCGGGAGGAGTACACCGAGGCGATCGCCGTCGACCCGCTCTTCGCCGACCACTACCTGGACCGGGGCAACCTGCTGTTCCGGCTCGGGCTGACCGATGAGGCGCTGGCCGACTACGAGGCCGCGATCCGGGTGAGCCCGCCGCTGCCCGAGGCCTACTACAACCGGGCCGAGGTCCGGCTCGCGCTGGGGGATCTGGCGGGAGGCCGGGCCGACCTGGATCATGTTCTGGAGCTGGACCCGGACCATCTGGACGCCTACATCAACCGGGCGGGCGTGCTGGCCGTGCTCGGCCTGGCGGCCGAGGCGCGGGCCGACGTCGAGACCGGGCTGGCGCTCATGCCGGGCAATCCCCACCTGCTGACCGTGAAAGGGCAGCTGGACACCGCGTCCGGGCACTTCGAGGAGGCCGCCCGCGCCTTCGACGCGGCCCTGGACAGGGCCCCCGGTCTCGGTACGGCCTGGGCCAACCGGGGCATCCTCCGCTACGAGACCGGTGACGCGGAGGGCGCGGTGGCGGATCTGTCCAGGGCGATCGAGATCGAGGAGGGGCCGGAGCTGTACTTCAACCGGGCTACCGCTCTGCGGGCTCTGGGCAGGGGGGAGGCGGCCACGGATGATCTGCGTCGTGCCCTCGACCTCGATCCCGGTGATCCTGACATCCGGCGAGCTCTGGGACTGCGGTGAGCTCCGTGTCGCGGATCAACGGCTCGCCAAGCCTTTGCCCGCTTTGGTCCCGGTCCGGCCTGAGCGCATATGGCCCGGGGGGGCGTCTCGAGTAGCGTCGGAAGAAGTCGGACAAAATAGACCAAAGTAGGCAGTTATGGACTACGACCGGTTTCTCTCGATCGTCCAGCACGCGGCCGGTGCCGACCGGCAGACCGCCGAGGCCACGGTCCGTGTGACGCTCGAAACACTCGTCAAGCGGCTGACACCGGATCAGGCCCGGGAACTCGCCGAACACCTGCCACGGGAGCCGGCACGGCTGCTGCCGCAGGATCACGTCCAGGAGAACGTCTACGCCGACGAGTTCCTGCGCCGGATCGCCGAGGGTGAGCAGGTCGACCTGCCGGCCGCCGAACGGCGCGCGGGCGCCGTCCTCCTGGCACTGAGCCGGGCCGTGCCCACGGCCGTGTTCACCCGGGTGGTCTCGGAGCTTCCGGAGGACTTCCGACTGCTCATCGAGAGGACCGTCGCGGCGGCCGGTCCGACCCTCACGCTGGAGGAGTTCCTGAACCGGGTCGCCGGCCGGGCGGGACTCGCCGACAAGCAGGGAGCCTGGCGGGCCAGCGAGGCGGTGCTGGAGATGCTGGGGGAGCAGATCAGCGTAGGTGAGATACGCGACCTGATGGAGGCGCTGCCCGCCGAGCTGTCCTCCGCGCTGGAGCGCGGCAACGAGGGGAGCGACAACGCTCCCGGGACGACGCCGCTGGAGGATTTCCTCGCGCTCGTCGCCTTGGAGGAGGGGGTCTCCGTGGACGAGGCGCTCAGGCACGCCCGCGCCGTCCTCGCGACGGTGCGGGACGCGGTGACCAAGAAGGAGTTCCACGACCTCACCTCGCAGCTCGCGCGCTCCTACGTCAAGGAGCTGGTGCCCGCGTGAGGTGACGCCGGGCGGCCTCCCCGAAGAGCGCGGCCGGGGAGGAGGCGGGTGGCTCAATTGTTTTTTCCTCCAGGCACCCCCAGGTGTTGATTTTTCCACCATGGGTGGATTTATCCACACCTTCGCTATCCGAGGTGGATAGCTTTCCCCCGAAGAGGGTGGTGTTTCCGCTCAGGGGGAGATGTCTTGCACTGCGGTAGGGGGCCTTCCGGTGCCTGGCCTTCGGCATGTCCCGGATCCAGACCACGGACGCCCCGCCGAACACCGTAATGATGATCCACGCGAACGGCCGGCGGGGCGCGTTCGGTGATCGGGCCGAGGGGTCCGGTCTCAGCGATGCCGGGCCGCCAGCGCGTAGCCGGCGTCCTCCTGGCCGGACGGCGTCACGTCGCCGCCGAGCAGGATCAGGGCGTGCTCCGAGGGGCTGGCGGGTTCGGCGTGAATGGTGATCAGTTGCTGGCCGGGAGCGCTGCTGACGTCGAACACCTCGCAGGTGAGGAGCAGGTCGCCGGCCTCGTGGTGGCGGAGGGGCGTGGCCGCGTGCGACAGCGGGGACACGTCATGCCGAGCCCATAACCGGCGGAAATCCGCGCTTTTGAAGGAGAGTTCATCGACGAGTTCGGTCAGGCGAGGATCGTCGAGGTCCGCTCCCGCGGCGGCGGCGGCGACGGCGTCGATCCGCCGTGGTGATCGTGACCGGTGTGCCGAGGGCGGACCGGCGGTGCCGGTCTTCGCGCGGGTCTCCCCCTTGCCGGCGCTCCGAGAGGTTCGCCGGCGGCGGGGACCGCCCCCTGGGAGTGACACTCCTACCTTCCTCGGAGGCATCCCGCCTAGCGTGAAATCCAGGCGCCGTGTCGGTGTCCTGCACACCACCGATTCGGTGTTCCGTCAGCCCGGGGCGCGACCGATTCGACATGGAGTGATCTGTCATGATCAAGCTCAGGAGCGCACTCGCGGCCGAAGCGCTGATGGCTTTCGCCCTTATCGCGCCCGCGATGATGCCGGCTGACGGGCCCGGCCCGGCTCGGTGACCGTCCGCCGGATCGCCACGCCGTAGGCGTTTCACCCGGTACGGCACGACCACCGCCGCGATCCGGGACGTGCCCCGCGGCGTGGCATCTCGGTCCGCCAGGGGCGACGGTCGTGTCCCAGGGCGGGGGGCAGGCGTCCGGGATCAGCCCAGCTGGGTGATCCGGGAGACCACCTCCACCAGGTCGGGCGGCTCCAGCACGTCGGGGAGTCCGGCCATCTCGGCCGGGGAGAACCAGCCGGAGCCCAGGTAGGTGTCGTTCTCCTCGGCCGTGAAAGCGCCGGGGCCCACCGCCGGGGTGCCCTCGAACCTGGCCAGATAGAACCGTTCGGTCTTGACGTAGTGAGTGCCCAGCCAGTCGAACTCCCGGCGCACCGGCACCCACCGGTCCAGCACCGCCTCACCCGGCAGCCCGGTCTCCTCGGTCAGCTCCCGCCGCGCGGCCTCGAAGGGCGTCTCACCCGGATCGATCCCGCCGCCCGGCGGTTCCCACAGGGTCACGCCGGCGACCGTGTCGCGCCAGTGCATCAGCAGCACCCGGCCGTCGCCGTCCACGCAGACCACCCGTGCCGCGGCCCGGTCGCTCGCCGGGGAGGCGTCCGTGCCCGCCGGTGGTCCGCCCGCGTCCGTCCGAGGCGCGCCGGCGCCCGTCTGGGAGTCGCTCATAGACCCCGGACGCTATCACCACCTATCGCCCCAAGAGGCCCACAGCGGCTGCCGAAAAGCGCGATGACCTGCGGAGACGCCCTCAACCTGGCAACCTTTACGCGGTCAACCGTGCCGGAGGTCCTCGCGCAGAGCCGGAGTGCCCCGGCCCAGCAAGGAAGGACGTTCATGCGCTTACGCAACGCGGCGGTGGCGACGGCGGTCGCGGTCATGATCCTGATCCCGGCGACGGCGGCCCTGGCCGGACCCGGCACTTCCACGCCTGTGGCCCCCGCTCCGAGCTCCACCCCCGGCAAGGTCCTGAACACCACGGCCGCCCCGGCCGCCCCCGTCCCGGTGCCCGACGTCCCGGACGGCATCAGCACCAGCAAGGTCCTGGTGATCGGGCTGGACGGGCTGCGGCACGACCGCATCGCCGCCGCCGACGCGCCGAACCTCGACTCGCTGATCGCGAACGGCACCTTCGGCACCAGCCTGCTCTACACCGACCCGATGGCCGCCACCTCCAGCGGGCCGGGCTGGTCCACCGTCGCCACCGGCACGTGGCCGGACAAGCACGGGGTCAGGAACAACGTCTTCGCGGGCAAGCGCTACGACCTCTACCCCGACTTCCTCACCCGGCTGGAGAAGGTCGACCCGGCCTACTCCACCTACGCCGCCATGGACTGGAAGTCCCTCGGCGACCAGGGCACCTTCGGCCCCGGCATCGACGCGCGGATCGTCCTCAACGGCGACTCCACCGGATACCCGGCGGAGGACGGGCGGATCGTCGAGGTGTCCGAGAAGGTGCTGCGCGACCGCAACCCGGACGTCGCCTTCGTCTACCTGGGCAACGTCGACGCCACCGGGCACCGCAGCGGCGCCGCCGGCCAGGCGTACCTGAACGCGATCGCCGACGCCGACGCCTCCATCGGCCGCCTGCTGAGCGCGGTCCGGACCCGCTTCACCTTCCACAACGAGCGATGGACCGTGATCGTCACCACCGACCACGGCCACACCGACGCCGGCGGCCACGGCGGCTCCAGTGTCGAGGAGCGCCGTACCTTCGTCCTCGCCGCCGGCCCCGGCATCGCCGCCGGAGCCACCCCGTCCGACACCCGTCTGGTCGACGTGGCCGCCACCGTCTTCGGCCAGTTGGGTCTCCCGCTCCCGGCGGGCCTGGACGGCAGGTCCGTGGTGCTGCGCGCCGCCGACCCCTTCGACCGCCTCTCCCTCAAGGGGAGGGTCGACGAGGGCGGCATCCCGGCCGGGGTCAGGGGGTTCACCCACACCGCGCCCGCCGGCTGGTCGGTGGAGAACAGGGGACTGCCCTCCGGCGGTGTCGAGGAGTGGCGCGGCTGGTCGTTCACCACGGACGAGTTCTGGTCCCGCGCCCAGCGCGACCAGTGGCGGGAGCTGTTCGTCCGTGGCCGCGGCGTGTTCGCCGTGGCCGACTCCGACGAGTGGGACGACCGCTCCCACAGCACCGGCACCTTCAACTCCACCCTGGTCAGCGCGCCGTACCCGGTCGCGGGCCGTCCGTCGGTGCGGCTCGGCTACGTCACCCACTACCGGCAGGAGGGCGACCAGAAGGGCCGGGTGCTGGTCTCCTTCGACCGTGGCCGTTCCAAGATCGTGAAGGTCTACTCCGCCGACGCCGTCGCCAAGGTCGAGTCGGTCCCCGTCACCGTCCCGGCGGGCGCCACCAGGATGACCGTCCGCTTCCGCTACTACGACGCCGACAACAACTGGTACTGGGCCGTCGACGACCTGCGCGTCTCCTGAACCGCCGCGCACGGGCCGTACGGGGGATCCCGTACGGCCCCGCACCCGCTCCCGGAGGCCGGGTGAGGCGTGCGGGGTCAGCGTTTCATCGCCCCGTCGGCGATTGCGTCGGCGGCCTCGCTGATCGCCATGCCGACGATCTCCAGGCGCCGGACCAGCTCACGCTCCTTCATGGTCTCGGCGCTGACCGGTCCGGAGAAGATGCGGGCGATCTCGTACTGGTACATGCGCCGGATGGTGCCGCCGATCTTCTTCGCCTCCAGCGCGTCATGGGTGATCACCGAGGGGCGGGACGCCAGGTCGCGGACCGCGGCCTCCAGGGCCTCGATGCCGACGATCACCTGGTCGAGCATGGGGGCGAAGCGCTGCTGGTCGTGGACGCGGTAGAGATGCGACTCGCGGACGAAGTCGCGCAGGGAGTCCAGCACGTCGTCGATCGAGCGCGACAGCCGGAACAGGTCCTCGCGGTCGATCGGCGTCACCAGGGAGCCGGACAGCTCCTCCACCAGGCGGGCGCGTTCGGTGTCGCCGCGATGCTCGATGGCCCGCATCCGCTCGTGGGCGTCAGTGCGGCCGGTGTCACCGCCGATCATGGCCATGGCCAGCCAGGCGCCCTGCTTCGTGGCCTCCAGCTGCCCGATCAGCGCCTCGGCGAGCGCGCTGTCCATGCGGCCCGCCATCAGATCCCGCACCCGCCGCAGCCGTTTCACGCGATCACCCCTCGGACGATGAGCGCCGTCGCCGCGGCGAGCAGCCCGCTCACCGGCAGCGTCAGCGTCCAGGCTAGGACGATCTTCGTGGCGGCGTGCCAGCGCACCCGGCCGGAGCTCTCGGCCACCCCGGCCCCGATGAGGGCGCCGGCGATCGTCTGGGTCATGCTCACCGGCGCGCCGATCGCCGCGCAGCCGATCACGGCGGCGCCGCTGGCCAGCTCGGCGGTCACCCCGTGCAGCGGGCGCGAGGCGATGATCCCCCGGCTGAGGGTACGGCCGGCACGCGGCAGGCCGTACAGGGCGCCGATCCCGAACAGCGCCGCCACGGCCAGGCAGACGAGGAGTGGAGGGCTGGAGAGGCCGAGGGCGAGCATGAAGACGGCCAGCATCTTCTGGCCGTCGTTGGCGGCGTAGGCCAGGCACTGCAGGGTGAACCCGGCCCGGTGCCACTGCCGCAGCGTGCGGCCGTGCGCCAGCCGCATGAGCAGCCGGATCGTCAGGATCGCCAGCAGCCCTCCCACGAACGGCGAGGCCAGCGCGACCGCGAGCACGAACAGTACGGTGCCGGCCGAGACGGGCAGGCCCCAGCCCAGGCCCGCGCCGGCGAGGGCGCCCACGATGGCGAGGGTCAGGCTGGTGGGCAGCCCCCGGTTGTTGAGGACCGCGACGACGGCCAGGGCGGCGAGCACGGCCACGACCAGCGCGATCTGGCCGTAGGGGCCCTCCATGCTCGCCAGCCGGGTGGTGAAGGTCCTCGCGACCCGGTAGGTCACCAGGGGGACCAGCGCGACCGTGACCATCATCATGATCACACCGGCCAGTGGCGGGATGCTGGGGATCTTCAAGCCGGTCGCCAGGAGCGCGCCGCCGTCGTTGACGCCGGTGACGACCGCGAAGAGTCCGGCGAGCGACGTCAGGGCCACCAGGCTCACGCTTCCACATCCCAACTGAACGGCAGGCGAAGGACCAGGCCGGTTCGGCTGCGACCTCCACAGGCGAATGGCGGCTGCCCTCGCTCGTGATCCATGGGTAGCGTCCCCAGTGCACCGATAAGGACATACCTACCCAGAGGTCGAGCGGATGATGGACGGAGAGCTCATTCTGTTGAACCCCCGACCGGCCTGTACCGCGCAGCGCGCCAAGAACGCCCTGCTCCGCGGGGACCTGTGCCGCCGCGACCCGGAGTCCGTCGAGCCGCTGTCCCGGATCCGCCGGTGACCACGCCTTGGACACGGTGCGGGTGGAGGCGGGCGGGGCGCTGTACTCTGCCCAGGTCGGCGTGAGGGCGCCGTACGATCCGACCTCGTCGAGGGTGAAAGCATGAACGAGCGAGTCAGAAGGCCCGGCGCGGGCTCCGAGCCGCTGGGCGAGGAGGGCGCATGAGCTCCGCCGCCCAGTATGTGCTGACGCTGTCCTGCCCGGACCGGCCCGGCGTGGTGGCCGCGGTCTCCGGCCTGCTGGCCGCCCAGGGCTGCAACATCATCGAGAGCCAGCAGTTCGGTGACCCCGTGGCCGAGCGGTTCTTCATGCGCGTGCAGTTCGCCTGCCCGATCTCCGACGCCGAGCTCCGTACGGCCTTCGCCGCGCTCGCCCCCGACTTCGGGATGGACCTCAAGCTGCGGGACCTGGCCGTCAAGCCGCGCGTGCTGGTGATGGTCAGCAAGTTCGGCCACTGCCTCAACGACCTGCTCTACCGCACACGCTCCGGCCTGCTCGACATCGAGATCGTCGCGGTGGCCTCCAACCACCCCGACATGCGCCCGCTGACCCAGTCCTACGGCATCGACTACCACCACCTGCCGGTCACCTCCGAGACCAAGTCCCGGCAGGAGGCGGAGGTCCTGAGCCTGGTCGACCACTACCAGGCCGACCTGGTGGTGCTCGCGCGCTACATGCAGGTGCTGTCGGAGGACCTCTGCGTCAAGCTCGCCGGAAATGTGATCAACATCCATCACTCGTTCCTGCCGTCGTTCAAGGGGGCCAAGCCGTACCACCAGGCCCACTCCCGCGGGGTGAAGCTGATCGGCGCGACCGCCCACTACGTGACCGCCGACCTCGACGAGGGGCCGATCATCGAGCAGGAGGTCGCCCGGGTCAACCACACCCACTCCGCGGAGGACCTGGCCGCCATCGGCCGCGACGTCGAGTGCCAGGCCCTCGCCCGCGCCGTACGGTGGCACACCGAGCAGCGGGTCCTTCTCGACGGCCACAAGACCATCGTCTTCCCGCGCTAGGCGGGCACCGGCGTGCGGACGAGGACCTGGGCGGGTCACGGGCGGTATGTCCCGAAGAACCACTCGTTGCCCTCCGGGTCCTTGCACGCGTAGTCGCGCGACCCGTAAGGCTGGTCGGCCGGCTCCATGGTGATCTCCGCCCCGGCGTCGACGGCCCGGGCGTGATGGGCGTCCGGATCTTCTACCGCGATGTAGATCCCGGGGCCGCCCGGCTCGCCGGTCCCGGTCATGACCATCCCGGTGCCGACGGTCAGCTCGGCATGGCCGACGCCCCCGTCGCCCGACCCGACGAGCTCGTGGACCTCGAACCCGAACGCCCGGACCAGCCAGTCAACGGCCTTGGCCGGCTCCCGGTAGCGGACCAGCGGATATACCGTTCGCATGGTTTTCTTCCCTCCTGTACGGCCTGTACGGCCTGTACGGCTACCGCCAGGGTGCCCGGCGGCCGGCCGTACCGGCTTGGAGGAATCTGACCTCGCCTCAGCCTGGGGCGGCGGCTGTGCTTGCGGGCCGGGGCGCCGCCACCTCGCGCGGGGTGGCTCCGGTCATGGCCCTGAAATCGCGGTTCATGTGGGCCTGGTCGTAGTAACCGCATCTGACCGCCGTGTCGGCCAGGGGCAGCCCGGCACGCAGGCGGGCGGCGGCGTGCTCGAACCGCAGGACCTTGGCCACCGCCTTCGGGGCCAGGCCGATCTGGTCGTGGAAACGGGAGACCAGGTGCCGATGGCTCCAGCCGAGCTCCTCGGCGAGCGACGCCACGGCGATCGTGCCCCTGGTGGCGACGAGCCGGCCCCAGGCCCATCTGATCCGCCGGTCGGGCTCGGGCGCGGCGTGGATCCGCCGGGTGAGCAGCTCGTCGAGGAGGGCGAGCCGGGCCTGCCGGTCCGGCGCTCCGGCCAACCGCTCGACCGCGCTCTCCGCCCACGGCCCCAGTGCCTCCGCCAGGGAGACCACCCGGTTGGCCAGCTCGCTCATCGGCATCCCGAGCAGCCGCCGGGCCCCGAGCGGCGTGAGGTCGAGCTGCACGCCCTCGGCGAGACCGGTCATGGTGGTGTCGACGTAGGTGTCGTGGAGCCCCCCGGCGAAGGAGACCAGCCGCTGCGGCGCCTCGGCTCCCGGACCGTCCAGCGCGAGCGGCTCCGCGAACCCGAAGATCATCACTGCCCCGGCGAAGGGGGGCTGCCTGCGGGGCAGGGGCCGGGTGTAGCGCTCGGTATAGGCCGACAGATGGGTGACGTACGGCCGTAGGCGACGGCCCGGCCTGCCTTCGAGGAAGACGAGGCCCTCGCTCACCGCGGGGTCTTTCACGCCCTGGACGATAACGACCGGCACCGACAGTCCCGGCCGGCGGGGGAGCCTCCCCGGGACCGCGGCGGCGGCCCCGGGACGAGCGTGCCGTGCCTACGACGTCAGCCCCGTGTGATGGGCCAGGAAGGTGAGCTGGTCGGCGGCGAGCTCGACGGTCTTGCTCACCGCGCGGGCGCCGTGGCCGACCTCGGTCTCGTTGCGGAGCAGGATCGGCCGGTCGGAGGACTGGGCGTGCTGGAGGGCGGCGCACATCTTCCAGGCGTGCAGCGGGTGGACCCGGGTGTCGGACTGGAAGACGGTGAACAGCGTCGCCGGGTACGACACGCCCTCGCGGACGCGGTGGTAGGGCGAGTAGGCGTACAGCCAGGCGAACTCGTCGGGCTTCTCGGCGGAGCCGTACTCGACGTTCCAGGTCGCGCCGAGGCCGAAGAGCTCGTAGCGGACCATGTCGAGCAGCGGGGCCGAGCAGACGACCGCGGCGTACAGGTCGGGGCGCTGGGTCAGGGCCGCGCCGACCAGGAGGCCACCGTTGGAGCCGCCGGAGATGGCCAGCTGGGAGGCGGTGGTGACGCCGGTGGCGATCAGGTGCTCGGCCGCCGCGTGCAGGTCGTCGTAGACGTTCTGCTTGTTGGCGAGCATCCCCGCCCGGTGCCACTCCTCGCCCTGCTCGCCGCCGCCGCGCAGCTGGGCGATGGCGTAGGTGCCGCCCGCCTCGACCCAGCTCAGGATCGACGCCGAGTAGCCGGGGGTCATCGAGATGCCGAAGCCGCCGTAGCCGTACAGGATGGTCGGGCGCGGGCCCTCGACGCCGGGCTTGGAGATCACCAGCATGTGCACCTCGCTGCCGTCGGCCGAGCGGTAGGTCACCTGCTCGGTCTCGACGGCGGGCACCTCGACGGCGCCGGGGGAGGAGGCCCAGAGGGTGGTCTCACCGGTGCGGGCGTCGTAGCGCTGGACGGTCGGCGGGGTGGTGTTGTCGGTGTAGCCGAACCAGGCCTCGTGGCCGCCCTCGGGGCGCTCGCTGATGCCGCCGATCGTGCCCAGTCCGGGCGTCGGCACCTCCCCGACGCGCTCGCCGGTGACCAGGTCGTGGACGGAGATCTCACTGATCGCGTGGCGGGTCCAGGCGACCAGCATGACCGGCCGGTCCAGGTCGTCGAGGATCGCGAAGTCCGACAGCACGGCCTCCGGGTCCTGCGGGATCAGGTCGCGCCAGTGCTCGAACTGGGGGGTGGAGGGGTCGGTCACGCAGATCCGCCCGCGCGGGGCGTCGCGGTCGGTGAACACGTAGAGCCTGCCGTCGCGGCCGAAGTGCACGGCGCTCTGGGCGTCGACGTCCTCCTGGACGACGACGAGCTCCGGCGACTGCGGGGAGGAGGCCACGAGGTCGGCCACCCACAGGTCGTTGCGGGGCGCCGTGCCGCGGGAGGCGGAGATCTGCAGCCAGCGGCCGTCGCGCGAGACCGCGACGCCGTAGTAGTTGGTCTTCTCCATGCCGTCACCGAAGATCAGGACGTCCTCTTCGGTGGAGGTGCCGACCCGGTGCAGGTAGACCCGGCGGTGGAACTGCTCCTCCCCCTCGGGCACCTCGGTGGCGGGCAGCCTGCGCACGTAGTAGAACGCCTCCCCGCCGGGGAGCCAGGCCACGGGGGAGTAGCGGCACCGGTCGATCGGGCCCTCGATCCGCTCGCCCAGCGCGACGTCCATCAGGTAGAGGCTCGACTCCTCGTCGCCGCCCACCGAGATCTGGTAGGCGAGCAGGCGGCCCTCCTTGTCGGGCTGCCAGGAGTCGAGCGTGGTGAGGCCGGTCGAGTCGAGCGCCATCGGGTCCAGCAGCGCCCGCTCGGTGCCGTCGGGGGCGACGGTGTAGAGCACCGCGTGCTCCTGCTCCGGGGTGCGCCGCATGAAGAACCGGCGCCCCCCGCGCCAGACCGGCGCGCCGATCGAGCCGGACCTGAGCAGCTCGGCGATCCGCGCCTTGAACGCCTCCCGCCCCGGAAGCCCCCCCATCTCGGCCGCGAAAAGCGCCTCCTCCTCCGCCAGCCATGATTTGGCCGCCGGATCGTCGGGGTCCTCCAGCCAGCGGTAGGGGTCGGGGACGGGGGTGCCGTGCAGGTCGTCGACGAGTTCATCACGGCTGGCAGGAGGGTATGGCTGTCGCGTCATGGCAGGAACCCTACGACGTCCGGCCGACAACACGGGCCCATTGCGCGAGGGGCGTATCCGATCCGTCACGGGAGGAGTTAAAAACTAGTAATGCGGGCATAAAACGTACCAGGCGTCCCTTCAGTCATTTATGGGTGGCTCATTTATGAGTGGCGGGAACGACGATGCAGAAGCCAAACTTGGTTGAGGACGGTGCCGTGGTGACCATCCGCTGGGCCGTCCGGCGGAGGTCCTCGTGACGGAAGCACCCGGGCCCCAGGAGGGGCCGCCAACCGGGGCACGCGACAGCGTGCCCCCTCAACTGACGCGTCGCGTAGCGGGAAAGGCCCGCTGATGCGCCAAGTCCTGCTGTTGAACGCCACCTACGAACCCCTGACCACCCTCTCCCTGCACCGCGCGGTCGTGCTCGTGCTCAGGGAGAAGGCGGACGTCGTGCACCGCGACGGGCGGGGCGCCGTGTTCCGCTCGGCGAGCCGCACGCTCGACGTGCCGTCGGTGATCAGGCTTCGTCGATATGTCCGTATTCCCTACAGGTCGCGGATCCCGCTGACCCGGACCGCGCTGATGCGCCGGGACGACTACCGGTGCGCCTACTGCGGCCAGCGGGCCGAGACCATCGACCACGTGATCCCGCGCTCGCGGGGCGGTCCCCACACGTGGGAGAACTGCGTGGCCTCGTGCACGTCGTGCAACCACCGCAAGGCGGACCGGATGCTGGAGGAGCTGGGATGGACGCTGAGCGTCGTCCCGGTGGTGCCGCGCGGCGTCCACTGGCGGTTGATCGGCGCGCACAGTGTCGGCGATCCCCTGTGGGCGCCCTATCTCGCGGAGAGCGCGGCCTGACGTCGGCGTGCGATCCGTTCGCCCCGGCCCATCCGTTTCGGCAGAATCGACGTATGGGATGGATGTTCACCTCCGATGTCGAGGTGTATGCCGGGGCGGCGGAGCCGTGGCTGCTGCGGGACCCGGTCCGCAACACCGCCCCGCTCACGGTCCTGCGCGGGATCCGCGCCGGCCTGTGGGGCGACGACGTGCTGCTGGCATGGCTGGAGCGGGACGGCGAGACCGTCGCCGCGGCCAGCCAGACACCGCCGCACCCCCTGCTGCTCGCCGACGTCCCCGTCGACGCCGTCCGCGAGCTCGCCACCCGGCTGATCGAGGCCGAACGGGCGCTCTCCGGCGTCTCCGGGCCCCGCGCGCAGGCCGAGGCGTTCGCCGGCGCCTGGTGGCGGCCCGAGGCCGGGCGCCGCTCCGAACGCCTCCACCGGCTCGGCACGCTCGTCCCGCCGCGCCCCTTCCCCGAGGGGACCTCCCGTACGGCCGTCGCCGACGACCTCCAACTGCTGGTCAGGTGGTCCACCGAGTTCCAGGCCGAGGCCGGCGGGGTCCTCCCCGTCGACCTGACCTCGCTGGTGGCCAGCAGGATCAGCCGCGAGGAGCTGGTGCTGTGGGAGGCGGACGGGCGGCCCGTCGCGTTCGCCGGGCTCTCCTCGCCCATCGCGGGCATGTCCCGGGTCGGCCCGGTCTACACGCCCCCGGAGTCCCGCAGGAGGGGATACGGCGCGGCGGTCACCCACGCCGTGACGGCCAGGGCACTGGCGGGGGACGTCACGGAGGTGCTGCTCTTCACCGACCTGTCCAACCCGACCTCCAACTCGATCTACCAGAAGATCGGCTACCGCCCGGTCGCCGACTACGCCGCCATCCGCTTCACATGAGTAATCTGTGTGTCATGCCGCGCTATGACTTCCGCTGCCGTGCCTGCGGGTCCACCTTCGAGCTCTCCCGTCCGATGGCCCAGTCCGGTGATCCCGCGCTCTGCCCGCAGGGACACGACGACACCGTCAAGCTGCTGTCCACGGTCGCCGTGACCGGCGGATCCGGAGCCGCGGCCCCCCGGCCGGCCGCCGGTGGCGGTGGCGGCGGCTGCTGTGGTGGTGGCGGCTGCTGCGGCTAGACCCGCTCCGCGGGCCTCCGCTCCGTCCCGGGCCCCCCTCTGAGCGCGCCGACCACGAGACGGGCGACGCGCTCGACCGTGGCGATGCCCGTTTCCTTGCCGGGGCTGCGCTCCGACAGCACGGCGACCAGCAGGTCGTGATCGTCGGAGCGGAGCCTGCCGATGCTGTTGACGGTCCACAGGCCGCCGTGCACCCGGGCCGGGAGCCAGCCGTTCTTCAGTGAGACGTGGTCCCCGGCGGACGCGGCGGCGCTCACGCCCCAGGCCTGGCGGGAGACGACCGACGACATCAGCGCCGTCGCGAGGCGCCGGTTCGCCGCGTTGATCGGCCCGGCCGGGGAGCTGAGCGCCCAGAGCACCTTGAGCTGCTCGGACGGCCTGCTCCTGGTCACGCCCCAGTAGGGGCCCGGGCCCGGCCAGGTGTCCCTGGCCCCGAGCGCGCGCATCACCCGGGCCAGGCCGCTCCGGCCGCCGATCGCGGCGTAGAGCTCCTGTGCGGCCCGGTTGTCGCTCCGCCTGATCATCACCTCGGCCAGGGAGCGTTCGCGGCGGGTCAGCGGCCGCCGGGCCGCCTCCGCCTTGAGCAGCAGCGCGGCCAGGATGCCGACCTTGGCCACGCTCGCCAGCAGGAAGTGCCCGCTGTCGCGGTAGGTGTAGCCGGCCCCGGTGGCCCGGTCGAACACCGCCGCCGCCACCCGGCCGGGACGGTCGTCCAGGTAGGCGTCCAGCGTTCTGGTGAGGCGGCGGCGGTCCTCGGCGGTGAGGACCGCCGGAGCCCTGTCCGGCGTGGTGACGGCGGACGACAGCGTCCGCCAGACCTTCCCGGCCGGGACGGACGGCGGTCCGGCGGCCGGATCCGGCGGACGCGCGCAGCCGGAGGCGACCGCGGTCATGGCGACGACGAGCGACGCCCCCCGAACCCTCATGGCCGGAGTCTGTCACCCGGCGTCCCGGATCCAGCCGAGTGACAGGTCAAGATCCGGCTATGCGACGCGCTCGTTCCGCATGGCGCGCCGCCTGCCCTGGAAGGGGAGGAAGTGGTCGGCCGTATGCGGCTGGGCGGGCAGGAAGGTGGGCTCGGTGGCGACGATCCGGTCGAACCGGAAGGCCCTGATCCCGCGCCGCAGGCGGCACATTCCCACGAGGTACCAGTAGTCGCGGTGGACCATGCACGTCACCGGGTCGACATCGCGGACGGTGATCCGTCCGGACACGTCCCGGTAGTGCAGGCGGACCACCAGCTGGGAGGTGATGGCGTTGGCGATGGTCCGGGCCCGGTCGGCGACGGGGGCGGGCATCGGATCGGTGAGGGTCGAGAGCGTGGTGGCGATGACCTCGTCGTCGAGCTGCATGTGCTCGAACACGTGGCGCAGGCCGCTGCGGGCGGTGTTGGCCTGCGGGCCCGAACCCAGGTGCGCCAGGGACAGGGCGAGGGCGGCGATCTCGGCGGTCGTCAGCGGGCTGGTGGAGGGCTTCATGACGTTAGCCATACCCAAATAATACGGGCGAGCACCGACATTTTTCGAAAGTCTTGTCGGGTACGGCAGGCCGTACCCGACACGTGAAAGACGTCAGCGGGAGAGCTGGGACAGGTCCCGTGAGGCTCCGGTGGAGGCCGAGGTGGTCAGCGCGGCGTAGGCCTGCAGCGCGGCGCTCACCGGGCGGTGACGGTCGCGCGGCCGGTAGCCGCCCAGGTCGGCCACGAGCCGCTCGCGGCGGGCGGACAGCTCCTCCTCGGAGACCTTCAGCTCGATCGAACGGCCCGGGATGTCGATCTCGATGAGGTCGCCGTCCTCGACCAGGGCGATGGTGCCGCCCTCGGCCGCCTCAGGGGAGGCGTGGCCGATGGACAGCCCGCTCGTGCCGCCGGAGAAGCGTCCGTCGGTGACCAGCGCGCAGGCCTTGCCCAGGCCCTTGCCCTTCAGGAACGAGGTCGGGTAGAGCATCTCCTGCATGCCAGGCCCGCCCTTGGGGCCCTCGTAGCGGATCACCACGACGTCGCCGGCCTTGACCCTGTTGTTCAGGATGCCCTCGACCGCGTCGTCCTGGGACTCGAAGACCACGGCGGGCCCGGAGAACCTCCAGATCGACTCGTCGACCCCGGCGGTCTTGACGATGCATCCCTCGGTGGCGATGTTGCCGTAGAGGACGGCCAGGCCGCCGTCACGGGTGTAGGCGTGCTCGGAGTCGCGCACGCAGCCCTCGGACCGGTCGAGGTCCAGCGCGTCCCAGCGCGCCTCCTGCGAGTAGGGCTTGACGGTGCGGACGTTGCCCGGGGCGGCGTGCCAGAGCTCCAGCGCCTCGGGCAGCACGGCGGCCGACTGCGGGTCCCAGGCGTCGAGGTAGTCGCCCATCGTGCCGCCGTTGACGGTGTGCGCGTCGCGGTGGAGCAGGCCGGCCCGGTCGAGCTCACCGAGGATGGCGGGGATGCCGCCGGCCCGGTGGACGTCCTCGACGTGGTATTTCGCGGTGGCCGGGGCGACCTTGCACAGGCACGGCACCCGGAGCGAGATCTCGTTGATCTCCTTGAGCCCGAAGTCGACCTCGGCCTCGCGGGCCGCGGCGAGGATGTGCAGGATCGTGTTGGTCGAGCCGCCCATCGCCACGTCCAGCGCCATGGCGTTCTCGAACGCGTCCTTGGTGGCGATGCTGCGCGGCAGGACCGTCTCGTCGTCCTGCTCGTAGTAGCGGCGGGTGATCTCCACGAGCTGGCGCCCGGCGTCCTGGAACAGCTTCTTGCGCGCCTTGTGCGTGGCCAGGGTCGTGCCGTTGCCCGGCAGCGCCAGGCCGATGGCCTCGGCGAGGCAGTTCATCGAGTTGGCGGTGAACATCCCGCTGCACGAACCGCAGGTCGGGCAGGCGTTCTCCTCCATCTCCAGCAGCTCGGCGTCGGAGACGTTGTCGTCGGCCGCGGCGATCATGGGGTCGATCAGGTCGAGCTTGCGGCCCGGCGTCTTGCCGGCCTCCATCGGGCCGCCGGAGACGAAGATCGTGGGGATGTTCAGCCGGAAGGCGGCCAGGAGCATGCCCGGGGTGATCTTGTCGCAGTTGGAGACGCAGATCAGCGCGTCGGCGCAGTGCGCGTTCACCATGTACTCGACCGCGTCGGCGATCAGCTCGCGGCTGGGCAGCGAGTAGAGCATGCCGCCGTGGCCCATCGCGATGCCGTCGTCGACCGCGATCGTGTTGAACTCGCGCGGGATCGCGCCCGCCTCGCGGATCGCCCCGGCGACCACGTCGCCGACCTCGCGGAGGTGGACGTGCCCGGGGACGAACTGGGTGAAGCTGTTGGCCACCGCGATGATGGGCTTGCCGAAGTCGCCACCGGCTACGCCCGTCGCCCGGAGCAGGGCCCGGGCTCCGGCCATGTTCCTGCCGTGAGTGACCGTACGAGACCTGAGGGCGGGCATGAGGCTTCTCCCATCATCGAGACCGTGTCCTCAAATGGTACGGCTACCGCCCGGTGCGTGAGACGCCTGTCCACGGCACGAGACGTGCGGCCCCCGACCGGCCGATGGGGGATCGGGGGAGCGGGAGCCGGTGCCGGACGGAGAACGGAAGACGGGAGCCGCCGGTACGGGGCGGCGCGTGAGGCGCCCCACCGGGGACTCCCGTCAGAGGGGAGGGAGACGGGCCGCGTGGGCCCGGGATGCCGCGGGGATCAGGATTCGGGGTAGCGCGCGGGCAGGACCTGCCCGGCGGCCTCGTAGATCCTGTCGATCTCGGTCTCGGTGAGTGACCGCTCCCGCTTGGTGATCCATTTACGGACGCGACTGCCGTCGAAGACGTCGACCTCGCGGACGTTGAGGATCTTCCAGGGGATCGCCGGGCCGTAGATCGCCAGGGACGGGACGATCGTGACCTCGTGGCCGAGCACCTCGCCGATCAGCTCGGCCGCCCGGGACGCCTCCCAGCGCGCCTCGTCGAGGCGGGGCTTCTGGTTGAACGGCCCGTGGAACAGCTTGCGGTGCGACTGGACGCGGACCGGCAGGCGCTTGTCCCATTTCTCCGAGTCGACGGCGTAGACCCCGGTGGGACCCACGACCAGGTGGTCGATCTGGGCCTCGCTGTCCGGGATCGCACGGGCGTGCAGGGTGCGGTAACCGCCCCGTTCCAGCCTCTTGAGCTGGGCCTCCGTACGCCGCTCCGCGACCGAGGCGCGCCGCCAGGCGGGCACCGTCGAGTTCGTGCGGGCATGCAGCACCGTGTCGACGATCGCGGCCAGGACGGCCGCGGTGACCCCCAGCCGCCAGCTTGAGAGCAGGATGCCCGCGAGCACTCCCACGCCGGCCGCGATGAGAACGCGGCGGCGCAGATGGCGGTACTTGGGATGGTCGAGCAGGCTGCGCAGGGAAGCGCGCTCGACGGGCGCGTACGTAGACGCGGGCGCGGAGGGTCGAGACGTCGGCCTGTCCTCGGCCGGTCGGTCACTGACCCAAATAGGTGACGTAGCGTTACCGTCTTCTGGTACCTGACCGGAATCCACGTAACTCACGGTAGCTGACGTCCATGGGGGTGCCTAGTATTGGGTATCTCATACTTTTGTGACCGCCATCACTCGCTTGGCGTGGTTCTTAACCGGGTATCTACGCATTTCCTCTCTAGATAACCCAGCCTTCTGCGCTTACTGTGCGGGACGTGGCCCACATACATGATCTTACCGCCCTGGAGCAGGCGGCAGCCGTGAAACGCAGGGAGATCTCGCCCGTCGAGATCGCCGAGCACTACCTCGACCGCATCGCGCGGCTGGATCCGGAGGTCGGCGCCTACGTGACCGTCACCCCCGAGCTGGCTCTGGAACAGGCGCACAAGGCCGAGGCCAGGGCGCTGGCGGGGGAGGACTCCTCACCCCTGCTCGGGGTGCCGATCCCGATCAAGGACCTCAACCTGGTCAAGGGCGTGCGGATCCACTTCGGCTCGGCCACCTACGAGGACTTCGTCGCCCCGGTGGACGACAGCGTCGTCGAGCGGCTCAGGGACGCCGGCACGATCATGCTCGGCAAGACCGCGACGCCCGAGTTCGGGCTGCCCTGCTACACCGAGACCTCGCTCTCCCCGCCCACCCGGACTCCCTGGGACCTCTCCCGTTCCGCGGGCGGGTCCAGCGGCGGCGCGGCCGCCGCGGTCGCCGCGGGCCTGGCCCCCGCGGCGCAGGGCAGCGACGGCGCGGGCTCGATCCGGATCCCCGCCTCGGTCTGCGGGCTGTACGGCATCAAGCCGACCCGGGGCCGGATCAGCTTCGCCCCGATCATCCCCGACCTCGCCGGCCTGTCGACCAACGGGCCGATCACCCGGACCGTGGCCGACGCCGCCGCGCTGCTCGACGTGATGACGCACGGCAACCCCGGCGACCTCTACCACGCCCCGCCGCCCGCGCTCGGCTCGTTCGAGGCCTACGCGGGCCGGGACCCGGGCCGCCTGCGGATCGCCCGCTACGCCGAGCCGCTCGTCCCCGGAGCCGAGGTCGACCCCGAGGTGCTCGCCGCCTACGAGCACGCCTCCGCGGAGCTGGCGGCGCTCGGGCACGAGGTGGTGGACATCGCGCCGCCGTTCACCCCGGAGCTGGTGCCGCAGTTCGTGACCCTCTGGTACGCCTTCGCCTGCATGCACCCGGTGGACCTGAGCAAGCAGGACCGGCTCCGGCCGCTTACCGCCTGGCTGCGCGAGCGCGGCTTCGCCACCCTCGCCCCCGACTTCCTGCAGGCCCAGTCGGCGCTGCAGCTCGCCACCCGGTTCGGGCTGATGGTCACCGATCTCTACGACGCGGTGCTCACCCCGACCGTCACCCAGCCGCCTCGGCCGGTGGGGTGGTTCGAGGACGTGGAGGACCCGGAGGAGACCTTCGAGCGGATGAAGCGCTTCGCCGCCTTTCCCGCCATCTACAACGTCAGCGGTCAGCCCGCGGTCAACCTTCCGCTGCACTGGACTCCCGGCGGCCTGCCGATCGGCGTCATGCTGGCCGGGCGGTTCGGCGACGAGGGCACGCTGATCTCGGTCTCGGCGCAGGTCGAGGCGGCCCGCGGCGGCTTCTGGGGAGAGCGCAGGCCGGCTGTCTGGCAGGTCTCGACTTAGCTCTCGTCGCAGGTCTACCGTTGGTCCTGTGGACGCGATCCAGGTCCTCGGGTCTCTCATCGGATCCTCCGCGGTCCTGTTCCTGCTGATCACCTTGCTGGTGACGCTGCCCGGCAAGGTGCGCGCGAGCGCGAGCCGCACCACCTCGGCGGGCGCGGTGTGGTTCGGCGGCCCGTCCGGCAGCGAACGGGGTGGGAGCCCCTCCGGTCCGGTGCTGGTGGACCAGGGGGCTCCCCGGATGCGGGTGCCGGGGGTGGACTGGGTCTCGCTGGCGGAGCTCTCCGAGCCGGGGCGGTACGCCGGCGGGGCGTCGGCGCGATGGTGACGGCGCTGCCGGGTCTGAGCCCGGCGCAGGAGGACGGCGTCCGGGAGGCGCTGCGCGCCGCGGGATGCCGCAGCGGCCTGCGCTTCGCCGCCTACCTCGGCCCGGCCGTCGGCCCGCGCCGTCATTTCTCCGAACGGCTGCACGCCGCGCTGGGGGAGGAGGCCGCCAGGGCCGTGCTCGTCTTCGTGGATCCCGGAGACAGGGCCCTGGAGATCGTCACGGGCCCCCATGCCAGACGTAGGCTTCCTGACAGGGAGTGCCGCCTGGCCGCGATGTCAATGGCGGTCGCCTTCCGCGAGGGAGACCTGGCCAACGGGCTCGTCGCCGGACTGGGGCTGCTCGCGGATCTGGCTTCCCGCCGCAGGTGACCTTCTCTCATAATCGGGTGGTGCTGAAGATCGCGGGTGACACGCCGGCGGGTCACGTCTCGGGGGGAGGCACGGTGCGGCAGGAGCGGGACGAGACCCTCGGCTACATCACGACGGTCCTCGCCGATGTGCGCCACGACATCGGCAGGGCCGACCGCAAGGCCGTCGCCCTGCTGGTGGCGGCCCTCCTCGGCGGGCTGCTGGGCAACGGGTGGCGGCCGGAGGAGCTGCCGAGCCAGGTGGAGTGGCTCTGGTGGACCGGCGTCTTCTTCTGCGCGATGGGAATCCTGATGCTCGCCGGCGCGCTCTACCCCCGTAGCGCGCGGCTCGCCGGGCAGACGGTGGAGCGCCGCCGCTCCTACGCCGTCGCGCATGCCGAGAGCCCGCAGGACGGCGACTCCCCGGTCGAGGACTCCCGCGCCGGCGCCTTCGCCCGCAGCGCGCTCGCGGACCTGAGGGCCCGCATGGCGAGCCAGGACAACCGGGTCCGGGCCGACGAGCTCGTGCTGGGGATCAGGAGGCTCAGCGCCGTCGCCGACGCCAAGAGGCGCTACGTCCGCAGGGGGACGATCCTGCTGGTGGTCTCCGTCGTCTGCTGCGCGCTGTCGGTGATCGTCGGCCAGGCCATCACGTCGTGGGACTTCTTCGGCAGGCCCATGGCCCCGGCGGTCCAGCCGACGCCCGCGGCGGGCCACTGCGCCCCGTCCGCGGCCTGCGGCGGCCCCGCCTGAGCCTCGGCGGACCTTCTCTGAGTCCCGGCGGATCCCCGGCCGGAGTCCTCCCCGGGCCTCGGCGGACCTTCCGCCTCAGAGTCGCAGGAGCTTCACCAGGTGGGTGGTGATGTCGGTCAGCAGCGTCGAAGGGGTCACGGGCGCGGCGGCGATGGCGGAGAACAGGCTGGGCAGGCCCGGCAGGGGGAAGCCGTCCTCCCTGGCGGCCTCGTCGCCCACCTCGTTCTTGCTGAGGATCGCCCGGCTGCGCTGCCAGGCGTCGAGGACCTCCTCGGGGGAGGGCACGCCGAACCCGTGGCCCACCGGGGCCGCGTGGCGCAGCCGTACCAGGGGGGTGTCGGCGAAGGTCAGCGCCACCCGGGCGCGCGTGGAGAGGTCCTCGCGGCGCTCCGGGGCCACCCAGTCCATCGCGGTGCAGGGGGTGCGGCAGCCGGCCACGCAGGTGGCGAGCGCGCCCGCCACCTGGCTGTGCTGCCGGTCGAAGTAGGCCCGCCAGCCCTCGGCCGGCTCCCCGGCCACCCGCAGGGTCCGGTTGACGGCCGACTGCTCCGACTTGGTGTGGTCGCACTCACGGTCGCCGATCACGCCGAACCTGCTGCCCTCCGCGCTGAGGCCCTGAGGCCAGCGCGCCGGGTCGCCGGCGTTGCCCAGCAGCGGCTCGAAGGCGAGCAGCGGCAGATACTCGCTGGCGATGTGGATGGCGGCGACCATGGGGCTCAGCTCGCGCCGGTGCCACCGGACCGCGATCGTCTCCAGCAGCAGCCCGTAGGCGGGCCGCAGCGACTCCAGCGCGCCGCGCGGCTGCTCCCGGGGGGTCTGCGGCATGGTGCACGCCCGGGCCCGGCGCCTCAGATCGTTGGGCACGCCCCGCGCCTCGACGGCGAAGTCCTCCGCGTCGAGCGAGAGCAGCCGCTGCCCGAACTCGCACACCGCCTCGATGTCACCCGTGTCCTCGACGACGTCCGAGGCCAGCGCTCCGAGGTCGGCGAAGGCGTATCTCCGCGCCAGGGAGACGAGTAGATCACGTGCCGATTCCACTTGATCACCTTCTCATGGCGTGCGGATGATGGAGGACATTGTCACGCAAAGGGGGATTTCGATCCGTTCGCGCAGGTAGAGCCTATTTTTACCATCATCTGGCCATGGCAGCCGCATTGATCGTGACGTCCCGGCCGTCCGGTGCCGGGACGCGAGGACGCCCCCCGCCGCGATGGCGAGGGGCGTCCGGGACGGCCGGATCAGGCCGTCGGGGTGTCCTTGGCCTGGGCGCGCAGGGCGCGGCTGACGCCGTCGGCGCCCTCCAGCAGGAGGCGCTTGAGGGCGTGCGGAGGCTGGTCGGCGGAGATGAAGTCCTGGGTCCTGGCGACGGTCTCCGGGGAGATGGCCAGGGCCGGGTAGCAGCCGTTGGCGAAGCTCTGGGCGCTGTCGAAGGTCCAGCTCTTCCAGATCCGGCCGATCTCCTCGAAGTACTTCGCGGCGTACGGCTCCAGCAGCTCCGGGTGCTGGGGGTCCATGAAGCCGATGACCGTCGAGCGGAGCAGGGCGCCGCTCAGCTTGCCCTCGGTGATCGTGTTCCAGGCCTTCGACTTGCCCTCGGCCGTCGGGAGCGAGGCGCGGCAGAGCGCGGCGGAGCGCTCGCCGGTGGCGGTGGCGTCGCGCAGGAGCTCATCGGCGACGTCCTCCTCGCCGAGCACGCCGCCGGAGACCAGGGAGTGGATCAGCGTCCAGCGCAGGTCGGTGTCCACGGTCAGCCCGTCGAGCGCGGCCGAGCCGTCCAGCAGACCCTTGAGGAACGCCAGGTCCTCGGCGGAGGTCGCCACGCCGGACAGGGCGTTGACGTAGGCGAGCTGGTGGTCGGAGCCCGCCTCGGCCCCGGCGACCAGGGAACGCAGGGAGGAGGCCAGCAGGGCCATGCCCTCGGCGCGCCAGGCCGGGTCGGCGTACTGCTGGACCGCCTGGCGGGCCTGGCGGAGCACCGTCTGGGTGACGGTGATGTCCTTGATCGACGCGATGCCGGAGACGACCAGGGCGACGTAGTCGCGGGTGGACATCTCCGCGTCACGGGTCATGTCCCAGGCGGCCGACCAGCACAGGGCGCGCGGCAGCGACTCGGTGAACCTGGAGATGCCGCCGTTCACCAGCGTCTGCAGCGAGCGCTCGTCGAGCCGGACCTTGGCGTAGGTCAGGTCGTCGTCGTTGATCAGGATCAGGTCCGGCTGGACCTCGCCGACCAGCTCCGCCACCGCCGTGCGCGCGCCGACCACGTCGAGCTCGACCCGCTTGGTGCGGACCAGCTCCTCGCCCCGCAGGGAGTACAGGCCGATGGCGACACGGTGCGAGCGCAGCGTCGGATAGTCGGCCGGGGCCTCCTGCAGCACCTCGAAGGAGAGGAAGCGGCCCTCGGGGTCGGTGGTGAACGACGGGCGCAGGGTGTTGACCCAGGAGGTCTCCAGCCACTCCTTGGACCAGGAGGACAGGTCGCGGCCCGAGGTGCGCTCCAGCGCGCCGAGCAGGTCCGCCAGCGTGGTGTTGCCCCACGCGTGCTCGTTGAAGTAGTCGCGGACGCCGGCCAGGAAGTTGTCCAGCCCCACGTAGGCGACGAGCTGCTTGAGCACCGAGGCGCCCTTGGCGTAGGTGATGCCGTCGAAGTTGACCTCGACCGCGTGCATGTCGACGATGTCGGCGGCGATCGGGTGGGTCGAGGGCAGCTGGTCCTGGCGGTAGGCCCAGGCCTTCTCCACATTGGCGAAGGTCGTCCACGCGCCCTGGCCCCAGCGGGTGGCCTCCGCCTGGCAGAGCACCGAGGCGTAGGTGGCGAACGACTCGTTCAGCCACAGGTCGTCCCACCAGCGCATGGTGACCAGGTCGCCGAACCACATGTGCGCCATCTCGTGCAGGATCGTCTCGGCGCGGCGCTCGATGATCGCGTCGGTGACGCGGGAGCGGAAGACGTAGTCCTCCAGGAAGGTCACGCAGCCGGCGTTCTCCATCGCGCCCGCGTTGAACTCGGGCACGAAGAGCTGGTCGTACTTCCCGAACGGGTAGCGGACGCCGAAGACCTTGTGGAAGAAGTCGAACCCCTGCCGGGTGATCTCGAAGAGGTTGTCGGCGTCGAGGTGCTCGGCGAGCGAGGCCCGGCAGTACAGGCCCAGCGGGATGCCGTCGTGCTCGGAGGTCACCTTGTGGTACGGCCCGGCGCACAGGGCGGTGATGTAGGTGGACATCACCGGGGTGGCGGGGAAGTGCCAGCGCCTGGCGGCCTGGAGCGCGCCGTGGCGGCCGTGGTGCTCCTGGAGCTCCTCGGCGGAGTCGGGCGCCGCGTTGGAGATGACCTCCCAGTAGGAGGGCGCGAGCACGGTCAGCTCGAAGGTGGCCTTCAGGTCGGGCTGGTCGAAGCAGGCGTACATCCGGTGGGCGTCGGCCGTCTCGAACTGGCTGTGGAGGTAGACGCTCTTGTCGACCGGGTCGACGAAGCGGTGCAGGCCCTCGCCGGTGCGCGTGTAGGAGCAGTCGGCGTCGACACGCAGCTCGTTGGTCTCGGCCAGGGCGGGCAGCGGGAGCCGCCCGGTCTCCGGGTCGTAGCCGCTCACGTCGAGCTCGGTGCCGTTCAGCACGGCCTTGCGCACCTTCGCGTCGGCCAGGTCGATGAACGTCTCCGCACCCGCCTGGGCGCTGGTGAACCGGACCGTGGTGACGCTCTCGAAACGCTCCTCGCCCTCCGTCAGGTCGAGCTCCACCGCATATGACTGCACACTGAGCAGACGTGCGCGCTCGCGGGCTTCGTCACGGGTCAGATTGCCTGCCACTACCGCTCCCTCGTCACAACTTCCCCCGCTCCGTTGCGTAGGGATCCCTGAATCCTGCCATGTGAGACAGAAGAGCGCCGCCCCGGATGCCGGGGGACGGGCCGCCCGCTCCATCCGAGGATAAAGCCGCTAGTCAACGTAATAATCCCCACGTGGAATAGGAAACTCGGCCCCCCGGGTTGTCGTTATGCGAAGAAGCTTCACGATCAGAAAGCTGAGAGATGACTGAGCGCACCCCGGTGGACCTCTGGTTCGACCCCTTCTGCCCGTACGCGTGGATGACCTCCCGATGGCTGCTGGAAGTGGCGAAGATCCGGCCGATCGAGCCGCGCTGGCACATCATGAGCCTCAACGTGCTCAACGAGGGCAAGGAGGTGCCCGACAAGTACCGCGAGCAGATCGCCAAGGCCATCGGCCCGGTCCGGGTGGTCGCCGCCGTGCAGGGGAAGTACGACTCCGAGACGGTCGGCCGGCTCTACACCGAGCTCGGCACCCGCTTCCACAACCAGGGCAGGCTCAAGGAGCTCGACAGGCTCCGCGAGACCGTCGAGGAGGCGTTGGAGGCCGCGGGGCTCGACCGGGCGTTCGCCGACGCGATGGACTCCGAGGAGTTCGACGAGGCTCTGCGCGCCTCGCACAACGACGGCATCGACCGGGTCGGCCAGGAGGTCGGCACCCCGGTGATCGCGGTGGAGGGCGTCGCCTTCTTCGGCCCGGTCGTCTCGCCCGCGCCCAAGGGCGAGGAGGCGGGCAAGCTCTGGGACGGCGTCCGCCTGGTGGCCGGCATCGACGGCTTCTTCGAGATCAAGCGCTCCCGCACCCGGGGGCCGATCTTCGAGTGACCGGTGGGCCCGCCCTGTCACCTGCGCGTTCGACCGGGGTGGGGCCGGTGTGCGCGGCGTGCGGGGGATCCGGCGGGACCGTCCTCCGCACGCCGTCGTGCGGCCGGGATTCCCGCCGGGCATAACCTCTCCTCGTTTATCCGGATATTACGAGTTTTTAAGTATCTCGGTAATTCGCCGTTTATGGGGGTGCTTCGCCGTACCCTCGTCGCAGAGGACGGCCGAGCGCCCGCCGCGGCGAGGACGGCATGCGGCTAAATTGCGATCTTCATGCGGTTGGGCAGGTATCCCGTGACCTGCCGGGCTCTCGCCTTATGACGGTTCACACGCGAGGATGAGAGCCATGCGTCATCTTTATCTGAACGGAGCATGGCGGGCTTCGGCGTCCGGCGAGAGCGTCGACGTCGTCAACCCCGCGACCGAGGAGACGGTCGACAGGGTGCCCGCCGGGTCGCCCGCCGACGTCGAGATCGCCGTGGCCGCCGCCCGCGCGGCCCTGCCCTCGTGGTCGAGTACGGCCGCCGCAGAGCGAGGCAAGATCCTCTCCGCGGCGGCCGAGCTGATACGAGAACGCTCCGATCAGATAGCCCGGATCATCACCACGGACATGGGCGCGCCCTACAACGTGGCGATGAAGGTGCAGACGCTGATGCCGGCCGGGGTGCTGGCCTCCTACGGCCAGCTCGCCGAGACCTACGACTTCGAGGGCGGCAGGGTCGGCAACTCCCGCATCTTCCGGGAGCCGGTCGGCGTGGTCGCCGCCATCACGCCGTGGAACTACCCCCTCCACCAGATCGTGTGCAAGGTGGGCCCCGCGCTCGCCGCCGGCTGCACGGTGGTGCTCAAGCCCAGCGAGGTGGCGCCGCTGGCGGCCTTCGCGCTGGCCGGGATCCTCGACGAGGTCGGGCTGCCCGCCGGGGTGTTCAACATGGTGAGCGGCTACGGCCCGGTGGTGGGCGAGGCCCTGGTCACCCATCCCGACGTGGACATGGTGTCGTTCACCGGCTCCACCAGGGCGGGGCGGCGGGTCGCCTCGCTCGCCGCCGAGACGGTCAAGCGGGTGGCCCTGGAGCTGGGAGGCAAGTCGGCCAGTGTGGTGCTGCCGGACGCCGATCTGGCCGCGGCGACCAAGGTGACGGTGGCCAACGCCTTCCTCAACTCGGGCCAGACCTGCTCGGCCTGGACCCGCATGATCGTCCACCGCGACCAGTACGACGACGCCGTCGGGCTCGCCGTCGCGGCCGCGAGGAAGTACACCGTCGGCGACCCCTTCGACGAGCTCACCCGCCTCGGCCCGCTGGTCTCCGCGGCCCAGCGCGACCGGGTCGTCCACTACATCAACCGGGGTCAGGAGGAGGGCGCCCGGCTGGTCGCCGGAGGCACCGACCGGCCCCTGGAGCGGGGCTTCTACGTGGAGCCCACGGTGTTCGCCGGGGTGGAGCCGGGGATGGTGATCGAGCAGGAGGAGATCTTCGGCCCGGTCCTGACGATCATCCCCTACACCCGCGGCGAGGACGAGGCCGTCGCCATCGCCAACGGCACGCCGTACGGCCTGGCGGGCGCGGTGTGGGCGGGCGGCGAGGAGCACGCGGTCTCCGTCGCGCGGCGGCTGCGCACCGGCCAGGTGGCCGTCAACGGCGGCCAGTTCAATCCGCGGGCCCCCTTCGGCGGCTACAAGCAGTCCGGGCTGGGACGCGAGCTGGGCGAGTTCGGCCTCGAGGAGTATCTGGAGATCAAGTCGGTCCAGCTCTGACCTCCCGCGGGACGTCTCCCCCGGGAGGTGTCCCGCGGCGCCCGGGGCGCCGGGGACGGGTCCGCGCCCATGGCCGTGTTCCCCGTGATCGCCTGGCCGTGTTCTCCGGAATCACCGCCCGGCGATCACGGAGGTCGTCGGGGCGGCGTTCTGCGAAATCGCCGGTCGTTGTTCTCCGAGATTGCCGATCAGCCCGAAAAGGGTTGTCATCGGGGGATCTTCTGGGTAAACCCGCCTTAAGGGAATCCTCGCCCTTTCGGAAGGCGACGAATGAAACTGGGCACCAAGCGTCTGAGCGCGTTCGACCTGGTGATAGCCGTGGGAGGACTGGCGCTGGTGCTGCTCGCCGCGCAGAACCTCGGATCGGCCCTGGCCGCGCTGCGCGGCGAGGGCACCTGGGGCACGTTCACCGCCCACCGGGTCGAGTGCGTCCAGCATCCCGGCCACGAGCAGTGCACCTGGCTGGGGGAGTTCCGGGCGGGCGGGCAGGTGCGCCCGGAGGTCGCGTTCTACGGCGCGGACCGGGAGGCGTTCGTCCCCGGCCAGACGGCGAGGGCCTTCGACACCGGCCGCCGGGGCCATGTCTACGGCCCCGGCGGCTCCAACGAGTGGATCATGGTCGTGCTGCTCCTCGTGGCCGGTCTCGGCCTGGCCGCCAGGCCGGTGATACGCCTGCGGCGCGGCACGGCCCGGACCGCCGAGGCCGCCGGCGCCCCCCGGGCCCCCGGAGACTGACGGCGCGGAGCCCGGCCGGCTCGATCACGGAGCCTGGAGGAGGACCTTCCTGGCGGCGTCCTTGGCGAGGCGGTCGACGTAGAGCATCCCCTCAAGATGGTCGCTCTCGTGCTGGAAACAGCGCGCGAGCAGGCCGCGGGCCTTGATCTGGACCGGCCGGCCCAGGCGGTCGAGACCGCGGACCGTGACCCCGGCGGCCCGGGGGGTCCTGGCATAGATCGGAGTGCCGGTGTCACGGCCCGGGACCGACAGGCAGCCCTCCTCGTCGAGGACCTCCGCGTCGTCGTCGACCGTCAGCACGGGATTGATCAGATGGCCCTTGCGGTTGCTGCAGTCGTAGACGAAGACCCGCTTCGACACGCCGATCTGCGGACCGGCCAGGCCGACGCCCTGTGCGGCGTACATGGCGTCGAACATCTCGTCGATCAGGCGGCGCAGATCGCGGTCGAAGTCGACGACCGGCTCGGCGGGCGTGCGCAGGACCGGATCCCCGACCACTCGGATGTCACGCATCGGGACTCTCTCTTGTAAGGGTTCGAATAGCAGGGCGGTCGTTACTCTAGTCGGGGTGGGGGTCGAGCCGGCCACCCACACCTGCGAAACTGGGCGGGTGCGCGTCTACATCGGTGCCGACCATGCCGGCTATGAGCTCAAGAACCATGTCGTCTCCTGGCTGAAGGAGCACGGCCAC
This sequence comes from Streptosporangium canum, assembly GCF_900113865.1. GTDB lineage: Bacteria > Actinomycetota > Actinomycetes > Streptosporangiales > Streptosporangiaceae > Streptosporangium > Streptosporangium canum. The sequence goes on along the minus strand of NZ_FOQY01000017.1, from coordinate 18,175 downwards.
GAGGTCACGGACTGCGGTCCGTTCGTATACGACCCCGAGGACGACTACCCGCCGTTCGTGCTGCGCGCGGCCGAGGGCGTCGCGGAGGACCCAGGGAGCCTGGGGATCGTCATCGGCGGCTCGGGCAACGGCGAGCAGATCGCGGCCAACAAGGTGCGCGGCATCCGCGCCGCCCTGGCCTGGAGCGAGGACACCGCCAAGCTCGCCCGCGAGCACAACAACGCCAACGTGGTCAGCGTCGGCTCGCGGATGCACACCCAGGAGGAGGCGACCCGGTTCGTCGAGCTCTTCCTGGGCACCGCCTACTCGGGCGCCGAGCGGCACAACCGCCGGATCGCGCAGCTCACCTCGTACGAGACCATCGGCCAGCTGCCGTCGCTGCCGTAGACTCCGGCCGGCCGGCCCGGTCCCTCCGGTGGGGACCGGGCGCGCCTGCCCGCACGCCACGGGCGGGCAGGCGCCTCATCGGCGACGCGGCGGTTCCTTGCGCGCCGGCTCTTTGCGCGCCGGTTCCTTGCGTGGCGTCTCGTCGCGCAGAGGCCTCCGGTCCGCGGCCTCCTGCTGCTCCTGCGCGGGCCGGGAGACGTCCCGGGCCCGCATCGCGGTGATCGCGCTGATCTGCAAGCTCTGCAGTGCCATGCGGTCACCCTAACCCGCGCGGCCCGGACCGCTCAGAAGATCAGGCCGGCCCAGGGGGCGGGCTCCCACGACATTGCGACCGACAGCTCCCGTACGGCTCCCGCCCGCGACTCGCGCACCACTCCCGCCGCCTGCAGGGCCGCCAGCGGACGGCCGCCCAGGTAGGCCGCGCCCAGCACGGTGACCGGAAGCGCCAGGTCCGCCGGGTCCTCGGTGGGCACGCACCGGGCGCCGGAGGCGTCGGCCGTCAGCCGCCAGCGGCGGGCGTTCCACGGGCAGACGGCGTCCTCGACCTCGATCACCACGTCCACCGGCGCCGAGTAGCCGCGCGCGGGCAGCGCCCGCTCGACGTCCACCAGGCGGATCCACAGGTCGTCCAGCCACCCCGCGTTGAGCTGGCGCGGCTCGGCCATCAGGTGGATCAACGGGTCGTCGACCGGCCGCTGCCAGGCCGAGACCCGCGTGACCAGGTCCCGCTCCAGAACGTGCCGCCAGAGCAGCGCGTAGGCGGCCGGGTCCAGGCCGAACAGCTCCTTGAGCCGCAGCTCGCCGTCCGGCACGTCGTGCTGGGTGAAGTTCGGCTTGATCCGGAAGAGCGCGTAGCCGCGAGGGCCCCCGTCGTCCTCGACGACCACGGCGCGCAGCGGCCCGGCGCCCCCCTGATCGGCCTCGTGGTCGGACAGCACCGCGTCCCAGCGTGCGGGCGTGCGGGCGTAGAGCCCCGGGCGGCTGTCGAGCACGGCCTCGAAGACCTTCTCGAAGACGGCCCTGGCCTCGGCGGGGGGGACGACGCGCAGCCGCAGCGCGGGGTCGGCCGGGGCGTGCCCGGCCAGGGCCGGACCGCGCTTGGTGATGTTGAAGAAGAGGTTGTCGGCGGCCCTGCCGTACCCGAAGCGTCCGTAGATCGCCGCCTCCGAGGCGTACAGCGCGGCGACCGCCTCGCCCCGCTCGCGGAGGTCGGTGAGCTGGCGGGTCATCAGCGCGGACAGGATGCCCCTGCGGCGGTGCGAGGGCAGCACGCCGACCGAGGTGACGCCGCCGACCGGGATCGGCCCGCCGGGCACCGTCATGGTGAAACTGCACACGGAGGTGACGCCCACGAGCAGGTCGCCCTCGAAGGCGCCCAGTGAGCGGTCGAACTCGGCGTTCCTCCGGAACAGCTCTGCCCGGTGCGGAGGGATGGCGTTGCCGAACGCCTCCTCGTCGAGCGTGATCCAGGCGGACCATTCTTTCTCGGCTATCGGACGCAGGCTAAGACTCATTTTTCCTACGGTAGAGGGGGCAAACCGTTCCGGCCATTCAATATCCGCCCTTAATGATCAAGGCCATTGGTCAAGTGGGCTGCCCAAACGGGGGACGGGCAGATACAGTCGAACGCATCATGAGTTCTCGCCCGGTGCCGCTGATCCCTCCGGGGCTCCGCGCGTTTCTGGTGCGGGTGCCCCTTCTCGTGCCCATCGTGCGGTTCCTGCGCCGTGGGCCGCTGGGGCGCGACCGCAACCTGCTCATCACGCTGATCGTGCTGACCGTGGTGCTCGCCGGCCTGGCCGCCCGGGTCTCCATGGAGTGGTTCTCCCCGGCGCTCATGATTCCGATCACTCTCGTCGGCGGGCTCCAGCTCCGGCTGCGGAGCCTGGCCAAGCTGCTGTGCGCGGTCGCGGCGGCCCTGCTCTACGTCGGCATCGCGCGCGGGGTGGGGCACATAGGGCCGGGCCTGCTGGTCACCTTCGGCTTCACCACCGTGCTGGCGGCGCTGATGGCCCGCACCCGGGGCAAGCTCGGCGTGCAGGGCCTGCGCGGCGACGCGATGCTGCTGGAGCTGCGCGACCGCCTCAAGAACCAGAGCGAGCTGCCCTCGCTGCCCAAGGACTGGGACTCCCGGGTGGTGCTCAAGCAGGCCGGCGGCTCCTCCTTCGGCGGTGACTTCCTGGTCTCCATGCGCGAGGGCGACACGGTGGAGCTCGCCCTCGTCGACGTGTCCGGCAAGGGCGTGGACGCGGGCACCAGGGCGCTGATGCTGTCGGGGACCTTCGGCGGCCTGCTCGGCTCGGTCGACGACTTCCTGCCCGCCTGCAACACCTACCTGCACCGCCAGCGTGAGGCTGAGGGCTTCGTCACGGCAGTCCACGTCCGGCTCAACCTCGTCACGGGCGAATACGTGATCACATCGGCCGGTCATCCGCCGGTGGTCAAGTTCGAGGCGGGCACCGGCACCTGGCGCGTCTCCCCGGCCAAGGGCGTGGTCCTGGGCATCGTCCCCGACCTGCACTGTGAGCCGGACCGGGGGACGCTCCGCAAGGGTGAGGCGCTCATGCTCTACACCGACGGGCTGATAGAGCAGCCCGGCCGCGACATCGACGCGGGCCTCGACCGGCTGCTCGGGGAGGCCGAGCGGCTGCTGCCCTCCGGGTTCCGCGACGGCGCCCGCAACCTGGTCACCTCGATGTCGGCGGGGCACAACGACGACTGCGCCCTGATCCTCATCTGGCGCCCCTGACGGCCCGGCACCCCGACGATGTCACAGCCACCCGGAGTCGCTGGCGATCCGCACGGCGTCGAGGCGGTTGCGGGCATGGGTCTTGCACATGATCCTCGACATGTGGTTTCGGACCGTTCCCACAGACAGGAACAGCTGGTCGGCGATCTCGTCGGAGCGCGCCCCCTGGGCGGCCAGCCGGAGCACGTCCAGCTCCCGGCGGGTCAGCGGGTTCTCGGCCGACTCCAGGGCCGCCACCGCGAGCTCGGAGTCCACCGCCCGTCCGCCGGCCGCGACCCGCCGGACGCCGTCGGCCAGCTGCTCGGGCCCCACGTCCAGGCTCATGAACCCCAGCGCCTGGACGGCGAAGGCGCGGCGCACCTGACCGGGGTTGGGGTGGCGGGACAGCAGGAGGATCCGGCAGTCGGGAGTGTTCTCACGCAGCCGGAGTGCCGCGGTGAACCCGTCGACGTCGGGAAGATCCACGTCGATGACCGCCGTGTCGGGGCTGTGCCTCAGGACGGAGGGGACGACCTCTTCTCCGCTGCCCACGTCGGCGACGACCTTCAGGTCGGCCTCACAGTCCAGCGATGCCACCAGGCCTCGCCGGACCAGAGGGAGATGCTCGGCCACCAGGATCCCGATCAAAACTCTCCTCTCACTCTTCTTCTCGAAGGGTGATCGAATGATTGCTTACCGTCAACAAAGTGTCTCCATTCGACAAAGCTCGCGCAAGTGGCTTGACCTGGAAGGCCTGTTTTCAGGGGATCCTGACTCCGGATACTTGGGCTAATCTCTTATGGGGCATTGTCGGTAAATCCGTGACCGGGGGTATGAACCTTGAGCTGGCTCTTCGTGATCGGGATCATCGTCTTCCTCCTGGGACTGATGGTGTCGATCGGGCTGCACGAGATCGGTCACCTGCTTCCGGCGAAGCGGTTCGGCGTCAAGGTCACCCAGTACATGATCGGCTTCGGCCCGACCATGTGGTCGTGGCGCAGGGGCGAGACCGAGTACGGCGTGAAATGGATCCCGTTCGGCGGCTACATCCGGATGATCGGCATGCTGCCGCCCCGGCCCACCGACGACCCCACCAAGGTGCGTTCGGCCGCCACCGGGCCGTGGCAGGGGCTGATCGAGAACGCCCGCGAGGTCGCGCTGGAGGAGGTCCGGCCGGGAGACGAGAACCGGGTCTTCTACCGCAAGCCCTGGTGGCAGAAGGTCATCATCATGAGCGGCGGCCCGGCGATGAACTTCGTGCTGGCCTTCGTCCTCTTCGCCATCGTCATCATGGGCTTCGGCATCCCGGTGCTCAAGCCGGTCGTGTCGGGGATGACCAAGTGCGTCATCCCCTACAGCGAGTCGCTGAAGCCGGGCCGCACGTGCACCGAGGCCGACCCGCCGACGCCGGCGGCGCAGGCGGGCATCAAGCCCGGTGACAAGATCGTCGCGTTCGGCGGCGTGCCGGTCTCCACCTGGGAGGAGGCCACCAAGAAGATCCGGGCCAACGGCGCCGGCCCCGTCACCATCGGCATCGTGCGGGACGGGAGGCCGCAGACGCTGAACGTCACCCTGATCTCCCAGGACCGCCCCGCGGTCGACGACCCGAAGAAGATCGAGAAGAATGTCGGCTTCCTCGGCGTCGCGCCCACGCAGGTCATGGAGAAGCAGAGCTTCGGCTACGTGGTCGGCCACATGGTGGATCTCACCGGCAGGGTCGCCGAGTCGCTGGTCAACCTGCCGGAAAAGATGATCGGCGTCTGGAACGCCGCCTTCTCCGGTGAGGAACGCGACCCCAACGGCCCGGTCGGCGTGGTCGGCGCGGGCCGGATCGGCGGCGAGATCGCCGCCTCCGCCGCCCCCACCGAGAACAAGTTCGTCGCCCTGCTGAGCCTGCTCGCCGGGTTCAACCTGGCCATCGGCGTGTTCAACCTGATCCCGCTGCTGCCGCTCGACGGCGGTCACATCGCGGGCGGCCTCTGGGAGGGGCTCAAACGGGCCTTCGCCCGGGTGACCCGCAGGCCCGAGCCGGCGCACGTGGACATCGCCAAGGTGCTCCCGCTGACCTACGCCCTGGCCTTCACGATGATCATCCTGTTCGGCCTGCTCCTGTACGCGGACCTGGTGAACCCGGTCCGCCTCACCGGCTGACCCGCCGGACCACGACGGGCGCCGGGGGTGGCCGTACCCGCCGATAGGGTTGTTCCGTGAGGGACGGGACGCCAGGGGCGGCGATCGATGTGGCGCTGTTCCGGCTGCGCCGGATCTGGGCGCGGCCGCTGCGCTCGCGCAAGATCGCAGACCCGCAACGGCCGGTGCAGCTGTCGAACGTGATGGTCGTGCACGCCGTGCACAAACTGAGCCTGGACGTGCCCGAGGTGACCGTCGGCGCCGTCGCCGAGCAGCTGGACGTGGATCCCTCCACGGCCAGCAGGCTCGTCAACGACGCGATCGGCGCGGGGTTCGTGGAGCGCGAGGAGTCCGAGGTGGACGCCCGGCGGGCCCGGCTGGTGCTCAGCGGGCGGGGGCGCCGGGTGCTGGAGGTGGTCGTCCACCACCGGCGGACCTACCTCGACGGGCTGATCGCCGACTGGGACGAGGCGGACCGTGAGACCTTCGCCCGGCTGCTCACCCGCTTCGCCGAGGCGGCCATGGCCCACCCCGCGGACCTGGTCAACCTCGACCAGGTGATCGCCGAGGCGGTCCAGGAGCCGACTACTCTCCGGTGACGCCGTCGAGCTGCTCGCGGATGATGTCGGCGTGGCCGTTGTGCCGGGCGTACTCCGCGTTCATGTGGATGAGGATCCAGCGCAGCGAGACGTCCTCCCCCCTGCGCCGCTGCTTGCCCAGGGTGTCCGGAGGCAGCCCCGCGGAGACCTCGCGGGCGTGGTCGATCTCGCCCTGCCAGCGGGCGAACGCCTCCTCGGCCGAGGCGGTGTCCACCAGGTCGAACTCCGCGTCGGGATGCAGGTCGGACCAGTAGATCCCCGGAGTGTTCTCGCCGTTGAGGATGTTGCGGAACCAGTAGCGCTCGACGTCGGTCATGTGGCGGACCAGACCCAGCAGGGAGAGCGTGGACGGCGCGACCACGCGCAGGCGGAGCTGCTCCTCCGACAGCCCGGCGCACTTCACGGCCAGGGTCTCCCGGTGCCAGTCCAGCCACGACCGGAGCATGGGGGTCTCGTCGGCGATATACGGGGGGTCGACACGGTTATCGGTCATGGGGTCACATCTTGCCAGTCCACCATGTCGCGTCGGCGACGGTGTCGAACCCGAGGGAGTCGTAGAGCGGCTTGCCGGCCGTCGCCGAGGTCAGGGTGACGGGACCCCGCAGGTGTCCCAGGACCGCGTGCATGAGTGCCCGTCCGACCCCGCGGGAGCGGTGCTCGGGCAGGGTGGTCACCCAGTAGACCCCGCCGACCGCGTCATCGGTGACCGTCATGCAGGCTCCGGCGGGCACCCCGTCCCGGATGGCGAGGAACAGGTCGACCCCCTGACGCTCCAGCAGGCTCCGGGGGAACACCTCGCCCGGGTGGTACGGCTGGAAGCCCGGCAGCGGAAATCCGTCGACCACGATCCGTTCCGCGGTCTCCAGCCGCCCGCCCGGCTCCAGCCGGTCGACCTCCACGGCCGGCGGCGCGGGGACCGGACCGGGGCGGCGGATCATGACGGGGAGCCGCCGGGGGCTCAGCCCCAGATCGCCGAGGCCGACCGAGCTGAACGGATCCTCGACGACCACCCCGCCGGTTGATCGGCGCCGGACCAGCTCCGTCAGTTCGGCGAGATCGCCCGCGTCCGGCTCCGGAGCGAGAAGCAGGACGCGCAGGCCACCGCGCTCGCCTCCGTCGACACCGACGAAACCGGGGCGGGTGAGCAGTCCGTGGCCGCGGGTCTGCGCGAGAGCCGTCCAGAAGGCGGCGGCGTTCCGGGTGGCCAGGTGGAGCGAGGCCATGCGCGCGGCGGGGACGGCGTGTGCCGGTTCAGCGGTCATGACGGCAACCCTACGAGGCGGCCGGACCCGCGCCGAGGTCCGACACCGCGCCGCTGGATCGGGCCACTTCAGGCGGCCCGTATCCGAGCCGCGAGCATGTCCGCGCCGCCGGTGCCGGACAGCGCATCAGCCGGTGCGGGCATGCTTTTCGGCACGTCTTTCAGTACATCGAGATGTGGACGTGGTCGAAGTGGTTGGCGGTGATGCCGCCGCGGTTGGACATCGGGCGCCAGCCGGAGCCGGTGTCGATGCGCTGGCGCCAGATGACGTATTTGACGCCGAGGGCGGCCTTGTTCTTGATGGCCCAGGCGGCGATCTCGTCGCCGAGTTTGACGTGGGCGGCCGAGGGCATCGAGCCGCCGGTGCTCATCATGAAGTCGCAGGCGCGGCCGAGCGGGTGTTCGCCGCCGTCGTTCGCGGACCGGTAACAGCCGACCTGGTAGGGCAGGGGGAAGCGCTTCTTGATGGCTTCGCGCATGATCTGGGTGCGGTCGGTGATGTTGTCGGCTCCGGTGGGGAGCTGGGGGGCCCAGCTGCCGTCGGCGCGGCGGCCGGAGCCGGTGGGGACGAGCGCGTCGAGCTTCTTCTCGATGTCGTCGATCACCTGCTCGGCCTCCTCACGCTGGTTCTCCACTGCCGTCGCCTCCTCGCCGATCGTCTTGGTGAGCTGGGCGGCCTTGTCCGCCGCCTGCTTCCTGAGGTCCCGGCTCAGGGCGAAGCCCTGCAGGTAGGTGCTCTGCTGGACGCTGAGCTGCTCCATGATGGCGGCACCGCTGAGGTTGGTGGAGAACAGCATGGAGGGCAGGTCACCGGAGTTGCTCTGGTAGCGGAGCTGGGCGAGGGCGTCGACCTGCTTCTCGGCCTCGGCGTAGCTCTCCTCGGCCTTGCGCAGGTCCGCCTTGGCGACGTTCTCGGCGGCCCGGGCCTTCTTGAGGGATTCGCGCTTGGCCGCGTAGGCCTCGATGAGCTTGTCGACCTTCTTGTTGAGCTGGGCCAGCTCGGCACGGAGCTGGGACTCCTTCGGTTTGGGGGCCGCGTTGCCCGCGGTCGCCGTGCCGAGGGTGAACGCTAGGGCCGAAACCATGGAAATGGTCAAAGCCGCATGGCGACGGAACGTGGGGGATAGAGCCGCCACGACTCTCCTCTCCTTCCGCCTACCGGGTTAGCTGACGGGTTCGGGCTGGAGGAAGCCCTTCCACCGAAGTGGTTCACCCCAAGTGCGGTGGGTCCCCGGCTCCCGGGCGACGCGCCCGGAATTAGGCATATCGGACATTGAGTCCGATGTGTGAGGATAGTAGTGGTAAACCCAGGGTAACGCGACCCCAATCTGAGACTAATAAGTGATCATTCTGTGACAAGAGAACGTAAAAGGCGGGCCGTCTCCTCGGGCAGGACATCGTTCACGAAGGCCCCCATGGCCGACTCCGATCCGGCGAGATACTTCAGCTTGTCCGGCGCCCGGCGGATGCTGAACAGCTCCAGGTGCGCGTACGACAGCTCCCGGCCGACGTTCACCGGCGCCTGGTGCCAGGCCGCGACGTACGGCATGGGCACGCCGAAGAGCCCGTCCAGGCGGCGGAGCACCTCCGTGTAGAGCGGTCCGAACGCCGTGCGCTCGGCGGGTTGCAGCCCGCCCAGGTCGGGGACCTGGCGGTGCGGGTAGAGGTGGACCTCCACAGGCCAGCGCGCCGCGGCGGGGACGAAGGCCGTCCAGTGCTCGTTCGAGGCGACCACGCGGATCCCGGCCTCCCGCTCGGCGGCCAGCACGTCGGCGAACAGGTTGCCCCCGGTCCGCTCCCGATGGCGCTCGGCCGCGCCCAGGGAGAGCCGGGTGCGCGGGGTCACGTAGGGGTAGGCGTAGATCTGGCCGTGCGGGTGGGCCAGGGTGATGCCGATCTCCGCTCCCCGGTTCTCGAAGCAGAACACCTGCTCCACGCCGGGCATCGCGGACAGCTCCGCCGTACGGTCGATCCAGGCCTCCATGACCAGCTCGACCTGGCCGGCGGAGAGCTCGGAGAAGGACGAGCCGTGGTCGGAGGTGAAGCAGACCACCTCGCACCGCCCGACCCCCGGGCGGACCTCGCTCAGCCCTCCCACCTGGGGGTGCTCGCCCGTCTGGGTGGAGAAGGAGGGGAAGCGGTTCTCGAAGACGACGACGTCGTAGGCGCTCGACGGGACCTCGGTCAGGTTGCCGGGGGTCGACGGGCACAGCGGGCACTCGCTGGCCGGCGGCAGGAAGGTGCGCCCCTGACGGTGCCCGGCCACCGCGATCCACTCCTCGGTCAGCGGGTCGTATCGCAGCTCGGAGGCCGGGGGGCGGGGCGGCAGGTCGCGCGCGTCGGTCGCGCCGCGGTCGGCGTCGTCGCGCCGGTCGAAGTAGAACAGCTCCCGGCCGTCGGCCAGGTGGGTGATCGTGCGCTTCATCGGCCCAGCGCCTCGCTCGTCGGCCGCGCCTCGGCGACGATCAGTTCGCCGACCTGGGCGGTGAGCTCGTCGCGGGCCTCGTCCGGCAGGCCGGAGTCGGTGATCACGACGTGGGCCTGGGACAGCTCGGCGATCGTGCTGATCCCGACCGTCCCCCACTTGGTGTGATCGGCGGGCACCACCAGGCGGTGCGCGGAGGCGACCAGCTCGCGGTTGGTCTCCGCCTCCAGCAGGTTGGGCGTGGTGAACCCGGCGCGGGCGTCCATCCCGTGCACGCCGAGGAACAGGGTGTCCACGTGGAGCCCGCGGACGGCCGCCACGGCGACCGGGCCGACCAGCGCGTCCGAGGGGGTCCGGACGCCGCCGGTCAGCACGACGGTGCGGTCGGCGCGGGGGGAGCGGTGGAAGACGTCGGCGATCCGGATCGAGTTGGTGATCACGGTCAGGTCGGGCACGTCGACCACGCAGTGGGCCAGCGTCCAGGTCGTGGTGCCGGCGGACAGCGCGATGGCCGTGCCGGGCCGGACGAGCTGGGCGGCGTACTGGGCGATCGCCTCCTTCTCCGGCTGCTGGCGCATCGACTTGGCGGCGAATCCGGGCTCCTCGGTCGAGCCGGGGCCGGCGGCGGTGGCCCCGCCGTGGACCTTCTCCACCAGCCCGCGCTCGGCCAGCACTTCGAGGTCCCTGCGGATCGTCATGTCGGACACCCCGAGCTCGCGGACGAGGTCGGCGACCCTGACCCCGCCGCTGCCGCGCACCCGCTCCAGAATCGCCTGCTGCCGCTGTTGGGCGAGCATTGACCCACTCCTTAATCAAACAGATTCCACCAAATTATCACAGGAGATTTGGGTGATCGCTGTTGGATCCTGGTGAATAGCGGCTCACAGCCGCTCAAGCTCGGCGTGGATGTTCGCCCTGGCCGCCGCCTCCAGATCGGCGATCCGGAAGATCGTCGGCAGGTCGAGCAGCGAGCGCAGCACGGCCGCCCGGCCGGCCCGGAAGGCGTCGTCCGGGACGAAGGAGTACTCCTGGCGCACGGCCGCCGCGTAGGCCGAGTAGATCTCGGACGGGGCGGCCAGGATCGCCAGGTCGGCGTCGCACAGCACGGCGCCGTCCACGTCGTCCGGCGCGGGGTCGTGCGTCAGGGTGAGCCGCACCAGGCGGGCCACCGTGGCCACCGCCGCGGCGGGCAGTCCCATCTCGGGCAGCATCCGCTCGGCCAGCCGGGCGCTGCGTTCCTCGTTGTCGCCGCGCCGCGGGTCGTAGACGGCGTCGTGGAACCAGGCCGCGAGCCGTACGAGGTCGGGGGCCGCCGCGTTCTCCGCCAGCGTGTCGATGTGGGCCAGTACGGCCTCCAGGTGGTCGGCCGTGTGATACCTGCGGTGCGGCTCGCCGTACCGGGTGATCAGATCCCGCCCGAGGCTCTCGGCCTCGGGCCCGGCCAGCGACCGCCAGCGGTCCATCAGATTCGCGCTCATGCGGGGAGCCTAAAACCATGGCCGCCCGCCGTGCCGGCCGCCGCCGGACGGCTCGTCCCCCATGCCCCGTACGGCGCGCCTCAGGTCTTGTACGGCGCGCGTTCGAGGAGGAACGTGAAGGCCGGACCCGACGGAAGGGGTGCGGCATGGGCAGACGCGCGCGCAAGAGCCGGTCACGCAGGAAGCGCAGGGCCAACCACGGCAAACGGCCGACGGCCCGCTAGCTGCGGCGCCCCCACGAGGCGAGCAGCCTGGTCTGGGAATCGGTGTCCGAGGGCACCGGCTGCTGCTCTCCTATCACTCCCGCCTGGCGATAACCCTCCTCCGCGCCGGCGAACCAGGCCGCGCAGGCCTCGACCAGCTCGGGGTCGAGCCGCTCGTCGGCGCCGATCGCACGGGCCAGGTCCCAGGTGTGGATGAGCGCGTCGGCGAACAGCTCGGTGATGTACTCCTCGCCGGGTACGTCGCCGAACGACAGATGGACGACGCATGTCAGGGAACGCTCACCACCCGCCGCCTGGGCGGCGGCCACCGCCGACGTGTCGAACGCCTTCAACGGGTCGTCGCCGAGCAGGTCGCCGTCAAGGCTGTCGCCGAGGTCCGGGACGCTCCGTCCGGCGAGCAGTTCCGGGGCCCAGCGGTTCTCCCCGACCACGTGGTTGACCAGGGCGCGCACGTCCCAGTCCACACACGGCGTCTTGTTCTCCCACTGTTCCGGCCGGATCTGGTGCACAAGAGCACCGAAGTCATCCAGGGTGCGTCGGTAGGCCTCACGTATGTCGATAGTCATCATGTCCTCCCGAGTCGTCATTTCGACCGTAACTCCTGAGGGGCACCCCGTCATCGGGCCCGTGAGGCATGACCGGCCGGGGCGCGGCACCCGCTTGAAGAGGGCGGGTCCGCCGAAGGGGGCCGGGGCCGTCGGGGAGGCGACGCTGCGGCGCGGTTGACGCTCTCGGTGAACATGTCGCGCCATAGTGTCACCCATGGCCGAAGCGTCCGGACCCGCGAGATCGTCGAGTGGCTTCAGGCTGTTGCTCGGGCTGGCCGCCGCGGTGGTGGCGCTGGCCGGGATCAGAGCGGTGGCCGGCATCGCCGGCCCGGCCTTCCTGGCGCTCACCCTCACCATCGCGGTGAGCCCGCTCAGGGTCTGGCTGCGCCGTCGCGGCGCGGCGCCGTGGGTGCTGGTCGCGGTCCCGCTTCTCACCGTCCTGCTGCTGCTCGTCGCGCTGGTCGGCGCGCTGGTCGTCTCGGTGGCGCAGCTCGTGGCCCTGCTGCCCACCTACGCCGCGCAGTACCAGCGGCTGCTGTCCTCGATCGCCCAGGGCATCGACCACCTCGGCATCACCCAGGAACAGGTCAGGTCGGCGCTGAGCAAGCTCGATCCCAGCTCGCTCATCGGAGTGGTGCAGGGTTTCCTGGGAGGGCTGCTCAGCGTCGGCTCGGCCCTCATCCTGATCACGCTGCTGCTGTTCGGGATGAGCCTGGACGCCACCGTGACGCACGACGCGATCAGGTCGCTGAGGGCCTCGCGGCCCCACACGGTCCAGGCGCTGAGCGAGTTCGCCCGGGGGACGTGCAACTATCTGATCGTCTCCACGATCTTCGGGCTGATCGTGGCGGTGCTCGACGCCATCGCCCTGTGGATCATGGGTGTGCCGCTGCCGCTGCTCTGGGGGCTGCTGGCGTTCATCACCAACTACATCCCCAACGTCGGGTTCGTCATCGGGGTCGTCCCGCCCGCGCTGCTGGCGCTGCTGGACTCCGGGCCGAGCACGATGATCGCCGTGGTGGTCGTCTACTCGGTGCTGAACTTCGTCATCCAGTCGGTGATCCAGCCCAAGTTCGTAGGGGAGTCGGCCGGTCTGTCCACCACGGTCACCATCCTGTCCCTGCTCGTGTGGGCCTACGTGCTCGGCGCCCTCGGGGCGATTCTGGCGGTGCCGCTCAGCGCCTTCGCCCGCGCGCTGCTGCTCGACTCCGACCCCGCGGCCCGCTGGGCCGCCCCGCTGATCAGCGGCCGGCTCCCCGGCCGCCCCTGACGGCCGCCGGAGCTCACCGGCCCGCCGGAGTGACACAACAGGTGGCGTCGCCGGCGGGCAGGGCGCCGTCGATCGGACCGCGGTTGACGGCCTCGTCGGCGCAGGCGTCCCCGCCCGGGGCGCGAGGCTCCTGACCTCGGGCCCCGGGCCCGCGGGCCTCACGGCAGGCTCTGCTCCACCCAGACGACCTTGCCCTTGGGCGTCAGCCGGGAGCCCCACCGATGCGCGAGCCAGTTGATGAGGTGCAGCCCGCGGCCGGTGTCGTCCTCGCTGCCGGCCTCGCGCATGACCGGCATCGCGAGGGAGCGGTCGGCCACCTCGCACACCAGCGTGGGACCGCGCAGCAGGCGCAGGCCGACCGTGCCCGAGCCGTGCTTGATGGCGTTGCTGACCAGCTCGCTGATCATGAGCTCGGTGGCGTCGGCGATCGAGTCCAGCCGCCACTCGGTCAGCGTGGCCCGGACGAAACGGCGCGCCTTGGAGGCGGAGCGGGGGTCCGACGGGAAGTCGATCTCGACGATGTCGTCCTCGTCCAGCTCGCGCACCCTGGCCAGCAGGAGCGCGATGTCGTCGCGCTCGTGTCCCGGACGCTGCGCGCTGATCGTGAGATCGCACACCTCCTCCAGGTTCCGGTTCTGGCCGGCGAGCAGATCGCAGACCATGCCGATGCCCTCGTCGATGTCCCGCTCGCGGCTCTCCACCAGGCCGTCGGTGTAGAAGGCGAGGACGGCGTCGTGCGGAAGGACGAGCTCGCGCATCTCGACCGGCTCGTTGCCGATGCCCAGGGGGAGCCCCGGCGGCAGCTCCAGCAGCTCGGGCTTGCCGCCCGGCCGTACCAGGATCGGCGGCACGTGCCCCGCGGAGGCGAGCGCGCAGATCCGGGTGACCGGGTCGTAGGTGGCGTAGACGCACGTCGCGATCTGGGTGGCGTCAAGGTCCTGGCTCATCCGGTTGAGCCGGAACAGCACCTCGGCCGGACTGAGGTCGAGGCTGGCCAGCGTGCGGGCGGCCGTGCGCAGCTGGCCCATCGTGGCCGCCGCCCTGATGCCGTGCCCCATGACGTCGCCGACCACGAGGGCGACGCGGCAGCCGGGCAGCGGGATCACGTCGTACCAGTCGCCGCCCACCCCCACCAGATCGCTCGCGGGCAGGTAGCGGGAGGCGATCGTCAGGCCCAGCGGCTGGTAGAGGTCGGCCGGGAGCAGGCTGCTCTGCAGGGTCAGCGCGGTACGGCGCTCGCGGTTGTAGAGCCTGGCGTTGTCCAGGCAGACCGCGGTCCTGGCCGCCAGCTCCTCGGCGAGGCCGATGTCCTGCTCCTCGAAGGGCTCGCTGTCGGGCCTGCGGGTGAAGATGACGAAGCCCAGCACTCGGCCGCGCGCCTTGAGCGGGACCACCAGGAAGGAGCTGTCCTCCAGCACCTTGGACACCGAGTCGCGCTGCCAGAACCGTCCGATCTCCTCGGCGGTCCGGCGCCCCAGGCGGGGATAGAGGATCGGGTTGCCGGTGGCCATGCACCTGGCGTAGGGCGTCCACGCCTCGTAGACCACGACCTCGTCCACCGGGAACGCCCTGGCGTACTCACCGGGTGCGGGATCGGACACGCCGACCGCGATCCGCCGCACCAGCGCCGTGCCGTCGGTGTTGCGCTGCGGGAACTCCCCGTCGGTCATGAGCCGGTCCTGCACCAGGATGCCCGCCGCGTCCGCGAAGCGCGGCACGGCGACGTCCATCAGCTCCCTGCCGGTCTCGAACATGTCCAGGGTGCTGCCGATCCGCTTGCTCGCCGCGTTGAGCAGCGAGAGCTGCTCGTTCATGGTGGCGGGGCTGCTCATCCGCGGTGCGGCCGCCGCGGGGTCCTTGGCGACGAACCGGCGGTTCACGCGCTCCACCGGGGGGCCGGGACCGGGGTCCACCAGGTGCTGAGGCCGAGGTCCTCGGCGATGGCGTTGGCGCCGTTGTAGCCGGGGGCTGCGGAGACCGAGCCGCCGGGATGGCTGCTCGCGCCGCAGAGGTAGAGACCGGTGATCGGGGTGCGATACTGCCCGAGCTCGGGGACGGGCCGGTTGCCGCCCAGCTGAGCGGGCTCGTAGGCGCCGACGTGATGACTGCCGCGGACCATGTTGACGCAGTGCCGTTCTATGTCGAGTGGAGAGAAGACCCGTTTGCCGAGTACGGCGCCCCGGGCCAGGTTGGGGGCGTATTCCGACCACTCGGCGAGCAGCCGCTCGCCGACCTCCTCACGCTGCCGGTCCCAGTTCCCCGCGTCGCCGCCGAGGTCGTAGGGGGCCCACGGCCACCAGAAGGCCACGTGCTTGCCGTCCGGGGCGTAGGAGGGGTCGAACAGCGAGGGACAGGCGCCGTTGCCCGCCAGCCGGTCGGGCAGCCGCCCCTGGTGGATCTGGTCGAAGGTACGGCCGAGCTGCTCGCTGTCGTCGGCGCCCAGGACGACCAGGAAGGCCCGGTCCACATCGGGCTCGAACTCGGCCGCCAGGTAACGCGGTGCCTCCTCCAGCGCCAGGTGCAGGGTGACCAGGCTGTGCCCGGCCCACTTGTAGTTCTCGACCTTGGCCGCGACGTCGGCGCCGAAGTTCTCCGGGCCCGCCAGCCGTACCGTCTGGGGGGCGTCCACCGCGCTGGCCACGAACCGCCGCGCGCTCAGGACGTCGCCGGTGGCGAGCTTGACCCCGACGGCCCGGCCGTCGTCGACCAGGATCCGCTCGGCGTGCGCGCCGGTGACCACGATGCCGCCGTGCTCCTCGATGACGCCGCGCAGCGCGTTCGCGACGTTGACGGCGCCGCCCACGGGGACGCCGAGCCTGGCGATGCGGGAGAGCAGGCGCGGCAGGAAGCCGCCGGTCCCGGGCACGTTCTCGATCGAGATCGCGTGCAGGAAGGACTTGAACAGCACCCTGACCTGCTCGCTCTCGAAGTTCCTGTCCACCGCCTCGTACAGCGACAGCGGCATGTAGCTCAGCAGGTCCCGGCCCAGGTCGCCCTGGAGCCGTTCGGCGAGCACAGGTGGCGGCAGCGGTCTGGAATACAGGAAGCCGTTCATCAGGTCCCTGGCCGCCTCGGCGTAGCGCTCGTACAGCTCCAGCCACCGGTCGGCGTCGGCGCGGGAGAAGCGCGCGAAGGACTCGGCGGTGCGCTTGGGATCGGTGTAGACCGTGATCGCGCGGCCGTCCCGGAAGATCGTGGAGTGCTGGGTCTCGGGGTAGACGTAGCGCAGGCCGTACCGCTGGAGTTCGAGGTCGGCCGGGACCGGGCCCTCTTCCAGGAAGTGGTAGCTGCTGTGGGTGTTGTGCCGGAACCCGGGGAGGGTGAGCTCCTGGGTGCTGCAGCCTCCGCCCGCCTCGTCGTTGCGCTCGACGACCGCTATGGACAGGCCCGCCCTGGCGAGATAGGCGGCGCACGTGAGCCCATTGTGACCGCCACCGATGATCACGCCGTCGAACCCCGTCACGTTCTCCTCCAGTGCGACTTGACTGCCGTTCAGGAGAATCGTAAAGAATGATCTACGCCTGGGTCCGCGTTTGACGGAGATTTATAGATATTTCTTGATCTCAACCACATGGTCCCGATATGTGGCGTCACAGTCAAGATCGACCCGCCGATGCCCGTCTGGCGCCTCCCGCGGCCGCACGACCCCGCCGGAGGTCCGTCCCGGGGAGCGGGAACCCCCCCGCGCGATCTTCCGGAACGTCGCGCAGGATGGTGATCGTGACTTCTCGAAGGCTTTATCAGGGCACCGGACCAGGGCCGATCACGCCGGACGGCTGCGCGGTCGACCACTACGCCACGCTCACCCCCAAGGGTGAGCCGGAACACATCCACGCGGCGATCCCCGAGGGGGCGTCCATCCTGGAGCTCGGCTCGGGCACGGGCCGGATCACCCACAGCCTGCTGGCACTCGGGCACGAGGTGGTCGCCGTGGACGAGTCACCGGAGATGCTCGTGCACATCAGGGGGGCCGAGACGGTCTGCTCGTCCATCCAGACGCTGGCGCTCCACAGGAAGTTCGACGTCGTCCTGCTCATGTCGTTCGTGATCGAGACGGCCGACGACGGACTCCGCCGGGCGTTCCTGCGCACCTGCCGCGAGCACGTCGCCGCCGACGGGTGCGTGATCCTGCAACGACAGCCCCCCGAGTGGTACGACACGATCCAGCCCTTCGAACGGGACGGCGGCGACGGCCGTGTCGTCCGCCTGGCCGAGGTCGTCCGGCCGGAGCCCCATCTCCTCGACCTCACCATGGAATACACGGTGGGGGAGCGGAAATGGACCCACTCCTACCTCAGCAGGCGCCTTGACGACGACTTCCTTGAGGCGGAACTCGGCGAGGCGGGCCTGACGATGTCCGGATTCCTGAACGGGGACCGGGGATGGGTGCGCGCGGTGCCACGCTGACGGCTCACCGCCCGGGAGGGCGTCGTCCCACCGGCACGCGAGCAAGGATCGGGACGAGGCCGTCGCGTGGGCAAGCCGTCACAAAGGCGCGAGGCGACGGGCGCGAAAGCCATCGGGCACGCCACGGGCACAGAAGATCGTAAAGTTTTGAGAAAAGCAGAAGGCCAGATCTCCCGATAACGGTTGACCTGGCCTTCTGTCATCTGAGCGGACGACGGGAATCGAACCCGCGTAGCCAGTTTGGAAGACTGGGGCTCTACCATTGAGCTACGTCCGCGCGAGCCGGTGTCAGTCTGGTCTAGACTTCATCCGGTCGTCAGGGCGTAATCGTACCGGAGTTCCGGAGCGAGCGCGTACCCGGCGGACCGGGGTGTGGCGCAGTTTGGTAGCGCACCTGCTTTGGGAGCAGGGGGCCGCAGGTTCAAATCCTGTCACCCCGACCGCAGGTCAGGGGCCGTTTCTCGTTGAGGAACGGCCCCTTTCCATGAGATCAAAACCCCGTTTTGGGAGCAGAATGGGAGTGGATCTTCGACGGTGCGCCCACCGCCGACCCGCCGCCCGCTCACAAGCCGGCCGCCGATCGTCGATCCCGCATCGGCTGCGGACGCGACCGCAACCGCAGCGGCCGGATCGGAGCCACCGACTCTCGGAACGGCGCCAGTGACTCATCCAAGAGCGGCAGGGCCGAGCCCGGCGTGCCAGCCTCCAGACTCCAGTG
>NZ_FOQY01000067.1 GCF_900113865.1 Streptosporangium canum | reverse complement strand
CCCTCAGTCGGTTTGTCACAGTGCGGGGAAAGTTGGACAGCGGGGTGTGAACACGCCGATTATTGGCAGTGAGGGCCTGCTTCGGCTGGTCAAGCTGGTCGAGCGGCTGCGGGCCCGTGACCAAGGTGAAGGCGGCGCGTCATGGACAGCGCAGGCGAGGACGAGCCCCCCAGATTCCGGTGAGCACGCTGTGGGCGGTGCTGCCGGACCCGAACCAGCGGGAGGTGGTCCAGACCCTGATCATGCTGGTGGATCGGGCGACGGGTCGGGGGGGTCGGCCTGGATGGGCGGGGCGGGGGTGAGGTCGATGCTGCTGCGTGAGCGTGAGGACGGGAAGGTCCAGGGCCGGCACCGTGACCGCCTGGCGGTGGTGTACGTGCGTCAATCCTCCCGGCAGCAGGTGCTTGATCATGGGGAGTCCACGCGGCTGCAGTACGGGCTGGTCGAGCGGGCGGTCGCGCTGGGCTGGCCGGCCTCGCGGGTGATGGTGATCGATGAGGACCTGGGGCGCTCAGCGGCGAACGCGGCCGACCGGCCGGGATTCGCGCGCCTGGTCACTGAGATCACCATGGGTCATGTGGGGTTGGTACTGGGTTTGGAGATGTCGCGGCTGGCCCGGGCCGGCCGCGATTGGCACCAGCTGGTCGAGCTGTGCTCGCTGTCGGGGGCGCTGCTGGCCGACGCGGACGGGGTCTACGATCCGAACTGGTACAACGATCGGTTATTGCTCGGATTGAAGGGCACCATGACCGAGGTCGAGCTTCATTTGATCAAGCAGCGGATGGCGTCCGGGCGGTTGGCCAAGGCCGCCCGCGGACAGTTGGCGGTCCCGCTGCCGGCCGGGTATGTGCGCCGCCCCTGCGGCGAGGTCGGCCTCGACCCGGACGAGCAGGTTCAGGCGGTCATCCGCCTGGTGTTCGATCTGTTCGAACAGCTCGGGACGGTGCATGCGGTGTTGCGGTTCCTGGTGGAGCATCGAGTGCAGATCGGGATGCGGGAACGGTCGGGGCCGGGCAAGGGCGAGCTGGTCTGGCGGGCGCCGCACCAGCAGGGTCTGATCAACATGCTGCGCAATCCGGCCTATGCCGGGATCTACGCCTATGGGCGCAGCCGTACCGAGGCGGCCCGGCACCTGCCCGGGCGCGAGCACTCCGGCCGGGTGCGCGGCCTGGATGCCGGGCAGTGGCTGGTGCGCATCGAGGGTGCGTTGCCGGCGTACATCACTGTGGAGCGGTATGAGCGCAATCTGGCGCGGATGGCCGCCAACCGGGCGCAGGCCGAGAGTGTCGGGGCGCCGCGCCAGGGCCCGGGCGTGCTGGCCGGTCTGGTGGTCTGCGGGATCTGCGGCCAGCGCATGCAGATCACCTACGAGAGCAACCAGCATGGCCTGATCCACCGCTACTGCTGTCAGCGACGGCATCACACCTACGGGCAACCGCGCTGCCAGCAGATGGCCGGAGGCTTCCTCGACGACCACGTCGTCGCTCAGGTGCTGTCCGCGCTGGCCCCAGCCGCGCTGGAGGTGTCGGTGCGCGCGGCCGAGCAGATCGAGGCGCACCGCCGGCAGGTGGAGCGGATCTGGCGGCAGCGCCTGGAGCGCGCCGAGTTCGCCTGCGATCGGGCGCGACGCCAGTACCAACTCGCCGAGCCGGAGCACCGCTTGGTGGTGCGGCAACTCGAGCACGAGTGGGAACAGGCGTTGACCGCCAGACAGCAGCTGGTGGAGGACTACGAGCGGTTCAGCCGCGAGCGCCCGATGCGGCTGTCGGCGGCCGAACTGGCCGCGATCCGCGCCCTGGCCGACGACATCCCGGCCCTGTGGTCGGCTCCGACGACGAGTGCCGCTGACCACAAGAAGCTGGTACGCGCCGTAGTCGAACGGGTGCAGGTCACCGCCGATGGCGCCGGCGAGAACGTGCACGCCGTCGTCACCTGGGCCGGGGGCCACCAGACCCACGCCGACCTGATCCGTCCCGTGGCCCGGATCGACCAGCTGTCGTACTACCCGGCGTTGACCGCGCGGATCGGAGCGCTGGTGGGCGAGGGGCTGGACAATGCGGCGATCGCCGACCGGCTCGCATCCGAGGGGTTCCGCACACCCCACCTGCACGAACGCTTCCATGTCGGCGAGATCCAGCACCTGATCCGCCGGTTGGGCCTGCGTCCTGGCCTGGATCATGACCGCAGCACCGACCAGGGCGGCCTTGGTCCCGACCAATGGTGGCTGGCCAGCTTGGCCCGCGAGATCGGGATGCCGATGGCGACCTTGTCCGGCTGGCTGCGCCGTGGCTGGGTCACCGGACGGCAGGACACCCGCCCGCCCTACCGCTGGATCATCACCGCCGACCGCGCCGAGACCGAACGCCTTCGCGCCCTGCATCAGCTCCCGGCCGGCTACCACAACCGGCGCCGCTGGACCGACTACGACCCGGCGGGCCGCGGAACGAACGAACACCAAGGAGCGCAAGGCTCATGAACGAACAGTCCTACGCAGACCGCACTGAGACCATCCCATCTCGCCCGGGTTCAGCTCCGGCGCATAAGCGGGCAGTTGGAAGACCGTCAGCCACGAGCGGGCCTCGATCACGGCGCGCATCGCGGCGGACAGATGACGGCGATCGTTGTCCCACACCAGCACGATCGGCCCGCCGAGCTGGGCGTGAGCTGCATCCAGCAACGCCGACAACTGCCGGGGACCGAAGCCCTTGACCTCTCCAGGCCGTCCCCGCCGAATCAACGTCCGGTGCATCAGCCGAGTGCGTCGGCCGGGCTTGGCACACACCAGACCGGCCAGGCAGACGCGACCGTAGCCCTTGCCGGTCACGTGCACGATCGGGGTACGGCCGCGCGGCGCCCAGGTGCGGGGCTTGGGCGGCCTCAGTCCCTGGGCGGCCTCATCTTCCCAGCACAGTCAGGCCCCCAGGTCGAGCGCCGCCCTTTTATGGCCGGCCACTGCTCGACGACCCACTGCTCGCTTCCCCCCCTCGTCGCGCTCGGCCGCACGATGCACCGGAACCTGCGGACTCCAGCCGATCCGATGCAGCAGATACGACACCCCGCGCGGGGTGTAGCGCAGGTGGAACAGCGATGCGATCACATCGGCGACCCGCGCGAGCGTCCAGCGCTGATCCTCGATGAAGCCGTGCGCGGCCGGGCCCCGCTCCAGCTCGGCCCGCAACCGCTCCAGGCGCCGCTCGTCCAGGCGGCACTTCTCCCCGCCCGGCCCCTTGGACGCCGGCGCCTCGACCCCACCGGCTTGCCAGGTGCGATACCAGCGGTTGGCCGACATCCGCGTCACCCGGAACAGGCGCGCCACCTCCGGCGCCGATACTCCATGGGAGAACAGCTCCGCGGCCTCGAAGCGCAGCCGCTCCCGTTTGGCGCGTTCCTCGGCGGTCAAACCGCCACCCTCGGGATACCTCATACCTCCGGCATAGCAAACATGCCATCAGCCGTCAGCAGCCGCACCTCGTCGTAACCCCCGCCCTTCAACATCAGGAGCAGGTCGTCACCGACAAGGCCAGCGGGAAACTCGCCCGCCGGCCCGAGCTCGACGAGGCCCTCCTCGTCGCACGCGAGGGCGACCAGCTCGTGGTCACCAAACTCGACCGGCTCGGCCGCTCCCTGGAAAACCTCATCGAGCTGTCGAAGGAACTCCAAGGACGCGGTGTCGGTCTCGTCGTCCTCGACCAGGGCATCGACACCTCCACCACGGTCGGCCGGATGTTCTTCCAGATCCTCGGGGCGATCGCCGAGTTCGAGCACACCTTGATGTCGGAGCGGACGATGGACGGGCTGGAGGCCGCCCGCGCCCGAGGCCGCACCGGCGGACAGAAGCCCAAGGTGGTGAGGACGCCGCCGCCCGCCTGTCTGGCTGACTGGACCGCAAGCTATGTTGTATTCCTAACTAGCTTGCTCTACGGTTTAGGTAGCAGAGCCGTAACGGAGGTTCCCCATGTCATTCACCCCCTTGACGCTCGTCCTGGCGGTCGTCCTTGTCGGCTACCTGGCCGTCGTCAGTCCCCTGCTAGGCAAGCGCTCCTACGACAAGCTGGCCCGTACCCGGGATCAGGACCCCACGGCCTACCGCCGGATGTTCACGTTCTGGAGCGCCGAGCTGTGGGTGCTGGCCGCCGTGGCGCTGCTCGTCGTCGCCGTGGAACCGGGCCTCGACGCCGCGGACATCGGCCTGGTGATCAAGGAGTCGCTGGACACCACCCTCGGCGCGATCGTCGGATTCCTGGTCGCCGCCGCGGCCATGGTGCTCGTCCTCAGGCGGCTGGCGGCCAAGGGCAAGTTCGTCCCCGGCCGGCAGGCCGTCTCCCACCTGCTGCCGCGCACGACGGCCGAGCGCTGGTACGCCGCAGGCCTGTCGGTGACCGCCGGCATCACCGAGGAGATCGTCTACCGGGGACTGCTCATCGCGATCGGCATGGGCGCGCTCGGCCTGAGCGAGGAGGTCGCGGCCGTCGGCGCGCTGGCGGTGTTCGTTGCGGGCCACCTTTACCAGGGCTGGCGCGGCATGCTCGTGGTCACCCTGCTCGGCGCCACTCTGACCTCGCTCTACCTGAGGTCCGGCAGCCTGCTCCTGCCGATCGTGGTCCACGCGCTGATCGACCTGCGTGGCCTGGTGCTCTCCCCGCTGCCGCGACGCGAGGTAGTCGAGCACGCGGGCTAGATAGGATCACTACCATGACGAGCGACCGACGCGCGAGCTGGCTCAAGGGTGTGCTCGACCTGCTCGTTCTCGCCAGCCTGACGGCCGGCGAGAACTACGGCTACGAGATCGCCAAAGACCTCGCCGCGTCGGGCCTCGGCCAGATCAAGGGCGGCACCCTCTACCCGGTGCTCAACCGGCTGGAGGAGGCGGGGCTGGTCACCGCCGAGTTCCGGGCGACCGAGCGCGGGCCCGGCCGCCGCTACTACCGGCTCACCGACCAGGGCAGGCAGACGCTCGCCGAGCAGGGCGGGCTCTGGCTGGGCTTCGACGAGTCGGTGCGCGCCGTGCTGGCCAAGGGCCGCATGGAGACACCCCAGCCCGTGGGCCCGCGCGAAGGAAGACTCCGATGAGCGGCCACGTCAACGAGACCGCCGGCGGCTATTTCGACGAGCTCGCGGTAGTCCTGGTCGAGGCGGGCATGCCGGCCGACCGGATCGGTGCCACGCTCGACGATCTCGCCGGCTACCTGGCCGAGAGCGGCGGCGACCCCGAGGAGGAGTTCGGCCCGGCGGCCGAGCTGGCCCGGGAACTGGCCGTCACCTCGGCCCCAGCAGCCGAGCCCGCCGCGGACGCCCGCGCCTGGCACTGGACCGCCGACCTGTTCCACGACGTCAAGATGCTCAACGAGTACGGCGCGCAGGGCTGGGAGGTCGACAGGGTCGACGCGAAAGGCCTGTTCGTCAGCTCCCGCGACCCCGAGCACCCCCAGCAGTGGGAGTACAGAAGGGAGCTGGTCACGCCCGGCCGCCGCCGGAGCGTGCTCGGCCTGCTCGCTCCCGACGGCTGGGAGCCGTGCGGCACGTGGGTGTGCTTCGAGTACTTCAAGCGGCCCAGGGCCGCCAGCCTGGGGCCCGCCGCCGAGCTGACCGCCCCGCCGCTGACTCCGCGGCGCAACGTCTTCCTCAGCCCGAAGTTCTACGCCTTCGTCTCCGCCGTGCTGCTGCTGACGGCGGCGGTCCTGGTGCCGCTGTTGCGGACCGCCGGAGCGGAGATCGACGGCTCCGACGACAGCCTCGACACCATCTTGGGCCTGCTCACCGGAGCCGCCGTGGGCGCACTGGCCATGACGGCCGTGTTGTGGCTGGCCGTTCGACGGCGCGGCAGGAGGCGCTGAGCGCCGAGCGCCATGTCGACGACCCGGCGGGCCAGCAGGCGGGCGGGGTCGAGAACCGGGACGGGGACGCGCGAGCCGTCCAGAGCCAGGACGAGTTCGGTGCACGCGGTGACGACCCGCTCCGCGCCGCGGTCGGCGAGGGAGCGGGAGAGTTCCTCCAGCGCCCGCCGGTGGGCCGGTTGGGCGCCGCCGCTCTTGACGGCGCCGATGGCCGCCGTGACCTGCCGCTGGCCGGATTCGTCCGGCTCGATCACCGCCACGCCGCGCCGTCGCAGAGCCTCCGCGTACAGACCGGCGTGCATGGTGCCCGAGGTGGCCAGCACGCCGGCCGCGCGGACGCCGTCGGCGGCGAGGGCGTCGGCCGTGACCTCGATGATGCTCACCAGCTCCAGCCCGGCCTCGTCCGCCAGCCGCGGGACGAAGGCGTGGGCGGTGTTGCAGGGCACGGCGAGCATCTCGCACCCCGCCCGCTTCAGCCCCTCGATGCCGCGCCGCAGGTACGGGGTCGGGTCCTCACCGCCGCCGAGCAGGCTCAGGGAACGGTCGGGGACGCGGGGGTCGCCCCAGATGACGACGGGCACGTGTCCCTGGTCGCAGGTGGCCGCCGTCTCCTCCACGAGCTTGCCGTAGAAGTCGACGGTGGCCGCCGGGCCCATGCCGCCCAGGACGCCGACCAGCCGGGTCTCGCTCACCGGGCACCGCCGGCGATGCCGTGGCCGGGCAGCGCCGTGCCGGCGCCGCGCGGGCGCGAGAGGGCGCCGGGCGACAGGGGACGCCCGCCCGTGGCCACGATGGCCAGGTCCGCGACCGCGTGCGGGCCGGACCCGGGTTCGACGGCCCGTCCCCCGGCCGGCACCGGGGCGCAATCGTGGAGCTGGGTCATGGGGAAGCGTCCTCTCCGGTGCGGTGAGCTGGGCGAGCCAGGGGCGGCTGCCCGCACAAGGATCGAGGTATAAGGTGAACCCGGTGTTCAGACGCAGCAATGTGACACCGAAGGAGTGATGGTGCAGGATTCCGGCATCGAGCCTCAGCGGTTGCTGTCGGAGACCGACCTCGAACTCATCGACGCCCTCCAGATCAACCCGCGAGCGAGCTGGGTGGACGTCGGGACGGCGACCCGCGCGGATCCGGTGACGGCGGCGCGGCGCTGGCAGCGGCTGAACAGCACGGGTGAGGCATGGACCACCGTCGCCCTGGGACAGCGCCAGATGCACGCGATGAGCATGGCTTTCCTGGAGATCGACTGCGAGGCCGGGGCGGCGGTCGAGGTCGCCGGTACGCTCGCGGCGGCGGGCCACCTCATCACCGTGCAGCACGTCGCCGCCGGTCACGACCTGTTCGTGATCGCCGTCGCCGCGTCGATGCCGGCGCTGGCGGACTACCTGCTCACAGATCTGCCGCGGGTGCCCGGCGTGTCGAAGGTGCGCACCCATGTCGCCACGCGTGTCTTCGAGGCCTCGTGCCGCTGGCGGTTGCGGGTGCTGCCGCCGCGATCCGCGGGCGTGCTGGCCAGGCGGCCCGGGCCGGCGGAGTCCACCAGGCAGATGGACGAGATCGACCGGCTGCTGTTCAAGGCCCTGCTCGCCGACGGCCGCGCCACCTACTCCGAGCTCGCCGAAGCCGTCGGCACGTCCGAGCGCACGGTGCAGCGCAGGCTGTCACGCCTGGTCGCGACCGGCGACATCGACTTCCGCTGCGACCTGGCGCGCTCGCACGCGGGCTGGCACTCCTCGGCGGTGCTGTGGCTGCGGATGCCGGACGGCCTGCTGGAGGAGACGGGCCGGGCGCTGCTCGACTGGCCGGAGACGCGGACGTGCGCGGCGCTCGCCGGGGCCCGCAACATGCTCCTCACCGTCGGCCTGCACGGGGTCTCCGACCTGCATCCGCTGGTGATGCGCCTTGAGGAGCGGTTCCCGTACGTGAGCATCGCCGACCGGCAGATCGTCCTGAGGCAGTCGAAGCTCTACGGGCGGGTCCTCGACCCCTTCGGCCGCTGCACGGGCGTCGTCCCGGTGGACCCGTGGAGCCTGTCTCCGCGTATCTGACATTCAGCGAGGCGCGGGGATCGCGCCTCCACCGGCCTCCCAGCACAGGCCGGCCCGCAGCACGTCGGCCTCGCCGCGTCCCACCACCTGCAGGTCCCCGATGGCCAGTGCGGGCAGGCCGAGGGCGGACACGACGGAGGTGATCCGGCCGACCTCGCCGCGTACGGCGGCCTCGTCGCAGCCGGCCCGCGGCGCGGGGCCACCGAGCGTCGGCGTGATCAGGACGTCGACACCCGACATCTCCGCCGAGAACCGGGCCCGGACGGTCAGGAGTTCCTCCACGGCCCGGCGGTAATCCCGATGGCCGATCCCGGCGGCGTCGTCCAGCTTCCGCCGCACGCCCGCGCTGTAGCTCGCGGCGTTCGCCGGGTAGGTGGCCTCGTGGGTGCGCCGGGCCTGCGCGCCCACGATCGTCCAGTACGGGGCGAGGATCTCGTACGGCAGGGCGATCTCGCGGACCTCGGCGCCCAGGTCCGCGAACTCCCCGGCCTGCGCGCATCCTTCGGCGACGCCGACGACCAGCCCCGACAGCGAGCGCGGCGGCTCGACGGCCTCCCCGGAGAGCACCCGCCACACGCGCGCGCAGTCGGCGACCGAGGTGGCCATCGGCCCGACCACGTCGAACATCGGGGCGAGGGGCGCGACCCCCTCGGAGGAAAGGACGCCGGCCCTTGGGCGCAGTCCGACCACGCCGCAGCAGGCCGCCGGGATCCTCACCGAGCCGCCCGTGTCGGTGCCGAGGCCGACCCGGGCGATCCCGGCGGCGAGCGCCGCGGCCGTGCCGCCGCTCGACCCGCCGGGAGCCAGGTGCTCATGGCGCGGATTGCGCACATCGCCCCAGTGCGGGTTCTCGCTCGTGACGCCCCAGGCGAACTCGTGCTGGTTGGCCTTGCCGACCAGCAGCGCACCGGCACGCTCCAGCGCTTCGACGCACGGCGCGGTGGTCAGCGCCTCCTCGCTCCCGTACAGGACCGACCCCCGGGTCGTGCGGAGCCCGGCGACATCGATCATGTCCTTGACCACGAACGTCCAGGCCCACAGCTCGGGCGGGGTGGCGGGTACCGGCCGGTCGCGGCGTGCGAGCCGGTCGATGACCGGCTCGGCACCGGACTCGATGAGGATGTTGTGCCCGCTGTGGAGGCGTATGGCCTCGGCGGACCTGGCGATCGCCGCCTCGTGTTCCATGGTCAAGAATCTCCTAACGCCCGCCCCGGCCGTAGGGAAGCCGGCCGGTGACGACCAGCGCGCCGGGTCCGTCACCGGCCGCGCCCGTAATCCGGCACATGCTGGCAGATCCGCCGTGCCCAGTCGAGTGCGCGGGAGCGGTCAGAGCGTCAGCGCGTCCAGTAGGGACTGCAGCCGGGCGGTCTCGCGGTCGGGATGGACGAGGGTGAAGATGCTGCGGCTGATGTTCAGCCACGGCACGTCGACGACCACGACGTCCGGGCCGTGCCCGCGCAGCGCGAGGTCGGGGACGAGCGCCGCGCCCATCCCCGCCCCGATCATGGCTATGGTGATCTTGAAGTCGTCGGAGTGGCAGGCCACCCGGGGGTGCAGGCCCCAGTGGGCGAACAGGCCTTCGAAGAGGGAGGCGTCGCTGGTCGCCGGGTGGTGCATGATCCACGGCAGGTCGACGAGCTGCTCGGCCCGGTAGGGCGCCAGGTCGGGCCAGCTGCGCGGCAGGACGAGCTTGTAGCGGTCCTCGGCGATCCAGCGCCGGCCCAGCGCCGACGGCCATGACAGGCCGGAGTTCCCCACCTGGTAGATGATCGCCGCGTCCATCTCGCCGCCGGCACCCAGACGTGGGATGAGCTGGGAGGACTCGGCGACGGAGACCCTGATGCCGGCGCGCTCCTCGGGCTCCATCCGCCGCAGGACCCCGGTCAGCACGTCGACGAAGCTGGGGAAGATGCCCAGGCGGATCTGCCGCTCGCTGTTCCTGTGCACCGCCTGGACGGTGGCGACCATGCGCTCGATGTCGATGAGCACGGTCTCCGCCTGCCTGGCCAGCACCTCGGCGGCGCCGGTGGGCAGCACGCTGTGGGCGGCGCGGGTGAACAGTTTCACGCCGATCTCCCGCTCCAGCGCGGCCATCTGCTGGGAGACGGCCGACGAGGTGTAGCCGAGCCGGTTGGCGGCGGCGGCGAAGGACCCCAGCTGAACGACTTCACGGAGAGTGCGCAGGTGTTCCGGCTTCAGCATAAGAGTTCCTTGTGCTCAGGGTTGCTAAATGTCGTGTTTATAGCGCTTCCGACTTCTTTCTGCCACTCCTACAGTGATGGCCACCGTTCCTCAACCCTTAGAGAGTCATATGAGCATCCGCGTGTATCGCAACGCCGCCATCCGCACAGGAGACAGCGGCAACCCGTTGGCTCAGGCCATGGCCGTGGACGGCGAGGTGCTGCTGGCCGTCGGCGGAGAGGCGGAGGTACGCGAGGCCGCGGGCCCGGGAGCGGAGCTGATCGACCTGGAGGGCGCCGCCGTGCTCCCCGGGCTCTACGACGCCCACATCCACACCGCGCAGTACGCCCAGAGCCTGGACGCGGTGGACCTGCGCGACGTGCGCTCCCTGGACGACGCGCTGACCATGGTGGCCGCGCACGCGGCGCGGCTGCGACCGGGCGCCTGGCTGTTCGGCGGCCGGTGGAACAGCAACACCTGGGATCCGCCGGCGCAGCCGGACAGGTACGCGCTGGACTCGATCTGCCCCGAACTGCCGGTCGCGCTGCCCAACGTCGACGGCCACACGGTGTGGGCCAACTCCGCCGCCCTGCGGCTGGCCGGCATCGACGCCACCACCCCCGACCCGGTGGGCGGCGAGATCGTCAGGGACGCGAGCGGGGAGCCCACCGGCATCCTGCGCGAGTCGGCCTCCTACCCGCTGCGCAACCTCATGGTCTCCGCCGACCTGCGCGACCAGCTCCGCGCCGGGCAGGAGGAACTGCTCGCACTCGGCCTGACCAGCGTGCACGACATCGACGGCGAGGACTGCCGGGCCGCCTACCTGGAGCTGCGCGAGGCCGGTGAGCTGAAGCTGCGCGTGCACAAGGCGATCCCGATGATCCACCTGGAGGCGGCCATCGCCGAGGGGCGCCGCACCGGGCAGGGCGACGACTGGTTCCGCACCGGGCCCGTGAAGATCTTCAGCGACGGGGCGCTGGGCTCGCACACCTGCCACATGGGCGAGTCCTTCGCCGGCGAGCAGGGCAACGTGGGCATCGCGGTCACGCCGTACGAGGACCTGGTCAGGCTGTTCGGCAGGGCCGCCGGGGCCGGCATCGCGGTGGCCACGCACGCCATCGGGGACCAGGCCAACCACCTGGTCATCGACGCCTACGAGGCCATCGGCCGTACGGCGGGGCTGCGGCACCGCATCGAGCACGCCCAGCACCTGCGGATCGGCGACCTGACCAGAATGGCCAGGCTGGGCATCGCCGCCTCGATGCAGCCCGTGCACTGCACCAGCGACATCGACCTGGTCGACTCTCTGCTGGCCGGGCACGAGCTGGCCTCCTACGCCTGGCGCGGGATGCTGAACGTCGGCGTCGCGCTGGCCTTCGGCTCCGACGCCCCGGTCGAGCACCCCAACCCCTTCGCCGCGCTGTACGCCGCGGTGACCCGCACCCGCACCGACGGCACGCCCGCCGGTGGCTGGCAGCCCGAGCAGCGGCTGAGCATGGGCGAGGCCCTCACCGCCCACACCCTCGGCGCGGCCTACGCCGCGGGCGAGGAGGACCGCAAGGGCGTCCTCGCCCCCGGCAAGCTCGCCGACTTCATCGCGGTGGACACCGACCCCTTCGTGGAGTCGCCAGACGCGGTGCTGCGCACCAAGGTCATGACCACTGTCGTCGGCGGCGAAGTCCGCTGGCAGCACTCCTGAAGGAGCACCCCCCTTGAACACCCGGATTCTCACCACGCTCGCCGCCGGCGCACTGCTGGCCGCCACCACGGCCTGCGGCGCCCAGTCCCTGGACGGCGGCACGTCCGACGCGGCGGCCGCGGCGCCGGACGTCGTCCTCGACCAGGCTCCCACCGAGGAGAAGGCGGCCGACGTCATCAACGCCATCACCCCCGACAAGGACCTCGCCGCCAAGGCGCCGGCGAGCCTGAAGTCCGGCGGCCTGAAGGTCGTCTCCTCCATCGGCTACCCGCCGATGGAGCTGTTCGCCAGCGACGGCAAGACCCCGATCGGGTTCGACCCCGCCCTGGCCAGGGCCATCGCCAGGAAGCTCGGCGTCAAGGTGACCATCACCGACGAGGAGTTCAACTCGCAGATCCCCGGGGTGCTCACCGGCCGCTACGACTTCGTCATCTCCTCGATGACCGACAACCCCGAGCGGCAGGGACAGGTCACCTTCGTCGACTACGTGCAGGCGGGCTCGGGACTGCTGGTCAAGAAGGGCAACCCGGCCGGCGTCGCCGGTCCGGCGGACCTCTGCGGCAAGACCGTCTCCGTCGTCGACAACGGCTCCTCGATGGAGCTGGCCGAGAGCTACGACGCCGACTGCAAGAAGGACGGCAAAGCCGCGGTGGACATCCTGAAGTTCCCCGGCGACACGGAGGCCATGCTCCAGGTGAGCAACGGCCGCGCGCAGGCCACCGTCACCGACTACGTGGTGGCCGCCTACAAGTCCGCAGATCCCAAGCTCGCCATGGAGGCGATCGCCATCGAAGGCACCGAGAGCCCGTGGGGCATCGGGATGAAGCCGGACAACAAGGAGCTCATCGAGTCCGTCAAGGGCGCTCTGGACGCGCTCATCCAGAGCGGGGAGTACGGCAAACTGCTCGCGGCGTGGAACCTCGACAAGCTGGCCGTCCAGTCCGCTGTGATCAACGGCGGTAAGTGACCGTGCGGACCGAACCGATCACCGACGCGTCGGGCAGGCAAACCCCCGTCGCGCGGACCTGGCACTGGGGCCGCTGGCTGGCCGCGGCGGTCGCGCTGGCGGTCGCGGCCCGGCTGGCCTACCTCATCGTGGCCAACCCGAACCTGGACTGGGGCAAGGTCGCCGAGTACGTGTTCCACGAGCGGATCCTGAGCGGGGTCTGGGTCACCATCGAGATCTCGGTCCTGGCCACGGCCCTCGGACTGATCCTGGGTGTGCTGGTCGCGATCATGCGGCTGGCGCACAACCCGGTGCTGAGCGGGCTGGCCACGTTCTACATCTGGTTCTTCCGCGGCACACCGGTGCTGGTGCAGCTCATCTTCTGGTACAATCTGGCGTTCCTGTTCCCCGAGATGGTGCTCAAGGTCCCGTTCACCATGATCGGCGTCAAGTGGGACACCAACCAGGTGATGACCGGCTTCACCTCGGCCATGCTGGGGCTGGGGCTGAACCTGGCGGCCTACTTCGCCGAGACCGTGCGCGCCGGGATCCAGGCCGTCGACAACGGCCAGACCGAGGCGGCGTACGCGCTGGGCATGACCCCGGCCAAGCGGATGCGGGTCATCGTCCTGCCCCAGGCGCTGCGCATCATCATCCCGCCCACCGGCAACGAGTTCATCTCCATGCTGAAGACCACCTCGCTGGTCTACGTGGTCGCCGGGCACGACCTGATGACCAACGCCAGCCAGATCTACAAGGCGAACAATCGGATCATGGAGCTGCTGATCGTGGCGAGCCTGTGGTACATGCTCATGACAGCCGTGGCGACCTTCCTGCAGGGCAGACTGGAGCGCCGCTTCGGCTCCGAGGCCGTACGGCTGGTGCGCGGCGGCGGCCTGGCCGCCAGGATCCTGCCGAAGGCGGCCGCATGAACGCGCCGGGCGAGCAGCCGGACAAGCAGGTCGTGCGGGCTTCGGGCGTCCGGATGAGCTACGGCGAGGTGCAGGTGCTCAACGGCGTGGACCTCACCGTCGCCGCCGGCGAGGTGAGCTGCGTCATCGGCCCGTCGGGCTCGGGCAAGTCCACGTTCCTGCGGTGCATCAACGGCCTGGAGCCGGTGCTCGGCGGCAGCCTGCGGGTGCTCGACCAGGAGGTCGGCCACACCCTGCGCGGCGGCAGGTACCACCCCTGGACGCCCAAGGAGTTCGCCGCCTTCCGCAGGAACATCGGCATGGTGTTCCAGCGCTTCAACCTGTTCGCCCACCACAGCGCGCTGGAGAACGTCGCCTGCGGTCCCGTCCACGTCCTGGGCACCCCGGCGGACCGGGCACGGGTGCTGGCCATGGAGCACCTGGAGCGGGTGGGCCTGGCCGACCACGCGCACAAGCGGCCCCACCAGCTCTCCGGCGGCCAGCAGCAGCGGGTGGCCATCGCCAGGGCGCTGGCGATGAACCCGGCGCTGATGCTGTTCGACGAGCCCACCTCCGCCCTGGACCCGGAGCTGGTCGACGAGGTTCTGGAGGTCATGAAGGGCCTGGCCGCCGAGGGGATGACGATGGTCGTGGTGACCCACGAGATCGCCTTCGCCAGGGAGGTCGGCGACTGGCTGACCTTCTTCGCCGACGGCGTGGTCGTCGAGCGGGGCCGGCCCCGCGAACTCCTGGCCAACCCGAGCCACGAACGGACCAGGGCTTTCCTGTCCAGCGTGCTCCACCCGAAGGAGCGCCAGGAGTCCCAGTAGCGCTCCGTCAGGTGGCCGGGGCGGCGGGGCCGATGCCGGCGATGCCGCCCCGGGCCGAACGGCCCGGGGTCAACGGCTTCACCGCTCAGAAATCCTCCGCCACGTCGTCAGTTCTGGTAGCCCCTCGCCACCTGCGGAAGGATTGACGACCATGACCGATGCCAGACTGCTAGGCGACCACGAGGCCGCGTTCATCGCGGCGGCCCGCTCAAATGACGCAGCACAGTTCGCGCTCATCACGGAGCGCTACCGGCGTGAGCTGCAGGTGCACTGCTACCGGATGCTCGCGAACTACGAGGACGCCCAGGACATGACGCAGGAGACGTTCCTGCGGGCGTGGAACAAGCGGGAGTCGTTCAAGGGCCACGCCGCGTTGCGGACCTGGCTGTACCGGATCGCGACGAACGCCTGCCTCGACTTCCTGGACAAGCGCAACGACCGCACACCCGTGCCTGCCGAGTTGCCGGGCGCGGGTTCGGAGGTGCGCTACCTGCAGCCCTACCCGGACCGGATGCTCCCGGAGGACCCGCAGGAATCGGTGGTGGCGCGGGAGACGATCGAGCTGGCGTTCATCGTCGCCGTCCAGCACCTGCCGCCGCGGCAGCGGGCGGTGTTCATCTTGCGCGACGTCCTCGGCTGGCCGGCGTCGAAGGCCGCCGACGCCCTCGAGCTGACCGTCGCATCGGTGACCAGCGCACT
>NZ_FOQY01000089.1 GCF_900113865.1 Streptosporangium canum | reverse complement strand
CAGTTCCGAGCTGCCGGGAACGACGGGAACGATCGGTTCCCTGTCGCCGCCCCTGTCGGTCAGCGATCCGCGGTCGTCGCTCATGAGCCGTTCACACTCGGGTATTTGACGCTGCGGAGGTTCTCCTCCACGGTGCTCAGCGCCCGCTCGACGCCTTTGAGCTTGTTTTGGACGTCACCCATCTCGCTGTCGACCGTCTTCTCGATCCCGTCGACGAGCGTGGCCAGCTCGCTGGAGCTCGTCAATCTTCCGAACATGGAGGAGTCGGTCGTCTGGGCGGGATACGTCTCGGCCAGATCGCCGAATTTTCCGGCGATCTTTTTCGCGGCCGTACGGCAGTCATCGAGCGCGTCGAAGTGGATATCGAGGTTCGCCACCTGGCCGACCCCTTCCGGCGTTGGTGCAAAGCAGACGAATGACGATCATAGGGGACAGGAGTCTCTCCGGGAGTGGATCTTGTCCGCATCTTCGCCGGAGGAGCATGGGGTGATCACCAGGACCGGGCCGCCCTTCTCCGGGCGGCCGCGGACGTGTCCGGACGCCGTGAGCCTCGTCGTCCCGGCCGGGTGTGCGAGCCCCGCACGGAGGGCTTCCCGTGGCCGGTGGGCGTCACGTGAAACGCCGGTAGGTGATGGGCCCCGCCGCCGCCCCCGCCACGTCCTCGACCCTGACCATCGTTCCCGGGCGAGGCGCGTGGATCATCTTGCCGTCGCCGGCGTAGATCCCGACGTGGGTCGCGGGATCTCCGAAGAACACGATGTCCCCGGGCTGCGGCGAGGAGGTGACGGGCTGCCCGCTCGCCTGGTAGCCGGCGGCAGTGGTGTCGCCGATCTTGATTCCGGCCTGGTTCAGGGTGTAGTAGACGAGCCCGCTGCAGTCGAAGGCCGACGGCCCGTCGGCGCCCCAGACGTAGGGTTTCCCGATGTGTTCCCGCGCGGCGGCCACGATCGCGGATCCGCTCCCGGACCCCGGTACGTACGGCAGCGCCTGCGCGGGGCCGCTCGGACCGCCGCCCACCGGACCGTTGCCCGCCGGACCGTTGCCGCCGTAGCCGGAAGGGCTCGCGCCGTATCCGCTGGAGGGGCCCGTGCCGTTGCCGCCGTTCGTGCCGGCGAGGGTCGTCTGTCC
>NZ_FOQY01000003.1 GCF_900113865.1 Streptosporangium canum | reverse complement strand
ATCGCCGCGACGCTGTCGCCGCCGACCACGAGCGTTGCGCACGCGGTCAACGTCAAGATGACCACCAGCGGATGCCGCAGCCCGCAGGCCGAGCGCTGCTCAGGCACCGCCGCCAACCGGCGTATCAACGCCGATTCCACCACGACCGGATCAGTCGCCAGCTCGGCTTCCCACAACGCCAGGTCGGCGAACTGGTCAAGACACGGGACGAGACGAGAGCTGGTCGGGGAAGATGGGGACACGAGCGCGACTCCTGCGGCGATCTTCGGATTCGAGACCTGAAAGATCAGCAGAAGTCGCGCTCTTTCGTCTTCCACCTGGTCAAACACTCAACGTCGGCATACCGCATCAGAACCCGGGAACGCCGGGGCCCTGATCGCCCGATCGGCGGTCCCGAGGTGATGAAAGAGCAGTTGGAACACCTTGTGTCGATGACCGATGAGCGTCTCAGCGTTCAGGTAATTCCGAACGGAATGCACTCGGGGTTGATGGGTGGCTTCGTAATCGCCACTCTGGAGACGGGCCGCGACGTACTGTATGCCGAGACGGCCGTGCGTGGCATCACCACGGACGATCTGGAGGACGTCGCCGTGGCCCTGGAACGTTTCGACGCCATTCGGAGTGAGGCGCTCCCGATAAACATGTCTATCGATCTCATCAAGAAGGCGGTAGCGGAAAAATGGACCTGAGTGACGCCAGATGGGTCAAGTCAAGCTTCTCGGGTGACAATGGCGGGGACTGCGTTGAGGTCGCGGAGCTTACGGAGGTCGGCGACGGTCCCGGCCACAAGGCCGACCATCCCGGGCTGATCGCCGTACGCGACTCCAAGGACCCCGACGGCCCCAAGCTGTTCTTCACCCCCGCCGAGTGGGACGCCTTCCTCAACGGCGCCAAGGCCGGCGAGTTCGACCGCCACTGACACGGAAACCCCCTCTGCCGCCGAGGCCGTCCCTTGGCGGCGAGGTGGCCTCTCTGCCTCGGTTCCTTTGTTGCCGTATGCCCGTCGACCCGAGCGGTTGTCTCCGCCGGAGTCCATGACTTCGCCACCCGACGGTTCTCCCCGCCGCTACGCTCATCGACCTATTGGATCACTGCTGTAAGGACGGGAAGATGGGATGTGAAAGCCGGAGTCGGCTGGGTGCGTGGCCTCTGGGCGCGCCGATCGGAAGGGCGGGGGTGGCCGATGGTTCAGCGGCTGAGTGAGCTGA
The DNA here is from genome assembly GCF_900113865.1 of Streptosporangium canum. GTDB lineage: Bacteria > Actinomycetota > Actinomycetes > Streptosporangiales > Streptosporangiaceae > Streptosporangium > Streptosporangium canum. Next base: position 472,763 of record NZ_FOQY01000003.1, on the reverse strand, counting down.
GGGTGAAGGGCTTCCTCAGCCTGCAAGATGTGACGCTGCCACTGGGGCCGGTCAACGTCCTGGTCGGGCCGAACGGCGCTGGCAAGACGAATGTTCTGAGGGTGTTCGACTTCTTGGCTGATGTCGTCCGCAGTGACCTGCGGCCAGCCCTTGATCGGCGCGGAGGTTTCGATCGGCTGGTTTTCCGGGGCGGCGCCGACGTGGAGCGCGGCATTTCCATCTCTCTCACGGGCATGTGGTCAGGAGCCGTAGATAAGAAATCAGACAAGTACGAGCTGCTTCTTTGGGGTAAATCGTTGAATCGGCTGGAGAATTTCAGCCTGGGATCGCCGTGGGGTGCAAGGCGAAAAATTACTCTCAACATTGGGGCGGTGGCCAGCCAAGAGTCCGAAACTGAAAGATGGATAATCGGCCATGAACTTCTCCCGGGGCAGGAGAAAGTCAAAATCAACCCATCCAGCAGTGGTCTTTCGGTCCTGCCTCGGCTGTCCGAGGAATTTGGGTCTCGTGAAGTCGCAGCCTTGGCCGACTTTCTCGCCACCTTCCGTGTCTTCGATGTAGACGTCTCGCGGGCCACTCTGCCGTCCCGGGTCCTGGACAGTGGACACGCGACCATCGACGCAGACGCTTCCAACCTCGCGGGGTTCCTGATGACGCTGCGAGACACCGACGAAGACGCCTGGGGACGTTTCCAAGCCGATGCCGTCGAGGCTCTTCCTCAGCTCGAAGCCCTCGATTTCGAGCATCCCTCGGGGGCGGCCCATACCGTCGTCGTCACCCTCCGCGAGCGGGGGCTGCGAGACAGCACCCCGCTGCTCGACGCCTCCTACGGCACCATCCGGCTGCTTGGGCTCCTCGCCATGCTTTACGACCCCAATCCCCCGGCCCTCACCTGCGTGGAGGAGATTGACCACGGCCTGCACCCCCAGGCGTTGGAGCTGCTGGTCGAGCGGATCCGGGAGGCGAGCGAGCGGACGCAGTTCATCATCGCCACTCACTCACCGGCCCTCGCCGACCGGCTCAGGCCGGAGGAACTCGTGGTGTGCGAGCGCGGGGAGGATGGCTCCTCCCTGATCCCGGCCATCCCGACCGCCCGGGTGGAAGAGATCGTGCGGGCCAGCGAGGGGCTGCCGCTGGGGGAGCTGTGGTTCTCCGGGGCGTTAGGCGGCGATCTGTGAGCAGGCGCGGGGGCACCCGCGTCCGGCCGACCAGGAAGCCGATCGTCGTGGTCGCTGGTGAGGATCGGAACGACCGGCTCAGCCTCCGGATCCTGCTGGAGGACCTCTGCCCCGACATGCGCGGTCGGATAGTGGAGATCAGCGACCCGGTGCGCCTGCGCCAGGCCACCGGCGCGAACCTGGCCGCGCGTGCCGAAACGCTCGCCCGCAAGGTCCGGGCACGGGCCGTACGGGACGACACGACGGTGGCGTGTGTCTTCGTTCACGAAGACCTGGACGCGGTCGACGACGACCGATACCCGATCGTCCGTCTCCAAGTGGAGAAGGCGCTGGAGACCGCGCTGGGCCGGGCCCACTACGCCCTGGCCGTGGCGGAGATCGAGTCGTGGCTGCTGCTGTTCCCGGACGCTCTCACCGCCTTCTGCGGAAGCTGGTCGGTGCCAGCCCGTCACCGTGGCCGGGACACCGGCAAGCTGGCCGATCCCAAGCAGGTCCTGATGAAGGAGGTCAGCGGGTCGAGCCGCCGTTACCGGGAGACCGACGCCCCGGACGTCCTCGACCGGGTCGTGACGCTGGGCCTGACAGCGGCCCCGCTGGGCCGTAACCGGTCCTATGAGCGATTGCGAGAGGACGCAGCCCGCTGCTGCGCCGAACACCTCCGGGAAAGGTCACAATGACCTTATTTGCTCCTCACCTGCCCCGTAGTCGCGTGACGGCGTCTTGGATCCGGGGAAGAACACTGCTGCTCCTCCCACGCGATGGTCGACTCCTTGTTCCGGTTTCGCTGCCAAAGGTGGTGAGGGTGATCGGTTGACTCTCTACCGGCTGGAGGCTCGACGATGGGCCGCATGGATTCGATCCCCGCGGAGATCAGCCACGACATCTATGGAATGCCCGCTTTCGTCTCGTTGACCGTCGCCGACCTCGACCGTACGGTCGACTGGTATGTGAACGGACTGGACTTCGTGTCACTGTTCACCGTGCCCGGCCCCGACGGCACGCCGGCGCTGGTTCATCTGCGCCGCTGGCGGTACCAGGACATCCTGGTACGCCCCGGCGAGGTGAGCGCGGGGGAGGGGTGGACGGTCGGCGTGATGGCGACCCTGGAACAGCTCGACGCGCTCGCCGAACGAGCCCGTGCCCACGGCGGCGGTACGGTCGACGGCCCCGCCGATACCCCGTGGAACACCAGGGACCTGCGCGTTACCGACCCGGACGGATACACCGTCGTCTACACGGCGCGACGCGCAGAGGGCGGCCGCGACGCGCGCTTCACCCGGATGATGGAGGAAGAGGCCCGTCGGCAACTCGGCGGCTGAGGCGGACGCCGGGCCGAATCAAGCCGGGTAACGGTTCACTCGTAGGATCGCCACTTCGCGCTGCGGTGCGTCCAGCAGAAAATAGGTTACGGAGACGCCTTTGTGATCCCAGACGTACATGTTGCCTGTCGGAGTCAATTGTCGGCCGGTGCCGGCCGTAGCGCCTCATGGATTTCCTTCAGAACCTCGAACTCCGGATCGGAGAGGTCGTCGATCTGATCTTCGGCGATTTGGTTGGCGACATTGACGTCATACACCTAGATTCGGCCCTCCCGTCGGGCCAGGATCTCGGCCAGCGGGGTTCCTGACGAGCGCTGTCCGGACCGGATCTGCTCGGCCTCGTCGTGCATACGTTGCCAATCTTCCCTGTTCTGCGCCGCTCTGGTGGCAATACGCCACCAGCTGGTGAGAAAGTCATCCAGAGCGACCAGATCCACTACAGGTGCGTGGGTGATCCGGGTCAGTTCGGCGTCGAAAGCGGCCGCATTGACGGGGGGCAGCGCCGCTCGCACCGCGGTGAAGGTCCGCTCGATCACCGGTTCGGAGGCTGCATGGGGTTGGGCTGTCATGGCGGCGACTCCTCTCGGTACTCCTAGCAGCCTACAGAGCTCCGCTCCTGCAACATGCCTCACATGTATATAGAGACCAGATCTCATTTCGATGGGCTCTCACGGCCAGGCGAGGAGGTGGAACCAGACGGGCTTGCCGTACGGGTTGAGGGTCCAGCCCCAGTCGCGGGCGAGGGCGTCGGCCGTGCCTCACCTGCCCCGGTAGACGGCCGGGCGCTTCTCCCTGAAGGCGCGGGAGCCCTCCTTGGCGTCCTCGGAGCCGATCACCGGCCAGCCGATGCCGTCGGAGACCTTCAGCGCCTCCGCCTCGGGCAGGCCGACGGTCTCACGGTAGGTGCGCAGGATGGCCTGTACGGCGAGCGGCCCGCACTCGGCGATCTGGGCGGCGATCTCCAGGGCGGCGGTCAGGGCCTGGCCGTCCGGGACGACCCGGTTGACCAGGCCCATCTCCAGTGCCTCCCGGGCGGTGACGGACCGGCCGGTCAGGAGGATGTCCATGGCGAAGGCGTAGGGGATCTGGCGGGGGAGCCGGATCGCGGAGCCGCCCATCGGGAACAGGGCGCGGCGGGCCTCGAACAGGCCGAGGGTGGCCGACTCGGCGACCACGCGCAGGTCGGTGCCGACGAGCAGCTCGGTGCCGCCGGCCACTGCGTAGCCCTCGACCGCGCAGACGATCGGCTTGGCGGGCAGCGCGGCGGAGTCGCGGAGCAGTCCCTTCCAGTGGAAGTCGGGGATCTCCGAGGCGCGCTTCCGGACCCGGGGGTCGGCCGACGGGCTGCCCATGGCCTTCAGGTCGGCGCCGGCGCAGAAGGTCCCGTCCGCGCCGGTCAGCACGGCGACGCGGACCTCCGGCTCGTCCGAGACGTAGGCCCACGCGTCGGCCAGCCCGACCAGCATGTCGGTGGAGAGCGCGTTCTTCGCCTCGGGCCGGTCCATGGTGACGACGACGACGTGGCCGTCGCGCTCGACGCGGCAGTGCGGCGTGCTGATCGGCAGAAGTTCCACGGGCGGCCTCCGTTGCTTTAGCAAGCGCTTGTTAGGCGATCCTAGATCGGGCGTGCCCCGCGCCGCCAGGTCGCCGGGCCGTCGGGCGGCACGGCGGCTCGCGAGGTGGTGGTGCGGTCACGGGTGGCGGCGCCGGTGGTCGGCGACGTACACCCGGTTGGAGCAGCGGGTGGAGCAGAACCGCCGTCTGCCGTTACGGGAGGTGTCCACGTAGGCGACGTCGCAGCCGGGAGTCGGCCGGCGGCTGTGCGTCGCGCCGGAGGGGAACGGCCGTATGTCGCGCCGGAGGCGCCGGAGGGGAGTCGGCTTGTCCGATCGGCTCCGCTGATTCAAGGTGGTGGAGCAAGGGAGGGCGGGGCCGCGGCGTGGTTCACGGTCTGGATCAAGCGCTTGCTCGGTATGTCTCGGCCGGGTTAGTCTGCCCCTGCGTACGAGAACAGATTCTTGTTCCATCCCTCCCGCACTGCCAGGACTTCTCGCAATATCGAGAACGTGATTCACTTCGGCGGTCCGGGGGCCTTTCGGCAAGAGAGGATTTCCGATGGGCACGCTCGGCTTCTGGAGACTGGCGCAGGCCGATCCGGAGTGGATCGCCGCCGTGGATCCGGACGGCACCGAACATCGCGCCGGTGACCTGCTCGCCCGTGCCAACCGTCTCGTGCACGGCCTGCGGGAGCTGGGGCTCAAGCCCGGCGACGGCCTCTGCGGCCTGGTGCCGAACGGCTCCGACGGGCTGGTGCTCTATCTGGCCGCGCTCCAGGCCGGGTGGTACTACACGCCCGTCAACTGGCATCTCACCGGCCCCGAGATCGGCTACATCGTCGCCGACAGCGAGGCCCGCGCCTTCTTCGTCGACGAGCGCTACGCGGAGGAGGGACTGCGCGGCGTCACCGAGTCGGGCATCGCCCGCGACCGCGTCTTCGCGTTCGGGCGCCTTGAGGAGTTCCGCCGGCTCGGGGCCGCGGAGGGGGTGCGGCCCGCCTCGGAGCTGACCGACGGCAGGCCCGCCACCGCCCCCGCCGACCGTACGGCGGGCGCCACCATGCACTACACCTCGGGCACCACCGGCAAGCCCAAGGGGGTGCGCCGGCCGCTCAGCGGCCTGGACCCGGACGACGCGGCCGAGCTGATGACGTTCCTGCTCACCCTGTTCGGCATCACCCCGGGTGCGGGGAACGCCCACCTGGTCACCTCGCCGAACTACCACACGGCGGTCACCCAGTTCGGCGGCACGGCCCTGCACATGGGCCACACGCTCGTCTACATGGACCGATGGGACGCCGAGGAGACGCTCCGGCTCTGCGAGAGGTACCGCGTCAGCAACTCGCACATGGTCCCCACCCACTTCAAGCGCCTGCTCGCGCTCACCGAGGAGGTGCGGGGCAGGTACGACCTGTCCTCGCTCAAATGGATGATCCACGCCGCGGCGCCCTGCCCGGTCCCGGTCAAGTGGGCGATGTTCGAGTGGTGGGGCGACTGCATCTACGAGTACTACGCCGCGACCGAGGGCGGCGGCACGATCGCCACCCCGGAGGGCTGGAAGAAGCACCCCGGCACCGTGGGCACGGCCTGGCCGATCAGCGAGCTGCTCATCGTGGACGAGAACCTGGAGCCGGTCCCCGCGGGGACCCCCGGCACGATCTACATGAAGATGATGGGCGTCCGCTTCGAGTACAAGGGCGACCAGGCCAAGACCGAGGCCAACCGGCTGAAGGACCATTTCACCGTCGGCGACATCGGCTACCTCGACGAGGAGGGCTTCCTCTTCCTGTGCGACCGCAAGGCCGACATGATCATCTCGGGCGGGGCCAACATCTACCCGGCAGAGATCGAGAACGAGCTGATGGTCCACCCGAAGATCGCCGACGTGGCGGTGTTCGGCATCCCCGACGAGGAGTGGGGCGAGCAGATCAAGGCGGTGGTCGAGCCCGCGCCCGGCGTCGCCCCCTCGCCCGAGCTCGCCGCGGAGCTCATCGAGTCGCTCCGGGGCCGCCTGTCGAAGATGAAGTGGCCCAAATCCATCGACTTCATCGAGGAGATGCCGCGCGAACCCAACGGCAAGCTCCTCAAACGCAAGCTGCGCGACCCGTACTGGGAGGGGCGAGACCGTGCGATCTGAGACGTCCACCGGCCGGGAGGATCGCGTGCCGGCGCGGGAGGGGGAGCGCCGATGACGCTCGAAGCGCGGCACGTGCTGGAGTTCCCCGGCGGCTACACCCGCACGACGGGACCGGTGATCGGGCGGTTCCTCACCGAGCTGCGGGACGGGCGCCTCGTCGGGGTCCGTACGGCCGGCGGCCGGACGCTGGTCCCCCCGCTGGAGTACGACCCCGGCACCGGTGACGCCGTAACCGGCGACTTCGTCGAGGTGGGCCCGGCCGGGACGGTCGAGAGCTGGTCGTGGGTGCACGCCCCCCGCGCGGGCCACCCGCTGGACCGGCCGTTCGCGTGGGCGCTGATCCGGCTGGACGGGGCCGACACCTCGCTCGTCCACGCGGTGGACGCCGGCGACGTCAAGGCCATGCGCCCCGGCCTGCGGGTCCGCCCCCGCTGGCGGGCCGAGCGCACCGGGCAGATCACCGACATCGAGAGCTTCGTCCCGGAGGTCACGAGGATCGTGTCCCCGGTCCGCACCGAATACGTCCTGAAGCCCGGCCTGGCACTCGCCCGCTTCCTGGAGGGGGTCGCCGCGGGCGTCTTCGTCGGCTGCCGGTGCGGCTCCTGCCACAAGGTCTACGTGCCCTACCGGCTCTCCTGCCCCGAGTGCGGCATCGCGATCACCGAGGAGGTCGAGGTACCGGACACCGGCACGATCACCACCTTCGCGATCAACAACCTGCCCGACCCGCGCGCCCCCGAGGTGCCGTTCGTCTCGGCCTACGTCCTGCTCGACGGTTCGGACGTCCCGATGATCACCCTGGTCGGCGGGATCGCGGCCCACGAGGTACGGCAGGGCATGCGGGTGCGGGCCGTGTGGGTTCCCGAGGAGGAGCGGACGGCGTCCATGGCCAACATCAAATGGTTCGCCCCCACGGGCGAGCCGGACGCGGAGCTGTAGATGCGTGAGATAGCGGTCGTCGCGTTCGCGCAGACCCGGCACAGCGCGACCGACCAGGGGCAGAGCGAGCCCGAGCTGATCCTCCCCCCGCTGGAGGAGGTCAGGGAGAAGACGGGGCTGCGGACGTTCGGCTTCACCTGCTCGGGGTCGTGCGACTACCTGGCGGGCGCGCCGTTCTCCTTCGTCTCGGCGCTCGACGCGCTCGGCGCCTGGCCGCCGATCTCCGAGAGCCACGTGGAGATGGACGCCGCCTGGGCGCTGTACGAGGCGTGGGTCAGGCTCCAGCACGGCGACGTCGACTCGGCGCTGGTGTACGGGTTCGGCAAGTCCTCCCAGGGCGATCTGCGGGAGATCATGACGCTCCAGCTCGACCCCTACTACCTGGCCCCGCTCGGCCTCGACCAGGTCTCCTACGCCGCGCTGCAGGCCTCGGCCGCCAAGGTCGACCGCGCCCGGCTGGACGAGATCGTACGGCGCAGCCGCGCCGACGGCCGGGCCAATCCCTACGCCCTCGACCTGCCCGACCCCGGAGGGGACGCCTTCGAGGTCGAGCCGCTGCGGCCGTACGACATCGCCCCGGTCACCGACGGCGCCGCCGCGGTGGTGCTGGCAGCCGGGGACCTCGCCAGGGAGCTGTGCGAGCGCCCGGCCTGGATCACGGGCATCGCCCACCGCATAGAGCCCCATTACCTGGGCATGAGAGATCTCGCCCGGTCGGCCTCCGCCGCCGAAGCCGCACGAGCGGCGGGGGCCGGCAAGGGTCACGTCGACGTCGCCGAGCTTCACACCCAGTTCAGCCACGAGGAGCCGATCCTCCGCCAGGCGCTGGAGCTCCCCGAGTCCACGATCGTCAACCCCAGCGGCGGGCCGCTCGCGGCCAACCCGGTCATGGCCACCGGCCTCATCCGCGTCGGCGAGGCCGCCCAGCGCATCCTCGACGGAGTCGCGGGCCGTACCGTCGGGCACGCCTCCAGCGGCCCCTGCCTGCAGCACAACCTCGTCACCGTGATGGAGGCCTGAGCCATGGGTAACCCGTGTGCGGTCATCGGGATCGGCCAGACCCACTACACGACCAAGCGGCGGGACGTCTCCATCGCCGGGCTGGTCCGCGAGGCGGCGCTGCGCGCGCTTCAGGACGCGGGCCTGACCTGGAAGGACATCGACGCCGTCGTCATCGGCAAGGCGCCCGACCTGTTCGAGGGCGTGATGATGCCGGAGGCCTATCTGGCCGACGCCCTCGGCGCCGCGGGCAAACCGATGATGCGCGTGCACACCGCCGGTTCGGTCGGCGGGTCCACGGCGCTGGTCGGGGCCTCGCTGATCCAGGGCGGCGTGCACGACCGGGTGCTGGTGGTGGCCTTCGAGAAGCAGTCGGAGTCCAACGCGACCTGGGCGCTGTCCACGCACCTGCCGTTCAGCGCCTCGCTGGTGGTCGGCGCGGGCGGCTACTTCGCCCCCCACATCCGCGAGTACATCCGCAGGTCCGGCGCTCCCGAGCACATCGGCCACCTGGTGGCGGTCAAGGACCGGCGCAACGCCCTGAAGAACCCCTACGCCCACCTGAGGATCCCCGGGATCGACCGGAAGATGGTCGAGTCGACCCCGATGCTCTGGGAGCCGATCCGCTACCTGGACACCTGCCCGTCCTCCGACGGCGCGTGCGCGATGGTCCTGGCCGCCGGGGACAAGCTCACCGCAAGCACCCCCGCCTGGGTCCTGGGTACGGCGATGCGCTCCGAGCCGATCTTCCGCGCCGGACGGGACACCGTGAACCCGCAGGGCGGCAAGGACTGCGCGGCCGACGTGTACCGGCAGGCCGGGATCACCGACCCGCGCCGGGAGATCGACGTGGCGGAGGTGTACGTCCCCTTCTCCTGGTACGAGCCGATGTGGCTGGAGAACCTCGGTTTCGCCGCCGAGGGGGAGGGGTGGAAGCTCACCGAGTCCGGGGCCACGGCTCTGGACGGTGACATCCCGTGGAACGCCTCGGGCGGGGTGCTGTCGAGCAACCCGATCGGCGCGTCCGGGCTGATCCGGTTCGCCGAGGCGGCGCTCCAGGTCAGGGGGATGGCGGGGGAGCACCAGGTCGACGGGGCCAGGCGGGCCCTGGGGCACGCCTACGGCGGAGGCGCCCAGTTCTTCGCGATGTGGATGGTCGGCAGCGACAGACCCTGATCCCCCCGGGAGGGCCCGATGGAGTTCAACCACGCAGATCTGTTCGAGGGGCTCGCGGACGCGATCGGGGACCGCGTCGCCGTCGTCTGCGGCGGCGACCGCCTGACCTACGCCGAGCTGGACGCGGAGGCCAACCGGCTCGCCCACCACCTGACGGGCGCGGGCGTGCGGGCCGGGCAGCACGTCGGGATCCACCTCTGCAACGGTGTCGAGTACGTCGTGGGACTGCTGGCCACCCTCAAGATCCGGGCCGTGCCGGTCAACGTGAACTACCGCTACGTCGAGACGGAGCTGCTCTACCTCTACCGGGACTCCGACATCGTGGCCCTGCTGTTCGACGTGGAGTTCGACGACCGGGTGGCGGCCGTGGCCCCGCAGGCTCCCGGGCTCGGGCACCTGATCGCCGTGGGCGGCCCGTCCCGGGTCGAGGGGGCGGTGCCGTACCGGGAGGCGCTGGCCGGCGCGCCGGACACGCGGGGGTTCCCCGAGCGGTCGGGCGGCGACGTCTACATCATCTACACCGGCGGCACCACCGGGATGCCCAAGGGGGTGATGTGGCGGGCCGAGGACCTGTTCTTCGCCTTCGGCGGCGGCAACCCCTACGGGGACCCGCGCGCCACACCGGAGGAGGTGATCGAGGCGGCCACGGCCTCCGGTCCGCTGACCATGATGGCGGCGGCCCCGCTGATGCACGGCGCGGCCCAGATGGCCACCTTCATCACCTGGTGGATGGGCGGCACCATGGTCTACGTCCGCAAGTTCGACGCCGCCGAGGTGCTCCGCGCGATCGAGCGGGAGAAGGTCCTCACGGTCAACCTCACCGGCGACGCGATGGCCCGCCCGCTGGCCGACGAGATCGCCGCGGGCTCCTACGACCTGTCGTCGCTGGTCGTGATCAGCTCCACCGGAGCCATCCTGACCGGCGCCGTCCGGGACCGCCTCCAGGAGCTGCTCCCCGGCAGGATGATCATAGACAGCTTCGGCTCCAGCGAGTCCGGTTACACCGCCTCGGCGGTCCCCGGCTCCTCGCCCGAGTCGGGTCAGCGGTTCCAGTCCAACCCCGCCTCCGCCCTGGTCGTGCTGAACGAGTCCCTGGAGCCGGTCAAGCCCGGCGGAGGCGAGCTGGGCACGGTCGCCAAGAGCGGCCGGATCGCCTTCGGCTACTACAAGGACGAGGCCAAGACCGGCCGGACCTTCGTGACCGACCGGGCGGGCGTGCGCTGGCTGCTCACCGGCGACATGGCCAAGGTCGAGGAGGACGGCACCATCACGATCTTCGGCCGGGGCTCGGTCTGCATCAACACCGGCGGGGAGAAGGTCTTCCCCGAGGAGGTCGAGGCGGTGCTCAAAGGGCATCCGGCGGTCTTCGACGCCGTCGTCACCGGCATCCCCGACGAGCGCTGGGGCAGCCGGGTCGCCGCCGTGGTGGAGCTCCGTCCCGACGTGAGGCCGTCGGCGGAGGAGCTCGACGCGCACTGCCGGGAGAGGCTCTCCGGCTACAAGGTGCCCCGGGTCTTCGCCTTCGTCGACGAGATGGTCCGTTCCCCGGCGGGCAAGGCCGACTACCGCTGGGCCAGGGAGACCGCCCAGGCGGCCCAGGGCTGACCCTGCTCCCGAGAGGGGGCACCACTGCGGGAAATCATGATCAGGACGAGCCCGGATCGGTGGGATCAGGACCAGATCCCTGGTTGTCGGAGGCCGTCGCGTTCGCTCGCCCGGCGCTTTGGTGCCGTCAGGGGAGTGCCGGAGAATCGTATGTGAGCTGGAACCAGACCGCCCCGCCCATCTCGTCGTCTTGACCACTGCTTCACGCGGTGGACAGGAGGTTCACCCAGCCCAGGCCGCGGCCGTTGAGGCTGTCATCGTCGGCTGATCGCATCATGGGCACGCTGGTCGCTGAACCGTCGTCGATCACCTCGACGTGGATCAGGTCGTCACCAAGGCCCACGCAGACCGTGACCAGCCCGTCCGGCCTGCCGGAATCGCTGCGCACGACGGCGTTGGTGACGACCTCGCTCACCAGCAGTTCGACCGTCTCCAGGACCGCGCCGGGCACGTGAGCGCCCAGTAGTTCCACCACCCACTTCCGAGCGGTGCCCGCCGACTGTGTGACGCCGTGGAAGTCCCGCCGGCCCATGATGCGGAGCGCGTTCCATCGTGTAACCAGCTTCGCCATCACATCGTCGCCCGATTGGCGTTGCGCGTTCACCGGGCCATCGCCGCCACGATCATGTCGGCCACGTTGTCCGCCTCCGCCCAGACCCGTTCGCTCGGGTCCGCGCCATCAGCCGCAAAGTAACGCTGAGTAGCTGTTGTCACTTTGTGTGGTCGCGAGTCTGGCCATCTCAGGGAAGGCGATGCGCCGCGCGGCTGACCGCCTCACGCGCCGGATCGCCGGGGTTTGCGGCTGATCGCGGCTCGGGGGTGGGCCAGGCCGAGATGTGCGGCTGGCGGGTTGTTGAGGTAGTCGCCCCAGGCGCAGCCTGAGGAGTGGGGGCAGGTCTCCAGCCAGGTGTTGCAGTGGCGGCACGCCAGCCCGCTGAGCTTGCCGTGGGAGCGGGCGATGGCCATGCCCTCGCGGGTGCGCGTCTTCAGCAGGTCGGCTTCGAACTCGGCGAACACGGCCGGCATGTTGAAGAACATCTTCGACATGGGATCGGCGGGGTCGTAGATGCTCCCGCCCAGAGACAGGCGGACACCCCGGGCGACCAGGGTGTCGCCGATGTCGCGGGCGTCGGGGACCGAGCGTGCGAGCCGGTCGAGTTTCGGGACCACCAGGGTGTCGCAGGCGCGTACGGCCGCGAGGGCCTGGTCGAGGCCGGGGCGGGCGCGGTTGGTGCCGGTGTCGCACTTCATGGTGGCTGGCAACATCCGTCACTGCAGGTAGCCGTGTCAGCGATCGGCGGGTGTTTGTGTTACTGGTTGTCGTTGAGGAGTTGTTGTGTGCGGGTGAGGAATGCCTGGCGGACCTCTTCTGGGTGCAGTATCCGGAGTGGTCGGCCGAGGCTGAGCAGGTAGCGGGCCAGACCGTCGGCGTCTGGCCCGCCGATGTCGATGATCGTGGCGTCATCGCCGTCCGGGTGGTGGACGCCGACCGTTGGTGGCACCAGCCTGCGGGCCTCATCGGCCGGTACGGCCAGGCGGATGGTCACCCGCACCGGGTAGGGCCTCAGCGCGATGCCCGTGCTGACCATCTGTGCTGGATCTGGCGGGTCGGGCAGGGCAGTGGCCTGCCCGGTGGCTGTGGCATCGATGATGCGATCGGTACGGAAGGTGCGCCAGTCCTGCCGCGTCAGGTCGTAGGCGAGGAGATACCAGCGGCGGCCGGTGTAGATGAGCCGGTGGGGGTCCACTCGGCGGGTGGACGTCGTTCCGGCCCGGTCGCGGTAGGTCAACTGGGTACGTTCGCCTCGCCGGCACGCGGTGGCCAGGTCGAGCAGCAGCGCGGGGGAGATCTGGCTGTCGTCGGGTCGTGCGGTGTGGGTGAACGCGGCGTCCAGCTCGCCGAGCCGGTCGGCGATCCTGGCCGGCAGCACCTGGCGTAGTTTCAGCAGCGCCGACAGGGCTGCCTGGTCGCTGCCGGAGACTCCGCTGAAGGCGGCGGTGCGCAGCCCGACAGCGACCGCGAGGGCCTCCTCCTCGTCAAGGATCAGTGGCGGAATGCTGGTTCCGGGCCCGAGGTGGTAGCCGCCCCATGGGCCCATCTCCGATTCGATGCCGTAGCCGAGTTCACGTAGCCGGGCGATGTCCCGGCGAACCGTCCGTTCGGTGATCCCCAGCTGGGCGGCCAGATCAGCGCACGTCCAGGACTGCCGCGTTGACAGCAAAGACAGCAGCTGCAGCAGCCGCGCCGAGGTGTTGACCATGACTAACAGTCTGCTCGATAACCAGGACCGTTTCTGACCGGGTCATACCGTAACGTCGCCGATGACCGAGAATTCCTCGGCCGAAAAGTCCATTACGGCGACGATGATCTCCGCCAAGGTGCGTTAGATGACGGGCCCGGATGGGCGCACGTAACCGACGAGGGGCAGGACCCATGGAAGCACGCATGAAGAGCGTGGCGAATCCCGACGTGATCACAGCGATCCAGCATCTCCACAAGGCGATTCACGCCGGTGGCGTCGACCCGCTCGTGCTCGAGCTGGTCCATCTGCGGGCCAGCCAGATCAACGGCTGCAGCCCGTGTGTGTTCGCCGGCGTCCAGTCGGCGAAGAAGCATGGAGAGACCGAGGAGCGGCTGCACAACGTGGTCACCTGGCGCGAGACCCCGTTCTTCACCGAGGAGGAGCGGGCAGCGCTCGCGCTGACCGAGGCCGCCACCCGGATCCAGGACGGCGCGCCGGGTGTGACCGACGAGATCTGGGACGCTGCTGCCACCTACTTCGACGAGAACCAGATGTCCGCGATCATCCTGAATATCGCGATCACCAACTTCTTCAACCGGATCAACCACACGATCCGGGAGCAGGCCGGCAAGACCTGGTGAAGGCGGGCGGGCGTCATCCGTCCAGAGGACGCGGTGGCGACGCGGCGAAGGACGTGATCGGCCGGCTCCACCGCTGACCGATCCACCGCCACTTCCGGCAGGCCCCCGTCCTGGGATCCCACCTTCGGGTGACCGCCGACAACCATCCCTTTGATGATCATCAGGGGCACATGACGATGAGCGACGAACTACTGGAACTGACCGTTACCGATGCCCGAGCCTGGCGGGAGTGGCTCGGCAGGCACCACGACAGCTCGGCAGGGGTGTGGCTGGTCCTCGCCAAGCAGAACACGACCCGGCCCACCAGCCTGACCTATGACCAGGCGCTCGACGAAGCCCTGTGCCACGGCTGGATCGATGGTCGGCTACGACGGCGGGATGAGATCACCTTCTGCCGGCGCTTCACCCCTCGCGGAAGGCAAAGTCCCTGGTCAGCGCGGAACGTTTCCATTGTCACCCGTCTGATCAACGAGGGCCGGATGCATCCGGCCGGAATGACCGAGGTCGAACGCGCCAAGGCCGACGGCCGCTGGGACGCGGCCTACGCGGGACAAGCCGGCATCGAGGTACCAGCCGACCTGGCCGCCGCATTGGCCGCGAAACCCCGGGCACAAGCGATGTTCGACATCCTCACCTCCCAAAACCGCTACGCCGTTCTCTATCGGATCACGAACGCCAAACGCGCCGAGACCCGAGCCCGCCATATCGCCCAGTTCGTTGACATGCTCGCCCGCGGCGAGACGATCCACCCACAAAAGCGCGCCCTCGGCAGTTGAACGCCGGACCACTCCTCTCCCGCCTCGCTCCTCCAAGCCCACGCACATGGCGGCTCGGCGTTCGGCCAGACCCGGAACCTTACCCAGCCCCCCAAGAACCCGTCATCGGCATGCGCCACGTCATTGTCGCGCTCACCCAGACCGGCCCGTAAGCACCAGGGGGTGGCCCGCGCCCGGCGCGGGCCACCCCCTGAGATCGTTTGTCGCTCAGAGCGGACCAGCTGACTGTTGACCCTCAGTGCCCGGCCTCGGCCCGAGGGCGAGCTGTTTGCTCATGTCGAGCTCGAACTTGCCGTACAGGTTCAGATGGGACCAGAACAGAGCCGACAGGGCGCGCCGGTCGCTGCCACTACTGGATCCTGGGATGGCCCCTGTTTTGGAAAGCGCTTACCGTAGGAGAGTGGCTTCCGCGGCTCCCAGTGGGCCGCCCCAGGTGACGAAAGGCTTTCCGTTGATCCATTCATATGACCCCCGGACCGGCGAGTCCGTCGGCGATCCCGTCGCCCCCACCTCGGACGGGGAGGTGGACGCCGTCGTCCTGGCCGCGCACGCCGCCGGCCCGGCCTGGCGCTCCGCCGACCGGGCCGCCGTGCTCGACGCGGTCGCCGCGGCGCTGGAGGAGAACGCCGAGGACCTGTGGCGGACGGCCGACGCCGAGACGGCGCTCGGCGAGGTACGGCTGCGCGGCGAGGTCGGCCGGGCCGCCGGGCAGTTCCGGCTCTTCGCCGGGGTGCTGCGGGACGGCGGCCATGTCGAGGCGGTGATCGACCATGCGACCGCCGAGCCGCCGGTCCCCGACCTGCGCCGGATGAACCACCCGCTGCCCGGCGTCGTCGGCGTCTTCGCGGCGAGCAACTTCCCGTTCGCCTTCTCGGTGGCGGGCGGCGACACCGCCTCCGCCCTGGCCGCCGGCTGCCCGGTGGTGGTGAAGGCCCACGACGGGCACCCCCGCACGTCGGAGCTGTCCCAGAAGGTCATTCAGAGCGCCCTGCCCGACCCCGCGCTCCTCGGCCTGGTCCGGGGGTTCGACGCGGGCAGGCGGCTGGCCGGGCATCCGGCCGTGGCGGCCGTCGGGTTCACCGGATCCATCCCCGGCGGCAAGGCCGTCCAGGCACTGATCGACGAGCGTCCCGACCCCATCCCGTTCTACGGCGAGCTGGGCAGCGTCAACCCCGTGGTCGTGCTGCCCTCGGCCCGTCGCGAGGGTCTCGCCCAGGGGTTCGCCGCCTCGCTGACCCTCGGCACCGGCCAGTTCTGCACCAATCCCGGCCTGCTGTTCGTGCCCGACGACGTCGAGCTGCTGACCTCCCTCGCCGAGGCGGTCGCCGCGACCACGGGCGGCGCGATGCTGACCGAGCGGATCCGGGACGGGTTCCTGCACGGGCTGGCCCGGCTCGGCAAGCTCACCCCGCTGGCCGAGGGGCGGGCCGGCGAGGGCGCGTTCGCGGTGACGCCCCAGGTGTTCACCACCGACCTCGCGACGTTCGCCGCGGACCTTCCCGCCCTGGCCGAGGAGTGCTTCGGACCGGCCGCGGTCGTGGTGACCTACGCCGACCCGGCGGAGCTGCCCGCCGTACTGGACCGCCTTGAGGGCTCGCTCACCGCGACGGTTCACGCGACGGACCCGGAGGAGGCGCGGGAGATCGCCGGGGCGCTGCTCAGGAAGGCGGGTCGGCTGATCTGGAACGGCTGGCCGACCGGGGTCGCCGTCCGCTGGGCGATGCACCACGGCGGCCCCTGGCCCGCCAGTACGGCAGCCGCCCACACCTCGGTCGGCGCCGCCGCGATCCGCCGCTGGCTGGTCCCCACCGCCTACCAGGACTGGCCCGCCGAGCTGCTCCCGCTCGAACTGCGCGAGGACAACCCGTTGGGCATCCCCCGCCGCGTCGACGGCGTCCTGGCCTGAGGGCCTCGGGCCGGCGGCGTCCTGGGCCGAGAGCCCCGCGTCGACGTGGCCGCGTCGGCGCGATCCGGTGGGGACGCCTCCCGGCCGGTCTCCGGCGCGGCGGTCCCACCGGAAAGGTCCGGGAACGCCGCCGGATCACTGAAGGGCGGCGAGGGCCTCGCGGGCTTCGGCGGCCACCGCGCGGCGGGCACCGTCCTCGCCCAGCGTGAGGACGTGCCACAGCGCCAGGCCGTAGGCCCGGCCGAACGCCTCCTCGGCCGTCGCCTCGATGTCCGGCGCCACGCCGACGCCCTCCCAGTTGTCGTTCCTGACCGGGTTGACGGCGCGCCCCGAGGGGACGGCCGACTTCAGGTGCGGGCCGACGTAGTAGCGGCCGCCGGGATTGGCGCCGCCCTTGGTGCGCTCGCCGACGATCGTGGCGCGGTCGCGGGTCTGCAGGTCGTAGGCGAGTTCCTCGTCTCCCGAGATCCCGGCGTAGGCGCCCGCGGCCAGCCGCTTCCGCAGGATCTCCGCGATCTCCACCCCGACCTCGGGGAAAACATAGTGCTCGGTCAGTTGTGCGCAGAGCGTCTCGACCTGTGGTGTCCAGTCCATGGCCATGGCCTCTAGTGTTCCGGCGACATTTCCGGATCTTCCCTGCTGAGGTGGTACGGACCGCCCGGCCGACAGCCCTGGCGCTCCCGCTTAGGCACGCGGCCACCGGGTAACAGCAGCACATGCTTGATCTTCTGCCCGAGGAGACGCTCCGGGAGGTCGTCGACCTGCTCGTCCGCCTCGTGGAGGCGGCCGGCGCGACCGTCATCTTCGTCGGGGCGGCTGCGGCTTTCGTGCGGTTTCTCCTGGTCGCCGCGCGCCGGAGCGGGGCCAACGGGTTCATCGCCGTGCGGCTGTTCCTGGGGCGGTTCCTCGCGCTGGGGCTGGAGTTCCAGCTTGCCGGTGACGTGCTGCGCACGGCCATCTCGCCGAGCTTCACGCAGATCGGGCAACTCGCGGCGATCGCCGCCATCAGGACCGCCCTGAACTTCTTCCTGAGCAGGGAGATCGAGCGGGAGGGGCGCACGGTGGCCGAGGCCGCTCCGCGTCCCGTGCCCGGTGCCGGCGGTGGATGAGGCCGTCCGGACGGCCGCCGTGCTGGCCGTCGTCATGGGACTGGTCGCGGCGCTCGCCGCCCTGCTGCGCGGCGGCGGTCCCGGCGGCGCGATGGCGGTGTTGCTGGACTTCCTCGTCGCGGCGGGGCTTCTGCGCCTCTCCCTCGCGCAGACATGGACGGCGATCGCCGTGGCGGCGCTCACGATAGTGATCCGCAAGGTCGTCGTCGCCGCACTCTCCCTCCGGACGCCGCCGCCGGCACCTCGCCTGACCTGCCTGACCCGCCGGGCCCCCGAGGCCTGACCGGCCCTCCGGCCGGCCGCCCATCGGCCGGCCATGCCTGCGGGACGCCCGGTCAGGCCCGCGGACCCGATTCCAGCTGTGGTCCGGTTTCCAGGGCGCGGTCAGGCCCGCGGATCCGGGTACGGCTCACCCCGTTTTCCGCACGTGCCGCATCGTTGCAGGTCAGTAGCTATATCTGAGCCAGCGCGGCGGGTAATCACCCCAGGTCGATGAGGGTCACGTGCGGAATGCGGGGCTAGCGCGCGTGACCGGCTCCCGCGTGCCGCGACACCGACAGGCGGACCGACTCCGCCGGGTCGATCCCGGTGTGCAGGGTGGGGGTCCAGCCCGCGTCCGCGCCGAGGTCGGGGTCGTTGGCCGCGTTATGGGCGGCGACCAGGTCGACCGGGGTGACCCTGCCGCCGACGCGCAGCACGTTCCCCCGGAGAGGGAGTTCCAGAGGTAGCCGGCCAGGGTGTAGCCGCCCGCCGCGTAGTCGGCGCAGGTCCGGTCGGGGGCGATGGTCCCCCGGACATAGATGATCTTCGGGGAGGGGGCGGCCAGCGCGGCGGCCAGCCCGGCCCGGGTGGAGACGGTGTGCGTGTTCGCGGCCGGAGCGGACGCGCCGCCGGTGGTGCCGGGGCCCTCGGCGGCCCAGCCGTCGCCGGCGGGCAGGGTCTGGCGGCCGAGGTCGAGGCCGTGGGCCGACACGGCCCGCGCGGTCGAGGTCGCCGGGGCCGCCGAGGCGGGTGGCGCGGCGAGGACTGCCAGGGACAGGGCGGCGGTGAGCGCGACGGCCCGTTCCGTGACGGTTCGTTTCATGGGGATTCCTCCGCAGGTCAGGTGGGAGGGAGGCTCCGTACGGCCCCCGAGAGCCTTCCGGGTGTACGGCCCCCGAGAGCCTTCCGGGTGTACGGCCCCCGAGAGCCTTCCGGGTGTCGTCGGGCGCCCCCGTAGTCAGGGGACGGGGGCGCCCGCGGCGGGGGTGCGGCTCAGCCGCCGTTGCGCTCCTTGTAGGAGGCCTGCGCCTCGGTCAGCTTGGCCGCGAACGCGTTCAGGAAGTCCTGGGCGGGCAGCGTGCCCTGCAGGACCTTCTGGAACTCCGGCTCCATGTCGGTCTTGGTGATCGCGTTGAACTCCGGCAGGTAGTACGGCATCTGCACGACCTTGGTCGCCGGGTCGTTGAGCACCTTGACCGCCTCGGCGATGTGCGGCAGCCCTTGGATCCAGGCCTCGCCGTTCACCCCGGTGTTGGCCGGGAGCACGCCGGTCTTCTCCGCCCAGTAGCTGTTCATCGCCTTGGAGGCGGCGAACTCGGCGAACTTGTAGGCGGCGTCCTTCTTCTCGCCGCTGGCGAACAGGCCGATCCCCGCGACGGGGTTCGACAGGATCGCCTGGACGCCGTCGTCGGACTTGGGCACGGCCATGGCCGCCACCTTGTCCTTGCCCAGCGTCTTGACGTGGTCGTTGAACGACCCCAGGTTGTGCTGCATGATCGCGATGTTGCCGCCGTCGAACTGGGCGACCATCTTCACGTAGTCGTTGCTGACGTCCGCCTCGGGGGTGACCTTCTTGTAGAGCCCGGCCAGCTTCTCCAGTGCCGCCGTGTTCCTCGGATCGTTGATCGTCGCCTTGCCGGAGGCGTCGAAGATCTCGGTGATGCCGGACTGGCCGTACACCACCTCCATCATCTGCGCGATCGAGCCCGCGCCGCCGCGGATGGTGAAGCCGTAGCGGTTCTTGGCGGTGTCGGTCAGCTTCTCGGTCGCGGCGAAGAAATCACCCCAGTTCCGGGGCGGCTCAAGCCCGGCCTCCTTGAACCAGTCCGTCCGGTACCAGAACACCCCCATGTTGGTGGACATCGGCACCATGTAGGTCTTGCCGTCGGGCACGGTGGCCTTGACGGACGTGACGACCTGGTCGTTCAGGGCGCCGTTCAGCGCCCCGCCGGAGATCCGGCCGTCCAGCGGCTCCAGCGCCTTCTGCGCCACCAGGCTGGACAGCATCGCGGTGGAGACGCCGCCCACGTCGGGCAGGCCGCCGCCGGCGATGGCGGTGTCGTACTTCTGCTGCACCTGGGCGATCGGGATGCCGACGTACTTGACGGTGATCGTCGGGTTCGCCTTCTGGAACTCGGCGATGATGTGCTGCCACACCGGGGTGCGGGCGGGGCCGCCGTTGTCGTCCCAGAAGGTGATCGTGGTCTTGCCGTCGGAGGATCCCGCGCCGTCCGACCCGCACGCGGCCAGTCCGGTGCCGAGCATGAGCGCCGTGGCCAGGACCGCCAGGTGCTTAGAGCGTGCTGTCATTGCTCCTACCTCTCTGTGTCATGTCCCCCGACATCGCTGTGACCGTGAAATCGCCGAACTCCGCGGGCAGACGCTGGGTCAGCACGTCCGCGCGCAGCCGTGGATCCTCCGGGCCGGTGACGACCCACGCGCCCCGGTGCGGCCCGTTGTCGGCGGTCCACGGCCTGCGCGTCACGGCGCGACCTCCGAGGCGAGCGCCGCGGCGGCGGTGCGGCTCAGCGGTCCGTCCGCGACGACGGTGACGACCCTGCGGGTGAGGGTGTCCTCGACGAGCAGCGGCGTGTCCCAGGCGAGCGCGGGGCCCGCGCCCGGGTAGTCCACGGCCCGGACGAACCAGGGGTCCGCCCGCTGGACGAAGACCAGGGTCCACCCGGCCGACGACATGGCGAGCCAGGGGGCCCGGGACCCGTGGACGGCGTCCTCCCCTTCGGCGTCCTCGGTGAAGACCCGGCGGTCCCGGGCGGATCCGGGGGCCCGCCAGAAGAACCCGCCGTAGCCCGCCCCGGCGCGTCCCTTGGTGGCCGAGCTCCGCACCGGCAGCGGATCGCCGGTGAGGTTCGTCAGCGTGAAGGAGAAGTCGAGCGCCCAGCACCCGTCCAGCTCCGTGGCGCGGACCTCGCGCGCCTCACGGGCGAGCTCGGTCCCGTCCGGCGCCGCCCAGGCCAGCGACTCCCCGAACCCGGCGGGATCCCGCCAGGAGAAACCGAGGTGCCGCTGCGTGCCGTGGTCGCCCAGCCAGGCCGGCCCCCGGTCGCGGACGTAGGTGCGCCCGCCCCAGAAGTTGGTCCCGCCCACGTCGGAGACCGCCACGCTCACCCCCAGGTGGTGCACGTGGTCGGCGGGGGCGACCTCCGTCACGGCCGTCCCGCCCAGCGTCCGCACCGGATGCAGGTACGGTCGCGGCGACGACGTCACCGGCACCTCGGCCCGCACGACGTACTCGGCCACCCGCACCCCCGAGACGTCGAGCGCCACCGTTTCGGCGGCCGAGCCCGGCGGTCCGGCCGGGGCCTCCCGCTCCGCCGTCCCGGTCACGGCGGCGCGCCGTTCCACCGGGGGACGGTTCCCGGCCCCGGCGAGACCCGGCGGTCCGGCCGGGGCCTTCCGCTCCGCCGCTCCGGTCACGGTGGCATGCCGTTCCTCCGAGGTACGGCCCGCGCCCGTTCCGGCCGCGGGGACGCCGGGGGCCCAGGGCTGTCCCAGCTCCGAGTAGAGCGCCAGGCGCTCCGCGCTCGCCGCCGTGACCTGGGCGATCCCGGGCAGGACCCGGCGTTCCTCGCCGACCTCCTGGAACCGGTCGGGGATCGGCAGGGGATCGGGCGCCAGCCGTACGGCCTCCAGGACCCGCATGAACCCGGCGGTCCGCTCCAGCGGGACCAGCAGGTCCGTCCCGTGGCGGACGTGCGCGACCAGGTTCTCCAGCAGGTCGGTCCGGAGATACGTCACGGAGGTCCCGCCGATCTCGACGCGGTCCTCGGTGTAGGTCAGCCTGATCCGCCCGGTCTCGCCGTGCACGATCAGGTACGGCTCGTGCCGCCGGTCCGCGCACAGCGAGACCGCCACCGTCACCGCGGTCCCGTCGTCCATGCGCAGCCGTACGCAGGAGGTGTCGTCCGCCTCGATCGCGTTGGCCCGGTAGAGCTCGACCTCCACGCCGTCGATCCCGGCCCCGGAGACGGCGAGCGCGGTCGCCACCGCGTGCGCCAGCGGGTTGGTGAGCGCGCCGTCCACCACGGGCACGCCGTCCAGCAGGCGTCTGCCGGCCCACGGCACCCGCGAGTAGTAGGGGTAGGAGCGCTCCCACGCGCCCGCCGCGCCGATCCCGGTGACCCGCCCGACCACCCCGTCCGCGATCATCTTCCGGACCGCCGGGACCGCCTCCGAGCCGAGACTCTGGAATCCCACCTGGCAGGCCAGGCCGGTCTCCCCGGCGACCGCGGCGATCCGCTCGTAGCCGGCGAAGGTGGCGGCGGGCGGCTTCTCCAGCAGCAGGTGCGACCCGGCGCGCAGCGCCTTGACCGCCAGGTCGGCGTGGGTCTGTATCGGCGTGCAGAGGATCGTCACCTCGGCGCCGGTCCGCCCGATCAGCTCGACCAGGTCACCGGAGAACTCCACCCCCTCCGGCAGCCCTTCGACCGGCCGCAGGTCGCACACCCCGGCGAACTCGACCGTGCCCGCCGAGTGGAGCCGGCGCAGGTTCGCGAGGTGCCACCAGCCGTGCCCGTGCGCCCCGGCCAGCACCACCCGGACCGGCGCCGTGCCGCCTCGCCCCGCGGCCGCGGCGCCGCCCGCCGCCGGGATCCGCCCCATCACGTCACCTTCCAGCGCAGTCCCAGACCGCGGTGGCCGCCGGCCCGCAGCTCGCCCTTCTCGACCGAGACGGGGTACGGCTCCGCGATCAGGCCGAGGGCGGCGAAGGAGGCGTCCTCGACCTCCTCGGTCATGCACGGCAGCGGCAGGGCCAGCGCGAGCTGGCCGGAGATCTCCGGCAGCAGGTGCGGGTAGACCGGCACGTCGAAGGCCCTGGCCAGCTCGGCGATCCGGAGCAGCGGGGTGATCCCGCCGACCCGCACCACGTTCGGCTGCAGGACGTCGCAGGCCCCGGCGGTCAGCAGGTCCCGGAAGCCGTAGATCGAGTAAGCGCTTTCCCCGACGGCGATCGGCACGTCGACGCAGGCCCGGAGCCGGGCCTGCCCGGTCACGTCGTCGGCGGGCAGCGGCTCCTCGACCCAGTGCAGGCCGTACTCCGCCAGCGCCGCGATGGCACGCCGGGCCCTCGGCAGGTCCCAGCGCTGGTTGGCGTCGACCATGAGCAGGGTGTCGGGCCCGATCACCTCGCGCACCGCGGCGACCCGCGCCACGTCCTCCCGCAGCGAGTCGCGGCCCACCTTGACCTTCACCGCCGGATACCCCGCCGCGCGCCACCGCCCGGCCTGCGCGACCAGCTCCTCCGGCGAGTAGTGCAGGTTCACGCCGCTGCCGTACACCGGGACGCTGTCGCGTCGCCGCCCGAGGGTCTCGACCAGACCGGCGTCGCCGCAGCGCAGGTCCCACAGCGCCAGGTCCACCCCGGCCAGCGCGATCGTGGTCAGCCCGCCGCCGCCCGCCTCCCGCAGGTGCCGCCAGAGCCGGTCCCAGACGACCTCCGGGTGCGGTTCGAGGCCGATGACGGCCTCACGGATCTCGTTGTCCAGCAGCGCCTGTACGGCTCGGGCCCCGATCTGCGGGGTCCACGAGAACCCGGTCCCGGCCCGCCCGTCCGCCAGCGTCAGCTCGACGGTGATCACGTGGTTGGCGGGCACGCCGGCTCCCCACGGGCGGGGCAGCGGCACGGTCCGCAGCGTCGTCCTCAGTGCTGTGATCACCGGTCGCCCACCGCTCCCGGCCCGCTCGGCGGTCACTGGGCGCCCACCAGGGCCAGACCCGACTTGATCAGTCGCACGAGCTCGTCCAGGTGCTCGGCGGAGGGCTCGACCAGCGGCGGGCGGACCCCGCCCACGTCCAGCCCGCGATGCCGCACCCCGGCCTTGACCAGGGACACCGCGTAGCCGGGCACCTTGCCGCGCAGCCGTACCAGCGGGGCGTAGAACTCCTTGATCAGCCGTTCGTCGCCGTTCAGGTAGGCGGTGGCGATCTCCGGGGCGAAGCAGAACACCGCGCTGGAGTAGAGCTCCACGCCGATGCCGCGGTAGGCGGGCATGGTCAGCTCGGCCGTCGGCAGCCCGTTGAAGAACAGGAAGTCCGGCCGCTCCTCCCGTACGGCCAGCACGGTCCGCTGCATCCGGTCGATGTCGCCGAGGCCGTCCTTGATCCCCACCACGCCGGGGAGCCGGGCCAGCTCGACGGCCTGCTCGGGGTCCAGCACGACCGGGCCGCGCTGGTAGACGATCGTCGGCAGCACCCCGGCGACCGCCGCGACGTAGGCCGCGTAGCCCTCACGCGGTCCGCTCGCCAGGTAGGGCGGCATGAGCAGCAGGCCGTCGGCGCCGGCGTCCCTGGCCGCGCGGGCCTGGGCGAGCGCGGCGCCGATCGGGCCGCCGGCTCCCGCCAGGACCGGCACCCGGCCGCCCACCGTCTCGGTCGCGACCCGCACGGCTTGGGCGTGCTCGGCCTCCGACAGCGCGGAGAACTCGCCGGTGCCGCAGGCCACGAAGACGCCGCCCGGCCGGTGTTCCAGCCCGCGCCGCAGGTGCTCCGCCAGCACGTCCCCGGCCAGGGCGCCGTCGGCGTCGAACGGGGTGACCGGGAAGAACAGCACTCCGCTGAGGTCCATCTACTCAGGCTCCAATCTCTGTGCGCCAGCTCCGCTTGGCCTGCCAGCCGAGCAGCCGGCCGGCTTTGGCGGAGGAGAAAGCGGGGGCCGAGCCGGTCAGTCCGGCGGCGAGTCCCGCGGTGGCGGGGTTGATCCGGGGGAGCAGCCCGGCCAGGGGTTCGCGGGCCAGCGCGTCGGCCGCGCTCGCGAAGAACACCTCGCCGTTGGGCAGCTCGGGCAGCTTGTCCAGCAGGGTCAGCACCAGATCGGAGGCGTCCCGGGCGTCGATGTAGTTGAACAGCGACACCCCGGCGATCTCCGGCCGGTCCAGCCGTTCGACGATCGTGTGCCCGGACTGGGTGGGCGCGCCGGCCCACTCCTCGGGCGCGACGACGAAGCACGGCCGCACCGCCGCCAGCATCGCCTTCGAGCCGCGCGCGAACGTGCCCATCACCTGCTCGGCGACCAGCTTGGACAGGCTGTAGGCGTTCCAGGGGGCGACCGGGTGGTCCTCGTCGATCGGCAGGTAGGAGGGGGTCCAGCCCGCGGTGCCGTACCCGATGACCGTCGGGCTGCTGGCGATCACGATCCGCTCGACCCCGACCCCGGTGGCCGTCTCGCACACGTTGAACGCGAGCTGGGTGTTGACCCGGAAGGTGAGGGAGTCGGTCCGGCTGAACGGGGTGGCGATCGCGGCCAGGTGCACCACGGCGTCGGGGCGGAAGCGCGACATCACCCCGAAGGCCTCGCCCAGGTCGGTCAGGTCGGCGGGAAGCACGGCGGCGGCCACGGCGGGGGTGCCCGGCGCGGTGTCCACGCCGATCACCTCGTGCCCGGCCTCGGCCAGCGCGGTGACCACGCTGCGGCCGAACCGTCCGGCGCTCCCGGTGACCAGAGTGCGTGTCATCGCGGGCTCACCCCTTCACCGCGCCGGCCGACATGCCCTGCACCAGGTAGCGCTGGATGACGGCGAAGACCAGCACGACGGGCACGGCGGCGACGACGCCGCCCGCGGCCAGCGCGCCGAAGTCGACGCTGAACTCGCCCAGCGTGTAGGCGAGGCCGACGGGCACCGTGAACTTCTCCTGCTCGTTGACGAACATCAGCGCGAACAGGAAGTTGTTCCAGCTGTGGATGAAGGCGAACGAGCCGACCGCGACCAGCGCCGGGCGCAGCAGCGGCAGCACCACGGCGAAGAAGGCGCGCAGCCGGCCGCAGCCGTCCACCCAGGCGGCCTGCTCCAGCTCCACCGGCACGTTCTTGATGAAACCGCTGATCAGGATGAGGGAGAGCGGGAGCTGGAAGACCGTCTCGGCGATCACCAGGCTCCACAGCGAGTTGACCAGGCCGAGGGTCCGGAAGATCTCGAACAGCGGGATCAGCATCATGGCGCCGGGGATGAACTGGGTGCAGAGCATGCCGAGCATGAACAGCCTCTTGCCGCGGAACTCGTAGCGGGCCAGGGCGTAGCCGCCGGCCAGCGCGATGACCGTGGTCATGATCAGGGAGGCGGCGCCCACCATCAGGCTGTTCTTGAAGAACATCGCGAAGCCGAGCTCGTTCCAGACCGTCGCGAAGTTGTCGAACGTGATCGGCCAGGGCAGCAGCGAGCTCGAACCCCGGGGCCGGAACGCGAACACCAGCATCCAGTAGAAGGGGACGAGCGTGAACAGCAGGTAGAGCCCGAGCGGGACCCAGATCTGCCAGCGGCTGACCTTGTTCCTCTCCCGGCGTCTGAGCTGGGGCGGCGGTGCGGACGCGGCCAGGCGCGGCCGTCGGACCGTCTGGACTGTCATGTCTTCGCTCCGAACTTGCTCAGCCGCAGATAGGCGATGGAGAAGAAGGTGAGGATCAGGAAGGCGGCGGTCGTCAGCGCCGAGCCGTACCCGAAGTCGTGGGACTGCACGGCCTTGCCCGCCACGTACAGCGGCAGCGTGGTCGTCGCGTGGGCCGGGCCGCCGCCGGTCAGCGTGTAGAGCAGGTCGACGTTGTTGAACTCCCACACGCAGCGCAGCAGCGTGGACAGGATGATCGCGTCCTTGAGGTGGGGGAGGGTGATGTGGAAGAACCGCCGCCGGCGCGAGGCGCCGTCCACCGAGGCCGCCTCGTAGAGCTCCCCGGGGATGCTCTGCAGGTCGGCCAGGAGCAGGATGGCGAAGAACGGCACCCCGCGCCAGAGCTCGGCGAGCACGGCCGCCCAGAAGACGGTGCCGGGGTTGGCCAGCGGGGCGGCGCCGTACTGCATGATCCCCAGATCGGCGAGGTAGCGTGAGACGCCGGTCGTCGGGTTGTACAGCAGCACCCAGATGCCGGTGGTCAGCACCCCGGAGACCGCCCAGGGAGAGAACACCAGCGCCCGGGAAAGCCCGCGGCCGACGAAGCTCTCGTTCACGATCAGGGCCAGGGCCAGGCCGAACAGCAGCTGCAGGACCACCTCGACGCCGACCCACTTGAGGCTGAAGCCGAGGCTCTGCCAGAACAGCGGGTCCTCCAGCAGCAGCCTGCGGAAGTTGTCCAGCCCGGCGAAGCCGTTGTCCCAGGGCTTGGTGACGTTGTAGTGCCGCAGGCTGTAGTAGACGACGCTGGCCATCGGGTAGACGAGGAAGCCGAGCATCCCGATCACGGCGGGGGCGATCAGCAGGTAGGGCGTTCGGGCCGCGCGGCCTGGTCGGCGGCGTATCCGGGGATCCGCCGTGGTGATTGCCATGGCCGGCACTCCTTCCGATTCGGCGTGAGGGACTTTCGGCGCCAGAGGCTGCAACCGGTTGCATGAAACATTGCGGACATCTGAATGCAACGTCAAGGGCTCAATTTGGTAAACCACCGCTTATCGGCGGATTTGTCAGCGTTTGCAGGGTTCATCGCACCGCAACCGGTCCTACGGTGCCCCGGAGGACCGGACCGGGCGGCGTTGACAGGGGTGCAACCGTTTGCACTAATGTGCAGCAGGGCGCGACAAAGGAGCACAGTGACGGCGACGATCAGAGACGTGGCGCAGGCATCGGGAGTGCATGTCTCCACCGTGTCCCGCACCTTCTCGGCGCCTCACCTGGTGAACGCCGAGACGCGCACCCGCGTCCTCGCCGTCGCCGAGAACCTCGGCTACCGGCCCAACCGCGCCGCCCGCGCGCTCACCACGGGCCGGACCCACAATCTCGGCCTGATCGTCGCCGACATCTCCAACCCCTTCTTCCCGCCGCTCATCAAGGCCGCCCAGGCGCACGCCAGGGCGCGCGACTACCACGTCTTCGTGGCCGACACCGACGAGGACCCGCAGGTGGAGGAGGAGCTGATCCAGACCCTCACCAAGCAGGTCGACGGCGTGCTGCTGTGCAGCCCGCGGCTGTCCAACCGGGCCATCGAACGGCTCCGCGCCGACGTGCCGTTCGTCGTGGTGAACCGGCGGGTGAAGGGCATGCCGACCATACTGATGGACGTCGGCCAGGGCGCCCGGCTCGCGATCGAGCACCTGACCCGGCTGGGCCACCGCAGGATCGCCCTGCTCTCCGGGCCGGGCGGCTCGTGGACCAGCGGGGAGATGCGCGAGGCCGCCGCCGCGATGGACGGCGTCGACCTGGTCATCCTCGGCCCCAACGCCCCCACCGAGCAGGGCGGCCTCGCCGTCGCCGCCGAGGTGATCGCCTCCGGCGCCACCGGTGTGCTGGCCTACAACGACCTGGTCGCGATCGGGCTCATCGAAGGGCTCTACGAGCGCGGCGTGCGGGTCCCCGGCGACGTCAGCGTGGTCGGCGTCGACGACATCGTGTCGGGCCGGCTGAACCGGCCGAAGCTGACCACCGTGGCCATGCCCACGGCCGCCGCCGGCCGGATGGCCGTGGACCTGCTGCTGCAGTCCGTCGACGACGGCGCCACCCCCACCCTGATCACCCTGGAGACCGGCCTGGTCGTCCGGGAATCCACGGCGGAGAGACGCGTATGAACTTCGGAACCACCCCGTCGGGGGAGAAGGTCGAGCGGCACGTGCTGGCCGCCGGGCGGATGCGCGCCTCGGTGCTCGGTTACGGCGCGATCCTGCAGTCCCTGGAGGTCTCCGGGGTCAACGTGGTGCTCGGCTGCGACACCCTGGAGGACTACCTGACGCGCAGCCGCTACTTCGGCGCGGTCGTCGGCCGGTACGGCAACCGCATCGCGGGCGGGCGGTTCACCCTCGACGGCGTCACCCACAGGCTGCCGGTGAACAACGGGCCCAACAGCCTGCACGGCGGGCCGGGCGGGTTCTCCGGCCGGGTGTGGCGGGTGGCGGAGGTCTCCGGCACGGCGGTGACGCTGGAGTACGTCAGCGCCGACGGGGAGGAGGGCTATCCGGGCACCCTGACCGTCTCGCTCACCTACACGCTGACCGAGGACGCGCTCCGGCTGGACTACCGCGCGACCACCGACGCGCCGACCGTGCTCAACCTGACCAACCACTCCTACTTCAACCTCGCCGGGGGCGGCGACGTCCTCAAGCACGTGGTCCGCATCGACGCCGACCGCTACCTGCCGGTGGACTCCTCGCAGATTCCGACCGGCGAGCTCGCTCCGGTGGCGGGCACCCCGTTCGACTTCACGACGCCCTACGAGATCGGCGCGCGGATCGCGGATCCGCGGCTGGGCGGCGGCTACGACCACTGCTACGTCCTGCGCGGCGGCATCGAGGTCGTCGAACCGGCCGGCGGCCGCGTCATGGAGGTCTCCACCACCGAGCCGGGCGTCCAGTTCTACTCGGGCAACCTCCTGGACGGCGTCGCCACCGCGTACGGCAGGCACGCCGGGCTCTGCCTGGAGACCCAGCACTTCCCCGACTCGCCCAACCAGGAGCACTTCCCGTCCACGGTGCTGCGCCCCGGCGAGGAGTTCGCCTCCACGACCGTCTACCGGTTCCCCTGACGCCGGGGGCGTCCGGACCTGGGCCGGGCGAGACTCGCCCAGCCCCGACGGGCCTCCCCACGGTGGAGATCCGGGTGGAGTCCCCTCGGGGAGACGGGGGCCTAGGCTCTGGCGGCCGCGGCGCTCTCGCCGGTGAACGCGGCCACGGCGCCCAGGCCGATGTAGACCACGCCGCTGGTGACGTCCAGGCGGCGGCGGGCGCGGGCGGAGCGGCGCAGGCGGCCCGCCATGGCCGAGGCGAGCAGGGCGAAGGCGCCGTCGCTGGCCATGCCGAGCGCGATCCAGATCACGCCGAGCAGCAGGATCTGCGGGGCGATCGGCCCCCGGGAGGGGTCGGTGAACTGGGGCAGGAAGGCCAGGAAGAAGATCGCGGTCTTCGGGTTGAGCACGTTGACCACGAAGCCCTCCCAGAACATCCGGGACCGGCTCGCGACCGGCGGCTCGGCCGCCTCGGCGCCGTCAGGGCGGGACATCAGCTTGCGGACGCCCAGCCAGACCAGGTAGGCCGCGCCCAGATACTTGACCAGGGCGAACGCGGTCGCCGAGGCGGCCAGCAGGGCGCTGACGCCGAGGGCGGCGGCGGCCACGTGGACCACGGAACCGAGGTGGATGCCCAGCACCGACACCATCCCCGCGCCGCGGCCCTGGGCGACGCTGCGGGTCACGATGTAGAGCACCGCGGGACCCGGCACGAGCAGCAGGGCCAGGGTCGCGGCGGCGAAAAGGGCAAGGGTTGTCAGATCTGGCATATCCGGATCTTAGGCTCGCGGACTCTCTGATCGCCTGGGCTTTTCCACGGGCCTCCTCAGCGGCCCTTCACCGCGCGGAGCAGGTACGCCGAGAGGACCACGGCTCCGGCCAGTGCCTGGGCGGCCAGGAAGCCGCCGAGCGCGGACGGCTGGGCGGCCAGCGCCAGCGCCAGCGGAAGGCAGCCCAGCACCGCCAGGTCGACGCCGGTCAACCCCCACACCACCGGGCCGGTGGGCACCGTTCCGGCCGGCGTCTCGATGATCGGCATCGAGTGGTCGACGGGGTTCCGCCGCGCCATCCGCAGGCCAGCGGCGGCCAGGACGGGAGCGGCCGACGGCCCGAACAGCCACCACGGGCCCGCCGTGAGCGTGCCGGCCAGCACCAGACCGGTCAGGGCCAGGGAGAGCCAGACGGCGCTCAGCAGCGCCGGCAGCAGCGCCCGCGCGGCGAGGGCGGCGCGGGCGTCGACGCCGAGCAGGCGCGCGAGAGTCGGATTGTCCCCGTCGCGGCGCGCGCCCGAGGTGCCCGCCACCGCGGCGGCCAGTGCGCCGGCGAGCAGGGCGCCCACCGCGATCGCGGTGACGCCCCCGGCGGCCTGGGCGGCCAGCGAGGGGAGCGCGGCGGCTCCGAGCAGGACGGCCGGCCGTCCAGGACGCCGGCCCAGGCGGCGCCAGTCCTGCCAGGCCAGGGCCAGCGGGGCGGGCAGCGGCGGCCACGGCCGCGAGCGCAGGGTACGCCCCCGCCAGTGGTTGTCCTCGGCGATCCAGGTCAGGGCGCCGGGGTCCATGCTGACGGCCGCGCCGGCCACGTGACCGACGCGGGTGGAGGCGGCCAGCAGGCTCCGCGCCGGGATCCGGGCCAGGGACGACCACGCCCGCCGTACGAGCAGGGCGGCCGCCACCGCGGCCACACCCGCCAGGGCCGCGCCGAGCGTCGCGGGCGCGGACGCGACGGAGGGGAGGATCCGGCGCGCGGGCCCCGACGCCGACAGCGCCGCGACCCCCGCGAGCACCGTGATCGCGACGAGGGCGACGTGCAGCCATGAGTCCCAGGTCTGCGACGACTGCGAGAGTACGGCCAGCGCCATGCCGCCGGCCGCCGCCGACACGCCCAGGACCACGGCGGCGACCAGTCGCACCGCCAGCTGGTCGGGCGCGCCCAGCACGGCGAGCAGGCCCACCCCGAGCGCGGTCCCGGCCAGCACGGAGATCACGAGGAGAAGCCTCGCGGTCCGTCCCAGCACGCCGCGGCGGTCCAGCGGGGACAGCACCAGCCAGGCGGCGTCGGCGGCCGGCACCGCGACCGGGCCCACCGCGCGGGCGACGGCGAGCAGGCCCGCGTAGACCAGCGCGACGAGGGCCACGCCGGCCCCCATCCGCGACGGATCGGCCTGCCGGGCGACGGCAGCCAGCGCGGAGGAGGCGGGCTGGGCCAGCACCGCGGCCCCCATCGCCAGCCCGAACAGGGCGGTGTAGCGGTCCAGCCAGCTCGCGGGGGCACGGCGGCGCGACCGGATGAACGCGCGGACCTCCGAGACGCCGCTCACGCCCTGCCCCCCGGACGCGCGTTCCCCGGGCGCCCGTCTCCCGGGTGCCCGCTCCTCGGGCGCCCGTCCGCCGCGCGCCCGTTCCCGGAGGGGCCGTCCGCCACCTGCCCGTCCGCCAGCACGACCTGGCGGGCCAGGGTGGCCTCGGCGAGCCGGAGGTCGTGGGTGGCCATGATCACTGTGCCGCCGGCGGTCGCGTACTCCTTCAGGATCGTCGCCAGGTGCTGCCGGAAGGTGGAGTCGAGCCCGCGTTCGGGCTCGTCGAGCAGGAGCAGCCGGCTCGGCCGGAGCAGGGCGTTCGCGAGCGAGAGCCGCTGCCGCTGGCCGGTGGAGAGGGTCAGCGGCGAGGCGTCCGCCCGCCGCTCCAGATCGAACAGTCCCAGCGCCGCGTCGACCTCCAGGCGGGGCGGCGTGTGGACGGCGCGCATCAGCTCCAGGTGCTCGCGGACCGTCAGTCCCGGGTACCACGCGGGTTCGTCGCCCACGAGGACGACGTCACGCCAGAAGGCGGAGTCGTCCCTTGGCGGGCCCCCGAGCACGTCGAGCTCTCCCGAGGCGGGGAGTTGCAGCCCGGCCAGGCAGCGCAGCAGCGTCGACTTCCCCGCGCCGTTCGCGCCGATCACGGCGACGATCTCGCCGGGTACGGCCGTCAGGCCGACGTCTCGCAGAACAGGGTTGCCGCCGAGATCCACCTCGATGTCGCGGGCGGTGATGATCGATGTAGGCACCGTTTGAGCGTAGCCAGTGCCGGTCCCACCCGCGCGGCCCCGCTACGGGTGGAACGGCCATGGAGGGAACGGCCATGGGTGGCCTGCGATGGGGTGGCCTGCCATGGGCGGGCCGGGTACGGGTGATCTTCCACCGGCGGTCTGCCACGACAGCTCTTTCATGAGCGGTCTTCCATGGGTGGTCTTCCATGGGTGGTCTTCCATGGGCGGCCTGTTACGGGCGGATCGCGGAGACCAGGGCGGTCAGCAGGGCGGTGGTCGCTGGAGGGGCGGGGGGCTCGCCGTAGGTGGCGGCATAGACATGCCGGGTCGAGCCGGGCAGCTCGATCGCGTTGACCTTCGGGTGGCGGTGCGCCTGAAGCGCGAGGGCGGGCAGGGCCGTCACCCCGATCCCGGCCGCCACCAGGGCCTGGACGGCGACGATGTCGTCGGTCGTGAAAGCGATCTCCGGCTCGAAGCCCGCCCTGGCGCACAGGTCGAGCAGGTGGCTGCGGCACCGGTCGCAGCCGCCGATCCAGCGGCTGTCGCGGTGCGAGAACAGGTCTCCGGTCCGGCCGGAGGTGACCAGGTAACTGGGGTCGTCCAGCAGGTGGACCAGCTGGATGCCGTCGTCCTCCGGGGCGGTGTCGTCGTAGCGGAAGATGACCGCCACATCCACGTAGCCCGCGCGGAGCATGCGCAGGGCCTCGGGCGGCTCGGTCTCGGTCAGGCGCAGCTCCAGACCGGGATGCTCCCGGGCGAGCAGGGCGGCGGCCTCCGGCACGAACGTGCCCAGGGCCGAGGGGAAGGCGGCCAGCCTGGCCCGGCCCGCGCGCAGGCCCACGTGGGCGGAGAGCTCGGCGGACGCGGAGTCGATGCGGCCGACGATCTCGGTGGCCCGCTCCGCCAGCAGGCGGCCCGTCTCGGTGAGCCGGATGCCCCGACCGGCCCGCTGGATCAGCTTGGCCCCGGTCTCGGCCTCGAGCCTGGCCAGGTGGTGGCTGACCGAGGGCTGGGAGTAGTGCAGCTCCCTGGCCGCGGCGGTGACCGATCCGTGCTTGGCCACGGCGGCCAGCACGCGGAGCCGTACGACGTCGAGCATGTATCAACATTATCTATGAATAAAGAGCAAGATAGACATTAGACGTCATGTATCGCCCGGCGCACTCTTGAGATATGGAAATCATGACGCTCGCCCGTCCCGGCTTGGCGGAGCTGGTCGCGGGAGTCCGAGAACTGGTCGACAGGTCCACCGCCCCCCGGACGACGGCTTTCGCCGTGGCCGACATGCTGCGTGAACGGCTGCCCTCTCCCGAGATCCTCACCGAGGAGGAACGCCTGGGAGATCCAGGCCACTACATCGGCCACACCCTCCATACCGAGGCGGCCTTCTCGATCCTGGCGGTCGTCTGGCGGCCCGGCCAGGAGACCGTGATCCACGACCACATCGCGTGGTGTGTGTTCGGGGTCCTGCAGGGAGTCGAATACGAGACGCTCTACCGCCTCGACGGCGACCACCTGGCGGAGATCGGCCGGACGGCCAACCAGACGGGGGAGGTCAGCGGCTTCGCCCCGCCCGGAGACATCCACCGGGTCCGCAACACCGGCGACGACACGGCGATCTCCCTCCACATCTACGGCGCCGACCTCCGCGCCGCTCCGAGCAGTATCCGCCGGGTCTACGACCTGCCCGTCCGCTGAGCTTCGGGCCCGGCCGGTCAGCGGTCAGCCGGCAGGATGTGAAATGCGGTGAGCCCGTGGGTCAGGGGCTCGATGGCCCGGAAGTCGCGCTGGTCGAGAGTGAAGATGCGGTTGGTCCTGTACCGGTCCGCAAGGACCACGCCCACCGCGTCCGCCAGGTCCAGTCGCAGTCCTTCGTACTTCATGCGGACCCCGTGGGCCGTGATGAGGTCGGCGGGTTTCAACTCGGCCAGCCGGTATTGGCCGTTTTCCATGCGGGCATTCAACGCGTCCATGACCTGCATCGCGGCCGGGAACCCGAGATCTCGATGGATGAGATGGTCCAGCTCCGTGATCACAAGGGGGGAGATGGCGAGGACTTCGTGCTCGACGATCTCCGCAGCGCTGCGGTGCTCGGGTTGTGCTCTGTCGAACGCGGCGTAAAGGGCGGAGGCGCCGACGACGATTATCAACGCCGCGCCGCCCGCTCTTTGATGTGTTCGTACAGGACGTCGTCCATGGCTTCGGCGGTCAGGGGGCGTCCGCTGTCGAAGACGGGCAGTGTCCGGGCCGTCCTGGGGCGCGGCGAGCTGTCGAGCAGCATCGTGATGCCCCGCCGGATGAGTTCGGCTTTGCTGACGCCTGTAGCCGCGGCCTCGGCGTCCAGCCGCACCTCGAGCTCCTCGGGAAGGTAGACGGTTGTCTTCAGCATGACTTGTAGGGTGCCACCTGCCATACGTGCACGGCGATAGGAGACCGTGGTCCATGATCACATCGCGTGGTGCGCGACGGCGGCGGCGGCACGGCAGGTTGCTCCCGTACGGCAGGGCCCCGACCACGACCACGCGGCGCCCGCCGTATGCCTGGAACCCGTGTCCCGGGCGGGCCCGGAACCACCGGATCAGCCCTCGACCTCGGGCTTCCTGTCCCGGGCGAGGCTCTCCTTGATGGCCTCCAGGCGGGCGGCGCCCTCGACGTCGATGGCGGCGCGCTCGACCTCGATCATCCGGGCCTCGACGGAGTTGGAGGTCAGCTCGGCCTCGCCGAGGGCGCGGGCGTAGCGCTTCTCGATCTTCTCGCGGACCTGGTCCATGGTCGGGGTGTCGCCGGCGGGGGTGAGGCCGGACAGGTCGCCCATGGCCTTGTTGAGCTGCTCCTGCATCTTGGCCTGGTCGAGCTGGGAGAGCAGGCGCATCCGCTCGGCGATCTTCTTCTGCAGGGCCATGGCGTTGTTCTCGACCGCGGCGCGGGCCTGGGCGGAGGACTGCCTGGCCCGCTCGTGCATGAGCTGGACGTCGCCCATCGCGGTCTCGGCCGCCATCAGCCGGGAGGCGAAGGCGCGGGCGGAGTCCTCGTAGGACAGCGCCTTGCGCTCGTCGCCCGCGGCCCGTGCCTGCTCGGCCAGCAGGACCGCCTGGCGGGCGTTGGCCTGGAGCTTCTCGGTCTCCTCCAGCGAGCGGGCGAGCTTCATCTCCAGCTCGCGCTCGTTGCCGATGACCGCGGCCGCCTGCTGGGACAGCCGCTGGTGCTGCTCCTTGGCCTCCTGGATGGCCTGCTCGATCTGGATCCGCGGATCGGACAGCTCGTCCAACCGGCCGGACAGGGCGAAGACCAGGTAGCGCCAGGCCCGGCGGATGACCTTGAACATGGGGGGCTCCTCAGCGATCCAACGCGTCGCGGGTGATCTGTTCGGTTTCGTGCAGGCCCTGGCGGACCCCTTCGAGGTTGTCGGCGAGCTCGTCGAGCACCCGGGTCGGCTCCAGGGCCCCGGTCGCCGTCATCGCCGACAGCTCCACCAGCCGGGCGAGAAGTCCTTCGATGCTGATCGTGCTCGACTCCATCCGGGCGAGCACCTGGCTGCGGGTCTGGGCGAGCCGTTCGACCACGGCCTGCTGGGAGGCCAGCGAGGCGAGCGCGCGGTCGAGGTCGTGCACCAGCTCCTCGCGGGCGCCCTTCCGGGCGCGGGTGAGCCTCGTGCGCTCCTGCCGGAGCCGGTCGAGGTCGAACCTGGCGAGCGCGGCGCCGGTCAGCGAGGCCTGCTCGGCCAGGCGTTCCAGCGTGGCCGTGGAATCGTCGACCTGGGGCCGCATCAGCGCGATCCGCTCGGCCGGCGGGCCGGCTCCCATGGAGGCGCTCAGCTCGCCGAAGCCGCGCGCGGCCGAGCCGGCCCGCTCCAGCCAGTAGGCCTCCTCGCTGCCTGCGGTGACGGCCGGCGCGGTACGGCCGCCGCCCCGCCCCTGGACGGTGGCGATGGCCGTCTTGGCCAGCCAGACGGCGACCGCGACGGCCCCGGCGGCGGCCGGGTGCACGCTGACGGCCCACGCGGCGCCCCCGGCGGTCGCGCCGAGCAGCAGACCCCACGGATCTCGTAGTTCGTCGAGGAAACGGGACATCAGAAGTTGGATACCACCGCGGTGAACACCTGGTCGATACTTCCGGATTCGCGGGAGTCGTAGGCGGCCGCGCTGGTCGTCTCGGAGATCTGCTTGAGCACGCCGAGGTCGGCGTCCTGGCCGTAGGCGATCGTGAACATCCGCACCGTCTCCTCGGCGGACTCGGCGCGCAGGTCGGGCAGGAGGTTCTCCAGCGAGACGCTGTCGTTGTCCTCGTTCTTGCCGTCGGTCAGGAAGACCACCGCGTTGATCGCCTCGACGCTGTGCCGGTCGCGCACGTGCCGGTAGGCGGCGAGCGCGGTGTCGTAGAGGCCGGTCCCGCCGTCGGGGGTCAGGCCGTCGAGCCGGGCACGCAGGGTCTTGCGCTGGGCGGCGTCCACGGTCTCCAGCGGGGCCAGCTCCAGATGGTCCTTCTCGCCGTCCCGCTTGGTGGAGAACATCCACAGGCCGACCTTGTCGTGCGGGCCGAACTGGGGCAGCGCGTTGATCGCGGCCTGCTTGGCCAGGTCCAGCTTGCTCTTGCCGGTGCCGGGCACGCCGGCGCCCATCGAGCCGGAGACGTCGATCACCATGAGCACGTTGGCGGGCTTGCGCAGGTCGGCCCAGCTGGAGAGCACCTTGTCCAGCACGTTGGGGGCGGGCGGGCTGAGCGTGGTCCTCGGCTCGGCGGGCAGCAGGCCGTTCGCCTCGGTGATCAGCTTGCCCGCCTTCCCCTCGTGCGACCGGAAGGCGGACTCGGCGAACCGCCGCTGCTGCTCCGGGGCCTGCAGGTGGGCCAGGAAGTCGGCGGCCACCTGCCGCTTGGCGTCGTCCACCCACGGCGCGGTCAGCACGGCGTAGGGGTTGTCGGAGTAGAGCGTGCCCTCCTTGGGGTAGATCGCCGCCAGCGGCACCCTGGGCTTGCCGTGCTTGCCCAGCGTCTTCGGATCGCCCGTCGGGTTGCCCTGGTTGTAGTCCCAGACCGACTTCTCCTCCACGGCCACGGCGGAGATGTAGCTCAGGCCCGCCCCCGCGTTGTCGGCCCGCTGCAGGTTCGACAGGAACGTCAGCGTCGTGTCGCCGTAGTGCACGATCGAGCGCTCCACGCCCTGGACGAAGTCCCGCGCCTCGGGGTCGGCCACGTTCTTCTCCGACAGGTCGCCCGACAGGCCGGTGGCCGCGAAGTAGGCGCCGACGGTGGCGTTCAGGCCGCTGGTCGAGAAATTGGGGTTGGTCTTCCCCAGGCGGAAGTCGCCCCACTCCGGGTGCCCGTACTTGGCCCAGGAGCCGGCCGACAGGTCGAGCAGGTCGGACCAGCCGAGCTTCTTGCCCGGCCAGCCCAGGGCCTCGGCCATCGGCTTGGGCATCGCGACGACCAGGGGCGTCTTGGCGATCGACGGGTTCTCCGCGGCGACCAGGGATCCGGTGTCGTTTCCCTGGACGCGCTGCTGGAGCAGGGTGACCCAGCCGCTGCTCGCCGGGGACCAGACGTCCGGCCGAGGGCCGTCCTGGCGCTCGTCCCAGCCGCGGGCCAGCGCCTGCATCGCGCCGCCGCTGGCCTTGGTCACGACGACGACGTCGGCGCAGCGCTCGCCAACCTTCCTGCCGTTGTAGCCGGCCGCGATCGTCCGCAGCAGTTCGGCCTTCTCCGACGACGCCGCCACGGTCAGGGTGACCCCGCCGTCGCCGCAGGACGTGGTCTGCTCGGCGTTCCGCGGCCGGTCCGGCTCGGTGCTCCCGACGTACAGCCGCAGACCGACGATCAACGCCCCGGCGAGAATGATCGCGATGACGAAGGGAGCGAAGTTCCTGCGTGGTCGCTGCGGCTGCTGGTACAACCCGGCCTCCATGGTGTCAGTACTTATCCGACGAATGAGCCCTTGCCATAGTTCGCCGTGACGAGAACGCGGTCAGAAGTTGGAGATCACGCTGGTGAAGACCTGGTCGATGGTGTCCGCCCGGGAGGAGTCGTAGGCGGCTCCGTCGGTGGCCTCGGCGATCCGCTTGAGCACGCCTTGGTCGGCGCCCTCGCCGTATCCGATGGTGAACAGGCGCACGTCGGGGTTGAGCCTGCCGAGCAGGTTGGCCAGGTCGCTGCCGCCGTTCTTCTCGTTCTTGCCGTCGGTGAGGAAGACCACCGCGTTGATCGCCCCGGCGTCCCTGGCCCCGCGCATCCGCTCGACGGCCGCGAGCGTGGTGTCGTAGAGCCCGGTCCCGCCCCCGGCGGTCAGCCCGCCGAGCTCGTCGCGGAGCGCCGGGCCGATCTTCGACATCGCGTCGATCGGGACCAGCTCCCGGTAGTCCTTTTCGCCGTCCTGCCTGGTGGAGAAGGCCCACAGGCCGACCTTGTCGTCCCCGCGGAACTGCGGCAGCGCGTTGATCGCGGCCTTCTTGGCCAGCTCCAGGCGGCTCTCGCCGGTGCCCGTCGCCTCCTCCTCCATCGAGCCCGACTTGTCCACCACGATCAGCACGTTGGCCCGCTTGCGCAGCTCCGACCAGCTCCGCAGGACTTTGTCCAGGACGGTCGGGGTGGGCAGGTTGAGGGTGGTGATCGTGGCGTCGGGGATGACGCCGTTCTCCCTGGTGGCCTGGGGGCCGAGCTTGCCGTCGAAGCCGCGGTAGCCGTACGACTGGAATTTCGCCTGCACCGGGGCGCTGTGCAGGTAGGTCAGGAAGTCGTCGGCGACGGCCTTCCTGGCCGGGTCCATCCAGGTCAGCGGGACGTAGGGGTGGTCGGAGAAGAGCGTGCCCTCCTTGGGGCTGACGGCCACCAGCGGGGTGCGCGGCGGGGCGTGCTCGCCCAGCGTGGCCGGGTTGCCCGACGGGTTGCCCCGGTTGTAGTCGGTGACCGAGTTCTCCTCGACGGTGATCGCGGAGATGTAGGCCATGGATTCGCCCCGGTCGTCCGCGCGGAGCAGGTTGCCCAGGAAGGTCATCGAGATGTCACCGTAGTGCACGATCGACTGCTCGACGCCCTTGACGAAGTCGCGGGTCCTGGCGTCGGTGATGTCGCCGGCGGTCAGGTCCGAGGTGGTGCCGGTCGCGGCGAAGTAGGCGCCGATGGTGGCGTTCAGGCCGCTGGTCGAGTAGTTGGGGTTGGTCTTGCCCAGCTTGAACTGGCCCCACTCGGGGTGACCGTACTTCGCCCAGCCCTTGGGGTCGGCCGCCAGTCCGGCCAGCTCCGCCCAGCCGATCGCCTTGCCCGGCCAGCCCAGGGCCTCGGCCATCGGCTTGGGCATCGCGAAGACCAGCGGCGCGGTCACGATCGGGACCGGCTTCCCGTCGGCGACCGGCACGGCGCCGTCGGCGCCCGCGGCCTGCTGGCGCAGCAGCGTCACCCACGCGGAGGCGGCGGGGGACCACACGTCCGGCCGCTCGCCGTCGGTCTGCTCCTTCCACCCCCGGGCCAGCGCCCGCATCGCGGTGCCCGAATTCGCCTCGTCGATGACCACCTCGGCGCAGCGCCCGGCCACGGTCCGCCCGCTGTACTCCTTGGCGACCTCCCGCAGGATCCAGATCTTGTCCTGGGAGGACGCCACCCGGATCTTCGCCGACTCGCCCGAGCAGGCGCTCGGCGCGCTCTCCCCGCTCCTGCCGAAGAACCAGCGCAGTCCCGCGATCAGCCCGATGGCCAGCACGACGGCCAAGAGGTAGGGCAGGATCCGCCGGCGGGGTCGTGCGGGGGAGTAGGCCACCCGATGATCGTAGGAAGAACCGATTTACCTGGACAAGGTTTCCGGCATTTCCCTTGGACCGGCCGCCTCCCACGAGGCCGGGCCGTCACCATCCGTGGGGCCGGGTGGTCGCCTCCCGCGGGGCCGGAAAGTTGCCTTTCGCCGGACCGGGACACCGCCTCCCTCCGGACCGGGACACCGCCCTCCGCGGACCGGGTCGCCGCTCCCGCCGGAGGGAGACGGTCTAGCCGGAGACCCGGCCGTGCAGGAGATCGACGAGGGTGGCGTGCACCTGCTCGATCGGGCGGTCCGGGTGCAGCGCCCGGCGCTCGATCGAGACGGTCAGCACCATGCCGAACACGGCGGTCGCCGCGGTCTCCACGTCCAGGTCCTCCCGGATCGCGCCCTCGGCCACCGCCCGGCGCAGCGCGCCCGCGTAGACCCCCAGCGCCTGCTCGCGCAGCCTGGCGACCGCGTCCTGCCAGGCCGTACGCCACATCTCGGCGAGCAGCACCCGGGCGAACGCGCCGTACTCCTCGAAGAACCGCAGCTGCGCCATGACCACCGAGTCGAGGGCGTCGAGCGCCGTCTGCCCGGTGTCCGCCTCGCCCATCGCGTCGGCCAGCCGCTGGATGCCGTGTTCGAGCAGCGCGGCGAAGAGCGCCTCCTTGCTGCCGAAGTTGTAGAACACGGTGCCCTTGGCCACTCCGGCCCGCTCGGCGATCGCGTCCACCGTGGCGGCGGTGTACCCCTGCTCCGCGATCACCTCCACCGCCGCCGTGAACAGCCTGAGCCTCGTCTCGGCCCGGCGGCCGTCCCTCTTCCTCACGGTCGCACCCGTCCCGGATTCCCGGCGGTCCCGCCCCGTGTCGGCGTCTCTGGTCCCGGCCCGCTGCTGCGTCATGACGGAAACCGTAGTCAGAGCGCGAGCTCGGGGTGGAGGCGCCGCATCGACCAGGTGCGTCCCTTGTGCACGGCGTAGACGGTCAGGCTCAGGCCCAGCGCCACGGTCAGGGTCAGCACCCCGCAGGCCTGCCAGACCACCGTGAGGTCGCCGCCGCTGATCAGCCGTCGCAGCGCGCTGACCACCCAGCTCATCGGGAGCCAGGGCGAGATCGTCTGGAAGAAGCCCGGCGAGGTCTCGATCGGGTACGTCCCGGCGGCCGAGGTCAGCTGGAGCATCAGCAGCGCCAGCACCACGACCCGCCCCGGCGCGCCGAGCAGGGCGTTGACCGCCTGCACGATCGCCAGGAAGGCCGCCACGGTGAGCAGCAGGATCCCGGCGATCCCGGTCCAGTGCGCGGCCTCCATGCCGAGCCCGAACCTGATCACCGCCATCAGCACGCCCACCTGCGCGGCGCCCAGGACCAGTCCCGGCAGCCAGCCGGCCACCGCGATCCGCCAGGCGGTGGCCGTACCGGCCAGGAGGCGGGGGTTGAGCGGGCGCAGCACCATGTAGCTCACCATCGCGCCGACCCAGAGGGCCAGCGGGACGAAGAACGGCGCGAACCCGGTGCCGTAGTTGGGCACCTCGTTGAGGACCTGGCCGGCCAGCTTGACCGGCTCGCTCATCATGTCGCTCCGGTCCGCGCGCTCGTCCCTGCCGTAGTCGGGGATCTGTTCGGCGCCGTCGCCGAGCTTGTCGCTCAGCTCCCTGGACCCGTCGGCCAGCTTGCCGATGCCGGTGGTGAGCTCCCCGGCGCCCTCGTGCAGGCGGCCCACCCCGCTGTCCACCCTGGCCGCGCCGTCGCTCAGCTTGACGATGCCGCCACCGAGCTGGGTCAGCCCCTTGCTGAGCTGGGCGGAGCCGTCGCCGAGCCGGGAGATCCCAGAGGTGATCTTTCCGTTGGCGCCCGCCGCGTCACCGAGGCCCGAGTGGAGTTTCGCCGAGCCGTCGGCCAGCTTGCCGAGCCCCTCGTCCAACTGGTTGATCTTGTCTCTGGCCTGGTCGAGTTGCCGGCCCGCGGTCGGCGCGACCTCCGCCGTCCGGCCCGCGACCTCCGCGATCCTGCGGGCGTCCCGCTGGAGCTGGGCCGCGGCGCCGCCGCTGTCGCCGGCGGTGTTCTCCAGTCCGGTGGCCACCTCCCGGGTGGACTGGGTGAGGCGTTCGGCGATGGCCCGCAGCCGCGGATCGGCGTCCGGATTGCCGTCCAGCCAGTTCTGCAGCTGCTGCGCCTGCTGCCGGGACTGCTCGGCCCCCTGCTTGATCCCGCCGGGCAGCGCTCCCGCGCCGTCGGCGACCAGGCCGGCGCCCCGCTCGACGGCCTCCGCCAGCGACCGCAGCCGCGCGCCGTTCTCCTCCAGCACCGGGACGACCTCGTCGGCCACCTTGTTGATCTTCGGCACCTGGGCGTGGACCTGCTCGTAGACCTGTGCGTTGCCGTCGGCGACCTGCTTGGCGCCCTTCTCCAGCTTCGCCAGTCCCCGGCCCAGCTCGCGCGAGCCGCTCTCCGCCTGGCCCAGGCCCCTGGCCAGCTTGTCCGCCCCGGCCGACAGCCGGCCGGTGGCGGTGTTGGCGCTGCCCAGGCCCACGGTGAGCTGGTGGGTGCCGGTCTTGGCCTGGCCGAGGCCCGTGTTCAGGGTGGACGCGCCCTTCCCGGCCTTCGCCGTACCGTCGTGCAGATCGTCCGCACCGTCCGCGGCCTTGGCGGTGGCGTCGTGCAGCTCGCCGAAGGACACGAAGACGTTGTCCCAGTAGTCCTTCAGCGCGGTACGGCCCGCCGCGTCCTTGACCTCGGTGAACACCGCGTCGGAGATCGTTCCCATGATGTAGCTGCGGCCGGTGTCGACCCGCACGCCGAGCTCGGCGGGG
The DNA here is from genome assembly GCF_900113865.1 of Streptosporangium canum. GTDB lineage: Bacteria > Actinomycetota > Actinomycetes > Streptosporangiales > Streptosporangiaceae > Streptosporangium > Streptosporangium canum. The sequence continues at coordinate 429,925 of NZ_FOQY01000003.1, read as the reverse complement.
GTCGGCGTGCCGTCGCCGGAGGGTGAGGCGAGCCGGGCGCTGAAGTCGGCGGGGATGGTCAGGGACAGGTAGAAGCTGCCGTCGTTCACGCCGTCGGCGGCCTGCCGGGCGTCGACCGTGTGCCAGCCCAGGACCTTGCGGTCACGCAGCTCGTCGGCCAGCTCGCGGCCCGCGTCGACCGTCTTGCCGTCGACGGTCGCGGGCCTGTCCTCCACGACCAGCGCCACGGGGATGTTCGCGAGGTTGCCCTGCGGGTCCCAGAACGACCACAGGTACAGCCCGGCGTACAGCAGCGGCAGCATCACCACGCCCGCCAGCGCCGCCCGGGTCAGCCGCGACCGGGTGAACCGCCGCAGCTCCAGCCGTCCCAGCCGCAACGATCTCATCGGTCCCTCTCCTCGGTCCGTACGGCCCGCGCGCCGGTCTTGCCGTCCGGTCCGTCCGCCGTGGTCTCCGGCTCCACCGGTCGCGCGGTCTCCGAGGAGCTCTCGGAGCCGGCGGGGTTCTCGGGGTTCCCAGGGTTGTCGGAGGGCAGGTGAACCGCCGCCGCCCGCTCGCTCTCCGTGCAGGCGGCGAAGACGGTCAGCCCTCGCTCGCCCAGCTCTCCCAGCGTCGCCCAGAGCGCCTCCCGGCGGTCCTGGGAGAGGCCGGTGTCCACGTTGTCGAGGACCAGCAGCCCAGGGGCGTCGAGCAGCGCGAGCGCGATCCCGAGCCGCACCCGCTCCTCCCGGCTCAGGTCGCGGATGAGGGTGCGGTCGCCGGGGGACAGCTCCAGACCGGCCAGGGTCAGCGCGGTCCCGGCCCGCGACTCCTGCCGCCTGCCCCAGAACATGCCCGGCGACCGCTCGTGCAGGTGCTCGCGGACCGTCAGCGCCTTCTCCAGGTCGTTGACCCCGTCGACCAGGCCGAGCGCGGCGACCCGCCGGATCGCCCTCGGCCTGCCGTACCGCCCGACGGTGAGCGTGCCCTCGGAGGGTCTCATCCGTCCCGCCAGGGTCAGGAGCAGGCTCGTGCGCCCGCTGCCCGCCTGACCGGTGACGACGGTGAGGCTGCCCGGCTCGGCCATCACGCCGACGTCGCGGTAGACCCATCCATGCTCGCCTGCGAGGGACAGACCGACCGCGTGCACCGCGACCCCGTGGAACACCGCGCCCTCCGAATCTTTGAACTGACCAGTCAGTTCAAAAATATCACCCGAAAGATTCCCGCAGGTGACCGGCCGGGCAAAGGTGTCGATTCTCACGAAACCGGTCATTCATCTGACGTGGTCAGGTGAGCGGCCGGCTCGGTCCGCGTGCGGCGCCGTAGGGATGGACGCCTCCTGGGCGGGTCGCGCCCCCCGGGTTCCCTCAGGGGGCTGAAGCCCGGCCTCCTGGAGAGCTCCCGATGGGACAGCCGGCCCGCGACAACGCGGAAGGACCCGCCCCTCCCGGTCGTGCCGGGTGGGACGGGTCCTCTCGGGTGGTCGCGCTAGACCGTCGCGGAGCCGTACTCCTGGAGGAAGAGCGCCTCCGCGAGGGCCGTGCGGCGCAGCTCCTCGACGTTGACCCGCTCGTTGGGCGCGTGGATCGAGGCGTCGTCGTCCTCGGCGCCGAACAGCAGGATCGAGGCGGCGGGGAACTGCTTGACGAGCGTGGAGACCAGCGGGATCGAGCCGCCGGCGCCGACGTCGCGCGGCGGGCGGCCGAAGGCGCGCTCCATCGCCCGGTTCAGCGCGGCGCGGGCGGCCCCGCCGGAGTCGGCGAGGTAGCCGGAGCCCAGCACCTGGTCGCCGACGTGCACCTCCACACCCCAGGGGGCGACCTGCCGCAGGAAGTCGACCACGGCGTCCACGGTCGTCTTCGGGTCGCCCGCCGGAGGCACGCGCACGGTCACCCGGGCGCGCGCGACCGCCTGGACCGCGTTGATGGCGCCGGAGACGGTCGGCACGTCCAGGCCGGTGACCGTGATGGCGTAGGAGGCCCACAGGCGGTCGGCCAGCGAACCCGAGCCGACCAGCGAGACGCCGTCGAGCACGCCCGCCGTGGCCCGGAACTCCTCCTCCGAGGGGCCGGAGCCGAGGAAGCTGCCGCGCGGCAGGCCGGGGACGCGGATGTCGCCGTGGTCGTCGTGCAGGGCGGACAGCATCCGGATCAGCGCCGCGAGCGCGTCCGGGGCGGCGCCGCCGAAGGAGCCGCTGTGCAGCGACTCCTTCAGGGTGCGCACCTCGACGGTGAAGGCGCCCATGCCGCGCAGCGAGGTGGTCACCGCCGGGTCGCCCACGCTCGGGTTGCCGCAGTCGGCGACGATGATCGCGTCGGCGCGGAGCAGCTCGGGATTCTGCTCGACGAAGGTCTCAAGGCGCTCCCCGGCGTACTCCTCCTGGCCCTCGATGATCACCTTGATGCCCACCGGGAAGCGCCCCTGGAAGGCGCGGAGCGCGGCGACGTGGGAGATGACGCCGGACTTGTCGTCGGCGGCGCCGCGGCCGTGGATGGCCCCGTCGATCTCCGTCGGCTCGAAGGCCGGGGTGCGCCACAGCGCGGGGTCGCCCGCGGGCTGTACGTCATAGTGCGCGTAGAGCAGCACGGTCGGCGCGCCGGGCGGGGCCGGGGCCTCGGCGTAGACGGCGGGGAAGCTTCCCTCGACCGGAATCTGCCGGACGTGCGGCAGTCCGGTGCTGCGCAGCAGCTCCTCGGTCGCCGCGGCGGCGGCGCGCACCGGCTCCTCCGGGTAGCCCGGGAAGGCCACCGAGGGGATGGCGACGAGCCGCTTGAGGTCTTCGACCGCCTGGGGCAGGCCCGCGGCGACGGCGCCTTCGATCTCGTCAGGAGTCACGACGTTCCCTCGCATCTCAATATCTGGTCGTCCTATTTGATCACAGCCGGCATGTGGCTGTGGTTCACCCCGATTCCAGCACACCGGGATTCCGTCAAACGGAACCGCGGGTTGCGCGTGGTCCGGACACTCCCGAATTCTGTACGCGGATTTCGTTGTTGTTGCATGCCCGTTTTGCGAATTCCGAAGTTCTTGCACTCTATTGCCACGTTTTCACTTGGCAAGACGTTCTGCTGGCATGCAGACTGTCGGAGAGCTCAGACCTTCGAGGGAAGATAGCTATGACCCACCCTGAAAACACCGACGTGGCCTCGCTCATGCAGGCCGCGCAGGACCACCTGTGGATGCACTTCAGCCGGCACAGCTCCGACAGGGGCGCCGAAGTCCCGATGATCGTGCGCGGTGAGGGCGCATACGTCTACGACGTGCACGGCAAGCGCTACCTTGACGGACTCGCCGGCCTGTTCGTGGTCCAGGCGGGGCACGGTCGCAGCGAGCTGGCCGAGGCCGCCGCCAAGCAGGCGCAGGAGCTGGCGTTCTTCCCGCTCTGGTCCTACGCGCACCCCAAAGCCGTCGAGCTGGCCCAGCGGCTGGCGGCCGAGACCCCCGGCGACCTCAACCGCGTCTTCTTCACCACCGGCGGCGGCGAGGCCGTCGAGAGCGCGTGGAAGCTCGCCAAGCAGTACTTCAAGCTGACCGGCAAGCCGCTCAAGCACAAGGTCATCAGCCGCCAGATCGCCTACCACGGCACCCCGCAGGGCGCCCTGTCGATCACCGGCATCCCGGCCTTCAAGCAGATGTTCGAGCCGCTGGTCCCGGGCTCGGTCCGGGTGCCGAACACCAACCACTACCGGGCCGACGAGATCACCGGCGTCCCCGGCATGACCCCGGAGCAGTACGGCTACTGGGCCGCCGAGCGCGTCGCCCGCGCCATCGAGATGGAGGGCCCCGACACCGTGGCCGCCGTCTTCGTCGAGCCGGTGCAGAACGCCGGCGGCTGCTTCCCGCCGCCGCCCGGATACTTCCAGCGCCTGCGCGAGATCTGCGACGAGTACGACGTCCTGCTCGTCTCCGACGAGGTCATCTGCGCCTTCGGCCGCCTCGGCACCATGTTCGGCGGGCAGAAGTTCGACTACGTCCCCGACATCATCACCTGCGCCAAGGGCATGACCAGCGGCTACTCGCCGATCGGCGCCATGATCGCCTCGGACCGGCTGTTCGAGCCGTTCAGCAACGGCACCGAGATGTTCGCCCACGGCTACACCTTCGGCGGCCACCCCGTCTCCGCCGCGGTCGCCCTGGCCAACCTCGACCTGTTCGAGCGCGAGGACCTGCTCGGTCACGTGACCCGCAACGAGCCGGTCTTCCGTTCCACCCTGGAGCGTCTCCGCGACCTGCCCATCGTCGGCGACGTGCGCGGCTCCGGCTACTTCTGGGGCATCGAGCTGGTCAAGGACAAGGACACCAAGGAGACCTTCAACGCCGACGAGTCCGAGCGCCTGCTCCGCGGCTTCCTGTCCAAGGCCCTCTACGACGCGGGCCTGTACTGCCGCGCCGACGACCGCGGCGACCCCGTGGTCCAGCTCGCCCCGCCGCTCATCTGCGGCCCCAAGGAGTTCGACGAGATCGAGTCGATTCTCCGCTCCGTGCTCACGGAGGCATGGAGCCGGCTGTGAGTTAGCCGCCGCACCCGGCTCGCCCAGACACACCCGCCCCCCGTTCGACCCGTGCTCTGACCCCCCAGCCGAAACTCCGAGAGGAACCGCAATGAAGATCGGCGTGCCCGCCGAGGTGAAGAACCATGAGTACCGCGTCGCCGCCACCCCGGCGGGCGTGCACGAACTGGTCCGTCACGGTCATGACGTCTACGTCCAGCGCGGCGCGGGCCTCGGCTCACACCTTCCCGACGAGGACTACCTCTTCGCCGGCGCCAAGATCCTCGACACCGCCGACGAGGTGTGGGGCGAGGCCGACATGGTCCTCAAGGTGAAGGAGCCGATCGCCGAGGAGTACGACCGCATGCGCGCCGGGCAGGTGCTCTTCACCTACCTGCACCTGGCGGCGGGCCGCGAGTGCGCCGACGCCCTGCTCAAGCGGCAGGTCACCGGTATCGCGTACGAGACGGTCCAGGTCGGCGGCACCCTGCCGCTGCTGGCCCCGATGTCCGAGGTCGCGGGCCGCCTGGCCCCGCAGGTCGGCGCCTACAACCTGATGCGCTTCAACGGCGGCCGCGGCGTGCTGCCCGGCGGCGTGCCCGGCGTGGCCCCGGCCAAGGTCGTCGTCATCGGCGCCGGCGTCTCCGGTCTCAACGCGGCGCAGATCGCGGTCGGCATGGGCGCGGACGTCACGGTCCTCGACCTCAACATCGACCGCCTGCGCTCCATCGACGCCATCTACCAGGGCCGTCTGAAGACCCTCGTCTCGACCTCCTACGCCATCGAGAAGGAGGTCCTGGAGGCCGACCTGGTCATCGGCGCGGTGCTGATCCCGGGCGCCAAGGCCCCGACCCTCGTCTCCAACGAGCTGGTCTCCCGTATGAGGCCGGGCTCCGTCCTCGTCGACATCGCCATCGACCAGGGCGGCTGCTTCGAGGACTCCCGCCCGACCACGCACGCCGAGCCGACCTACCAGGTCCACGACTCGATCTTCTACTGCGTGGCCAACATGCCGGGTTCGGTGGCCAACACCTCCACCTACGCGCTGACCAACGCGACGCTGCCCTACGCGGTCAAGCTCGCCGGTCTGGGCTGGAAGTCCGCGCTCCAGCAGGACGCCGGCCTCGCGCCGGGCCTCAACACCCACGCGGGCCGGCTCACCAACGACCAGGTCGCGCTCGCCCTCGACCTGCCGTACGTGCCGGTATCGCAGGTCCTCGCCGACTAGGGCCTGCCCAGTGCCTTCTCGAAGACGGAGGTGTCCAGCGTGAAGCCGACCGGCTCGGGGATGTGCACCGGACTGCCCACCGCGACGCGGGTGGAGGTCAGGTAGACGCCGTCCTTCGGGTCGCTGAGAACGGCAAAGACGCGGAGGGCCTACACCCAGCCGGGACGGACCAGGCCGGACTCGTAGGCGATGACGACGAGCTGGGCGCGGTCGCGGGCGTGCAGCTTCATCATGGTGCGGCTGACGTGGGTCTTGGCGGTGGCCGGGCTCATGAAGAGCTTTCCGGCGATCTCGTCGTTGGTCATGCCGGTGCCGACCAGGGACAGGACCTCGCGCTCGCGGTCGGTGAGCAGGCCGAGGTTCTGGGAGGGGTGGGGCGGCTTGGCGCGGCTGGCGTACTCGGCGATCAGGCGGCGTGTGACGCCGGGGGAGAGCAGGGCGTCGCCGCCGGCGACGACACGGACGGCCTGGATCAGCTCGGCCGGCTCGGTGTCCTTGACCAGGAATCCGCTGGCGCCGTTGCGGAGCGCCTCGAAGACGTATTCGTCGAGCTCGAAGGTCGTCAGGATGATGATCCTCGGTCCCGGGGGCATCCGCCGGGTGGCGGTCAGGCCGTCCATGCCCGGCATCCGGATGTCCATCAGCACCACGTCGGGCTCGTGCTCGGCGGCCAGCCGTACGGCCTGAGCGCCGTCGGAGGCCTCGGCCACCACGGTCATCCCCGGCTGCGCGTCGAGCAGGGCCCGGAATCCGGCTCTGACCAGGGCCTGGTCGTCGGCGATGACAATTTTGATCATTCGGGTCCCTCCGGGATCGGCAGCCGCGCCTCGACGCGGAAGCCCTGTCCATGGTGCCCGGCGGTCAGCGCGCCGCCGAGGGCGGCCGCCCGCTCCCGCATGCCGGGGATGCCGTTCCCGCCGCCCAGGCTCTCCCCCGGCGCTCCGCCGCCGGTGTCGGTGATCTGGATCAGCAGCTCGCGGGGGCCGTACTCCAGCAGGACGGTGACCGCCGCGCCCGGCGCGTGCCGGGTGACGTTGGTCAGCGCCTCCTGGACGATGCGGTACCCGGCCCGGTCCACTTCCGGCGGCAGTGCCCTGACCTGGCCGGTGACCTTCCTGGTGACAGGCAGCCCGCCGCGTTCGACGAGCTCCTCCAGCCGTTCCAGCCCGGCCGTGGGGGAGCGGGGCGCACCGTCGCGGAGCACGCTGAGCACCGAGCGCATCTCGGTCAGCACGTCCTTGGAGGCCTGCTTGATGGTGGTGAGCGCGGTGCGGGCCTGCTCGGGCTGGTCGTCGATCAGGTGCAGCGCGGTGGAGGCCTGGACGTGGATGAGGGAGATGTTGTGCGCGAGCACGTCGTGCAGCTCCTGGGCCATGGTCAGCCGTTCCTCGCTGGCCTGCCGCCGGGTCTCCTCCCGCACCACCAGCTCGTGCTCGGCCAGCCGTTCCCTTCTGGCCCGGACGAACTCGCCCAGCGCCAGGACGACCCCGATGGCCGTCGCCACCGCGAACATGTGCCACAGCCCGGGGCTGGGGACCGGGGCCAGCCAGGTCGTGTAGACGACGAAGAACACGTAGGCCACGGCCGAGACCGCCCAGGCGATGCGCCGGCGGCCGAGGACGACGACGGTGTGGAGCGCGATGACCGGGCTGAAGAAGATCGGGCCGTAGGCGTGGCCTCGGGCGATGAAAACGCAGGTCACGGCCAGGGTGGCGAGCAGGGTGAACACCGGGTGGCGGCGCCGTGCGACCAGCGCGAGCGGCCCGGCCACCAGCAGCGCGACGCCGATCACGTCAGCCTCGGCGCGGTCGGGCTGGTTCCACTGGGCGGCCCAGGTCATCGTGACCTGGAGGACCGCCACGAGAAGCGGGAGCAGCGGGTCGATCCATCGGGGTTTGGCGCGCACGTCCGGAACCTTATGTCCACCCGCTGACCAGCGCGTCCGCCCTCCGGGGCAGGAGGCACTACAACACTCGTGGTAGCCGAGGGGCTGACAGGGCAGGCGAGCTGAGACAAGCTGTCTGCAGGAGGCCATCATGATCGCTCGTCGCTTAGCCGTGCCGCTCGCCGGGATCCTGGCCGGTGGCTCCGTCCTGCTGGTGCAACCCGCCGTGGCGGCGTCGCCGCCGGGCCAGGTGTCGCCGCCGGGCCAGGCGGAGAAGAGACCCGTCGCCGAGGGGTACGGCGGGGCGGTCGCGACCGTCGACCTGGACGCGAGCGAGGCCGCGCTGGGGGTGCTGCGCCGGGGCGGCAACGCGGTCGACGCGGCCGTCGCGGCGGCGGCCACGCTGGGGGTGACCGAGCCCTACTCGGCCGGGCTGGCCGGGGGCGGGTTCCTCGTCTACTACGACGCCCGGCACCGGAAGGTCCACACGATCGACGGCAGGGAGACGGCGCCCCGGGCGATGACCGCGACGTCCCTGGAAGGCATCGCGTTCGACGAGGCGGTCACCAGCGGGCTGTCGGCGGGGGTGCCGGGCAGCGTGGCGCAGTGGGAGCTGGCCCTGCGCCGGTTCGGCACGCTCCCGCTCGGACAGGCGCTCAAACCCGCGATCAAGGTGGCCTCCGAGGGGTTCACCGTCGACCAGACCTTCTACGACCAGACCGCCGCCAACGCGGCCCGGTTCAAGGACTTCACCTCCACCGCCAAGCTGTACCTCCCCGGCGGCGCCCCGCCACCGGTCGGCTCCACCTTCCGCAACCCCGAGCTCGCCGACACCTACCGCCGGCTCGGCAGGGAGGGCGGCGGCTGGCTGTACGGGGGGCGGCTCGGCTCGGAGGTCGTGGCCACGGTGAAGAGCCCGCCGGTCACGCCCGGCTCCACCCGTAACGTACGGCCCGGCCTGATGGAACTGTCCGACCTGCGGGCCTACCGGGCGATCGAGCGGCCACCCACGAAGGTGACCTACAAGGGCATGGACGTGTACGGCATGGCGCCCCCGTCCTCGGGCGGCTCGACGGTCGGTGAGGCGCTCAACATCCTGGAGGCCCTTCCCGAGGTCGGCGTGCACGAGTATCTGGAGGCCTCCCGGCTCTCGTTCGCCGACCGGGGCAAGTATGTCGGCGACATCCCGGGCGTGCCGCTGAAGGAGTTGCTGTCCGACGGGTTCGCCAAGGAGCGCGCCTGCCTGGTCGGAGACCGGGCGCTGCCGCACCCGGCCCCGGCGGGAGACCCCGACGGCGCCTACGGGCCGTGCCGGGCGGCGTCCCCGGCGCAGGCCACCCCGACGCCCGCCGAAGGGCCGGAGACCACCCACCTGGTCGTGACGGACCGCTGGGGCAACGTGGTCGCCTACAACATCACCATCGAGTCCACCGGCGGCAACGGCATCGTCGTTCCCGGCCGGGGCTTCCTGCTCAACAACGAGCTGACCGACTTCACCTTCGGGCCCGCCCCGGGTGACCCCAACCTGCCCGCGCCCGGCAAGCGTCCCCGCTCCTCGATGGCTCCGACGATCGTCCTGGCCGACGGCAGGCCGCTGCTCGCGCTCGGCTCGCCGGGCGGCTCCACGATCATCACCACGGTTCTGCAGATCCTGGTCAACCGCTGGGACCTCGGCATGTCGCTGCCGGACGCGCTGGCCGCCCCCCGCGCCACCCAGCGCAACACCGCCCAGACCCAGGCCGAGCAGGGCTTCATCGACCGCTACGGCACCGGGCTCACGGCCAAGGGGCACAGCCTCGTGCTGAACCCGGAGATCGGTGCGGCCACCGCCGTGGAGTTCCTCCGCCACGGCAGGCTCCAGGCCGTCGCCGAGCCCACCCGGAGGGGCGGCGGCAGCGCCCTGGTGGTGAGCGAGCGCCGGTAGGACCCTTCTCCCACCCGGCGCTCCGTCAGGGGGCGGACGGCCGGACGCACTCCAGGGCGGCGCGGACCTCCGAGGCGGGGTCGCCCGCGTGGTAGCGCCGCTCGCTCGGCTCGATGTTGTCCAGGAACTCCTGGTATCTCACGGCGTACGCCAGGTGGGCGAGCGGTTCGGCGAGGGCCAGCGCGCGGGCCGGGTCGGAGCCGGGAACGCGGGCCGACCACGCCTCGGCCCAGGCGCCGGCCGCCCGCGCCGACCGCTCGCCGCCGTGCACGAAGTCGCGCATCCGCAGGCCGTCCAGCACGGGGTGCCCGAAATGGCTGTCGGCGAAGTCCACCATGACCGTGCGCCGCCCGTCCGACCTCACGTTGCCGGGATGGAAGTCGCCGTGCACCACGGTGTACGGCAGGCCGCACGCCTCCAGCGAGGAGACGAGCGCCGGCAGCCGTCCGGCCAGCCGGCGGGCCGACGACAGCTCGCCGGCGCTCAGCTCTCCGGCCACCTCGCCGTCGAGCAGCTCGTCGACCATGCCGGCGAGCACCTGCGGCCGGCGGTCGAGCAGCCCGTCGGGGATCCCCTCCCTCCGTTCCGCGAGCGCGGCCTGCGCCGCGACCAGCCGGCGGACCGCACCGCCGATGACGTCCTCGGACGCGTCCCAGCAGTCCGCTCCGGGCACGTGCTCCAGCAGCACCCGCCGGTGTGCCGGGTCGGCGGCCAGCACGGCGGGCACGGAGTCGGGGTCCACCTGGGCGAACGTCTCGATCACGCGCGCCTCGCAGGCCGCGAACCCAGGGGTGATCTTGAGCCAGGCAGGGCCCCGCGAGGTCGGCAGCCGGAACAGCCCGGACAGGTTCCACGTCCTCACCTGCCCGGCCGGTCCGGTCGGCGGCCGGCCCGAGGCGCGGAGCGCGGAATCCGCCCAGTCCAGCGCCTCACGCACGCCCGAGGCCGTGGCCCAGGCGGCCCGCCGCGAGGACGGGCCCGTCAGGTCGCCGGAACCGTCGGGCCAGGGCGACGGCAGGTCGTGGCGGGGAGGTCCCGGCGCTTCGACGTGGTAGGTCACGTGCCCGTCCCGCGCGCCCTCGCCGCCGTCGGCGTCGAGCAGGCGGAGCACCGTCACGGGCACGCCGAGCGCCGGTTCCAGATGTGCGACGACCGGCTCGACATCGGCCCACCAGGGGCTGTCCACCGGAAACGGGCCGACGACCCCGAGCCGCCGGTCGCCGACGGTCACCAGCGCGCTGACCGTCCGGCCTGATCCTCGATCCATCCGGCCAGTCTGCTCGCCGGCACGGCGGGCGGGCGAACGGTTTTCCGCGCCGGGAGGCCGCCCGGAGGTCGGCTGTGAGGTGGGGAGTGGTGGGGCAGGGAGCCCCGGACGGTGGGTCGGTCGCCTACGACGCCGGCTCCTTTCCCTGCGACGGCTCCCCGGTCTGCGCCGTCCCGTCCCCCGGCTCGGGCTCCTGGACGTAGGCCGGGGGCGTCCCGTGCTCCGTCCACTCGGCGTTGACGTTGGAGGCGTTGACCGGCCTCATGTCCGCGGCCACGTAGATCTCCAGGGCGAAGGCCATCGCCACCACGAACATCACGGCGACGCCGGGGAACCCCCCGATGGCCTGGGTGCCCTTCCAGGCGGCCGCCCCCACCAGGGCGGACGCCGGCAGGGTGATCAGCCACACCGCCGCCATCCGGGACGCCAGAGCCCACCGGATCCTGCGCCTTCCCAGTCCCGAGCCCAGGATCGAGCCACAGCACACGTGGGTGGTCGCCAGCGGGAAGCCGGCGTTCGACGCGGCGAGGATCATCGCGGCCGAGGACGCCTCCGCGGCGAACCCCTGCGGGCTCGCGATGTGCATCAGCCCCTTGCCGACGGTCCGGATGATCCGCCATCCGCCGACATAGGTCCCCAGGGCCAGCGCGGCCGCGCTGCTCACGATCACCCACGTCGGCACGGTGGCGCCGTCGCCGATCGCGCCGCCGGCGATCAGTGCCAGCGTGATGACGCCCATGGTGTTCTGGGCGTCGTTGCTGCCGTGGGCCAGCGACACCAGTGAGGCCGAGCCGATCTGCCCGATCCGGAACCCCCGGTCGCGCAGGCGGCCGGACACCTTCCTGGTGATCCGGTAGACGAGGTAGGTGCCGGTGGCCGCCACGAGAACGGCCGCCAGCGGCGAGAAGACCGCCGGGACGAGGACGTCCGACACGATCCTCTGACCATGGACCGCGGAGGTGCCCGCCGAGACGAGGGTCGCCCCCACCACGCCGCCGATGAGGGCGTGGGACGAGCTTGACGGAAGGCCGAAGTACCAGGTCACCAGGTTCCACACCAGCCCGCCCAGCAGGCCGGCGAAGACGACCGTCAGCGTGATCGCGTCACCGTCGACGATCCTCTCGGCGATCGTGGCCGCCACCTTCAGTGACAGGAAGGCTCCGACGAAGTTCAGGGCTGCCGCCAGCGCGACGGCCATGTGCGGCCGCAGCGCCCCGGTCACGATGGACGTCGCCATCGCGTTGGCGGTGTCATGGAAGCCGTTGCTGAAGGCGAAGGCCAGCGCCGTCGCGACCACGACGAACAGCAGCAGCGGGCCTACGTCCATACCCATGCCCTGATCTGCTTCGGCGATGGATAATCCACAATTCCCGTAAAATTCAGGGCGGGGACCCGGCTCCGCCTGCGCGGCCGTGCCCGGAGGGGCGCCGAGAATCAGTGGATGAGCTCGTAGGCCTCGGGCCGCATCTTCCGGGTGCGCGCCCAGTACTCGAAGGTGAAGCCCGGCCAGACCGTCCGGTTCACGCCGTGCTCGTCCAGATACCAGCTCCTGCAGCCGCCCTCGTTCCAGACCAGGTCGTGCAGGCGGCTCTGGAGGCGGTCGTTGAACTCGCGCTGGACCTCGGGCCGGACGTCCAGGGCTCTGGCCCCGGTCCTCGACAGCAGGCGCAGGCAGTCGATCACGTAGCGGACCTGAGACTCGATCATGAAGACGACCGAGTTGTGACCCAGGCCGGTGTTGGGGCCGAGCAGGAAGAACAGGTTCGGGAACCCGGCGGTGGTGATCCCGTAGTAGGCCTCGATGCCGTCCTGCCAGGCCTCCTGGATCTTCCGCCCGTGCCTGCCGACGATCCGCTGCTCGTTCAACGCGTCGGTGACCTTGAACCCGGTGCCGTAGACGATCACATCCACCTCGATCTCCCGGCCGGTGGAGTCGATGATCGAGTTCTCCCGGATCTCGGCCGCCCCGTCGGTGATCACTTCGACGTTGTCCCTGTTCAGAGCGGGATAGTAGTCGTTGGAGATGAGGATGCGCTTGCAGCCGATCGTGTAGTCGGGGGTCAGCTTGGCGCGCAGTTCCGGGTCGGGGACCTGCTTGGCCAGGTGGCGCAGGGCCATCGTCTGGTGCGGCTTCATCAGGCGCGGGTCGATGGTGAAGCCGAGCGCGCGGGTCTCCAGCGCCCAGTAGATCGAGTTGCGCAGCGCCCGCGCGGCGCCGGGCAGGGCGAGGGCCTTCTTCATCCGGGGCGAGATGGGGAAGTCGGGCTTGGACTGGATCCACGGGGGCGTCCGCTGGAACAGGTGGAGCCGGGAGACCTGCCGGGCGATCCGCGGCACGAACTGGACGGCCGAGGCGCCGGTGCCGATCACCGCGACCCGCTTGCCGGTCAGGTCCACCGAGTGGTCCCACTCGGCCGAGTGGAAGGAGGGGCCCCGGAAGCTCTCGCGGCCCGGGATCTCCGGGAGTGACGGCACGTGCAGCGCGCCGATCCCCGAGACCACCGCGTTGGTGGTGAACGTCCCGCCGTCGCCGGTGCTCACCCGCCAGTGGCCGGCGGCGTCGTCGTACTCCAGGCCGACGACCTCCTTGCCGAACCGGAAGTGCGGTGCCAGGCCGTACTTGGCGACGCATGCCCGCATGTAGTCCCGGATCTCGCTCTGCGGGGAGAACATGCGCGACCAGCCGGGGTTGAGCTCGAAGGAGAAGGAGTACATGTGCGAGGGGACGTCGCAGGCGCAGCCCGGGTAGGTGTTGTCCCGCCAGGTGCCGCCGATGTCGGCCGCCTTCTCCAGGATCACGAAGTCGTGGTAGCCGGCTTCCTTCAGCTTGATCGCCATGCCCAGCCCGGCGAAGCCGGAGCCGATGATCGTTATCCCGGGACGCGTGCTCATACGGTCTCCCTGCTGGCTCTCCTGGCGGCGCATGGGTCTGGAGCCTCCTGGCGTACGGCGCGGTCCCGGTGACGAGGGCGCTCCGCACTATTGGACGACTCGTCCAATGTAATCGGCGGATCCCCGCGTCGTCCATACTCGGAGCCGGTGAGTCGCCTCACACCGACCGGTCGGTATGCATCCTTCCCCGAGCGGCGTGGAAAGTCTCCCGGGGAACGCGAAAAGCGCCGAGGGCGATGCCGTCGGCGCTGTCGGTCGTCCGATCCCTAGAGGATCAGATAGGCGGCTATGGCGGCGACGACCAGCACCGCGACCGCCACGGCGATCGGCACGGCCGGCGACCGCTTCTGGGGGGCGGCCTCCGGCTCCTTCCGCTGAGCGAAGGCGCGGAACTGCTGGGTGTTGCCGGCCGGGTCAATCTGAGGATCGGACATGGGGTCGACTTTAGCGATACGGGATGCCCTGCGACACCGATTTGTGCCACTTTCGCGGAGCGCCGGTGACGCGTGGGACCTGCGACACCCATGAGGTGCGGTACTGGGGACAGGACCGCCGACCGGGGCGGATAGCGTGGTGTCATGCTCCGGATCCTGTTCTCTCCTCGCGTGCTGGTGCTCCACCTGCTCGCGATCGGAGCGCTTGTCGTGTGCGGACTGCTCGGCCGCTGGCAGCTCGGCGTCTTCGAGGACTCCGGCAAGCCCCAGGCGACCCGGGACCCCGCCCCGGTGGCGGTCGGCACCCTCACCCAGCCCGGCAGGCACCTGACGAGTGACGCGGTCAGCCGCCAGGTGACGGCGGAGGGGACCTTCGACGGGTCCAAGCAGCTCCTGGTGGCCGAACGGGACGGCGGCCTGTGGCTGCTCACCCCGCTCGACCTCGGCGACGGCACCTCGATCCCCGTCGTGCGCGGCTGGGTGCCCCAGCCCGGCGACCCGGCCGTCGCCGTACCGGCGGGCAAGGTGACCGTCACCGGACGGCTGCAGCCCTCGGAGGCCACCGACAGCGTGCAGCGCCGTATCCGGCAACTGCCGCAGGGCCAGGTGCTGACCGTGTCGTCGGCCGAGCTGGTCAACCTGTGGCGGGGCGCGAAACTGCGCGACGGGTTCGTGGTGGCCGGTGCGCAGTCACCGGCCCCGGCCGTCGCGGCCAAGCCGGTGAGCGTGTCCCCGCCGACCGTGTCCGGCGCCATCACCTGGCGCAACCTCGCCTACGCCGCCCAGTGGTGGATCTTCGGCCTGTTCGCGGTCTTCATGTGGTGGCACTTCGTGCGCGACATCCTGCGCGGCCGTACGGCGGAGCCGGAGCGGAAGCCCGGCCCCGAACCGGCCGCCGCCTGAGGCCGCATATCGTTTCAGTGTCCGAACCCCAAGACCGAGGTAGATGACCGTGGACTCCGCCCTCAAGCCCTTCCGCATCCTGGCGTACGTCGTCGGCGTGATGCTGCTCGTCCTGGTCACGTGCATCGTGCTCAGGTACGGGTTCGACATCGAGGGCCCGTCGAAGATCGTCTCTCCGATCCACGGCTTCCTCTACATGCTCTACCTGGTGGCCGCGATGAACCTGGGCATGAAGGCCCGCTGGTCGTGGCCGTACATCGTGGGCGTGATGCTGGCGGGCACCGTGCCGCTGCTGTCGTTCGTGTTCGAGCGCAAGGTCACCCGGCGCGTGGCGGCCGAGCTCGCGGCGGCCCCGACGCCCGCCTGACCCGCCGACGCCCGCCTGACCCGCCGGCGCGCGGCGGCCCCGACGCCGGGCCGCCCCGACGGCCACCGGCTACGGCCGCCCGCCACCGGCTACGGCCGCCCGACGTCCACCGGCTCACGGCCGGCGGGCCGGGGCCCGCTCCCCGGTGGGAAGCGAGCCTTCCGGCGCCGCGTCAGCGGCCCAGGCCGCGCCTGCGGGCGCGCTTGAGCCGCTCGCGCTGGGACGGATCGAGCATCAGGTAGCCGACGACCGGGGCGGCGACGACGCCAAGGACGACCAGCAGGGTCAGCCAGCCGGGCAGGAGCAGCCACGCCAGGACCACAGCTACCCCGGCGCCGATCGCGTATTTCTGGACGGGCGACATCCTCAACATCCTCCGAACGCGGAGCCGACGCCCCGCCTCTGTTCATTCTGCGTCTTCCGTCCAACGTGTGGGTCCGTCGCCGCGTTCCATCCGAGATATATCGTGATTATCCGGCCGGTGCCCTGAGCGTCGCGCCGCCGCGGGGGCCGGCGTCCGTCGCGGCGGGCGCCAGGGCCACCCCGTCCACGGCCGTATGGTCCCGATCGTCCCGTCAAGGAATGGGCCGAACTATCCATGGCAAGATCGAGTTGGTTGGCTTGGCACTTCGTCAGCGGATTCGAGGCGGCACCGGAGGACGGATCGTGAGCGGCACCGAGCGGCGAACGGCGCGGGCTGAGCTCAGTGCGATCGGGCAGGCGCTGGCGATCCTGGGGGACCGGTGGGTCCTGCTCATCCTGCAGCGGGCCTTCCTGCTGCGGATCCGGACCTTCGCCGGGTGGCGGGACGCGCTGGGGATCTCCGAGTCGGTGCTCGCGGCCAGGCTCAAGGAGCTGGTCGATCACGGGATCTTCGAGCTGGCCGCCTACCGCGACGGGCGGACGCGCTACGAATACCGGCTGACGGAGCGGGGACTGCGCCTGTGGACGCTGCTGGTGGCCATCCACTCATGGGAGCGGGACTGGGCGGACCGGGGGCGGCTCCCGCCGCTCCTGCACCACCTGTGCGGCCACGCCGCGGAGCCGTACCTCGGGTGCGGCGCGTGCCGGGAACCGATGAGCGCCCGCGACACCCGCACCGAGCCCGGCCCGCCGGCCGCCTTCTCCCGGATCGGCCCGCCCCGCCGGCACCGGCGCACGGTCCGCCCCGACGCCGTCCCCGACCTGATCGGCTACTGCCCGGACTCGATGGAGATCCTCGGCGACCGCTGGAGCACCGGCATCCTGGTCGGCGCCTTCCTGGGCACCCGCCGCTTCGTCGACTTCCAGGCGGGCCTCGGCATCGCCCCCTCGGTCCTCACCGACCGCCTGCGCCGCTTCGTCGAGCTCGGAGTGTTCGACCCGCGCCCCGACGGCTCCTACCGCCTCACCGGCAAGGGCCTGGCCTTCTTCGAGGTCTTCGCCTTCCTGGTCGACTGGGCCCAGCACGAGCTCCCCGCCCCCGAAGGCTCCGCCCTGGCCGTCACCCACCGCCCCTGCGGCGCCTCCCTCGATCCGGTCCTGCTCTGCGCGGCCTGCGCCCAGCCCCTGCGCCGCCGGGAGGTGCACTTCGTCCTCGACGACTTCCGCACCGCGGTCGACTCCACCGGCCCCCCTCGATAGGCTGCCCCATCACCGGCCACGGCACGGGAGTCCGCACGCATGCGCTGTCACATGGCCGCGGCCAGGGCTCTGGCGGTCCTGTCCGTGCTGCTGACCGTCGTGGTCGCGTGCGGCGCCGGCGGGCCCCGGCCGTCGGCGCTGCTGATCGCCACCGGCCAGCACGGGGGCGTCTACCTCGACTACGGCACCGGGCTCGCCAAGGCCGTCTCCAGCGCCCTTCCCGGGATCCGCCCGCAGGTGCTGACCACCGGCGCCTCGGTGGACAACCTGAGGTTGATCACGGCCCGGCGGGCCGACGTCGCGTTCGCCCTGGCCGACTCGGCGGCGCTCGCCGTACAGGGCGCCCCGCCCTTCGACCGCCCGCAACCGGTGCGGGCGCTCGCCCGGCTGTACGACAACTACGTCCATCTGGTCGTCCAGGCCGATTCGGGCATCACGTCGCTGGCCGGGCTGCGCGGCAAGGCGATCGCCGGCGGCGCGGCCGGATCGGGGACGGAGGTCATCGTGGAACGGCTGCTGCGCGTCGCGGACCTCGATCCGGACCGGGATCTGACAGTCCGCAGCATGGACCTGGAGGCCTCGGCGGAGGCGCTGCGCGCCGGGACGATCGACGCGTTCTTCTTCTCCGGGGGGCTGCCCACCAAGACGATCAGCGAGCTCGCGGCCCGGCGGATCATCCGCCTCGTCGATCTGCGGTCGTACGCGGGCCCGATGAGGAGACGCCACGGCGAGTTCTACAGCGAGCGCACCATCCCCGCCTCCGCCTACGGTCTGCCGGAGAGCGGCACGATCGGCGTACCCGACTACCTGATCGTGCGGGAGGACATGGACGACACGCTGGCCTACGCCCTGACCGAGCTGCTGTTCACCCATCGCGAGGCCCTGGAGGAGGCGCATCCGGAGGCCCGCAGGCTCAACGTGCGCGCCGCGTTCTCGACGGACCCGGTCGCCCTGCATCCCGGCGCGGTCCGCTACTACCGCGGCACCCGGTTCTGAGGCTCCAGGCGGAGCCGGACCCTGACGTCCAGGCCGCGCGGCTCCCGCGCGAGCAGGTCGACGGAGCCGCCGGACGCCGTCACCAGAACCGCCACGATCGACAGGCCGAGCCCCGAGCCGCCCACGTTCTGGTGGGCGGGGGACCGCCAGAACCGCTCCAGCGCCCGCGTGAGGGCCTCCCCGGAAAGCCCCGGCCCGTCGTCGACGACGTGGACCTCCGCGAGGTCGCCCACCGGTTCGCCGTGCACCGTCACCTCCTTTGCCCCGAACTTCAGCGAGTTGTCGATCAGAGCGTCCAGCAGCTGGTCCAGTGCCTCGGGCACGGTCATGACAGGCCTGCCGACGCCGCCGGTACGGCGGAGCGTCACCCCGAGCTCCGCCGCCCGGGGGCGCCAGGCGTCCACCCGCCGGTCGGCGACGTCGTCGGCGTCGACCGCGACCAGGCCGGCTCCGGCCGTCTCGTCCTCGTGCCGCTGCGCGCGGGCGAGCGCGAGCAGCCCCTCCAGCGTGCGGGCCAGGCGGTCGGTCTCGTCGAGGGTGAGCTCGTGCTCGCGCAGGCCACTGGCGCGCAGGTGATCCGCGAGGTTCTCCACCCGCAGCCGCAGCACGCCGAGAGGGGTGCGCAGCTGGTGGCCGGCCTGGGAGACGAAGGCGCGCTGCCGGTCGAGCATGTCGGTCACGGTGTCCGCCATCACGTTGAAGGAGGCCGCCAGGCGCCGCAGCTCCGGCGGCCCGGTGGTGCGGGCGGCCCGGGCGTCCAGCCGCCCCTGCGTGATGTCGTGGGTGACCGCGTCGAGCTCGTGCACGGGACGGAGCGTCCAGCGGGCCAGGCGTCTGGCCGCGGCCCAGGTCAGGCCGAGCGCGGCCAGGCAGCCAACAACGATCATCGCCCACACCCTGGCGATCCGGCCGCGTAACCGGTCGGTGGGTCCGGCGGTGACCGCCGCCCCCACCACCTCCCCCTCCCGGATCACCGGCTCGACGATCACCAACTCCTCGCCCCGCCACGGCCAGATGGTCCCGAGCTCGGGCCGGTCCGCGGAGAGCCCCCGCTCGATCAGCTTCCGTGTCCGCGCGCCGGTGAGCGACAGGGCGGGCGGCCAGGCCGCGACGGCCCGCCCGTCCCGGTCGACCACCGCGGCGCCGATGCCGAACAGCTCGTGGTAGCGGGCGAGCTCGGCGCGTAGCCGTTCGCTCTGCCCGGTGCTCAGCGCGGGCTCGGCCAGCGAGGCGAACCGCAGGGTGTCGCCCTGCTGCTCGATGAAGGCGGTCTGGGTGCCGCTCGCGGCCACGTTGGCCGCGAGCGGCACCGTGAGCGCGACCAGCGACAGGGCCAGCAACGACATGTAAATGATCAGCAGGCGGCGGCGCATGTCAGGGTTTCCGTACGCGGTAGCCGATCCCGCGCACGGTCTCGATCAGCCCCGGCTCGCTCAGCTTCGCGCGGAGACTGGCCACGTGCACCTCCAGGGAGCGCGTGGCGCCGCCCCAGGTGGTCTGCCACACCTCGGCGAGGAGGCCCTCCCGGGTGACCACCGCTCCCTCCGCCCGGACCAGGGCCGCCAGCAGGTCGAACTCCTTGCGCGTCAGCGGGACCTCCACACCGTCCCGGCGGACCGACCGGCGGACCTGGTCCACCTCGACGGGGCCGACGCGGGCGGATCCGGCCGTCGCGTGGCGATGGCTCCTGACCCGCCGCATGACCGCTTCGATGCGCGCCTCCAGCTCGGCGATCCCGAACGGTTTGACGATGTAGTCGTCCGCGCCCGCCCGCAGGCCCCGGACGCGCTGCGCCTCCTCGCCCCGTGCCGTCACCACGATGATCCCGATCTGGGAGTCCGCGCGGACCTGGCGCAGCACGTCGACGCCGTCGACGTCGGGCAGGCCGAGATCCAGCAGCACCAGCTCCGCCGGGGCCGCGGCCAGCGCCTCACCCCCCGACCGGGCCCGTTCGACCTGGTGGCCGTGGCGCCGCAGAGCCGTCGTCAGCGCGTCGGCGAACCTGTCGTCGTCCTCGACGAGGAGGATGCGCATGTCCATATCTCCAGGGAGTCGAAGGCTCAACGGTAGCTCAGATCTGGGCGCGTACCCCTCGCCGTGCCGCGGCGCCGTCCGTAAGGTCACGGCAACCCCCGATCACAACGAAGGAGACGCGCTGTGAGCAGCACCGAAACAGGTCCTCACCTCGGCCAGGACGGACCGCCGGAGCGTCCGGCGGGCGAGCGGCGGGTCGTCGCCAACATCCTCAGGGGATCCGTCGGCAATCTCATCGAGTGGTACGACTGGTACACCTACGCCGCCTTCGCGATCTACTTCGCGCCCGTTTTCTTCCCCAAGGGGGACTCGACGGCACAGCTGCTGAACACCGCCGCCGTCTTCGCGGTCGGCTTCCTCATGCGGCCGCTGGGCGGCTGGCTGCTCGGCAGGTACGCCGACCGCTACGGCCGCCGCAACGGCCTGACGCTGTCGGTCCTCATGATGGCGGCCGGATCCCTGATCATCACGGTGGCTCCCGGCCACTCCTCCATCGGCGTCATGGCCCCGGTGCTCCTCGTGGCGGCCCGGTTGCTGCAGGGCCTCTCGGTCGGAGGGGAGTACTCCACCTCCGCCACCTACCTCTCCGAGGTCGCCACCCCGGGGAAACGCGGCTTCTACTCGAGCTTCCAGTACGTCACGCTCGTCGCGGGGCAGCTGGTCGCGCTCACCGTGCAGATCATCCTGCAGCAGCTGCTCACCGCCGGCCAGATGCAGGACTGGGGCTGGCGCATCGCCTTCGGCATCGGCACGCTCGGGGCGCTGGCGGTCATGTGGCTGCGCCGCGGCATGGAGGAGTCGGAGAGTTTCACCAGCCAGTCCCGGGCCGCCGGTCCGGTGCACGGGCAGGGCACGCTCCGCACCCTGATGGGGTATCCGAAAGAGGTCTTCACCGTCGTCGGGCTGACCCTCGGCGGGACCGTCGCCTTCTACACCTACACCACGTACATGCAGAAGTTCATGGTGAACACGGTGGGCATCGAGAAGGAGACGGTCTCCTGGATCAACTTCCTGGCCCTGCTCGTCTTCATCTGCCTGCAGCCGATCGCCGGAGCGCTGTCCGACCGGATCGGCCGCCGCGCGCTGCTGATGTTCTTCGGCGTCGGCGGGACGCTGCTCACCGTGCCGATCCTCACCCTGCTGTCCGGCACCGACAGCCCGGTGGGCGCGTTCTTCCTGATGCTGTCGGCTCTGTGCTTCGTGACCGGATACACCTCGATCAACGCGGTGGTGAAGGCGGAGATGTTCCCGACCCACATCCGGGCGCTCGGGGTCGGCCTGCCGTACGCGGTCACGGTGGCGCTCTTCGGCGGCACCGCGGAGTACGTGGCCCTCTGGTTCAAGCAGGCCGGCAACGAATCCCTGTTCTTCTGGTACGTCGCCGGGTGCGCACTGGTCTCCCTCGTCGTGTACGTCCGGATGTGGGAGACCTCCCGCAGATCCCACATCGATGGTCCGCAGCCGGAGGCGGCCACCGCGTCGTGAACGGCCGGCCCCCGCTTCAGCGCGCCCGGCTGAGGCTTTCGAGGACCCACCGGCCGGTCCGGAGCGCGGCCTCGCGGGTACCGCCGCGGGGGTCGGTCTCGCCGCCGCGCTGGTACTGGACGGCGACCACGAGGTTGGCCGCCCGGAAGACCACCCCCGTGTAGTAGGTGAGCTGGTTGGTGGCCTCCATGGCGTAGGCCTCCGCGGCGATCCCGGGCAGGGCTTTCGGGGGCCGGGTCAGGATGAGCGGCAGGCCCGTCGAGGTCTTCGTCCGGCCGCCGTCCCCCTTGAGGAAGCGCGTGTAGCCGGCGTGCGCCTTCTCGCCGGAGGAGAACCGGACGGTCTGGATCCAGAGCTGGTAGCGCATGTTCGTCGGCTGGCCGGTGTCGTCGCTCTTCCAGGCGCACCGGCCGGGCCCCTCCTTCGACGGGAGGGGGTTCAGTGACAGCTCGGCCGCCTGCTCCCTGGAGATGAGGGCGCAGGGGTCGGGAGCCTTGGCGAAGGAGGCGGGGAGCGGCACGGGGACGGTGGGCGCCGGGGCGGCCGGGCGGGGCCAGAGCCAGAAGGCGCCCGCGGCGACGGCGGCGACGGCCGCGGCGGCCGCGGCGATGACGAGGGGGCCGCGCCGGGAGCGGGAGGCGGCGGAGTGGGGAGCGGTGGAGTGGGGGGCGACCCGCTCAAGGGAAAGGCGGACCGAGGTGGCGTCGGGCCGGTGGGCGGGGTCGGCCGACAGCAGGCCTTCCACGAGCGGGGCCAGCGGCCCGGAACCGGTCGGACCGGCGGCGGGGGCGGCCAGCGGGGTCCCGTCCGCCATCCGGGGTACGGCCTGGGAACCGGTGTCCGGTGCCCGGCCCTCGATGGCGGTGAACAGGGTGGCGCCCAGGTCGCGCAGGTCACCGGCGGGTACGGGGTCCGCCACGCCGGTCAGCACGACCCGGCCGTCAGAGGTGAGCAGCACGGTCTCGGGCGTGGCCGCGAGCTGGAAGCCCCGCTCGTGGGCGGCGGTCAGTGCGTCCAGCACGCGCAGGCCGATCTCGGCCGCGCGCTCGGAGGAGAGCGGCCCGTCGGAGCGGACGGTCTGGATCAGCGAACGGCCCTCGACCGACTCCAGGACCAGCCACATCCGGTCGGGTGCGGAGATCACGTCGTGAAGGGTGGCGACGCCGGGGTGCCGGAGGTCCGCCGCCGCGCGGATCTGGCCGAGGAGCCAGTCGCGGTGCGGTCCCGGAGGCGGGAGCCGTACCTCGGTGATCGTGACGTCGCGGTTGAGCAGCTCGTCGCGGGCCCGCCAGGCGGTGCCCGTGCGGTCGCGGCGCTCCAGCAGCCGGTAACGCCCGGCGAGCAGGTTCGGGTCGCTCATGCCGACCACTTCACGCGCAGTTCCCGGCTCAGGGACGTCTCAGTCACGGCGATTCAGCTCCTCGGCGATCAGCCGAGCGGTGCGCAGGGTGTGCTGGCGCAGTTCAGTGGTGGCGCGCTTGCCCTTCTCTGACAGGTTGACCTCGATCAGCAGGTTACTCACCCGGAAGCGGATCACAGAGTGGATCCGGTCAAGGGCCCTCACGTCGTAGGCGAACGCCTCCGCTCCTATCCGGTCCACGGTCCTGAGCGGGCCGACAGAGCCGACGAGATGTGTCCCCTCATCAGCTTTGATCTTGATGCGTTCGGCGGCGAAGAACGCGTGTGCCGTGTCCGGGCCGCTCTTGCCGGGAGTCGGCGTCTGGTGACCGAGGGCCACACGGAGCCAGCGTGCCCCCACCGGGCCATCCCAGCTGCAGTAGGCCTCCGCGTCCCCCTTCGCTTCCCTCCCGGAGGGAGAGCCGCTCGGCACTACAGCCCGGCTCTGTGCGCCGCTCAGCAGGCCGCATGGGTCGGGAGCGGTGGCGAATCGGCCGATGCGAGGATCGGGGCCGGTGGGCGAGGCCGAGGGTGTCTGTGATCCGCCTGCGGTCAGCAGGACCGCCGCGGTCACGCCCGCCGCCACCACCGCCAGCCCCGCCCCGACGAGCCATCCGGTACGGCGGGGCCCGGGGGGAGCCGGTTTCTCCCGCGCCGGAGCCCGCGGGGACTGCGGGGAGAGCGGGCCGGCGGGCAGCCCCTGGGCGACCCGGTGCAGGGCCGTACGGAGAACGGCCGCTCCGGGACGGTCCCGGGGATCCTTGACCAGCATGGCGAGCAGGACGGGGGCCAGGGCGCCCGCCCGTGAGGGGGTCGGGGTCTCCTCGGTGAGCACCGCGCCCAGAGTGGCGACCGGCACGCCGCGCTGGAACGGGCTCTGCCCCTCGACGGCGGTGTAGAGGGTCGCGCCCAGGGACCACAGGTCGGCTGCCGGGCCGTCGCCGGTGCCGCGCAGCCGTTCCGGGGCCATGTAGCCGGGGGAGCCGACCAGCGCGTCCGGGGAGGTGAGCTGGACGTCCCCCTCCAGCGTGGCGATGCCGAAGTCGGTCAGCAGCACCCCGCCGTCGTGGGCGAGCATGATGTTGGCCGGTTTCACGTCGCGGTGCATGATGCCCCGGCTGTGCGCGAGGGTCAGCGCGTCGAGCACGGCCAGGCCGATGGCGGCCGCCCGCTCCGCCGGGAGCGGCCCGTCCTGGCGGATCGCCTGGGACAGGGAGCGGCCCCGGATCAGGTCCATCACGATCCAGGGGCGGCCGTCCTGGGCGACGACGTCGTGCACGGCCACGATGGACGGGTGGCCCAGCCGGGCGGCGGCGCGGGCCTCACGGAGGGTGCGCTCCCGCATCTCGGTACGCTGCGCCTCGGGGAGACTCGGGTCGAGCTTGACCTCCTTGATCGCCACCTCGCGGTGGAGCAGCTCGTCCTGAGCCCGCCAGACCACGCCCATGCCGCCCGCGCCGAGCCGCCCCAGCGCCCGGTAGCGGCCCGCGAGCACGGGCAGCGGCTGATCAGCCATCGGTCTTCAACGACTGGGCGAGCCAGCGGGCTGCCTTCTGGGCGCCCGCCGCGATCCTGCCGTCGCGGTCGTTCCTGACGCCGCCCCGCTCGTACTCGACCTGGGCGATCAGGTTGCCGACCCGGAAGAGCACGGTCGCCTTGTAGGAGCCGCCGTAGAGGTTGATCGAGCTGTAGCCGCCCGTGCTGAAGGCCTCCTCGCCTATCCCCTTCAGGTTCTGGGGCGGCGTGGGCTTCGGGGTCGCGAACTTGCCGCGCCCCACGAGGTCCGTCCGCTTGCCGGACAGATACTCCTTGGCCCGCTCGACCCCGGAGGCGTCCGGGGGCTGGGCGACCAGCCGTACGCGGAGGTCGAACTTCTCCGGGCTGGGCTTGCGCCAGTCATGCTGGTTGAGCCAGTCGCACGCCGCAGGCTCGACCTCCGAGCTCCTGAAGCCCGGCACGAGCTCGTTCACCTGCTTGTCGTCGAGCAGGCTGCAGGCGCGGGGCGCGGTGGCGAACAGGCCCTTGGCCCCGGCGGCGGGTGCGGCCGCGGCCTCTCCCTCGCCGGAGCCGCTGCCCGGCGAGGCGAGCAGGACGCCGACGGTAACCGCCATGCCGAGGAGCAGGACACCGGTCAGCGCCACGACCGGGCGGGGCACCAGCACCCCGGCCCGCCGGTCGGGGCGTCCCGCAGGTCCGGCGGGTCCGGCGGGACTGGTCGGGCCCGTCGGTCCGTCCTGCGCCGCGGAGGCGGGGAGAACCTCGCGTGGCCTGCCGGTGACGGGGACGAGTTCCTGCGAGGCGGGGGCGCCGGAAGAGGGCGGGGCCTGCGGGGGAGCTCCCGGCCCGCGCGGCTCCGCGGGGATCGGCGTGATGGCCGCCGGATCGGAGGCGGCCCGGGGCGGCATGGTGTCCGCGGAGTCGAAGACGGGCTGGGGCGGCGAGGCCGCCTCCGGGGTGAAGGGCGGCGCCGTCGCGGTCAGCACCGGGACGATGGACTGCGTCTCGAAGGGCGCCGAGGGAGGCGGGACGCCGGGCAGCGCATCCGAGGGGGGCGGCGCGTGGG
Organism: Streptosporangium canum; assembly: GCF_900113865.1. Lineage (GTDB taxonomy): Bacteria > Actinomycetota > Actinomycetes > Streptosporangiales > Streptosporangiaceae > Streptosporangium > Streptosporangium canum. The sequence continues at coordinate 404,454 of NZ_FOQY01000003.1, read as the reverse complement.
AGGAGGGGGAGCCCGGCGGCGCGTCCGGGGAGCCCGGCGGCGCGTCCGCGGGGGGCGGCCCGGACAGCGGGTCCGGAGGGGAGAGCAGGTCTGCGGGGGAGGGGGGCAGTGGCGCCGGAGGGGAGAGCAGGTCCACCGGGGCGGGGGGTAGCGGCGCCGGAGGGGAGAGCAGGTCCGCGGGGGCGGGAGGCGGTGGGGCCGGGGCCTCGCCGCGGTTCTGGGAGATGCCGAGCAGGATGTTGCGCAGGGCGCCGGGGGAGGGCCGTTGGGCGGGGTCGCCGGAGAGCAGCTGGAACAGGATCGGCGCGATCGGGCCCGCGTTGTCGAGGGATCCGCCGGGTGAAGGCGCGCGACCCTCGACGGCGGTGTAGAGGGTGGCGCCGAGTGACCACAGGTCGGCCGCCGGGCCCGTCACGCCCTCGGGGGCGGTGAAGGTCGGGGACCGGAAGGTCGGCGCGCTGAGGATGATCTGGTCGTAGGGGCCGAGCAGTACCGAGCCGGGCCGTACGTCACCGTGGAGCATCCCCTGGCCGTGCACGACCACGAGCTGGTCCAGTACGGCGAGGCCGACGGTGGCGGCCTGCTGCGGCGCCATCGGCCCGAGCCGCCCGATCACCTGCTCCAACGAGGCCTGTTCCAGTACAGCCGGGCTCGGCGCCCCGGGGGAGGCGGGCCCGCCGGCGTGCCTGCCCTGCGATCGAGGGACGTCTGGGCGGTTCATCCGTTCGCTTTCTGCTTGTTCAGTGCGTTCGCGATCCAGGTGGCGGCGGTATGAGTGCCGGTCTGGATCGCGGGGCCGTCCTTGCTGCCGTCCACCACGGTGTAGCTGACGTCGACGACGAGATTGTCGACGCGGAGCACCACATGGCTCTTTTCGAGCCTGCCGGTCTTCCGGTTCTCGTAGAGGTCGTAGCCGAACGCCTCGTCCCCGACCGGTTTGACCGTCATCGGGCCGGTGGCCCGGGCCGAACGGTTCCCGGCCTCGATGCCCGACCAGCTCCAGGCGGTCTCCCCGTTGGGCAGGGTGCCGTTGCGCTGGTTCACGAAGAGTTCGTGGGCCTGGCGTGGGCTCTTGCCCCACTGCTTGCCCGTTCCCGCCGGGTAGACCTCCAGGCCGGCCCCGGAGGTCGTCCACTGGCAGCCGCCGTCGTTGGTCGGCTGCCCCTCCGCCTTCAGGGCGGGCAGGAGCTCCTTGAACGTGGCCGAGGGGACCAGCTCGCACAGGTTCACCGGGGTGGCGAAGACACCGGGCCTCTCGCTGAGCCGCGCCGGCTCGTCCGGCGCCGTACGGCCCGCGACCAGGTGGGTCACGCCCATGGCGGCCCCGATGACCGCCGCGACCGCCGCCACCTCTGCGGCCGCCCACAGGGCCGTGCGTCGTCCCCCGCGCGGGGCGGGTGCGGGCGCCGCCGGGCGCAGGAGGATCGGCTGCGGGTGGGACGGGGGCGGGAGGGCCGCGGCCGGTTGGGAGGGGAGCGGGAGCGGGACGGCAGGGCGGCCGAGGGCGAGCTCGTGCAGGGTCTGGGCGACGGCGTCGAAGGAGGGCCGGGCGCCGGGCCAGGGGGCGAGCATGAGCATCAGCAGCGGGCCCAGCGGCCCCGCCCGCTCGGGCGCTCTGGCCGGTTCGGTGAGCACCCGGCTGATCGCCGCGATGGGCGTCTCCGCCGGGTGCGGTGGCAGGCCCTCGACGGCGAAGTAGAGGGTGGCGCCCAGCGACCACAGGTCGGAGGCGGGGCCGCCGCGCTCGCCGCGCAGGCGCTCCGGGGCGATGTAGTTGGGCGAGCCGACCAGGCGGCTGGTGGGCCCGTCCACCGTCTCGTCCTCGACCACGGCGATGCCGAAGTCGGTGAGGACGGCCCGGCCGCTCCGGGTGAGGAAGACGTTGCCCGGTTTGACGTCCCGGTGCACCACCCCGGCGGCGTGCGCGGCGACGAGCGCGCTGAGGATGCCCACGCCGACCCGGGCCGCCTGGCGCACCGGTAGCGGCTGCCGCTCGCGGACCGTCTGCTCCAGGGAGGCGCCCGACAGCAGCTCCATGACGAGCCAGGGCCGCTCCTGCTCGACGATCACGTCGTGGACGGTCACGATCGACGGATGTTTGAGCCGGGCGGCCAGATTCGCCTCGCGGAGCGCCGCGGCACAGATCTCCTGCCGTCTGGCGGGGTCGAGGCCCGGCGGGAGCCGTACCTCCTTGACCGCCACGTCCCGGCCGAGCGTCTCGTCGGCGGCGAGCCAGACCGTGCCCATCCCGCCCTCGGCGAGGGGATTGAGCAGCCTGTAGCGGCCCGCTAGCACTCGAGTGTCGATCCTGCTCACCCCGTTCGATGTCCCATCGCGGACAGAAACATAGCCACTTACCGGCCTATGGACCAATGAAGAGGGATCATCGTTCCCCCATTGACCCCTGGCTTCTGTTTTCGTAGTGTCGCGGGCGTCCTCTCTGGCACCTGGAGCCGCGATCACGGAAGAGCGGATCGCCCGCTGCACCGCCGAAGGCTGGTGGGCCGAGGAAGAGTACGGCTCCGGCTGGGCTGGGTCTGGCGCTGTGGCTTGTTTGGGTATGCGCTGCTGGTTGGGAGCTTGTCGTGGTGGTTTGTCACTGTGTGCGCTGCGGCGGGTGGGAATTCCGGCCGGCCGTCTTGGTCGCGCTCCGGTGGTTCAGGCCTCCGGCCTGACGGGCGCGGTGGTTGCGGGCTCTTTCTACGCCGGCCGGAACACCCACCCGCCTCCGCGCTCTTCTGCTCCGCCGTATGGGGTGCGGGCCGTAGCGGCTCACTTTCCGGCCGCCCGGCGGGCTCGCTGACGCTGAAGCGATCTCTGCGGGGCCGTTCAGAGTGGGGCGCCGCCGCTGAAGCGTGCCTCTCCGACCCGGTCCAGGGCGGGCCGGCGTAGAAGCCCAGTGGGAGCCGCCTCGGCAGGTGGTCCGGACTCCGCTGGTCAGCGTAGGCCGGACCAGTGCTCGTGGGTGGTCCACAGGCGCTGCCAGAGCTTGGCGCGCTCGGCGGGGCCGACGTCGTCCAGCGGCAGGGCGAAGACGTCGGCCAGCATCTCGAAGTAGTCGCGTTCGGTCTCCACGGTCAGGGAGTGCTCGCGGTCGCCGAGACGGGTGAGGACCAGGCCCCGCAGGATGTCGACGCCGCCCGCGTCGCGCCGCTGGACGGTGGCCACGCGCACGAAGCCGGACTCGGGTGAGGTGGACAGATGCTCGTGCATCGCGGTGAACGCCGACATCTCGGCGCGCTCGGCCCGGAAGTCCAGGCCGAGGAAGGTGCCGCGCGGGTCGTGGTCGAACCGCCATCCGCCGGGTTCGGCCGGTGAGGGCCGCAGGCCGTAGCTGAACGGGCCCTGCCGGTAGACACCCTCGACGAGCGGGAGCGGCTCGTGGAACCCGTCGCCGAGGCCCTGGTCCACCATCCAGGCGCCACCGGGGTTGTCCTCGGAGGGCAGGCCGGAGACCGTGAGGGAGAGGTGGCCGCCGTCGGCCCCGGCCGGATCTCCGGAGCCGTGCTGCGGCCCGCCGAGGTGGCGGGTCACCTGGTAGCCGAGCGTCTCCAGCAACAGGGAGAACGCACCGTTCAGATGGAAGCAGTAGCCGCCGCGACCGCTGATGATCCGGGTGGCCGACTCCACGGGGTCCACGGTCGTCGGACGGCCCAGCCAGATCTCCAGGCATTCGTACGGCACGCGCTCCACGTGGGCCCGGTGCAGCAGACGCAGGGACTCCACGCTCGGCGGGCCGGCGATCTTGACCTTGATCCGGCGGAGGTACGCGCTGACGTCGATCACATCGTCACGATAACGCCCGGTTATCCGGTTGATGTCTGGATGAATCCATCGATAACCTAGCCGTCCCTTCGAGCAAGAGGAGGTGAGGAGCAGATGTTCGCCACCATGGTCACGCGCTCCCGCCTCGGGCGACAGCTCGCCTGAGACCCGGGAAGCGCACGCTTTCTGGAGTTTGTCTTGTCTGATCTGATCTTCCGTCCGCTCGAAGCGGGCGAGTTCGACCTGTTCCACAGCTACGGCCCGCTTCCGGCCTCCGGTGTCGGCGCCCGCGACCTCCCCTTCGACGAGCTCGGCTACCGGGCCGACTGGGTCTGGGTCGCGCTGCGCGGCGACGAGGCGGTGGCCCGGGCCGCGTTCTGGGGCCCGCCAGGCTCCGGGCACCCCTTCAGCCTCGACTGGTTCGACCCGGGCACCGGTCCCGACCGGATCGAGGTGGGCGCGGCCCTGCTGCGGGCCGCCTACGCCGCGCTGGTCACCCCCGAATACTCCGCCCCCTCCGGCGCGCGGCCCGACTTCCACCTGTTCCTGCCGGGTGACTGGCGCGAGCGGCCGGATGCCCTCGCCGACGCCACCGACCGGATCGAGGCGGCGGAGAAGGCCGGGCTGCGCCACTCCGTCGAGCGGCTCAACCTGCGCTGGACCCCCGAGTACGGCCTGCCGCCCAGGTCCACCCGGCTCACCTTCACCCCCGCCGACGACGACGGGACCGTGGTGGACCTGCTGGCCAGGATCACCGAGGGCAGCCTGGACGCCTGGGACCGGCGGACCCTCGCGGAGAAGGGGGCGAGGGAGACCGCGAAGGAGACCCTGGCCGACATCGCGGGGTTCCCCGGCGGGCGCGGCCGGTGGCGGCTGGCCCACGACGCCTCCGGTGACCGGGTGGGCATCGTGATGCCCACCCGCAACTCCAAGTTCGCGACGATCGGCTACATCGGGGTGGATCCCGCCCACCGGGGCCACGGCTACGCCGACGACCTGGTCGCCGAGACGCTGCACATCTTCACCGCCGAGGGCGAACCCGAGGTGCGGGACTCCACCGACCTGGGCAACACGCCCATGGCGGCCTCGTTCGCCCGGATCGGCTACCGGATCATCGGCCGCCGACTGATCATGATCTGACCCCCGGCGGGGCCTCCGTCCACGCGGAGGCCCCGCCGCACCGGGTGCGCGGAAGCGGGGCCGTACCTCGCCGGGGCGCGCGGAAGCGGAGGCTCTGCCTCGGCGGGAGCGCAGGACCGGATGCGCAGAACCTTCACAATTCCCCGCATGTCATCTGCACAGGTCCGGTCTACGCTCCCGGACATGGCAACCCCTCAGCAACGACGTGTCCTCGTGGTGGAGGACGACGAGACGATCGCGCGGGCCGTACGGCACCGGCTGACCGCCGAGGGCTTCGACGTCCAGGTCGTCGGGGACGGCGAGGGCGCGCTCGCGGCCTACGCGAGGTCCGGGCCCGACGTGGTGGTGCTCGACCGGCTGCTGCCCGGACTCGACGGGCTGGAGGTGTGCCGGCGGATGCAGGCGGCCCGGCCGGTGCCGGTGCTCATGCTCACCGCGCTGGGCGAGGAGACCGACCTGCTCGTGGGGCTCGGGGTCGGGGCCGACGACTACATGACCAAGCCGTTCAGCATGCGCGAGCTGGTCGCCCGGGTGCACGCGCTGCTGCGGCGGGTGGAGCGGGCCTCCCAGCTCGCCGTGGCGGACACGGTCATCCGCGCCGGTGACGTCGAGATCGACACCGCCGAGCGCCGGGTCTACGTGCGGGGAGCGGAGGCCCAGCTCACCCGGACGGAGTTCGACCTGCTCTGCCGTCTCGCCGAACGGCCGGGTCAGGTGTTCGAACGGGAACGGCTGCTGGCCGACATCTGGGGCTTCTCCGAGGCCGCCGCCACCCGCACGGTCGACAGCCACGTGCGGGCCCTGCGCCGCAAGCTCGGCCCCGGTGTCGTCCGGACCGTCCACGGCGTCGGATACGCCCTCGTCCGCCGGTGAACCGATCGCGGTCCCCGGCACTCGAACACTGGGATGCGTCAGACATTGAGACCCCTCGACTTCCTCGGCCGGATCAAGGTCAAGCTCGGCATGGTGATCCTGCTGGCCGTGGCGGCGGCGTTCGTCGTCAACGAGGTCGGCATCAACGCCGGCTACTCGCCCAACGTGCGCGTCGCCGTGGCCGTGGTGCTGGCCCTGATCATGGTTCAGCTCCTCGCGCGGGGGATGACCAAGCCGCTGCGCGAGATGGCCGCCGCCGCGCAGACCATCGCCAAGGGACGCTACGGCCTGCGGGTCACCGCGACCTCGCGCGACGAGGTCGGCGAGCTCGCCCGCGCCTTCAACGCGATGGCGGCCGACCTGGGCGAGGTGGACCGGCAGCGGCGCGAGCTGGTGGCCAACGTCAGCCACGAGCTCCGCACTCCGATCACCGCCCTCCGCGCGGTGCTGGAGAACGTGGTGGACGGCGTCTCGGCGCCCGACCAGGCGACGCTGGAGACGGCACTGGCCCAGACGGAGCGGCTCGGCCGGCTGGTCGCCCAGCTCCTCGACCTGTCCCGCCTGGAGTCCGGGGCCCGGCTGATCGAGCTTGAGGACGTCGGGCTCGGGCCGCTGTGCGACCAGGCGCTGCGCGAGGCGGTGCTGGTCAGGGACGGGATCACGGCCCGCTGCCAGGTGCCCGCCGGGCTGAGCGTCCGCGCCGACCCCGACCTGCTGGCCCAGGTGCTCGCGAACCTGCTGGACAACGCGGTACGGCACAGCCCCGACGGCGGGGTCGTGGTGCTGGCGGCGGACGCCGAGGGGGACGGGATCCGGCTCCGCGTCACCGACGAGGGGCCGGGCATCCCGCCGGAGGATCGGGCGCGGGCGTTCGAACGCTTCTCCCGCCTCGACGCGGGCCGGGCCGCCGACGACGGGGGCGCCGGTCTCGGCCTGGCCATCACCAAGGAGATCGTCGAACTTCACGGCGGCTCCATACATGTCGAAGAGGGCACCGGCTGCCGCGTCGCGGTCGGCCTTCCAGGAAGGATCACGATGGACGACCCACCCGACTCCGACCTCTCCAGCCCGTCCCCGCCTTCGGGACTCCGCCCGCCTTCCGCGCCGGAGCCTTCGGGACTCCGCCCGCCTTCCGCGCCGGAGCCTTCGGGACTCCGCCCGCCTTCCGCGCCGGAACGCCCCGCTCCTCCCGCGCCCGAGGCGCCGCCGGCTGCCCACTCCGGCATCCCCGGCCCCTCTCCCGTCCCGGTGGCCGCCACGTCCGCCGCCCCCGAGGCGGCCGGGCCGGTGCCCCCTCCCGGTGGGGAGTCCCTTCCCGACCGCCGGGGCGTTCCGGTGCCGGTCACCCCGGAGTCACCGGAGTCACCGGAGATGCCGGTCATGTCCGAGGCGGCCGGGCCCGCGCCGGCCCCTGCTCCGGGTCCAGGGCTCCCGGCTCCCGGTCCGGGGCCTCTCGCCTCTGGGGCCGCCCCCTCTTCTCCCGGCCCGGCCTTTCCCGGTTCTGCCGGTCCGGGGCCTGCCTCCGTGCCCCGGGAGTTCCACGCCGTGACCCAACCGGCGTGGTCCGCGCCGGAGGGCTGGGCCGCCGCGTCCGCCCGTCCGGTCCCGGCTCCCCGGCCCGCGCCGGTCCGCAACTGGGGCGCGGCGTTCCTCGGGGTCATCCTCGGCGGCATCGTCGGCCTCGTGTGCGCCGTGCTGCCGGGCATCGTCATCGGGGTCGTGTCCCCTCTGCTGGGCGCGCTGGCCGGGGTCCTCATCACGGCGGCCGGCGCGTTCGTCGGCACGGTCATCGGGGCCACCGGCACTTCGGGCTCCAGCGACGCCTGGATCGGCCATGGGCCGCCCGCGCATCCGTCCGTGCCCCAGGGACTCCCCCCGGGGCGTCCCGCCGTACCGAAGCCGGGGAACGTGCCGGGTCCTCAGGGGGGCGGCCTGCCGCCCGGGGAGTACGTGGCGCCGCCGCTGTTCCCCCGGCCGGAGCTGCCGCCCACCGCCCGCTGGGTGCTGCCGGCGTGTGCCGCCGCGGGGCTCCTCGCGGCGCTCGCGCTGCCGGACAGCGCCATGGGACTGGGGTTCGTGCTGGTCGCGGTCGCGATGGGGGCGGTGGCGCTGCCGGCCGTGCGCAAGAGGATCACTCCGTGGTCGGCGACGCTGGGGGCGATCGCGTACGGGCTGGTCGCGGTGGCGGTGTTCAGGGACGCGGACTGGCTCGTCGGCCTGCTCCTGCTGGCCGGGTCCCTGCTGGCCGCGCTCGCCCTGTCGGGGGCCGGGCGGGGCTGGCTCGGCGTGGCCAGGGGCGGGGCGTCGGTGGTGCTGGGACTGCTGCCGGTGCCGTGGTTCCTGGCGGCGGCGGTGCGGGTGAAGGGGGCGCCGCTGCACAGGCGGATGGTGCCCGTGCTGCTCGGGGGCGGCCTGACCGTCGTGCTGGTGGCGGTGTTCGGGGCGCTGTTCGCCTCGGCGGACGCGGTCTTCGCCGAAGCCGTCGAGCGGGTGTTCAGCTCGCAGGACTGGGCGGAGTCGGTGCCGCTGAGGATCCTGCTGTTCGTGGTCTTCGCCGTTGTGGCCGCCTCCGCCGTGCTGGTGGGCCTGCGGCCCGTGGCCGAACCGAAGGCTCCGGACCTGCGGATCAGAGTGAGCCGCGGCCTCTGGATGACCCCGCTCATCGCGCTCAACCTGCTGTTCGGGGTGTTCGTGGCGATGCAGGTGACGGTGCTGTTCGGCAGCACCCGGTGGCTGGTGTCGGCCACCGGGCTGACCTACGCCGAGTACGCCCGCTCGGGGTTCTTCCAGCTCGTCGTGGTCAGCGTGTTCGTGCTGGCGATCGTGGCGGTCGCCTCGGGGGCGCTCGAACTCGCGGGGCGGGACCGGTGGCTGATGGCCGGGCTGCTCGGCCTGCTGTGCGCGCTGACCATGGTGATCCTGGTCTCCGCGCTGCACCGGCTGGACCTGTACGTCGACGCCTACGGGTTCTCCCGGCTGCGAGCCTCGGTGGAGGCGGCCATCTGGTGGCTGGGCGGGATCTTCGCGCTGGTCCTGGTCGCCGGTGCGGTACGGCTGACGCGGCGCGGGAACGCCGGGTGGTTCCCCAGGGCCCTCGTCGCGACGACGGGCGCCGCGCTGCTGGCGTTCGCGGTGTGGAACCCGGACCTGCGGGTCGCGGAGACCCAGCTCGCCGTCCGGACCCTGGCGCAGATCGACCAGGACTACCTGGGCAGCCTCGGGGCGGAGGCCGTATCGGCACTGGACCGGCTGCCCGAGCCGGCCCGGAGCTGCGTGCTGCGGGACGTGGTCCAGGCCAACGGGCTGCACTCGCCCGACCCCTGGAACGGCTGGAATCTCGCCCGGCAGCAGGCGCGGGAGCTGCTCGGCCGGCGGCCGGTGCTCAAGGACGTCACGTGTCCCCGGACGGTCTCCCGGCTGGACATCCCCTACCAGGACTGACGCGGTACGGCTCCCGCCCGCGGGCGGGAGCCGTACCGGGCGGGAGGGTCAGGGCACCCAGTGGTTGCCGGTCACCGTGATCATGACCTGGAGCTGGATGCTGGTGGAGAAGTAGTCGGTGGGCGTGAACGAGGTGTTCAGCATCTTGTTCCAGAGGGCGTCCAGCCAGGCCTGGCTGCCGGAGTCGGTCATCGCCGCCACCGCGAACGGGGCGAAGTAGGCCGGCTCGCTGCCACTGGAGATCTGCGTGCCGTTGAGGGCGTAGCCGACGGCGATCTTGCTCGGGTCGCCGCCGGTCTTGCCCTTGATCCAGGTGTTCAGCTTGCGCGCGGCGGCCAGTGACTTGGCGTCGCCGCTGGTCACCGCGTCGGCGCCGATCCGCCACGGGTCACGGCAGGCGTTCCACCAGTACTTGCCGTCGTTGGGGTCCTCCAGGACCTGGCCCGAGGCGGGCTTCGGGGTGGTGTTGGTGTTGACCACGAAGTCGGCCAGCAGGCCGGTGCCCGCGGCGTAGTTCGCCTGCTGGGAGGCGATGAGGTTCTGGTGGTTGGTGCGGACGGTGTCCCAGGTCGCGTCGCCGGTGGCCTTACGGAACGCCCGGAAGTGGTCGATCATCCAGTCCGAGGAGCGGCTGATCCAGTAGTACTGGTCGCCGGAGCTCGTCCAGTCGCCGAGCTTCATCAGCTTGGTGGTCGGGTTGACCTCGCCGGACTTGATGGCGTTGATGGTCTTGATCGCGAGCTGCCTGTAGTCGTAGGCGCCCGCGCTGCCCCACTGCCGGTCGGCCAGGAGCAGGCCGTAGGCGACGTCCAGGTCGCCGTCGGTGGCGGAGTCCCCGCCGTTGACGCTCTTGCAGGAGGTGTCCTGCTCGGCGGCGAGCAGGCCGGGGGTGATCGACGAGGGGTGGGCCAGGACGTACTTCAGCAGGCCGTCGAAGATCTTCTTGGCGTCGGGGTCGGCGCCCGCCATGGTGGCGGCGATGACCATGCCGTAGCCCTGCGCCTCGGCCACGTAGGGGTGGTCGGCGTCGGGGGAGATGATCTGGTACCAGCCGTTGCCGCAGTTCTGCTTGACGAAGGCGGCCTTCCAGCGCTTGTAGTAGTCGACCACCTTCTGGTCGAGCGCGGCCTGGCCGCCGCTGGGGCGCAGCATCCCGGAGGCGTAGGGGATCGTGTGCCCGCCGAAGGGCACCGCCGGTCCGCCCGCGGTCGGCGTCGGGGTGGGGGTCGGTGTGACCGTCGGGGTGGGGCTGGGGTTCCCGCCGGCGCTGCCGTAGACCTCCATCTCGTACAGCGAGTAGCCGTAGGCGGTGCCGCGGGCCGTGCCGTACAGCCGCACATAGCGGCCGGTTCCGGACAGGGTCAGGTCGTCCACGGCGCCGTCGCCGACGGTGGTCGAGTAGACGTCGGTCCAGGCCGAGCCGTCGGCCGAGGTCTGGATCCGGTACGCCTTGCCGTACGCCGCCTCCCAGGTCAGCTTGACCCGGGAGATCGTGGCGGACTGGCCGAGGTCGACGCGGAGCCACTCGGGGTCGTTGCCCTCCACGGAGGCCCAGCGGGTCGAGCCGCTTCCGTCGAAGGCCTTGGCCGGGACCAGCGTGGAGTCCTCACTGGAGGAGGCGGTGGCCGGACGGCCCTGGGACAGGAGGGAGTCGGCGGCGAAGCCGGGCGGCGCCAGGACGAACACCGACGCGATCAGTGCCGACGCCAGTGCGGGGACGAGGATGGTCGAGGGGTGACGGAGACGTGGTCTCGCATGCACAGGGTCTTCCCTCTCTGCGATCAACTAGTTAGGAAAGATTCCTAACTAAGGAAAGATGGCATCATTTCCGACATGTCAGGTCAAGGGGGAAGGGGGGCCCAAATTACCACGGGCCGGTACGGCCTCCCGGTGACGGGCCGTGGCGCCCTCGGGAATGAACGGCGGCCGCGCGGTGCGGGTGGTCGCGATGTCCCGGACCCGGCGGATGCCTCCGGGTGCACCGAATTCCCGGTGAATGATTGAATCCCAACATGTCATTCGATGTGTTGATCAAGGGCGGCTGGGTGCTGGACGGCACGGGTGCCCCGGCCTTCCGGGCGGATGTCGGCATCACCGGAGACCGGATCGCCGCGGTGGGGCGGCTGACCGGCGCGGAGGCCGCGACGGTGATCGACGCACCCGGCCGGCACGTCATGCCAGGCCTGATCGACTGCCACGCCCACGGGGACGCCCTGGTGTTCGACCCGGAGGTGCAGCTCGCCGCGCTCCGGCAGGGCGTGACCACGTTCGTCCTCGGCCAGGACGGCCTGTCCTTCGCGCCCGCCTCCACCCCGGAGACCTTCGCCTACGCCACCCGCTACTTCGCGGCCGTCAACGGCACCCACCCGTCGGCCGACGGGCCGCTCAGCGTGCGGGAGCTGCTGGCCGGCTACGACCGCGCGACCGCGCTGAACACCGCCTACCTGCTGCCGCACGGCACGATCCGCTACGACGTGATGGGCGCCGCCGAGCGGGCCGCCACCCCCGGCGAGCGGGCCGAGATGCTCGCCCACGTCGAGCGCGGCCTGTCGGAGGGCGCGGTGGGGCTGTCCACCGGCCTGGAGTACGCCCCGGGGCGCTACGCCGACGCCGAGGAGATCGCCGCGCTCTGCGCGCCGCTGGGCGGCCTGCCGTACGTGACGCACATGCGCGGGTACGGCGCGCTGGCCGGGACGGGCATGGCCGAGGTGGCCGACATCGCCCGGCGGTCGGGCGCCGCCGTGCACGTCTCGCACTACCACGGTCCGGCGGCCACCCTGCTGCCGCTGGTCGACCAGGCCCGTCTCGACGGGCTGGACGTCACCTTCGACACCTACCCCTACCTGCGGGGCAGCACGATCCTGGCGATGGTCGCGCTGCCGTCGTGGATTCCCGCCGCCGACACCGACCGGGCGCTGGAACTGCTGGAGTCCGAGCCGGTCGACTGGGATCCGGAGCTCTGGCCGAGGATCACCTTCTCCCACGTGCCCGGCGCCGAGTGGGCCGAGGGGCTGTCGCTCCCGGACGCCGCGGCCAAGGCCGGGGTCGAGCCGGGGGAGTTCTGCCGCCGCGTCCTGATCGACACCCGGCTTGAGGCCGGCTGCGTGACGGCCCGGCCCGACGAGGGCCCCGAGGGCGAGGAGTCGGTGCGCGCGATCCTGCGCCACCCCGGGCACACGGGCGGCTCCGACGGCATCTACGTCGGCGGGCACCCCCACCCCCGGGGCTACGGCGCGTTCGCCCGCATGCTGGGCCGCCACGTCCGCGAGACCGGCGACTGGACCCTGGAGCAGGCCGCCGTCCACCTCGCCTCCCACCCCGCCCGCCGCTTCGGCCTCGCCGGCCGGGGCCTGATCCGCCCCGGGCACGCCGCCGACATCCTCGTCCTCGACTCCGAGACGGTCTCCGACCGGGCCACCTACGCCGCCCCGCGCACCCTGGCCACCGGCGTCGACGACGTCCTGGTCTCCGGAGTCCCCGTCCTGGCGGGGGGAGAGCTCACCGGGGCCACCCCCGGCCGGGCGCTGCGCCCTTGAGGATAGGGTCCACCCAGGCAACCGAAGGGGGCATCGCGTGAAGGGGATCGTGGATCCCGGGAGGGCAGTGGGGTCGTCGCTGTTCGGCGGGGCGTTCAGCTTCCCCGTGATGGTGGCGCACCGCAGCGCGCTGGAGCACAACATCGCGACGCTCGCGGCCTTCGCCGGGCAGCACGGGCTGACCCTGGTCCCGCACGCCAAGACGACCATGTCGCCCGAGCTGGTCCGGGCCCAGCTCGACGCCGGCGCGTGGGGGCTGACGGCCGCCACTCCCAGCCAGGTGCTCACCCTGCGAGAGTTCGGCGTCTCCCGGATCATCCTCGCCAACCAGGTCTTCGACCCGGCGGGCCTCGCCGCCATCGCGGCCTCGCTCGAGGAGGACCCGTCATTCGAGTTCCTCTGCTTCGTGGACTCGGTGGCCGGGGTGGAGGCGCTGTCCGAGCACGCGGGGGCCAGGCCGTTCCGGGTGCTGGCCGAGCTCGGGCACGAGGGCGGCCGGGGCGGCAGCCGCACGCTCGCGCATCTCCTGGAGGTCGCCTCGGCGGCGCAGGCGGCGGACGGCGTGGAGCTCGCGGGCGTCGCCGGCTACGAAGGATCACTGCCGTCGGCCGGGGAGGTCCGGGCCTACCTGCACCGGCTGCTGGAGGCGCTGGAGCACCTGCGGGTGCGCGACCCGATCCTGTCGGTGGGCGGCAGCCAGTGGTTCGACCTGATCGGCCGGGAACTCGCCGCCTGCCAGGCCAGGATCATGCTGCGCAGCGGCGCGTACGTCAGCCACGACGACGGCTACTACCGCGAGCGCACGCCGTACACCCGGATCGAGGGTGAGCTGCGGGCCGCGCTGGAGATCTGGGCGCACGTGCTGACCGTCCCCGAGCCGGGCCTGGCCGTCGTCGGGTTCGGCAAGCGCGACGCCCCCTTCGACGAGGGGCTGCCGGTGCCGCGCGGGGCCGTCGCGGACGCGACGGTGCTCAAGGTCCAGGACCAGCACACGGTCCTGCGGCTCGGGCCGGACACGCGGGTGAAGCCGGGAGACCTGGTGTCGTTCGGCATCTCCCATCCGTGCACCGCCTTCGACAAGTGGCGGGTCATGCCGGTGGTGGACGACGATTACGTCGTCGTCGACCTGATCCATACCTGTTTCTGATCTGTTTCCCGTTGTTGGTTCCCGTTGGTTCAGTTGAGGAGTGGTGACATGAGTGGCAAGCAGGAGCTGCGGACCGATGAGGGCGCGGCGCCGGTCGGCGCGTATTCGCAGGGCCTCGTGGTCGGGGACTTCGTCTACACCTCGGGTGCGGGCCCCCTGGACTCCAGGACCGGCGAGGTCGTCGGCACGGACGTGGCCGAGCAGACCCACCAGGTGATGCGCAACCTGGGCGCGATCCTCGCGGCCCACGGCCTCGGCTTCGACGACGTGGTGAAGTCGACCGTCCACCTGCAGCACCTCAAGCGGGACTTCGCCGCCTACAACGAGGTCTACAAGTCCTACTTCACCCAGCCGTACCCGGTCCGCACGACCGTCGGCTCCGACTTGATGGACATCCTGGTCGAGATCGACTTCGTGGCCTACAAGCCGCGTTAGAGTCTGACCGACTGCGTGGGAGGGCGGCGGCTTGGACAGCTCGCTATACGTCTATGTGGAGGACGTGCGCGGGGAGGGCCTGGACACGGTCCTTGACCGGATCACCGGATACGGCGTGGCGGGTCTGACCGTGGCCGCCGCCTACCGCCGCGCCCGCGACGTCACCCCGCACGGCCGGTCCCGGGTGACGGTCCGCCGGGACGGCGCGCACTTCGCGCCGCCCGAGGACCTGTTCGGCGGCCTCCGCCTGGTCCCGCCCGTCCAGGAGGGCGCCGAAGAGGAGCCGCTGGCGGCCCTGCGCCTGGCCACCGCCGAGCGCGGTCTCAAGCTGCACGGCTGGACCGTCTTCCTGCAGAACACCACGCTCGGCCTGGCCAATCTCGACGTGACCGTGCGCAACTGCTTCGGCGACCGGGGCTCGCCCGCCGACCTGTGCCCCTCCCATCCGGACGTCCGTCTCTACGCGGTGGCGCTGGGCCGGGCGGTGGCCAGGCAGGGGGTGGACAGCGTGGTCGCCGAGGCGCTGCACTTCGGCGACTTCAACTGCGGCAACCACAACGAGCGCAGCTTCGTCCCGCTCGGGCCGATGGACGTCTTCCTGCTCGGCCTGTGCTTCTGCGACTTCTGCATGCGCCGCGCCGCCGACCTGGGCGTCAACGCCGAGGTGGCGCGCGAGGAGTGCGCCAGGATCGTGGGCGGCGTGCTCGACGGCGACCCGCCCGCGCAGGGCGAGGTGACCCGGGCGGCGCTGACCGCCTACGCCGGACCCGAGGTGGTCGCCTACGCGCGGGCCCGCTCGGAGGCGGTGACCTCGCTGGTCTCGGAGGTCTCCACGGCCGTCACCGACGAGGGTTCCAAGCTGGTCTTCCTCGACGCGACCGGCTCGGCCAAGGGCTACGTCCACGGCCTGCCCCCGTCCGGGCTCGCCGCGCACGACTCCTGGCAGCTCGGCGTGGACCTGGTCGCCCTCGGCGACCTGGTGCCCTCGCTGAGCGTTCTCGCCTACGCCCGTGACGCCGCCAGGGTCGCCGACGACGTGGGCGCCTACCGCCGTTCGACGGGCAAGGACAGGGAGCTGCGGGTCGTGCTCCGGCCCGGCCTGCCCGACACCGACTCGGCCGACCGGCTCACCGCCAAGGTCCGGGCCGCCCGGTCCGCGGGAGCCGACGCGGTCGACTTCTACGCCTACGGGCTCATGCCGTACCCCATCCTCGACCGCATCCCGGGCGCGCTCTCCGGCTGACCCGCGGCGGCTCCCCGCCGGCCCCGGGGCGTACGGGCGACCCGCGGCGGCGTTCTCAGGACGGCCCGTCGAGGACCGCGCTCACCGCTTTCGCGGCGAAGTCGTCGTCGAGGGGGAGCCCTCTGAAGACCGTGCGCAACCACACCGCGCCGGCGAGCAGGTCCATGATCAACATTGGGTCGGCCGTGGCCGGCAGCTCGCCGCGCCGCCTCGCGCGGTCGAAGACGGCCTCCTCCCGGGCGAACCGGTGCGGCGATGGTGGCGGGAGGGCTGTCATGCGAGGTGATGCCGCAGGTCGTCGAGGCCGTCACCGGGCACGACCAGCTCGCCGCGCTGGCCGCCTATCCCGGGCGGGTGTGGCTGGTCAACGGCGCCCGCGACCCGTTCCGGAGCGGCGAGCGCGACTTCCTCCGCGCCTGCCGGAACGGACGCCTGATCCTGATCCCCCGCCGGGGGCACCTGGGCGTGATGGCGGACCCCGGCCCGCTGGCCCGGCTGGTGGGCGACCTGTGCGATCAGGTCGACCGGCCGGAGAGGGCGGTGGCGACGCCGAGCCCCAGGTAGACGATCCCGCTGAAGTAGCGCAGCACGTTCGAACGGTCGCGCAACCGCCTGCCGAGCGCGCCGGCGCCCGCGGCGTAGATCATGTCGGAGATCAGGCCGAGGAACAGGAGAGTGCCGCCCAGGAGGGCGATCTGCAGCGGCACCGAACCCGCGGCCGGATCCACGAACTGCGGCAGGAACGCCAGGAAGAACAGGATCACCTTGGGGTTGAGCACGTTGACGATCACGCCTTCGAGGAAGATCGCGCGCAGCGGCTGCGGCGTGGCCCGCTGGGCGGTGAGCTCCTGCCCGCCGATCAGCGTCCGGACGCCCAGATAGATCAGATAGGCCACTCCGGCCCACTTGATCACGTTGAAGAGCGTGGCGGACCGGGCGACCACGTAGGAGAGCCCGGCCGCCGCCGCCGCGATGTGCACCAGAGTGCCGGTCTCCACGCCGAACGCGCTCGCCAGTCCGGCCGCCCGTCCCTGGGCGATGCCCCGGGCGGCGATGTAGAGGTGGTTGGGGCCGGGCACCAGGACCAGTGCCAGGGACGCCACCGCGAAGAGCAGGAATGTGGACGGAGAGACCATGGTTCCGACCCTACGGCCGCTCCGATCCCGGGGTGAGGACCATTCGCCGGTGCCGTCCGTGGACCATTCGGCCTGCTGTCGGTGTGTCGTGACATACTCGCCGACGTGGGGTGGCAAAACGAGCACAGTGTTCTTATCGGGCGATTGGTGGAGCTCGACCGCCTGACCGTTGTGCTCGACTCGGCCGCCGCCGGCCTGGCCGGGGTGGCCCTCGTCGGCGGCGACGCGGGCATCGGCAAGACCCGGCTGGTGACGGAGCTGGGCGAGCGGGCCAAGGCCGCCGGCTTCGCCGTACTGGTCGGGCAGTGCGCCGAGCTCGGCGACGCGCTGCCGTACCTCCCGCTGGCGGACGCCCTGCGCAGCGCGCGGGGCGAGCTGCGCGCGGCGATCGACGCCCGGCCCGTCCTCGGCAGGCTGCTGCCCGGCGGCACCGACCTCGGCCCGGAGACCACCTCCGGCCTCACCCAGCAGCAGCTGTTCGGCTCGATGCTCGGGTTCCTGGCCGCGCAGCCCGTGCTGCTGGTCCTGGAGGACCTGCACTGGGCCGATCAGTCCACCCGTGACCTGCTGGTCTTCCTCAGCCGGATGCTGCAGACCGAGCGCGTCTGCCTGGTCGGCACCTACCGGACCGACGACCTCCACCGGCGCCACCCGCTGCGCCGGGTCCTCGCAGAGCTCAAGCGCCTTCCCTCGGTGACGGCCGTCGAGCTGAGCCCGCTCGACCGCGGTGAGATGGCCGACTACCTGGCCGCACTCGGCGGCGACGACGTCCAGATGATCCGCGAGGTCGTCGACCGGGCGGAGGGCAACCCGTTCTACGCCGAGGAGCTCCTGGAGGCGGCGATCGACGGCTCCCTGATGACCGACGGCCTGGCCAGCCTGCTGCTCTCCCGGGCGGAGCTGCTCTCCGACGCGGCCCAGCGGGTGCTCCGCGGCGCGGCCGTCGCGGGCCGGCGGGTCGACCACGACCTGCTCCGGGATGCCTCCGGCCTGGACGAGCTGGCCTTCGAGGAGGCCATGCGGGAGATCGTCTCGCGCGGCCTGCTCCGCACCAACGGGGAGTACGGCTACGCCTTCCGGCACGCCCTGCTCCAGGAGGCCGTCTACACCGATCTGCTGCCGGGCGAGCGGACCCGGATGCACTCCGAGTTCGCCCGCCTGCTCACCGTCCGCAAGGGCGCCGCCGCCGAGCTCGCCTACCACTACCTGGCCGGCCACGACCTCGCCGAAGCCCTGTCCGCCTCGGTGGAGGCCGGGCGGCGGGCCGAGCGCCTCGGCGCCCCCGCCGAGGCGCACCGCCACTTCGAGCAGGCGCTCGGCCTCTGGGACCGGGTCCCCGAGGCCGAGCGCCTCGCCGGGATGGACCACGTCCGGCTCGCGCTGCGCACCGCCGCCGCGGCGGCCGACATGGGAGACAACCACCGGGCCATCGCCTACGCCCGGCGGATCCCCCCGTCGGCCGAGGCCTCGGAGCGGCTCGCCTACTACCTCTACGACTCCGACGACGTGCCGGGGGCGATCACGGCCGCCGAGGCGGCCGTGGCCGCGGCCCCTGCCGGGACCCCCGTCCTTGCCAGGGCGCTGGCCACGCTCTCCCGCACGCTCAGCTGGGGCGCGCGGCACGCGGAGGTCAGACCCCTCGCCGACCGCGCGCTGGAGGTCGCCAGGGCCACGGGGGCGAGCGACGCGGAGAAGAGCGCGACGATCATGCTGGCCTCCTGCGCGGAGTTCGAGGGCGACCTCACCCGGGCGGAGGAGCTGTTCGGCTCCGCCGCCGCCCGTGACTCCGGCGACCTCGCCATGGACCTGCGCGCGATCTTCCACTACGCCCGGATCCAGTTCGAGCGCGGCTCCATGGCCACCGCCGCCGTGACCGCCGACCGAGGCGTGCGGCTGGCGAGAGACGCCGGCCTCACCTGGAGCACCTTCGGCACCGACCTGCGGTTCCTGCAGTTCCTGATCCGCTACATGGCGGGGGAGTGGACACAGGCCCAGGAGACGGCCGCCGGGTTCGGCACGCGCGTCGGCAAGGTCCCCGAGGCCATCCTCTCCTCCTTCGCGCTGTTCATCGAGGTCGCCATGGGGATGCCCGCGGTCGAGGAACGGCTCACCTGGCTCCGGCCGTTCTGGTCGGACTCCCTGGTCGCCTACATGTCCCGGGGCCTGGCCGCCGAGCACGCCCTCTGGCGGCAGGAGCCCGAGCTCGCCCTGCGACACGCGACCGCGGTCCTCGACACCATGGACTGCATCGACGTGGGCGGCATCCGCATCAGCGCGATCGCGCTGTGGGCGCTGGCCGACCTCGGCCGCACCGACGGCGCCGACGAGCTGCTCGCCCGCGCGCGGCGGGCGGCCAGGCCCGGGATGGGGTTCGAGGGGCGGGCCTGGCTGGCACGGGCGGAGGCCGAATGGCACCGCGCGCACGGCCGCGCCGACGTCGAGGCGTGGCGTGCGGTGGTCGAGGCGTTCGACGTCGGGTTCGTCTACGAGGCCGCGCGCTCCCGGTGGCGGCTGGCCGAGGCGCTGCTCGCCTCGGGGGAGCGCGTCGCGGCGCTGAAGGAGTGGGAGCGCGCCGTCGAGGACGCCGAGTCACTGGGCGCCCGGCCGCTGAGCGAGGCCCTGGCGGAGCTGGGCCGCCGGGCCCGGTTCGCCCCGGCGCAGGCGGGACTGCTCACCGGCCGGGAGCGGGAGGTGCTCGCCCTGGTGGCCGAGGGCCTGCCCAACCGTGAGATCGGCGAGCGGCTGTTCATCGCGCAGAAGACGGTGAGCGTGCACGTCTCCAACATCCTGGGCAAGCTCGGCGTCTCCTCCCGCACCCAGGCCGCCGCCGTGGCCCGCAAGGACGGCCTGCTCTAGCCGCTGCGGGTGGCGAGAGCCAGGTCGCGGACGACCTGGATGAGCTCGGCCGGATCGAACGGCTTGGTGAGGTAGGCGTCGACCCCGATGCCGAGCCCCCGGCGCTTGTCGTCCTCCTGAGCCCGCGCGGTGATCAGGACCACCTTGATGTGGCGGGTCTCCTCGTCACCCCGCAGCCTGGTGGCGGTCATCCAGCCGTCCAGCCGGGGCATCATGACGTCCAGCGTGATCACGTCGGGCATCACGTCGAGCACCCGATCCAGGCAGTTCTGCCCGTCGTAGGCGGTCTCCACCTGGAACCCCTCCAGGGTCAGGTTGACCGCGATGAGCTGTCGGATGACCTCGTCGTCATCCACCACCAATATCTTGCCCAGAACCTCGCCCACGGCCGTGAGGCTAACTCCTCCAAGGCGTGCCACGCGCGGTTTTCGGTGGATGCGTACGGACAGCTATCCGTTCACGGAAGGTTTCCCGGAAAGCGGCGAGGTCCTCGCGCCGCCTGTCATACGGCCTGTCCCGCCGCCTTTCTCATGGGCCGCGCCCATCGCCGCCGGCGTACGGCAGGGGCTCGACGGGGCGGCTGTGTGGAGTCCGTCATGGCTGAGACGAGGCGGCTGCGTGGAGGCCGTCATGGCCGATCGGCCCGGTGGAAGCTACCGGCGGCGGTCCGTCCCGGCTTCCGGTCCGAGCGCGTTCCGCCCCCCGTCGGGCGGAGCGAGATCGCGTGCAGTAACCAGCGTGTGACGGCATCCGCGTACGGCCGAATTCGTGCGCGGAGCCCCACTGACATGGAGGTGCCAAGCCTGTAGGCTCCCCGATGTCGATCTTGCGGCGCTATAAGCGCTTCGCGAAGATTGTCCTCGTGGGTGACCAACGCCCACATCAAGGAATCTTGATACAGCTACCGCTTAAAGGGGACCAAACTATGAAGACCACCATGAAGCGCCTGTCCGCCGGGATGGCCACCGCTGTCGCCGCCACCGCCGTGGCCGTCACCCTGCTGCCGGGCGTGGCCTCCGCCCAGGTGATCAGCCGGATTTACTCGTACACCACGAAGGGCGCGAACCAGTGCCACAGCGCCGCCAACGCGGCCGGCCCCGGTTACTACTGCACCACGACCACGATTGCCGGCACCAAGTACTGGGCCCTGGCTCACGCCTAGAAGCTGTTCCGCCATTTGATCGTTGCGTCACTTCCCGCCGCGGTGATCGCGGCGTGTGCGGGATCTGACCGATGAGCGGCAGCGGATATCGGGGCCGATGCTTCCGGATACGGCCGGACGTGCTCGTCCGGCCGTATGGCTGAAAACCGGCTCGCCTGTCTCCTCGCCGCTGATGGGCGACTGTTCTGTGGGCCGGAACAGGCGCCGCTTACCCGAGGGCTTACCGGGCCGGGTGGCGACGTGCCGGTGAAGCCGCTCCGCGCCCTGCCGAGCTCGCGCTCCCGGTAGCTCGACGGCTGTAAAAACCCCAGCCCACCTCCCTGTGCAGCTCTAGATCAACTCCCTGTGTACGGGCGTCCGAGCGTTATCCACAGAACTCGGTTCGGCTCCTCGGGGAACACCCCCTCCCGCGCATCCTGAGGCCTCGATCGTTCATCGAGCCCAGGGAGGGCACGCATGATCACGACAGTCTTCACCGCCACCGTCCTCGCGGTGGCCCTCGCAGGGGGCCCTCAGGCCTCTCCTGCCCGTCCCTGCCCGCAGGCCGCCGACGGCTGGAGGCGCCTGCTGTCCGAGGCCGAGTTGCCGGACGGTGTCCGGAGATGGTTCGGAGCAAGAGTCCGTCTCGTGCTCGCCACTGCCTGCGGGGCCGGCCGCACGAGCCCGGAGTTCCCGCCTCGGGCCGTCCGGGGCGACGCTGAGGACATTCTCTCCGGCAGTCGCGTCCCCCGGTCCCCGGACGCCACCGTCTCCGGCCCCGGATCTTCCTCCGGTTCCGGATCTTCCTCCGGTTCCGGATCCTCCGGCGGGGCCGGTTCCTCCGGACCTGGATCGCCCACGCGGGTCCGTCAACCGGCCGTCGTCTCCTCCGCCAGGCCGGAGGTCTCCCGTGCCCCATCAGGCCCATCCCGTGCCCCGTCGGCCTCCACCCGGCGGTCAGGTCTCCTCTCGCCGGGGCAGACGGCGGTGGCCGCGGCGCTCCGCCAGGTCGGCAGGCCGTATGTCTGGGGCGGCGGTTCCAGCGCGGGCCCGACCGGTGGTGGCTTCGACTGCTCCGGCCTCGCGCTGCACGCCTGGTCCAGGGCGGGAGCCGCGCTCACCCACTACACCGGCAGCCAGTTCCGGCAGGGGCGCCGCGTGCCGTTCTCCCAGCTCCGTCCCGGAGATCTGGTCTTCTTCGGAGGCGGCACCGGAGACCCCACCCACGTCGGCGTCTACGTGAAGAACGGGGTCATGGTGCACGCTCCCAAGACCGGCGACGTCGTCAGGACGACGGACTTTGCCGCCTCCACCTACTACCGATCGCGCTACCGGGGAGCGGTCCGTCCGGCCCCTCGGACAGCTATCAGTTGAGGGCCGGTGCCCCTGAGGTCGTCTACTTCGCGCTACGAGTGTCGGTTCCCCTCAAGATGCTGGTAATCTAATCACTCGTTGGCCCCCTTAGCTCAGGGGATAGAGCACCGGCCTCCGGAGCCGGGAGCGCAAGTTCGAATCTTGCAGGGGGCACACAAGCCAGGCCAGCCCGAACACGGGCCTGACCTGCGGACAGAACGCCGAAACGGGCGGGACTCCAGTCTCACGGAGTCCCGCCCGTTCTCATTGGCGCTCGCTGGTTGTGGGCCAGTCCTGAGCCAGGATGAAGCATCCCTTTGGCCTCAGAGGCGGGGCCTGCCGGCGGGGGTGACGGTCGCCTTGGTGGCGCTGAGATGATCTTGTAGTTCGGCGTGGCGGAACTGGTAGAAGGGGCCCACGGTCCGCAGGACGCCCAGGTGGTGCAGATCGTGCAGGAAGCGCATCAAGCGGAACGGCAGCCGGCCTGATGGCCCGAGGTGTACCAGGGCGATGGTGGACATCAGCCACATGTGCTGGCGTTTGTTCACCAGGCCGAACGCTATGCCGCAGATGATGCCCATCCCCGCGTCCACGGCCGCGGACGGGTGAGGCGGCACGATGGACGCCTCATTCATGAAATCGACGGCGAAGCCGACGATCGCCCCCAGGAGCAGTGCGTTCATCAATTGCAGACCCACGAGGCCTCGGTTGACCCGCCAGGTGGATTGCGGGGTGACGGCGGCGGTGAACGGGGGGAGCCGATTCTCGTCCGCTTCGGCGGGCTTCTTGTCCTGCAGCCGCGAGACCCGCAGGGTCACCCAGCCGATGCCGAGCGCTGAGAACAGGCCGGCCAGGCCCATCTTCCAGCCGTGCACCCAGGCGTTGTAGCCCACCGCCGGCAGGCCGAGGCCGACCGGCAGGATGAGGAAGATCATTCGCATGTCGGACAACAGACCGCGGGTGAAGTCCTGCAGCCGTTGCCGTACGCGCAGTGGAGCGAAGTCGGGGGTGCGGGCGGCCTGCATCGCGGACAGACCGAAGAAGATGCCGAAGATCGAGCCGAAGACCGGCCCGTAGGTCAGCATGGCGGTCAACGCGGCGGGGAGTGCGAACACCAGACCGCTCAAGGCACTGATCCAGGTGCGGGCGAGCGCGCGCTGCGTCCGGGAGGCGGGCAGCGCCTGGTCGGTCAGCCGCCACCAGGCCAGGTCATGACCGCCGGATTCGGCCTGTAGGCGTGCCAGCCGGTTCGTCCATTCGGTGATGCCGGCCGGATCCCATACTGTGGGCCGGATCGTGGTGCGTGCGTTCAGCAGCGCACCAAGGACATTGTCGAGCAGGTGAGCTCGTAGGGCCCGCGCGTCGTCGGCGTACTCGGTCGCGAGCGGAGCCGGGTCGGCGTCCGGCTGGTCGATGTAGACGGCCCGGACCAGCCATAGGCCCAAGGCGGTGGAGGTGACATCGGCCAGGGCCGGCGCGGCGCCCTCCCTGAGGGCGCGCAAGACCTTGGTCCACGCCGAGGACGAGGAGAGCGCGGGCAAAGCGGCGCTCAGGTAGTTCGCCACGATGTCGGGGTGCAGCGCCTTGGGCGCGATGACGGCGGCGGCTTTGAGCGGGCGCCGCGCGGCGGTGACCGCGTTGCCGTACTCGGTGGTACGCGACGTGATGATCACCTGATCGCGTTCCATGAGCGTGTCGGACAATTTCTCGATCACCTTGGCGCGGGCGGGCTCCGGCAGCTCGTCGAGGCCGTCGAGAATGGCCAGAATCGAGCCACGGGCCGCCAGGACGTCGGCGCCGTCCTGCCGGTTGCCCGGCGTGCGCAGGGCGGCGTAGTCGGTGCGCACCCGCTCGGCCACCCAGTCCTGGAACCGAGGACGGGCTTCGATGTCCCAGTCGGCGACGGGCAGGAGCACCGGGACCGGGTCGTCGTCAGCACGCGTGCGGATCAGTTCCAGCATCAATTGGATGGCCAGCGTGGTCTTGCCTGTACCCCGGCCTCCGGTGATGACCAGGCGGCGACGGCGCAGCGCGCGGAAGGCGACGGCGAGCGCGGCGATGTCGTCCGATCGGCCCGACACCGCCGGCTCACGGTCGGCGATCAGGTGCGGGTGATCCATGAGCTTGGTTCGGCGGGTCATGTGCCAGGAGACCGGGATGGGCGGATCGCCCAGAGAACGCGTCACCACCTCATCGCTCCACCGGTCGTGGACCAGCTGGGCGAGCTCCCGCATGGTCTCGGTGACGGTTCCGGCGGCGGGGGCGAGCACGCGCCCCGTCCGTTCGACGACCAGACCGGCCACCACCGCCGCCACGATGGTGCCGGCGAGCCAAGAGCCGCTCCACACGCCGTCGTTGAGCACCTGGTTGGCGGCTACCGACACCACGACCGGCGCGAGCACCATGGACAGCCATAACAGCCAGGCCCGCCACTTCCGTTCGCCCACCATGGCGGCCATCGTAGTGATCGTGCCCTGCGGCGGGCGGCCTTCCGTCGCGTTAAAGTCGCGTTTAAGAGGATGAAGTATCCAGGGACCATCGCGCCACTGGCCTGGGCGGCCGACGGGCTCCTGCTCGGACCGCTCAGCTCGAGGTTCTGGGACGTGCTTGCCGCGCAAGGCCGGGAACGCGCCCGGTCCGCAGCGAGAAAGGCCGCCGATGGGGCGGCCGATCCCTCGTGCCCGCAGTCTGAAAATCAACCCGACCCGGCGATCGTTTCCGGTGACAGCACGGGCTACGCGCCTTCGGCGCCGGACTGTTCATCCGTGCCGGGTCGCTCTGCCATCAGGTAGGCGCGTACCGCGTGGTCGTAGCGGGCCCGGTCGACGTTCCACGCCTCGGTGTGCTCACCCTGCGCGAACTCTTCGAAGGTGATGTCCCAGTTCAATCGCCGGCCCGTGGCCACCAGGCCGCGGGCTTCTTCGATCGGATGATCGGTATCCGGAGTGGTGTGGATCAACAGCAGCGGTGGCCTGACCTTGGGCGGGTAGCGGATAAGGCTGAGGCGGTCCACATCCACACCGGTCCTCCACTGGACGACCTGGTTCGACAGCGGGGCGACGAAGGCAGGCAGGTGGTAGTTCCGCGCGCCCTGCTCGGCCGTCATCCGTACGTCGATCATCGGTGCATCCATGATCACCCTGTTGACCAGCCCCGCCAATTCCGACCTGGCCAGGAACTGCCCGACGATCTGTCCGCCCATCGACGTTCCGTACAGCACGAACCGCTTGGCCCCCAACTGCTGTGCTCTGCGCAGCGCGGCCTCCAGATCACGCCACTCCGAGTCACCCAGATGGAGCAGCCTGTCGGGGGAATCCGGCGCGCCTTCATCGTTGCGGTAGCTGATGTCCAGGAAAGGCAGTTCAAGGTCGCGCACCACGGGAAGGACCTTCAGTTCGGCCTTGCGCCGCCCGTTCTGCCCGTGCACAGCCACGAACCACGTGGTCCCTCTGCCAGGCACATACCAGGCGGGGGCGGGTCCCAACTCGGTCGGAATCATGATCTCGGAGAAGTCGACTCCCCAGGCCACTTTGGGATCGCCTGGCGGGACATTGCCGAAGTGTCCCGGTGTCCCCAGGGAAGGCATGGTGCCGCGCAGTACCTGGCGCGTGACCTTCCCCGGCGATCGCGCCACGATGCTGCCCAGCATGGTGTACGAGCCCGTCCACTCCAACCAATAGGTGCCGGGTTTGGTTGTCTCGTGGGTCTCGGTCAGTGTGACCGTTCTATCCCCCACGGCGAGTACGTTGGTGTTGCTCTCGCCGTAGTGAACGACCTTCACGCCGGCTTCGCTGCCGGACCAGGCGCCGAACGCGACTCCGCCCAGCACCAGAACCAGCGCGATGACCAGGGCCTTCTTAAACACTGAGGCCATTGAGAATCCTCCGTACGTTCCGCTCGCACAATTCCCTGAATGCGATTTCGTCCAGCCCGATGCGCCCTCCGAGGTAAAGCTGGACCAGGCCCTGGGTAGCCGAGGTCAACGCCAAGGCGGCTTCCAGCGGAACGTCTGTCCGCAGGATTCCGGCCGCCATTCCGTCCTCGATGATCGACACGATCCGTTCGAAGGCGGGCGAGCCGCCACTCTTGAAGTCGTCGGGAAAATGCCTGGCCTGCTCGTGCTGGTCGGTCATCACGAACCTGTACAGGTGCGGGCTGCCCAGGGCGAAGTCGAGGAAATCATGCATGAGGCCGATCAGCCTGGCCTGCCAGTCGCCTGCCTCGGCTCGCGCACCCCAGTTCTCTGCGAGTTCGCGCAAGGTCGCATCGGCCACGGCCTGCAGCAGCGCCTGCCGATTCGGATAGTGCCGGTAAATGGCCATCGGGGTGATCCCCACGATGCCGGCGACGCGGCGCATACTCACGGCCTCCGCGCCTTCGTGGATGAGGATGTCCCGCGCCACCTCGGCGATCTTCTCCGTGGTACTCATGTATACACCGTATACAATATGGTTAACGGTGTATACCGATTGGGGTCGGGAATCTCCGGATCATGTATCGCCGTGCCGACGCTCCCCGGACGTCCCGCCTCCGGGCGCCCTGGGGCGCGCACGCCGAGTTCGACCCGGTCCACGGCGCGGCGTCGGTGTGCCGGTGTCCGGGCCTGCCGGCAGGGGGCCGCGCGGTAGCCGTCTCGCCGGTCCGTCCGCATGTGGACGGCGGAGCGGCGGCGCCTAATTTAGTCTTGACTTAAATAAGTAGAGACTGAAATAGTGCATGAGTGCACGCGTTCGACGTCCTCGGCGATCCGGCGCGACGCCGAATACTGGAGCTCCTCGCCGACGGAGAGCAGGCCGCCGGCACCGTCAGCGAGGTCATCCGGGCAGAGTTCGGCATCTCGCCATCCGCGGTGTCGCAGCACCTGCGTGTACTGAGGGAGTCGGGTGTCGTCACTGTCCGTCCGGACGGTAGGCGGCGCCTCTACGCGGTGCAAGCAGCACCTCTGCAGGAGGTCGACATCTGGCTGGAGCAGTTCCGGCAGTTCTGGAGCCGGCGCCTGGACGCGTTGGCCACCGAACTCGTCCGCGGCAAGCGCGAACACCGTGAACAGCGCGACAACGGTGCGAACACTGCCGGGACACCGGATCGTCATCAGGAACCCAAGTCCGTCAGCGAGGAGGACAAGTGATCGACATCGTCGACCAGATCAACGCCACCCGGCGTGAGGTGGGCAATCAGGCGGTTGCCGCCGGTGAAGGGCGGTCGGTGCTGCCGCGCCGGGTCTACGACGCTCCGACCGAGGAGGGCTGGAGCTACGACGCTCCGACCGAGGAGGGCTGGAGCGCCCGCACCGACCCGGAGCGGTTCGGCCGATGGCGGGGCCCGGTCGAGGGCGACCTGCGCGTCGGCGGGCGGCACCTCGCCCCCGAGACCAGCGGTGACCGCTGATGACCCACGACGTCACCTCCGCCGCCGGCAGGGCGCCCAGGGCAGTCTCCCGGTCGACGAGGACGCTGCTGGCCTGCGGCATTGTCGCCGGACCGCTCTACATCGTCGTGGTCGTTCTGCAGATGCTCACCAGGGACGGATTCGACATCAGCCGGCACCCGGCCAGCATGCTGAGCAACGGCGACCAAGGATGGATCCAGATCGCCAACTTCGTGGTCAGTGGCCTGCTGTTCGTGGCGTGTGCCATCGGGTTGCGCCGGGTCCTCGGCCCGGGGGCGAGTCCGGGAGGTACGTGGGGACCACGGCTGATCGGTGTCTTCGGTGCCGGGATGCTCGGCGCGGCCGCTTTCTCCGCCGACCCCGCCGACGGCTTCCCGCCGGGCACTCCGCTGGGCATTCCGACCACGATGAGCTGGCACGCAGCGGTGCACTTGCTGGTCGCCGGACTCGCCTTCCTCGCGCTCGTCGCCGCGTGCTTCGTCTTCGCCCGGCGGTTCGTCGCGGCCCGCCGTACCGGTTGGGCGGCCTTCAGCGGCGTGACCGGCGCGGCTTTCCTCGCCTCCTGGAGCTTGATCTTCGCCCTGCAGGGATCCCGCCCGGCCAACGTCGCCTTCGCCGTCGCGATCGGCCTCGCCCTGGCATGGGCGTCGCTCCTCGCCGCGCATCATCGGCCGCCGATCGGCGACGGAGTGAAACCGGACGAAACCACCGGCGCGCAGCGCCGGTAAGTGCGCCGACGCGGTACGTTCGACCCACCGGCGAACGGCGGACCGACGCGGGCGAACACCGGATGGCATCCGCCGCGCGAGCGACCCGGACGATGGCGGGAGGCTGAGGTGACGGAGACGACCGTGGCCGAGGTGATGGCCGAGCTGGCCGCGCTCGATGACCCGAAGGCGCGCGAGGTCAACAGGAGACACGGTGACGATCACGGTGTGAACCTCGGCAAGCTGCGCGCGCTCGCGAAGCGGCTGAAGACGCAGCAGGAACTCGCGCGCCGGCTCTGGGAGACGGCTGACACCGCGGCGAGGCTGCTGGCGATCCTGATCTGCCGCCCGAAGGCGTTCGAGCGAGACGAGTTGGACGTCATGGTGCGCGAGGCGCGTACACCCAAGGTGCACGACTGGCTCGTGAACTACGTGGTCAAGAAGAACCCGCACGTAGAAGAGCTGCGCCTGGCCTGGTCCGCCGATCCGGATCCGGTGGTCGCGAGTGCCGGCTGGGCGCTGACCACCGAACGCGTGGCCAGGAAGCCTGAGGGCCTCGACCTCGCAGGACTGCTCGACGTCATCGAGGCGGAGATGAAAGACGCCCCGGATCGCCTGCAGTGGGCGATGAACCACTGTCTGGCGCAGATCGGGATCGAGCACGCCGAGCACCGTGCCCGTGCCATCGACATCGGTGAGCGGCTGGAGGTGCTCAAGGACTACCCGACCCCCCCGAACTGCACGTCTCCGTTCGCGCCCATCTGGATCACCGAGATGGTGCGCCGAGCGTCCACCTCGGCCTCGACCGCGGTTGGATGACAAGGACACCGTCTGCGACGCTCTCCGGAGCCGGGAGCGCAAGTTCGAAACTTGCGGGGGGCACACGGCACGTCTCTACGGGCACCCACGTCACGTGGGTGCCCGTTTCTCATCACGCGAGTCGGTCCATGACCGTTCTGGCCTGTGCCTCAGCTGCCGTTGTCGTGCTCCGGTGTGCCCGGCGGACGGCTTCTCAGCTGCCGAGCCTGCGGAACCTGCGCACCGACAGAGGGAGGAAGATCGCGGTCAACAGCAGTGGCCACACAACCGCCATGGGCATCGCATTTTGCGCGATCCAGGACTCACCTCCCCAACCGGGGTTGCCGAAGAGTTCACGGGTCGCCGAGGCCGTCGCGGAGAGCGGGTTCCACGCGGCGATCGCGCCGAGCCAGGCCGGCATGGTGGCCGGATCGACGAACACGTTGGACAGGAAGCCGACGGGCCAGACCAGGATCTGGACGGAGGCCAGCGATTCGGGTCCTCCGGCGACGAGCCCGATGAGGATGCCGGCCCAGAGCAGGGCGGCGCGCAGCAGCAGGAGCAGCCCGACGGCGGCCAGCGCGGCGGCGGGCCCGCCGTGCCAGCGCCAGCCCAGCAGCAGCCCGGCCCCGATCATGATGGACAGCCCGACGATCGAGTTGAGCATGTCCGCGGCACACCGGCCCAGGACGACCGCGGAGGCGCTCATGGGCATCGAACGGAACCGGTCGGTCACCCCTCTGGACGCGTCGGTGGCGACCGCCGTCATCGTGGTCTCCAGGCCGAAGAGCATGGTCATGGTGAACATGCCCGGCATCAGGAACTCGAAGTAGCCGCCACCGCCGGGGACGCTGATGGCGCCGCCGAAGAGGCCGCCGAACATCAGAACGATCATGACGGGGAAGGCCCAGCCGACGATGACCGCGCCGGGCCGGAGTGCCCAGTGGTTCAGGTCGCGGCGGGTGATGGTCCAGGCGTCCGTCAGCGCCCAGCCGGCTCGGGACAGCGGGGAGCGGCCGGGGAGGGGGGAGGTGGTGGTGCTCAAGCCGATGCCTCCGTGGCGGTAGTGGGGCCGGTGGTCGTGGCTGCGCGGCGAGCGTCGCCACCCGCGGCGCGAGATGCCTCCGTGGCGGTAGCGGAGCCGGTGGTCGTGGACCGGTGTGCGGCGGGGGTCGCGCCGCCTGCCGGGGTGGCCGGCGGGTCGCCCGTCAGCTGGAGGAAGACCTCGTCGAGGGTGGGGCGGCGCAACGTGATGTCGGCCGGCTCGATCCCGGCGTCACCGAGTGCGGTGGCCACCTCGACGAGAGCCCTGGTGCGCCGGTCGACCGGGACGCTGACCCGGCGGGCTCCGCCGTCGAGGTGGATCTCGCCGGACGCGACCCGCGCGGCGATGGCCGCCGTCGCGGCCACGTCCGCGGGTTCGGCGAGCACGATGTCCAGCCAGTCGCCACCGATGGCGGACTTCAGCTCCTCGGGGGTGCCCTCGGTGACGACCCGGCCCGCTCGGAGCATCGAGATCCGGTCGGCGAGCCGGTCGGCCTCCTCCAGGTACTGGGTGGTGAGCAGCACCGTCGTGCCGGAGTCGACCAGATCGCGGATCGCGGTCCACACCTCCCGGCGGGCGGCCGGGTCCAGCCCGGTCGTCGGCTCGTCCACGAAGAGCACCAGTGGCGTGACGATCAGACTCGTCGCGAGGTCGAGTCGCCTGCGCATGCCGCCGGAATACTTCCCCACCGGCTTTCTGCCGGTCTCCGTCAGGGAGAAGCGCTCCAGCAGCTCGTCCGCGCGCCTGCCCGCCGCCGTGGAGGAGAGGTGGTTCAGCCGGCCGAACATCACCAGGTTCTGCCGTCCGGTCAGGATCTCGTCGACGGCCGCGTACTGGCCGACCAGTCCGATGTGCTCGCGTACGCGCCGTGGCTGCGTCCGCACGTCGAACCCGGCCACGCTCGCGTGTCCCGAGTCCAGGTCGAGAAGCGTGGACAGGATCCGGACGGCCGTGGTCTTCCCCGCGCCGTTGGGGCCCAGCAGGCCGCAGACCGTGCCGGCCGGCACGCGCAGGTCGAATCCGTTGAGCCCCGCTCCGTCCACGCCTCCCGCATAGCTCTTGCGCACGCCCTCCGCGGTGATCGCAGATTCAGTCGCTCTCACAGTCACCTTTTCCCTGTCCCGGCCGGGATCCTCCGGCCTTCCGGCGGTGCTTCGCCGACATATCGTAGCCTGTACCGTATGGCGTACGGTTCAGATGCGAGGGGGTTAACGACGGAGATCCGAGGGTTGTTCCCGCGACAGGGAAAAAGGTGCGGGCCTCATGCCGCCCGCGCCGGCTGCGTGACGGCGGGCACGCCGGATTCAGGCCCCCGCCCGGCCGTACGGCCCGCCAAGAACGTGCGTGGAGTGTGGTCTACGAGGTACTTGCCCGGCCGTACGGCCTGTGAGGGTCTTGTGTGGTCGGACCACCCGCGAGGTATTTGCCCGGCCGTACGGCCTGTGACGGTCTTTCGTGGAGTGCGGTCCGCGAAGGACTCGCCTGGTGCGTACGGCCTGCGAGGCGTCTGCGCGGAGTACGGCCCCGGCGTGGTGGGGCGTCGGCTGGGGAGGCGGTTGTCCGGGAGAGGGGGCGCCGCTCCGTGGGGCCCCGGCCGCGCCGCTCCGTGGGGACCCGGCCGCGCCGCTCCGTGGGGACCCGGCCGCCGCGATGGGCGGGGTCCCGGAGCCGACCGGCTATCTGTCCATGGCCCCTGTGTCCATGGCCTCTGCTCTGTCTGCGACCCCTGCCAGGCTATGACCCCTGCCAGGCGTGGAACAGCCGGAGGCTCTCCGTGAGCTGGGAGTGCAGCGGGTGCGGCAGCGTGTCCGGCGCGAACCAGTCCAGCTCGTCGAACTTGTGAGGTTCGCCGATGGCGACTCCGGCGGGGTCCACCTCGACCGCGAAGATCACGGCGACCCAGTGGGAGGCGGGCTCCTGCCGGAGGACGTTGCGCACGCCGATCGTCTCGATCTTCAGCGCGTCGGTCGAGTACTCCTCGCGGACCTCCCGTGCGACGGCCGTCTCGAACGATTCGCCGTATTCGAGCGCTCCGGCGCCGCAGTCCCAGGTGCCGGGCTCGTCCCGCGCGCCGGCCCCGCGCCGGGCCAGCAGCACCCGGCCGTGGCCATCGTGGCAGATGAACACGCACGAGACGGCGGGCGTCTTCCGGGTCGGCCCGGCGACGGGCTCGGACGGCCGTACGGGACCGTCCGGAGACGGGGTGGCGCTCATGTCGGTGCTCCCTCCGTTGCCAGAAATGGCCGGGTGTCAGAGAAACGGCCGGTTGTCAGAGGCGGCTGGTCGTCAGAGGCGTTCGGCTGTCAGAAGTGGTCGGGCAGCTGGGAGAACCTCTGCAGCAGCAGCACTCCTCCGTCGGCCGGGTCGAGCTCGCTCTGCTCCAGCGCCCAGGTGTTGTCGTTGGGGATGAAGACCGCGTTCATGCCCGCCTGCCGGGCGGGGAGGATGTCGGACTTCGGGGAGTTGCCGATCATCCAGCTCGTCGTGGGAGTCAGCCCGTGCTCCCGTGTGAGCCACCGATAGGTGTCGAGGTTCTTCTCCGCCACGATGTGGATGTCGCGGAAGTGGGGCGCGAGTCCCGAGACGTCCAGCTTGCGCTGCTGCTCGTCCATGTCGCCCTTGGTGAGCAGGAGCAGGTCGTGCCGGCTGCCGAGATCGGCGAGCGTCTCGGCGACGCCGGGGACGAGCTCCACCCGGTGCTCGACGAGGGCCGCCACCAGCTCGTCGAGGTGGCGGCGCTCCGCGGCGGTCGCCGGCCGTTCGCGCAGCCGTTCCAGGCACTCGCCGAGACTGCGCAGGAACATCTTGCTGCCGTACCCGTGGGTGACCGCGTTCGCCGCCTGGATGTCGTCGAGAATGGCGCGGATCTCGGTCCTGTCGAGCGTCGGATGCTCCAGCCAGTGCGTGAAGTCGTCGATGACGCGCTCGAACAGGACGTTGTTCTCCCACAACGTGTCGTCGGCGTCGAAGACGAGCACCTGACCTGTGAGTCTCAAGCCGACTCCTCCTCGATGGGCTCCGTGGCGCGCTGACACGTGGCTCCGTGGCCCAGGGGACCGTGCGGCGCGACCTCGGCGAGAGCTGTCAGGTCCATGCCTCCCCCGTCTTCTTGCCGGCCAGCGAACAGTACCAACTAGTACCACGAGCCTCATATCCATATATCTGCCGCCCCAGGAGGGGCCGGCGGACCGCCGGGTGTGCCGTTCCGGGAGCCGGTGCCCCCGGTCCAGGTGTGGAGCCGGCGCCCCCCGGTCCGGGCGTGGCGGAGGGGCCCGCCGTCCGGCCCTCATGTGGCCGGTACGGCTGACACCGGGGGCTGGCGGTCGCATCCGAGCTGTGATGCGATCTTGTGACAGCCCGAAAGGGTGCCAATCGCATAAAAATGGTTATCGTTCTCTCGGTGTCATGTCGAGGGCCGCCTCCGGGCGGCTCGGCAACGCGCGGGGCCGCCGCGCCGTACCGCAAAGGATGATCACGTGGACAGGAGCCGGCGCGGGACGCGCTTTCCGATCTCGGCGGGGACGCGCGGAGGCGTCCGGCCGGGGGCAAGGGCCGTCGCCGTGCTGGGCGTGGCCGTGCTGGCCGCCCTGGCGGCCTGCGGTGGCCAGGGGAGCGCGGGGCAGGCGGAGGGACGGCTCGTCCTCGCGGCTCCGCGCGATCTCGCGGCCGGTCCGGAGGATCCGTACTTCACCCATCGGACGCTGCGGGTGTGGGAGCCACTGGTGACGTTGGACGACGAGATGCGTCCGGCGCCGGCGCTGGCGACGGGATGGGAGCGTGCCGACAGGGGGCGGAGATGGACGTTCACCCTGCGCGGCGGCGTGAGGTTCAGCGACGGGACGCCGCTGACCGCCGAGGCGGTCGTCGCCAACATCGAGCGGTTCCGGCGGATCGCGCCCAGGCCGTCCGCCTTCTTCAGCCTCGACGCGGGCATGGAGGCGGCCTACGGCAAGCTCGCCGGCGTGCGCGCCGAGGCGGGGAAGGTCGTGTTCACCCTGGCCGAGCCGGTCGCCGACCTGCCTGCCCGGCTGGCCGACTTCTACAGCATGATCCAGGCGCCGTCGGCGTTCGGGCCCGGCGGGGACTTCACCGGCAAGCCGGTGGGCACGGGGCCGTACACGCTGGCCTCCTGGTCGAAGGGGCAGCAGGTGGAGCTGGCCGCCAACCCGGGCTACTGGGGCGGCAAGCCGGCCTTCGACAGGATCGTGGTGCGGACGATCCCGGATGCCAACGCGCGGGTGGCGGCGCTGCGGGCCGGCGAGGTCGCCGGGCTGATCGACAAGGGCGCGCTGCTCCCCGGGCAGGTGGCGGCGGTCGCCGCCGACGGCAGGTTCCGGGTCACCCGGACCCCCTCCGTGCTCACCCACTACCTGACCTTCAACGCCTCCCGGAAGCCGTTCGCGGACCCGAGGCTGCGCGAGGCGGTGGACCTGGCGATCGACCGGAAGGCCATCGCCGGCAAGCTGCTGGCGGGTACGGCGGCGCCGGGCTCGCCGTTCCTGTCGCCGGTCTTCGGCGCCCTCTCCGACCCCGGCGTCCGCTCGGCGTACGATCCCGCCGGGGCCCGCCGGCTCGTCGACGCGGCGGGCCGCCCGGCCCGGCCGGTCTCCATCCTGATCTCGTCGTCCGAGACCGGCCAGTTCCCCTACACCGACATCGCCGAGGTGTTGCGCGCCGATCTCGAGGACGCGGGCCTGCCCGCCCGCGTGAACGTGGCCGAGGCGACCAGGGCGGTGATGGAGGCCGGAGACTACGACCTCTTCCTGAGCGCCTACAGCGTGCCCAACGGCGACCCCGACTACCTGTTCCGCCGATTCCTGCGCTCCGACGCGGCCTGGAACCGCGACCGCAATCTGGGCTACCGCAGTGACGTGTTCGACCGGCTGATCGACCGGGCCGCGGCCGCCGGCGGCGCGGACGAGCGTCGCGAGCTCTACCACGGGGTCCAGCGGCTGCTCGCCGACGACCGGCCGATGATCCCGCTCGCCTACCAGGACAACCCGGTGGTGACGAGCACCGCGGTGACGGGTCTGGTGCAGAGCCCGGCCTATCTGGTCGACCTCGCCAAGCTGGCGCCGTCGCGGTGACCCGCGCCCTGCGGCGGGTGGCGGAGACGCTCCTGGTCCTGCTGGTGCTGTCGGTGCTGACCTTTCTTTTGACGTCGCTGGCGCCCGGGGACCCGGCGGAGGAGATCCTCCGCCGGGGCGGCGTCCAGCCCACCGCGGAGAGCGTGGCCGTCCTGCGGGGCGAGCTCGGCCTCGACCGGCCGCTCTTCTCCCGCTACCTCCGGTGGCTGCTCGGCGTGCTGCGGGGCGACTTCGGGCGCTCCTACGCCGACCGCGCGCCGGTGGCCGCCGAGATCCTGTCCCGGGTCCCGGCGACGCTGCGGCTGGCCGGGACGGCCTCACTCATCGCGGTCGGGCTCGCGGTGCTCGTGTCGGTCCGCGCCGCGCTCCGGCCGCGTGCCCTCGACAGCCGGATCGCGCGGGTGGTGACGGTGGCGGTCGCCGCCGTCCCGCCGTACATCGTCGGCATCCTGCTGATCAGCGTGGTCGCCGTCGGCATGCGGGCGCTGCCGACCGGTGGGGACGGCTCCCCGGGAGCCGTGATCCTGCCCGCGGTCACCCTCGGCCTGGCCGGAACGGCCACGCTGCTGCGGCTGTTACGGGCCGACCTGGCGGCCGTGGCGCGGCTGCCCTTCGTCAAGCTCGCGGTGGCCAAGGGCCTGAGCGCGCGCCGTACCGTCATGGTGCACGCGCTGCGCGCGGCCGCGCCCGGTGCGATCACCGCGGCCGGCGTCGTGCTCGCCGAGCTGCTGGCCGGCGCGGTGATCGTCGAGACCCTGTTCGCCTGGCCCGGTGTGGGGCAGCTCGCGGTGACGGCGATCCGGCAGCGGGACATCCCGATCGTCCAGGCGTACGTCCTGCTCACCGCGCTCGCGACCGTGCTGGTCCTGACCCTGGCCGACCTGTGCGTGTCGGTGGCCGACCCCCGGGTGCGACGGTGACGGGCCGCCGTCCGCGGATGCCCGCAGGCGGCGTCGCCGGCGCCCTGCTGTTCGGCGCGATCGTCCTGTTCTGCTGCGCGGCGCCCGTGCTGTCGCCCTACGACCCGCACCGGCCGGACCTGGCGCGGGCCCTGCTCCCGGTGAGCGGGGAGCACTGGCTCGGGACCGACCAGCTCGGCCGCGACCTGCTCACCAGGACGGCCGAGGCGGGCCGCGCCTCGCTCCTGCTCGCGTTCGCCGTCACCGCCGTCACCACCTCGGTCGGCACGGTCGCCGGCGCCGTGGCCGGGCTGGTGGGCGGCCGGCCCGACCGGCTGCTCCGGCTGGCGGCCACGGTGGCGCTCGCGCTGCCCGGTCTCACGCTCGCGCTGGCCCTGGCCGGCGTGCTGCCGCCCGGTCCGGGCGCCGTCCTCATCGCCCTCGTGCCGCTGGGGTGGGTGAGCTGCGCGCTCGTCGTCCGTGCCACGGTCCTGCGGACGGCGGCGTCCGACCATGTGCTGGCGAGCCGGGCCATGGGCGCCTCGCCGCTCCATCTGCTGCGCCGCACCATCGTCCCGCACACGATCGGGCCCGCCCTCACCGTCGCCACCGGCGACCTGGCCAAGACCCTCGTCGCCGCCACCTCGCTGAGCTTCCTCGGCATCGGCCCGCCCCCGCCGCACGTCGACTGGGGCGGGATGGTCAACGAGGCGACGGCCCTGCTCGTGGTCACACCGCGGCTCGCGGTCGTGCCGGCGGTCGCCCTGGCTCTGGCGAGCCTGGGGGTCACGCTCGTGACCGACGCGCTCCGCGCCGCTCACCCCACGGGGTGAGCGGGTGCGTCCTGCCCCTGACGACGTAGCCGTTGTGGGGCGCCTCGCACGAGTCGGTGCCGGCGATCGGCTTCACCGATTCCGGCCATCGCCATCCGGGTCCGAACGTGGCCACGCCGAAGCACAGCCCCGGCAGGTCGAACACGCCGATGTGCCCCATCGGGAAGTCGCGACGCTCATCTGGTTTGTCGGTGCCCTTCACCTTGATCATGATCGTGCCCCCTTACCCTCGCATTCGAGCCTTACACCACCAATGCCGCCAACCAAGATTGATCACTGTTTTGACCTGCGATAACAGCGATTTATGACCGGTTGTGGCGGGTGGAGTCGCGGAAGATCACGGGACCGTTCCAAGGAGAGTGCGCATAATTGAGCACCCCTCATGACTAGCGGAGAAAAGTTTCACCACTATTTCGGACAAGGGTGGCTATGGTCTAGGCTCCATCGCTTATGTGGGCGGAACCGCCCGGTTCGGCGTTCCGCCGCCGGGGCCATCGGGTGTGATACCGGTGTCCGCCCATGTCGCCAGGCACGTGATCGGGGATCAATGGGAGCGATGTGATGGAGCAGCACACGCCGTATGCGGCTCTGGACGACGGCGAGGGACTGCCGGGGTCAAGAGGAGAGCACATCCTCCAGAGACTTTTCGCCACCAGGGAGCGGGCGGAGCGGTTCTACGAGCGTCAGGTGGTCGACCGCCTGACGCCGCACATGCGGGATTTCATCGCCCGGCAGGAAATGGTCTTCGTGGGGACCGCCGACGCCGCCGGCAACTGCGACACCTCGTTCCGGGCGGGGCCGCCCGGCTTCGTCCACGTGGTGGACGACGGGAGGCTGATGTATCCGGAGTTCCGGGGCAACGGCGTCCTCGCCAGCTTGGGCAACATCATGGAGAACGCGCACATCAGCCTGCTGTTCGTCGACTTCTTCGAAGACCTCGTGGGACTGCACGTCAACGGTCCGGCGACCATCACGACCGCCTACGACGCGGCCCGCCGTTACGGGCTGGCCGACGAGGACCGCACCGCGCCCGGCCGCCGGGCCGAGCGATGGGTCATGGTCGAGGTCGAGGAGGCATACATCCACTGCTCCAAGCACATCCCCCTGCTGACCAGACAGGACCGCAGGGAGCGAGGGCCGCAGGCCCGCAGGCCGGCGGGAGACGACTACTTCGGTGTCGGGCGGGTGAGGTCCGTCGCTCGGGAGCCGGAAGAGGCGGGAAAGTCGACCGGGTGACAACATGATCATCGACATCGGGCTCATCCGCCGCAGCTGGTCGCTTGTCGAACCGGTGGCCGACCAGGTCACCCAGCACTTCTACGGCAGGCTTTTCGCCAACTACCCGCACATCCGCGAGATGTTCCCGCCCGCGATGGACCTCCAGCGCGACCGCCTGTTCCACGCGCTCACCCAGGTGGTGCTCAACCTGGAGGACGGCGCGGGCCTGAGCGACTACCTCGGCCAGCTCGCCCGGGACCACCGCAAGTACGGGGTCCAGGCCGAGCACTATCCGGCGGTCGGCAGCTGCCTGGTCGCCGCGATGCGGTTCACCGCGGGCGGCGCCTGGCTGCCCGCCTACGACGAGGCGTGGATGACCGCCTACAACTACATCGCCGAGGTGATGATCCAGGCCGCCGAGCAGGACGCCGTCCATACGCCCCCGGCCTGGATCGGCACCGTGGTCGCGCACGAGGTGCGCACCCCCGAGATCGCCGTGATCACCGTCGAGCCCGACCACCCCTACCCGTACCGGGCCGGCCAGTACGCCACCCTGCAGAGCGCGCACTGGCCCCGGGTGTGGCGGCCGTACTCGATCGCGAACGCGCCCCGCCAGGACAACCTGCTCACCTTCCACGTGCGGATGGTGCCCGGCGGATGGGTCAGCACGGCGCTGATGCACCACACGCGTCCGGGGGACAGCCTCCTGCTGGGGCCGCCCCGCGGATCCCTCGTGCTCGACCGGGCGAGCACCTCGCACCTGATCTTCATCGCGGGCGGCACGGGCCTGGCCCCGCTCAAGGCGCTCATCGAGGAGTCGGTGTGGGTGCCCGACCGCCCCGCCATCGACCTCTTCCACGGCGTCCGGCGCAGCGGCGACGCCTACGACAACGAGGACCTGCAACGCCTGCGGTCACAGCACAGGCGCCTGCGGATCGTCCGCGCGGTCTCCGACGACCCGGAGGATTGGCGCAGGCACAGTGCCGTGGACGCCCTGGAATACCACCGGATCGTCCCCGACGGGGACGTCTTCGTGTGCGGGTCGTCCGAGATGGTGCGCGTGACGGCCAACCGGCTGCTCGGCCTGGGAGTGCCCTTCGACCGCATCCACACCGAGTTCGCCCCCGGAGGCGCCCCCAGCCTCGCGGTGCTGTGAAGGCCGCGCCCCGCTCCGCCCGGACCCGGTGGGACGGGGACGCGGTCAGTCTCCCGCCGGGCGCCGGAGGGCGGTCCTGGTGGTGTCCTCGGGATAGGGCGACAGCCGTACGGCCTCCTGGACGCTCATCCGGCCCGCGGCCACCTCCCGGCAGAGCCCGGCGACGGCGGCGATCTCGGCGCGCTGGGCGACAACGAACCCGCGGTCCACCGGATCCCCGTGGCCGGGCACCACCACGACGCCGTCGCCGGCCAGCCCGAGCAGACCGCCGACGGCGTCGGGCCATTCGAGCGGATAGGCGTCGCCGTAGGCCGGCGGCGCGCCGTTCTCCACCAGGTCACCGGCGAACACCACGCCGGCGTCCGGCACGTGGACGACGAGGTCGTTGCCGGAGTGGCCGCGGCCGAAGTAGGACATGACGACGCCGCGCCCGCCGACGGCCAGCTCCGCCCTGTCGGTCACCAGGTGGTCCGGCAGGACGATCTCCGTCCCGGCGATGTCGTCGGCGATGCCCGCGCGGCCCTCCTCCCGGTAGCGCCGCGCCCAGGCGTCCCTCGTCCTCGCCCCGTCCTCGGCCAGGTCGGTCCGGCAGCCCTCCTGCGCCCAGACGGGACACTCCAGGAACGGCCGCGTGCCGAAGCTGTGGTCGAAGTGCGAGTGGGTGATCACCACTGTCCAGGGGTCCCGGGTGATCCGCCGCACCTCCGCGGCGAGCTCGGCTCCCTGCCGCTCGTCCCCCCGCGTGTCCACCACCAGGCAGCCGCCGTCACCCATGACCAGCCCCACCGACAGGTCCAGCTCGGCATACCGCCGGACCAGCACCCGATCGGCCACTTCCATCCATCGACCTTCCATGCATCGCATTCTCCCCGGCCCGCCGCGGCGCGGGGAGCCGGGGAAGGTCCTGAGATCATGAACGGCCGCGGCGCCGGCGGCGGCCGCGCCTACGTGGGTGGTGGGCGAGGGCGGCCCTCAGGCGAGGACGCGGCCGACCATCCGGGCGTACATCCGGCCGGGGCTGGGGTCCGACGGCGGGTTGAGGAAGCCGGGGAGCATCGGCAGGTCCACGGCGAAGGGCTGCAGGCGTTCGTAGAGGGCGTCGGCCCCGCCGGGACGCCGGTCGGGGTCCTTCTCCAGCAGGTCCTCGATCAGCCGGTTCAGCTCCCCGGGGACGCCGGGGACGGCGGGCGGCCGTTCCTTCACCTGGCGTTCGTACACGGCGTATTCGGTGGGACCGGTGAAGAGCTGCCTGCCCGTCAGCATCTCGTGGATCACGCAGCCGAGGGCGTAGAGGTCGCTGCGGGGGCCGGCGAGGCCGCGCTGGATCTGTTCGGGCGCCATGTAGGCGGGGGTGCCGAGGATCTGGCCGACCCGGGTGAAACGGGTGGAGTCGGCCTCGCTGAGCACGGCGAGGCCGAAGTCCAGGACCTTGACGCTGCCGTCGGGGCAGAGCATCAGGTTGGTCGGCTTGAGATCGCGGTGGTAGATGGACAGCGCGTGGGCGGCCGACAGCACGGCACAGGCCTGGGCGGCGATCGCGGCGGCCCAGGGGACCGGGAGCGGGCCGTGCTCGCTGACCAGGTCGGCCACGGTGACGCCCTCGATGAACTGCATCACCTGGAAGAGGCGCTGGTCGAAGGTGCCGAAATCGTAGAGGACCGGCGCGCCGGGGTGCTCCAGCTTCGCCAGGATGCGCGCCTCGCGGAGGAAACGCCGGTTCAGCTCCTCGTCGGGGCCGGTGAGGAAGCGCAGGAACTTGACGGCCACCTTGCGGTCGAGGTGCTTGTCATGGCCGCTGTAGACGGCGCCCATGCCGCCCTGGGCGAGAGGGAGGTCGTCGAGTACGTACCGGTCGCCGATGACCATCCGGCCCTCCCATGGACGTTGCGGGGGTCACACCCCTTGGTCGCACGGCCGGAGGTGGCCGTCGACCAGTCCGTCAAAGCCTAGCCGGATCAGGGTTTCCCCCAGCGCGGTCGTCTCACGCACCCGGTCTTCCAGCGTGAACAGCTCGCGGAAGGCCGTGCCGTACCGCTGCTGGTCGGACAGGGGCAGCATCGGCACCCGCGCCCGCCGCACGTCGAGGCGGCTGGAGCTGGGATGGACGCGGGCCGCGTCGGCGGAGCGGAGGAACCCGGCCAGGAAGCCGGGATCGAGCCGCTGCGGGTCCACGCGGTAGAGGGTGAGCTGCGGGCCGAGCGCCGCGCCGCCCCGGGTGAGCACCCGGACCACGCCCAGGGCGGTGGTCACGATGTCACCGGGCCTGACCATGACCAGCGCGGGGTCGAGGGTGGTCCTTCCGGAAGGGGGTGTGCCCATGGCGGTGTCGTCGGCGGTCAGGACCGGGAGCGGGCCCTCCTCGGCCGCCATCTTGGACGGGGCCTGCAGGATGGTGATCAGGCCCGCCTTGGCCAGCTCGCCGACGGTGGTGGTCGGCAGGTCCTGCCGTTCGGCGAGCAGCTCGAGGGCGGGGGGCGCCTCCGACAGCGTGGCGGAGGTGTCGCGGAAGCGGTCCAGCGCGTCGGTGAAGTCGCGCAGGAAGTCGGGGCCGCCCTGCTGCGGGCGGTGCCGGGCCGGGCTGAGGTCCACCTCGTCGTCGAGCAGGTCGATGATCCGCACGGTACGGCTGTCGCCGGACAGCTCGGCCTCCGGGTTTCCCATGTAGGTGCGCCAGGCCGGCTCCACGATCGACAGGTCCTCGGTCGCGTCCACCATCAGGAGCTGGGACGGCGGCCGCCCGCCGTCGGGACGGCGCAGCATCCACAGGTCGGGGCCGCCCGGTCCGAGCGTCACCACGGCCCGCAGCGCCCCGGTGCGCAGCAGGTTGCCCCGGATCCGCTTGCCGGGGCGGCGGCCGGCCGCCGCGGCCGGCATCAGGATCGCCACCAGGCCGCCCGGCCGCACGTGGGCCAGGCAGTGCTGCACCCAGGCGAGCTCGGACTCCCCGCGGGGCGGCAGGCCGTACTCCCAGCGGGGGTCGCCGGTCAGCTCCTCGTAGCCCCAGGCGCGCTCGTTGAACGGCGGATCGCAGACCACGGCGTCGGCGAGCTCCCCGGCCAGGCCGTCCTCGCGCAGCGAGTCACCGGCGACGATCCGCGCCGTGGCCCCGCGTAACAGCACCCGCACGGCGGTGAGCAGCGCGTTCGTCTCGTTGATTTCCTGGCCGAGCGAGGCGCCGGCGTGCAGGAGGAGGGTCCCGACGCCGCAGGCCGGGTCGAGGACGATGCCCTTGCCGCGCCCCCGGTCCGGGCCGGTCAGGCGGGCCATGAGCGCGGCCACGTCGTCGCGGGTGACAGACAGCTGGCGGGAGTGGGCCTCGACGTAGCGCTCGCAGAGGAACTCGAAGGTGTCCAGCGGCCCGCGCTCGGCGGCCAGCTCGGCCACCAGCCCGACGAGCGCGAGGTCGTCCAGCCGCAGGTCGGGGGAGCCCGGAAGGTCGTCCGTCGCGGCGGCCAGGCCGTCGAGGGAGCGCGTGCCGTGCTCCCGCCACGCCTCCGGCTCCCGGCTCAGGAACAGCAGGAACGCGCCGACCCTGGCCACGAGATCACCCAGTCGCAGGTCGTCGACCGAGGTCCGCAGCCGCTGCCAGACCAGGTCGCCGAGCGAGACCTCAAAAGACTTGCCGTTGCGGCGCAACCACGCGGCGATCTCGGGCAGGGAGAACAGAGGGCTGGAGGCCGTACCGCCCACCGGCTGGGGGAAGTCGTCGTGGCGGCGGCGCCAGTTGCTCACCGCGGCCCGGCCGACGGAGGCGAGCCGGGCGATGTCGCCGGCGTTCACCGTGATGTCCTGGCTCTCCTCCATACTGGGCCACAGTAGTTGACTGTGCCTTAACGGTCTACAACATGTTTGCTTGTGAAGTGCTTCAACCAATGCTTTACTGCCTTCATGGCACTGAACGAAGGATTGGCACTGCGCTACGCGGCCCGCTCCGACGTAGGCGTCCGCCGTGAGGCGAACGAGGACTCGGGCTACGCGAGCGCGCGGCTGCTCGCCGTAGCCGACGGCATGGGCGGTCACGCGGGTGGAGAGGTCGCCAGCTCACTCGCCGTGACAGCCATGGTGAGGCTGGACGAGAGTCTTCCGGAGAGCGGTGTCGACCTGGTTGCCACCCTGAAGAACGCGGCGAGGGACGTCAACCACACGCTGCACGACATGAGCGAGCACGATCCCACGCTGCGTGGGATGGGCACCACCCTGACCGCGATGCTCTGGGACGGCGCCACCTTCGCCCTCGCCCACGTCGGCGACTCCCGCGCCTACATGCTGCGCGACGGCGCCCTCTACCAGATCACCCACGACCACACCCTGGTCCAGTCGCTGGTGGACGAGGGCCGGATCACCCTGGAGCAGGCCGCCGAGCACCCGCGCCGTTCCATGGTGCTGCGGGTCCTGGAGGGCACCGGGGACGGCGAGCTCGACCTGTCCCTGCGCGAGGCCCAGCCGGACGACCGCTACCTCCTCTGCTCCGACGGCCTGACCGGCGTGGTGGGCCCGGAGACGCTGTTCAACACGCTGACCGAGATCGCCGACCCCGACGAGGCCGCCCGGTGGCTCATCGACCTGGCCAACCGGGGCGGCGGCCCCGACAACATCACCTGCATCGTGGCCGACTTCGGGGCCCACGCCGTCTCCGCCGATCGCTACGTCGTG
Organism: Streptosporangium canum; assembly: GCF_900113865.1. Lineage (GTDB taxonomy): Bacteria > Actinomycetota > Actinomycetes > Streptosporangiales > Streptosporangiaceae > Streptosporangium > Streptosporangium canum. The sequence goes on along the minus strand of NZ_FOQY01000003.1, from coordinate 360,604 downwards.
GGCGCCGCGGTCGAGAGGAAGCTGACGCCCTGACGCCCGGCGCCCGTCACCGCCGCGGTCGAGAGGAAGCCGGCGCCCGGCGCCCGTCACCGCCGCGGTCGAGAGGAAGCCGGCGCCCGGCGCCCGTCACCGCCGCGCGGGGCCGGTGCCCGCGGACCGCGGGCACCGGCTCACCAGGACTTGCCGGTGACGCGCTCGTACGCCTCGATGTAGCGGGCCCGGGTGATCTCCACGATCTCGGCGGGCACCTCCGGCGCGGGCTCCTTCTTGTCCCAGCCGGTGCCGGTCGCCCAGTCGCGGACGAACTGCTTGTCGAACGAGAACTGCGCGTGGCCGGGCTCCCACTGGTCGGCGGGCCAGAACCGCGAGGAGTCCGAGGTCAGCACCTCGTCACCGAGCACGAGCGTGCCGTCGGCGGCCCAGCCCAGCTCGATCTTCGTGTCGGCGATGATGACGCCCCGCTCGCGCGCCAGCTCCGCGCCGTGCCCGTAGACCGCGAGCGTGATCCGGCGCAGTTCCTCGGCGACCTCCGCGCCCTCCTGGGCGACCACGTCGTCGAAGGTGATGGGTTCGTCGTGCTGCCCGAGCGGAGCCTTGGTGCTCGGAGTGAAGATCGGCTCGGGGAGCCTGGAGCCGTCCACCAGGCCGGGCGGCAGCGGGACGCCCGAGACCGCCCCCCGCGCCTGGTAGTCCTTCAGCCCGCTGCCGGTCAGGTAGCCGCGTGCGACGCACTCCACCTGCACCATCTTCAGCTTCCGGCACCGTACGGCGCGGCCCTCGAACTCGGCCGGCACGTCGGTGGCGGAGATGACGTGGTTGGGCACGATGTCGGCGAGCTGCTCGAACCACCACAGGGAGAGCTGGGTGAGGATCTTCCCCTTGTCGGGGATGGGCGTGGGCAGGATCACGTCGTAGACCGACACGCGGTCGGAGGCCACGAGGATGATGTCCCCCCGGTCCTCGTATACGTCACGGACCTTCCCGGAGTGGAGAAGCTTCACTGTGTTTTCCCTGCTCTCGCGCGATCTCGTACTGGTACACCGGGCGGCAACAGAGTAGTCGGAGGCCTCGGGCTTCTCGAAACAAGGGCCGGTCCGCGCCGCCGGGGTCACGGCTCGGGCGGCAGGCGGTCGGCGCCGCCGGGGTCACGGCCCGGGGGACAGCGGTCGGCGCCGCCGGGGTCGTGCTCGGGGGACAGGCGGTCGGCGGCCTGCTCGATGGCCGTGCTCACCCGGTCGGCCAGCAGGCCGACCGCGCCGACCGCCCTGGTCACCGGGTCGTCCCCGGCGCCACCGAGAGCCCGTTCGCGCAGGTAGGCGGCCTTCACCTCGGCCCACCGCGCGGCCTGCGCGGCCGTCATGGTGCCCCGCAGCTCGGCCAGCTTGAGCAGGTTGGCCTCGGCGCCGGAGGTGAGGGTCTGGGCCTCGCCGAGGTAGTGGTCGTCGATCACGGCCTCCAGCTCGGCGTCGTTCATGACCGGGACGACCCTGGCGGCGAGCTTGTTCATGTTCCGGTAGGACCCCTGGAGCTGGAACGGCGGCTCGGTCCTGGACGCGTCGGCCTGGGCCGCCGAGGCGATGTAGGCCCGGTTGCCGGCCAGCACCACCCGCTGGAGGCGGAGCAGCCCGCGCAGGACCGTGAGGACCTGGCCGAGCTCCACCGAGGAGTAGGGGTGGGAGAGCTGGTCGGCGCGGACGGCCGGGTCGCCCTGCGCCAGCCGTACCAGGAGGCGGATGTCGCCCCGGTCGCGGGTGGACAGGGGGGCCAGGACGGGGTTGGAGGTGAGCGCGTTGTCGATGTAGCTCAGCGCGAACAGCTCCTCCCTGCCGGACAGCACCTCGCCGAGGTTCCACACGTCGGCGCGGTTGGCGAGCATGTCGGGGATGCGGAACCGCCCACCGGACTCGGTGTACGGGTTGCCCGCCATGCAGACCGCGAAGCGCTTGCCGCGCAGGTCGTAGGTCCGGGTCTCGCCCTCCCAGACGCCCTGCATCCGCCGCTGGCCGTCGCACAGCGAGATGAACCTCTGCAGCAGCTCGGGAGAGGTGTGCTGGATGTCGTCGAGATAGAGCAGCACGTTGTTGCCCATCTCCAGGGCGAAGGAGATCTTCTCGACCTCCTGGCGCGACGTCGCGTCGGGCGCCTGCGCCGGGTCCAGCGAGGTGACCAGGTGCCCCAGGGCGGGGCCGTCGACCTTCACGAAGATCAGGCCGAGCCGGCTGGCCACGTACTCCATGAGGGTGGTCTTGCCGTAGCCGGGCGGCGAGATGAGCAGCAGCATGCCCATCTGGTCGGTCCGCCTGGCGTCGCCGGCCGCGCCGATCTGCTTGGCCAGGTTGTCGCCGATGAGCGGGAGGTAGACCTCGTCGAGGAGCTGGTTGCGGACGAAGGCGCTCATCACCTTCGGCCGGTACTCCTCCAGGCGCAGGCGTTCGCGCTCCGCGGCGACCAGCTCGTTGCGCCGCCGCTGGTAGGCCCGGTAGGCGGGGACGCGGTGCTCGCGGAAGCGCCGGGTCCGGCCGAGGAACTCGTCCAGGCGCAGGGCGAGCCCGCGCTCGACGATCCGCGGGTGCGTGCCGAGCAGGCCCTCGACCGTGGCGGTCAGGGCGGCGGAGGAGTCGTGCCGGGGCACCTCGCACAGCCGTACGGCCACCGCCTCCGGCAGCTCGGCCGACGGCTCGAACGCCCCCAGCCACGCCTCGGCCAGCCGGTACCGCTCGGGGAGGTCGTCCCCGAGCGCCCGCAGGTCGTCGTCGAGCTTCCCACGCGAGGCCCCCAGCGCCCGGTCGAACCGCTCCAGCAGCGACCGCGCCCCCGCGCTCGTCACGAACCCGGACGGCCTGCCCGCCAGCTCCTCGAAGAGATACTCCCCGGCGAGCCCGGAGACGTCCTCGTCGTCCTGCCCGGCCCCGTCGTGCCGCCTGCCCGCCTCCGCGGTCTCCGCGGAGGCGGGCGCGCGGTCCGGCCAGCCGTTCCCGGGGGCCGTGCCCGGCGCCCCGCCCTCCAGGCCGCGCATGAAGGCCGCGATCGCGGAGCCGAGGGCGGCGCGGGTCTCGGCCACCGCGTCGACCCGGCCGAACAGGGCCCGCGCCCGCGCGAGGGAGACCGCCCGGGTGGTCCACGTCCGGCGGGCGGCCTCGTCCACGCCGAAGGCCCAGAAGAGCTGGGCCGCGGCCCTCGCCGCCGGGGGATAGCGCAGCAGTCCCGCGCCCGCGTGCAGGCGGAGCAGGGCGTCGAGGATCGCGGCGGCGTCGTGGTCGTGGACGCCCCGCTCGTAGCCCTCGTCGTAACGGGCCTCCGCCACCTGGCGGACGATCCGCAGCAGCCCGCCCTCGGCCACCGCCGCCTCGTGCAGCGCGTCGAGGGAGACGGCCGAATCGCCCGCGCGCAGCGTGCCGGCCTCCGCGCCGGCCAGGATCGAGGCGGCCAGGTGCTCGCCCCGGTAGACCTCGGCCGTCTCCGAGACCAGCAGCTGGTCCCAGAACGGCCGGGTCTCGGCGAACGTCTCGTCACGGACCGGCGAGCGGTAGTCGGTCCCGGTGACGGCGAACGCCATCCGCCCGCCGTGCGGCACCAGCGTGAGGTCGGGGGCCTGGGTGTTGACCGCGAACCGGTGCCGGCCCAGGCGGATCGTCTCGCCGCCGTCGGCGTACAGGTCGAGCCGGTCCAGCAGGGCGCGGCCCGCCTCCTGGCGGGCGGACTTGATCCGGCCTTCGAGCTCCTCGGCCCGGACCTGGTCGCCCAGCTCGCGCAGTTCCCCGGCCACGCCGCGCAGCTTGACGACCATCGGGTCGGAGCCGAAGTAGGTGTTGACCTCGTCGAGCGAGCCGAGCCCGGCCACCCGGCGGCGCACGCCGGCCAGGATCCGGTCCGCGGAGCCGGCCAGCCGGTCGGCCCTGCGGGCGCGCTCGTCCAGCAGGGCCTGCCGCCGCGAGGAGAACGCCTCGTAGACGTCCTCCCGTTTGGCGGCCAGCCGGGCCAGGAAGTCGTCGAACTCGGCGAAGCGCGACTCCAGGCCCTCCATCTGGAGCATCAGCCGGCCGAGCTGCTCGTCGCAGCGCTCGGGGGTGCCGGACATCGCCAGCGCCCCGGTGATCGCCTGCCCCAGCAGCGCGAACTCGGCCGCGAACGCCGCCCGCCCCTCGCTCGCCAGCAGCTCGCCGCGCCGGGCCTCCAGCGTGGCGCGGGCGCGGTTGACCCCGCCGAGCACCTCGCCGATCCGCTCCAGGATCGCGGTCCGCACGGTCGCGTCGGCGATGTCGAGCGTGCCGACCACCTCGATCACGACCTCCAGGCCCTGGGCCTGGCCGGTCAGCCGGTCGCCGACCGGCCCGGCCTCGGCCACGGTGGCGATGGCCCCGGCGTCGGACACCAGCCGCTCGACCTCCGCGTGGTATCCGGCGAAGGCGTCCTCGCCCCGCAGGAATCCGGCCGCGCGCTGTGCGGTGGCGCCGAGCTCGGCCTCAAGCTCGGCGGCCAGCCCGTCGATCCGGCCGGTGTCCACGTGGCGCAGCTCGCGCAGGGTCACCAGACGCCCCTGGGCCCGCCGCAGCTCGGCGAGGTGGGTGATCCACCCCTGGGCGGAGCGGGGCGCCTGCGCGCGCGCCCGCCGTACCAGGGAGGCGATCTCGCCGGCGGCGGCCTCCAGCGCGGTCGCGGCCTGCTCGGTGAGCGACTGGACGTTCTCGAACTCCTCCAGCACCTGCCCGGCGGTCGCCCGCACGTCGGCGAGCGGTCCCCGCAGCCCGTGCTCGCCCAGCCAGTGGTAGTGGTCGAAGGCCCGGGCGCAGGCCGCGATCAGCGCCTCGAAGACCGGGGCCGACGGCGCCATCTCCTCGACCATCCGCGCCACCGACAGGCAGTCGGAGATCCCGCGCACCAGCTCCGCGTTGCCGATCCGCTCCAGCGGCCCGGTGCCCACCGGCTGGGCGGCGGCGTAGAGGTCCGACATGTACGGCGTCTGCCAGACCTGCATCGGGTGGACCCGGGAGGGCTCGTCGGAGGTCGCCCTGAAGACGATCAGCGTGCCGTCGTCGAACAGCGAGTAGCCGTGGCAGGACAGGGGCGTGGACACCTGCTTGCGGATCACGTTGTACGGCAGCAGCAGCGACCGGCCCCCGGTGCGGGCGTGGAAGACGTAGAGCACGTCCTCGCCGTTGGCCGAGCGGATGACCCGCTCGAACTCCAGGCCGGAGACGTCGGTGTCGAAGGTCTTGCCGGCTCCGGTGGACAGGTGGTAGCCGCCGGGGAAGATGATGCCCTGGTCCTCGGGCAGGCGGCGGCACGCCTGGCCGATGCCGTCGAGGCGGACCACGCCCTTGGTCCTGGTGTTGAAGACCAGGTGCCGCCACTCGGTCTCGTTGTAGGGCCGCACGCGCAGCAGGATCAGCGGGCCGACCCTGGCGTGCTGCACGTCGGCGTCGGCGAGGCTCTGCAACGGCTCGGCGACCGGCTCGCGGTAGACGCCCTCGCCGCTCTCGGTGTTGTTCTCGATCTTGATGGTGAGGTCGCCGCCGACGGTCTCGACGAACACCTCGCCCTGGATCGAGATGTGCGGGTGGCGGCCGAGCACGTGGTCGTCGCGGGTGGCGGGGGTCCACTCGAAGTCGTGCGACGGCGGGAACGTGTGGTCGCGCTCGCCCCGGTCGTCGATGTAGGTGAGCGCGCCGTCCGCGCCGACCTGCCAGCGCAGCACGCGGGTGTCCTGCGGCCCCGTCTGGAAGACGGCCAGCATCTTGCCCTCGGTCCGGCGCAGCCGGAGCAGCCGGGTCTCCCGGTAGTAGCGGTAGAGCTCGGCGAAGTCCCGCTCGAACTGCGGGTGGCGCAACAGCGGCGCGGGGTCGAACCGGAACGCGTCGCCGTCCGGGCCGCCCTGGGCGCCCGTGGCCCCCCGCACGAAGGTGTGCATGGAGAAGACGTCCTCGACGGTCGTCTCGGGCTTCAGCCCCATGAACACGTTGTAGCCGAACAGGATGAGCCCCTGCCGCCTCCCCGGCCCGCCGTCCGCTCCTCCGGGCGGGCCCGCCACCCCGCCGAGCGCCACGATGTCGCGGGGGACGCAGTTGTTCTCGGTGCGGATCCGCTCGGTGCCGATCAGGCGGAGTTCGGCTCCGCCGAAGACCTCAAGGCGCCGGGTGTTGAGGGCGCCGGCCTGCCGGGCGAGTTCGGCCGCCTGCTCGGCGAGCCGGGCGCGGAGCACCTCGTAGGTGCCCGCGTCCAGCCCGGCGTGGCCGTCCGGCGTCTCGGTGACGACCTCTGTCATGGGCGGCGTCACTGCTCGCCGGAGTTGAGGGCGGCGACCGGCGTCTCGGCGACCGGCACGTCGGTGACGATCGGGACGCCTCCGGCGACCGGGACGTCGGTGACGGTCCGGGCGTCGGCGCCGGGCCTCTGCGCGCCGCCCAGCAGCTCACGCAGCCTGTCGGCGTCGGCTCCGCCCGAGGCGGCCAGCTTCACCAGCAGCGCCGACAGCGACAGGTTCCGCACGTCGGCGCTGTCGAGCGAGCCGAGCATCCTGGTCAGGTCGGCGGGCAGGCTCTGCGAGCCGTCCAGGTACGGCCCGGCCAGCGTCTGGGCGACGTCGGAGTGCCGCACGAAGCCGTCCACGCTCTTGCCCACGCTGATCGAGCCCATCAGCCGGTCGAGGAACACGCTGTCGCCGCCGACGATGTCGATGTTGGCCTTGGACAGGCCCGCCGACAGTACGGCGGCCTGCGCCTCGGCGACCTTGAGCTGGACGTTCACCCCGGCGAGGCGGATCTCCTTGTCCGCCTCCAGCCGCAGGCGGTACTCCTCGTGGGCGCGGGTCGCGTCGTCCAGCGCGGCCATCGCAGCCGCCTTCTGGGTCAGGCCCTCGGCCTCGGCCTTGAGCTTCTCGCCGACGGCCGAGGCGGTCGCGAGCGCCATGGCCTGCTCGCCCTCGGCCTCCGCCTTGAGCCGCTCCCGCACCCCCATGGCCGAGGCGAGCGCCTTGGCCTGGTCGCCCTCGGCGACCGCCAGCGCCTTCTCCCGCTCGACCGCGGCCTCGGCGCGGCCCACCTTCTCGATCGCCGCGGCGTCCCGCTCGCGGACCTGCACCTCGGCGAGGCCGGCCGCGGCCGCCTCGGCCTGGACGCCCTCGGCCAGCCGGATCTTGGCGCGGGCGTCGAGCTCGGCGGCCTGCTGCCGCGACTCGGCCAGCACCAGCGCCTCGCGTGCCCGGTGCCTGGACGCCGCCTCGGCCGCCTCGGCCGCCTTGATGTCCTTGACCAGGCTCTCCTGTGCCTCGGCCTCGGCCTGGATGATCACGGCCTGGCGGGTCCGCTCGGCCTCCTCGACCACCCGCAGCCGTTTGATGTTCTCCTCCTGCTCGGCGACCGTCTTCTCCACCGCGATCCGCTCCCGGATCACCTCGGCGATGGACCGCTTCTCGCCCTCGACCTCCTTGTCCTTGGAGATGCGGGACAGCTCGGTCTCACGCTCGCGGGAGATGACCTCCAGCATGCGGTCCTTCTCGATCCGCTCGGACTCGATGGCGATGACCCGCTCGCGGTTCTTCGCCGCCACGGCGATCTCACGGGCCTGGTTCTCCTGCTGGATGCCGAGTTGCTCGTCGGTGCGCAGGCCGGCGGCCTGGGCCTTGAGCCGCTCCTCGGCCCGGACCTTGAGGATCTCCGCCTCCTCACGGGCCCGCATGGTCTCGACCTCGCGCTTCTGCTTGATCTCCGCGTCGGCCTGGCGGCGCTCCAGTTCGAGGATGGCCTCCCGAGCGTCCACGTTCTGGCGGGTGATCTCCTTCTCCTCGCGCCGCTGGAACTCGTTGGTCCGCACGTGCTCGATCGCGGTCAGCTCGGTGATCTTCCTGATGCCCTGCGCGTCGAGGATGTTGTCCTTGTCGAGGGAGGTCAGCGAGGTCTGCTCCAGGTAGTCGATGGCGGCGTCCTCAAGGCTGTAGCCGTTCAGGTCGGTGCCGATGACCTGGATGATCTGGTCGCGGAACTGGTCGCGCTGGGTGTAGAGGTCCACGAAGTCGAGCTGCTTGCCGACGGTCTTGAGCGCCTCGGAGAACTTGGCGCTGAACAGCTCCTGCAGCGTCTCCTGGTCGCTGGCCCGGGCGGTGCCGATGGCCTGGGCGACCTTGACGACGTCCTCGGCGGTCTTGTTGACCCGGACGAAGAAGGTGATCCGGATGTCGGCCCTGATGTTGTCCCGGCAGATCAGGCCCTCGCGGCCGGTCCGCTCGATCTCGATGGTCTTCACCGAGATGTCCATGACCTCGGACCGGTGGAAGACGGGCAGCACGATCGCCCCGGTGAAGGTGACGTCCACCTTGTTCACCTTGGAGACGATCAGCGCCTTGCCCTGTTCGACCTTGTTGAAAAGGCGGCTGGCCGTGAACAGCAAACCGATGACGACGAGAAGGATGACGGCGAGGAGGATGCCGAATCCGGTGGAGATGACGTCCATGTGGTCCTTCGGCTAAAGAGGACGGTCGGGGTCGAGTTCGGCGTCGTAGGGCATCACCCAGAAGAACTCGCCCGCGGAGTCGTAGGCGAATATCAGGGCGGTGCTGCCGGCGTCGAAAACGTCGTCGCCGGTCTGACGGACTTGGACGAGGGCGGAGGAGCCGTCCGCGGCGGTGACCTCGGCCTGGCCGAAGTCCCCGCCCACCCGGCCGGTGCGGACGACGCACGTCCGGCCCACGAAATCGGCGCGGGAGGGCGCGCGATCCCCGCGCGCGGCGCGGCGCAGCGGCAGCACGATCAGGCGGGTGCCGGCCCAGGCGCAGGCGAGCGCGGCGGCCAGCACACCGGTCAGCGCGGGGACGCCGCTGAACAGCACGCCGCCGACCAGGCTGACGAACCAGGCGATGACGACCAGCAGCGACACGGTCACGGCGGCCGGCACTCCGCCCAGCCCCAGGCCGCCGAGGAAGCCGGTGACCCCCGCCGTCTCCGTCCCGCCGGCGTCGCCGTCGAACCCGATGCCGCCGAACACGGCGAGCAGCCAGTAACCGACGATCACCACGAGCAGGAATGTGAAGAGAACGGTGGGAAAGGCTAATGCGGCATCGACGAAATGGCCCATCGGCGAGCGAGATCCCCCTGTGGCGTGTTCAACGGCGCTCCCCCGAGCGCATGTGCCTGACTATATACACATAAAGATTGAGTAAAGGGAATAGTTCCCGAAATTCAAGGAATGTCGGGGAACTTGCCGGGGGCATGAGAAAGCCGAGGACGCGGAACTCCACGTCCTCGGCTTGAGGGAGAGGTCAGGCGGGACGGGTGATCATGTAGGCCAGGCCGACGAGGATCACGACGGGGATGAGCCACACGATCGCCTCGATGGCGAATTCCTTGTACATGACATCCCTCCGGGGCGGTGATCGGCGAGGAGTTCAGGGAATCCGACGATAGCCGCTGTCGCGTGCCGCGACCAGGATCCGGCGACCCCGGCCCGCCGGGCGGGCCGCGCCGTCGGCCTCCGCCCCCGATCTCAGCCGCCGGCGTGACGTCTTCAATGCGGTCGTAGTGACCGAACCGGCCGTCGCCGGGCTCGGCGGGAGCCCGCGGCGGCCCGCGTACGTCACCGCCGCCTGCACATCGGCGGGTCCGGCGGCGCCCACCACCAGGTCGGGACGGTGCCGGCGGGCGGTCTGGCAACCGGCGCGTTCCTCGTCGTACTTCTCGTCCCGGGGCGCGAGCACCAGCCCCATCGCCTGCTCGGCCGGTCGATTCACGATCCCTCCTTCCTGCCGCGAAGCCGGAGGGCCAGGAACCGGCCGGCCCGCTCCAGTGCCGCTGCCGCCTCGGCCGATTCGCCATGGTGGAACACGTGCGGTTGGCGCGGAGCCACCTCCAACGTCACCGTGACCTCGTCGATCCCGGCGCGCCCGGCCAGCCGTACGGCGTCGTCCAGCAGGAGCTCGCTCGAGCCGACCTGGATCAGCAGGGGCGGCAGCCCGGTGAGGTCGGCGAAGACCGGGCTCGCCTCGGGCGTCGACCTGTCACCGCCGGCGATGTACTGATCGAAGTACCACTCGAGATCAGCCGGAGTGAAGATCGGGTCGACCCCGTCCTTGGACCGCATGCTCGCGCCGCTGAGGGTGAGATCGACCGCCGGCGAGAACAGGACCGCCGCCGCCGGCATCGGCAGGCCCGCGTCCCGGGCGCGCATCATGGTGACGACGGCCAGGGCTGCCCCGGCCGAGTCACCCGCGATCACCAGCCGCCGGGGGTCGGCGCCGGAGTCCAGCAGTTCGCGGTAGGCCGCCAGGCAGTCATCGGGCGCGGCCGGGAACGGATGCTCCGGCGCCAGCCGGTAGTCGAGCGAGACCGCCCGGCCGTCGAGGTGCCGCAGCAGCGCGACCGTGAGGTGGGCGGTGACACGCGCCGACCCGACCACGAAGCCGCCGCCGTGGAGATACAGCAGCACGTCCTCGCCTGCCGTGCCGGGCGCCTCGATCCGCAGCTCCAGCGCCGGCCGCCCGCCGAGTGTCGTCGCCGACGAGGAGACATCCGTGGGCAAGGGCCTGGTGAGCAGGGCCGCGAACTGCTCGCGCCCTTCGGTGAGGTTTCGCATTCCGTCCTCCAGAAATTAGTCAAGCCGCCTGATAGTCAGGTGACTTTACCGTATCTGCTGATATCGTCAAGCTTCCTGACGAAACCGCACGGAAGGAAGGCCGCACGGGGATGACGACCCGATCCGGAACGCGTGAGCGGAAAGACGAGCCCAACGTGCCGCTCCCCACCCTGCTCACGCAGGCCAAGGACATCGCGATCGAGCGCCTTCACCAGCGGCTGGCCGACGAAGGGTTCGAGGGGATCCGGTACGTGCACGGCTCCGTCTTCCGGTTCATCGACGCCGAAGGCTCGCGGCTGACCATGCTCGCCGAACGCTCCGGGCTCACCAAGCAGGCGATCGGCGAACTGGTCGGCGAACTGGAGGATCACGGTTACGTCGAGCGGGCGGCCGACGCGGGCGACCGCCGCGCGAAGATCATCCGGCTCACCGACCAGGGCAGGATGGCCCAGGTCGCAGCGGCCCGGATCCTCACGGACATCGAGCAGCGGTGGTCGCGGCATCTCGGCGGGGACCAGGTCGCCCTGCTGCGGCGCGCTTTGGAAGAGGTCATCGCCCTCGAAAGCGGTTAGCACTGCGACCGCGCACCCCGAGCACGACTGACGGCCTCGGGTTCAGTGTCTTCTGCGTCGGCCTCGGTCGCGGCAATCAGGAACCGTGTCAACGGATCGTGGCCGGCGGCAGCAGCGCGGAGACAACGGCACACCGCGGCGGACGGTGCGGCTGGGCTCGGTGACGGCGAAGGGCCTGCCGGCCGCGGGGCTCCGGGGTGCGCGGGAGTTCGCGGCCGGCAGCGTCTTCCAGGTCCTCGTCGACAAGGACCTAGGAGGGGGAGGCCGAGCCGACCACCACGGGGGTGTCCGAGCCGGGTCCCTCGACCACGTCCGCGACCACGCAGGTGATGTTGTCCGGGCCGCCGGCGTCACAGGCGAGCTCGATGAGCCGCCGGGTCACCGCCTCGAGGTCGTCGATGTCGGCGAGCACGTGGCGGAGCCGGTCGGCCTCCACCACCCCGGACAGGCCGTCGGAGCAGAGCAGGTAGCGGTCGCCGACCTCGGCGTCGCGCAGGGAGAGGTCGGGGTCGACGGTGTCGCCGCCGTCCAGGACCTGGAGCAGGATCGACCTGTGCGGATGCCGGGCGGCCTCCTCGGCGGTGATCCGCCCGTCGTCCATCAGCGTCTGGACCAGGGTGTGGTCGTAGGTGATCTGGTAGAGATCGCCGTTGCGTAGCAGGTAGGCGCGGGAGTCGCCGATGTGGGCGAGGGCGACCCGGGGTCCGTCCCAGAGCATCAGGGTCAGAGTGGTGCCCATGCCGGTGAGGCTCGGGTCCTGCTCGACCAGCTCGCGCAGGCGCTGGTTGGCCTTGCGGACCCCGGCCTCGGCCGCGGCGGTCAGGTCCTCCGGGACCTCGTGGTCCAGGGTGGAGACCGCGGCGATAGCCGCCGAGCTGGCCACCTCCCCGCCCACGTGGCCGCCCATGCCGTCGGCGACGGCGAGCAGCCGGGCGCCGGCGTAGGCCGCGTCCTCGTTGCCCTGGCGGACCCGGCCGATATCGGAGCCTGCCGCATAGCGAAGCGTGATCATCTGCACACCACTGGAACGTCGAGTTGCACGAGCAGGTCGCTTTCGGGCAGTTGGGACGGGCATGGGGCGAACCGAGTTGTTCCACAATCCACTGAACACCATGGTGACGCAAGCGGCCTGGGGAAGTGTTGCCACATCTGTTGACGGCCGCGGCGGCGCGTAAGCTGTTTCGGCGGCCCGCACTGTGCGGGGCTCCCCACTTTACGCACGGCTAGGAGACCAGGAAATGACCGCGATCATCCAGGAGGCGGCCCGGCGTCGCACGTTCGCGGTGATCAGCCACCCCGACGCCGGTAAGTCGACCATGACTGAGGCGCTGGCGCTGCACGCCTCCGCGATCACCGAGGCCGGTGCGGTGCACGGCAAGGCCGGCCGCCGCGGTGTGACCTCCGACTGGATGGACATGGAGAAGGCCCGAGGCATCTCCATCACCTCCGCCGCTCTCCGGTTCGAATACCGGGGGCACATGTTCAACCTGGTCGACACCCCCGGTCACGCCGACTTCTCCGAGGACACCTACCGGGTGCTGGCCGCCGTCGACTGCGCGGTCATGCTACTCGACGCGGCCAAGGGCATGGAGCCGCAGACCCTGAAGTTGTTCGAGGTCTGCCGGCACCGCCGGATCCCGGTCATCACGTTCGTCAACAAGTGGGACCGTCCCGGCCGCGAGGCGCTGGAGCTGCTGGACGAGATCCAGGAGAAGACCGGCCTGCGGCCCACCCCGATCACCTGGCCGATCGGCACCGGTGGTTTCTTCCACGGCGTGGTGGACCGCGTCGTCGACCAGGCGGTCCGCTACACCCGCACCCCCGGCGGGGCCACCAAGGCCATTGAGACCGAGCTCACACCCGAGCAGGCCCTCACCGAGATCGGGGAGGACTGGGAGCGGGCCAAGGACGAGGTCGACCTGCTCTCCGCCATCGGCTCCGACCACGACCAGAAGGCGTTCGAGGCGCACGAGTCCACGCCCGTGCTGTTCGGCGCCGCCCTGAACAACTTCGGCGTCGGCCGCCTGCTGGACGCCATGGTCGACATCGCCCCGGCCCCCGCGCCCCGTCCCGACGTCAAGGACGACCCGCGCCCGCTGGACCGGCCGTTCTCCGGCCTGGTCTTCAAAGTGCAGGCCAACATGGACCCCTCGCACCGCGACCGGATCGCCTTCGTCCGGGTCTGCTCGGGCCGGTTCGAGCGGGGCATGGTGCTGACCCACGCCGCGACCGGGCGTCCCTTCGCCACCAAGTACGCCCAGTCGGTCTTCGGCCAGGAGCGCGCCACGATCGACGAGGCCTTCCCCGGCGACGTGGTCGGCCTGGTGAACGCCACGGCCCTGCGCCCCGGCGACACCCTCTACGACGGCTCCGCGGTCGAGTTCCCCAGGATCCCGAGCTTCGCGCCCGAGCACTTCTGGACGGCCCGCTGCCGCGACTCCAGCCGGGCCAAGCAGTTCCGCAAGGGCATCGAGCAGATGGAGGCCGAGGGCGTCGTGCAGGTCCTCCGCTCCGAGATCCGGGGTGACCAGTCGCCGGTGCTCGCGGCGGTCGGCCCGATGCAGTTCGACGTGGTCAAGCACCGGCTGGCCGGGGAGTTCAACACCGAGATCGCGATGGACCGGCTCGACTTCAGCCTGGCCAGGATCACCGACGCCGAGTCCGCGCCGGTCCTGGCCCGCCAGCGCGGCGTGGAGGTCTTCACCCGCGCGATCGACGGAGAGCTGCTGGCGCTGTTCACCGACGAGTGGCGGATGCGCGGCGTGCTGCGCGACCATCCCGGTCTGGTGCTCAAGGCCCTGCTCGCCGACACCCGCGGCTGACCGTCCGGTACGGCTCGCACCGGGGGCCCGGTGCGAGCCGTACACCGGTGTAAAGCCGTACATGATGAGATATGGCCCCATGAGCACGATTAAGTGGGGAATTCTGGCAACCGGCGGGATCGCCACCACGTTCACCGAGGACCTGAAGCTCCTGCCGGACGCCGAGGTGGTCGCGGTCGGGTCCAGGTCCGTCGAGCCCGCCCGGGTGTTCGCCGACCGGCACGGCATCCCCCACGCCCACGGGAGCTGGGCCGAGCTGGCCGCCGATCCCGACGTGGACATCGTCTACGTCGCCAACACGCAGAACGCCCACTACGACGCCGTGCTGACCTGCCTGAGCGCGGGCAAGGCCGTACTGTGCGAGAAGGCCTTCACGCTCAACCGGGCCCAGGCGGCCAAGCTGGTGGACCTCGCGCGGGAGCGGAGGCTGTTCCTCATGGAGGCCATGTGGATGCGCTGCGTCCCGGCCATCCGCACGATCGTGGAGCTGGTCGAGGGAGGCGCGATCGGCCCGGTCGAGGCCGTCCACGCCGACTTCGGGATCTCCGTCTCCGTCGAGCCGGGCCACCGGCTCCGCGACCCCGAGCTGGGTGGTGGCGCCCTGCTCGACCTGGGCGTCTATCCGATCTCCTTCGCCCACCTCATGCTCGGCGACCCCGCCACGGTGCAGTCCTGGACGCGGCTGACCCCCGAGGGCGTGGACGAGAACACCGGCATGCTGTTCGGCTACGACAGCGGCGCGGTCGCACTGCTCTCCTGCGGCATCACCACCGACGGCCCGGTCACCGCGTCGGTCTCCGGCCCGCTCGGCCGGATCGAGCTGCCGCACCCGTTCTTCCGCCCCGGCGCCTTCGTCCTGCACCGAGCCGGCGCCGAGCCGGAGACCTTCCACGTCCCCTACGAGGGGACCGGCATGCTGCACGAGGCGGTCGAGGCCATGCGCTGCCTGCGCGAGGGCCTGCTGGAGAGCCCGCTCGTGCCCTGGCAGGCCACCCTCGACGTGATGGGCGTCATGGACGAGGTCCGCAGGCAGGCGGGGGTCCGCTTCCCCGGCGAGTGACCCGCGTTCCCCGGCGGCGCGGCCCGCAGGGCCTCCGGGGGACAGCCCGCGTGGTACGGCGGACCGCGAGGGCCGCGGGTGGCCTGCGGGGTCTCCCGGCAGTGGCTCGCGCGGGGCCGGAAGGCCCGGGGGCGGGCCTCAGACGCGACGCCAGTCGTGGCCGTCCAGGAAGGCGCGCCCGCCGGTGGCGTACTCGGTGAAGGCGTCCTGGACCGTTTCGAGGTCGGGGACGTGCGTGCGGAACATCAGGTCCTGGACGCTGTCCTTGTACTCCAGCTCGTAGCCCGTGATCTCGGGGGACGTCTGGATGAAGTGCTCGCCGAAGACGACCAGCGCCGTGAACGGGTTCTGCGGCGCCATGGTGGCCAGCGCGTCGGTGACCAGCCGCAGGTCGGGATCGACCACGATCATCCCGTCGCCCGTGTGCATCTGCATGCCGGAGTAGACGCCCAGCGGCGCCAGGTTGTGCACCAGCCCGCGCTGCGGGTCGTAGCAGACCAGCCCGCACTCGCGGGCCAGGGCGAAGGCCTCGCCCGACACCTCGTCGGCCCTGTCCGGGTCCACGGTGACCACGGCGCAGGCCGGGGAGACCCGCTCGGCCTCGGCCAGCCGCGCGGCGAACGCCGCCACCCCGGGATGCGGCGCGGCGGCGTCGGGCTCTCCGCGGCGGAACGCCTGGAAGACGGTCTCCGCGTGCTCCTTGGTGATCGGCTCGGGCTCGTGCCAGACGGCCAGTTCTACGCTCACCGTCTCATCGTCCTACAGAAGGTTCCCCGGGCCGAACGGCCCCCTTCCGGCGTCGCCGTCCTCGGACGGCCGGGTGGCCGCCGGTGCCCGGGGGCCGGCGTGCTCCGGTCACCCGGGGCTGCCCGGGGGGCGTCGTGCTCCGGTCACCCGAGGCTGCCCGGAGGAGGCGCCGCGTCCGGGCCCGTCCGGCAGGGGCGGCGTTTACGCGGGGGGCCGGTCCGCGGCGCGGACCTGGGACAGCTCCACCGTGCAGAACGCGCAGCGGCTGGCGTCGACCGGGATGTCGCTGCGACATTCCGGGCACTGCTTCTCGGTGGCCTTCTTGTCCCTGTCGAAGAAGGCGATGACCCGGGTCATCGGCATCACGACCAGCCAGTAGATGACCGCGGCGATGATCAGGAAGCTCAGCAGGTGGTTGATGAAGTCGCCGTACATGAACTTGGCGCCGTTGACCGTGAACACGTACTGCGAGAAGTCCGGCCCGCCGCCCCCGGTGATCGCCGCGATCAACGGCGTGATCAGGTCCTTGACCAGTGCCTGCACCAGGCCGCTGAAGGTCGCTCCGACCACCACCGCCACGGCGAGCTCGACGAGGTTTCCCCTCATCAGGAACTTCTTGAATCCGCCCATTCCTCAGCGTCCTCCACTCGTGAGAACGCTCGGACTACCCCGGCAAACAGGGTCAAACGTCGAAATCCCCGTTTTTCACGGCCATGACGAAGGTGGTCCACTCCTCGTGGGTGAACGACAGAACGGGCCCGGTGCCACCGGCTTTGCCGTCCCGTACGCCGACCCAGCCGCCCTGTGATGCGATCTCGACGCAGGTGCCGTTGTTGCACCTGGACCGCCAGACCGCCCCATGGAACTGCGAGTCGCTGTCCATGCGTTTCCTCCCGAAAGATTGACAACTCTTCTGCGGAAGAGCGCCGCGCCGTGAGAATTATAGTCCATTTTCACGTCACCGGCCTGTGATCGTTTGCTGTGGTTGCCGGGAGGCGAGTGCCTGATGGGTCGTCGGAAATGAATCCGTGTCCGCCGGCGGTACGAGAAACGGTGCCGGCGGGATCCTCCGCCGGCACCGTCCCGTGACCTCGTGTTCCTTTATGGGAAGACGGCTCCTACAGGTCGAACCTGCCGTCCTTGACGCTGTGTATGAAAGACTGGAATTCTGCTACGGTGAATTCCAGGATCGGTCCGCTCTGATCCTTGCTGTCCCGCATGCCCACGTCTCCGTTGGGAAGCCTGGTGATTTCCACGCAGGAGCCGTTGTTGCACCGGCTCGATACCTGCCACTCCAGGGAAGGGAGTTCGGCGGGTTTGGAAGACGTCATCGTCTCTCCATGAAAATTCGTCGGGATTAGGGTGTTGTCTGATGACGGAATGTGCCGGTCAGGCAGCGAATCTGTCGTATGCCCTCGCGATGTGGGCCGCTGATTCTTGTGGGCTCAGGGCCACTGCGCGAAGATGGTTGAGCGTTTCTCTGAAACGCTCAAGTTCTTTGGCTTTCTCCAGGTAGAAGCTGCCCATGAGAGTGTCCAGGTAGACCGTGTCGCCGATGGTGGGGTCGGAGAACTCCAACAGGACGAAAGCGCTGTCGAACCCCATGTGCGCGCCAACGGTGAAAGGGATCACCTGGATGGTCACATGGGGGAGCTCGGAGGTCTCCTCGATATGCTCCAGCTGCTTTCTCATGACATCGACCCCGCCCACATGGCGATGCAGCACGGATTCGTCGAGCAGCACCCAGTATTTCGGTGGATTGGGCCCGTGCAGGCGTTCCTGGCGCCTCAGCCGGTAGGCCACCCGTTCTTCCAGAACGTCCGGGTCCATCCCCGGCAGATATCCCTTGATGATCGCGCGGGCGTATTCCTCGGTCTGGAGGAGTCCCGGGACGGTCGTCGTCTCGTATTCGGAGATCGACGTGGCGTCGATCTCCAGGCCGAGGAACGGGCGGAAGTCGACGTCTTCCGTCTCCTGCCACCACACCTGCTGTTTGGCCTCCCGCGCCAGGGACATCAGGACGTCGATCTGCGTCTGCTCGGTCATCCCGTAGAAGAGGCACAGGTCGCGCACGTCCCGGGGGAGGGCGCCCCGCTGGGCTGTCTCGATCCTGCTGATCTTCGCCGGCGAGCATTCGAGCTGTTCGGCGGCTTCCTTGATGCTCTTGCCGGCCTGCTCGCGGAGCTCCCGCAGACGGCTGGCAAGTTGCCGGCGGCGCAGCGTGGGGTTGGTACCGGCCATCGGCGCTCACCTCTTCCTCCCGGTGGTGCGGGCGGCTGCCGCCTCACTCTTGGAAGTCTTCCCAGGTCGTGGCGATGGTAACAGTCAAATGGCAGTATCGTCCGGCAATCTCCGAAGGTAACCGCCAAGGGTATATTCATGTGGCAATTGCCAATGGCAGTCGTCGATGGCACAGACCCGGGTAAAAAGTGAGTGAGGCCCCTGTCGGGGCGAATCTTCAAGGGGGCGATGGTCCTTGAAGTATGAAATCGACCTCCGCAACGATCACTGGATCGGCGCGGGCAGCCTACTGATCATTGGCCTGCGGGCACTGGACGCCGGGATCTTCGCCGAGCTGGACGCGTTCGCGTGGGTGCAGGGATGGGAGACCGACCGCGGCCGGCTGTTCCGGCACGCCTACCGCGATCCCCGGTTCGGCACCCTGCTGGAGTGCGGTCTGTGCCGCGGCGAGGACACGACCGGCGGGCGGAAGCCGTGCTCGCTCTGTGACGGCACCGGTCGGATCGACCGGCTCAGGCCGGAGGTGCGGGAGGAACGGTGAGCCGGCGCGGGCCGGAGGTGCGGGAGGAACGGTGAGCCGGCGCGGATCAGCGAGAGGTAGGAGAGATACCGGTACGGAGTGAAAGGTACGATCGGCCGAGTTCGTGAGCGAGGTGGCCGGATGGACTTTCGTGTGCTGGGACCGGTCGGTGTGATCGCCGACGACGGGACGAAGCTGGACATCGGGCCCTACCAGCAGCGGATGGTTCTGGCCCTGTGCATGCTCGCCGTCCCGCGCCCGGTCGGGCTGAGCCGGATGATCGACGCGCTCTGGGAGGAGGGGCCGCCGCCCGGCGCGGTCAACACCGTCCAGGCCTACGTCTCCAAGCTCCGCCGCGTCTTCGAGCCCGGCAGGCGGCGGGACGTGCCCCCCACGGTCCTGGTCAGCAGGCCCGGCGGCTACGCCCTCGACATCTCCGGCAGCGCGCTCGACCTGGCCAGGGCCCGGGAGCACGCGGCCGAGGGCGGGCGCATGAGCGCCGCGGGCGAGCACGCGGCCGCGGGCGGGCGGCTCCGGCAGGCTCTGGCGGAATGGCGCGGGGAGCCGCTCACGGACTTCGCGGGCGTCTCCTGGGCCGCGGAGGAGATCGCCCATCTGGGCGAGTTCCGGCTGACGCTGGAGGAGGACGCGGCCGAGGCGGACCTCGCCCTCGGCCGGGGGTCCACGCTGACCGGCGGGCTGGCCCAGCTCGTCGCCGCCCACCCGTTCAGGGAGCGGCTCCGCGTGCTCGGCGCCCACGCGCTCTACCAGGCCGGACGGCAGGCCGAAGCGCTGGCCGTGCTCGCCGAGGGGCGCAGGCTGCTGGTGGAGGGCCTGGGGCTGGACCCCGACCCCCGCTCCAGGGAGATGGAGCGGCGCATCCTCGCCCAGGATCCCGCCCTCACGCCCCGGGCCCGCGCGACGGTGCGGCAGAGCACGCGTCTGGTCGGCCGGGAGGCCGAGGCCCAGGTGCTGGACCTGGCGGTCGCGGGGGAGGGCCACCGGGTGGTGCTGCTGGCCGGGGAGCCGGGGATCGGCAAGACCAGCCTGGCCGAGCAGGCCGCCGAGGCAGCCCGCTCCGGGGGACGCCGGGTGGTGTGGGGCCGCTGCTGGGACGGCGCCGGCACGCCGCCCTTCTGGCCGTGGACGCAGGCCGTACAGGAACTGGTCGGCGGGGACGGCGGGCCGGGCCGGCCCGCCGCCACCGGGCAGTTCCAGCTCTACGAGGCGTTCGCCCGGCTGCTGAACGAGCACGGCCGGGTCCTGGTCGTCCTCGACGATCTCCAGTGGGCGGACGCGTCGTCGCTCCGGCTGCTGGAGTTCCTCGCCTCCACCCGGCTCTGCCCGGAGCTGGCCGTGGTGGCGACCTACCGCGACACCGACGTCCAGGCCGGGGGGACGCTGGAACGCGTCCTCGGCGCGCTGGTACGGCTGCCGCACGTGCGGCGGCTCCTGCTGCGGGGGCTCGGCGAGGAGGAGGTCCGCGAATACCTCGGCCGGGCCGGCGCCGACCCCGACCGGGCGGCGGAGATGGGCAGGCTGACCGCGGGAAACCCGTTCTTCCTGGGGGAGGTCCTGCAGCTGGGGGAGACCCCGCAGGCCCTGTCCGACGTCGTGCGCGGCCGGATGGCCGGCCTGCCGCCGGACACCGAGGAGGTGCTGACCGTCGCGGCCCTGCTCGGCCGGGACGCGGCGACCGACATCCTGCTCCGGGTGCTGGAGCTGCCCGAGGACCGGGTGCTCGACATCGTCGACGCCGCGGTCCGGGCCCGGCTGCTGGTCGAGGGCGACGGCCTGACCTGCCATTTCGTCCATGACATCGTCCGTGACGTGCTGCGCGGGGCGCTGCCGCCGCTGCGCCGCCGGCGGCTGCACGCACGGATCGCCGAGGTGCTGGAGGAACGGAGCGGGACCCGCCTCACCGAGATCGCCCATCACTACCGCGAGGGCCTGCTGACCCCCCGGATGACGGGCAAGGCCATCGGTTACACCCGGCGCGCGGCGGTCCAGGCGATGGCGCAGTTCGCCCACGAGGACGCGGTGGAGAACCTGGAGCAGGCGATCGAGATGATCGACCGGCTCCCCAGGACCGACGACGCGCTCCGCTGCGACCTCCTGCTCGACCTGGCCGAGGCCCAGGCGGCGGCGGGCATGAACATCGCGGCCCACGCCTCCCTGGAGGCCGCCGCGGAGATCGCCGAGGGGCTCGGCGACGTCAACCGGCTGGCCCGCGCGGCACTGGGTTTCTCCGACCCCATCTACCTGGCCATGTACGAGGAGATGACCGGCATCGACCGGCTCGCCGAGCGCATTGACCGGGTCCTCGCCTCCGAGCTGGCCGAGGACTCGCCGTGGCGGGCCCGGCTGCTCGCCGCCGCCGCGATGACCGGCTTCACGGTCCGGCCCGTCGAGCGCAGCGTGGCGATGGCGTACGAGGCGGTACGGCTGGCCCGCCGTACCGGCGACGACCGGACCCTGGCCGCCGCGCTGATCGCCCTGGAGATGCTGCTCAGGCACGACCACGACCGCGACGGCGCGCGGGCGGTCGTCGACGAGATCGTGGAGATCGGCCGCCGTACCGGCGACCTGGCCACCGAGTGGGTCGGCCGCGAGTGCGAGTACGTCGAGCTGGTCGCCCAGGGCCGGACCGGCCGGGCGGCCGAGCTGCTGGCCTGGCTCGGGGAGACGGCGGACCGGCTCCGGCTCCCCTCGATGGTCAGCCTGGCCGCCTGGCAGCGCGCGATCCTCGCCTACCTGGGCGGGCGTCTCGCCGACGCCCTCGCCGCGGCCGAGGAGTCCGGCGCGGCCCACCCGGAGGGGGCCCTGGGCCGGAGCGAGGCCCACCTGCGCAGCGGCGTGCTGCGCTTCTTCGCCCTGCGGGCCCGGGGCGCGGCCGGCGAGGCGCTCGCGCTGGCCGACGAGACGCTCGACCGGCTCCCCGGCCAGTGGTCCTGGCGGATCCTGCGCTGCCTGGCCCTGATCGACCTGGGCGGGACCGACGAGGCGCGCGCGGTCTTCGCCGGGCTCGCCCGCGACGTCTCCGCGCCCGTCGGCCCGGACCTGGCCTACCGGTTCGTGGCGGACGCCCTCAGCGAGATCTGCCTGGCGCTCGGCGACGTGGCCGCCGGGCGGGCCCTGTACGGCCGGCTCGCCCCGGGCGAGGGCCGGCTGCTGGGCTGGTCGGTGACCGACCTGTGCCTGGGACGGCTCGCGCTGCTGGACGGCGACCGGGAACGGGCCGAGGCCCACCTGCGGGCCGCGGAGGCGTTCGTCCGCCGCTCCGGGGCGGAGGTGTACGGACCCGCGCTCCGGGACCTGCGGGCCCGGCTCCCCGCCCCGGGGGCGGCTCCCCGGTGAGCTCGGGGCACGGCCCCCGCCAGGACGTGCCCCCGGTGAGCTCGGGACCCCGCTGCCCGGCCGGGGAAAGGCGGCTCCCCGGCCGGTCGGGAACCGGCCGGGCAGCTCTCGGGGATCAGCAGTAGCGGTAGACGTGATCGGCCTTGTTGGTCTGAGTGGAGGAGAGGTTCAGGGCCCCTCCGGAGTAGTTGCTGAACATGTACTGGTCGTTCTCGTGACCGCCGACCGTGTGGTTGTCGTAGTCGACGGTGGTGCTGGTGCGGTTGTGGACGGAGGAGGTGCGGTCGTGCCAGCCGTAGGCGCCCAGGTCCTGCCAGCCGCAGTCGCTGAGCTTGCCGCGCGGGTAGCCGTAGTTGGCGTAGTCGTAGAAGCAGAACCAGCCCGAGGGGCAGTCGGGGGAGGCGAGCAGCTGCCGTCCGGGCTGTGCGAAGGTGATGACGAACTTCCCGTCGTCGTAGGCGACCTCGTGGTCGTTGATCTGCTTGCCGCCGGGGTAGAGCCGCAGCTGCAGGTCGACCTGCTCCTGCAGCTGCTCGGGGGAGGTCGCCTGCCGCTGCAGGAGGGAGGCGTCGGGGTCGGGGGACAGGGCGGGTGCCTCCGCCTGGGCGGCCGATGAGCCGGTCACGAGCATCGCCGCTCCTACGAGCAGCGCGAGGATCGCCGCCTTGAATGCTTTCAGCATCAGGAAGTCTTCTCCTTCGATGAGCCATTCCGGGCCTGCCTGGCAGCCGGCCCGGCACGATGAGCCCCGTCTCTCCGCCGCTGTCCGGAACGGCCGGCGGGTCTTTGGTGCCGCCTCAGTACATACGCCAGACGGCCGGTGTGTCATCGTCTTATGGCTGTAACCGAAATACGCAGGCCAGCTCACGTGATGACCTTTCGAGACGGATTGATATATCCGTCGGGGGCGATCCGCCGAGACGGAGGCCGCCTGCGGCCGGTTAATCACTCAGTGGAATCAGTCGATTCTTTTCTGTAAAATGAGTTCGCCGTTGTGTGTCAGGCGGTGCATTACCAAATTGGTGTGCCGGACGCTGTCGATCAGCCCGGAGCGGCGCAGGATCGTGGTGTGCTCGCTGACGGTGGAGGCGGACACCCCGGTACGGGTGGCGAGCTGTCCCGTCGTGCAGCCCGGTGCGGCGGCGATCAGGCGCAGCAGGTGGGCACGTGTCCTGCCCAGCAGGCCGGTGAGCGGGTCGGCGGGGTCCGGGGCCCGCCGCGGTGGGCGGCGGGCGGGATAGACGAGCACCGGGGGAAGGTCCGGATCGGCCAGGGTGATGGGCGTCCCCCGGCAGAAGTGGGAGGGGATCAGCGTCAGCCCGCGGCCTCGGAGGTGAAGCTCCTGGTCACCGGCCGCGTAGGCGACCTCCAGGACCGGAGGCCGCCAGCGCATGCCGGACGGCAGAGCGGCGAACATGGCCTCCACGCCGCCCGCGGCCAGGTGGTGGGTCAGGACCGCGCGCTCGTTCTGTACGGTGCTCTCCACCGTGGGCCAGTCGTCGGCGAGCGCGGCGTGGTGGTAGCCGGCGACGACACGGCCGAGGTGCCGCAGCGAGCGGAGGTCGCCCCGGGCGAGGCCGTCCAGGCCGGCCGCAGACCCGGTGTGCCGGCGAAGGATCTCCAGTTCGGTGCGGACCCGGGACGGCGGGGTGTCAAGTATCGCCTCGATTCCGCTGTCAAGTCCGTCCCCGGAGGCCGTCGGAGTGAGGAAGTCGGGAAAGTAGCGGGCCCTGGGAAGCAGAGGGTTGAGGAGGGTCCGCACCGATGAGAGCAGGGCGACCTCGGAGAGATTGTCCCGGACCTTTCTGCGCCACTGGGCGAGGGCCGGACCTCCGTCCCGAGCCTGTATCCGATGGAGGCTCCCCACTATTTCCCACATCGGGTCGGCCTGTGGGGTAAGGCGGATCCGCACCAGATCGTCGGAACTGAAAGTTATTCTCAGAATTCCACCGGTCATGTGATCAGACTTTCAGAGATTCCTTTGCTCCGCACCGGTGGGGCGGGTGGATCGGCCGGCTTGACGGGAACGGGCCGAGGCCCGCCTGCGGGCCGCGGAGGCGTTCGTCCGCCGCTCCGGGGCGGAGGTGTACGGACCCGCGCTCCGGGACCTGCGGGCCCGGCAGGCGACTCTTAGCTCTCCTTTGGGATAAAGGGGATGAAGGTCGCCGTGTTGAGGGTGGGAAAGCACGCATGGCTAGGGCAGCATTGGGCATGTCTTCTCACCGCTGAAGGGCGGTGTAATGATCGAGATCTGGCCGGGTGACCCCTATCCCCTCGGGGCCACCTATGACGGTGCGGGGACCAACTTCGCGCTCTTTACCGAGGCCGCGGAGCGTGTCGAGCTGTGCCTGTTCGACGACGACAACCGGGAGACCCGAGTCCCGTTCACCGAGTGTGAGGGGTACGTCTGGCACGGTTACCTGCCGGGCGTCGGCCCCGGGCAGCGGTACGGCTATCGCGTGCACGGCCCGTACGATCCGGCGAGCGGGCTCCGGTGCAACCCCGCCAAGCTCCTGCTCGACCCCTACGCCAAGGCGGTGGAGGGGGATGTGAACTGGGACGAGGCGGCCTACGGCTACCGCTTCGGGCAGCCGGACAGCCGTAACGACACCGACTCGGCCCCGTTCGTCCCCCGCTCCATCGTGATCAATCCGTTCTTCGGATGGGGGCACGACCGTCCTCCCGCGACGCCGTACCACGACACGGTGATCTACGAGGCCCACGTCAAGGGCCTGACGATCAACCATCCGAAGATCCCCGATCGGATCCGCGGCACCTACGCGGCCATCGGCCACCCGGAGATCATCGATCACCTGACCGGGCTCGGCGTGACGGCGATCGAGCTCATGCCGGTGCACCAGTTCGTCACCGACCACGTCCTCAGTGAGCGGGGGCTGACGAACTACTGGGGCTACAACAGCATCGGGTTCTTCGCCCCGCACAACGCCTATTCGAGCACCGGTCAGCGCGGCGGGCAGGTGCTGGAGTTCAAGGCCATGGTCAAGGCGCTGCACGAGGCGAACATCGAGGTCATCCTCGACGTGGTCTACAACCACACCGCCGAGGGCAACCACCTGGGCCCCACGCTGAGCATGCGGGGGATCGACAACGCCAACTACTACCGGCTGGTCGAGAACGACAAGCGCTACTACATGGACACCACCGGGACCGGTAACAGCCTGTTCATGCGCTCCCCGCACGTGCTCCAGATGATCATGGACTCGCTCCGCTACTGGGTCATCGAGATGCACGTGGACGGCTTCCGGTTCGACCTGGCGGCGACGCTGGCGCGGGAGCTGCACGAGGTGGACCGGCTGAGCGCCTTCTTCGACCTGGTCCAGCAGGACCCGGTGCTGTCGCAGGTCAAGCTGATCGCCGAGCCGTGGGACGTCGGCCCCGGCGGCTACCAGGTGGGCAACTTCCCCGCCCGGTGGACCGAGTGGAACGGCATGTACCGCGACACGATCCGCGACCTGTGGCGGGGCGAGCCGGCCTCGCTCCCCGAGTTCGCCTCCCGGCTGACCGGCTCCAGCGACCTCTACCAGGACGACAGCCGCCGCCCGGCCGCCTCGATCAACTTCGTCACCTGCCACGACGGCTTCACCCTCCAGGACCTCGTCTCCTACAACGGCAAGCACAACGAGGCCAACGGCGAGCACAACCGGGACGGCACCGACGACAACCGCTCCTGGAACTGCGGGGCGGAGGGGCCCGCCTCGCTGGCGATCGAGTCGCTGCGCGAGCAGCAGAAACGCAACTTCCTGACCACCCTGTTCCTGTCCCAGGGCGTGCCGATGATCTCCCACGGCGACGAGCTGGGACGCACCCAGCAGGGCAACAACAACGTCTACTGCCAGGACAACGAGCTGAGCTGGGTGGACTGGTCCGACGTCCGGGAGAACTGGCTGCTGCTGGAGTTCACCCGGCGGCTGGCCAAGCTCCGTTCCGACCACCCGGTCTTCCGGCGGCGCCGGTTCTTCTACGGCCGGCCGGTGCGGGGCTCGGAGGACAACCTCAGCGACATCGCCTGGTTCACCCCGCAGGGGGAGAAGATGACCGACGCGGACTGGAACGTGGGTTACGCCAAGTCGCTGGCCGTCTTCCTGAACGGCGACGCCATCACCGAGCCGGACCGCCGGGGACGGCAGATCACCGACGACTCGTTCCTGCTGCTGTTCAACGCCCACCACGATGTCATCAAATTCACGATTCCCAAGGACTACGGCGAGATGTGGCTGACGGAGATCGACACGGCGATGCCGATCACAGTGGACACCCGGATCTGCCGGGCGGCTGAGGACGTGCCGGTGGTCGGCAGATCGGTAAGGGTGCTGCGGCGTGTCTGAGCGATTCATGGATCCGATCTCGACCTACCGGATCCAGCTGACCCCCGACTTCGGCTTCGCCGAGGTGGCCGCGCTCGCTCCCTACCTGAAGGACCTGGGGATCAGCCACGTCTACCTGTCGCCGATCCTGCAGGCGGCGCCGGAGTCGCGGCACGGCTACGACGTGACCGACCACTCCCGGATCCGCGCGGAGTTCGGCGGCGTCGAGGGCCTGCGGGCGCTGTCGGCGACGCTGGCCGAGCACGGGCTGGGGATCGTCGTGGACATCGTGCCCAACCACATGACGGTCCCGGTGCCCGAGTCCGGCAACGCGCCGCTGTGGTCGGTGCTCAAGGAGGGGCAGGCGTCGCCGTACGCGCCGTGGTTCGACATCGACTGGACCGGCGGCAAGGTGAGCATGCCGGTGATCGGCGACGACACCGAGCCGGTGGTGGACGGCGACGTGCTGCGCTACCACGACCACGAGTTCCCCTTCCCCGACACCTGCTACCGGCTGGTCGACTGGCGCGAGGGGCCCGGCTACCGGCGTTTCTTCGACGTGTCCTCCCTGATCGGGCTGCGGGTGGAGGACCCGGAGGTGTTCGACGCCACCCACGAGGTGATCCTGGGGCTGGTCGAGGAGGGCGTCATCCAGGGCCTGCGGGTGGACCACCCCGACGGGCTGGCCGAGCCGCGCGGCTACCTGTCCCGGCTCCGCGAGGCCTCGGGCGTGTGGACCGTGGCGGAGAAGATCCTGATCGGCTCCGAGCAACTGCCCGCCGACTGGGACTGCGACGGCACCACCGGCTATGAGGTGCTCAACCGGATCACCCGGCTGTTCGTGGACCCCGCCGGCCGCGAGCCGCTGCTGGAGCTGTTCGTCGCACAGACCGGCATGCCGTCCGACTACGCCACGGTGGTGCGCCGGTCCAAGCGTGAGGTCCTCGACCTGTTCTTCGCCGCCGAGATCGACCGGCTGCACGCCGTCGTCGGCTCCGACCGCGAGACGCTGGTGGAGCTGCTCGCCGCGATGCCGGTCTACCGGGCCTACGTGGTGCCGGGAGAGCCGGTGCCCGAGATCGCGGCCTCGACCGTCGAGGCGGCCGGACGGGTCGCCGCGGCCCGGCTGCCCGAGGGCGCCCCGGTCGCGGAGGTCGTCGACAGGGTGCTGCGCGGACCGGCCGAGGCCGTCACCCGGTTCCAGCAGACCTGCGGGCCGGTGATGGCCAAGGGGGTGGAGGACACCGCGCTCTACCGGTGGTATCCGCTGGCGTGCCTGAACGAGGTGGGCGGGGAGCCGGACCACTTCGCGGGGGCGCCGGGCGAGTTCCACACGTTCGCCCGGGAGATGTCGCCGACCGCGATGACGACGCTGTCCACCCACGACACCAAGCGCTCCGAGGACGTCCGCGCCCGGCTGGCCGTGCTGTCGGAGCTGCCCGGGGAGTGGGCGGCGGCGGTGGGGGAGTGGTCCTCGAAGGTCTCCTTCGACCCGGCGCTCGACTACCTCGCCTGGCAGAACCTGATGGCCGCCTGGCCCATCGGCCCGGACAGGTTCTTCGACTACCTGTTCAAGGCGGCGCGCGAGGCCAAGACCTCGATCTCCTGGGCCGCCCCCGACCCCGCCTACGAGGCCGGCATCCGCGACTTCGTCAGCCGGGCGATCGAGGAGTGCGGGACCTCGGTCGCGGAATTCGCCGCCGGGATCGAGCCGTACGCCCGGTCCAACTCGCTGGGGCAGAAGCTCGTCCAGCTCATGCTGCCGGGGGTGCCCGACCTCTACTGGGGCAACGAGATCACCGACTTCTCCCTGGTGGACCCGGACAACCGCCGCCCGGTCGACTTCCCGCTCCGCCGCCGGATGCTCGCCGGGGAGGGAGGCTCCCCGTGGGACGAGGCCAAGCTGCTGGTCACCGTCCAGGCGCTGAACCTGCGGCGGCGGCTCGATCCGGCCGCGCCGTACGTCCCGCTGGAGGCGGGCGAGCACGTGGTCGCCTTCGCCCGCGGGGAGCGGGCCGTGACGGTGGCCACCCGGCTGCCGGCCGGGTTGGCGCGGCGCGGCGGCTGGGGGAGCGAGGCGATCACGCTGCCGCACGGCGCCTGGCGCGACCTGCTGACCGGTGCCGAGCACACCGGGCGGATCCCACTGGCCCACCTGCTGTCGACCTACCCCGTCGCGCTTCTGGAAAGGGAGTAGCCCATGTTCGAGGTCTGGGCGCCGCAGGCGACGGCGGTCGATGTGGAGATCGGGGAGATCCGCTACCCGATGGCCGCCGGGGCGGGCGGCTGGTGGTCGGCGGAGGTGCCGGGGGCCGGTCACGGGACCGACTACCGGTTCCGGTTGGACGGCGGCGAGCCGCTGCCCGACCCCCGGACCCGGTGGCAGCCCGAGGGGATCTTCGGGCCGAGCCGGGTCTACGACCACGACCGGTACGTCTGGGGTGACGGGCTGTGGCGCGGGCGCGACCTGCCGGGGTCGGTGATCTACGAGCTGCACGTCGGCACCTTCACCCCCGCCGGGACCTTCGAGGCGGCGATCGGCAAGCTTGAGCACCTCACCGGGCTCGGCGTCGACTTCGTCGAGCTCATGCCGGTGCCGCCGGTACCGGGGGAGCGCAACTGGGGCTACGACGGGGTGGACCTGTGGGCCGTCACCGAGAACTACGGCGGCCCCGACGGTCTCAAGCGCTTCGTGGACGCCTGCCACCGGCAGGGCATCGGCGTCATCCTCGACGTCGTCTACAACCATCTCGGCCCGTCCGGGAACTTCCTGGCCCCGTTCGGCCCCTACTTCCACTCCAGCGCCTCCTCCTTCTGGGGGCAGGCGGTCAACCTGGACGGCCCCGGCTCCGACGAGGTGCGCCGCTACTTCGTCGGCAACGCGCTGCAGTGGCTGCGTGACTACCACATCGACGGCCTGCGGCTGGACGCCGTGCACGCGCTGCACGATCGGCGGGCCGTGCACCTGCTGGAGGAGATGGCCGCGGAGGCGGAGGCGCTGTCGGCGGCCGTGGGCAGGCCGCTGACGCTCATCGCCGAGTCCGACCTCAACGACCCCCGCCTGGTGACCCCGCGCGAGGCCGGCGGGTACGGCCTGGCCGCGGTCTGGAACGACGACGTCCACCACGCCCTGCACGTGGCGGTGACCGGGGAGCGGCACGGCTACTACGACGACTTCGCCGGAGCGCTGCCCAAGGTCCTCGCCTCGGCCTACTACCACGACGGGACCTACTCGGCCTTCCGGGGGCGCTCCCACGGCCGTCCGGCCCGCCACGTGCCCGGCTACCGGTTCGTCTGCGCCGCGCAGAACCACGACCAGATCGGCAACCGCGCCGAGGGCGACCGGATGGCGCCGGAGGCGCTGCGGCTGGCCGCCGGGCTGCTGCTCACCTCGCCGTTCACCCCCATGCTGTTCATGGGGGAGGAGTGGGGGGCGCGCACGCCGTTCCTGTTCTTCACCGACCACGTCGAGCCGCAGCTCCGCGAGGGCGAGGCGGACCGGCGGCGGCGGGAGTTCGTCGGCTTCGGCTACGACGACTGGGCGGAGAAGGCGCCCGATCCGGGGGAGGAGCTGACGTTCCTGCGCTCCAAGCTCGACTGGAGCGAGCTCGACGACGACGCCCACCGGGTCCATCTCGACTGGTACCGGGCTCTGATCGCGCTGCGCCGCGCGCATCCGGACCTGTCGGACCCGAGGCTCGACCGGGTCCGGATCGAGCACGACGGCTCCTGGCTGGTGGTCCACCGGGGGGCGTTCCGGGTGGCCGTCAACTTGGGCGCCACGCCGGTCTCCCTCGACCTCACGGCCCCGGCCCAGGTCGTGCTCGCCTCCGACCCCGGCGTCCACCTGGACTCCGGCCTCACCCTCCCGGCCCGTTCCCTGGCGGTGCTCCGCCTCGCCGGGACCTGACCAGTCCTGACCGGCCGGCCCGGAACCGTGCTCGGCGTCGATCGCGCCGGGCTCGGCCCGGATCGCGGCCTCCCGCCTGGCGTCCAGCTGAACGGGGGGAGGCAAGGAAGAGGGGCGGCGGGCGGGGCGTCGGCCGGGGGCCTAAACGGGGACGTGGTTGCGGAGGCGGAGTTCCTCCGGATACGGCGAGAAGTACGTCTGGTCCCGGAGGTAGTCCGCGCACTCGCCCCGCGCGTGGTGCCGGAGCAGGGTGGCCGGGACGCTGAGCGCCACCTGGCCGGCCTGGTAGGAGGCGATGACCTCGGCCAGATCGGCCCGCCGGGTCCGGTCCAGCGACTCGCTCACCATGCCCATGCAGTGCTGGAGCACGTTGACGTGGCGGCCGATGCCGGCCTTCCTGGCGAAGGCCCCGCCGAACACGCGGGCGTAGTCGGCGGCCAGTTCCTCCCGGGCGCGCAGGCCCGCCCGGGCCACCACCCGGCCGGCCTCGCGGTAGAGGGCGGGGTCGTGGGCCAGCATCTGCATCTTGTGCCGGGAGTGGAAGGCGACCAGGTCGCGTGCGCGCCAGTCGCTCTCCAACAGCGCGCGCAGCCGGGCGTGCGCGAAGATCCGCTCCACGAAGGTCTCGCGGAGCAGCGCGTCGTTCAGCCGTCCCTCGTCCTCCACCGGCAGCAGCGGGCGGGCGTCGAGGATCCGGGCCGCGAACACGCCCCTGCCCTTGCGGTCCACGGCCATGTCGCCCGCGTGGACCGGGATGCCGTGGATCCCGCAGCTGGGACTCCTGGACTTGAAGACGTAACCGTCCACGTCGAGGGTGCGGGCCCGCTCGACGGCCAGGGACGTCATCTCGCCGGTGAGGTCCACCCCGGTCTTCCTGGTGACCAGCCGCGGCCCTTCCGGAGAGCGTTCGAGGCGGAGGGTCTCGCGTGGGGTGCCGAGGCCGATCTCCATCTCCGGGCAGACGCGCACCCAGTCGACGTAGGGGTCCAGTTCCCCGCTGAGGAACCTGTCGCGGCTGTGGCCGCCGTTGAAGCGCACCAGCTCGCCCATCAGGCAGCTCGACACGGCGACCCTGGGGCGGACGTGGCCGCCGGTCTGGCCGCTCATGCCGCGACCGGGGGGAGGATGTCCGACAGGCGGCGCAGGCCGCGGGCCGTACGGGCCTTGACGGTGCCCAGCGGCACGCTCAGCTTCTCGGCGATCTCCCGCTGGGTCAGCTCGCCGTAGTAGGCCAGCTCGATGGCCTGGCGCTGCGGGGCGGGGAGCTCCGCCAGCGCTCGCTGGACCTGGTCGCGCTCGGCCAGGCCGTCGCCGTGGGTCCGGCCGTCCGCGCCGGCCGGGTCGGCCACCACGTCCAACGGCACCGTCTGCGGCGTGCGCGCCCTCAGGTGGTCCACCGCCCGGTTGTGCGCGATACCGATCAGCCACGCCGGGAGGCTGCGAGCCGGGTCGAAGCGGTGCCGGGAACGCCACACCTCGGCGAACACGACCTGCTGCAGGTCTTCGATCTCCTGCGGGGGGACGAATCGCCGCAGGTAGGAGCGGATCAGAGACCCATGGGTGTGGAAACACTCGGCCAGCGCCGCGTCGTCGCCTCCGGCGAGCCGGACGTTCAGGTTGTCTGTCATGAGGGCTCCCCTTGCCGAGAAAACCTATTCAAAACTTATTCATACTCGCTCAGCCTCTCTGATCGCAACTGCGGGTACGGGGCTGGGGTCGCCCGAGAGGGCAGGGGCGGGCGGCTCGGAGCCGGGGCGGGCGTGCCTGCGAGATCCGGCGGTGCGGCCGTGAGGGGAGGGGTCAGCGCAGCGCGGCGCTGATCCGGGTGAGGGCCTCGCGGAACGAGGTGACGTGCGGAACCAATGGCGGGAGCCCCTCCCGCCAGCCCCCGCCGCCGGCGATGACGTGGCTCGCAGGGCGCAGCAGGGGCAGCGAGGCCAGCGGCGCGGGGTCACCGGTCGCGGGGAGCTGGGACCAGACGAAGACCGCCGCCGGGCCGAGGCGGCGCATCGCGTCGGCCAGGGCCGGATAGGGGGTCCGCGCGCCGAGCACCCGCGTCTCCACGTGGTGGTCGACGGTCAGCGCGGCGGCGAGGGCGTAGATCGGCAGGCTGTGCTGCTCGTCCTCGGCGCAGGCCAGCAGCACCGGCCGCTCGTTGACCGGACGGGCCGGGCGCTCGACGAGCCGGGCCAGGGCGGCCAGCACCCGGTCGGAGAACAGGTGCTCGACCTCGACGCTCGCGCCGGTCTCGGCCTGGCGCCGGCAGATCGTCCCGAAAACCGGGCGCACCAGATTTTCCCAGGTCCACATGACCCCGTGCCTGTCCAGCGCCGCGCCGATCCAGTCGGCCACGGCCTGGCTGTCCAGCGCGACCGCCGCCCGCGCCAGCATCGCCGCGGTCGGGATCTCCGTACGCGCCTCGGGACGGGCGGGAGGGAATGCCTCCCGGTCCGGATCCCGCGGGACGGACGGGAACGTCTCCCGGCCGCGATCCTCTGGGACGGGCGGGAGCGTGTGCCGGTCCGTGCCGCCGGGCGGGACGGACGCCGGTCCGCCGCCGGCGCGTCCCTTCACGGGGACGGCCGCGGCCCGCAGAACCTCCCGCGCCGCGTCGGCGGCCGGCACCCCGGCCCTGATCAGCCGGTTCATCTCCTCAAGCCGCCGCAGGTCGCCCGCGTCGTAGCGGCGGTGCCCGCCCGGGCTGCGGTGGCTCGGCCCGATCCCGTAGCGCAGGTTCCAGGTGCGCAGGGTGGGAGCGGGCACGCCGAGCCGCCGGGCGACGGCCCCTATGCCGTAACCCGGCTCCTCCCCTGCGGTCACCTGACCCTGCTCGTCCATCCTCGACTCACCCCATGCCCACGATCGCCTTACCAGCCTGCCAGGCAGTACGGGTGGTTCATCCCCCTGAACCCTTCTTTCGGGCGGCGGGCGACGGCGGATGCAACCGCTCTTTCGAGTTCGCGGTACCGGCGGATGCAACCGCTCTTTCGAGTTCGCGGCGCCGGCGGATGCATCCGCCGGCGCCGCGATCTCGAACCACCCGGTGATGGATACCGTCATTGTGCTGTTCAATCGCGATCTCCGGGTGCACGACCACCCGGCGCTGGCAGCCGCGTGCGCGAACGCGTGGCGGGTGGTGCCCCTGTTCGTGATCGACCCCCGCGTGCCCGCGGGGCACCGGGCCGGCTTCCTGGCCGAGTCCCTCGCCGACCTGCGCGGCTCGCTCCGGGAGCGGGGCGGCGACCTGGTGGTCCGCCAGGGCGACCCGGTGGCCGAGACGCTCCGGCTCGCCCGCGAGCTCCCGGCCCAGGCCGTCTACGTCAGCGCCGACGTCAGCGCGCTCGCGCGGCGCAGGGAGCGGCGGCTCGCCGAGGAGTGCGCGCGGCACCGGATGGAGTTCCGAGCTTTCCCCGGCGTGACGATCGTGCCGCCGGACGCGCTCAGGCCCTCCGGCGGCGGCGACCACTACCGGGTCTTCACGCCCTACTGGCGGGTCTGGAGCGGGCAGCCGCGCCGGAAGGTGCTCAGGGCCCCCGGAAAAGTGCGTATTCCCGAGGGATTGGAGGCCGGCCCGCTGCCGGTGGCCGGGCACGAGCCCCACGGGCTGTTCAAAGGCGGCGAGACGGTGGCGCGCGAGCGCATGAGGCAGTGGCTGAAATACTGCGTCGAGGACTACGCCGACGGCCACGACGACCTCGCCGGGAACCGCACCTCCAAGCTCAGCCCCTACCTGCGCTTCGGCTGCCTGTCGCCGCTGGAGCTGGAGTCGATGTCGGAGAACGGCGACGACTTCGTCCGGCAGCTCTGCTGGCGTGACTTCTTCCACCAGGTGACGCGGGCCTTCCCGCGCATCAACCGCGACGACTACCGCTCGCGGGGGCAGGAGTGGCGTGACGACGAGGACGCGGCGCAGGCCTGGAAGGAGGGCAGGACCGGGGTGCCGATCGTGGACGCGGGCATGCGGCAGCTGCTCGCCGAGGGGTGGATGCACAACCGGGCCCGCATGGTGACGTCGTCGTTCCTGGTCAGGCGGTTGCGGGTGGACTGGCGGGTGGGAGCCGGGCACTTCTCCGACCTGCTGCTCGACGGCGACGTGTCCAACAACTACGGCAACTGGCAGTGGGTGGCCGGGACCGGCAACGACACCCGGCCCAACCGGATCGTCAATCCCGTACGGCAGGCGCGGCGGTTCGACCCGGAGGGCGAGTACATCCGGCGCTACCTGCCCGAGCTGGACGCCGTCCCGGTAAAGATGATCTACGAGCCGTGGCGCATGTCCACGGGGATCAGGGGTTATCCGGCCCCGCTGGTCTCGATGGACTGACGGGTCCTTCCTCGCAGCCGAGCGGTCGTGAGCTCGCGCGCACCTCCGGGGAGGACAAGAGCTCTTGCGGCACGAGCTACATCCGGGTCCGCGCGTACGCGTGCAGTGCGTCGCGGACGAACACCGCCCCCGCGGCGTCCTCGTACATGGCGGCGAAGCGGGGGTCGTCGACGAACATGTCCCCCACGCCCTTCACCATCGCGATCGAGCGTTCCCGGTCGCCGTCCGCCGTCGGCGTGCCGGGGATCTCGCTCAGCCACCGGACGTGCCGGGCGGCCAGCGTCTGGGCACGCGCCGAGGTCGGAGAGATCCCGGCCCTCGCCGCGGCGACCCAGGCGGCCACGAGGTCCTCGCTGGCCTGCTTCCAGGCCCGCTGCTGCTCAAGGGTCTTGCCGTGCCACCAGTCGTTGCTCACCTGGAACGCGCGCTCGCCCCAGCGTGAGATCACCTCGTCCTTGTAGCGGTCGTTGAACCCCGCCAACATGACGTCCATCCGCGGTTCCACCCCCGCCTGCAGGGCCTCGAGCGTGTGACGCACGGACCGGATCTGCTGTTCGATGCGGTCCCGTTCCTCCTCCAGCGCGGCGATGTGCGCCCGGAGTCCGTCATGCTCGTCCACCTCCTCGGCCAGGACCTCGGCGATGGCCGGCAAGCCCATGCCGAGCCGGCGCATGAGCAGGATCCGCTGCAGCCGGGCGACCGCGCCGAGGCCGTAGTAGCGGTAGCCGTTCGCGCCGACCCGGGACGGGGCCAAGAGCCCGAAGCGGTCGTAGTGCCGCAGGGTGCGGCTGGTGATGCCGGCCCTCGCCGCGAGCTCCTGGATCGTCCACTCCATCGGTCCAGTATTACCCGCGGCGGAGCGTGGCCGCGATGATCTCCGAGCTGTCGGCGTGCAGGGCCTGCGCCGCCGTCTGCCCGGTCGCCGCCAGGTAGGCGTCGACCAGCCGGTTGCCCGCGGCGTACCCGGCGCCCATCGGCAGTCCCACCGGGGTGACACCGAGGTGCTCGGCGCCGGGGTCGCCGTGCACCCAGGCGGTGAAGTTCTCCATGCCTGTCACGTCGAGCCCGGTGAGCACCTTGGCGAAGACCTCGTCGTCGTGCAGGTGCGGCACGCCGATGCGGGCGGGGCCGAGCTCGTCTCCGTAGAGCTGGCGGGCGAAGGCGTCGGCCAGGCCCTCGCCGACGATGTGCTCGCCGACGGTGACGGTCATCGGGTCCCACACGACTCCGCCCGGACTCCATCGCAGGTTGTGGTTGAGTTCGTGCACGACGGTGGCCTCCAGCCGCTCCATGTTCTCGGGGAAGGGCCAGAACGTGATGGCGATGTTGCCCGAGATGCCGCCGAACCCGGTCAATCCCAGGCAGGGACCCATGAAGTGCTTGTCAGCCGGATCACCGAGGACGAACAGCACGGTGATGTCCGGGGCTTCCAGCCCCGGCGTCGCCTCCAGCAGTACGGCGAGGGCGTCGTCGAGGGCGCGTTGCATCCGCTCCCAGGCCCCGGCCGCCGCCAGGGTTTCGAGCGCGTCGAGGCAGCGCTCCTCGTCGCGGTCGATGGGGAACCCGGACGATTGGAGGTGCACGGCGACCAGGTCGAGCTCGCCGGGGTGGTAGCGGTACATGCCCCTGTTGGCCTCCAGCATCGAACGCAGCAGGTCGACGCGGTCCGCGACCGGGGCCAGCAGGATCTGCCTCATGGCGGAGTAGGTGTCAAGAACAGTGATCGACATGCCCCCGATGCTAGAAGTTGACGCAGCGTCAAGGTCAAACCAGCGGCGCTCTCCGTCGAGGTACGGCCGGCATGCCGTCACCCGGCCCCGCCATGACCGGCGGTTCGCCGCTGCGATGCCCCCTCCCGCCCATGGTGCGGCATATATCGGACGGAACGATTTGCCCTCTTCGTGCGTCGCAAATGTGTGATCTCCTTCGACAGCGTGGATGACGACCTGCGTGCCGCCCGTGACCGGGTGCGACGGCTGGAACAACTGACCAGGCAGCGTCAGGCGGTGGCCGTGCAGCTCGACGAGGTCGGGCGGCTCATCGGTGACCTGGAGACCGGGCTCGCCAAGGAGGAGCGCGACGTCTCCAGGCTGGAGGGCGGCGGCTTCGCGGCGTTCCTGTCCGGCCTCGCCGGTTCCAAGGAGGAGAAGCTCGCCAGGGAGCGGGCCGAGGCGCAGGCCCTGCGGCAGCGCCTGGACGGGCAGCGGACCCGTCTCGGATGGCTCCAGGCCGACCGGGCGGCCGTGGAGCACGGCCTGGCCGAGGTCGCCACGGCCCGTGAGGAGTTCGCCGCGCTGCTCGAACGCAAGGAGCGGTCGCTGGTCGAGTCGGCCGACCCCCGGGGGCGCGAGCTCACCGAGATCGGCCAGCGGCTCGCCGACACCCACGCCGACCTCCGCGAGCACGAGGAGGCCCAGCTGGCAGGGGTCGCCGCGGGCCAGGCGATCGGCCAGGTCCTGCGCTGCCTCGGCAGCGCCCGTGGCGCGTCCACCTGGGACATGCTGGGCGGCGGCGGTTTCGCGGACATGGTGGAGCACGGCCACATGCGCGACGCGGACGAGGCGGCCTGGCACGCCCAGCGCGCTCTGGACGCCTTCTCCCGCGAGCTCGCCGACGTCGGGGTGCACGTCAACCCCCAGCTGCCCGAGGTGGACACCCGCTGGTTCGCCGACATGTTCTTCGACAACATCATCACCGACGCGATCAAGCACCAGCGGATCGCCCGCACCGGCGAGGCCGTCGCCGAGGTCGCCCGCTGGGTGAGCGGCACGGTCGACGACCTGGCCGCCCGGCGCGGTGAGCTGACGCGCCACCGTGACTCTCTCGTCACCCGCCGCGAGGACGTTCTCACCGGTTGACGAGAAGATCCGCCGGGTGGGCTGACGAGATCGGCCAACGGTGGGAAGCTCGGGGCTGCAGGCATCGCACCGTCTCGATGGAGGGCAGCATGTCCACGCCCCTTGTGGTTCCGTTCCTTCGATACCAGGATGCCCCGGCCGCCATCGAGTGGCTGGGCAAGGTCTTCGGCTTCCGGCCGGTGCTCACGCTCCCCGGCGGGAAAGGCGGCGTCGGATATGCCCGGCTCGCGCTGGGCGACGCCGTGGTCATGCTGGCCTCGGTCCGCGACAGCGAGCCGTACCTGCGCAGCGCCCTGGATCTACCGGCGGTCAGCCAGGGGGTGTTCGTCGTGGTGGAGGACCTGGAGGCCCACTACGAGCGGGCCGGCGCCATGGGCGCGGAGATCGTGCTGGACATCGAGGCCACCCCCGAGGGCACCAGGGTCTACCTGGCTTTCGACCTGGAAGGTCAACTCTGGGCCTTCGGGGACGGCTTCGTCGTCGACGGCTGACCTCAGTGCTTGTGGTCGTGACCGTGCTCGTGGTCGTGCTCGTCTTCCTCGTCCGAGGGGCCCTCGGAGGGTTCCACGCCCAGCACGGCCTCGCGGGGCTCGATCTGCTCGACGTGCTCGATCAGCCCCAGGACGTGGTCCGGCTCGATGAGCCACTGCAGCGCCGTGGCACCGCTGTCGTCGGCGGAGACCATCTCCGCCTGCTCCCTGCGCTCGTCGTCGTCCAGGTCGGCGTCCGGGTGGTTGATCTCCTTCAGTGCGGCGGCCTGGAGTGCGCCGATGTCCTGCACCTCCACAGTCAGCTCAACCGTCAGACGCAGATAGCGTTCAGTGCCCGATTCATCACTCATGGTGGAAATCCTAGTGCCCTTGGGAGGTGAGATCGGCCTAGGGGAGCTTCCACTCCACCGGCGTCGTGCCCTGCTGCTCAAGGAGCTCGTTGGCCCGGCTGAACGGCCGTGAGCCGAAGAACCCGCTCCGGGCCGACAGGGGACTCGGGTGGGCCGACTCGATGGCCGGGACGTCGCCGAGCATCGGACGCAGGTTGCGGGCGTCGCGGCCCCAGAGGATCGCGACCATCGGCTTGTCGCGCGCGGCGAGCGCCTTGATGGCCTGCTCGGTGACCTCTTCCCAGCCCTTGCCCCGGTGTGAGGCGGGCTTGCCCGGCATGACGGTGAGCACCCTGTTGAGCAGCAGCACACCGTGCTCGGCCCAGGGGGTCAGGTCGCCGTTGCTCGGCATGGGCAGCCCGAGGTCCTCGGTGAGCTCCTTGTAGATGTTGCGCAGGCTCCCCGGGATGGGTCGCACGTCGGCGGCCACCGAGAAGCTCAGGCCGATCGGGTGGCCCGGCGTGGGGTAGGGATCCTGGCCGACGATCAGCACCTTGACCTGGTCAAAGGGCTGTTGGAAGGCGCGGAGCACATTCGGCCCCGAAGGGAGGTACTGCCGGCCTGCGGCGACCTCCTCCCGGAGGAAGTCGCCCATGGCGGCGATCTGCTCGGCGACGGGTTCCAGGGCCGTGGCCCACCCGGCTTCCACGACTTCGTTCAAAGGACGTGCGGACATGCCGAAAACCCTATCGATGTTTGAGGTCCGGTACGGCTTGCACTCGAAATCCGGGCAAGCCGTACCGGACCTGCCCCTTTATTTCACCGAGCCGGCCATCATGCCCTGCACGAAGTACCGCTGGAAGGCGAAGAACAGCACCAGCGGGATGATCAGCGACAGGAAGGCGCCGGGGGCCAGGATGTCGACGTTGGTCCCGAACTGCCGCATCTGGGACTGCAGGGCCTTGGTCATCGGCTGGTTTCCGGAGTCGGCGAAGACCAGGGCGACGAGCAGGTCGTTCCAGACCCAGAGGAACTGGAAGATGCCGAGCGAGGCGACCGCGGGCTTGGCCAGCGGGAACACCACGGTCGAGAAGATCTTCCACTCACCCGCGCCGTCCATCCGCGCCGCCTCCAGCAGCGAGCGTGGGATGCCCGCGAAGAAGTTGCGCAGCAGGAAGATGGCGAAGGGGAGGCCGAAGGCGACGTGGAAGAGCACCACGCCGGCGATGGAGCCGAAGATCCCGAGGGTGCCGTAGAGCTTGGCGATCGGGATCAGCGCGATCTGGATCGGCACGACCAGCAGGCCGACCACCACCAGGAACAGCCCGTCCCTGCCGGGGAACTCCATCCAGGCGAACGCGTAGGCCGCCATGGCCGCGATGCCGATCACCAGGAGGGTCGTGGGCACCGTGATGAACACGGTGTTCCAGAACGACGAGGTGAACCCGGTGGCCAGCAGGTCGCCGTAGTTCTTGAGGGTCAGCTCGGCCGGTTTGGTGAACGCCGTCCACCAGCCGGTGGAGTTGTTGGCCGTCTCCTCGCGGACCGAGACCACGAACAGGCCGAGGGTGGGGACCAGCCAGAACACGCCGATCAGCACCAGCGCCGCCTGGACCAGGCCGCCGCCGACCCGGTCCACGATCCGGCCGAGGGCACTGCGGGGCGGGGCGCCGAGAGTGGAGGTTGTCACTGGTTGTCCCTCCTGAACCGGCGAATGTTGATGATCATGAAGGGCAGGACGAGGATCAGCAGGAAGATGGCCAGCGCGCTGCCCAGCCCCTGGTTGCCGCCGCCGCCGAAGGAGACCCGCCACATCTCCAGCGCGATCACGTTGGCCTGCGGCTGCACCGATCCCGGTGCGATGACGAAGACCAGGTCGAAGACCTTCAGGGTATTGATGATCATTGTGACGAACACGACGAGCAGCACCGGGGAGAGCAGCGGGATGGTGATCTTGCGGAACACCTGCCACTCCGTGGCGCCGTCGATGCGGGCCGCCTCCAGCGCGTCCCGCGGGATGGCCGCGAGCCCCGCCGCGATCAGGACCATGGAGAACCCGGCCCACACCCAGATGAACGCGCCGATGATCGCCGGGGTGATCAGCGTCGGGCCCAGCCAGGAGACGCCGGTGAAGCCCGCCTCGAAGTTCGACTGCGGCAGCCGTACGGTGTAGTCGCCCGGAGCGAGCCCGGCGAAGCGGAAGGTCCCGTCGGCCTCGGTGCTGGCGGTGGCCTTGACGGCGCCGTTCTGCACCGCCTCGACCGTCACTCCGGCCAGGGCCTTCTCGGTGCCGTCCACCTGGTTGAGCGCGCCGCCGCCGCCCTGGGTGAAGTCCACCCACACGGTTCCGGCGAGTTCCCCCGGACCCGGCTGGACGGCCTTCGCCGCCGCGGCCGAGGCCAGGGTGTCGGGCTTGACGCCCACCAGCGGGATGAGCACGGCCTGTCCGGGCTTGGCGGTCTGCTTGGTCACCACCGCGCCCTGCTGGGCGGCCACCGGCGCCTGGTCGTTCTCCCTGGGGCGGGCGTCCGGGTAGCCCTGGTGGGAGCCGAAGAGGCCGTCCACCGAGCTGATCACGGCGTTGGCCACGCCCCGGTCCGGTGCCTGCTCGTAGACCAGGCGGAAGATGACGCCGGAGGCCATCAGGGAGACGGCCATCGGCATGAACACGATCAGCTTGAACGCGGTGGCCCAGCGGATCCGCTCGGTCAGCACCGCGAAGATCAGACCGACCGCGGTGACCAGGGCGGGAGCCACCACGACCCAGATCAGGTTGTTCCTGATCGTGGTCAGGGTGGAGGAGTCACTGAAGATCGCCGCGTAGTTGTCCACACCGACGAAGGTGTCGCCGGTGCCGTCGTAGAGGCTGCGGAAGATCGAGTAGATGATCGGGTAGATCACCATCGCGCCGAGCAGCAGGGCTCCCGGCAGCAGGAACCAGATCGCCATCGTGGGCGGCGGCCCCAGCTTGGAGGGGCCGGCCGACGCCGCCGGCGCGGGGCCGGCGTCGCTCTTCGCGGGGGAGGTCGTCCCCGGCGCCGCTTCCGCGTCAGCCGGGGGTGGGGGGCCGTCGCTCAGGTCGAGGGAGGCCCCATGGGCTTGGTTCGGTCCGGAGGAGGAGCCGCGGGCGGCGTCGTCGCCGCCACGCGGATCCTGCGGGCCGTCTAACCGGTTGGTCACGGCCTCTCCCCTTTACTTCCAGGCCTTCTTGGCCTCGTCCTCAAGCTTGGACTGGATGTCCTTGATCTTGGACGGGTCGCGGACGAAGTCCTGCAGGAGCTTCCACTCGCCCTTGCCGTCGGTGCCGCCGAAGGCGCTGGGCGCCAGGTCGGACATGTCGTAGCGGACGGCGTCGCCGGCGGAGATGATCGTCTGCGCGAGCTTCTTGGTCAGCTCGGCCGGGTAGTTGTCAGGCGAGACGTTGCGGTTGGGGGAGAGGTAGCCGGGGAGCTTCGCCCAGATCTCGCCGCCCTCCTTGGAGGCGAGGAACTCCAGCAGCGCCATCGCGCCCTTGGAGTCCTTCAGCACCACCGCGATGTCGCCGCCCAGCACGACCGGCTCGGTGTCGCCGGCCTTCGGGAACGCGAAGTACTTGGCCTCCTCGCCGAGCTTCGCGCCGGACTCCTCGGCGGTGGTGGCCACGAAGTCCGCCTCGATGACCATCGCCGACTTGTCCTGGCCGTAGACCTGGGTCACACAGGTCGGGAAGTCGGTCTGCAGGGCGCCGGAGGAGCCGCCGAGCAGGAACTCCTTCTTGCCGACGAGCTGCCCGATCTTCTCCAGCGCGGTGGTCACGCTGGCGTCGGTCCACGGGATCTCGTGCTTGGAGAGCTTGGTGTAGTTCTCCGGGCCCGCGCTGGACAGGTAGACGTTCTCGAACAGGTCGGTCAGGGTCCAGCCGGACGCGCCGCAGAGGGAGAAGGGCGGGGTGCCGGAGTCGGCGACGGCCTGGGCGGTCTTGACGAGCTCGTCCCAGGTGGTCGGCGGCTGCGCCCCGGCGTCCTGGAAGGCCTGGTCGCGGTACCAGATGAGCGACTTGTGGGCCGCCTTCACCAGCACGCCGTAGGCCTGGCCGTCGGCGGAGCCCAGCTCCTTCCAGTACGGGGTGTAGTTGTCGTCGATCTGCTTGAGCACCTCGGGGGCGAGGGGCTTGAGCGCCTTCTGGTCGGCGTACTGCTGGACCAGGCCGGGCTGGGGGAGGATCGCGATGTCCGGCGGGTTGCCGCCCTGGATGCGCGGGCCGAGGTAGGCGCCGGTGTCCTCGCCGGTGGAGGCGTAGGTGACCTTGGCGCCGGTCTTGGCCTCGAACGCCTTGAGCACTTCCTGGAAGTTGGTCTGCTCGGCGCCGGTCCACTTGGCGGCGACCTCGATGGTCACGCCCTCAAGGGTCTTGGCGGCCGGGGCCGCGGCCGAGGAGCTGCTGTTCGCGGCGGGGGAGGCGCCGGTCTCGGCGGACTGGCCGCACGCGGCGAGGGCGAGTGCCAGTCCCGCCGTCGTCACTGTCGCGATGGATTTACGCATGCTGAACAAACCTCCTGTGCTGTCGGGTTCCCCGATATGTCTGGGGGACGGGGGCGACAGCTCAATACGGACTGAGGATGGGGGGACATTTGACCTGGATCGAGGGTGGGGATGACCCTCGATCCAGATCGGTGAGCCGGGGGTGGGGATGACCCTCGCTCTGTATCGGCAATGGGGATGACGGTCTCACCCGGGGGGATCGCCCCCGGGTCACTGAGCCCGGATGATCTCGTTGAGCTGGCCCTTCATGGAGGTGACGACGTCGTCGCCCGCCTCCGTGAAGGGTGGGGTGAGCGCGTTGGAGACCGCACTGGCGATCACCAGGCTCACCTGGTTGTAGTTGGCGCTCGCCGGTCTCGGCCGCGCGGAGAGGATGCTCTGCTTGAGGACCGGCAGATAGGGGAAACGCTTGATCAGGGCGGGGTCGTCGTACAGCTCGGCCCACACGGGCGGGAACGAGCCGTCGGCGAGCACCCGTCGCTGGTTCTCCAGGCCGGTGAAGTAGCGGATGAACTCCACCGCCGACTTCTGCCGCTTGGAATATGCGCTGAGCGCGAGGTTGACCCCGCCCAGCGAGCTGGAACCCGGGCCGTTCAACCCGGGCAGGCGGGTCACCCCGAACTTGTCACCGACCGCCGAGGTGGTGGCCGGGCCGTAGGCGTGCGGCCAGTTGCGGGCGAAGGCCAGCCGGCCCTCCTGGAAGGCCAGCCGTGACTCCTCCTCCTTGAAGGAGAGCGACTCCTGGGGGATCCATCCCTCCCGGAATCCGCCGGCCAGGAAGTCCAGGCCGGTCTTCGCCTTGGCCACGTCCATGGTCACCTGCGTGCCGTCCCGGCTGAGGATCTGGCCGCCCGCCGACTGCACGGCCTCGGCGAAGTTGACGGTCAGCCCCTCGTAGGCGAGGAACTGGCCGGCGTAGCCGCCGATGTCATGCTTGTCATGCAGCGTCCGGGCCTGCTCGCGCAGCTCCGCCCAGGTCCTGGGCGGCTTGAAGCCCTGCTTGGCGAGCAGGTCCTTGCGGTAGTAGAGCAGTCCGGCGTTGCTGGTGTAAGGCACCGCCCAGAGCTTGTCCCGGTAGACCGCCGTGTCCACGACCGGCGGAAGGAACCGGTCCAGCGGGAACGCGCCGCGCTCGAGCGGCAGGATCCAGCCGGCGTCGGCGAACTCCGCCGTCCAGACCACGTCGAGACCGAGCACGTCGTAGCGGTCGCTTTTGGCCTGAAGGTTGGCGACCATCTGCGCGCGCTGCTCGTCGGCCGCCTCGGGGAGTTCGAGCAGGGTCACGCGTTCCCCGGGGTGGGTCTCGTTCCACCGGTCGAGCAGCGGTTGCAGATAGCCGGTCGTGTCGCGTCCGGTCACTAGAGTGAACGGACCACTTCCGCCGAATCGCTCCGTCTTCTGTGCCACCGCCGTCGAGCATCCCGCCGTGACCAGCACGGCGAGCGCGACGGGGAGCAGACGGCGCATCGGTTGCCTCCAGGTTTCAGAGCGGTTACATACGTGTTAGGTAGATGCATGCATGTTATGCACAGCGCTAATGTGGACGTCAACGGATAGCCACATAACGCTCACGTAACGAGCACTCCGAGGAGGTGGGGCGTGAGGCAGTCGCTGCTGGCGCTCCTCGCGAAGGAACCTGCCCACGGATATGAGCTGAAACAGGCGCTGGAACAGATCTTCGGCAGCGCCTACC
Organism: Streptosporangium canum; assembly: GCF_900113865.1. GTDB lineage: Bacteria > Actinomycetota > Actinomycetes > Streptosporangiales > Streptosporangiaceae > Streptosporangium > Streptosporangium canum. The sequence goes on along the minus strand of NZ_FOQY01000003.1, from coordinate 316,274 downwards.
CGTCGCCGAACATCGGGCAGATCTACGTCACACTCAGCCGGTTGGAGAAGGACGGGCTGGTGCGCGTCGTGGACGTGGAGCAGTCCAACCGGCCGAACAAGAAGGTGTACTATCTGACCGCCGCAGGCCGGGAGGCCCTCGACGTGTGGGTGGACGAGCCCACCGAGGGGCCGCGGGTCCGGGACGAGTTCTTCATGAAGCTCGTGCTGGCCCCGATGACCGGCATCGCGGACCGAATGGCGCTGATCAGCCGCCAGCGCCGCCACTACCTCGCGCTCATGCGCGACCTCAACGAACTCGCTGAGCGGACCGACCAGGGGAATCGTGTCGCGCTCCTGCTGATCGAGGGGGCCATGATGCACCTGCAGGCCGACCTCGACTGGCTCGAACGCTGTCAGGAGGACCTGTCGTGAGCCCACCCCCACCCCCCATCGTCAACACGGTCAATCTCGTGAAGATCTACCAGAACGGCGGTGTCCCGGTGCCCGCCGTGCGGGGGGTGGATCTTCAGGTCGAGGCGGGGCAGTTCGTCGCCGTCATGGGGCCGTCGGGGTCGGGCAAGTCCACCCTGGTGCACATGATCGGGGGCCTGGACGCCCGGACCAGCGGCGAGATCTGGCTGGACGGCAGGCGGGCCGACACGCTGAGCGAGAGCGCCTGGGCGCTGCTGCGCCGGCAGAAGATCGGCTTCGTCTTCCAGTTCTTCAACCTGGTCGCCAACATGACCGTGGCCGACAACGTCGAGCTGCCCGCGCTGCTGGCCGGGGCCTCCCCGCGCGAGGCCCGCGAGCGGCGGGAGTATCTCCTCGGGGAGCTCGGGCTGGCCGACCGCGCCGACGCCGCCCCCGCCCAGCTCGCGGGCGGCGAGCAGCAGCGGGTGGCCCTGGCCCGTGCGCTGGCCAACCGGCCGAGCCTGCTGCTCGCCGACGAGCCCACCGGCAACCTCGACAGCCGCAACACCCGTGACGTGCTCCGCCTCCTCAGTGAGGTCCACCGAGACGGCCAGACCATCATCATGGTCACCCACGACGCCCGGGTGGCCAGCCTGGCCGACCGCGTGGTCTCCCTGCTCGACGGCGAGATCGTCGACGACGGGGCCGTCGGCCCGGCCCGCCGGCGCCCCAGGGCCACCGCGGGCGACGTCGTCGAGCTGAGGGGGTAGCCGATGAGCACCGCTCCCACCGCCGCCCGCCCGCACCCGGCGGGCCCGGACCAGGGGCCGGGATCCAGGACGTGAGCACCACCAGGGCCTCGATCAGATGGATCCGGGCCGACCTGAGGGTCCGGCGGGGACAGGCGCTGCTCACGGTGCTCGCGGTGGCGGGGATCGTCACGGCGCTGATCACCTCGGCGACGCTGCTGGAGGACGGCACCAACCCGTGGCGGGGACTGTTCGCCGAGTCCCGGGGCGCGCACGTGTGGATCCACACCAAGGACGCCCCGGACGTGACCGCGCTGTCGCGGCTCCACGGGGTGACCCAGGTGGCGGGGCCGTACCGCACGGCGCCGGTGATGCTCGCGATGGACGGCAGGAAGTCACCCGTGGCGCTGCGGGGGATGCAGGTGAGGCCGCCCTCCGTGGCCGCGCCGCTGATCCGTGAAGGGCGCTGGCTGCGCTCCGGCGACGTCGACGGCGTCGTCGTCGAACGGTCCTTCGCCGCGGCGCTCGACCTGCGGGTGGGCGGCCCCTTCACCGTCACCGCGCTCAGCGGCGCCTCCCACCCGCTGGTCGTGGTCGGCCTGGCCGAAACCGCCGACCAGGGCTTCTACCCCGAGTGGACCCCCGGCCTGGCCTGGACCCTGACCACCACCCTCGCCAGGGTCGAGCCCGCGCTGGGCCGCAGCGAGTCGGTCACCGGCCTCCGGCTGGCCGACGGCGAGGACACGCTGCCGGTCGTGCACGGCGCGGTGACCCTGCTGGACGAGAAGATCCAGCGCATGTCCACCTGGCGCGAGGTCCGCGCCTCCATGGAGCTGGACAACCGGCTGCTCGGCCTGCTGCTGGCGCTGTTCGGCGTCACCGGGCTGGTCGCCGCGGCGCTGGCCATCGTCAACGTGGTGGGCGGCCGCGTGCTCACCCAGACGCGCGACATCGCCACCCTGAAATCCCTGGGCTACACCCGGAGCCAGATCTTCGGCCTGCTCATGGCGGAGCACGGCGCGCTCGGCCTGCTCGGCATCGCCCTCGGGCTGGTCTGCGGCCAGATCGCCTCCTCGTTCGCGCTGGACGGCATGCCGATCCTGCCGCTGTCGTCGGTCCCGCTGCTGTCGATCATCGGCGGCACCGCCGCGGTGGTCCTCGTCGCGGTGGCCCTGCCGGCCTGGCGGGGCGGACGCACCCCGCCGATCCCCGCGGCGCCCGCCGCGCCGCCGAAGGGCCGCCTGTCGCGGGTCGCCAGGCTCGCCCTTCTCGTACGGCTGCCGCCGGCCCTCGTGCTGGGCACCCGTGACGCCTTCACCAGGCGTGTCCCCGCGTTCCTGAGCATCTTCGGCCTCGCCGTCCCGATGATGATGATCACGATCGGCCTGGGCGTCTGGGCCACCCTGGACGACTTCCTGCACCACCCCGAACAGGTCGGGCAGGCGGCGGCGCTGACCGTCCGCCCGGACAAGCTCACCCCCGAGGACGCCGCGCGGATCGTCAGGGCCGACCCGGAGGTGCAGGCCGCCTACCCGGGCAGCGAGGTGTCCGCGCTGGAGCCGGAGCAGACCAGGAGCGTGCTGGCCCGTGCCGTGGGCACCTCCGCCCAGCCCTACCCCTTCTCGGTGGTGGAGGGGCGGATGTTCACCGGCCGGGGCGAGGCCGTCGCCGGTCAGGGACTGCTCGACCTGCTGGGGGTGAAGATCGGCGACCGGGTCCGGATGACGGTCGGCGGCACGCCGCTGATCGTGCACATCGTGGGCCGGGTGGTGGAGCCCGACCAGGACGGCGAGGTGCTCTCCCTCGGGCTGGACAGCCTGGCCGCCAAGGACGCGGTGCCACCGCAGTTCTACAGCCTGGTGCTCAGGCCGGGGGCCGACCCGGCCGCGGTCCGGGCCCGGCTGCTGGCCGCCTCGGACGAGGGGCTGGAGGTGCACCGGGTGGTCAACCCGGCCGAACGGCTTGAGGTCATCCGCGTGCTGATCGTGGCGCTGATCGCCGTGCTCGCCCTGCTCGGCCTGGCCAACCTGCTGACCGCCAGCGCCCTGGGGCTGCGTGACCACGCGCTGGACCTGGCGGTGCTCAAGGCCATGGGACTCACCCCGGGGCAGGTGGCCGCCACCCTGGTCACCGGCACCGGGCTGCTCGTCGTGCTGGGCGTGTCCGCGGGCACCGCGGCCGGGGCGTCACTGGTCGGCGGCCTGATCGACCTGCAGGGGCACACCAGCGGCGTCGGCGCGGGCATCGGCCGCACCCCCTCGGCGCTGACGCTGCTGTTCGCGGTGCTGATCGCGGTGGGGGCGGCCCTGCTGGTGACGTTGATACCGGCCCGCCGGGCCGTACGGGCCCAGATCCCGGTGGCCGTCAGGTAGGGGCCGATTCGGGTCCGGATCCCGGTGGCCGTCAGGTAGGGGCCGATTCGGCCACCGGGACAGATGCGGGCCGTGGCGTCCGCACCCGGTGGCCGCCGGCCGGGGATCGATCCCCGCCCGGCGGCCCGGAGCGGCGACGGCTTCAGGGACGACGACAACTCTGGGACGACGGCTCCAGAGCACGGCTCCGGGTGACGACGGCTCTGGAGTCACGACGACCCCCGAGCGATGAGACGCCTCCAGAGCGACGACGGACGGTGCGGCACGGCTGGGCCGTGCCGCACCGTCCGTCAAGGGGCCGGGCGGCTGAGGGGATGTCTCAGCGGGTGTTGATGGAGAACCAGTAGAAGCCGTGACCCGGCAGGGTCAGCAGGTAGGGCAGGGTTCCGATCTGCGGGAACGGCACCCCGCCCCGGGCCTCGACCGGCGTCATACCCTCGAAGCGGCGCAGGTCCAGCTCCACCGGCTGCGGATACTTCGAAAGGTTGTTGACGCACAGCATCACGTCGTCGCCGTCCTCACGGATGAAGGACAGCACCGCCGGGTTGCCGGACCACAGCTCGCTGTAGACGCCGGTGCCGAAGACCGGGTGGTTGCGCCGGATCTCCAGCATCTTCCGGGTGAAGTGCAGCAGCGACGCGGGGTTCTTCTGCTGGGCCTCCACGTTGACCGCCTGGAAGCCGTAGATCGGGTCCATGACGGCCGGGAGGTAGAGGCGGCCCGGGTCGGCCTGGGAGAAGCCGGCGTTGCGGTCGGGGCTCCACTGCATCGGGGTGCGGACCGCGTCACGGTCCTCCAGCCAGATGTTGTCGCCCATGCCGATCTCGTCGCCGTAGTACATGACCGGCGAGCCGGGCAGGGACAGCAGCAGCGCGGTGAACAGCTCGATCTGGTCCCGGTCGTTCTCCAGCAGCGGGGCCAGGCGACGCCGGATGCCCAGGTAGGCCCGCATGCGCGGGTCCTTGGCGTACTCGGCGTGCATGTAGTCGCGCTCCTCTTCGGTGACCGTCTCCAGGGTCAGCTCGTCGTGGTTGCGCAGGAAGATGCCCCACTGGGCGCTGTCCGGGAGCTTCGGCGTCCGCGACATGATCTCGGAGATCGGTTCGCGGCTGCCCCGGCGCACGGCCATGAAGATGCGCGGCATGAGGGGGAAGTGGAAGGCCATGTGGCACTCGTCGCCGCCCACCGACGGGTCGCCGAAGTACTCCACCACGTCCTCGGGCCAGCCGTTGGCCTCGGCCAGCAGCACCCGGTCGGGGTAGAGGCGGTCGACCTCGGCGCGGACCTTCTTCAGGTACGCGTGGGTCTCGGGCAGGCCGGAGCAGTTGGTGCCCTCGCGCTCGAAGAGGTACGGCACGGCGTCCAGGCGGAAACCGTCGATGCCCAGGTCCAGCCAGAACCGCAGGACCTCCAGCATGGCCTCCTGGACCGCCGGGTTGTCGTAGTTCAGGTCCGGCTGGTGGTGGAAGAACCGGTGCCAGTAGTACTGCTTGCGGACCGGGTCGTAGGTCCAGTTCGACTCCTCGGCGCCGATGAAGATGATCGGCGCGTCGGGGTAGCCGGTGGGCTCGTCGGACCAGACGTAGAAGTCGCCGTAGGGGCCTTCGGGGTCGTGCCGCGAGGCCTGGAACCACGGGTGCTTGTCGCTGGTGTGGTTCATCACCAGGTCGGTGATGATGCGCAGGCCCCGCTCGTGGGCCGACTCGATGAGCTGGATGAAGTCGCCGAGGTCACCGAAGTCGGGGAGGATCTTCATGTAGTCGGAGATGTCATAGCCGCCGTCGCGGAGCGGCGACTCGTAGAGGGGGAGCAGCCAGAGGCAGTCCACCCCGAGCCACTTGACGTAGTCGAGTTTCTCGATCAGGCCGCGCAGGTCTCCCGTGCCGTCTCCGTTGGAGTCCTTGAACCCCCGGACCAGCACCTCATAGAAAACCGCCCGCTTGTACCACTGGGGATCCGCCGAGACGAAGTCTTCGGAAACAGGCTCCAGGTAGGGGGATGGGTTCATCGTGTTCTCGCTCACGGTGAGAAAGGGCAGGACGAAGTCACCGGATAGTCCGGCTGATGATGTTGGTGACCGCGCTGGCGGGAGCCGTCATCCCCACGTGCTCCATGCCCTCGGACAGACCGAATTTGTGATTCGGTCCTGTCCGTTGTGGCGCTTTCTGGGCCGAACACTACCAGCCGTTCGAGCGCGTCGGAGCCCCTAAACATCTCCTCACGTCCTCACGCCACGGAATCTTCGCGAGCATCGCGCCGTCCACCCGTAATCGGGCTGTCGCATACTGTTCATTTCCGTGAAACGCGTCACACGCGATGGTGGTGACCTGGGCGTATGTGCGGCGCGCGGGCCGCGGGCGAGGCCTCCGGATCCGGCCCCCGCAGGCGCCCGGATCGCTGCCCGGCCGTCCGCGGTGTGGGGGCGCCCGGGTTGTCCCGAGGTTACGAGCCCACATTTCGACCATACCTGGTCATATGGCATGGGCCCGCCGTTCCTCCGCAGGCCGGGAAGAGGCGGGGAGAGGCCGGCCGGGGAGAGAGGGGGAAGGTCAGGCCCAGGGCGGGGTGAGGGTGGGCAGGCGGTCCTCGTAGTCGCCCAGCCAGGCCCCGAACAGGACCAGGCTCCGCACCCAGAACCGGTCGTTCCAGCCGTTGAACCGCGCCAGGGCGTCCGGGCCCTCGGCGACCACGGCGTGCAGCGGCTCCGACAGCAGGGAGGGCACGGTGTCCGCGACGCGGGTCAGCATCCGGTGGCCGTACTCCCGGGCCGGCGCGGCGGCCGAGCGCAGCGGGACCCGCTGGAGCGGCTGCTTGACCACGTTGGTGGAGGGCAGCGCGGCGACGCGCGGGTTGGCCGCGTACAGGACCTCCCGGTAGAAGCGTCCCCTGTCCTTGCGGGCCACGCCCACCGAGAGCGCGGCGTCGAAGAAGTCGGGGTGCGTGAACGGCGCGGCGAACGACACCTCGGGGCCGACCAGGTTGACCGGCGAGCGGGCGATGCCCCGGGCCGTCCGGGTGTGCAGGACCGACAGCGGCAGCTCGGCCCGGTGCCCGTTGAGCATCGAGGTCGACTGGTTGAAGGCCGTCTCGACCGAGGAGGTGATCCAGGCCGCCGCCTCCTCGGACAGGAACGGCACCGACGGGGTGCCCAGCGCCAGGGAGCCGAGCAGCGCCGCCTTCCGCTCCGCCTGCGAGGACGCCTCCAGGGCGGCCCCGCTGACCATGAAGTTCTTCAGCAGCGGCCCCCCGGCCAGCCCGTCCACCAGGGTCCGGCCGGCCCGGTGCACCTCACGGGCGAACGGGGTGTACCAGGCGTGGTGCGGGGTGAGGAACTCCAGCCGCCGGGCGACGGCCAGCGCGTCGTCGGGATAGGCCGAGGCGTCCTGGGTGATCACGCGGTGCCGTACGCCCAGCTCGCGGGTTATCGCGCGGGCGAAGGCGATGTCGGTGTCGGTGCCGTCGTCCGGGCTCGTCGTCCACGACTCGACGTCGGCGCCCCGCGTCACCGCGACCGAGCACAGCAGCCGCGAGTCGTAGCCGCCGCTGACCGGCACGAGCAGCGGCCGGTCGTCGAACTCCTTGTAGACCTCGTGCAGGATCTCCAGGATCTCCCCGGCAGTCCGTCCCGCCTCGAACGGCTCCTCGCGCAGCCACCGGGGCAGCCGCCGCTCGGTCGAGATCCGGCCCGACGCCCGGTCGAAGACCAGCGCACTGGCTCCGGCCAGCCGCTTGACCTGGACATACGGGGTGTCGTCACGGAGCGGGAAGGTCAACTGGATGATCGACGCCCAGGCGTCCCAGTTGATCTCGTACGGCGTGCGCGCGAGGGCCAGCAGCGGCTCCAGCAGCGAGGAGAAGTAGACCGCCCCGTCCCGCGTCAGGTAGTAGACGTCCACCAGGCCGAGGCCGCCGGCGTGCAGCGCGATCCGGTCCCCGTCGTCGATCAGGCCGGGGGTCTCGAACTCCTCCGCCACGCTGATCCACGGCGCCGGCTCGGCCGGTCTGCGCTCTCCCCAGGCGAACGCCCAGCCGCGGGTGCCGCGCTGGTAGGGCGGCAGCGGCGAGGAGCTGTAGAGCGCCGCCTCGGGGGTCCGCAGCGCGGGCTTCACCCGTGGTCCGGCCTCCCGGAGCGTCTCCAGGGCGGACTCGTCGAGGTGGCCGATGCCGCCGCAGACGTACGGTCTCACATTGAACGTCGGCCACTGCACCGTGCTGACTCCTCTGTGTCGCGATTGACCAAAGGGTATCCTTTCGCCCGGCTCAGGAATCGGAGGACGACGTGGCGGGCGAGCAACTCGAAAGCACACGGTTGGCGTTGCGGGAGGCCGTGGCCGAGGCGGAACGGGCCGCCGAACTGGCCCGGCTGCTCGACGCGGCGCAGACGAAGATCGCTGAAGCGGAGCGCGCCACCGCCGAACTGCGAGGAGTCCAGGAGCGCCTGAGCGAGACCGAGAAACTGCTCGAAGCCGCGCACACGGCCGAGGAGAGGCTCCGCAGGGACCTGGCCGAGCAGCGCTACCAGGCCGAGGTGGCGAAGTGGAAGCTGTCGTCGGTCCAGGTGGCCCGCTGGTCCCGGATCGGTGACGCGCTCAAGACGGGCAAGAGCAACCCGGTACGGCTGGCGCGCGGCCTGCGCGGAGCCGCCAGACCCGCCAAGCGCCCCGTGGCGCCCAAGCGGCAGCCCGTCTCCCAGAAGGGCGCCGACAGGTCGGCCGCCGCCGCGTCCTTCCAGGCCACCACCTCCACCAGGACCGTCGGCGGCACGTCGGTCAAGCTCAAGCCCTTCCGCGTCCCGACCGGCCCGAACACCCGCCCGCACCTGACCGTGGCCGTCGTCGCGGAGCCGCACGCCGAGGCGCTGCTGCGCTACGAGTGGCGGCAGAGCGCCGGCTTCACCCCCAAGGACTTCGCCCGGGTCCTGGCCGCGGAGGTCCCGCACCTGCTGGTGGTCGAGTCGGTCACCGAGGGGCCGTGGGCCGAGGAGCTGCGCGAGCCGGGCGAGGGCCTGAACGCGCTGCTGTCCTGGTGCGCGGAGCGGGGCATCCGCACGGTCTTCTGGCACACCGGGGGAGACGTCGAGCGCTCCGTGCCCGCCGCGCGGTTGTTCGAGCACATCGTCACCGCGCTGCCCAGGTCCGTGGCGGCGTGGGGCGCCGCCCTGGCGTCGTGGGAGCCGGAGTCCGGCCGCCGGGCGCCCTCGCTGGGACTGCTGCCCTTCGCCGTCCAGCCGCGCGTGCACAATCCGCTGCCGCTGGCCGGGGACCGGTTCGACCGGGTTCTCACGCTGGACGAGCTGCTCCCCGAGCACCTGTCGTATCCGGACGTGCTCACCTCCTACCGCTGGCCCAGGGCCGTCGACTGCCCGCCGGGCACCGAGGCCTGGCGGCTGGCCGAGCTGGCCGCCTGCGGCACGCCGATCGCGTCGTCGCGCCCGTCCGATCCCGCGCCGGAATCCGCGGCCGACGCCGACGCCGACGCCCGCCGGGCCCATGTGGCGCTCCGCCAGGCCTACGGCTCGGGCACGATGACCCAGAAGGTGGACGACCTGCTCGACGCCGTCGGGCTGCCCAGCGCCCGCGCCACCCTGAACATCTCGGTGATCATGATCGACCGGGGCGACCTGGGCCACACCCTGGCCCAGGTCGCGCCGCAGAAGGGCGTCGTCCAGCTGGTGCTGCTGTCGGACGCCCCGGACGCCGCGGAGCGGGCCCGCGCCGCGATGCCCGACAGGGTGGACGTCGTGGTCCGTCCCGCCGATCCGGGGCTCACCACCGGCGGGCAGCTCGATCGCGCCCTCGACCTGTGCCAGGGCGACCTGGTGGCGGTCATGGACGCCAGGGACGCGTACGGCGAGCACTACCTGACCGACCTCGCCCGCGCCTTCCTGTTCACCACCGCCGACATCGTCGGGAAGGCGGCCTTCTACGCCCACCTGCGCGACGTCGCCGCCACGGTGCTGCGCCAGCCGGCCGCCGAGTACTCCTACCTGCCCGAGGTCGCCGGCGCCACCCTGCTGGCCCGCCGTGCCGTCCTGCGCGGTCTCGGGTTCGCCGACGTCTCCGAGGGCTGGGACGAGGTGCTGATGCGTCAGTGCCGCACGGACGGGGTCAAGGTCTTCTCCGCCGACCGCTTCGGCTACGTCTGCCTCCGCGACCACGACAGCCGGCTCCTCGGCTCGGCCCGGCTCGTCGACTACGGCCCGCCCGCGCCGCATGCCCTGATCTAGGCTGCCTGGAGTGACGCCCGGTCAGCTCGGTGAGGTCCTCGGCCTGCCGCCGATCCCCTCGGGGACGTGGGCCGAGGAGGCCCTCTACGTCTCCCCGGCCGCGTTGCGCCGCGGGGAGGCGCCCGGGGAGATGGCGGCGCGGCTGCGCGTGCTGCCGGGGATCGCGGACGTCCGGGTGCGGGGCGACGGGTTCCTGGAGATCGTGGTGGCCGTGCCGGGGGGGCTCGTCACGGAGATCGGCCCCGTCCCGGCGGTCGCCGGGGGAGCGCCGCCGTGGGCCGACCTGCCGAGGACGTGGGACAACCCCGGATTCGTCGTGCGATTGGCCCATGTGCGGGCGGTCGCCGTACAGCGCTGGGCGGCGGAGCTGGGCGTCGGCGGAGACTTCCGGCCGGAGCTGCTGGCGGGCCGGTGGGACCGGGCGGTGCTCAGGTCGCTGGCCGAGGTGCACGGCAGACGGGTGAGCCGGGCCCCCGGATGGGCGGCCTACACCGAGCAGCTCGCCCGGGTCTACCACGACGCGTTCGAGCGGGCTCCCGCGCTGCCGTCGGGGGAGGAGGAGCCGTCGGCCCTGCACGCCGCCCGGGTACGGCTGGCCCGGGCGGTGCGGGACGTGCTGGTCGAGGGGCTGGCGGCGCTGGGCGAGACGGCGCCCGACAGGCTGTGACAAGCCCTCCGGAAAGCGGATCCCGGGTGGAAGGGCGCGCCGGGGGTCCTGGGTTCAGATCACCACAAAACGTAAAAATATGCGGCTTAAGTTATTAATGACATGAAAAATTTGTGTATTTCCGGTCGATCGTGTCTCGCCAGGTGGGCACTCGTCCCACGGGGATCACCGGGTCCGATAGCCTCGATCGGGTGAGTCGATTCGCCCACCCCGCCGGTGACCGGCACGCCGAAGTGCTGCCCGAGGAGCGCCCTCCGCACGCACCTGCCGACCTGAACACGCTCGATCCCACGATCTGGCCGCGAACGTCGAACCGCGTCGGCGGATCGGTCACGATCGGCGGCGCGGATGTCAGGGACCTGGTCAGAGAGCACGGCAGCCCGCTCTACGTGGTGGACGAGGAAGACTTCCGGTCCCGGTGCCGCGACTACCGGGAGGCGTTCGCCGGCGGCGAGGTCCACTACGCCGGCAAGGCCTTCCTCTGCCGCGAGGTCGCCCGCTGGATCATGCAGGAGGGCCTCGGCCTCGACGTGTGCAGCGCGGGCGAGCTCGCCGTCGCGCTGAGCGTCGGGTTCCCGCCCGAGCGGATCACGCTGCACGGCAACAACAAGTCCCTCGCCGAGCTGGAGAAGGCCGTCGAGACCGGGGTCGGGCACATCGTGGCCGACTCCTTCGAGGAGATCGCCCGGCTGGGCTTCCTCGCCGACAAGCACGGCAGGCGTCCCCAGGTCATGATCAGGGTGACCGTGGGCGTGGAGGCGCACACCCACGAGTTCATCGCCACCGCCCACGACGACCAGAAGTTCGGCTTCTCGCTGAGCAGCGGCGCCGCGGCCGAGGCCGCCCGGCGCATCCTGGCGCTGCCGCAGCTCGAACTCGTCGGACTGCACTCCCACATCGGCTCCCAGATCACCGACACCGCCGGGTTCGAGGTGGCCGCGCGCCGCCTGGCCACGCTGCTGGTGCAGATCAAGGAGGAGCACGGCGTCGTCCTGCCCGAGCTCGACCTCGGCGGCGGCTACGGCATCCCCTACGTCGAGGGCGACACCGCGCTCGACGTCAAGGAGATCGCCGACGGCCTGCGGGGGATCGTCGCCAACGTGGCCCGGTCCGCCGGGCTGCCGGTGCCCAAGCTCACCGTCGAGCCGGGCCGCGCCATCGCCGGGCTCGCGGGCGTGACGCTCTACGAGGTCGGCACGATCAAGGACGTCGAGGGGCTGCGGACCTACGTCAGCATCGACGGCGGCATGAGCGACAACATCCGCACCGCGCTGTACGGCGCGGAGTACACCGCCCGCCTGGCCTCCCGCGAGAGTGCCTCGGGACCGATGCTCTCGCGCCTGGTCGGCAAGCACTGCGAGAGCGGTGACATGGTGGTCCGCGACCTGTGGCTGCCGCAGGACCTGGCCACCGGCGACCTGATCGCCGTCGCGGGCACCGGGGCCTACTGCCGCTCGCTCGCCAACAACTACAACTACCTTCCCAAGCCCGCCGTGGTCGCGGTCAAGGACGGGGTGTCCCGCGTGATCGTCCGTCGGGAGACCGAGGACGACCTGCTGAGAGGCCAGCTGTGAAACGACCCGGAGCGGTGAGCCGCCGAGTGAGCGGAGCGGATGAGAAGGTGAACGCGACCGTCGGGCGCCGAGCGGTGAGCCGCCGAGTGAGCGGAGCGGACGAGAAGGGGAGTGCGACCGGATGGCACTGAAAGTCGCTCTTCTCGGGTGTGGCGTCGTCGGCTCCCAGGTGATCCGGCTGATGCGTGAGCAGGCCGACGACCTCGCCGCCCGCATCGGGGCCCCGTTGGAGCTGGCCGGCGTCGCCGTACGGCGGATGGGCCGCAAACGCGACACCGACGTGGACCCCGCCCTGCTCACCACCGACGCCGAGGCCCTGGTCACCCGCGACGACGTGGACATCGTCGTCGAGGTGATCGGCGGCATCGAGCCCGCCAGGTCGCTCATCCTGGCCGCGATGAACAGCGGCAAGTCGGTCGTCACCGCCAACAAGGCGCTGCTCGCCGAGGACGGCGCGACCGTGCACGGCGCGGCCAGGGCCAACAACGCGGACCTGTACTTCGAGGCGGCGGTCGCGGGCGCGATCCCGCTGATCCGGCCGCTGCGCGAGTCCCTGGCCGGTGACCACGTGCACCGCGTGCTCGGCATCGTCAACGGCACCACCAACTACATCCTCGACAAGATGGACTCCGGCGGCGCGTCGTTCTCCGACGCGCTGGAGGAGGCCCAGGCCCTGGGATACGCCGAGGCCGACCCCACGGCCGACGTGGAGGGCTTCGACGCCGCCGCCAAGGCCGCGATCCTCGCCGGGATCGCCTTCCACAGCCGCGTGACGGCCGCCGACGTGCACCGCGAGGGCATCACCGAGATCACCGCCACCGACGTGGCCAGCGCCAAGGCGATGGGTTACGTCATCAAGCTGCTGGCGATCTGCGCCCGCTCGGAGGACGGCCGTTCCTTCGGCGTCCGGGTGCACCCGGCCATGATCCCCAGGACGCACCCGCTGGCCGGGGTCCGTGAGGCATACAACGCGGTCTTCGTGGAGGCCCGGTCCGCCGGGCAGCTCATGTTCTACGGCGCGGGCGCCGGCGGCGCCCCGACGGCGAGCGCGGTGCTGGGCGACATCGTGGCCGTGGCCCGCAACCTGCTGGCCGGCACGCGGGGCCCGGAGGAGTCCACCTACGCCGAGCTGACGGTCCATCCGATGGGCGAGACCGTCACGCGCTACCACGTCTCGCTGGACGTCGCCGACAAGCCGGGCGTGCTCGCCCGGGTCGCCGACATGTTCGCCAAGCAGGACGTGTCCATCCAGACCGTCCGCCAGGAGGGCCACGGCGACGACGCCCAGCTCGTCCTGGTCACGCACCGGGCCAGCGACGCCGCGCTGTCGGCCACCATCGAGAGCCTGCGCGAGATGGACATCGTCCGCGACGTGGTGAGCGTCATGCGGGTCGAGGGCGAGGACACCCCGTAGCGCTCCGCTCGCCGGGTGAGGGCGCCCTCCGCCACGGAGGGCGCCCTGCCGGGATCCCGTACGGAGGCGCGTTCCTGACCGTTTGGTAACGGAGCCGCTGACCGGGCGTGTGGGCTTATATGGTGCTTTCCTGTGCCCTTGATCCGTTGCCTGAGAGGACGGCCCACCGTGAAGATCGTTCGTTGGGCGGCGGCTCTGCCGGCGGCGCTGGTCGCCCTGGCGGTCCTGCAGCCGGTCTCCCACGCGGAGAGCGCCAAGCCTCCGAAGAAGGTCACGACGGTCGTCTCGCTCACCTTCGACGACGGGGACGTCACCCACGCGGCGACGGCCCGCATGCTGGAGAAGCGGGGCATGCGTGGAACGTTCTACGTCAACACCGACACCATCGGGCGTGACGCCAAGCTGACCCGCCGCGAGCTCGCCGCGATCGCCAAGGCGGGGCACGAGATCGGCGGCCACACGCTGACCCACATCCGCCTCACCGAGCTGACCCGGAGCGAGCAGCGCACGCAGATCTGCGACGACCGCAGGGCGCTGGTGGCGTGGGGCTACCGGCCCACCACCCTGGCCTACCCGTTCGGCTCGGTGGACGCCGACGCCAAGGCGGTGGCGCGGCAGTGCGGCTACGACGCGGCCCGCAGGGTCGGCGGGCTCAAGGACTGGGGATGCCGCGGCTGCCAGGCCGGTGAGGATCCGCGGCCCCGGGACCGCTACGAGATCCGCACCCCGGGCTCGATCCGCGACGACACGCTGCCGCGGCAGATGAGGCAGCAGGTCATCAACGCCGAGAAGAGCGGCGGCGGGCTCGTCCCCCTGGTCTTCCACCGGGTCTGCGACGGCTGCGGCCTCTACTCGGTGTCCCCCGAGACCCTGGACGAGTTCCTCGGCTGGCTGGCGACCCGCAAGAGCCACGGCACGGTCGTCAAGACCCTGCACGACGCGGTCGGCGCCCGCTACCGGCCGGTACCCGCCGAGTAGACCGCCCTACCGGGGGCCCTCGGTGAGACCGCGGAGGCGGCGGGCGGCGCGGCGCAGGAGCGAGCGTTCCTGCGCCTGGCGCAGGGCGACGGCCTCCAGGCGGCGCTGCTCGGCCTTCTCCTTCCACCTGACGGTGTCGCGGCTGCCCTTCGCCGCAGCGGCGCGCAGTTCCTTGAGTTCGGACTTGAGCGCCGTGACCTGCCGCTGGGCGCGCTCGGCCGCCCGCCTGCGCGACTCGGCCTCCGCGCGCCAGCGCACGGCCTCACGGTTGCGGTCCGTGGCCCAGACCGGGTAGGCCGCCGCCGTCGGCCGAAACCGCCACGACTCGGCGTCCAGCCAGGTCGCGCCGTACAGGTCGGCGATCACGTCGTCCAGGGACTCGCCGTCGCGGGCGACGCGCAGGGCCCGTGCGACGGCGGCGGTCCGTTCCAGGCGGGCGGCCACCACACCCGACCCGTTCTCCTCCAGCGCCACGAGCAGCAGGCCCTCGTCGTCCTCGTCGGCCTGCCGGATCAGCATGGCCAGCGACTCCGCCCCGGGCACCCAGCCGGCCGGGCAGGTGAGGCGGAACGGCGCGGGGAGCGAGGTCGGGGGGACCCGCTCGGCGAAGGAGACGCGGCCGTCGTGGGCGTACTGCCCGTGGACCAGCCGCAGGTCGAGCAGCGGGTCGTCCAGCGGCGCGCGGCGCCCGCCGGTCAGCGACGCCCACGGGCCGGTCAGGGTGACGTGCACGTCGGGCAGGGTGCTCGCCAGCGCCCCGTCCACGCTCGCCCGGACGTCCTCGAAGGAGGCGTCCCGGGCGTCCACCACGACGTCGACATAGGGGACCAGCCACTGGCGGCCCCCCTCCGAGCGGAGGTTGCGCCGGTAGGGCACGCGGTCGGCGATGAAGGGGTCGTTGTGCCGCCTGACCTCCCCGGGCCTCCGCATCGCCGTCGTCGTGCCCAGGTGCCAGCTGAGCGCCTCGGCGTCCGGGACGAACACCGCGCCCGTCTGGGTGAGCCGGTAGCCCAGCTCGGTGTCCTCGCCGAGCCTCAGGGAGGTGTCCATCCCTCCCGCGGCCTTCAGCAGGGCCGCGGGCAGCGAGACCGTCGCGCCCACGTGGACGCGGTGCAGCAGCGGGCTGGGCGCGTCGCGGAAGTCGCGATGGGCCGCGACGAGCTCGGCGATCCAGTCGTGCCCGTGGTCGGGGTCCGGGTCGAAGAGGGAGTCGGTCCTGTCCTTGGCGACGGCGATCTGGACCTCGGACGCGGTGGGCGGCGTGCCCGCCATGGCGGTGAAACGCAGCGTCCCCAGCACCACCAGGTAGTCGGCCAGGTGGTGCCAGCGCATGTGCGCCTCCACGTGGTCGCGGTAGGCGACGATGTCGGCGTCCATCCGGTGGATCACCTCGCCGCCGGCGGCCGCCGTACCGGTCTCCAGGGCCCAGGCGATGCCCCAGCGGCCGTCGGGCACCCGCAGGAGCCGGGTGTTGTCCGGGATGATCTCGGGGAGCCGGAGCGGGGGCGCGCTCCCGTCGTCCACCACGATCACCTCCAGGAGGTGCGAGGGGTAGGTCTGGGCGGCGAGGGCGGCCAGCGTGAGGTCGAGTTTCTCCTGCTGGGCCCTGGCGGGGATCACCACGCTCACCGGCAGGCGCGGCTCCCAGGCCCCGGGGGCGGGCGGGCTGAGCACCCCGTAGTCGTTGCCCGGGATCCGCGGCGCGCTCACACCGCCTCCGCGGGGAGCTCCATGAGCGCGCTGGGCCGGAAGCCGCGCCACTGGCGCTTGTTGCGCCGCAGGAACGTGCCGATCGGCTCGCGCCAGGTGTGGTTGGCGACGTTGCCGCGCCGCAGGATGTAGCCCAGGCCCTGGGTGCGGTAGATCTGCCCGCCCGCGGCCTGTACGGCGTGCTGGAACTGGGCGTCGATCGTGCCCGGCAGCGTGCGGAAGCCGCCCACGGCCTCGAAGGCGGAGCGTTCGGCGAAGATGGTCCCTCCGGCGATGAAGTTGGTGATCTGCTCGGTCACCTGGTCCCGGTGGACGGTCACCCCGATCGAGGCGAGGTAGACGAACTCCGGGACCATCCCCACGACGTCGGCCCCCGAGTAGGAGTGCGCCAGCAGCAGGTCGGAGACGAAGTCGGGCCCGTACCAGTCGTCGTCGTCCATCTTCAGCAGGAACGACCCCGACGCCCTGGCCGCGGCCTCGTTCAGCACGGCCCCGAAAACGGTCTCCCCGGACGCCTCGAACACGGTGATCGGCCGGTCGTAGGACGCCACCGCCCCGGCCACGTCGGGATGCCCGGCGGGGATCCCGTGCAGGGCGAGGATCACCTCGAACTCGGCGCCGCGCTGACCGGCCATCTGCTCCAGCGCGAAGCGGACCATCTCGGGGCGGCGGGTGGCGAGCAGTACCGAGGTCAGCGGCCTGGCCGCGGCGGGGGCGCCGAGCTGCTCCCAGCGGGTGCGGACGCCGTGGGTGCGCAGGGCCTCGCGGCGGAGCCGGATGCTGTGCTCCTCCCGCTCCAGGTCGTCCTTGAGGCCGGTCTCGCCGACCGAGGTGATCAACCCGGTCAGCTCGGGGCCGAGGGCGCCCGCCCACCGGGGCACGACGTCGGAGAACAGCGGCACCCCGGCCGCGGCCAGCCCGGTGAGGACCCGCAGCGCGGCCACGGGGCCGCTGTGGCTGCGACGCCAGTCCACGCGAACCCCTCTGACCTGCCTGATCCGGCTCACGTCCACGTCGGTGACGCAGCCGGAGGCGCCGAAGACGGTGAGCGTGCGCCCCGCACAGATGATCGCCCAGCGGCCGGACTCGACCGACAGCTCGGCCGTGCCGAGCGAGGGCACCGTGATGAAGCCCATCGGGTTGACCGAGCGGTCGTCGACCGGGGGGATGGTCCGGGGCTCGGACAGGTCCCCGAGGCTGTTCTCCAGGACCCGGGCCCCGCCGGGACGGCCGATCCGCTCCCAGCTCATCAGCTCGGCGACCGGGCGGTCCACGGGGGTCTCGTCACCGGACCAGGGCGGCGGATCCTGACCGGTGGTGCGCAGGACCAGGTCGCCGCCGCGGGCGCCGAACCGGCCGGGGACCGGGCCGGTCACGCCGGCCGGGGCCGCGTTGGGGTCGCCGGGCCGCCAGTGCGCCGCCCCCGGGCCCGCCAGACCGGCCACGGGCGCCGCGACGGCGTCCATCCGGTGCCCGGCGAACGCCCTGGCGGTCGCGGCGAGCGTGCGGCCGGCGGGCGTGGGCTTGGAGAACCCCGCCTCCACCACCCACGCGGGCCGCCGGGGCTGGTGCACGCGGAGCTCGGTCAGCGACCGCCAGCGGTGGGCGGGCGTGGGCGACAGCACCGGCGCGGTGTACCAGTGCGGTGTCTCCTCCACGGCGACGACGACCCGCGTGGCCATGGGCAGCAGGGAGTGCAGGGTCGCGGCCCGGCGTAGATCGGTCGGCGTCCGGGCGAGCACCAGGATCTCGGCGGCGCCCTCCTCGGCCCTGGGGATGCCGTCGAGGTCGCCGTCGAGGTCGATCGCCTCGTGCGGCGCCTGCCCGTCGAGGGTCTCGAAGCCCACGCAGTAGACGAGGACGCGCCGCCCGCCGTTCCGCTTCCCGGCGGCGCTGACGAGATCGGTCAGAAGGGACATCAGCCGGCCTTCCCCTGCCGCATGGCCGTCGCGATGATCTCTCGCAGGGGGCCGCGCTGCCGGCCGTCCTCCAGCTCCCTGACCTCCGCCCGCAGGCGCTCGGTCTCGGCCCGGAGGCTCTCGGCCTCGGCCTCCAGGCGTTCCGCCTCGCGCTGCCACCGGGCCGCGCCGGCCCGCCACTTCGCGGGATCCCCGGCGACGGGCTCCGCCTCCCCGGCGGCCTTGACGCCGAAGTCGTCGGCGCTCACCCAGAACGAGCCGAACAGCTCGTGCACCGCGCCGTCGAGGTCGCCGGAGTCCTCCACGAGCGCCGCCCTGGCGAAGGCGGCGGTGCGTTCGAGCCTGACCGCCCGGACCCCGGTCTCTGACTCGTCTCCCTCGTCGAGCACCGCGCTCAGCAGGCCGTACCCCTCGCTCTCGGCGAGTTTCAGCAGCTCGGCCAGGCTGTCCGCGCCGAGCGCCCACCCGGCGGGGCAGGTGAGGCGGAACGGCGCGGGCGCCGAGCTGTGCGGCGTCTCCTCGGTGAAGGAGACGCGAGGCTCGTGGCCGTACAGGTTGCGCACCAGCCGCATGTCGAGCAGCGGCTCGTCCAGGGAGGAGCGGCGTCCGCCGGTGAGCGCCGTCCACGGCCCGACCACGGTGACGGCGACGTCGACGACGGTGCCCGCGAGCGCGGCGTCCACGCTCGCCCGGACGTCCTCGTAGGAGGCGCCGCGGGCGTCGACGACGACGTGCACGTACGGCACCAGCCAGTGTCTGCGCGGGTGGGTGCGCAGCCAGCGCAGGTCGGGGATGAAGTCGGGCAGGACCGACCAGTTGTGCCGGTGCACCTCCTTCTCCCGGAGCATGACCGTGGAGGGGCCGAGGTGCCAGCCGCGCGCCTGGGGGTCGGGGATGAAGACCGCGCCCGCCTGGGCGAGACGGAAGCCGAGATCGGTGTCCTCGCCCATGTTCAGCGCGGTGTTGACCCCGCCGACCGAGCGCAGCAGCGCCATGGGGACCGACGTGGTGGCCCCCGAGTGGAGCCGGTAGGCGGTGGCGCCCGCGTCCCGCAGCCACCGGGTCTCGTCGAGCACGCCCGCCCGCCACGCGTGCGGAGCCGACCCGTCGAACAGCTTCTCCGCGTCCCCGGCCGCCACCGCCGCGAAGACCTCCCGCGCGCCCGGCCCGGCTCCGTCGGGGGTGAAGCGGACGTCGCCGAGCACGACGGCGTAGGAGGCGAGGTGGTGCCAGCGCATGTGCGCCTCGATGTGCTCCCGGTCGAGGATCATGTCGGAGTCGACCCAGTGCAGGATGTCGCCGGCCGCCGCCGCCGCGCCGGTCTGGCGGGCCCAGCCCCGTCCCCAGCGGCCGTCGGGCACCCGGACGAGCCGGGTGCCGGCCGGGGCGATCCCGGGGATCCGCAGCGGTGGGTCGCTGCCGTCGTCGGCGACGACCACCTCCATCAGGTGCGCGGGGTAGCTCTGCGCGGCCAGCCCGGCGAGCGTGCGGTCCAGGGCCTCCTGGCAGTCGTGCGCCGGGATCACCACGCTCACCCGCAGGCGCGGCTCCCAGTCGCCCAGGCCGGGCGGGAGCAGCGGTCCGTAGTCGTTGTGCCTGATCCTGGCGCGGGGAACGGCGGTCCGCCCGTCGTCGCGGCGGGCTGGAGGGGCGTCCTGCGCGAGGGGGGCGCCGGTACCGCTCATGCCTTCCCCTCGGGTCTGTCCGGCCGGGCCTGCCCGGTCCTGGCCTCCACGGCGGCCAGGCGCGGCAGCAGCTCGTGGACCATCTCCTCCATCTCCATGCGCTGGGGCATGGCGGCCAGCCGGTCCTCGCCGAGGGAGACCAGGATCGCCTGGAGGTCCTCGTCGCGTTTGCTCCCGTGCTCCCGGAGCAGCCCGACGATCTCCTCCAGCCGCCGGTCCAGCCGCTCGGTGGCGGCCTTGACCTGGGCCATCTCCGCTTCGTAGCGCTTGACCCTGGTGTCGATGCGCTGGGCTTTGCCGTCCACCCTGCGGACGGTCGCGACCGCGAGAAGCTGGACGGCGAGCACCGCCGCCATCACGCCGAGCACGATGGCCGCCGTCACAGAGAGAGCGCCGGCGCCGGCGAGCAGGGCCAGCGCGAGCAGGACCAGCGAGCCGATGGTCGCCGCCAGAAGCATCAGTTTTCGGGGCGAGGGCATTCGCGCGCACCTTCCCTACCGCTGGTTTCGTTGCCTGTTGTCTGGGGGGAGGTATTTGAGGCTAGCCGCTGCCCAAGTGCAAATATGTCAGTAAATGGGAAATTTGGAGGTTCTCGTGACCTGAGTGACTGCTGTGAGTCAATGGAAGTGAGCATCTGTGATAAGTCTGAAGTGGAGTGATAAGGGATCTTCCGGCCTCGCTATCCTTCGCTGGTGCCTGCGCAGTCGACACCCCCATCCCCGGCTCCCCCCGCGACTCCCGCCGGCTTCCTGAGATCGGCGACCGAGGCGGCGGCCGAGCTGTCATGGACCGGTCAGGGCTGGCTGGCGGCCGGTGAGCCGCTCGGTGACCGGCCGGACGCCGCCGAGGTCACCCGCCTCAGAGGGCTGCGCGCCCTGACCGTCCGCTGGCCCGCCGCCGAGGTCCCGGCCGATGCGGTCACCGGCCTGGCCGCCGCCGGGGTGCCGTTGCACGCCGCCGCCTCGCCGGCCTGGGTGGAGCCCGGCCTGGCCCGCCTGCTCGCCGCCTGGGCGCCCGAGGAGGGCGGCGGCGGGCCCCGCTCGGTGACCGACCTGCGCAGGGAGGAGCACAGCGTACGGCTGCGCCGCCACGGTCTGCGGAGCCGGCACGCGGCGGCCACGCCCACGGTCAGCGTCGTGATGTCCAGCATGCGTCCCCACCTGCTGGGCTCGGCGCTCACCCAGATCGCCCGGCAGCGGCGGGTCGAGACCGAGGTCCTGCTGGCCCTGCACGGCGTCCCGGCCGGCCACGAGGCGGTACGGCGGGCGTTGCGGGAGTGCGGCCTGCCCGTCACGGTGATCGAGGCGGACGCGGAGACCCCCTTCGGGGAGGTGCTCAACCTGGCCGCCTCCCGCGCGAGCGGCGAGTACGTCGCCAAGTGGGACGACGACGACTGGTACGGCCCCGAGCACCTGGCCGACCTCCTGCTCGCGAGGTCCTACGCCGGCGCGGACATCGTGGGCGCCGCGGCCGAGTTCTTCTACCTGGAGCCCCTGAACGCCACGATCCGCCGCACCGACTACACCAGCGAGATCTGGTCCGACCACGTGGCCGGCGGCACGATCCTGCTCGACCGGGCCCGGTACGCCGAGCTCGGCGGGTTCCCCCCGCTGCCCCGCGGCGTCGACGCCGGCTTCCTCAAGGCCGCCCACGCCGCCGGGGCGCGCATCTACCGCACCCACGGCCTCGGCTACGTGCTGCGGCGTTCGGTGAGCGCCGAACACACCTGGCGGCTCTCGCTGGCCCACTTCCTGCGCGTCGCGACGAACCAGTGGCGCGGCTTCCGCCCGAGCCTGATCTTGGAAGGGCCATGACAGCACGGATCACCGGCAACGACTACCGGAGCCTCACCCCGCCCGAGCTCGGCGCCTGGACGCCGTCACTGCGGGTCAGCGTGGTCGTGCCCGCCTACGGTGGCCAGGACAAGCTCGACCTCGTGCTCGCGGGGCTGGCCGGGCAGACCTATCCCGCCGGCCTGACCGAGGTCGTCGTGGTGGACAACGGCAGCGAGCCGCCGCTGCGCCTGCCCGAGCTGAGGCCCGCGAGCACCCGGCTCATCGTCTGCCCCACCCCCGGGCGGGCCCACGCCCGCAACGCGGGGCTCGCCGCCGCCACCGGTGACGTGATCCACTGGCTCGACTCCGACGTGGTCCTGGACCGCCGGTCCGTCGAGGCGCACATGCGCTGGCACCATGCGGCGCCCTACCTCGTGGTGACCGGCTACCTGCGCTTCACCCCGGCCGAGCTGCCCGGCCCCCGGGAGGTGGCCGAGGCCGACGACCTGGCCGAGCTCTTCGAACCGGCCGAGCCGCACGCCTGGCTGGTGGACCTCATCGAGCGGACCGACGGCCTCACCGACAACCCGCACCGCGCGTTCAGCCTGCACGTGGGCGGCGCCACCTCGGTCAACGCCGCGCTGTTCGCCCAGGCCGGGCCGATGGACACCGAGCTCATCCTCGGCCAGGACACGGAGATGGGCTACCGGCTGGCCCAGGCGGGCGCGGTCTTCGTGCCCGAGCCGCTGGCCCGCGCCTTCCATCTCGGCCCCACCATGCGGATGCGCGACAAGGCGCCGATCGACCGGGTCAGCCACGCCTTCGTCGCCGACCGGATCCCGAGCTACCGCTGGCTCCGCTCCCATCCGGCCCGGCAGTGGAAGGTGCCCTACCTGGAGGTGGTCGTCGGGCCCGCCGGGGGGCCGGGCCGCGCGGGGGAGGACGGGCACGGCTACGGCTACGACGAGGTCCGCGCCACCGTGGACGCCGTCCTCGCGGGCACCGTGCCCGATGTCGTGGTCACCGTCACCGGTCCCTGGGACCGCGTCCGGGCCGAGGGCCGCGCGCCGTTGCGGAATCCGGACCTGGACCTGGTGCTGATCCGCGGCCACTACGCCCACGAGAGCCGGGTGCGGTTCGCCCTCGACTCCCCCCGGGCGGTGCGGATGGCTCCGCCGTACCCGGCGGAGGGCGGCGAGGCGCCGGAGACCGGGGCGGCCCCGCCGTACCGGCTGAGGCTGCCCGCCGGCTGGGTGCCGGGCGAGGACAGCCTCGCCCGCCTGCTCGACCTGGCCGGGGACGGGGGGTACGGGCTGGTGTCGGCGCTGCTGGCCGAGGGGTCCGGCGAGGGGATCGTGGCGGCCAGGCTGGAGCGCACCGCCGCGTTCGCCCGTGCCGCGATCGTCCGGCGGGAGGGCGAGGACCTCGACGACGCGGTGGAGGACACCTCCGGGGTGCTCTGGGTGGACGGCGAGACCTACGGGTTCCTGCCGGAGGCGGGGCCGATCACCGGCCGCCGTGGCGCGTACCGGGCAAGGACGGAGGCGCAGGCCGAGATCGCCCGCCTCGCCAAGGAGAACGAGCGGCTGCGCGCCCAGGTGACCAGGTGGCGCGACGAGGCGGGCCGCTGGCGCAAGAGCGCGGTCGAGCTGCGGCGCGAGGTCGGCGGCCTGCGCAGGGAGCTGGCCGCCGCCAGGAAGATCGTCCAGTACGGCCTGCTCTCGTCCGTCAAGCGGGCGATCATCCGCCGCCGGTGAGGGCTCAGGCCGGGACGCGGGCCGCCCGGCGCGGCCCGCCCCCGCCCGCCGGGCGGACGGTCACCTGTCCTCGGTGACCGCTCCGACCCCGCCGAGGAAGTAGGACCCGATGCCCTTGTAGGGCACCACGGCGCCGGGGTCCGGGCGCCACTCGGGCAGGTTGACGATGCCGGGCTCGACCACGTCGAAGCCGTCGAACAGGCGGGTGATCTCCTTGCCCGTCCGGGGGACGAAGGGCGAGGACGCCCGGTCGTACACCTTGGTGACCCCTTCGGCCGCCTCCGGCCTGGCGTCGATCGCGACGTGGGAGAGGATCAGGTGGCTGCCGGGCGCCATGGCGCGGCGGAGCGTGGCGATGATGCCCTCCGGGTCGTCCTCGTCGGGGACGAAATGCATGATCGCCAGAAGGAGGACCGCCACCGGCTGGTCGAAGTCGATCGCCGCGCGGATGTCCGGGTGGTCCAGGATCTCGCCGGGGCGGCGCACGTCCCCCTGGACGATGGTCACGTTCTCGTTCTTGCCGAGGATGGCCCTGCCGTGGACCAGGACGGTCGGATCGTTGTCGACGTAGACGACCCGGGCGTCCGTGGCGACCTGGTGCACGTTGTTCTGGGTGGGCAGGCCGGCCCCGATGTCGAGGAACTGGCGGATGCCCGAGCGCGCGACGAAGTCGACGGCGCGGCCCAGGAAGGCGCGGTTGGACCGCGCGCTGTGGCGGATCTCGGGGACGACGGTGAGGACCTTCTCGGCCGCCTCCCGGTCGGCGGGGAAGTTGTCCTTGCCGCCGAGGTAGTAGTCGTACATACGTGCGACGTTCGGGATATGAGTCTGAATACCCGTGGGTATCTGGTCGGTCACGTGTCGCTCCCCGGTGGCGATATTTCCGGAATTAGCGTGATCATATATAGAAGCGGCCCTGGAGAACCGGTCCGGGAGCTGACAAGATCGCGCCATGGCAGCCTCCTCCCCCCGCCGTGTCCTGGGACTGCAGCTCGCCGACGGCATCGGCCGCGGCAACATGTGGGCCTGCCTGTCCATGGCGTTCGTCGCGACCATGGTCATCTCCTTCCTCCCGGCGGCGCAGCCGTACATCCTGGGCGGCGTTCTCGGCGTCGCCAAAGCCGACCAGGGCAAGGCGGTCGGCCTGCTCGGCGTCGCCGCCGAGATCGCGATGATCGCCAGCCTGGTCTGGTACGGCGCGCTGGCCGACCGGTTCGGCCGCCGGCCCGTCGTGGTGGCCGGGTTCGCGCTGTGCGCGCTGGGCACCGCGCTGTTCCCGTTCGCCGGGAACACGACCGTGCTCGTCGCGCTGCGGGTGGTCTTCGCCCTCGGCGTGGCCGCGCTCAGCGGGATGCTGTCCACGGTGGCCGTCGACTACGTCCGGGACGGCTCCCGGGGCAAGTCCTACGGCCTGGTCGGACTGTTCAGCGGCCTCGGCGCGATGGTCGCGGTGCTCGCCCTGGTCCGCCTGCCCAAGATCTTCGAAGACCGGGGGATGGCCCCGGTCGACGCCGCCCGCGTCTCGTTCCTGATCATCGCCGCGGTCGTCCTCGCCGTCGCCGCGCTGATGTGGTCCACCCTGTCCACGGTCAAGGTCAGCGCGACCGCCGAGCGCGTGCCCTTGACCCGCCTGGTCAAGGAGGGCCTCGCGCTCGCCCGCGACCCCGGCGTGGCGCTGTCCTACGCCGCGGCGTTCGTCGCCCGCGCCGACCTCGCCGTCGTCGCGGGCTTCATGTCCCTGTGGGTGATCGACTACGCCACCGGCGAGCGCGGCATGTCGGCGGCCGAGGCCCTGGCCCGCGGCGGGGCGGTGGTCGGCATCGCCCAGACCGTGGCCGTGGTCGCCGCGCCGCTGTTCGGCTGGCTGGGGGACCGGATGCGCCGCCAGGACGTGCTCATCCTCGCCCAGGCCGTCGCGGCGGTGTCCTACCTGTCCACGCTGCTGATCAGCGACCCGCTCGGCTCCGGCATGATGATGGTGGCCGTGCTCGTCGGCCTGGGCGAGATCGCCGCGATCACCACCGCCGGCCCGCTCCTGGCCCAGCAGGCCCCCGCCGCCGTGCGCGGCTCCGCCTACGGCGTGCAGACGCTGTGCGGAGCCGTCGGCATCCTGGTGGTGTCCGGCCTCGGCGGCTTCCTCTACGACGCCTGGCGGCCCGCCGCGCCGTTCGTGATATCGGGGATCTCCGGCCTGCTCGTCGTGGCCTTCGGGCTAGCGGTACGGCGGCGCGTCACGCCCCTGTCCGAGGAACGCGAGCGCGTGGTCGCGGCCTCCTGACCCGGCTCAGCCCCTCCGGATCGCCGAGCGGAGCTTGGCGATCCGGGACTCCGGCTTCCGCGCGGGCTCCGGGGACCGGTCCCCGCGGGCCGGAGCCGCCACAGGCTTTTCCGGCGGGTTCCGCGCCGGTCTCTCCGGGGGAGCCTGCGCGGGCCTCCCGGCCGCGGCCTGCGCGGGCTTCTCCGTGGACTTCTCCGCGGCGGCCTGCGCGGGCTTCCGGGCGGAGGCCGCGGGAGCGGCCGGGGCCGGCCAGAACTCCGCCCGGTCGCCGTGCCGCACGCCGTGGGTGGCCTTGATCGAAGTGGGCACGTCGTCCGCGCCCAGCAGGCGTGCCCGGCCCAGCGCCTCGGTCCGCTGCAGCGTCGCCGTGCCGTCGTCGCCGAGGTCGACGACGAGCATGCCGGACCGGTCGTCCTGGACCGCGGCGATCATCCGCTCCAGCGAGCCGTGCCCCAGCGGGACCGAGATCGGCCCGGTGTAGCGGAAGGGGATCGGCGCGGGGGTGAGGGAGACCTCGTCGGCCAGCCGTACCCGCTCGTCGTGGGCGAAGTGCTCGCGCAGCAGCCGCAGCTCGAAGGAGGGGTCGCCGAGCACCGCCCGGCGGCCGGCGGACAGCCGAGACCAGGGGGCGACCAGGGTGACCCGCACATCGGTCACCGACCCCTCCAGTGCCGCGCTCACCGCCTCGCGCACCTGCCTTTCGTCGCCGTCGACGTGGAGCACCACCTCCACGTACGGCACCAGCCACCGCCGGCCCCGGTCCTTGCGCAGGTCACGGCGGAGCGGAACGCGGTGGGCGAGGTAGGGGCCGACCGCGCGGACCGCCCGGTCGCGGTCGCGGCGCTGCGCGGGAAGTCCCAGATGCACGGCCTGGGCGGCCATGTCGGGGACGAAGACCACCCCGTGCGCGGCCAGCCGGTAGGCGAACTCGGTGTCCTCGCCCCTGAGCACGTCGGGATCGAGGCCGCCGACGGCGTGGAAGGTCTCCCGGCGCATCGACACCGTCGGCCCGGTGCACACGTGGTAGGGGTTGCGGCTGGTCCGCAGGCCGTCGGTCCGGGAGATGGTCTGCTCGGTGGAGCTGGGCAGCGCCTCCGACAGGTCGAAGACGGCCTCCAGCGGGCCCGTGCGCACGCCGTCGTACAGGTGGGCCGGGGAGAGCTCGGGCTCCTCGACGAACTTCTTCGCGCCGATGGCGACCACGTAGCCGGCCAGGTGGTGCCAGCGGGCCAGCGCCTCGATGTGCTCGCGGCAGACGACCATGTCGGCGTCCAGGCGCTGGATGATCCGGCCCTCGGCGAGGGCGGCCCCGGTGTTCACCGCGTGCGCGATGCCCCAGCGTCCGGGGTCGGCGGCGGCGATCCTGGTGCCCGGCGGAGCGATCTCCGGCAGCCGCAGGGGCGGGTCGCTGCCGTCGTCCACCACGATCACTTCCATGAGGTGATCGGGGTAGGTCTGCGCCGCCAGGGCGGCGAGGGTCAGGTCGAGCCTGCGCTGGCCGCCGTGCGCGGGGATGACCACGCTCACCGAGAGCGCCGGATCCCATTCGCCGAGGGCGGGAGGGGTCAGGGGGGAGTAGTCGTTGTGCCGGATCAGGGGCAGGTCGGTCCCCGCTCCATCCGTCATGATGTGATGCCCCTTGTCTGCGTCCCCGCTTGTCAAGTCCTGTCAACCCTATCCCCGGTTGCTTAGGGTTTCCTGTGGGAGAAAGTGAAATATGCCCGTGTTGTCCATTGGGTGGACAACACATCCCGCCGCGTGGGCCGTTGCCCGTAGACTCGGTGCCTAACACCGCAGGTAGGACGCGCACGGTGTACCCGGGCGCGGGAGGAGTAATCATGACCAGGGCGTGGCGTGGCCTCATCGAGGAGTACCGTGACCGACTTCCGGTGACCACGGCGACGCCCGTCGTCACCCTCCTGGAGGGCGGCACGCCGCTCGTCCCGGCGCGCCGGGTCTCGGCTCTGACCGGCTGTGACGTCTTCCTCAAGGTCGAGGGCGCGAACCCGACCGGCAGCTTCAAGGACCGTGGCATGACCATGGCCATCAGCAAGGCCGTCGAGGACGGCGCGAAGGCCGTCATCTGCGCCTCCACCGGCAACACCAGCGCCTCCGCCGCCGCCTACGCGGTCCGCGCGGGCCTGACCTGCGCCGTGCTGGTGCCCCGCGGCAAGATCGCGATGGGCAAGCTGGCGCAGGCGCTGGTTCACGGGGCCACGCTGCTCCAGGTCGAGGGCTCCTTCGACGACTGCCTGGAGATGACCAGGAAGCTGTCGGAGAACTACCCCATCGCGCTGGTCAACTCGGTGAACCCCTTCCGGCTCCAGGGTCAGAAGACCGCGGCCTTCGAGATCGTGGACGCGCTCGGCGACGCGCCCGACATCCACTGCATCCCGGTCGGCAACGCGGGCAACATCTCGGCCTACTGGATGGGCTACACCGAATACGCCGCGGACGGCCTCGCCACCAGGACGCCCCGCATGTTCGGCTTCCAGGCCAGCGGCTCCGCGCCGATCGTCAACGGCGCGCCGGTGACCCACCCGCACACGATCGCCACCGCGATCCGCATCGGCAACCCCGCCTCCTGGAAGCTCGCCGAGGCCGCCCGCGACGAGTCCGGCGGCGTCATCCAGGCCGTCACCGACCGCCAGATCGCCGCCGCGTACAAGCTGCTGGCCCAGGAGGAGGGCGTGTTCGTCGAGCTCGCCTCCGCCGCCAGCGTGGCCGGCCTCCTCCAGGCACACGGGCAGGGCCTCGTCGAGCCCGGCCGGCGCATCGTCTGCACGGTGACCGGCAACGGCCTCAAGGACCCCGACTGGGCCATCTCCGGCGCGCCCACGCCCGTGACGATCCCCATCGACGCCCACGCCGCGGCCACCGCGCTCGGACTCGCCTAGCGCCCCCATGACGACGCCGGTACGGCGGGGCGTCCCACCGCGACGTCCCGCACCGGCCGTGCACAGCACCGAACGAAGCAGATAGGAGGAGGGGCTCCCTCCCTATGGCTGAGCCAGGGGCCTGCGCCCCAGAATTCCGATGACCGACAGCATCAAGGTCACCGTCCGGGTCCCGGCGACGTCGGCCAACCTCGGCCCCGGATTCGACACCCTGGGACTGGCCCTCGCCCTCTACGACGAGGTCGAGGTCGGTCTGGTCGACCCCGGCGGCCCCCGTTCCCGTAGCGTCGGCATCGAGGTCACGGGGGAGGGCGCGGGCGAGCTCGACGACGGCGAGGGCCATCTCATCGTGAGGACGATGCGGCTGACCTTCGACCGGATGGGCCTTCCGCAGCCGCGCGGCATCCGGCTGCGCTGCCTCAACCGCATCCCGCACGCGCGGGGCCTGGGATCCTCCTCCGCGGCGATCTGCGCGGGGATCCTCGCGGCACGGGCGCTGGCCGGCGCCCCGTACCCGGCAGTGGACGGCCCGAACCCCGCGGGCGGCCAGACAGGCCCCGGCCGTCCGGCGGCGCGGCCGGAGTTCACCGACGACGACGTCTTCGCGCTGGCCACCGAGATCGAGGGGCACCCCGACAACGTGGCGCCGTGTCTCGCGGGCGGGCTCACCATCGCATGGACAGATCAGTCGAACGCACCGCATATGGTGAAGCTGATCCCACACGCCGATATCCGGCCCGTGGCCATCATCCCCAGGCACCGGCTGTCCACAGAGGTCGCCCGGGGGTTGCTCCCCAAGGACGTGCCGCACTCCGACGCGTCCGCGAACGCCGGGCGGGCCGCGCTTCTCGTCGCGGCACTGACCGAACGGCCGGAGCGGGAACTGTTGCTGGCCGCCACCGAAGATCGGCTGCACCAGAATTACCGCGCGCCTGCGATGCCGCAGAGTGCGGATCTGGTACAACGTCTGCGCGGGCTCGGCGTCCCTACTGTCGTCTCGGGAGCGGGCCCCACAATTCTTGCGTTTTCGACAGTGGATACGCAGGATTTGATCGCACCGGAAGTGGGTACTGATTGGCACATCCAGCCACTGGATGTCGAAACCCGCGGTGCCTGCGTTGTCTCTCCCGAGACACGCTGATGCCTCTTCGACCTTCAGGGAATAGCTGTGTGCGCTGGTGATGTTAGGCTGGTAGCCGCACCAGGTGCCCCCTTGTGGGTGCGTGCTTGTCAGCCACACATCGCTGCATCATGTCTCGCTCTGTGAGGCGTGAGCGCCGCAGTGGCCTCCCCGAATCCGTCCCCTCCGAATGCTCCACATTCGGTTGGGGCAACGAGAGGCGGCGTTTGAGGGGACACGCGCGTTCGAATTACCTCGACATCTGGTTGCCGGTAGCAATCCGGGGGGTGTCCTCCAAGCCCCACCGTCGGCGAATCTCGATGGTGACGGCATGGATGTGCCCTTCTCCGACAGTGGCGGCGGTCCTCAAGGGCCGTCGAGGATCGCAACGTGCAACCCGACCCGGTCTGTCCCACCGGGTTGATCGCACCACCGGGACGATTGGCTGATCGTGGCCACGCCCGACCCCTGGGAAGGACCCATTAGTGAGCGACACCACCGAACTCCTCTCCGACGCCGCCGGCGCACCGCCGGTGGCCGGCGACACCCCCACCCGCGCCGCGGCCAGGCCGCGCCGTCGCTCCGGCACCGGCCTGTCCGCCATGGTGCTGCCCGAGCTGCAGGCCATGGCCTCCGGGCTTGGCATCAGCGGGACCGGGCGGATGCGCAAGAGCCAGCTCATCGCGGCCATCCAGGAGAAGCAGGGCGTATCACCTGAGAGCGCCCCTGCTCCCGCTCCCGCCGCCGTCAAGGAGGCTCCGGCCCCGGCCGTCGCGGCCGAGCCGGTCGCCGAGCGCCCTGCCCGCAGCCGCAGGGAACGTTCCCGGCCCGCCGTCGCGGCCGAGCCCGTGGCCGAGCAGGCGCCCGCCGCGCCCGAGCCCGTGGCCGCAGCCGCTCCCGTCGTGGAGCAGCAGGCCGACGCCGCCCAGGCCGACAGCCGCGCCGAGCGCGGTGAGAGCCGCCGTGAGCGTGGCGACCGCCGTAGCCGCAACAGCGACCGCGGCGAGCGCA
Source organism: Streptosporangium canum (assembly GCF_900113865.1). Taxonomy (GTDB): domain Bacteria; phylum Actinomycetota; class Actinomycetes; order Streptosporangiales; family Streptosporangiaceae; genus Streptosporangium; species Streptosporangium canum. Next base: position 285,750 of record NZ_FOQY01000003.1, on the reverse strand, counting down.
CCGGCGACCGCCGCGACCGTGGCGACAGCCGTGGCGAGCGCGGCGACGGCCGTGGCGACCAGCGCGCCGCCGACGCGGGCCAGAACCGCGGTGAGCGCACCGACCGCGGTGAGCGCACCGAGCGCACCGAGCGCGGTGAGCGCACCGAGCGCGGTGAGCGCACCGACCGCGGTGAGCGCGTCAACGACCGTAACGACCGTGGTGACCGCGTCAACGACCGCGGTGACCGGGGCGACCGGACCGACCGTGGTGACCGGGCCGACCGTGGTGACCGGGCCGACCGGACCGACCGTGGTGACCGTGGCCCGCAGAACCGCGGCCCGCAGGACCGCGGCGACCAGCACGGCGTCGGCGAGGACGACGACCGCCGTGGCCGCCGTGGCCGGTTCCGCGAGCGGAACCGTCGCGGCCGTGACCGCTTCGACAGCAACGAGCCCGTGGTCGGCGACGACGACGTCCTGATCCCGATCGCCGGCATCCTGGACATCCTCGACAACTACGCGTTCGTGCGGACCAGCGGTTACCTGCCGGGCTCCAACGACGTCTACGTCTCGCTGGCCCAGATCCGCCGTAACGGCCTGCGCAAGGGTGACGTCGTCACCGGCGCCGTCCGCCAGCCCCGCGACGGCGAGCGCCGCGAGAAGTTCAACGCGCTCGTCCGCCTCGACACGGTCAACGGCATGGACCCGGAGCAGGCGCGGCAGCGGCCCGACTTCAACAAGCTCGTCCCGCTCTACCCGCAGGAGCGGCTGCGCCTGGAGACCGAGCCGAACATCCTGACCACCCGGATCATCGACATGGTGGCGCCGATCGGCAAGGGCCAGCGTGGCCTCATCGTCTCCCCGCCCAAGGCGGGAAAGACCATGGTGCTCCAGGCGATCGCCAACGCGATCACCCGGAACAACCCCGAGTGCCACCTGATGGTTGTCCTGGTCGACGAGCGTCCGGAAGAGGTCACCGACATGCAGCGGTCGGTGAAGGGCGAGGTCATCCACTCGACCTTCGACCGTCCCGCCGAGGACCACACCACGGTCGCCGAACTCGCCATCGAGCGCGCCAAGCGTCTGGTGGAGCTGGGCCACGACGTCGTCGTGCTGCTCGACTCGATCACCCGTCTGGGCCGGGCCTACAACCTGGCGGCCCCGGCCTCCGGCCGGATCCTGTCCGGTGGTGTCGACTCCACCGCGCTCTACCCGCCGAAGCGCTTCTTCGGCGCCGCCCGCAACATCGAGAACGGCGGCTCGCTGACGATCCTCGCCACGGCGCTGGTCGAGACCGGCTCCAAGATGGACGAGGTCATCTTCGAGGAGTTCAAGGGCACCGGAAACCTGGAGCTCAAGCTCAACCGTTCGCTCGCCGACAAGCGGATCTTCCCCGCGGTGGACGTCGACGCGTCCGGCACCCGTAAGGAAGAGATCCTCATGGGCAAGGACGAGCTGCAGATCACCTGGAAGCTGCGGCGCGTGCTGCACGCCCTGGACATGCAGCAGGCTCTGGAGCTTCTCCTGGAGAAGATGAGGGAGACCAAGTCCAACGCGGAGTTCCTCCTCCAGGTCCAGAAGACGACGGTCAGCTCCGACCGCGACTGATCGACCGGCTGTACGACGGACGCCCCGGCCCCACGGCCGGGGCGTCCGCCGTTTCACCGCCCTTGTGCGAGCGCGCTCTTCGGGATATCCATACTTCAGGACGCCCGCCCGCTCCGTTTCGCCGCGCCCCGGGGCCGGAGGTTCCGACGCCCCGGGACGAGCTCCGGGCGCGGACCCTGATCGCGGCGCGGAGCCAGAGGGGGCTGCATGACGGCTGAGACGGCGGTGGGCGGACCGGCGGTGGGCATGCCGCTGCGCCGGCGCGTTCCGCTGGGGCCCAACGGGCCGCTGGGGATGATCGTCGATCCGATGACCTGGCGTGCCGTGCCGTACATGCTGGTGAGTGTCTTCTACGGCGCGGTCTGTTCCGCCTTCATGGCGTCCGCGATCCCGGTCGCGCTCAGCCTGGTGATCGTGTGGGCCGGGCTGCCGCTGCTCGCGCTGACCATGTGCGCCTGGCGCGCCGCGGCGATGCTGGAGCGCAGGCTGGTCCGGCTGGCCTTCGGCGTCACGATCCGCGACCCCTACCGGCCCTCCCAGGGCGACAACCTGTTCCTGCGCTGGAAGGACATGTTCGTCGATCCGGCGACCTGGAAGGACCTCCTCTACCTCCTGCTGCTGCTGCCGATCGGAGTCGTGGAGTTCGTCGTCTCGGTGGCCCTGTGGTGCCTGGGGCTGGGCATGATCATCGTGCCCACGGTCCTGCTGTTCGGCGGAAATCCGGTGACGATCACCGACGGGCTGCTGGTCGACAGCGTGCCGGAGGCGCTGCTGTGCGTGCCCGTCGGTGTGGGGGTCCTCCTCGTCGCGCTCTACGCGACGCGGGGGATGGGCTGGCTGCACGCGCTGCTCGCCGTCGCGCTGCTGGGGGCGGGGGAGAAGAACCTGCTGGCCGCCCGGGCGGCCCAGCTGCGGGCCAGTCGGGCCCGCGCGGTCGACGCGGCCGAGGCGGAGCGGCGCAGGATCGAGCGCGACCTGCACGACGGCGCCCAGCAGCGGCTGCTCTCCGTCGCGATGGACCTGGGACGGGCCCAGGCCAAGATGGACTCCGACCCCCAGGGCGCCCGGGAGTTTCTCGCCCAGGCCCACGCCGGCGCCAAGGCGGCGATCGCCGAGCTGCGCGACCTCGCGAGGGGCATCCACCCGGCGATCCTCACCGACCGAGGACTGGACGCGGCGCTCTCCTCGCTCGCGGCCCGGGCCCCCGTGCGGGTGGACCTGTCGGTGGAGGTCTCCCACCGCCCGCCGCCCGCGGTGGAGAGCATCGCGTACTTCGTCGTGGCCGAGTCCCTGACCAACATGGTCAAGCACTCCGAGGCGACCGAGGTCTCCGTCCGGGTCAGCCGCGAAGGCCAGCGGGTGGTCGTGGAGGTGCACGACAACGGGGTCGGCGCCGCGGTGCCGCGTGCCGGAGGGGGCCTCGCGGGGCTGGCGGACCGGGCCGCGACCATCGACGGCACCCTGAGCGTGAACAGCCCGCTCGGCGGTCCTACGCTGATCCGCGCCGAACTGCCCTGCCAATGGTGAAAACTCGGATCATGCGGGTGGTGATCGCCGAAGACTCGGTGCTGTTGCGTGAGGGGCTGGCCCGGCTGCTGGCCGACGGCGGAATCGAGACCGTCGGGGTGGCGGGGGACGGCCCGGGGCTGGTGGCCGCGGTCGCCGAGCACGGCCCCGACCTGGCGATCGTGGACGTGCGGATGCCGCCGAGCCACACCGACGAGGGGCTGCGCGCCGCCCTGGAGGCCAGGTCGCGACGGCCGGGGCTGCCGATCCTGGTGCTGTCGCAGTACGTCGAGCAGCAGTACGCCGCCGAGTTGATCGGCGGGGGGGCGTCGGCGGTCGGTTACCTGCTCAAGGAGCGGATCGCGGACGTGTCGGAGTTCCTCGACGCGGTGCGCCGGGTGGAGTCCGGGGGGACGGTCATCGACCCCGAGGTGATCGCGCAGTTGCTGAGCCGCCACCGCCGGGACGATCCGCTGGAGTCCCTGACCGTCCGGGAACGGGAGGTCCTGGCCCTGATGGCCGAGGGGCGCTCCAACGCGGCGGTCGCCGCGCGCCTGGCCGTCACCGACGGCGCGGTGGAGAAGCACATCTCCGGCATCTTCGGCAAACTCGGCCTCGAACCCGCCTCCGACGACCACCGCCGGGTCCTGGCCGTCCTGGCCTACCTGGGCAGATGAGAGAACGCCCGGCGGTTGTCACCGCCGGGCGTTCCCTTGCCGTCCTCAGGTCTCACGTGGCCCGCCCGCCGTCTGTGCGGCTTGCGCCCGGGGTTGGGGACGCGAGCCGTACAGCGCGGCGCGGAGGGGGCCGGCTAGCGGACGTCCACGAACTCGTAGCCGGACTTGGAGCCGTAGGTCTTGCTGGTGCCGGGGACCTGGGCGCGCCAGTAGGCGTCGGTCTTCGGCTTGACGGTCTTGCTGAACTTGCCGCTGCCGTTCGCCTTCACGAAGTAGGCGAACTTCCAGCTGCCGCCCTTCTTCTTGGTGTAGAGCTCGATCATCTTGCCGGAGTAGGCGGAGCTGCCCCGGTAGGCCTTGCCGTACAGGCGGATCTTCTTGCCCTTCTTGACCTTGTTCGCGCTCACGTCGAACGAGACCTTCGACTTGGCCTTCTTCGACTTGGAGGAGCCCTTCTGGACCCAGAAGGTGTCGGCCTTCTCGAACTTCACGCTCTCCTTGCCGCGCGCGGCGACCAGCTCCAGGGTCCAGGCCCCCGTGGCGTAGTCGTCGTCGAACCAGGTCTCCCGGTACCACTGGTCGGCGGTGTTGCTCTTCGACAGCTCCAGGTCGACGGAGTCGTTACTGTCGTTGCTGAAGAGACGGGCGGTGACCGAGGAGGCGCCGATGATGTTCGCCTTGACGGCCACCTCGGTGTCCTGGCCGGCGCTCACGACGACCGGGTCCGTCACCGAGGCGCTGACGTACTTGACCTGCGGGCTGACCGTGACTTCCTTGCAGCTGTCGCTGCTCGCGGCGCTACGGCTGACATGCAGGCGGACCTGCCACTTGCCGTCCTTGTTGTCCTTGGTGACCTTGAAGCTGCCCTTGAGCTTGACGTCGGCGGTGGGCAGCGTCGCCTCGCCGGTGGCCGGCGGGGCCGGGACGGCGGGCAGCGCCTCGATCGTGGCGCTGTTCCAGGTGGTCTCGCCGGCGCGCTGGAATTCGGCCGTGACGGCGGTGATGTTCTGCTGAACGGACTTCTTGTCCTCGGCCAGCTTCCAGGCGTCCTTGAGCGTCGCCTCGAAGTCGACGGTGGCGTCGTCCTTGAGCGGGACGTAGGCGTCACCGACGGTGACGGCGGTGACGTCGGCGGTGTTCAGGTCACAGGCCACTGCGGTGGCGCTGGTCTGGGTGGCGAAAGCGGTCGCCGTACCAGTTGCGAAGACGGCAGCCCCCGTTGCGGCCGCAAGAAGCAACCGCATTCCCTTCCTCATCTGGTCCCCTAACTGAGGTAAAAAAATAGGTAAAGTTACGGTTTGGGCACCGGAGCCTAGTGGTACGAGTGTTACTCGTCCACAAACGCAGGTCACCTCAGCGGGGAATGTCTTGTGGCCTGGGATGGTTGGAGCATCTGGCACACTGGTAGCCGAACCGCAGCGGTTCCGGTTCCCGCCCGCGCGCACCTCAGTGTGCACATCGCGCGCAAGCCTGACAGGCGAGAGACAGTGGCGACCCGGCGACCGCGCTTTGGAGAGGAACTGAAGCCATGAAGCCCGACATCCACCCGGAGTATGTGACCACCTCGGTGACCTGCACCTGTGGTAACACCTTCACCACTCGCAGCACCGCCAAGAGCGGCGCGATCCACGCCGACGTCTGCTCCGCCTGCCACCCGTTCTACACGGGCAAGCAGAAGATCCTGGACACCGGCGGCCGGGTGGCGCGCTTCGAGAAGCGCTTCGGCAAGAAGACCACGGGCCAGTAGCCCACACCCGACGCCGGCCCGGAACCACCCCCGTTCTCCGTGGGTGTGCCCGGGTCGGCGTTCGTGGTGATGAGGCAGGCTTCGACGGTTTTTCAGGAAGGACGCACGGTGAATCTCGACGAGCTGCTCAGTGAGTACGCCGAGCTGGAACTCAAGCTCGCCGACCCCGCCGTGCACGCCAACCCGACGCAGGCGCGCACCTTCGGCAGGCGCTACGCCGAGCTGACCCCGATCGTCACCACCTATCGGGAGCTCGAAGGCGTCCAGAACGACCTGGACACGGCCAGGGAGCTGGCGTCCGAGGACGAGGCCTTCGCCGAGGAGGCCAAGGAGCTCGAAGGACGCGTCCCCGAGCTGGAGGACAAGCTCAGGCACCTGCTCATCCCGCGTGATCCCAACGATGACAAGGACATCATCATGGAGATCAAGGCGGGCGAGGGCGGTGAGGAGTCGGCGCTGTTCGCCGGTGACCTCCTGCGGATGTATCTGCGGTACGCCGAGCGGGTCGGCTGGAAGACCGAGCTCATCGACGCCACCCACTCCGACCTGGGCGGCTACAAGGACGTCACGGTCGCGCTGAAGGCCAGGGGCGACGAAGGCGTCTGGTCGAGGCTGAAGTTCGAGGGCGGCGTGCACCGTGTCCAGCGGGTGCCGGTCACCGAGTCGCAGGGCCGTATCCACACCAGTGCCGCGGGCGTCCTGGTCTATCCGGAGGCCGAGGAGGTCGACGTCCAGGTCGACCCGAACGACCTGCGCATCGACGTCTACCGCTCCAGCGGTCCCGGCGGCCAGAGCGTCAACACCACCGACTCCGCCGTGCGGATCACGCACATCCCCACCGGCGTGGTCGCCTCCTGCCAGAACGAGAAGAGCCAGCTCCAGAACAAGGAGTCGGCCATGCGCATCCTGCGGGCCCGCCTGCAGGCCATCGCCGAGGAGGAGGCCAACGCCGCCGCGATGGCCGAGCGCAAGTCCCAGATCCGGACGGTCGACCGCTCCGAGCGGATCCGCACCTACAACTTTCCCGAGAACCGCATCTCCGACCACCGTGTCGGCTTCAAGGCCTACAACCTTGATCAGGTTCTGGACGGTGACCTCACGGCCGTCATCCAGTCCCTGCTTGACGCCGAGATGGCGGAGAAGCTCGCCGCCCACTCATAGAACGCGCCCATGACCTTTCTGCTGGACGAGATCGCCCTCGCCACCGCCCGGCTCGCCGAGGCAGGTGTGCCGTCGCCACGCACCGACGCCGAGGAGATCGCCGCATATGTCCACGGTGTCCGGCGCAGCGAGCTGCACAACGTGACGGACTCGGACTTCGACGCGCTGTTCTGGGAGGGGGTCGCCCGGCGTGAGGCCCGCGAACCGCTCCAGCACATCACCGGGCGTGCCTACTTCCGCTACCTGTCCCTGGAGGTCGGGCCCGGCGTGTTCGTGCCGCGCCCGGAGACCGAGGTCGTGGCCGGGTGGGCCATCGAGCGGCTGCGGGAGATGGACGTCGCCTCCCCGGTGGTCGTGGACCTCGGCACCGGCTCCGGCGCCATCGCGCTGTCCATCGCCCAGGAGATCGCGCTGGCCACGGTGCACGCGGTCGAGGTCGACCCGGACGCCTACCGCTGGGCCAAGCGCAACATCCTGGAGCACGGCCAGGGCCGGGTCCACCTGCACCCGGAGGACCTGGCCGACGCTCTGTCCGAGCTGAACGGCCAGGTGGACCTGGTCATCTCGAATCCGCCCTACATCCCGCCGGGGGCGATCCCCCGCGATCCCGAGGTGCGTGACTACGATCCGCACCGGGCGCTGTACGGCTCCGGCAGCGACGGTCTCGACGAGGTCAGGGCGGTGGAACGGACCGCCAGGCGGCTGCTGCGTCCGGGCGGGTTCGTCGCTGTGGAGCACGCCGACGAACAGGGCACCCCGGTCTATCTGATCTTCTCCGAGGACAACGGCTGGCGCGACGTACGCAGCCGCCAGGACCTCACCCGAAGGGACCGCTTCGTCACCGCCCGCTTCGGCCAGGAGTAGGCAGGAACGAGTTGGCGCGGCGCGAGCGAGCCGGTGAACACAGTAGCTTTGGCTCACTGATGACGAGCCGCTAGGCGAGGAGGCAAAGTGAGCCGACGTTATGACTGCACGGACGCCGAGCAGCGGGCCGCCGGTCTGACCGACGCGGCGTCAGCCGTACGGCGGGGCGAGCTCGTGGTGCTCCCGACCGACACCGTCTACGGCATCGGGGCCGACGCTTTCACGCCGTCCGCCGTCACCTCTCTGCTGGAGGCCAAGGGGCGCGGCCGGGACATGCCGGTGCCCGTGCTGGTCGGCACCGTGCGCGCCGCCAACGCCCTCGTGGAGAACCTCGGCCCGTACGGCCAAGATCTCGTCGACTCCTTCTGGCCCGGCCCGCTCACGCTGATCTGCCGCGCCAACCGGTCGCTGTCATGGGACCTGGGCGACAGCAAGGGCACCGTCGCCATCCGGATGCCTCTGCACTCGGTCGCTCTGGAGCTGCTCAAGGAGACCGGTCCGATGGCCGTCTCCAGCGCCAACCGCTCCGGTGCCCCCGCCGCCATCACGGCGGTCGACGCGGACAAGCAGCTCGGTGACTCGGTCGCCGTCTATCTCGACGGCGGGCCGTGCGCCGACGACACCCCGTCCACGATCCTCGATCTGACCACGGCGGTTCCCCGGCTGCTGCGCCGTGGGGCCGTCTCGGTGGAGAAGCTGCGCGGGGTGATCGGCTACGTGGCCACTGACGGCGGACCCGAGTCCGACGAGTGACCATGGACCCGAGCGTTCCGGTCCTTCTCGTCAAGGTCGGCTATTACCCGCTCCATCACGGCTCCGTCGGCGCCGTACGGACGCTGGGGCGGCTCGGGGTTCCCGTCCATGTCATCGCCGAGGGCCGTTTCACCTCTGCGGCGGTCTCGCGCCATCGGGCCGGCCGGATCGTCTGGCCGACCACAGGGGCCGAACCGGCGGAGCACCTCGTGCAGGAGCTGCGGAGGATCGCCTCGTCGCTCCCGCGGCGGGCGGTGGCCGTGGCGACGGACGACGAGGCGGCGATTCTGCTCGCCGAGCACGCGGAGACGCTGTCGGAGCACCTGCTGCTGCCGCCGGTCCCGCGTGATCTGCCGCGCCTGCTGGCCAGCAAGCACGACATGTTCCAGCTGTGTCGGCGTTACGGGATACCGGCGCCGGAGTCACGGCTGGTCGCCTCGCGCGACCAGATCGACGAGATCGTCCGGGAGTTCGCCTTCCCCGTCGTGCTCAAGAATTCCGAGCCGTGGGTCCGGCTGGCCGCGCCGGCGGTCAGCCGCTCCACCGTCGTGAGCACGCCGCAGGAGCTCTACGAGCTGGCTGCCGGATGGCCCGACGCGCCGTACGTGCTCGTCCAGGAGTATCTGCCCCGGTCGGAGTCGACGGACTGGATCGCCCACGTCTGCTGCGACGCGCAAGGGGACATCGTGGTCGGTTTCACCGGCGTGAAGGTGCGGTCGTGGCCGCCGCACGTCGGGGTGACGACATACGCCTATTCGGTAAGCAATCCGGAGCTGGCGGCCCTGACCGCCCGGCTCTGCAAGGAGAGCGGCTACTCGGGCATCGCCGACCTGGACTGGCGGTTGGACCATCGTGACGGCAGATACAAGCTGCTCGACTTCAACCCTCGGGTGGGGGCCCAGTTCAGGCTCTTCGAAACCGACGCCGAGATCGACGTGGTCCGGGCCCACTACCTCACGTTCACCGGCCAGGCGGTCCCCGCGGGCAGGCAGGTCGAGGGACGCAGGATCATCGTGGAGAACCTTGACGTCCCCGCCCGGATCGCCTACCGGAACGGGGCGGCGCGAGAGCACCACATCCCCCCGGGAGGGAAGCGGGAGTTCGCCTGGCTCGCCGCCGACGACCCTCTTCCGGGGCTGGTCACGGCCGCGCGCAGCGCCCGTCCGATCGCCCGGCGCGTGGTCGCCCGGCTCTTCGGAGGGAGACCTCAAGGCATGTGAGGGGTGGAAATATTCATCCTTTATGTGTCTTTTGGTAACGGGGTAAACCCGACTGACTCACCGCCCGTCTCTCTTAGCCGTCCGTACCTTGAGAAGGCGAGAGTGTGATGAGTCTTTGGCCGGGAGGCCTGTCGGAGGGGCTGGGCGGCGTCGCCCGCATGGTCCGGCGGAACGCGTTCTTCGCCGGGGCGCTCGCGGCCGGGACGGCGGTCCGCGCCGGCATCGCGCTGACCCAGCCACCGGTGCTGGCCAAGAACGACAGCTACGCCTACATCGCACTGGCCCTGCGGCCTCAGCCGCACGTGGTGCGGCCCAGCGGTTATCCGTTGTTCCTCTGGCTGCTCAGGCCGTTCCACAGTTTCACGCTGGTGGTCACGGTCCAGCACCTGCTGGCGCTCGCGGCGGTCGTCGGCGTCTACGCGCTGCTCCGGCGGCGCACCTCGCTCCCCGGCTGGGCGGCCTCGCTGGCCGTCCTCCCGGACATCTTCGGCGCGTGGCAGCTCAAGATGGAGAGCGCCATCATGAGCGAGGCGCTCTTCATCTCGCTGACCGTCGGTGCCGTCGTGATTATGCTCTGGTGCGAACGACCTCCTGTCTGGGCCGCCATGTGCTCGGGGCTGCTCCTGGCGGGTGCCACGTTGGTCCGCGCGACGGGGCTGCCGCTGGTCCTGCTGGCCGTGGGGTTTCTGGTCATGCGGCGTGTGGGATGGCGTCCGGTGGTCGCTTTCGCGGTTGCGGCGGCCGTCCCGCTGGTCGGCTACGGACTGTGGTTCCAGGCGTGGCACGGCACCGTCGCGCTCACCCGGAGCAACGGCGTCTTCCTCTACGGGAGGGTCATGGACTTCGCGGACTGCGGGAAGATGGCTCCCCCGGCCTCCGAGCGGCGCCTCTGCGCCGAGGCGCCACCGGGCACCCGGCCGAAGTCGGACACCTACATCTGGTACCCGGGCACCCCTCTGCAGAGCATGGGCGTCGACATCTTCGACGCGGAGGTCAACCGTCTGACGTCGAGCTTCGCCTGGCGGGCGATCCGCGAGCAGCCCTTGGACTTCGCCGCGACGGTCGCCAGGGACGCCGGGGCCTTCATCGCCGAGCCCTGGATCCGGATGCCGCCGCTCGCGGAGGAACTGGGATACGACCCGGGGGCCAATGCGACCTATGTGCCGGGTGGTGATCCCGTGGCGGACGTCCGCGCGTATGAGAGGGGGGATCTCCTGGTCGCCGCGGCCCTCGGCCACGACGCGCCGCAGCAGCCGCCGCCCAGGGCGGCGGGCCTTCTGAAGGTCGAGGGATACGCGACCGGCCTGCTTCTCGGCGTGCTGCTCATGGCGGGCGCGGCCGGAGTGGCCGTGCGGGGACGGATCGAAGTCGCCTTCCCGTGGATTCTCGCGGTGACCCTGCTCCTGATACCTGCGGCGACCTCGGTATTCGACCGGCGCTACGCCCTTCCGGCCATCCCGCTGGCGCTGCTGGCCGTGGCTCTCCTCTGGGGGCGGGGCCGGCGCCCGGAGGAGCCGGTTGCCCCATGTGATGGAGTGGAAACTTGTCATGTGGTGTGACTTTTGTGATTTTTGATAGTCAAGTAAACCGGAGATGCGGATTGTGCGTCCCTCTTGTGCTTGTCCGGCAAGAAGGTGAGATCGTATGACTACGACGTCGACTGAGCGTGGAGCGAGGCACTTCGCGGCCGTTCCCTCGGGGCCAGGGAATGGGCGGAAGCGGTCGATAACACGAGTGCTCGTCGCCGGTGATCTCTGTTGCGCCCTGCTCGCCTACCAGGTGGTGCTCGGAGCCAGGTGGTGGTGGGGCGGCTACGTTCCCTGGTTCGAGATGGTGTTCTCGGCGGGACTGGTGCTTGCCTGGCCGGTGGCGATGTCCTCCGTGGGCGCGTACAGGGGCCGGGTCCAGGCCGGTGGCCTCGAAGAGGTCCGGCTGGTGTTCAACGGCGGCCTGGGTCTGTCCGCAGTCGTCGCTATCGGCGCTTACATCACCAAGCTCATGATCGCCAGAAGCATCGTCATCGCCATGCTGCCCCTGGCCATACTGCTCACCCTGGCCTTCCGCCGCTGGCTGCGCCGCTGGCTGCGGAGGAGGGATCCGGCCGGGGAGACCACGCACGCCGTCGTCGTCGTCGGGCACCGGGCGTCGGCGCTGGACCTGGTGATGCAGTTGCGCTCCCAGCCCCGGTACGGCATGCGCGTGGTCGCGGCCTGCCTGCCCGGCGGGGCGGTGCTCGAGCATGTCCCCGACGTCGACGGGGTTCCGATCCTCGGCGACTTCAACAACGTGGCCGAAGTGGTGGCGAGGACGTCGGCCGACGCGGTGGCCGTTCTGGCCTGCCCCGAGCTGGACGGTGTCGCTCTGCGCAGACTGGCCTGGAGCCTGGAGGTCACCGACACCGACCTGTTCGTCGCCCCCTCGCTGATGGACGTCGCCGGGCCGCGCATCAGCGTCCGCCCGGTCGCCGGGATGACGCTGTTGCACGTGGACCATCCCTCCTTCGGAGGGATCAACCAGATCGTGAAGAACGTGTTCGACAGGGTGATGGCCGCTGCGGTCCTGACCGTTCTCGCGCTCCCGATGCTGATGATCTCCGCCGCCGTCCGGGCCACCAGTGAGGGGCCGGTGATGTTCCGGCAGACCCGCGTGGGGCTGGGCGGGCGCGAGTTCCAGATCTTCAAGTTCCGGACCATGGTGAACGGCGCGGATCGGCTGGGCGACACCGGCTTCGAGGCGGCGCTGCTCAAGGTCAGGGACGATCCGCGCGTCACCAGGGTGGGAACGTTCCTGCGACGCTACTCCCTCGACGAGCTCCCGCAGCTCATCAACGTGGTGCGCGGTGAGATGTCACTCGTCGGGCCGCGCCCGCTGGTGCCCGCGGAGTTCGCCTTCTACGGCGCCGACATCGACCGGAGGCTGGTCGTCCGGCCGGGGATGACCGGCCTGTGGCAGGTCAGCGGCCGCTCGGACCTCTCCTGGGAGGAGCGGATGCGGATGGACCTCCGCTACGTCGAGAACTGGTCCCTCGCTCTGGACCTGCAGCTGCTCTGGAAGACCTGGGGGGCGGTCGTGCGGGCCAGGGGGGCCTACTGATCCTGCTCCGCCCGTGGCCGGAGCTCAGCGGACTTCGTCGACGGCGTTGGCACTGTCGTTCTCCCTGACGTAGTCGTCGACGCGGTCGTCCTGGATCGCCTCGCTGAGGGCCCGGGTCTGCGTCAGGTCCAGATACACGACGCTCTGCGGACCCTCCATGCCGGTGCCCTTCACCGGCATGGTGACGTAGTCGAGCGAGTCGAGGCCGGTCAGTTCGAGCAACCGCGACCTGAGAATCCCCGGGGTGACCCCGGAGTCGACGCTGATCGCCTTGGTCAGGGAGCGCAGCAGGTTGTTGACCTTCACGGGGTTGGCGAGGGTCTCGGCGCTGAGCACCTTGTCGGCGATGGAGTTCAGCAGTGCCTGCTGTCGCTTGATTCGGTCCAGGTCCCCGCCGGGAAGATTGACCCGCTGGCGGACGAACTGCAGGGCTTTCTCGCCGTCGAGGTGCTGGCGGCCGGCTTTCCAGGTGACGCCGCTCAGCGGGTCCCGCACCGTCTGCGTCACCTCGACGTCGACCCCGCCGATCGCGTCGGTGACCGCGGAGAACCCCTGGAAGTCGATCGCCGCGTAGTGGTCGACCCGGACGCCGGTGAGTTTCTCGATCGACTTGATCAGCAGGGCGGGCCCGCCCCAGGAGAAGGCGGAGTTGATCTTGGCCTTGCCCTTTCCGGGGACGGAGACCCACGCGTCTCGTGGGATCGAGATCACGCATACGCGGTTCCGGCTCTCGGAGAGGTGAATCAACATGATCGTGTCAGTGCGCTGCTGGCCGGGCCGCCACAACCGGGCACCCGCGTCCTTGCCGGTGGTCGTCCGCTCCGACCGGCTGTCGGTCCCCACGAGCAACCAGTTCTCGCCCACCCCCACCTCGGGTGGGGGCCGCTCGGCCTCGACAGTGGGGAGGGCGTCGGGGATGCGGACGATGTCGCTGTCGAGGCTGCTCTGGAAGGCATAGAGCGTTCCAGCGGTACAGGCGCCCATAAGGGTCCCGGCGACTCCGGTGATCATCAGGAGGCGGAGGGCGCGACGCATCAGGATGCCCCTATCAAGTCAGACATACCAAAAGATTTGCTATGCAACCTGCGATACCTTATGTCCCTCTGGCATTAATTGGCACTGCCAGCTCGTTCATTGCTTGTGTCACGGAGGTCATGGTGGGGCTTGACGCCGTGAAGCGGCCCGCGCCCGGCGTCGCCCGTCAGGGCCGGGCGGTGAGAGTGCTCCATGTGACCGAATGCTGGGGCAGCGGGGTCGCCAGCGCCGTCCACGCCTACATAAAGGCCACGCCCGACCACGACCACTGGCTGCTGATGGCGCACGACCCGGCGGATCCCCTCCTGGGCGAGGGGGACCTGCTCCGGGGACTGAGGGTGTTCGCCGACGGGCACCTGGCCAGGATCCGCGACGTGGCCGCCGCCTACCGGGAGACCCGGCCCGACATCGTGCACGCCCACTCCTCCTACGCGGGCTTCTATGTCCGCTCCTGCCCACCGGTCCCGAAGGAGCGGATCATCTACACCCCGCACTGCTACGCCTTCGAGCGGACTGATGTCGGCCTTCCCATCCGGTACGGCTTCCGTCTGGCCGAGGCATTGCTCGCCCCCCGTACCGGCGTCGTGGCGGCGGTGAGCCCGAGAGAGGCCGAGCTCGCGGTCCGGCTCCGTGGCGGGCAGCGCGTGGTCTACGTCCCCAACGTCGTCCCCGACGTCCCGCCGGCACCGGCCGCGCGGGGCCGGTCCGAGTTCGTCGCGATCTCGGTCGGCCGCATCTGCGCGCAGAAGGACCCCGCTTTCCTCGCCTCCGCCGCTCGCTCGAGCGATCCGTCGACGAGGTGGGTCTGGATCGGCGATGGGGACCCCGCCCTGCGCCGCGTCCTGGAGGACGCGGGGGTTGTCGTGACGGGTTGGCTCGCCCGTGAGCAGGTGCTGGCCCTCCTCGGCACCGCCGACGTCTACGTCCACACGGCGAGCTGGGAAGGGGCCCCGGTCTCCGTGCTGGAGGCCGTGGGCGCGGGACTGCCCGTGGTGGCGAGGGACATTCCCGCGCTGCGCAGCCTGGGCGTCCCCGACCTCGTGGCGACGCCGGCCGAGTGCGCGCGAGCCGTACGGGATCTCCGGGACGACCTGCGGCGTGAGGAGGCGGGGCGGCGGCTCGCTGACGCACTGGCCGGGCACACCCCTCACCACCAGGCCGCCCGGCTCGCCCACGCCTACACCCTCGCCCTGAGCTCGGTGTGAGGGTCGGGGTAAGCGGCAAGGTCCTGCGCCGCAACGTGGGTGGCAACACCTCCTACACACAGACCCTCTACACCTCGCTGGCACCGTTGGGAATCGAGTACGAGGCCCTCGTCCCGCCGGGCGACGGGCTCGGCGGGGCCGCCCGGCAGCTCGCCTACGCGGTCGCCGACGGCCTGGTGTGGCCGGCCCGTCCAGGTCGGGCCGACCTCCTGCACTTTCCCGCCGACACCGGGGCGCTGATCGGCTCCCGGGCGCCGATCGCGGCCACGGTGCACGGTGTCGAGGACGCACCCGTCCCCGGGGTGGCCCGCGCGCTCTGGAAGCACACCTGGATGGCCAGGGTCGGCAGGCTCACCCGGGTCGCCGACGCGGTGATCACCGTCTCGCACCACTCGGCGGGCGAGATCAGCAGGGTCTTCGACGTCCCCGCGGCCCGGCTTCACGTGATCCCGCACGGGCTGGACGCCGGCCGCTTCCACCCTCAGGACGACGGTGACGGGGCCCTCCTCGGGCCGCTGGCGCTGCCTGACCGGTTCGTGCTCTATCTCGGAAACCTCGACCCGCGCAAGAACGTCACGGCCCTGGCCGAGGCGACCGGGCTTCTGGGGGTCCCCCTGGTGGTCGCCGGAGGGGGATTCCTGGGCTCGGGCCCGGTCGAGCGGGTGCTGGCCGAGGCGCCGCACGCCCGCTACCTCGGCCAGGTGCCGCGTGAGCTCGTGGCGCCCCTGATGCGGGCGGCCACGGTGTTCGCCTTCCCCTCCGGGCACGAGGGCTTCGGGATGCCGGTGCTGGAGGCCATGGCCTGCGGAACCCCGGTGGTGACCTCTGACCGGGCTGCGCTGCCGGAGGTCGCGGGCGACGCAGCTGTGCTCGTCTCCGACCTCGACGCACGAGGCCTTGCCGCGCCCCTGGAGAGCATCCTGTCCGACGACCGCGCCGCTGCGGAACTGCGGGCGCGGGGGGTCGCCCGGGCTGCGCTGTTCTCCTGGGAGGAGTCCGCGCGTCGCCATGCCGAGGTGTTCACGTCCCTGGTCGAGGGTGGAGGGGCCGGGGTATGAGCACCGTGCGGCTGCCGCTGCGCGAGGGCGCCTGGTGGCTCCATCCGGCCTGGACGGCGATGCTCGCCACCGTGCCCGGGCTGCTGGCGGTCTGGCTGATCGGAGACGACAGCTTCCGCGAGTGGTGGCGGACGCCGAAGATCTTCGATGACGGCAAGGCGCTCATCGTCATGGCGTTCATCGGCGTCTTCGTCATGGGCTGCATGCTGCCGTCTCTGGCCAGGACGGTGAGGGCCACGGACGTGTCGGTCACCGTTCGCCAGCGCCGGATCCTGCTGCTGGCCGGCCGCGCGGCCGCCGCGCTCACACTGGTGGGATACGCGGCCTGGATGGCCTCGGCGGTTTCGAGCGGGCTGAGCTTCGCCGACCTCGCGGAGGTCTTCTCACTCAGCCCGGGCTCGGCCGACGCGGTCAAGTCCGACCTCGCCACCATCGGCGGGGTGACGACGCTGACCCAGCTGGGGCCGCTGGCAGTGGTGTGCCTGTTCCTGGACCGGAGGCTGGGCGGTGGGCGGCACACCGCGATGTTCGCGGTGCTCATCGGGCTGACGCTGGCGCGGGTCGTGCTCAACTCCGAGCGGCTCGCCCTGATGGAGCTCGCGCTGCCGATCCTCGCCATGGTCTCGACACTGCGTCCGGGGGACGGGCGGCGCCACTACCGCTGGCTGTGGGCGGCGCTGCCGCTGCTCGCCCCGTTCGCACTGGTCACGCTCTTTGGCACGTTCGAATACGTGCGCAGCTGGTCCCACTACTCCTCGATCGTGCAGATCGACTACTCCGAGTTCGTGCTGCGCAGGCTGACCGGCTACTACGCCACGGCATACAACAACTCCGCCATCGTGGTCGACCACGTCGGCCCCGGCCTCGCCTGGCCGTACTACACCGTGGGGTTCCTGTGGAACTTCCCCGGCCTGTCGGCGGTGCTGACCCCGGAGTCCGTGCTGGGTTTCGACCCCGCCCAGGTCTGGCCCGGTCTGCTGCGGCGGCTCGGCAATCCCGAATACAACAACACAGGTGGGGTGCTCGCCCCGCTCGCCGACTACGGGCTGGTGGGCGGCTTGGTCTTCTGGGCCGCGGTGGGGCTGGCCGTCGGCGTCTGCTACCGCTGGATGCGCTCGGGCGAGATGCGGGGCCTGGTTCTCTACCCGGTGCTGTACGTGGGCCTGGTCGACCTGGTCAGGTACTTCTACTGGGGCGAGGGCCGCGCCTTCCCCACGCTCGCCGGAGCGGTCCTGCTGGCTCTGCTCGTGCACCGGCGGCGGGCTCCCGGAGGGACGGCATGACCGCGGCGCGCCGGGGGATGTGGACCCTCGCCGACCATGTGATCTGCAGCGGAAGCAACTTCGCCCTCATGATCCTCGTGGCCGGCAACGTCTCGGTCGTCACCCTGGGGGAGTTCGCGCTCCTCTACGGGTTCTACGTGGTGGTCGTGGAGCTGTCGCGGGCGGCTGTCAGCGAGCCCCTCCTGGTCCGGCGGCCCGAGGGGGACGCGGCGGTGCGCCGGGCGCTGGCGGACAGCTCCGGTTCAGCGGCAGTGTTCGGCGCCCTCGCCGGGGCGCTGCTGCTGGCCGTGTCACCCTTCCTGATCGGCTCGCACTGGCGATCCGCTGTGGTGCTCGCCCTGCTGCTGCCGGCGCTACTGGTCTGGGACGCGCTCCGGCTGGCGTTCATCGCGGTCGGGTGGCAGCGTCGCGCGGTGCTGGTCGACATGGTGGGCGGGGTGGTGCAGGTCTCAGCGGCATTCGCCGCGCTGCACGTGAGCACGGGACTGAGCTGGCTGGTGGCGGGCTGGGGGCTCGGCGGCCTGGTCGCCGCAGGCCTGGCGGTGGTCCAGGCGGGGACGCTGCCCCGGCTCACGGCGCCGCGCCGCTGGTTGCGCGAGTACGGCAAGCTGGTCCGGCCGTACTTCGTGGAGACCGGAGCGCTCTCCCTGGCCGGCTACGCCGTGCTGATCGTCCTCGGACACATCGCCGGCCCTGCGGCTGTGGGCGCGTGGCGGGCCGCGCTGACGCTCTTCGGCCCGGCGAACGTGGTGATGGCGGCCGGCCGGGTCGCGGTGGTCAGCGAGCTCTCCCGGCTCAAGGCCGGGGAGCCGCGCCGGATGCTCCGGTCCGCGGCCACGGCCGGGCTGCTGTGCGGGGCCGTGGGAGCCATGGCCGGCACCGTCGCGACCTTCCTGCCCAGCTCCATCGGCCAGGCCCTGCTGGGCGATTCCTGGGCGGGCGTGGGCCCGCTCGTCCCCGCCTTCACCGCCCTGCTCGTCATCGAGGGGCTCGGTCTGGGGCCCTATGGCGTGCTGCGCGCCATGGAGCGGGTCCGTATGCTCTTCGTCCTGCGGGTGGCGGTGGCCGGAGGACGTGTTCTGGCGGTCAGCGTGGGGGCGGCACTGGCCGGTGCGGCGGGTGCGGCCACAGCGAGCTCGCTGGTCGAGGCCGCCGGATTCCTCAGTGCCCTGGTCCTTCTCACCGTCGTCTTCGCCGCCACGCCGTCCCGCACCCAGCAGGTGACGCCCCACCAGCCGAGAGAGCACCTGTGAACGCCAGAGATCTGATCGCCGGAGTCCGTAGAAACCTGCTGCTCGTGATCCTGCTCGCCGTCCTCGGTACGGGGGCCGGCCTCGGGATCGGCCTGCTGCAGGCGGAGGAGTACAAGACCACCACGACCCTGTTCGTCTCCGTCGCGCAGGGCAGCCAGTCCAGCATCGACCAGAGGTACCAGGGCACCCTGTTCACGCAGGAGAGAGTGCGCTCCTACGCCGCGCTCGTCACCACCCCGACAGTGACCAAACCGGTGATCAAGGCCCTCGGGCTGCCGCTGAAACCCGAGGAACTGGCCCAGAGGCTGGAAGTGGACGTGCCGGTCGACACCGTCCTGGTCAACATCACCGCCCGGTACGGCGATGCCGCCACCGTAGCGAAGATCGCAAACGCGGTGACCACCCGGCTCGTCGGAGTAGTCGCCGAGCTGGAGACGCCGGACAGGACCCAGGCCTCGGCGATCCGGGTGAAGGTGGTCCGGGACGCCGCGGTGCCGGAGCGGCCGAGCAGCCCCCGACTCGTCCTGGACATCGTGCTGGGACTCGCGCTCGGCCTCGTCGGGGGCGTCGGCGCGGGCATCCTGCGTGAGGCGCTCGACACCCGGATCCACAGCGCGGCCGACTTGATGCGGCTGAGCGACCAGCCCGTCCTGGCCATGGTGCCCAAGGACCCCGGCGCGCAGGCGGCCCCCCTCGTCGGAGACCGGTTCGGCCCGCGTGCCGAGGCATACCGCAAGCTGCGCACCGCTCTGCGCTTCATCGGGGTCGACCAGCCCGCGAAGGTGTTCCTGATCACCAGCCCGCTCATGGGCGACGGAAAGTCGACGACCGCAGTCAACCTGGCCGGGGCGCTGGCGGCCGAAGGCGCCCAGGTGGCCTTGCTGGAGGTCGACCTGCGCCGTCCGGCGCTCGCCAGGATGCTCGGGCTCGTCGGCGAGGCGGGCCTGACCAGCGTTCTCACCGGAAGGGCCGAACTGGCCGAGGTCGCCCAGTCGACGTCCGGGCCGCACCGGATAACGGTGCTCACCAGCGGCCCGCTGCCGCCCAACCCCAGCGAGCTGCTGGGCACCCAGCGCATGCGTGACCTGCTGAGACGGCTGGCCCAGAACTTCGACTACATCATCCTGGACGCCCCGCCCCTGCTGCCCGTCACCGACGCGGCCGTGCTCGTACCCGCGGTCGACGCGGCCATCCTCGTGACGCGGGCGAAGAAGACCAGGCGCGACGAACTGCGCGAGGCGCTGACCGTCATGGAGACGGCCAGGGGGCGCGTCGCCGGACTGGTCTTCAACTGCGGGGCGGCTCCCACGGCCGACCGGTACGGTCCCTACGTGCACGACGTCGCCCAGCCCACCATGCGGGACACCATCGGTGACCGGGCGCTACCCGCCGACGGGCGGGCGATGAGAAGGGGCAACCCTCCGGTCAGCGGGGACCGAGCAGTTCCCCCAACACGTGGCTGAGTGAGGCGCCCATCTCCCTGGCGCACCTGTGGTACTCCTCCGGCGGCCCGCCGTACGGATCGGCGATCTCGACCGGGTGGCGGCGGGCCGGGGCGCCACGGCGCCCCGCGACGGCGCGGACCACGGCGTGCGCCCGCCCGACGGTGTCGGACTTGTGACGGCGGTTGCGGCCCCCTGTGAGATGGGCGAACTCAAGGAGCGTGAAGGTCTTGTGCATCGCCGCCGGCTCCATCGTCACCGCCGAGCCGCGATGCTCGGTCTCCATGGTGAGGATGAGGTCGGCGTCGCTGACGAGGGCGTTGTCCAGCGGTCGCGCGTGGTGCGCGGAGCCGTCCAGGCCGAGGTCCCTCAGAGTGGTGAGTGCGTGAGGCGCCATGGGGTGGCCCGCCCGGGCGCGGGTGCCCGCGCTCGTCACGAGAATCGGACAGGAGGAGGACCGCAGCATCGCCTTGGCGATCATTTCCGCCATCGGAGAGCGGACGATGTTCGCCGTGCAGACGATCAGGATCCGGAAGTCCTCTCTCACCTGGTGTATTTTAGCCGCGAGCCTGGAGATCCAGACCGAAGCGATCCTTGAGAATGCCTCGGATATTGGGGTAGGTCTTGTTCATCCGATGCGCGAGCATCCGGCCTCGGAGCCCCATGGGGCCGGTCTCGTCGAAGGGCTCGATGCGCGGCATCGCGAACAGGCCCGCGTGCTCGGTGTGCCAGAGGGCACAGGCGTAGCCGAATCCGGCCTCGGTGACCGCCTCTACCTCGCGGGCGCCGTGCTGGCCGTACGGATAGCAGAATCCGCTGACCGCCTCGCCCGTGAGATCCTCCAGCACCGCCTTGCTCGTCGTGAACTCCTCGACCAGTCGCCGTCCGCCGTCCACCGTCGGCAGCCGGGGATGGGTGAGTGAGTGCGAGCCGATCTCCATGCCGACGGCGACCACCTCGCGGAGCTGCTCGGGCGTCATCACGTCCCGGGGGACCCCGGGATCCCACGAGCTGTCCCCGCCCACGTGGCCCGCGACGACGAACACCGTCGCGGTGAAACCGTACTCCGCCAGGGCGGGTACGACGGTCGTGGCGAAGTCGGCGTAGCCGTCGTCGAAGGTGAGCCCGACCAGCCCGGCGGCCTCGCCCCGCGCTTCGGCGGCTCGCAGTTCGCGCATCGTGACCCCGCGCAGGCCGCGGTCGCGCAGCCAGCGCATGTGGCGGTGGAAGCTGTCCGGAGAGACCGTGATCCGGAGGGGGTCCCGATCGAATTCGGCCACGGAGTGGTAGACCCACACCATCGGTGCGTTGTTCATGCGGACCATTTCGGGAGGCTCCAATCGCATTTCGCTGCGCTGGCCTACCATATCGGCGTGAATCCCTCTATACGGGTCTCCCTGGTCGTCACGACGATCGGCCGACCCGAGTCCCTCGACCGCCTGCTCCGCTCAGTGTTCGAGCAGAGTCTGCCGGTCACCGAGATGATCGTCGTCGACCAGAGCGGCGCGACGGGGACGGCGGAGGTCGTCGAGCGCTGGAGGGAGCGCCTGCCGGTCCGGCGGGTGACCACGCCGCGCGGCCTGTCCGCCGGGCGCAACGCCGGTGTGGCGGCGCTCAGCGAATACGACGTCGTGGGTTTCCCCGACGACGACACCTGGTACGCCCCCGAAACCCTCGCCCAGGTATGCGCGGCGATCGGTGCGTACGGGGTGGTCTCCGGAATGCTGCTCGACGCGGCGGGCCGGCCGGCCCAGCTGGCCTTCGGCGCCGATCCCGCGGTCCTCGACAGCACCACCGTGTGGTCCCAGGCCATCGAGGCGACATGTTTCTACACGGCGGCCTTCATGAGTGCGGTCGGGGACTTCGACGAGGGGCTCGGGGCCGGCAGCACGACACCATGGCAGTCGGGAGAGGGGACTGACCTGCTCCTACGCGGACTGCGGAGCGGCTGGTCGATCGCCTACGACCCGCGCATCACCGTCTATGAGGACAATCCCTCCGCCCCCGCGACGGGCACCCGGGAGTCCCGCGTCAGAGCACGCCACGTGGCGCGGGGGACAGGCAGGGTCTACCGCAGGCACTACGGCTGGCGGGGCCGGCTCAGGACGTTGGCCAGGCCGCTCGGCGGCGCGCTGCTGAGCGTTGCCCGGGCGCGCTGGGCAGAGGCGAGCTGGCACCTGCAGCGGCTGGTCGGACGGCTGGAGGGCATCACGGGGATCCTGCTCCCGGTCCGTCGCCACGTCTATTCCAAGGCGTGACCCCGCGGGCCGGGCCCGAGCTCCGTACGGCTTATGTCAGTGATCCATACTGTCTGATTATCCTCGTGACGCGGGGCTGTCTCCCCGGTACCGTGAAGTCCGCCGACACTTCCGGGAGACGTCCATGGGTAAGTTCGACGGAATGGACCCCAAGCTGGTCCGTGATCTGCTGTCCGAGGTCAATCAGGCGTCCAAGCAGATGCGGGCCGTCGAGGGCCAGGTAGCCCGGCTGATGAGCGGGGCGGGTCTCTCCTCGCAGTCCACCCACCGGCCGTCGCAGATCGCCGACGCGTGCGAGGTGATGGTCCGCGACGTCTCCGCCCGTGTGTCACTGCTGGAGAAGAAGATCAAGCAGGGGTCGGCGCCCCCGGCCGAGCCGAGGGCCGGAGAGCCGAAGACCGCCGACTCCGGGACGGACGGCAAAACAGAGCCGAAGCCCGATTCCGGGGCGGACGGGAAGTCCGACCCGAAGCCGGACAGGCCGAAGGTCGAGGATCTGAAGCCCGCCGTGCCCAAGGGCGACGAGGCTCCCCCGTCACGGGACCAGTCCCCGGACAACGGGTCCAAGGACGACCCGAAGCCCGCCTCCAAGGACGACCCGAAGCCCGCCCCCAAGCACGACACCGATTCCGGTTCCAAGGGAGAGACGGGTTCCAAGGGGGACGAGACGTCTCCCCGCAAGGGGGCTCCCACCTCCGAGGCACCCCGGGACGATCCCGATTCCCGCAAGGTGAACATCTACGACCCGCGGACGGCGAACGTCGGCGACACCGCTCCGGACGCCAAGCCGGACACCGGTTCCAAGGCCGACGAGACGTCTCCGCGTGATGGGGGTTCGGTCTCGGAGGCGCCCCGGGACGATCCTGATTCCCGGGTGGTGGACGTCGATGACACCGGTTCGAAGGCCGACGAGACGTCTCCGCGTGATGGGGGTTCGGTCTCGGAGGCGCCCCGGGACGATCCTGATTCCCGGGTGGTGAACGTCGATGACACCGGCTCCAAGGAGGAGACCGGTTCCAAGGGCGACGAGCGTTCGCCCAGGGACGGGGGCGGTGTCTCCGGCGTCGACATCCCGGACACCGCGGGCAAGGACCACCCCGACGACATCGACCAGCGGGGCGACATGCGGCCGAGGGTCGTGGCGGTGGACGGGGTGCAGGTGCTCCAGGTCCCGCTCGACTCGCCCACGGCGGCGGAGGTCGCCGAGCTGCTGAAGAACATCGAGGACATCCCGCCGCTGGAGATGCCCGGCGTCGACGGTGCCTCCGACACCACCGGCACGCTGCCCGACCGGGTCGACCCGAATGCGGCGCCGCCGTGGACCGACTTCGACACCTCCGTCCCCGACACGGTGGAGCCCGATCCCGAGCAGCGGATCCAGCCGCCGGGCACGGGCGGGGAGAGCGGCACCCAGTCGGCGGGGAACGCGCCCGGAAGCGCGGAGACGCCGCCCGTCGAGACCGCGGTGGGCGAGTCGGCCGCGCGGTGGGCGGCCGACGGCACCGACGTGGTCTCGGTGCGGGTGGACCCGCCGAGCATCGACGCGATCGGGACGCTCGCCGACAACGTGCGCGACATCGAGCCGCTGGACATGCCGGGCGTGCAGGTGCCCGACGGCGAGACGTGGGGTGAGGGCGCGTGGACGCCCATGGACGTCGGGCCCGACGGCTCGGCGGGCGATGTGGATCCGGGAGACCCGCTGCAGCCGATCCCGCCGCCCGGCGGCGGACGGGCGGGCGGGCAGTGAGCGTGAGGAGCCTGTGATGTTCGTGGATCCACCCGCACCGCAGCCGCTGCAGCCGGGGGAGACCCCGCCCGCCTCGGCGGCCCCCGGCCTGCCGTCCCCGGACGGGGCGATCGCGTGGGAGTTCAACCCCGACTACCAGCGGCTGGTCACGATGTGGCGGCAGGTGCTCCCCACACTCGACACCCTGACCTCCGCCCTGGACAAGGCCTACCAGCTGGCCAGGAGCAGGGACGTCTGGGACGCCCCGGTCTCGGGGCGTTACGTGGAGGAGATGGCCGAGTGGCGCACCCGTCTCGGCCTCTACCGCCAGGCGATCCTCACCTCGATCAGCGACCAGGCGGCCGACACGCCGAGATGGGTGCCCGCCAACGCCGGAGCTCCGCACGCATTCTCGTGACGGCACGCCCCTGACTTCGGAAAACAGGGGCGGCCGGGCTTACAGTGGGGTGAGTCGTCATCCCTGGGGTGTGAGCCATGGGCGCAGAGCCGTACTACGGGCCCGACTTCGGGCTCCTGCACAGGCGGGATCCAGAGGTCGCGCAGGTCCTCCTCGACGAGCTCGATCGGCTCCGCGGTGGCCTCCAGCTCATCGCCAGCGAGAACTTCGCCTCGCCGGCGGTGCTCGCCGCGCTCGGATCGACGCTCAACAACAAGTACGCCGAGGGGTATCCCGGCAGGCGCTACTACGCCGGCTGCGAGGTCGTCGACCGGGCCGAGCGGCTCGCGATCGACCGGGCCAGGCGGCTGTTCGGCGCCGACCACGTCAACGTCCAGCCGTACTCGGGCGCCTCGGCGAACCTGGCCGCCTACGCCGCGCTGCTCCAGCCGGGCGACACGGTGCTGGCCATGGAGCTGTCCCACGGCGGGCATCTCACCCACGGCTCCAAGGTCAACTTCTCCGGCCGGTGGTTCGACGTCGTCGCGTACGGCGTGCGCAGGGACACCGAGCTGATCGACTATGACGAGGTCAGGGAGCTGGCGCTGCGGCACCAGCCCAAGATGATCATCTGTGGTGCCACGGCCTACCCGCGTGAGATCGACTTCGCCGCCTTCCGGGGGATCGCGGACGAGGTCGGCGCCTGGCTGCTGGCCGACGTCGCCCACACCGTCGGCCTGATGGCCGGAGGCGCCCTGCCGTCCGCCGTGCCGTACGCCGACGTGGTCACCTTCACCACGCACAAGGCGCTGCGCGGTCCGAGAGGCGGCGGCATCATGTGCACGCGGGAGCTGGCGGCCCGGATCGACCGGGCGGTCTTCCCGTTCGTCCAGGGAGGCCCGCTCATGCACGCGGTGGCGGCCAAGGCGGTGGCGTTCGGCGAGGCGCTCCAGCCGGAGTTCGCCGACTACGCGCGTCAGGTGGTGGCCAACGCTCAGGTGCTGGCCGACGCGCTGGCCGCCGAGGGGATGCGGCCCGTCTCCGGGGGCACCGACAGCCATCTGGCCCTGATCGACCTGCGCGATGTCGGGGTCACCGGCGCGGTGGCCGAGCAGCGGTGCGTCGCCGCCGGGATCACCCTGAACCGCAACACCATCCCCTACGACCCCGAGCCGCCCACGGTGACGTCCGGCATCCGGGTCGGCACCCCCTGCGTCACGACACAGGGAATGGGGACCGAGCAGATGAAGGAGGTGGCCTCGATGGTGGCACAGGTCATCCGCAACCCTGACGCAGTGGGAGAGATCAGGGCGCGGGTGACGGCGCTCACCGAGATCCATCAGATTTATCCCAGCGAACTATGAGCTGTTCTGTGTCGTTTTCCGGTCACAGCTGGCCGGACTATCCGCGAAACTAGGTCTGTGCGCGAATATCTACTCATGGCGCTGGTGGCGGCAGCGGTGACCTACCTCCTGGTCCCGCTGGTCCGCGTGTTCGCCATCCGCATCGGTGCGATGCCAGAGGTCCGTGACCGCGACGTGCACACCACCCCGACGCCCAGACTCGGCGGTCTGGCGATGTACGGCGGGCTCGTCGCCGGCCTGCTGATCGCCAGCCAGTTACCGTACGCCGGGGGCAGGCTGGCCGAGGGCAAGACCGTGATCGCGCTGATCGCCGCGGGCGGCCTGATCACCCTGACCGGCTTCCTGGACGACTGGTGGGGGATGGACGCCCTCATCAAACTCGCCGGGCAGATCGGCGCCGCGGGTGTCCTCGTCGCCTTCGACGTCAGCCTGCCGTGGCTGCCGTTCCCCACCGCGCTGGGCGGGCAGATCATCCTCGACTCCACGCTGAGTCCACTGCTCACGATCCTGGTCGTGGTCGTCATGATCAATGCGGTGAACTTCGTCGACGGGCTGGACGGCCTGGCGGGCGGGATCGTCGGCATCGCCGCCATGGCGACCTGGACCTACTCCATCGTGCTGTCCAAGGACTACGGCGACACCAGCATCAACGTCACGGCGGCGATCGCCTCGGTGCTCATCGGCATGTGCCTGGGCTTCCTGCCGCACAACTTCCACCCGGCGAAGATCTTCATGGGCGACACCGGGGCGATGCTGATCGGCCTGGTCCTCGCGTCCACGATGATCACCATCACGCCCCTCGACTCGACCAGCATCAACCGCTTCCCGGTGATCCTGCCGATGCTGGTGCCGGTCGCCATCCTGGTGCTGCCGCTGCTCGACCTCATCATGGCGGTGATCCGGCGCACCTCCAACGGCCTGTCGCCGTTCTCCCCCGACCGGGGGCATCTGCACCACCGGCTGCTGGACATCGGTCACTCGCACCGGCGCAGCGTGCTGATCATGTACACCTGGACGTTCCTGTTCGCCTTCACGGTCGTGGCGATGTCCGTCGAGGGCGTCCCGCTCGTGCTGTTCCCGCTCACCGTGCTGCTGGCCGTGGGCGTGCTGGTGATGATGGCGCTGCCGAGCTGGCGCGCGCGCAAAAGCGGGGGCGGCGGGGCAGGCGCCGGCGGGCGTCACGTCCGCCCCGGCGGCGGGCCGGTCCAGGGGCAGAGCCGCCCGCTCCCTCCGGAGACGCCCGGCCCCCGGTCGGTGGCGGCCGACGACGACACGGCGGTGCTCTCCGTGCTCCCTGACCTGTCACTTACCGCTCCGACTCCGGGTTTCTCAGCCCCTGAGACGCCGCGCTGAACACCTGCCGGAAACCTCTTGATCGTTTACTTGAAACGGCAGGTAAAGGCGCTCTTCCGTGAGCTTGTGATAGCTTTCACTAGCAGCCGCTCAACAGGATGAGCCCTGCAAGGTAGCAATCGCTCGCTTGATAACAGTTACTTGGAGTGCCGATGCAGGCCAACGACGTGCGCCTCCTGAAGGGGGCTGCGATACCCACGCTGCTGGTGGGGCTTGTCGTGGTCGTCGTCGCCGCCCTCGTGGCCGGAGGCAAGGGGGCGCTGGGCGCGGCGATCGGGGCACTGGTCGTCTGTGTCTTCTTCACCCTCGGCATCGTCGCGATCTCCTACGCCGGCCGGGTCTCGCCGATGGCGATGATGACCGCCGCGGTCGTGACCTACGCGGTGAAAATCCTCATAGTCATGGCCCTGTTGAAGGCGTTCGAGAACGCCACCGCGTTCGAGCCCAAGGCGTTCGGCTGGGGTGCCGTCGTGTGCACCGTCGCCTGGACCATCGGCGAGATGCGCGGGTTCATGAAGCTCAAAATGCTCTATGTCGACCCCGATGGCAAGACCCCCGGGTCCGGGTGATACCCGATGAGGCGTAGTATCTCGCTCGCGTGTGTGACCGGGCCCGATATGACTAGTCCGCACCGCGGCTGCTATCGTCATGCCCGCGATGAGCGAGAAGAAAATCCGGCCCGAGGACGACGGCCGCGACTTTGCCAGCGCCGCTTGGTCGATCCCCAGCTATCTCCTCTCCGGGATGATTCTGTACGGCGGTGCCGGATGGTTGCTGTCCAAATGGACGGGCGTGATCGCTTTCACCCCGATCGGATTGATCCTCGGAGTCTCTCTCGCCGTCTACCTGGTCTACCGGAAGTACGGTCGCTAGCCTTCGGCGGCGGTCGCTTCGCTGACGAAGCCATTTCGATCCACTACCACGCTGAAGGGAACGCCGCGTGAGCACGCTGACGCTCCTCGCTTCCGGGGACGAGTTCACGCCTCCGGGCCTCGAACTCTTCGACCTCCCCCCGATCATTCCAGGCGTCGACTGGTTCACGAAGCCCGTGCTGCTGGCGCTTCTGAGCACGCTCATCGTCGTGGTCTTCTGCTGGTCCGCATTCGCCAATCCGAAGATCGTGCCCCGGGGCGTGCAGAACGTCGCCGAGATGGGCTACATGTTCGTCCGCGACCAGGTCGCCCGGCCGTTCCTCGGCAAGGACGCCGACCGGTGGATGGGCCTGCTGCTCAGCATCTTCTTCCTGGTCTGGATCTGGAACCTGATGGGGGTCGTCCCCGTCCTGCAGTTCCCGGTGGCCTCGCACATCGCCTTCCCGATCGTGCTGGCGGTCAGCATCTACGTCCTCAAGGTCTACCTGGGCGTCAAGCACCAGGGACCAGTCGGTTATTTCAAGAACATGATGTTCCCGCCGGGGCTGCCCAAGCCGATCTACGTGCTGCTGGCCCCGATCGAGTTCCTCTCGAACATGATCATCGCGCCCTTCACCCACGCGGTCCGACTGTTCGCCAACATGTTCGCCGGCCACATCATCCTCGCGTTCTTCAGCATGGTCGGCTTCTGGTTCCTCTTCGAGAAGCTCACGCCGCTGGGTGCCCCGCTCGGCGTGGTCGGCGTCCTCATGACGATCGCCATGACCGGCTTCGAGATGTTCATCCAGTTCCTGCAGGCGTTCCTCTTCTCCATGCTCGCCGCGATGTACATCGGCAACTCGCTCCACGCCGAGCACTAAGACCAACCTCGAATAGTCCAGACCGGTGGGACGTCCCACCGGCCGACCGTAAAGGAATACAGGAATGTCCGTCCTCGCTGAGGTCACCGGCTCCCTCAACGCTCTCGGCTCGATCGGCTACGGTCTCGCCGCCATCGGCCCCGGCATCGGCGTCGGCATCATCTTCGGTCAGGGTGTGCAGGCGATCGCCCGCCAGCCTGAGGCCTACGGCCTGATCCGCCAGAACATGCTGCTCGGCTTCGTTCTGACCGAGGCCCTGGCCCTGATCGGCCTCGTCGCGCCGTTCATGTTCCGCTAAGACGCACCAAACCTGACGGAAGGCTGCACACATGATTCAGGCAGCTTCACTCCTGGCAGCGGAAGGGGGGGGCAACCCCCTCATCCCACACACCTACGAGCTGGTCGTCGGCGTCTTCGCGTTCCTCGTCGTCCTCGTCGTCGTCGGTAAGATCCTCACCCCGCGCATCCAGAAGACCCTGGTCGAGCGGACCGAGGCCATCGAAGGCGGGATCCAGAAGGCGCAGGACGCGCAGGCCGAGGCCCAGGCGCTGCTCAAGCAGTACAAGGACCAGCTCGCCGAGGCTCGTCACGAGGCTTCGCGCCTGCGTGAAGAGGCTCGTGAGCAGGGCGCTCAGATCAAGGCCGAGCTCCGTGAGGAGGCGCAGGCCGAGGCCCGTCGTCTCGTCGAGGCCGCGCACATCCAGATCGAGGCCGACCGCCAGCAGGCGTTCGCCCAGCTCCGCTCCGAGATCGGCCGTCTGTCGACCGATCTGGCCAGCCGCATCGTCGGTGAGTCCCTGGAGGACGAGGCGCGTCAGCGCCGCACCGTCGACCGGTTCCTTGAGGAGCTCGAGTCGAGCAGCGCGGCGGTCCGCTGATGCTGAGAGGTCTGAGCAGGGCTTCGCTGGCCGAGGTCGAAGAGCGCTTCAACGCCGTGGCGGGAAGCGCGGACCTCGGCTCGCTGGCCGACGAGCTCTTCGCGGTCGCCGACCTGTTCGACCGTGAGCACGGGCTCCGCCGCAACCTGTCCGACCCCGCCCGCCCGGCGGCCCAGAAGGCGCAAGCCGTACGGGTCCTGCTGGAGGGCAAGGTCAGCGGTGCCGCACTGGAGACGGTCATCGCGGCCGTCTCCGCCAAGTGGGCGCGCTCGGGCGACCTGGCCGACGCGCTCGAACGGCTCGGCGTGATCGCCGCCGCGGCCGAGGCCGAGGCGGCGAGCAGGCTCGACGACGTCGAGGACGAGCTGTTCCGGTTCGGGCGCATCGTCGCCTCGAACCTGGAGCTGCACCGGACCCTGACCGCCCCCGGCGTTCCCGCGCAGGCCAAGCAGGAGCTGCTCGGCTCCCTGCTCGCCGGCAAGGTCGCCCCCACCACCCTCCGTCTGATCTCGCAGCTCGTGGTGCATCCGCGAGGACGTAGCCTGGACAGAGGACTGGAAGAGTTCGGCTACCTGGTCGCCGCCCAGCGGCAGCGTCTCGTCGCGGTGGTGCGCAGCGCTGTCGAGCTCTCCGAGGAGCAGAAGCGGCGTCTCGCCACGTGGCTGCGCACCTCGTATGGCCGCGACGTTCATCTGAACGTCGAGGTGGATCCGCGAGTGCTCGGAGGGTTCTCGGTTCACATCGGGGACGACCTCATCGACACCACCATCGCGGGACGAATCGAAGAAGTCCGCCGCCGGTTGGCCGGCTAGGCGAATAGGGAGACTGAAGAGAGATGGCGGAGCTTACGATCCGGCCGGACGAGATCCGGGACGCGCTTGAGCGCTTCGTCCAGGCGTACGAGCCGGAAGGCGCCGCGCGCGAGGAGATCGGGACCGTCGTCGACTGCGGCGACGGTATCGCCCATGTCTCCGGCCTTCCCTCGGCGATGGCGAACGAGCTGCTTGAGTTCGAGGACGGCACGCGTGGCCTGGCACTGAACCTGGACGTCCGGGAGATCGGTGTCGTTGTTCTGGGCGACTTCAGCAAGATCGAAGAGGGCCAGTCGGTCCGCCGGACGGGCGAGGTCCTGTCCGTGCCGGTCGGCGACGCCTTCCTCGGCCGTGTGGTCGACCCGCTGGGCGTTCCGATGGACGGCAAGGGCGCCATCGAGTCCGAGGGCCTGCGCGCCCTTGAGCTCCAGGCCCCGTCCGTGGTCCAGCGCCAGCCGGTGAAGGAGCCGCTGCAGACCGGCCTCAAGGCGGTCGACGCCATGACGCCGATCGGCCGCGGCCAGCGCCAGCTGATCATCGGTGACCGTGGCACCGGCAAGACCGCCATCGCCGTGGACACCATCCTCAACCAGCGGGAGAACTGGCTCTCCGGCGACCCCGACAAGCAGGTTCGCTGCGTCTACGTCGCGGTCGGTCAGAAGGGCTCCACGATCGCCCAGGTCAAGGGCCGCCTTGAGGAGGCGGGCGCGATGGAGTACACCACCATCGTCGCCGCCCCGGCGTCCGACCCGGCCGGTTACAAGTACCTCGCCCCCTATACCGGTTCGGCCATCGGCCAGCACTGGATGTACCAGGGCAAGCACGTCCTCATCGTCTTCGACGACCTGACCAAGCAGGCCGACGCCTACCGCGCCGTCTCGCTGCTGCTGCGCCGCCCGCCGGGCCGTGAGGCCTTCCCCGGTGACGTCTTCTACTTGCACTCCCGTCTCCTGGAGCGCTGTGCGAAGCTCTCCAAGGACATGGGCTCGGGCTCGATGACCGGTCTGCCGATCATCGAGACGAAGGGCAACGACGTCTCGGCGTTCATCCCGACCAACGTCATCTCCATCACCGACGGCCAGTGCTTCCTCGAGACCGACCTGTTCAACTCGGGTGTGCGTCCGGCCATCAACGTCGGTGTCTCCGTCTCCCGAGTCGGCGGCTCCGCGCAGGTCAAGGCGATGCGGAAGGTCGCCGGCACGCTGCGCCTGTCGCTGTCGCAGTTCCGTGACCTGGAGGCCTTCGCCTCCTTCGCCTCCGACCTGGACGCGGCCTCCCGTGCCCAGCTGGAGCGCGGCCAGCGCCTGGTCGAGCTGCTCAAGCAGGCCCAGTACAGCCCGCTCCCGGTCGAGAAGCAGGTCGTGTCGGTCTGGGCGGGCACCACCGGTGAGCTCGACGACGTCCCGGTCGAGGACATCCGCCGCTTCGAGGCGGACTTCCACGACTACCTCTCGCGCGAGAGCAAGGGCATCTTCGACAGCATCCGCGAGACGAAGGAGCTGTCGGACGACACGGTCACCGCTCTCAAGGACGCCATCACCGAGTTCAAGAAGTCCTTCGAGACCTCTTCGGGCGAGCTGCTGGTCAACGAGGAGCCGGTCGCGGCGCTCGCCGCCGGTGAGGTCGGCCAGGAGAAGATCACCAAGCACGTCCGTACGGCTGAGAAGAAGTAGCCGATGGGTGCCCAGCTAAGACTGCTGCGGCGGCGGATCAAGTCGGTCAGGTCCACGGCGAAGATCACGCGTGCCCAGGAGCTCATCGCTTCGTCGCGCATCGTGAAGGCGCAGCAGCGGATGCAGGCGGCCGTGCCGTACGAGCGCGAGATCACTCGCGCCGTCACGGGCGTCGTCAGCAACACCAGCAGCGTCGACCATCCGCTGACCGTGGCCAAGGAGCGGCCCAGCAAGGCGGCCGTGCTCATCGTCACCAGCGACCGCGGGTTCTGCGGCGGCTTCAACGCGAACATCCTGCGTGAGGCCGAGGCCCTCGGCTCCCTGCTGCGGGGGAAGGGCATCGAGCCCGTCCCCTTCGTGGTGGGCCGTAAGGGCATCACCTGGCACACCTTCCGTGGCCGCGAGATGGGCGGGCAGTGGGACGGGTTCTCCGACAGCCCCTCCTACTCCAACGCCAAGGAGATCGCGGACACGCTGATCCAGACGTTCTCGGCCGAGGACGGCGTGGACGAGATCCACATCGTCTCCACCGAGTTCGTGTCCATGCTCACCCAAGAGGTAACGGTGAAGCGCATCCTGCCGCTGGAGGTCGAGGAGACCTCCGAGAAGCCGGACACGCCGCTGCCGTACTTCGAGTTCGAGCCCAGCGCCGGCGCCGTGCTCGACTCACTGCTGCCGCGCTATGTGGAGTCGCGCATCTTCAGCGCGCTGCTCCAGTCGGCAGCCTCGGAGCACGCTTCGCGCCGCCGGGCCATGAAGTCGGCGACCGACAACGCCAACGAGCTGATCCGCGTGTTCACCATGCAGATGAACCAGGCTCGCCAGGCCGAGATCACCCAGGAAATCAGCGAGATCGTCGGTGGCGCGAACGCGCTGGCTGACGCCGCAGCGGGGAAAGAGTGAAATGACTGCACAGACTGTTGAGACCGGCGTGGGCCGCGTCGCGCGGGTCACCGGTCCCGTCGTCGACGTGGAGTTCCCCGTCGAGGCGATGCCCGATATCTACAACGCGCTGACGGTCGACGTCACCCTCGGCGAGGAGACCAAGACCCTGACCCTGGAGGTCGCCCAGCACCTGGGTGACAACCTGGTCCGCGCCATCTCCATGCAGCCCACCGATGGCCTGACCCGCGGTGCGGCGGTGGCCGACAGCGGCGCCGCCATCTCCGTCCCGGTCGGCGACGTCGTCAAGGGCCACGTGTGGAGCACCCTTGGCGAGTCGCTGGACGTGCCGACCGCGTCGCTCAAGATCGAGGAGCGCTGGGGCATCCACCGCCCGTCGCCCGCCTTCGACACCCTTGAGTCGCGCACCGAGATGCTGCCCACCGGCATCAAGGTCATCGACCTGCTCACCCCGTACGTCAAGGGTGGGAAGATCGGTCTGTTCGGTGGCGCCGGTGTCGGCAAGACCGTTCTGATCCAGGAGATGATCCGCCGGGTCGCGCTGAAGTTCTCGGGCACCTCGGTGTTCGCGGGCGTCGGCGAGCGTACCCGTGAGGGCAACGACCTCTGGCTGGAGATGGACGAGGCCGGCGTCCTCAAGGACACCGCGCTCGTCTTCGGCCAGATGGACGAGCCGCCGGGCACGCGTCTGCGCGTCGCGCTCTCCGCCCTCACCATGGCGGAATACTTCCGTGACGTGCAGAAGCAGGACGTGCTTCTGTTCATCGACAACATCTTCCGGTTCACCCAGGCCGGTTCCGAGGTCTCCACCCTGCTCGGCCGCATGCCGTCCGCGGTGGGTTACCAGCCGACCCTGGCCGACGAGATGGGTGTCCTCCAGGAGCGCATCACCTCGACCCGCGGTCACTCGATCACCTCGATGCAGGCGATCTACGTCCCCGCGGACGACATCACCGACCCGGCCCCGCACAACGCGTTCGCGCACCTCGACGCGCAGACCGTGCTGTCCCGGCCGATCTCGGAGAAGGGCATCTACCCCGCGGTGGACCCGCTCGACTCCACCTCGCGGATCCTCGACCCGCTCATCCTGGGCGAGGAGCACTACCGCGTCGCCCAGGAGACCAAGCGGATCCTGCAGAAGTACAAGGAACTGCAGGACATCATCGCGATCCTCGGTATCGACGAGCTGTCCGAAGAGGACAAGGTCACCGTCCAGCGGGCCCGCCGTATCGAGCGCTTCCTCTCCCACCCGATGTACGCCGCCGAGGCGTTCACCGGCCAGCCGGGTGAGTTCGTGCCGCTGGACGAGACGATCGCCTCGTTCAAGGGTCTGTGCGCCGGCGAGTACGACCACCTGCCCGAGCAGGCGTTCTTCATGGTCGGTGGCATCGAGCAGGCCATCGCCAAGGCCAAGGACCTCGCCCGCTAGTCGCCTTCGGCACCGGTACGGCATGAGCCGTACCGGTGCCTGGTTCGAAAGGAACTGGAGAGAACGTGGCGAAGCTGCGAGTAGGCGTCGTCTCGCCGGAGCGTGAGATCTGGTCCGGCGAGGCCGACATGGTGATTGCCAAGACCATCGACGGCGAGATCGGTATCATGCCTAAGCATGCGCCCGTGCTCGGTGTTCTCGTCGAGGGCGGCGTGCTGACGGTCAAGCGTGGAGGTGGCGAGAGCGACCTCATCGCCGCGGTCCACGGAGGGTTCCTCTCGGTGGCCGATGACGAGGTGTCGATCCTGGCCGAAATGGCCGAGCTCGGCTCCGAGGTCGACGTCGCCGCGGCGAAGGACGCGCTTCAGCGCGCGCAGGCCTCGATCGAGGCCAACCAGGAGGACGCGGACGCCGCCCTCGCGGCCAAGCGTGCCAGGGCCCGGTTGCGCGCGGCCGGCGAGGAAGTCGGATAAATTCTGCTTCTGAGCGGTACGGCTTTTTGGGGGCGGCAGGCATGGTGCTGGACGTACTCATCGTGGTGGCGCTTCTCGTCGCCCTCCTTGCCTCCCGCGTGCTGATCCTGACCCGTTCCCGGGGCTCGGTGCTGTGTTGCCTGCGCCCGACGTCGAGGGAACGGGGCTGGCGTGTGGGGGTAGCCCGCTACGCCGACGGCCAGCTCAACTGGATTCCACTCATAGGTCTGCTTCCAAGGCCGCGCCACGTGATCGTGAGGCGCGGCCTTGTGGTTTCCGGACGTCGCAGAATCGGGTCCGGCGAGTTCTACGGGTTCATCGAGGGCATGACGGCGCTGGAGTGCCGGAACGGGCAGAGCGCTTTCGAGCTCGCCATGGGATATCGCGCCCTTACGGGTTTCGTCGCCTGGCTGGAGTCCGCCCCGCCCGGCGCCTATCTCGACGTCTCCTGACCTTCCCGGCGGACCACGCGTTCCCCTCCGTCCTCACTGCCGGCCCAGGGAGCGGCGGATGTTCCCCAGCTCCTCGCGGAGGTCGTCCCAGGGGAACACGCCGGACTCCGGAGCGACGGAGTCCGGCGCGGGAAGCCGGTCGAGATCGAGGATGACCTTCACCCCCCACTTCCGCAGGGTGGCGACGCTGCCGGCGAAAGCGGGGTGGCGCGCCAGGGCCGCGTTCGGCCAGGGGGCGGACACGATCGGCAGCCCGAGGCCGAGGGCCTCGTTGAGCAGGCCGAGCGCCAGGGTGTCGCTGATGCCCGCCGCCCACTTGTTGGTCGTGTTGAACGTCGCGGGGACGACCGCCATGGCGTCGGCGGGCGGCAGGACGTCGGGTTCCTCCGGCCGCTTGTAGTCGCTCCTGACCGGGTGGCCGGTGAGTTCGGCGAGCCGGGCGGCGTCGACGAACTTCGTCCCCGACGGTGTCGTGACCACGCACACCGTCCAGCCTCCGGCCTGCGCGTGCGTGACGAAGCCGGCCAGCTCGCCCGCGGGACGTCCGCCGCACGCGATCACGTACAGCACCGGGTTTCCGTCGACCATGTGGGGCCTCGCGTTTCTGGGGGAGTCTCCCGGGCTAGCGGGTGCCGCCGGGCTTCCAGAGGATCTCGTCGCCGTGGGCGGCGACCCGGCAGAGGATGAACATCAGGTCGCTCAGCCGGTTGAGATACTTCGCGGTCAGCGGGTTGACGTCGTCGTGCGCCTCCAGGGCCGACCAGGTGGTCCGTTCGGCCCGCCGGGTCACCGTCCTGGCCACGTGGAGCTGGGCGACGGCCGGGGTGCCGCCCGGCAGGATGAAGCTGCGCAGCGGCTTGAGCCGCCCGTTGAACTCGTCGCACCGCGCCTCCAGCCACTCGACGTAGGAGGGCTCGACGCGCAGCGGCGGGAACTCGGGGGCCTCCACCACCGGGGTGCACAGGTCGGCGCCCACGTCGAACAGCTCGTTCTGGATCCGGACGAGGACCGCGGCGATGTCCTCGTCGAGGGAACCCATGGCCAGGGCCACGCCGATCGCCGCGTTGGCCTCCTCCACGTCCGCGTACGCGGCCAGGCGGGAGTCGGTCTTGCGGGTGCGGCTCATGTCGCCGAGCGCGGTCGTGCCGTCGTCACCGGTCCGCGTGTAGATCTTGGAGAGCACCACCGGCTCGTCCCTGTCAGCTCTCGTCATGTGGCCCAGCGTATCGGTCAGGAAAATCATCAAGATTGCCCCGATAGTGGACAATATGATTTACCGATGGCTTCTGGTTTTTACCTGCGATTCCCTCACATCTCCCGCGAGACGCTGACGTTCGTCGCCGACGACGACGTCTGGGCGGCTCCCGCGGCCGGAGGACGGGCCTGGCGCCTCTCCTCGGACCGGGCGCCCGCCGGCCACCCCCACCTGTCCCCGGACGCCACGAAGGTCGCCTGGACCAGCGTCCGCGACGGTGCCCCGGAGGTGTTCCTGGCCGACCTGGAATCCGGCTCCGCCGAGCGGCTGACCTACTGGGGCGACCGCCGGACCCGCACGCGCGGCTGGACGCCGGACGGCAGGGTGCTCGCGATCAGCGCGACCGGCCAGCCGTTCGCCTCGCGGAGCTGGGCCTACGCCCTGGGCGACGGCCGGGTCGAGCGGCTGCCGTACGGTCCCGTCACCGATCTGTCGGTCACCGGCGACGCGGTGGCGCTGCTCACGGCCTCCCTCGCCCGTGATCCGGGCACCTGGAAGCGCTACCGGGGCGGTACGGCGGGGCGCCTGTGGGTCCAGCGGGCGGGAGGCGACTTCACCCGGCTCCTGGCGGAGGTGAACGGCCACTTCGCCAGCCCGATGCTCGTCGGCGGGCGCCTGGTCTTCCTCTCCGACCACGAGGGGGTCGGCAACCTCTACTCCTGCGCGCTGGACGGCACCGGCCTGCGCCGGCACACCGACCACGACGTCTTCTACGCCCGGCACGCCACCACCGACGGGACCCGGATCGTCTACCAGAACGCCGGTGACCTCTACCTGCTGGACGACCTCGACGCCGAGACCCGCAAGCTCGACGTCACGCTCGGCTCCCCGCTGCGGGGGCGGCAGCCGTACCAGGTCAACGCGGGCCGCAGGCTGCACGATCTGGCCGTGGACGCGACCGGGCGGGCCAGTGCGGTGGAGATCCAGGGCTCGGTGCACTGGATCACCCACCGGGACGGCCCGGCGCGGCAGCTCAGCACCGGCCTGTCGGCGGGGAAACCCCGCATCCTCGGTACGGACCGGGTGGTGTGGGTCTTCGACGACGGGGAGCGGCAGGGCCTGGAGATCGGGCCGGCCAGTGGCGGGGAGAGCCGCAGGATCGCCGCGGGCAAGCTCGGCGAGGTCGGTGACCTGGCCGTCGCGCCCGACGGGAACGCGATCGCGGTGGCCGCCAGGGACGGGCGGCTGCTCCTGGTGGACGTGGCCTCCGGCGAGGTCACCGAGCTCGCCGCCGCCAACGGTGAGATCGAGGGACTGGCCTGGTCACCCGACTCCGCCTGGCTGGCCTGGTCGCACCCGGAGGCCACGCCGCTGCGCCGGATCCGGCTGGCCAGGGTGGTGGACCGGGTCGTCACCGACGTCACCGACGGCCGGTTCGTGGACGTCTCGCCCGCCTTCGCCGGGGACTATCTGGCGTTCCTGTCGCGGCGCGGCTTCGACCCGGTCTACGACGCGCACTCCTTCGACATGTCCTTCCCGTTCGGCTACCGCCCCTACCTGGTACCGCTGGCCGCGGCGACCCCGTCGCCGTTCGCGCCCAGCTCCGACGGCCGGGCCGTCGGC
This sequence comes from Streptosporangium canum, assembly GCF_900113865.1. Lineage (GTDB taxonomy): Bacteria > Actinomycetota > Actinomycetes > Streptosporangiales > Streptosporangiaceae > Streptosporangium > Streptosporangium canum. The sequence goes on along the minus strand of NZ_FOQY01000003.1, from coordinate 247,596 downwards.
GAACCCGACGACGACGACAAGAAGAAGCGCAAGGACGACGCCGCGATAACCGTCGACCTGGACGGCATCGCCGCCAGGGTCGTGCAGGTGCCGGTGCCCGAGGGGCGCTACTCGGCGCTCCGCGCGGTCAAGGGCGGGTTCGTCTGGCTGCGCGAGCCGCTGGCCGGGGAGCTCGGCGAGGACCGTGACCAGGTGGGGGGCGAGCCTCCCCAGCCCGCGCTGGACCGTTACGACCTGGTCAAGCGCAAGTGCGAGGAAGTGGTCGACAAGCTCGACCGGTACTGGGTGAGCGGTGACGGCACCCAGCTCGTCGTCCGTGACAAGGGCGCGCTCACCGTCCGTCCGGTGACGGGCAAGAACGGCGGGGACGACGCGGCCGTCGACCTGTCGCGGATCCGCGTCACCGCCGACCCGCAGGCCCAGCGGCGGCACGCCTACACCCAGATGGGCCGCCGGATGCGGGCCGACTTCTGGGTCGAGGACATGGCGGACGTCGATTGGGACGCCGTGCTGGAGGAGTACCGGCCGCTGGTGGAGCGCGTCGCGACCGCCGACGACTTCGCCGACCTGCTCTGGGAGGTGCTCGGGGAACTGGGCAGCTCGCACGCCTACGTCGACGCCGCCCCCTGGGGGCACCCCGCGTCCGACTCGGTCGGCCTGCTCGGCGCCGACCTGTCCTGGAACGGCGACGGCCGCTGGCAGGTGGACCGGGTGCTGCCCGGCGAGTCCTCCGACGTGCACGCCCGCTCGCCGCTGGCCGTGCCCGGAGCGGGGATCCAGCCGGGGGAGACGCTGCTGGCGGTCGACGGCCGCCCGGTGCCGCCGCAGGGCCCGGCCTCGCTGCTGGTCGGCGCGGCGGACAAGGCGGTCGAGCTGACCCTGGGCGGCGGGCGGAGGGTGGTCGTCACACCGCTCCGCGACGATCGCCGCCTGCGTTACCAGGACTGGGTGGCCGGGCGCCGGGCGCATGTCCGCGAGCTCGGCGGCGGCCGGGTCGGCTACCTGCACATCCCGGACATGGTCGCCGAGGGCTGGGCGCAGTTCCACCGCGACCTGCGCAGGGAGATGACCTTCGAGGCGCTCGTCGTGGACGTCCGGGGCAACCGGGGCGGCCACACCTCCGAGCTCGTCATCGAGAAGCTGATCCGCCGGGTCATCGCCTGGGACCTGCCCCGGGGCATGACGCCGATCACCTACCCGGAGGACGCTCCGCGCGGCCCGCTGGTCGCGGTCACCGACCAGGACGCCGGATCCGACGGCGACATCGTCACCGCCGCATTCAAGATCCACAAGCTCGGGCCGGTGGTCGGCACCCGCACCTGGGGCGGCGTCATCGGCATCGAGGGCGGTCACCGCCTGGTCGACGGGTCGCACATCACGGTGCCCCGGTACTCGTTCTGGTTCGAGGGGCTCGGCTGGGGCGTGGAGAACTACGGCGTCGATCCGGACGTCGAGGTGGACATCACCCCCGATGACTGGGCCGCCGGCCGGGACCCGCAGATCGAGGAGGCGGTACGGCTCGCGCTGGCCGCACTCGACGAGCGGCCCGCGGCGTCCCCGCCCGACCCCGCCACCCGCCCCTCCCGCCGCCGCCCGGCACTGCCGCCCCGCCCGTAGGTGACATTTGTCATCCCATGGAGCTGAAAGCGTCATCCCGCTGACCTGAAAGATCCGTAGCACGTCGGTGATATCGGCGACTACCTGCTAAAACGCCGTAAGGCGAGGATTGTCCGCATGAGAACACCACAGCTTGCGGACGCGACCGGCACCGGGACCGCCGGCCTCGGGAACGTGATCGAGGTCGGCGGTCTCCGGCAGAAGTACGGCGACTTCGAGGCCGTACGCGGCATCTCCTTCACCGTCCCGAGGGGCGAGCTGTTCGCCCTGCTCGGCACCAACGGCGCGGGCAAGACCACCACGATGGAGGTCCTGGAGGGCTTCGCCCCCGCCACCGACGGCACGGTCCGGGTGCTCGGCCTCGATCCGGTCAGGCAGCACCGCGAGCTGCGGCCCCGCGTCGGGATCATGCTGCAGGAGGGGGGTTTCCTCGGCGACCTCACCGTGGCCGAGACCGTGGACCTGTGGAGGGGGCTGAGCGAGGACGCCGGCCGTCCGGTCACACTGTCCGGCGGCACCGAGCTGCCCGGGAGCCTCACCCTGTTCGGCCGGGTCCGGGGCGTGGGCCGGGCGACCATGGGGGCGCTGGAGCTGGTCGGCCTGGAGAGCAAGGCCAGGACCAAGGTCCGGCAGCTCTCCGGCGGCCAGAAGCGCAGGCTCGACCTCGCGCTCGCGGTGCTCTCGCGGCCGGAGGTGCTCTTCCTGGACGAGCCGACCACCGGGATGGACCCCGAGGCCCGCCGTACCACCTGGCAGGTGATCGAGGACCTGCGGGCCGGCGGCACCACGGTGCTGCTCACCACGCACTACCTGGAGGAGGCCGAGCGCCTCGCCAGCAGGCTGGCCATCATGCATGAGGGCCTCATCCACACCTACGGGACGGTCGAGGAGGTGGTGGCCGGCTCCGGCGACACCATCGCCTTCCGGCTCCCCGGCACCACCTGGTCCTTCGGCGACCTGCCCGCCCCGGACGGCGTCACCCCCACGCTGACCTACGCCGACGGCGGCACCGAGGTCGTCTACGCCATCGCCGGCGGACAGCCCGAGACCCGCGCGCACGCCGCGCTCCGGCCGCTGCTGGCCTGGGCCGACGAGCACGGCGAGGTCCTGGAGCGGCTCGCCGTACGCCGGGGGACCCTGGAGGACGCCTTCATGCGCGTGGTGGGAGAGCGGCGATGAGAAGGAGCGGTGCCGGCGCGGCCGCCGGCGGGGAGCGCGTGGTCATGGGGCGGACGGAGTGGATGAGGAGTGGTGAGTGATATGAGGACCGACGTTCTGCACGCCGTACGGCTGGCGAGGCTCGACCTGACGCTGGTGGCCAGGAACACCACAGTGATGTTCAACGTGCTGCTGCTGCCGCTCCTGATGGCCTGGATGTTCACCCAGACCCAGACAGGCGCGGACATCGCCGGGGTGTCCGGGGAGCTTTTCGTGCTGACCGGGGTGCCCGGCCTGATGCTGGGGTTCGCGGTCTTCATCAACCTGGTCAACTCCTTCACGGCCCGGCGTGAGGAGCTGGTGCTCAAGCGGCTGCGCGGGGGCCAGCCGTCCGGGCCGGCGGTCCTCGGCGGCGCCGCTCTCGGCGCGCTCGCGCTCTTCCTCGGCCAGGTGGTGCTGCTGGCGATCTGGATGCACCGGACCGACGGGGTCATGCCGGCCAACGTGCCGCTGCTGCTGGTCGTGGCCGTCCTGGGGGTCGCGCTGTTCGGCCTGCTGGCCGCCGCCTTCTCCGGGATCACGCCCAACGCCGAGCTGGCCCAGATCACGGTCCTGCCGGTGATCATGGTCATGATGATCGGCGCGCCGGTGGCCTACCCCGCCGACGTGCTGCCCGGCCCGCTGGGGGTGGTCTCCAACCTGCTCCCGGTGACGCCGGTCGTGGAGATCATGCGTACGGCCTTCCTCGGCGCCGACCACGTCTCCGGGAGCGGTGCGGCGCTGGGCATGGCCGGGCAGTGGGTGGCCGCGCTGCCCTCGCTCGGGATCCTGCTGGCCTGGGTCGCGGTGGCGGCCCTGCTGGCCAGGTGGCTGTTCCGGTGGGAGCCCCGGCACGGATAACGTTCATCACGAAATGTCAATAAAAGCTGATGAAAGTGGGACGGGGCGCTTCAGGCGCTCCGTCCTCCGCGTGTTCCCCCGGCGCAGGAAGCGCACCGCCGTCGAGCGGCTCCGCCGGTTGACCGTCTGGTCGCTGGTCACCGGCCTGTTACTGGTCTGGCTCGGCGTCGTCGGCGGGCTCGGCGAGGACCGGTTCGGCGCCCCCGGCGGGATCGCCGAGGACAGGGGGGCGGGCCTCCTCGTCCTCGTCCTCGGGCTGCTGGGGCTGGTCGCCTTCAGCGTCCTCTACATGAGGATGGTGAAGGCGGCCGTCGCGGGGACCTCGGCCAACCGTGAGATCGTGGCCTCGGCCGTGCTCGCGGTCGTCCTGCTGCTGACCCAGGAGCACCAGCTGTGGACCTGGGGGCTGATCGCGCCGGCCTGGGCGGCGGGCGCGGCGCTGCTGCTGAGCAGGACGGGCACGTTCTTCGCCGGCCTTGGCGCCGCCGCGGTCGCCCTGCTTCTCGCCCCGTCCGACGACGGCTCCGGTTCGATCATCGGACGCGCGCTGGCCGCGCCGCAGCCGGGCGAGGATTCGGCCACCCTCACCGGAGCCCTCACCGGCGCCTTCATCGGGGCCACCCTGGCGCTGCCCTGCGCGAACCGGTTGCAGCTCTGGTTCTGGGAGGTCGTCAGGCTGGCGGAGGAGGGCAAGGAGGCCCAGGCCCGGCTGGCAGTCACCGAGGAGCGGCTCCGCTTCTCGCGTGACCTGCACGACCTGGTCGGGCACAGCCTGTCCGCGATCGCGGTCAAGAGCGAGGTGGCCGTCAAGCTGTCGAAGGTGGACGCCGAGCGGGCCGCCGGGGAGATGGAGGAGGTCCGGGGGCTGGCACGGGAGACGCTGAAGGAGATCCGCTCGGCGGTGCGCGGCTATCGGACGGTCGACCTCGACGCCGAACTGCGCAGCATGACCGCGGTGCTGGAGGCCGACGGCATCCGCTGCACGCTGGAGACCCCCGGGGAGCCGGTGCCCGAGGAGCTGGGCACGCTGCTGGCCTGGGTGGTCCGCGAGGGCACCACCAACGTGCTGCGGCACAGCTCGGCGACCCGGTGCCGGATCACGATCGCGCTCCGCGACGGCGTGGCCGCGCTGGAGATGGTCAACGACGGTGTGACCGGGCTGGACGGGCGCGGCGGCACCGGCCTCATCGGGCTGTCGGAGCGGGTGGCCGCCGCGGGCGGCGCCGTCGCCGCCGGGGCCGGCGGTGCGGGAGAGTTCAGGTTGCGGGCGACGGTCCCGCTGGAGGGAGTCAGATGATCCGGGTGCTGCTGGCCGACGACGAGCATCTCATCCGCGGGGCGATCGCCACGCTGCTCGGCCTGGAGCCGGACATCGAGGTGGTGGCCCAGGTCGCCAGGGGCGACCTGGTGGCGCAGGCCGTATGGGATCACCGGCCCGATGTGATCGTGCTGGACATCGAGATGCCCGGGATGGACGGGCTGACCGTGGCCGAGACGCTGCCCGGCCACGCGGTGCTGATGCTGAGCAGTTTCGGGCGTCCCGGATACCTGCGAAGGGCGCTCGCGGCGGGGGTGCGCGGCTTCATCCCCAAGGACGCCTCCTCCGACGAACTGGCGACGGCGATCCGTAAGGTAAACTCCGGCGGACGCTATCTGGACCCGGAGATGGCGGCCTCGGCGATGATGGCGGGGGAGAGCCCGCTCACCGAGCGTGAGCGCGCCGCCCTGACCCTGGCCTCGCGGGGCGCGTCGGTCGGGGAGATCGCGGTGTCGCTGCACCTCACCGAGGGCACCGTGCGCAACTACCTGTCCAGCGCCATCACCAAGCTGGGCGCCAGTAACCGGATCACCGCCATCCACGCCGCCCAGGAAAAAGGTTGGCTCTAAACAGAGTTTTTTCTCTGCGTTGGGGCAAGGGGAACACATGGTGGCAGCGGACGTGGATCCGGGAGTGCGTGAGATCCGCGCCTTTCCCCGCGTCATGTCATCGGTAAATGCATTGCGTGCCCGCCTGGCGCGGCGCCGCACGGAGATTACGTCCGGTCGCGTCCATCCCGCGGTCCGGTCTGAGGAGGAGGCATGCGCGCCACTGGAAACCCCGGAGCCCAGATGGTCAGTGTCGGCAACCGGCTCGACGTGGGCACCGTCGCCGGAGTGCGTCCGCGACTGCATGACGCGGTCGACTCCGGCCACGGCGATCTGATCGTGGATCTCTCCGGACTGGAGATGATCGACGCCACCGGTCTCGGCGTGCTGGTGGGCACGCACCGCCGCGCGCTGGCCGCGCAACGCCGTCTCATCCTGCGCGGGGTTCCGCCTCGCGTCATGCGTGTGCTGGCGGTGACCCGGCTCAACCGGGTGCTCACCGTCGAACTCTCCATGGCCGCGGTGGCCTGACCCCGGTCACGCGCGTCAGTGCTCCACCGCGCCGCGGAACCGCTCGGGTCCGAGGGCGATCGCGGGCGCTCTCCCCGCCCGGCTCGCCCGGCGGAGGTCACGTCACGAAAGTCCCGGCGGGGCTCACGTGACGAAAGACCGGTAGAAGATGTGCACGGCGGTGCTGATCAGGTGATCGACCGCGGGCGGGTCGTCGGCCAGCACCCACTCGATGAGCAGTTCCTGGATGGCGCCGATCATGCCCAGCGCCAGCAGGCGCTGGTTGGCCTTGGCCGCCCCCGGCAGGTCGAAGACGTTGGCCGCGATGATCTGGCTGAAGGCCGCCACCGCCTGCTGCCGCGACCTGGTGAGGCAGTCGCCCGCCCGGCGCACCTCCAGGTGCATGATCCGGGCACGGCGCCTGTCCTCGGTGACGAAGCCGATGTATCCGGCGATGCCCGCCTCGACCCGGCTGAGCAGCGTGTCCGGGGCCTGCTCGATGGACTTCGACACCGACAGCAGCGTCTCCTGCACACACCTGTCGTGCACCGCCTGCAGTAACTCGTTCCGGCCGGAGAAACACTCGTAGAAGGCACGATTGGAGATGCGGGCCGCGGCGCACAGCTTCTCGATCGTGGTCTCCGGGAAACCGGGGTCGGAGTAGAGCGTGTACGCCGCAGTGATCAAGCGCTCCCGGCGCTCCGCCAGCCGCTCCTCCGCTGACATTCCTCTGTATGATCGTCCATTCATGTCAAGCCTCCGCCGTTAATGCGGACTTGACAAATACTCGCTTTATCACTTCCACCTCATGATCCTGGCCCCCAGAATCCACCATTATGGGTGCAAGATCCTTTTTGCGGAAGAGTAAGTGTGCTATCGCTTCCGTCTTCCATGCAAGAAGGTGACAAGCCTGACTAGTCGGTCAAGTTCCTTCTGGCCGCGAGTGAATGAGGTGAGGTTCATTCCGGGCAGTGTGAAGCGCTGCCGCGAGACGGCCTTGGGGCGGGAGAACTCCCGCAGCCCGTCCGCGCCGTGGATGCGGCCGAAGCCGGAGTCGCCCACCCCGCCGAACGGCAGCGAGGGGACCGCGGCGAAGGAGATGATCGAATTGATCGCGGTCATCCCGCCGCGCATCCGGCGCGCGAGCTCCACGTCTACGAAGGGCGCGCGGACCGACTCGGGGCCGCCGAGGACGGCCCTGCCGCCCGCGACCGCGTCCCGGATGTGCCGCCGGATGACGTCGAGCTGGGCCGGCATGGTGATCGGGCCGTAGTCCTCCCCGGCCCTGACCTTCCGGGCCCGCCGGGTCAGCTCCCCCATGAAGTCGTCGTAGACCGCGTCCACCGCGTAGACGCGCTCCACTCCGACGCAGGTCTGGCCCGCGTTGGACAGCGCGCCCCACAGGGCGGCGTCCGCGGCGGCCTCCGGCTTGCCGGTCTCGTCGTGGACGGCGGCGGCGATCCTGGCGAGGTTCCGTGTGATGACGGCCTTGTAGTCGAGAAGCCGCCGCCTGCGCTCGGCCCACCCCAGTCCGGCCCACCAGACGGCGGCGGTCCCGGCCTCCGTCACGGCCGCGCGCACGGCCGCCGCGTCCTGGATCGGGTGGGTGCCGACGACGGCGCCCGTGGCCGGATCGAGGGAGTCGAAGGTGAGCCGGCCGGTCGCCGTGGTCATGATGGCCTCCTGCTGTGCCGTGGCGGATGCCCGAGGGCGGAGGGCATGGCGTCCGCGGCGGCTCCCGCGGGGGCGGCGGGCCGAACGGGCGCGGTCCGCCCACGATAGTCCGGGACCGTTGTCCGGTAAACCATCACTTACCGGGTGAGGAGTCCCCGGTCCAGCGCCGTGGTCACGGCGGCGGTGCGGTCGGAGACGCCGAGCTTGCCGAAGACGCGCAGCAGGTGGGTCTTGACGGTGGTCTCGCTGATGAACAGCGCCTTGCCGATCTGCGCGTTGGTCAGCCCCCGGGCCACCAGGGAGAGCACCTCGGCCTCACGCGGCGACAGGGACTCGGTCACCGGGGCCCGCATCCGGGTGACCAGCCGGGTCGCCACCGACGGCGACAGCACGGTCTCGCCCCGCGCCGCGGAGACGATCGCGGCCAGCAGGTCGGCTCTGGAGGTGTCCTTCAGCAGGTATCCGGCGGCCCCCGCCTCGACCGCCCGCACGATGTCCTGATCGGTCTCGTAGGTGGTCAGCACGATCACCCGGCTCTCCGGCCGCTCGGAGAGGATGCGCCCGGTGGCGCTCACCCCGTCTCCGTCCGGCATGCGCAGGTCCATCAGGATCACGTCGGGCCGCAGCTCCCCGGCCCGCGCGACCGCCTCGTCCCCCGACGCCGCCTCGCCCACCACCGTGATCCCGGGATCGGCCTCCAGCATCCCCCGCAACCCCTCGCGGACCACCGGATGGTCATCGACGATCATCAGACGCAGCACGTGTCACGCTCCCCGGTCGGGCTGCTCGGAGGGGAGGACGGCCTCAAGGGTCGTACCTCCCGCCGGCGAGCTGGTCAACGTCAAGGTGCCGCCCACCTGCTCCACCCGGGCACGCATGCCGCGCAGGCCGTACCCCTCGGCGGCGGCGGGATCGAAACCGCGCCCGTCGTCGCGGACCTCCAGCGCCACCGTCTCCGGGCCGTAGGACGCCGAGACCTCCACCCGGCCGGCGGCCGCGTGCTTGCGCACGTTGGCCAGAGCCTCCTGGGCCGCCCGGAGGAGCACCACCTCGGTGGGCGGCGGCAGCGGGCGCGACTCCCCGTGGAGGGAGAAGGCGGTGGCGATCCCCGTCTCCTCCCTGAGCCGGTCGGCCAGCCGCACCAGCGCCTCGTCCAGGGTGGAGCCGTCCAGCGGCGCCGGGCTGAGCGCGGCTATCAGCGCGCGGGCCTCGGCCAGGTTCTCGCGCGCCGTCTGTACGGCCAGCGACAGGTGGCGGGCCGGGTCGGACTGGGCCTCGGCGGCCTGGATCAGCATGATGATGCTGGTGAAGCCCTGGGCCAGGGTGTCGTGGATCTCCCCGGCGAGGCGTTCGCGCTCGGCCAGGGCCCCGCGCTCGGCCGAGAGCCTGGACACCTCGGCCCGCTGGGCCTCCAGCTCCGCGATGAGGACCGCCCGCTCCTCGCTCTGCCGCATGATCCGCTCCATCCAGATGCCGAACACGGCGGAGAAGAAGATCACGATGGTGCTGACGCTCAGGAAGTTGAACGTGTCGCCCTGGTTCTCGACCAGGAAGCGGACGACCGGACCGGCGTTCAGCGCGATCACCACCCCGACCGCCGGCTTGGCCGGAAAGACCATGAAGCACTGCGGGCAGAGGCCGAAGAGGGCGAACGCCGCCGAGGACTCGATGAACGCCGCCGGAGTGAACAGGACGACCAGGACGGCGAGGTAGACCGCGCCCCGCCGCCGGTCCTCGGTCAGGATCGCCGACCGGCCGAACAGGAAGTAGACGGGGAGGATCGCGGCCATGAGCCCGGCGAAGAGGATCTTCTCCGTGACGGGGAGGTCGCCTGGCACGATGAACGCCACGGGCACGAGCGTCGCGACGGCGAGGAGCGCCTCCCAGCCGCGCAGCGAGTGCCAGACGTGCGGCCCGGACGGGTCGGTGCTCCGTCCGGACCAGATCACCGCCCTCATCCGTCGCGGCGGCTCTTCCAGCGGAACGTCACCAGGCACAGCACCAGTCCTCCGACGACCCAGGCTCCCAGGATCAGGGCGACCCGGTCGAGTTCATACGATTTCGTGAGCTCCAGTGTGGCACCGGCGTCGCCCAGGAAGACCGAGCGGAAACCCTGGCACATCCACTTGAGCGGGAAGAACGACGCGATGTTCGCCAGCCAGGCCGGAAGCTGGGAGACGGGGATGAACACCCCCGAGATGAACTGCAGCACCACGAACGGCATGGCGATCACCGCACTGGCGCTCTTGCCGGACCGGGGCAGGCTGCTGACCGCGATGCCGAGCAGAGACGAGCCGATCACGCCGAGCACGAACACCCAGACGAAGGTCAGCCACGCCGAGACCTCGGAGGGCAACTTCAGGCCGAACAGCGTGACCCCGATGGCCAGCAGGATCACGACCTGGAAGAAGGAGACGACCAGGGTGTTGAGTGCCTTGCCGATGAAGTAGGACGTGCGCGGCAGCGGCGTGCCCAGCAGCCGCTTGAGCGTGCCGTCGTCACGGTCCACCGCGATGCCGATGCCGAGGTTCTGGAAACCCGTCATCGCCGCCGAGCCGATCAGCCCGGCCACGTAGAGCTGGGAGACGTTCAGCCCGGTCCCCTCCAGATCGTCCGCGAAGATCGAACCGAAGATCACCAGCAGGACGATCGGGAAGGCGAAGGTGAAGATGACCGCGTCCTTCTCCCGGAAGAACATCTTGGTCTCGAAGGCCGCCCGCGACAGCCCCAGCCGTATCGCGGACGGCTGCTTGGCGGCCGGCGCCGGAGCGGAGGTTCGGGCGGTGGTCTGCGTCATGGGGGTGATCACCTCGGGGGATCGATGGGGGTTGGCGGGCGCCGTCGGGAGGGCGACGGACGGTCGGCTCCGGGGCGAGGGAGGCGGCCGGGCGGCGGCGCGATGGGCCGGGGTGGGCGCCGTCCGGGGAGGGCGGATCCGCGGCGGTCAGGCGGGAGGCTCGATGAGCTGGAGGTAGACGTCCTCCAGGGAAGGACGGGTCACGGTCAGTTCGGGCACCTCGCCGTCGAAGCGGTGGGTCAGCTCAAGCACGGTCCTGGTCGGGGTGTCGGTCTCCAGCGTGTGGTGCTCGCCCTCGTCGGACCAGCTCACCTTGGCCTTGGCGGTGGCACGGCCGCCCAGGGTCTTGGGCTCGCCCTCGGCCACGATGAGGCCCCCCGCCACCACGGCCACCCGGTCGGCCAGCGCCTCGGCCTCGTCCAGGTAGTGGGTGGTCAGCACGATCGTGGTCCCCTGGTGTGCCAGGCCCTGGATCAGGTCCCAGAACTGCCGGCGCGCCTCGGGGTCGAACCCGGTGGTCGGCTCGTCGAGGAAGAGCAGCTCCGGACCGCCGATCATCCCCAGCGCCACGTCCACCCGGCGCCGCTGGCCGCCGGAGAGCTGGCGGATCCGCTTGCCGGCCTTGTCCGACAGGCCGACCTGCTCGATCACCTCGTCCGGGTCCTTGGGGTTGGGGTAGTAGCCCGCGAAGTGCCGCACGGTCTCCCGCACCGTCACCTCGGCCACGTCGTTGGACGTCTGCAGCACCACGCCGATCCGGGAGCGCCACTCCCGGGTCGGCCTGCCCGGGTCGGCGCCCAGGACGCTGACCTCTCCGGCGTCCCGGGTCCGGTAACCCTCCATGATCTCCACCGTGGTGGACTTCCCGGCGCCGTTCGGGCCGAGGATCGCGAACACCTCGCCCGCGTGGATGTCGAGGTCGATGCCCCCGACCGCCTGCACGTCGCCGTAGCGTTTGGTCAGGCCCCGCACCGTCACCGCTGTTCTCATGGCTCAATCGTCGCGCCGCCACGGCTCCCGGGGCACCAACGACCGGTGGAACCCCCTGTCCTCCGTTCGGAGGACAGGGGGCACGTCGTCCGGTGGACACGGCCGGGGGCCGGGGCATCCGGGGAACGCGGCCGGGTCGTCCGGGGGCGTGGCCGGGGGACAGGTGAGGGGCGTGACGGCGAGGGGTGGGCACGCTGGTGGAGCGTGTTCTCCGCGGACCCGGGCCGCCTGCGGCGAGGGAGGCCGGGTGGGCCCGCCGTACGGACGCCCGCCGTACGGGGCGCCGGAGCTGTCAGAACAGGGTGTCGTTGCGCTCGATGCCCCGCAGCTCGTCGTAGTCCAGGGTCACGCAGCGGATGCCGCGGTCCTCTGCCAGGGTCCTGGCCTGCGGCACGATGGCCTGGGCGGCCAGGATGCCGGTGACGGGGGCGAGCAGGGGATCGCGGTTCATCAGTTCCAGGTAACGGGTGAGCTGCTCCACCGCGTCGATGCCCGCGCGGCGCTTGAGCTCCACGGCCACGTTCGCCCCCGCGTGGTCGCGGCAGAGGATGTCCACCGGGCCGATCGCCGTCATGTATTCGCGGCGGACCAGCGTCCAGCCCGCGCCCAGCGTGGTGATGTGCTCGGCGAGCAGCTCCTGCAGGTGAGCCTCGACGCCGTCCTTGATCAGACCGGGGTCCACGCCCAGCTCGTGGCTGGAGTCGTGGATGATCTCCTCCATGGTGAGCACGAGCTTCTCACCGGTCTTGCCGTGGGTCACCGTCCAGGTGCCCTCCTCCTCGCGGAGCTTGCACGGCGGGTTCATCCAGTTGAGCGGTTTGAAAGCCCGGTCGTCCGCGTGAATGGAGACCGAATTGTCCGCTTTGATGAGAATGAGTCGGGGCGCCATCGGAAGATGCGCAGTGAGCTTTCCCAGATAATCCACGCTGCATCGCGCGATGACCAGCCGCATGAGCGCCAACCCTACCGGTGCGGTCCGGGTGCCGAGGGCCCAAGCCGGTTTTGGGATGGGGCAGGCACCTCTGGGACACTGGGCGGCATGACGCGCAGCTTTGAGAAGGTCGGAGTGGTCGGGCTCGGCACGATGGGCGCGGGGATCGCCGAGGTGTTCGCCCGGGCGGGGCTCGGGGTGACCGGCGTGGAGGCCGACCCGGCGGCGCTGGAGCGAGGCCGCGGCCACCTGGAGGGCTCCACGGGCAGGGCTCTGGCCAAGGGCCGCCTGACCGAGGCCGAGCGCGCGGAGATCCTCGGCAGGGTGACCTTCACCACCTCCCTGGAGGACCTCGCCGACGCCGACCTGGTGATCGAGGCCATCCCCGAGGTCATGGATTTCAAACGGGCCCTCTTCACCGACCTGGACCGGATCTGCAAGCCGTCCGCGGTCCTCGCGACCAACACCTCCTCGCTCTCCGTCACCGAGATCGCGGCCACCACCGCCCGGCCCGGCCAGGTCGTCGGCATGCACTTCTTCAACCCCGCGCCGGTCATGAAGCTGGTCGAGGTGATCCACACGGTGACCACCGAGGACGGCCTGGCGGAGGAGGTGGCCGCCCTCGCGCGCCGGCTCGGCAAGACCCCGGTGAGCGTCGGCGACCGCGCCGGGTTCGTGGTCAACCGGTTGCTGCTGACCTATCTCAACCACGCCGCCGTCCTGCTGGAGAACGGCCTGGCCGCCCGTGACGACATCGACGCCGCGATGAAGCTCGGCGTCGGGCTGCCGATGGGCCCCTTCACCCTGCTCGACCTGATCGGCCTGGACACCTCCTACGAGGTGCTGTGCGTGCTGTTCCAGGAGAGCCGCGACCGCCGCCACGCTCCCGCGCCGATCCTGCGCGAGCTGGTCACCGCCGGTCTGCTCGGCCGCAAGACCGGTGGCGGCTTCCACCGGGAGGAGGAGCCCGGTGGGCCGCCGCCGACGGCCAAACCCTCGGTGGGCTCGGTGGCGGTGCTGGGGGAGGGGGCGGAGGAGCTCGCCGCCAAGCTCGCCGACGCCGGTTTCAAGACCGCCTCCGCCGAGGCCGCCGACGTGGTCGTCGCGCTGTCCCGCAATCCCGTGATCGAGCTGGCCGCAGGGCTTCCGCGCCCCGAGCGCCTGGTCGGCCTGCACCTGGTCGGAGACAGGATCGCCGAGGTCGCCTCCACGGCGCTCACCTCGTCCGAGGCCGCACGCGCCGTGGAGGGCCTGGTGCGGATCGTCGGCCGGACCCCGGTGCGGTGCAAGGACCGGGCCGAGTTCGTGGTGGACGCGCTCCTCTACCCGTATCTGAACGACGCCGTGCGGATGTACGACTCCGGCTACGCGGCCATCGAGGACATCGACTCGGCCATGAAGCTGGGCTGCGGCTACCCCTCCGGGCCCTTCGAGATGCTCGACGAGCTGGGGCTGGAGACCGTCCGCGACGGGCTGCGCGCGCTCTACGCCGAGTACCGCGAGCCGTCCTTCGCCCCCGCGCCGCTGCTCGACCAGCTCGTCACGGCCGGGGTGCGGAGCATCCGCGACCTGCCATGAGCCCCCGTAAAGCCCGCAGGATGAGCCCGTTCGACCGGGGCGGCAACCGGGGTTCCTCCGCCCGCCCGGTCGGCGGGTCCGTGCCCGGGGTCGACCAGGTCGAGGAGTGGCCCGACGGCGACTGGCACGTGCGCCGGGTCACCGGTTCCGGAGCGGACAAGGTCTACCGGTGCCCGGGCTGCGACCAGGAGATCAGGGCCGGCCTGCCGCACCTGGTGAGCTGGCCGGCCTGGACGGGCGGGGAGAACGAGCGCAGGCACTGGCACACCGCGTGCTGGCGCAACCGGGTCAAGCGCGGTCCCGGCCGGACCCGATACTGACAACGACCGCGCGGCGCCTCCCGGAGATCCGGTCCACCGGCGCCCGCTCACGAGACGGAGTGGGGAAAAGATGGAGATCCGGGCCTCTACGGTGCTGCCCGCGCGCAGGGAACCGATCGAGTTGCAGACCGGCGACGGGCTGACGCTCGTCGGCGAGCTGGCCCTGCCGGCGGACAGGCCCCCGGTGGCCACGCTGATCTGCCTGCACCCGCTGCCCACGCACGGCGGCATGATGGACAGCCACGTCTACAAGAAGGCCGCCAACCGGCTGCCCGCGCTGGCGGACCTCGCCGTGCTGCGCTTCAACACGCGCGGCACGACCTCCGAGCGGGGCACTTCCCAGGGGGCCTTCGGCGGGGGGCTGGACGAACGCTTCGACGTCGCCGCCGCGCTGGAGTACGCCGAGTTCCACGACCTGCCCCGGGCCTGGCTGATCGGCTGGTCCTTCGGCACCGAGCTCGCGCTCAAGTGGGGGCACGACCCGCTCGTGGAGGGCGCCGTCCTCCTCTCCCCGCCGCTGCACCGGGCCACCGACGCCGACCTCGACGCGTGGGCGGAGTTCGGCCGGCCGCTGACCGCGCTGGTCCCCGAGTTCGACGACTACCTCCAGCCGGAGAAGGCCCGCGAGCGCTTCGCCCGGGTCCCCCAGGCGGAGGTCGTCGGGGTGGACGGGGCCAAGCACCTGTGGGTCGGCGAGCCGTACGTGCGGATCGTCCTCGACGAGATCGTCCGGCGGGTGAACCCGGCCGCCTCGCCGCTCCCCACGGAGATCGCCGGCCCGTAGAGCCCCGGGGCGTCCGCGGAGCCCCGGCCGGGGCCCGCCCACAGGGCCCTGTCCAGGGCCGTTCGCGCAACCCTGGCCGGGGCCGGAGGGAGCCTTGACGGCGGAGTCAGCGCGGCATCACAACCTGTGGTGAATCAAGGGGTGCCAGATCGGAAATCCGCGATTACGGTGGACTGCGTGGACCTGTACACGCGATCGGCGGGCGAGGGACTTCCGGTCGTCCTCCTCCACGCGTTCCCCCTGTCATCGGCCATGTGGCTGGCCCAGCGCGAGGGCCTGGGCGCCGTCTGCAAGGTCATCACCCCCGATCTGCGCGGCTTCGGCGGCTCGGTGCTGGGCGACGACGAGCCCTCCCTCGACGTGATGGCCGACGACGTCGTCCGCCTGCTCGATCACGAGGGCGTCGACCGGGCCGTCGTCGGCGGCCTGTCCATGGGCGGCTACGTGACGATGGCCCTGTGCCGCCGGCACCCCGACCGGGTGCTGGGGGTGATCCTCGCCGACACCAAGGCGGCCGCCGATCCCGAGGCGGCCAGGACGAACCGCGAGCGCATCGCCGCAGCCGTCCTCGACGACGGCACCTCGATCCTGGTGGAGGAGGTGCTTCCGTCGCTGATCGGGGTGACCACCGTGCAGCGCAGGGCGATGGTGTTCGGCCGGGTGCGCGGGCTGGTCCAGTCGGCCCCGCCCAAGGCCGTGGCCTGGGCCCAGCGGGCCATGGCGGGCCGCCCCGACTCCTTCGACACCCTGCGCGGGCTCAAGGTGCCCGCGCTCGTGATCGTGGGGGAGGAGGACCTGCTCACCCCGCCCGCCGACGCCGAGACGATGGTCGGGGCCGTGCCGGACGGGCGGCTGGCCGTGATCGAGAAGGCGGGTCACCTGAGTGCGATCGAACAGCCCGAGGCGTTCAACCGCGCGGTGGCGGGCTTCATAGACGAGCTTGCCGGGGGATCACCACCTCGCGGATGATCAGTGCGATCGCCGCGGCCACCGGGATGGCCAGCAGTGCTCCGACGATGCCGAGCAGCGCACCGCCGAACAGCGCGGCGATGACGGTGACCGCC
This sequence comes from Streptosporangium canum, assembly GCF_900113865.1. Taxonomy (GTDB): domain Bacteria; phylum Actinomycetota; class Actinomycetes; order Streptosporangiales; family Streptosporangiaceae; genus Streptosporangium; species Streptosporangium canum. Next base: position 231,407 of record NZ_FOQY01000003.1, on the reverse strand, counting down.
GGGGCCACGTCCACCGAGCGCTTCATCACACGCGGATAGACCAGGTAGTTCTCCACCTGCTGGTAGACCAGGAAGAAGATCGCGCAGACGATGCCGAGGGTCACCGACTGGAGCAGTGCCACCCCGCTCACCAGCACCGCGCCGATCGTCGCGCCGACCAGCGGGATCAGGTCGGTGACCGCCACCACCAGGGCGAGCGCCAGCGCGTACTCGACGCCCGCGAAGGCCAGGAACACCCAGGTGACCACGCCGGCGATCACCGAGATCAGCAGGTTGCCGGCCACGTAGCCGCCGATGCCGCTGATGATCTCGTCGCCGAGCCCCTGGGCCCGCTCCCTGCGGCTGCTCGGCACGAGCCGGAAGAGATAGTCCTTTATCGAGGGCAGCGAGCCGAGGAAGTACAGCGTCAGCACCAGCAGCGTGACCCCGGAGAAGAACGCGTTGAACACCACCGCGCCCGCGCCGACCAGGCCTCCCGCCACGGTCTGGGCGAGGCCGCCGCTGGTGATGTAGTCGCCGATCCTGGTCAGGATCTGGTAGTCGCTGTCCAGCTCCTTGAGGGTGGGGTTGGAGAGCAGTTCCTGGGTGTAGCCGGGGACCGCGCTGATGAACGAGGCCGCTTCCTGGCTCACCGGCGGGACGATCGCCAGCCCGAAGAGCACGAAGAACAGGATCACCGCGCCGAAGACGATCGAGATCGCCCAGCGCCGCGCCAGCCTGCGCCGCTGCAACGCCTCGACGGCCGGGTTCAGTCCCAGGGCGAGGAACATCGCCACCACGACCAGCACGATCACGCTGCGCGAGGTGACCAGGGCCTGGGCCAGCGCCCACGCGGTGAGCAGACCCATTCCGGCGGTCAGGCCGATCAGGAAGGGGTTCTTGGCCAGCGGCTTGCCCGGCCTGCCGTACGGCGCCGCATGCTCGTCCAGGGCCTCCGGAGAGACGCGGGGCCCGCCCACGGCCCCGGGGAGCCCGCCCGCGGCGCCGGACGGCCCGTTCACGGCTCCCGGCGGCCCGTTCACGGTTTCGGACGGTCCGTTCACGGCTCCGGGCGGCCCATCCGCGGTCCCGGAGGACCGGGGGTCAGCGTCCGGAGCGGGGTGGGATCCCGGGGCGGGCGCCGTGGAGACGTCGGCTGTCTGGGACGCTTCGGGCACGGTTGCTCCTAGCTCTGAGAGCGCGCGAAGCCGCGCTCCGGGGGGGTGCGGACAGCCCCGCGGAACGGGGAGAACACAGAGGAGAGCCTAGCGACCGCCAAGGTCACCAGGCTCTCCCGTAGCCGTCGTCAGCGCCCCGATTCAGCGGCGCCTACTCCTGCCACCACTCCGCGTCGTCGTCCTTGGTCTCGGCCTTGGCCGGGGCGGGGGCCGGAGCGGGCTTCTCGCTGCCGTTGGCGGCGGGAATGGCCGGCTTGGCCGGGGCCGCGGCGATCGCGGGCTCCGGCTCGGAGGCCGGGAGCGGCGCGCCGCCGAGCAGCTGGCGCAGCTGCGCGAGGTGGCTGGTGATGCTGTCGCGCTGGCGGGTCAGCTCGTCGACCTGACGCTGGGCGACGGAGCGGGTCCGCTCGGACTCGGTCTTGGCGTCGCTGACGATCGACTCGGCGCTCGACTTCGCCTCGGAGACGAGCTGGTCGGCGTTCTTGCGCGCGTTGGCGAGCAGCTGCTTGGCGTGGGTGTCAGCCTCGCGCCGGGTCTGCTCGGCCTGCTGGGTGGCCTTGGTGGCGCGCTGCTCGGCGGTGGCCGCGCGCTGCTCGGCCTCGGAGACCAGCTTCTGCGTGTTGGCCTGCGCGGTGGCGTGGCGCTCGGCCTCCTGGCGCTCGGCCTCCTCGCGGCGGGCGGCGAGCTGGATCTCGAACTCGGCCTCGTCCTGGGCGCGCTTGGCCTCGGACTCCTCCAGGACCCGCTGGGCCTGGGCGCGCATCTCGTCCGCCTGACGCTTGGCGGTGGTGAGAACCTCGTCGCGCTCGCGCTTGGTCGAGGCGCGGAGCTGGGCGACCTCGCGCTCGGTGGTGGTGCGCAGCTTGGCGATCTCGCGCTCGGCGTCCGCGCGCTTCTCGGCCACCTCGTGGTCGGCGGTGGCCCGCAGTTTGGCGACCTCGCGCTCGGTGGTGGCGGTCAGCTCGTCGGCCTCGCGGCGGGCGGTCGAACGGATCTCCTCGGCCTCGCGCTCGGCGGTGGTGCGCATGTCGTCGGCCTCGCGGGTGGCGAGGGCGCGCTTCTCGGCCGCCTCGTTCTCCGCGGCGGCGCGCAGGTCGGCGGCGTCGACCTTGGACGCGGCCTTGATCTCGTTCGCCTCGGACCGGGCGGCCTGGACCAGCTCGGTGGCCTGCTCCTCGGCGAGACGGAGCAGTTGCTCGATCCGCGCACCAAGGCCGGAGTATGTCGGACGCTCCTGCTCCTGCAGCTGACGCTGGGAGTCGGACAGGTCTCGCTGCAGGCCCTGAACCTGTTCGCGAGACTGGCGCAACTCGTTGTCGACCTGCTTCAGATGGTCATGGACCTGGTGCCGGTCATAGCCACGGAGCACCACGTCGAATTCCCGAGCGGGGGCGTCTTCAAAGAAGTTGTTGAGTTGTGCGTCGATGTCGGACTGCATGGAGGCTCGATCCTGGGTTGTCGAGACGGCTACACGGGCCGGACGGGGGATTTCGGACATCCGAGGCGGGAGCCGTGGCGGGATCCACGTCCGGTGGTAGGCCAGCGTACTCTGGAGTTGCCGTGTTGGAGGTCTCCTCCGACTTTCTGCGTGACTTGTTACGTATGAACCTTTCTTGCATTTGACACAAGGCTCGGTCAGTGCTCTTGGGCTTGAACGAGCTCGGTCAGCATTCCCCCCACATCCTTGGGATGCAAGAAGGCGATGGAGGACCCCATCGAGCCGTGCCGAGGCTTCTCGTCGAGCAGTCTGACGCCCTTGCTCCCAATTTCTCTCATGGCCTCGGTCACATCCGGGACGCCGAACGCGACATGGTGGACCCCCTCCCCGCGCTTGGCGAGGAACTTACCGACCGGCGTGTCGGGGCCGAGCGGTTCGAGGAGCTGGATGTAGGAACCGCCGCCGTCGCCGTCGGCGATGTGCAGCATCGCCTCCTTGACGCCCTGCTCCTCGTTGATCTCACGTGCCACCACGGTGAGCTCGAAGGTCCGCTCGAAGAGCGCGATCTTCTCCTCAAGGTCGTGGCAGGCGATTCCCACATGGTCGATGCGCATGAACATAGGGTCGGCCTCCATGGCGGTTGCTCGGGTGCTCATGGGTATGGTGGCAAAGTCGTCCCAAGTCCCGCCAGGGAGGCCCCTTTTATGTCTGGTTCCGTCATCGTCGCCGGAGCTCGCACCCCCATCGGCCGGTTGCTCGGCTCGCTGGCCGGCCTGTCGGCCGTCGAGCTCGGCGGCATCGCCATCAAGGCCGCGCTGGAGCGCTCCGGCGTCGCTCCCGAGGCCGTGCAGTACGTGATCATGGGCCAGGTCCTCCAGGCCGGAGCGGGACAGATCCCCTCCCGCCAGGCGGCCGTCAAGGCCGGGGTCCCGATGACCGTGCCGTCGCTGACGATCAACAAGGTCTGCCTGTCCGGGCTGGACGCCATCGCCCTGGCCGATCAGCTCATCAGGGCGGGCGAGTTCGACATCGTGGTCGCCGGCGGCATGGAGTCCATGTCGAACGCCCCCCACCTGCTGCCCGGCCTGCGCAGGGGAGTGAAGTACGGCGACGCCGGCATCGTGGACTCGATGGCCTTCGACGGCCTGACCGACGCCTACGACCAGGTGTCCATGGGCGAGTCCACCGAGCGGCACAACGCGCGCCTCGGCCTGACCCGCGAGGAGCAGGACGCCTTCTCCGCCCGTTCCCACGAGCTCGCCGCCGCCGCGATCAAGAACGGCGTGCTCGACGACGAGATCGTTGCGGTGCCGGTCCCGCAGCGCAAGGGGGAGCCGGTGATGTTCGCCGCCGACGAGGGCGTGCGCGGCGACACCACGGTCGAGACCCTGGGCCGGCTGCGGCCGGCCTTCAGCAAGGACGGCACCATCACCGCCGGATCGGCCTCGCAGATCTCCGACGGCGCCTGCGCGGTGGTCGTGATGTCCAAGGCCAAGGCCGAGGAGCTGGGCCTGGAGTGGCTGGCGGAGATCGGCGCGCACGGCAACGTGGCCGGGCCCGACAACTCGCTCCAGTCCCAGCCCGCCAACGCGATCAAGCACGCCCTCGGCAAGCAGGGGCTCTCGGTCGAGGACCTCGACCTGCTGGAGATCAACGAGGCCTTCGCCCAGGTCGTCCTCCAGTCGGCCAAGGACCTCGGCGTCCCGCTCGACAAGGTCAACGTCAACGGCGGCGGCATCGCCGTCGGCCACCCGATCGGCGCCTCCGGCGCCCGCATCGTCCTCGCCCTCGCCCACGAGCTCAGGCGCCGGGGCGGCGGGCTCGGTGCCGCCGGCCTGTGCGGCGGCGGCGGCCAGGGCGATGCGCTGATCATCCGCGTCCCCTCGGCCTGACCGTGGAGGGGCCCGGCGCGGCCGTGCCGGACGGGCCGTCTCAGGCCGTGGACGTCTCTGATCTGGTGGCGCGGGCGCGGGACGGCCAGCCCCGCGCCGTGGCGAGGCTGATCTCCATGGTGGAGAACGGTTCCCCCCTGCTCCGGGAGATCACGGCGCGGCTCTGCGCGGGCCGGCCGTACCGGGCCCGGGTCATCGGGCTCACCGGCTCCCCAGGCGTGGGCAAGTCCACCTTCACCGGGATGCTGGTCCGGGTGTTCCGCGAGCGGGGCAGGAAGGTCGGGGTCCTCGCGGTGGACCCGTCCTCACCCTTCACCGGCGGGGCCCTGCTCGGCGACCGGGTGCGCATGCAGGAGCACGCTACCGACCCGGGGGTGTTCATCCGGTCGATGGCCAGCCGCGGCCACCTCGGCGGCCTGTCCTGGGCCGCGCCCCAGGCACTGCGCGTCCTGGACGCCGCCGGATGCGAGGTCATCCTCGTCGAGACCGTCGGGGTGGGCCAGGCCGAGGTGGAGATCGCCTCGCTGGCCGACACCACCGTCGTGCTGCTCGCCCCGGGCATGGGCGACGGCGTCCAGGTGGCCAAGGCGGGCATCCTGGAGATCGCGGACGTGTTCGTGGTGAACAAGGCCGACCGTGACGGGGCCCAGGCGGTCATCCGCGAGCTCCGCACCATGACCGCGCTGGTCGAGCGGGCCTGGAGGCCGCCGATCGTGCCTACCGTGGCCTACCGGGGCGAGGGGGCCGGAGAGGCGGTCGGCGCCCTCGACGAGCACCTGGCCCACCTTGAGAGATCGGGCGAGCTCGGCCGCCGCCGCCATGCCAGGGCCCGGGACGAGATCGAGGCCATCGCGCTGACCGCTCTCCGCTCCCGCTTCGCCCACCTCCACGGTGACCAGCGCCTGGACGCCCTCGCCACCCGTGTCCTGGACGCCGATCTCGACCCCTACCGGGCCGCCGACGAGCTGCTGGCGGCCCTCGGATGAGCCGATGTCACGGTCGCGGCATGAAGAAGACGGACGTCGCTGTCGACGATGATGCATAAGTCGTTCTCGCTGTGGGTAAAAAGCTGAATCGCATGTTCGGCCGATTGGGAATGGACGACCGGACAAGGGCCGTAAGCGCGACTCCGTGAAGCGGCGGCCGGAACACGACGGGTTTACCCGCTCGCTTCCGGCGGAGTCAGGCCGGCGCCGACGAGAAATACTCCGGCCCTGCGGATAACGACTGAGATATGCCGTGCCGGTGACGGCGTTCATACGCAATCCCGCCACGGCCGGCATCCACAAAGGCCATGACCGGCCTGCCCCCGCCGAGCCGATCCGGGCCTGCCCCCGCCGCGCCGATTCCGGCCCGTCCCCGTGGAGCCGATCCGGGCCGAGCCGGCCCGGCCTGTCCTCGCCGGGCGTCGCAAGACGGCGGGCGCCGTGAGACGGCGGGCGGCTGTGGGCCCGGTGGTGGGCGCGGCGGCTACGGCTCGTCGGCGAACGTGACGGTCACCTTCTCGAAACCGAGGGTGGTCAGCATGCCCTGGAGCATGCTCTTGGTGTTCTGGTCGGCCCGGTTGCGCAGGTCGCTGGCCTGCGCGGCCTCGGCGATCTTCTTCTCGGCCAGCACGTAGAGCTCCTGCTGGTCGGCGGGGGAGGAGGACAGGAAGTCCTCGACCCTGTCGAGCAGCCCGCGCTGCTGCGCGTAGACGTAGGAGCGCTTGTTGTCGAGGTTGGGCTTTTCGAGCTGCGCGCGCGGCAGCTTCACCGTGACCTCTCTGCGGTCGGGCGAGACGGTCAGCGCGCCCTTGGCCAGGCCGCCGAAGTCGACGTAGGCGTCGACGCCGCCCGCGCCGACGAAGAGCGTGCGGCTGCCCTTGACCGCGTCGGGCAGGAAGGCGGCGTCTCTCTCCAGGTCCACGACGACCTGGAAGTTGCCGGTGGCCGCCTCGAAGCGGCTGAGGTTGTGGATGGACTGCAGCAGCACGGGCTGGCTGCGGTCGATCGTGGTCTCGCCGAACGGGTTCAGCCACGACCAGGTCAGGCGGACGCCCACGACGAGGAGGACCACGACGACGAGCAGTCCCGCGAGGAAGCGCCAGCGGCGCCGGCGAGGCGCCGCGGGGGCCTCGGGCGGTGCTTCTAGAGGGGCTTTCACGGCGGTCTCCTTCCCTCGGCGGCCGCTTTCTCACGCCGAACCTGTGCTGATCTTGTCAGCCGCGGGACCGTACTTCCGTCCTCGGCCCGTCGGCCGGGGCGTCCTTCGGGGCGTCCCCCGGGACGGACGGCGGGACCGAGGCGGCGGAGGGCGCGGTGGCGGGCGCCGGGTAGGGCGGCACGACCTGCGAGTCCGGCACGCCCCGCCCGATCTCGGCGCCCTGGCGGGTCCGGCTGATCTGCCCCGGCACGCCGGACTGCCCTGTCTGCCCGGTCTCACCGACCTGGCCGCCGAAGTGAGTGCTCTGTAGCCGGCATCCGGCGAAGTCGGAGTAGTACAGCCGCAGCCAGTCCCTCCGCTGGGCGTCGGTGAGGCCGGAGAACCACGCGGCGGCGTACTGGTGCTCGGGGAGCGGTCCGCTGGGCAGCGGCTTGCCGCGCAGCCACGCGACGACGATGTCGCGGTAGCCGCCGGCCGGGGTGCCGTCGCATTCCTGGGCCAGGTTCTCGACGAACTCCTCGGCGGCCTCGTCGGCGAAGCCGGCGGCCAGGTCGTCGACGTGGATCGGGACCGCGCCGGGGGCGAGGGGGATGTCCTCACGCCGGGGGTGCTGCTCAAGGCGGGAGAACTCGCCGGGCGTCCCCGCCAGCCGGGATGCGATCTTGACGAACGCGGACCCGAGCTCGGGCAGCCCGGTCCGCATCCCCGGGTGCACGCAGACCATGATCGGCCATTCCTGGCAGCTGTAGACCACCCGCTGGGCGGAGATCGTCCGAGGCTCGGTGAGCAGCCGGGCCACCCCGGTCCCGGCGGCCAGCACCGCGAGCAGCGCGGCGGCCAGCACGAGTGCCTGCCGCGTCACGACGGCGGCCCAGCCGAGCAGCAGCGCGGCGCTGATGCCCAGCAGCCAGAGCGTCTGGTCGGTCAGGGCGGCGGCGTTGAGCCCCCGGAAGGGGTCGTACGGCTCCCGCGTGGCGGGGATGAGCCGGTCGGCCCAGGTCGCCCCCTGCGCCATCCAGGCGAACAGCCCGTAGCAGCCGAGCCCGGCGAGCATCGGTGTGATCGTCCACGGCAGCAGCCAGCCGGTCACCCAGCCGATCGCGACGTACAGCGCCAGCCCGGCCACGCCCATGACGAGGCCGCTGGGCAGCAGCCGTCCAGCCTGCTCGGTGAGCATGGTCCTGACCGCCAGGACCAGCAGCGTCGCGGTGAAGGCGCCCCCGACCACCACCAGGATGGCCAGCGGCGCGCGGACCGCCTGCCAGGTGGTCAGCGACTGCCGGCCGGTCCCGCGCCGCCTGCTCACCGCCACCCAGGCGGCGAACGCCGCGGCCACCGGTCCGGTGAGCCGGAGCGAGCCGATCACCGCGACGATGATGTTCTCCCACGCGCTGACACCGGGAATGAGGACGTTCCACGCCGCGACCACGCCGAGCACGAGCAGGACGGCGACCGCCACCAACGCGCTCTGCTGGAGTTCTTCGCGTGAAACGCCTCTGTGCTCACGCACCGGCACGCGTGGAGTGGATCCACGCCGTGTCGGCTGAGCAGAAGTCCGTGTGGCGTCTGAACGCCATTGAGTTGTCGTTCATCAAACCCCCCGTGCCGTGAATGCGGTAGCCGGTCCCCTCGGCCGCCGATCCGGTCTGCATCCCCCGCAGGCCGGAGCGAGTCCGCGCGGCCATTTGGCCGCGCCCTCACCATTCGATGTGGGAACCATAACTGAGCGTGACGTTTGGCGCCCGGGTTCTTGGTGAAGCCATCAATCTGGTAACTCTACGTATATGGGCGAACCGGGATGAGGCCGCGCTACCGTAGCCCTGTGGCTACAGGTCAGCTGAATCTGCCGTTCGACCCCATCGAGCGCGCCGCGGAGACGTGGCGCGTTCAGTTCGGGCCCTCCTCGGCCATGGCCGCCGTCACGTCGATCATGAGAGCGCACCAGATCCTGCTCTCGCAACTGGACACGCTACTCAAGCCGCATGACTTGACCTTTGCCCGGTACGAGGCGTTGGTTTTGCTGACTTTCAGCAAGACGGGGGCATTGCCGCTGTCCACGATCGGCGAGCGCCTGATGGTGCATCCCACGAGCGTGACCAACACCGTGGACCGGCTGGAGCGGGCCGGGCTGGTCCGCCGCATGCGCAACCCCCGGGACGGCCGCGGCGTGCTGGCGGAGATCACCGACGGGGGCCGGGAGGTCGTGAGCCGGGCGACCGCCGATCTGATGGGCGCCGATTTCGGCATGACCATGTACGGCGAGGCGGAGCTGGAGCAGATGTTCGGCCTGCTCAGGACCTTGCGGGTGGCCGCGGGGGATTTCGAGGACTGACGGGGGACTTCGAGGGCTGAGGGGGCCGGGAAACTTTCGGGACCCTCGGGACCCTCGGGGCCGGGCGGCGGGGCGCTCCGCCCGCGATCACGCGTGTCATGGCCTGGCGGGGACATGCCCGTGGCGGCTCTGGCCAAAAATTAGTAGGACGTCCTAGTGTTTTCTCTGAGGCCACGAGTCGTGCAGGAGCCGCGAGCCGTACAGGGGGGTTGGCCATGGACGCCGAGGAGATCGAGGCGGGGCGGGCGCGCTGGCAGGCGCGGTTCGACGGCGCCGCCAAGCGCGGATCCGAGTTCAGGACGCTCTCCGGGCTCGACGTGGAGCCGGTCTACGGGCCCGGCGGCGACGACCCGCGCATGGCGCGCATCGGCTGGCCGGGGGAGTATCCCTTCACCCGGGGCCTGCACCCCACCGGTTACCGGGGCAGGACGTGGACCATCCGGCAGTTCGCCGGGTTCGGCAACGCCCGGCAGACCAACGAGCGATACAAGATGATCCTCGGCGCGGGCGGCGGCGGCCTGAGCGTGGCCTTCGACATGCCGACGCTGATGGGCCGCGACTCCGACGACCCGCGCTCGCTCGGCGAGGTCGGCCACTGCGGCGTGGCGATCGACTCCGCGCTGGACATGGACCTGCTCTTCGACGGCATCCCGCTCGGCGACATCACCACCTCGATGACGATCAGCGGCCCGGCCGTCCCGATCTTCTGCATGTACGTCGTCGCCGCCGAGCGGCAGGGAGTGCCGGCCGGCAGGCTGAACGGCACGCTCCAGACCGACATCTTCAAGGAGTACATCGCGCAGAAGGAGTGGCTGTTCGCCCCCGAGCCGCACCTGCGGCTGATCGGCGACCTGATGGAGTTCTGCGCCGCCGGCGTCCCGGCCTACAAGCCGCTCAGCGTGTCCGGCTACCACATCCGCGAAGCCGGCTCCACGGCCGCGCAGGAGCTGGCCTTCACCCTGGCGGACGGGTTCGGCTACGTGGAGCTCGGCCTGTCGCGGGGGCTGGACGTCGACGTCTTCGCCCCCGGCCTGTCGTTCTTCTTCGACGCGCACATCGACTTCTTCGAGGAGATCGCCAAGTTCCGGGCCGCCCGGCGGATCTGGGCGCGGTGGCTGCGCGACGTCTACGGGGCCAGGACCGACAGGGCCCAGTGGCTGCGCTTCCACACCCAGACGGCGGGGGTGTCGCTGACCGCGCAGCAGCCGCACAACAATGTGGTGCGCACCGCGGTGGAGGCGCTCGCGGCCGTGCTCGGCGGCACCAACTCGCTGCACACCAACGCGCTGGACGAGGTCCTGGCGCTGCCCTCGGAGAAGGCCGCCGAGATCGCCCTGCGCACCCAGCAGGTGATCATGGAGGAGACCGAGGTCGTCAACGTCGCCGACCCGCTCGGCGGGTCCTGGTACGTGGAGGCGCTGACGGACCGGCTCGAAGCCGAGGCCGAGGCGGTTTTCGCGAAGATCCGGGACATGGGGCGGGACGGCTCGATGACCTCGGGGATCCTGCGCGGCATCGAGGACGGCTGGTTCACGTCCGAGATCGCCGAGGCCGCCTTCGACTACCAGCGCAAGCTGGAGAAGGGGGAGAAGCGGATCGTCGGGGTCAACTGCCACACGGCCTCCGTCGACGAGCCGCTGGAGATCCTCCGAGTCGGCCACGAGGTCGAACGCGAGCAGAACCGGGTCCTGGCCGCCCGCCGGGCCGAGCGCGACCAGGGGGCCGTGGACGGCGCGCTGGCCGCGATGGTGCAGGTCGCGAGGGGTGCGGGCAACCTGGTTCCGCCCATGCTCGACGCCGTCCGCGCCGAGGCCACGCTCGGTGAGATCTGCGACGCGCTCCGCGGCGAGTGGGGCGTCCACATCGAGCCGGCCCGTTTCTAGCGGTGGCGAGTCAGTGCAGTAATCGGGATACGGCAGGATTGGAGGTATGAGCCCAGCGGACTTCACTCGACCCGGATCGCTCTACGGTGCCGTGGACCTCGGCGCGCGCAAGCAGGCGCTGGACGCGCAGGCGCGGCGGGAGACCGCGGCGCAGGAGGGCGGCGGCACCCCGGTGCAGGTCGTCTACGTCGATGACGCCAACTTCGCGACGGAAGTCGTCGAACGCTCCATGAACAGCCTCGTGCTGCTGGAGCTCACGGTGACCCGTGCGGAGCAGGCGAAGGAATACAGCCTGCTGCTGGAGAAGCTCACCGCCGAGAACACCGGCAGGTGGGTCCTGGCCCGCGTGGACGTCGAGGCCAGCCCGCAGATCGCACAGGCGCTCCGGGTGCAGAACGTGCCCGCCCTGTACGCCATCTTCCAGGGCCAGCCGGTGGCGGTCGCCCCCGGCATCGCCACCGAGCAGCAGCTACGCGAGTGGCTGTCGCAGCTCATGGAGGCCCTGGCCCAGTATCTGCCGCCGGACGCCGCGGGCGCCCCGGCGGAGGGGCAGCCGGAGGAGCCCCCGGCCGATCCGGACGTGCTCGCCGCCGAGCAGGCCATCGACGCCGGCGATCTCGACGGCGCCGTGGCCGCCTACGAGCGGCTGCTGGCCCGTTCCCCGAACAACGAGGACGCCAAGCTCGGCCTGGCCGGTCTCGGCCTGATCCGGCGGACCCAGGACGTCGACCCGGCCGAGGTGGAGAGCCGTCTGACCGACCCCGCCGACATCGACGCCCAGCTCCTGGCGGCCGACTTCGAGATGCTCGCCGGCGAGGTGGACCAGGCCTTCGACCGGCTCATCGGAGTGGTGCGCCGGACCTCGGGCGACGAGCGCGACAAGGCGAGGGTGCACCTGATCGGCCTCTTCGACACCCTTCCCGGCGACGACCCGTCGATCGTGCGCGCTCGCCGGAACCTGGCCAACGCCCTGTTCTGAAATACGGTCCCCTGCTCTGAACGACCCGCTTCGAGGGCATGAACAGGGCATGCGGGTCGTCACCATCTCCGCGACGTACGGCACCGCCGGCAGTGTGATCGGCCCGGCGGTGGCCGGACGCCTGGGGGTTCCCTTCATGGACCGGGCGATCCCCGGCGCGGTGGCCGACGAGCTCGGCTGCACGCTGGAGGAGGCGCTCGCCCATGACGACCGGGCCGAGCACGGGCTCGCCCGGCTGCTGGCGGAGGCCATGCGGCTCCCGACGGTCACCTTCGGCGGCGTGGACATATACCTGCCGGGGAACATGCCCCTGCCCGCCGAGGACTTCGTCGCCCACACCGAGCGGGTGATCAGGCAGACCGCGCGCGGCCAGGGCGGGGTGATCCTCGGCAGGGCCGGGGCGCTGGTCCTGGCCGACCACCCCGGCGCGCTGCACGTGCGGCTGGACGCGCCCTCGAAGCGCCGGGTGCTGCAGACGGCGACCCTGACCGGGGTGACCGAGCGCCAGGCCCGCAGGCTCGTGGAGGACAACGACCGGGCGCGGGCCGCCTACGTCCGCCACTTCTACCACGTGGACCCGGCCTCCCCGCTCCTGTACCACCTGGTGCTGGACAGCACGAGCATCCCGATCGACACGTGCGTGGAGCTGATTGTGACCGCATCGACAGCGCTGAGCTGAGCCGGCCCGGCCCGGACACCCGTCTGGTGGTGGCACCATGGAGGCATCCCAACCAAGTCAGTCGCAAAGGAGCGGATTGACTGTGGCCACCGTGCCGAGTGTGTCGTACTCCATCACCGTGCGCCTGGAGGTGCCGGCGGGTGGCAAAGCTGTCAGCCAGCTCACCCACGCCGTAGAGTCCGCGGGAGGTGTGGTCACCGCACTCGACGTGACCACCGCCGGACACGAGACCCTGCGCATCGACGTAACCTGTGCCGCCCGTGACACCGACCACGCCCAGGCGATCGTCGACAAGCTCGACGCCGTCGAGGGCGTCGTCATCCACAAGGTCTCCGACCGCACCTTCCTCATGCATCTCGGTGGCAAGATCGAGATGAAGTCGAAGGTGCCGTTGCGCAACCGTGACGAGCTGTCCATGGCCTACACCCCCGGCGTCGCCCGGGTCTCCATGGCCATCGCCCGCAACCCCGAGGACGCCCGCCGCCTGACCATCAAGCGCAACAGCGTCGCGGTGGTCACCGACGGCTCGGCCGTGCTGGGCCTGGGCAACATCGGCCCGGCCGCCGCGCTGCCCGTCATGGAGGGCAAGGCCGCGCTGTTCAAGCGGTTCGCCGACATCGACGCCTGGCCGATCTGCCTGGACACCCAGGACGTCGACGAGATCGTCCGCACCGTCCAGGTCATCGCCCCCGGCTTCGGCGGCATCAACCTGGAGGACATCTCGGCGCCGCGCTGCTTCGAGGTGGAGCGGCGGCTGCGCGAGCTGCTGGACATCCCGGTCTTCCACGACGACCAGCACGGCACCGCGATCTGCGTGCTCGCCGCGCTCACCAACGCGCTGCGCGTGGTCGGCAAGGACCTGAGCGAGGTCCGCATCGCCCTCGCCGGCGCCGGAGCCGCCGGTACGGCCGTGCTGCGGCTGCTGCTCGCGGCCGGCGCGCACAACGTCATCGTCTGCGACTACCTGGGCGCGGTGCACGGCGGACGTGACGACCTGGACGACTCGCTCCGGTGGATCGCCGACCACACCAACGCCGACGGCTACTCCGGTGACCTGCGCGGCGCGGTCAAGGGCGCCGACGTGTTCATCGGCGTCTCCGCCCCCGGCATCCTCAACGGCGACGACATCGCCACGATGGCCGAGGGCGCGGTGGTCTTCGCGCTGGCCAACCCGGAGCCGGAGGTCTCACCGGACGACGCCCGCGAGCACGCCGCCGTGGTCGCCACCGGCCGTTCGGACTACCCGAACCAGATCAACAACGTGCTGGCCTTCCCCGGCGTCTTCCGAGGTCTGCTGGACGCCCAGGCCAACGTGGTCACCCCGGAGATGCTGCTGGCGGCGGCCAGGGCGCTGTCCGCCGTGGTCACCGACGAGGAGCTCGGCCCGAACTACATCATCCCCAGCGTGTTCCACGCCGACGTGGCGGGCGCCGTCGCGGCCGCCGTACGCGAGTCGGCCGGCGGCCGGGTGCGCAGCGGCATGACCGAGGCCTGACGGCCGCGGACGCGAGACGGCCCGGACGCGACGCGTCCGGGCCGTCCTGCTTGTCCTGCGGTCCTGTCCGGCCGGGGAGGGGCGCCGGTCAGCACCGGGCCGCCGGCTGTGGCGGCCGTGCCCATCAGGCCGGTGGGCGCTCCGGCGGGCGGGAGGATCGCGGCGAGGGGCATCGCGGGCGTCAGGACGGACGCGTGGCTGATCCTCCCCGTCGGGCCTCCCGATCAACGGTTATTGTTGCCTAGAGTTCCCATTTGTGTGCTTTTAGTAACATTCCGTGAGATCTTGAAGATCTGAGAGTGGGGTGGAGCAGCGCGATACGGGGCCCACCCCTCATGATGGAGGTATGGCGGAGGCGATCTACGTCGGCGGTCTGCTGGTGGCGGCACCGCAACTCGACGATCCCAACTTCCGGCGCAGCGTGGTCCTGGTCCTGGAGCACGATCTCGACGGCGGCACTCTGGGCGTGGTGCTCAACCGGCCCAGCGACATCTCGGTGACGCAGGTGCTGCCCACCTGGGATGCCTTGGTGACCGGTCCGCCGGTGCTGTTCCAGGGCGGGCCCGTGCAGACCGACAGCGCCCTGGCCCTGGCCGCGGTCCCGAGCGGGCAGGAGCCCCTCGGCTGGCGGCGGCTGCACGCGGGCACCGCGGCGGTGTCCCGGCTCGGCACCGTCGACCTCGACGCCCCGCCGGAGATCCTCGCCGGGGAGATCGCCCAGATGCGGATCTTCGCGGGATACGCCGGGTGGACCGCCGGGCAGTTGGAGGCCGAGATCGGCGAGGGCGCGTGGTACGTCGTGGACGCCGAGCCCGGCGACACCTTCTACCATGACCCCGGATCGCTGTGGCGTGCGGTGCTCCGCCGCCAGCGGGGCGAGCTCGCCTACGTGGCGACCTGTCCCGACGACCCTTCGATGAACTGAGCCGCTAGCGCGCGCGGTCCCAGCCGGGGCACAGCGAGCGTTCGGCCAGGGTCAGGGTCGCCTCCAGGCGTTCGGCCAGGGCGGTGAGGTCGTGGACGCCGCCCGGTCCGCAGTGCTCGAAGCCGAGCCGGGTCACGGTGGTGAAGAGCGCGACGACGAAGTGGGGCAGCAGGTCGTCGGGCTCGGCTCCCTCGCGCCGGGCGATCTCGGCGACCAGCCGACGCTCGTTGTCCATCATCCGCCGCACGCTCCCGGCGAAGAGCGCCGGGGTGTCGTCGATCACCTCGTGCGCTTTGAGGAACCTGGTCCGGTCGGCGAGATCGCCTTCCTCTAACATGGTGACCATCGCGCGCAGGGCATGGCCGAGCGCGGTGAACGGCGGCTCCTGCGCGGGCCGGGCGGCGAGCTCGGCGAGCAGGATCTCAAGGCCGTCGAGGGGCAGGCTGAGGGCGACGTCCTCCTTGGTCGCGAAGTAGCGGAAGAACGTGCGGGGGGAGACCTCCACGGCGGCCGCGATCTGGTCGACGGTCGTGGCCTCGTACCCTTGCGTCGCGAACAGGTCGAGGGCGGCGTCGACCAGTGCGAGCCGCGTCTTCTGCTTCTTGCGTTCGCGCAGGCCGAGCCGGTCCATGGATGTCATCCCTTCGAAACACGCCGTTCACAGTCTGCCATAAGTCATGGGCTGCCTTATAAAAGGATTTGTCACATGTCAGCGACTGCCATAAATTACCTCAGGTTGGCGCCTCATACGGGGCGGAGTGAACGTACGAGGGGACCTTCCATGGCAGACACCAAGACGGTGGCGTCGGCGCCGCCACCAGGCGCGGGCGCGGCGAAACAGGCGCATCCGTGGCTCACGCTCGTCGCGGTGTCGCTCGGCGTGATCATGGTGATGCTCGACGGCACCGTCGTCGGCATCGCCAACCCGGCGATCGCCCAGGACCTCAACGCCTCCCTCTCCGACCTGCAGTGGGTGACCAGCGGCTACCTGCTCGCGCTCGCGGTGTTCCTGATCACCGCGGGCAAGCTCGGTGACCTGTTCGGACACCGGCTGATCTTCCTGATCGGCGTGGCCGGCTTCGCGCTCACCTCGCTCGCGATCGGCCTCAGCTCCTCGATCGGCATGCTGATCGGCCTGCGCGTGCTTCAGGGCCTGTTCGGCGCGCTGCTCCAGCCCGCCGCCCTCGCGCTGCTGCGGGCGGCCTTCCCCGGCGAGCGGCTGAAGATGGCGATGGGCGCCTGGGGTGCGATCATCGGCCTGTCCAGCGCCGCCGGCCCGATCGTCGGCGGCCTGCTCGTGGAGCACGTGAGCTGGCAGTCGGTCTTCTTCATCAACGTCCCCGTCGGCGTCGTGGCC
Source organism: Streptosporangium canum (assembly GCF_900113865.1). Taxonomy (GTDB): domain Bacteria; phylum Actinomycetota; class Actinomycetes; order Streptosporangiales; family Streptosporangiaceae; genus Streptosporangium; species Streptosporangium canum. The sequence continues at coordinate 215,125 of NZ_FOQY01000003.1, read as the reverse complement.
CTGGCCATGGGCCTGTGGGTGCTCACCGAGAGCAAGGCGCGGACCCTGTCGAAGATCGACTGGCTGGGCGTCGTGCTGCTGTCGGGCGTGATGTTCTCCCTGGTCTGGGCCATCATCAAGGCTCCGGAGTGGGGCTGGGGCGACGCCAAGACCATCGGCTTCCTGGCCGCGACCGTGGTGATGGGGGCCGTGTTCGTGTGGTGGCAGGCCCGGGCCTCCGAGCCGCTCCTGCCGCTCAGCCTCTTCGGCAACGCCTCGGTCTCCATAGGCACCGGCCTCATGATGCTCGTCGCGTTCTCCATGTTCGGCGCGATGTTCTTCCTGACGTTCTTCTTCCAGGGCGTGCACGGGCTGACGCCGCTGGAGTCGGGCCTCCGGATGCTGCCGATGAGCGCGGGCATGATCGTCGCCTCGCCGCTGGCCGCCGTGCTCCTCAGCAAGTTCGGCACCAAGTTCACGATCGCGGGCGGCATGCTGGTCACCGCCACCGCCATGTTCCTGATGTCCCGGCTCAGCCTCGACGCGTCGTTCGTCGACAGCGCGATCCCGTTCGTCCTGCTCGCCTTCGGGCTCTCGCCGGTCTTCGTCGGCGCCACCGAGATCATCGTCGGCAACGCGCCCGAGGACCTCAGCGGCGTCGCGGGCGGCGTCCAGCAGTCGGCCATGCAGGTCGGCGGCGCGCTCGGCACGGCCATTCTCGGCGCGATCGTGTCGGCGCGGGTGGCGGACGTCTACTCCGGCCACTGGACGGAGGCCAAGCTGCCGCCGCTCCCGCCGGAGCAGGTCGCGGGGCTGAAGGAGGCGGCGACCTTCGGCGGGGCGCCCACCGCCGAGCAGATGCCCGGCGTGCCCGAGCAGATCGTTCAGGGCATCGCCAACGTGTCGCACCTGTCCTTCCTGGACGGCATGCACCTGGGCTTCGTGGTCAGCACGGGGGTCGCGATCCTCGCGGCCGTGCTCGCCCTGTTCGTCAAGGCGGGCCGCAAGTCCGAGGACGCTCCGATCCACATGGGCTGACCCGGCCCGTCGCCGTACGGCTCCCGCCATCGCCCGGCGGGAGCCGTACCGCGTTTCACGAGGGGGTGACCGTGAGCGTCTGGACGCCCGAGGCGGCGGTCGTCGCGGTGAGGATCCGCCTGTCCGGGTCCCAGGAGGAGGAGAGGGCCCCGGTGACCCTGCCGCCGCGGGGGAACTCGTCGGCGGGCAGGTAGATCTCGGTCGGGCCGCTCCCATTGGCGTCGAAGCGCACCGTCAGCGCGTGGGTCGCGCGGTCGTAGGCGATCTGCCGGGGGACGCCGCCGATCGCCCTCGGGTACGGCCTGGCGTAGACGGGGACGAGCGGGCCGGGTCTGCCCTCGCCGTCATAGGGGCCCCACGGCCCGGGATCACGCGACCAGTAGGCCCGGCCCATGCCGACCTCGTCGGTCATCTCCAGCATCCGTTCCACCAGCTCGGTGGCGCCCGGCCGGGTGGTGTCGAGGCCGAACTCGCCCAGGATGACCGGTCCGCCCTGACGCTCGGCCAGGCGGAGCATGTTCGAGCGCCACCAGCCGAGCGTGGTGTCGGTCCACTCGCGAGACGCGCCCACGTAGTCCTCGCCGAGGTCCAGCGGGAGCGGGTAGACGTGCGGGGCCAGGCCGATCCGGGGCTCGCCCGCCCGCGGGTCGTCGAAGCGGGGCAGGCCGCTGGGCAGGCCCCAGTTGACCCCGACCGCCTGCGGCTCCACGAAGATCCAGTTGTCCTGGTCGACGCTCCTGATCTGGGCGATCGTGCGACGGTAGAGCTCGGCCAGCGGGCCGTTCTCGAACGCCGCGCCCTGCACAGAGCCGCCCCACGGCTCGTTCATCAGGTCGTAGCCGATGACCGCCGGGTCGTCCTTGAAGTGGTCCGCCACCGCCCGCCAGGCTCTGGCGTAGTGGTCCATCAGCTCGGGGTGCTCGCCGGTGGTGTTCCAGAAGTGGTCGAAGGCCCGCATGACGCCGGGGTCCAGGTAGTAGAGCTCCCAGGTGTCGTGCTCCCCGGCGACCGGCAGGCCGTCCAGGTGGGTGGCCCATCCGGGGGCGCCGTTGCCCGCGCGCCCGTCGGGGGTGATCCGGTTGCCCCACAGGTCCTGGTGCATGTCGAGCATGACGTGGTAGCCCCGCTTGGCGTACCAGCCGACCCGCTCAGCCACCTTTTCCAGATATTTCGTGTCATAGACGCCGGGGGACGGCTCGACGGCCCGCCACTGCATCAGGAATCTGACGAAATTCGTGCCCATCGCCCGGTATTCGGTCTCGACGTCCGCCTCGGTCAGTTCGGGCAGCGCGTCCGGAGTGCTCTTGGCGCTGCTCGCGGTGTTGAAACCGTGCAGCGTCAGCACCCGCCCCCGGTCGTCGGTGACGTACCGCGAGACCCGTTCGGGGGCGTCGCCCCGGGCTGCCGAGGCCAAGCCTCCCGCCGCGACGACGGCCAGGGCCAGCCCGGCGGCGGCCAGGCGCGGGCGCCTCAACGGGACGCCTTCCGTACGGCGTCCGCACGCGGGTGTCTCAACAGGATGCCTCCATCTCCCCGCCGTCTTCCGGGGCTCTTCCCCGCGTGCCGTCAGAGCGGGCGGGGGCGCGGCGAAGCCCGGCGCGCGAGGTGCGGCGGGCTCCGGATCCGGGTCTTTCGTGGAAATCGGTTGGGCGCTAGCCTGCCGAACATGAGCATCGTTCGCAATAGCCTGCCGACGGTCGTCACCTTGCTGATCGTCTCGGCCTTCGGGATGTTCGGCACCGGCCTCGCCACCGCCGCCGGCTATCTCGCCGTGCCCTCCGCGGTGGGCCTGCCGTACGGCCTGCCCGGCCTGCGGCTCGTCCCGCTCGGCGAGACCGGCTGGGCCTTCACGCTCACCGAGAACCTCGCCGCCCTGGTCCTGGCCGGCGTGGTCGCCCGGGTGACCACCCGCCGCAGGGGCGGAGCCGTACGGGCCTTCTTCGCGGGCTGGGGCGCCTTCGCGCTGGGCGCCGCCGCGGCGGGCCTGCTGCGCGCGGTGGCCGTCTCCCAGACCGTCGAGGCCGGTCTCGGGGCCTACGCCGGTCTTGTCCTGGGCGCCCTGGCCGCCGGGCTGATCTGGGGCGTCATCCTGGGCTGGACGGCCGGGATCGCGACATTGGCGAGCGTCGGCGCGGAGACCGCGCCGGCACGGGCATAAAATCGTCAGGGTGAGCACGAAGATTCTCCCTGAGAGCGACATCCGGCCGGACCTGTCGCACGGCGACGGCGACCACGAGCGGTTCGCCCACTACGTCGAGAAGAACAAGATCATGGAGAGCGCGTTCAGCGGCACCCCGGTGCGCGCGCTCTGCGGCAAGGTCTGGGTGCCGAACCGGGACCCCCAGAAGTTCCCGGTCTGCCCCGAGTGCAAGGAGATCTACGAGGGGCTGCCCAAGGGCGAAGACAACAACAACAACGAATGAGTGTTGTTCATGGGTGATCGCCGCCGATGAGGTTACGGTCGGGATGCCGCGGGGCCGCGGCAATCGACCAGCAGATGTGACCTGTCGGGGGAGTGCATGGCTCGGCGTGCGATCGCCGCTGTATCGGCGTGCCTGTTCACAGCGGGCGCCGCTCCTGCCGTCCCCGCCTCGGCGTCCGCTGTGAGCGAGCCCCCCGCGGGGTGTGCCGCGGCCGTGCGGGTCACGGCCCCCGGCCGGGTGCCCGAGCCGCGGGCGCCGGGCCCGGAGCAGGCCGCCGAGATGCTCGCCGACCTGGCGCGGCGCCAGTCCGCCATGCGCCTCGGGCCCTGGACGCCGATCACGGTCTCCACCTGGGTGCACGTCATCTCCGCCGGCCCCCTGGGAGCGCAGGACACCGCGGTGCGCCGCCAGATCGACACGCTCAACGCCGCCTACTCCGGCCGGCTCGGCGGCGTGGACACCGGGATCCAGTTCCGCCTCGACGGCCTCACCCGGACCGACAACGTGACCTGGTTCCGGGATCCGGTCACCTACGAGTCGTCGATCAAACGGGGGCGCAAGGGCGGCGCGGAGACCCTCAACCTCTACATCGCCCAGCTCAGCCGGCTCGTGCTCGGCTACTCCACCTACCCCTACTGGTACCGGACCGAGCCCGGCCGCGACGGCGTGGTCATCGACTGGCGCAGCCTGCCCGGCGGGTCCCTGCGCAACTTCGACCGGGGGTTCACCGGCGTCCACGAGATCGGCCACTGGCTCGGGCTGCTGCACACCTTCGAGAAGGGCTGCGAGGCGCCGGGCGACGGGGTCGCCGACACCCCGCCGCAGGGCAAGCCCACCGAGGGCTGCCCGGCCCGCATGGACACCTGCAGGGGCGGCGAACCCGATCCGATCCACAACTTCATGGACTACTCCCACGATCGCTGCATGTCGGAGTTCACCACCGGTCAGGCGGCCCGGATGCACGAGATGTGGGCCGCTTACCGCGCCCCGGCGCCGGACACTACCCTTGATGGGTGACAGCACCGAAGACGCTTGACGCTCCATACGAACCTCCCCGGATCTTCGGTTCCGACTACCGCACGGCCACCCTGGGCATCCTGCTCGTCGTCACCCTGATCGCCTTCGAGGGCATGTCCATCGGCGCGGTGATGCCCGCGGTCTCCGAGGACCTCGACGCGCTCGACCTGTACGGCATGAGCTTCTCGGCCTTCCTCATCTCGGGCCTGTTCGCCAACGTCGTCGCGGGCCTCTGGTCCGACCGGCGGGGTCACGCGCTGCCCTTCCTGCTCGGCGTGGGCCTGTTCGTGGTCGGCATGGCCATGGCCGGCGCGGCCGGTTCCAAGGAACTGTTCATCGTGGCGCGCGCCGTACAGGGCTTGGGCGGCGGCGCGGTCATCGTGGCGATCTACGTGATGATCGCCCGGGTCTACCTTCCCGAGGTGCGGCCCAGGGTGTTCGCCGCCCTGTCCGCCGCCTGGGTGCTGCCCGCGCTGGTCGGCCCCGGCCTGGGCGGGATCATCGCGGAGACGGTCGGCTGGCGCTGGGTCTTCTACGGGATCGTGCCGCTGGTGATCCCGGCCCTGCTGATGCTGCTGCCGGCGCTGCGCACCGGGGAGGGCCCGTCGCCCGAGCCGGCGACCGGCCCCCGCTCCCGGCCGCTGGCGATGACCCTGGCGGCCGCGGCCACGGCGGGCGGCGCCGGGGTGCTGCTGTACGGAGTGGACCGGCTGCACGACACCCCGGTGCCCGGCGGGATCGCCACCGCCGCCGGACTGGTCGCGCTGGCCGTGGGCCTGCCCAGGCTGCTGCCTCCCCGGGCGCTCAGGTTCGGCCGCGGCCTGCCCACCACGGTCATGATGCGCGGGATCCTCGCCTCGGCGTTCTTCGGGGTCAACGCGTTCATCCCGCTGCTCCTCACCCAGGTGCGCGGCCTGTCGGTCATCGAGGCCGGGGTCGCGCTCACCATCGGGGCCCTGGGCTGGACGACCGGCTCCTACCTGCAGACCCGCCGCGCCTACGACCGGCCCCGGCTGGTGCGGCTCGGCGCCACGGCCGTCACCACCGGCATCCTGCTGACGCTGCTCGCGCTCGTGCCCGCCCTCACCGCCTGGGTCGCTGTGCCGGCCTGGGTCGTCGCCGGATTCGGCATGGGCATCGGCATCACCAGCGTCAACGTCACCGCGATGCGCCAGTCGCCCGACGCCGAGCAGGGCGCGAACTCCGCCGCCCTCCAGGTCGTCGACACCCTGGGCGGCGCGCTCACGATCGGCTTCGGCGGCGTCCTGATCAACCTGATCGGCCACGACGACATCGCCACCGGCTACACCACGATCGTGGTCCTGATGGCCGCCGTGGGACTGCTCGGGGTGATCGTGGCCGGACGCATGCGAGACGCCTCCTGACTCATCGGCCCCTCCCATAACGACGATCACCTATAGCCGGACCGCGCCCCGGAAGGCATGGTAGGACGGATAGGACCGTGACCGCCGGGAGGAGGCGTCGTGGACGAGCGCCCTCACCAGGCGTGGCAGCCGGAGGACCCCGGGCGCGGGGCCGGGGGCCGGGTGCGGCCGGCGGCGGAGCCCGAGCGCCCCGGCGGGCGCGGAGCGTGGCCTCCGGAGGGGGCCGGGGGCGAGGGGCGGCAGCCCGCCGCGGACCCGCCACAAGACGACCTGCCGCCCTCGGCCCGCTGGTACGGCACGCCCGCGGCCCCGCCCCGCCGCCGCCGGATCCCGGACCGGCTGCGCCGCCGCCTGCTCGGGGCGACCGCTCTGGCGGCCGGCGCGGCGGCCGTCGTCGCCGGGGGCGTCCTGCTGGCCCCCCGGCTCCTGCCCGCCGCCCCGCCGCCCGCCGGCGTGAGCGATCCCCTCGCGGGCGTGGCGTACCCGCTGCCCGAGGGCTGGCGGACGGGCACGATGCCGCCGGTCACCGAGTTCACCTCGGTGGCGGGCAGCGACGGGGCGGTGACCGTGATGTCCAGGCCGGCCGAGCCGGTGGCCGACGTGCGCGAGGCCACGGTGGAGCTCACCGACCTGTACGCCCGGCTGCTGCTCCACGGCGACGAGGTGAAGGTCGTCGACGACCGGGCGGTCACCGTGGGCGGACGGACCGGCCACAGCCGTTCCCTGCGGGCGGAGTACCGCGACGTCGTCAACCGGCCGGCCTATCTCCGTGTGGTGTTTCTCACGGGTGCCGGAAAGCGGCCGGTCGTCGTGGTGGGGATGGCTCAGCCGGACGATCCCCGGCGGCGGGCCGAGATCGACACGGTGATCGCCGGAGTCCGTTAGACGCGGCGGGCCGGCCGGGAACGCCTGCCGGGCGCCCGTGGCGGCCTGCCCGGAAGGCCCGGTGAGCGCCCTCGGCGGGGTGGTCCGCGGGCGCCGGGAGGCGCCGGGGGCGCAGCCGTACGGGGGCGGGGGGACCTCTAGCACGCGGAGGCGATCTTGGCGAGGATCTCGGCGGATCGGCACGTCTTGTCGGCGACTCAGATTACGCTGGGGACACTGTGAGCACTTCCGCCGCATCCCACCTGTCCCCCTCGTATCCGGACCGTGCCGCCTGGGGCACCGCGCCGAAGCTCCGTGCCTGGCAGCAGGAGGCATTTGACCTGTACTCCAGGCGTGAGCCACGTGACTTCCTCGCGGTCGCCACGCCCGGCGCGGGCAAGACGACCTTCGCGCTGCGCATCGTCAGCGACCTCCTGTCGCGAGGGATCATCAGGGCTGTGACGATCGTCACACCCACCGAGCACCTCAAGCAGCAGTGGGCGGACGCCGCGGCCAGAGTCGGCATCGCCATCGACCCCGAATTCAAGAACAGCCAGGGCGCGACCTCGCGTGACTACGCCGGAGTGGCCGTCACCTACGCCCAGATCTCGATGCACCCGGCGCTGCACCGCGCCCGGACCGAGGCGCGCAAGACGCTCGTCATCTTCGACGAGATCCACCACGCGGGCGACGCGAAGTCCTGGGGCGACGGCGTGCGGGAGGCGTTCGAGCCCGCCGCGCGGCGCCTGGCGCTGACCGGCACGCCCTTCCGGTCCGACGTCAACCCGATCCCGTTCGTCACCTACATGGAGGACGGCGAGGGCATCCGGCGCAGCGTCTCCGACTACTCCTACGGGTACGGCCCGGCGCTCGCCGACGGCGTCGTCCGGCCGGTCATCTTCCTCGCCTACGCGGGCGAGATGCGCTGGCGGACCCGCGCCGGCGACGAGATCGCCGCGACCCTCGGCACCCCGCTCACCAAGGACCAGCTCGGTCAGGCGTGGAAGGCCGCGCTCGACCCCAAGGGCGACTGGATCCGCCAGGTGCTCCACGCGGCCGACAGGCGGCTGACCGAGGTGCGCAGGGTCGTGCCCGACGCGGGCGCCCTGGTCATCGCCACCGACCACGAGACCGCCCGGGCCTACGCCAAGCACATCCGTGCGATCACCGGTGAGGGCGCCACGGTCGTGCTCTCCGACGACCCCGAGGCGTCAAAGAAGATCAAGCAGTTCTCCGCGTCCCACGACCGCTGGCTGGTCGCGGTCCGGATGGTCTCCGAGGGTGTCGACATCCCCCGGCTGGCCGTCGGGGTCTACGCCACGAGCACCTCGACCCCGCTGTTCTTCGCCCAGGCCGTCGGCCGCTTCGTCCGGGCGCGCAAGCGAGGCGAGACGGCTTCGGTCTTCCTGCCCTCGGTGCCCACCCTGATGGGGCTGGCCGGTGAGATGGAGGCCGAGCGCGACCACGTGCTCGACCGCAGCCTGCCCGAGGAGGGCCTGGACGACTTCCTCCTCGAAGACGCCCAGCGCGCGAAGGACAACCCCGACGTCCTGGGTGACGAGCTGCCCTTCGAGACGCTGGAGGCGGTCGCCACCTTCGACCGGGTGCTCTTCGACGGCGGCGAGTTCGGCACCGCCGCCGAGCCCGGTTCGCCCGAGGAGGAGGACTTCCTCGGACTGCCCGGCCTGCTGGAGCCCGACCAGGTGCGGACGCTGCTGAGCAAGCGCCAGTCCGACCAGCTCAAGGCCCAGCGGAACCGGCCCGAGCCCAAGGAGCCCCAGCTCGCCCCGCACGAGCTCATCGCCAACCTGCGCAAGGAGCTCAACGGCCTGGTCGGCGCCTGGAACCACCGCACCGGCCAGCCCCACGGCGTCATCCACGCCGAGCTCCGCCGGGCCTGCGGCGGCCCGGCCATCGCGCAGGCCACCGCCGAGCAGGTCCAGGAGCGGATCGACAAGATCCGTCAATGGGCCACCCAGCGGTCCCGCCAGTAGCGGGGCGTTCACCGGACCGGCCGCCGTTCACCGAGGCGGCCGGGCGCGTGTCCTCGATCGCCGCGCCGGAAGCCCCCGGCCCCGGCGAAGGCACGGGGACGTCGTCCGGGGTCATGAGGCCGCCGGGACCGGAGGGTGTCGCTCGTTCACAGGGCCTGCCGCAGCCGGCGCACACCTTCGGCCAGTTCGGCGAGGTCGTTGGTGGCGGCGAAGCCGAGCCGCAGGTGGGCCGCCGGTGGTTCGGTGGCGAAGTAGCGGCGGCCGGCGCTGACCGCGACGCCGTGTCGCCGGGCGGCGCCGGCCACCACGGTGTCGTCCGTGCCGGACGGCAGGCGGAGCCACAGGTGCAGGCCGCCGGAGGGCAACCGGGTGACGGTCCAGTCGGGAAGGTCGCGCGCGACGGCGGCCGCCAGGTTCGCGCAGCGCTCTCGCAGCGCGGTGGCCAGTGCGCGAAGGTGCCGGTCCCACGACGGGGAGCCGGCCAGCTCCAGCGCCGCCTCCTGGAGGGGGCGGGTGACGAAGAAGTCGTCGACCAGGCGGATCGCGCGCATCCGCTCCATCACCGGCCCGCGGGCCACCAGCGCCCCGATGCGCAGACTCGGTGCGGCGGGTTTGGTGAACGAGGTCAGGTGGACGACCGTGCCGTCGCGGTCGTCGGCCACCAACGGCCGCGGCACCGGTCCGCCGTGGCCGAGATGCCGGGCGAAGTCGTCCTCGATGACGAAGGCGCCCGCGGCTCGGGCCACGTCGACGACCTGGCGGCGGCGCTCGGGCGCCAGCACTGTTCCGGTCGGGTTGTGGTAGGTCGGCTGGCAGTACAGCAGCCGCGCGCCGGTCATGGCGAACGCCTCGGCCAGCAGGTCGGGCCGTAGACCGTCATCGTCAACCGGTACCGGGACCGGGCGCAGCCCCGCCGCTCGGGCCGCGGCTATCGCTCCCGGGTAGGTGGGCGATTCCACCAGGATCGGGTTGCCCGGCCCGGCGATGGCCCGCACCGCCATCGACAGGGCGCTCTGCCCGCCCGCGGTGATCAGCACGTCTTCCGGCGTCACGCCGGCGCCGGCCATGCGGGCGAACACGGCTCGCAGCGGGGCCAGACCGTTGAGGGGGGCACGGTCCCAGGCGCCGGGGCGGCGCGCCGCGCGCGCCAGCGCCGCGCTCAGGGCCCGGGTGGGCTGCAGGGAGCCGTGCATGTAGCCGCCGTCCAGCATGATCGTCCCAGCGGGCGGCGGTCCGAGCGCGTCGGTGACCGAGCCGGTGTCGACGGCCCGGTCGGTGAGCGCGACCGTCTGCCAGACGGTGTCGGCGACCTGGCCGCCCGTCCGCGCGCGCGGCGCCACGAACGTGCCGATGCCGGGGCGGGTGATCACGGCGCCTTCGGCCGCCAGAAGCGCGATCGCCTGTGACACGGTCCCCGGGCCGACCCGGTGGCGCTGGATGAGTTCGCGGCTGCTCGGCAGCCGATCGCCAGGAGACATCCGGGCCAGCGACGCGCGCAGGATGGCTGCCAGCTCGCCAGAAGTGCTACCGTCTTTCATGATAGATAACAGTAGCACTTCTGACATTTTCCCGGAATCACTACTGGACGTCGCGGCGCTGCGGGCCGACACCCCTGGCTGCGGCCGGGTCGTGCACTTCAACAACGCGGGCTGCGGCCTGCCGGCCACCCCGGTGCTGGCCGCGATGATCGACCACCTGAACCTGGAAGCTCAGATCGGCGGCTACGAGGCGTCGGCCGCCCGCGCCGAGGAGGTGCGCGGGTTCTACACGGAGATCGCCGCCCTGATCAACTGCGGACCCGGCAACATCGCTTTCGCCAGCAGCGCCACCCACGCCTACACCACCGCGCTGTCGGCGATCCCCTTCGAGTCCGGGGACGTCATCCTCACCACCCGCAACGACTTCATCTCCAACCAGATCGCCTTCCTGTCCCTGGGTAAGCGGTTCGGCGTACGGGTCGTGCACGCGCCCGACGCGCCGGAGGGCGGGGTGGACGTGGCGGCGATGGCCGCGCTGATGCGCGAGCACCGGCCCCGGCTGGTGGCCGCCACCCACATCCCCACCAACTCCGGCCTGGTCCAGCCCGTCGCCGAGATCGGCCGGCACTGCCGCGAACTGGACCTGCTGTACCTGGTCGACGCCTGCCAGTCGGTCGGCCAGTATCCGGTCGACGTGGCCGAGATCGGCTGTGACCTGCTCACCTCCACGTGCAGGAAGTTCCTGCGCGGCCCTCGGGGCTCGGGCTTCCTGTACGTGTCCGACCGCGTCCTGCGCGAAGGCTACGAACCGCTGTTCATCGACATGTACGGTGCCCGCTGGGTCGAACCGGACCGCTACCGGCCCGTCGACTCCGCCGCCAGGTTCGAGGACTGGGAGTTCCCCTACGCCGCCGTGCTCGGCTGCGCCGCCGCCGCACGCTACGCCCGCCAGGTCGGTGTCGCGGCCATCGCGCGGCGCTCCCCCTTGCTCGCCGCCCGGCTGCGCGACCGGCTCGCCGCCGTCCCCGGCGTACGGGTGCTCGACCGCGGCCCGCGACTGGGCGCCATCGTCACCTTCGCGATCGACGGCTGGCAGCCGCAGCCGTTCAAGGCCGCCATGGACGCGCGAGGCGTCAACTCGGCACTCAGCTTCCGCGAGTTCGCCCAGTTCGACTTCGGTGACAAGGACGTCGAGTGGTGCCTGCGGCTGTCGCCGCACTACTACAACACCGAGGAGGAGGTCGACGAGGTCGCCGCCGCGGTCGCGGACCTGAGCGGCGCCGACGGCCACGCCCGGCGCCGAGAGGGCGATCGGTGACGAGCGCCGGACTTCGGACCGAGGCGGCGGCCCCGTCGCCGCGGGAAAGCCTGTGGCGCAACGGCGACTTCCTCAGGTTCTGGCTCGGCGAAACCCTGTCGTTGCTCGGAGCCCAGGTGACGAGCCTCGCGCTGCCGTTGACCGCCATCTACGCCTTCCATGCCACCGACGAGCAGGTCGGCGTCCTGCGGTTCCTGCAACTGGCCCCCTACATCGGGCTCGCCCTGCTGTTCGGGGTCTGGGTCGACCGCGTCCGGCGGCGGCGGGTCATGCTCGCGGCCAATCTCACCCGGATGGTCCTGCTCGCCCTCATCCCGATCCTGCACTGGCTGGGAGTCCTCGGCATCGGGTCGCTGCTGGTCATCGCGTGCGCGGTCGGCGTCGCATCGGTGCTGTTCGACGTGAGCTGGATGTCCTATGTGCCCACCCTCGTAAAGGATCCCAAGCACTACGTCGAGGCCGGTTCCAAGATGGGGATCAGTTCCTCGGCGGCCGACGTGGCCGGTCCCGGGCTCGCCGGCGTCCTGGTCGGCGTGTTGACGGCACCGGTGGCGCTGATCGTCGACGCGTTCTCCTACCTGGTGTCCGTGGTCTCGTTCCTGCTGATCCGGACCCGCGAGCCGCGCCCGGAGCCCCCCGCCGAGCGGCACCTGCCGACGGAACTGCGCGACGGCCTGCGCTGGGTCTTCGGCAACCCGATCCTGCGGGCGCTGGCACTCGTCGGGTTCTGCTGCAACTTCTCCATGGTCACCGTCTGGACCATGTTCCTGCTGTACGGCACGCGCGACCTGAACCTGGCCTCGACGACCCTCGGCGGCATCTTCGCGACGGCCTCCGTGGGAGGCCTGCTCGGCGCCGTGATCTCCCGGAAGCTGATCGGGCGGTTCCCACTCGGGACGGTCTACTCCGTCGCGCAGTCGGCTCTTCTCCTGGGCCCGGCGCTGATCGTCCTGTCGGCGGGCCCGAGGCCGGTGATGGTGGGGATGTTCACCCTGTCCTTCTTCGTCACCTACCTGGGACTCGGCGTCGCCGGCGTCATCATCGTCAGCCTGCGCCAGACCAGCACTCCTCAGTCGATGATGGGCCGGATGACGGCGGTGTTCCGCACGCTGCTGTTCGGCGGAGGCGCCCTCGGCGGACTGTCCGCCGGCCTGCTCGCCGGCGAGATCGGCCCCAAGGCCGCGTTGACCGTGGCCGCCGTCGGCTCCGCCGCCGTGGTGGTCGCGCTCGTCGTCTCCCCGGTGAGCCGGCTCCGTGACATGCCGGCGGCGGTGCAAGACCCCGTGGCCGGCGCGGCGCAAGGGCGGGGATAAGAAGGAGCGTCAATCGGGCGCGGACGGTTCCCGCGAGGTCCGCGTGTGGGGCACCGGCGCCCCGTACGCGGACCGGCCGCGAAGGCGGCGTGGCCGTCGCGGGCCAGAACCGCCTCAAGGAGAGGCGATCGGGCGACCGGTGCGGCCGTCGATCGCGCCGAAGCCGCCCTTGCCGGGCAGCGGCGGCGCCACAGGGACCTGCACGGAGGCCGTGCCGCCGGCCACGCTCACCGGCAGCGTCCGGGCGCCCGCGGGCCGGTGCCGCATCGGCCCCTCGTGCAGCCAGACCTTGACGCCGCGGCGCTCACGGTGCAGGACGACGGTCGCGTGGTCGCACTCGCGCGCGGCGGCCGTCCAGAAGAGCGTCACGGCGCGCAGTGCGCCCTGCCGCCGGTCCAGCAGCGCCCGCTCGGGGGCGGGCAGCCTGGAGGTGCAGGAGGTCGTGCTCCCGGCCGTCGTCACCGCCGGGGCGCTCACGACCGGAGTGCGAGCGACCGGAACGGGCGAGACCCGGGCGGTGCCGTTGACCCAGATCGTGGCGGCCTCCAGCCCGGCCAGCGCGACCACGCTGCCCAGCCGGGTCGCGCCGTTGCCGCGCAGGAGCAGCCACAGGCACAGGGGGGCCAGGATCAGCCACGAGACACCGAGCACGAGCATGGGCGGTCACCACCGTGAGATCAGAGGACTACGACTCTCCGTAATACTCCTGTCACGTGAGGTAGTTGCCATCTTGGGGGTTTCATCAAATCTTCTTGGGCGTGGACAGCCCCGTCCTCGGGCGGAGGAGGAAACGCGGCGCGCGATCCGGCGGTGGGACAGGAAGTCTCACGGGCGACCGTGGGAATCCCCTCCCCTCAGGGAGGGGAGGATGTCATGACCGGTCGGTGAACCGGGCCGGTGCCGGAACGGTTCACCGGCCGGTCCGGGGCGCCCGGAGCCGGGGCCGCGGGTTCAGCCGCGGACCACCGGCTCGCCGCTGAGCCGGGCTCCGGCGGCGCCGAGCTCGGCCAGCGCGGCGTCCGTGGTGGACCTGGCCACCCCGGCGGTCAGGTCCAGCAGCACCTGTACGGCCAGGCCGTTGCCGACCGCGTCCAGGGCGGTGGCGCGCACGCAGTGGTCGGTGGCGATGCCGACGACGTCCACCGCGCTCACCCCACGCCGGGCGAGCCAGTCGGCCAGGGCCGTGCCGTCGGGGGCACTGCCCTCGAAGCCGCTGTAGGCGGCGGCGTGGGCGCCCTTGCTGAAGACCTCCTCGACCTTCGCGGTGTCGAAGGCGGGGTGGAACTCCGCGCCCGGGGTCCCGGCCACGCAGTGGGCGGGCCAGGAGCTCAGGTAGTCGGGCTCGGCGGCGAAGTGCTCGCCGGGGTCGACGTGGAAGTCACGGGTGGCCACGACGTGGTCGTAGTCGTGCGAGGCGGCGTGCCGGGAGATGGCCGCGGCGACCTCGGCGCCGCCGCCCACCGGCAGGCTGCCCCCCTCGCAGAAGTCGTTCTGGACATCGACGATGATCAGTGCGGTTGCCATGGAAGTCAGTCAAACACGGTCGGAATGGCGGCGTAGCCCCGGGACAGCTGGTGGGCTTCGGCGGGGAGCTCGGCGACGGTCCGGCGGTGCCGGAGGCGGGCCGCGTCCAGCCCCTCCCGGCCGACGATCTCGCCGTCGCGGAGCAGTTCGGCCTGGAGGGGACGGGAGCTCTCGGGCCGCTCGCCGGAGACGGTGACCAGTTCGGCGACCGCCGTACCCGCGGGGTCGAGCTGCCGGAACGCCTCCTTGCGGCCGCCCCGGCTGGGCTTGCCCACCGATCTCTTGGCCACCGGCTGCATGATCCCGTTGGAGTCCTCCCGGGCGACGAGCTTGTAGACCAGCGCGGCCGTCGGCACGCCGGAGCCGGTGACCAGCGAGGTGCCGACGCCGTAGGCGTCCACGGGGGCGGCGGACAGCGCCGCGATGGTGTATTCGTCCAGGTCGCTGGTGACGAGGATCCGGGTCTTGTCCGCGCCCAGCGCGTCGAGCTGCGCGCGGACCTCGTGGGCGACCTCGGCCAGGTCGCCGGAGTCGAGGCGGACGGCACCCAGGTCGGGGCCCGCCAGCTCCACGCCGGTCCGTACGGCCTCCGCCACGTCGTAGGTGTCGACCAGCAGCGTGGTGCTCTCGCCGAGCGAGTCGATCTGGGCCTGGAAGGCCTGCTTCTCCGAGTCGTGCAGCAGGGTGAACGCGTGGGCCGCGGTGCCGGCGGTCGGCACGCCGTACCGGTGGCCGGCCATCAGGTTGGAGGTGGAGGCGAACCCGCTCAGGTAGGCGGCCCGCGCGGCGGCCACGGCCGCCGCCTCGTGGGTGCGGCGCGACCCCATCTCGACGAGCGGCCGGGTCCCGGCGGCGCGGGCCATGCGGGAGGCCGCGGTGGCGATCGCGCAGTCGTGGTTGAGGATCGACAGGATCACCGTCTCCAGGAGTACGGCCTCGGCGAAGGTGCCCTCCACGGTCAGGATGGGGGAGCCGGGGAAGTAGCACTCGCCCTCGGGGTAGCCGTACAGGTCGCCGGAGAAGCGGTAGCCGGCGAGGAAGTCCAGGGTGGGGGCGTCGACCACCTGGTTGTCCCGGAGGAACGCCAGCTCCTCGTCGCCGAACCGGAAGTCCTCCAGCGCGTCCAGCACGCGGCCGGCGCCGGCGACCACCCCGTAGCGCCGTCCGCCGGGGAGCTGCCGGGCGAACACCTCGAAGACCGTGCGTCGCGACGCGGCTCCACTGCGCAACGCCGCCTGCACCATCGTCAGCTCATAGTGATCTGTCAGCAACGCACTGCTCATGCTCATCATCACGAGTCGAAGACTAAGCCCGCCGTAGGGCAGACTGGTGTATGTGGGTAGCACCGCTCCAATGGAGGTCGAGCGTCCGTCGATCGACGTCCGGCCTGATCTGCCATGGTTGACCATCGTCTGGAACGACCCGGTCAACCTGATGTCCTATGTCACGTATGTCTTCCAGTCCGTCTTCGGTTACTCGAAGGAGAAGGCGGAGAAACTGATGCTCGACGTGCACCAGAAGGGCAGAGCCGTGGTGTCCAGCGGCACTCGCGAGGAGATGGAGCGCGATGTGCAGATCATGCACTCCTACGGTCTCTGGGCCACCGTGCAGCGAGATTCATGAGCGGCGGCGGATCCGCCGCCGCCCGTCCCGCGGTCTCCCCCGGGGCGGCGGGGGAGCGGGTTTTGCCGGAAACGGGCGAGGAGCGGTGAGCGAGCGGTGAGTTCAGGGTTCAAGCGGGGGCGCAAGGGCGGCGTGATCACCGTCTTCGACGCCGCCGAGGTCTCGATCCTGCGTTCGCTGGTCTCCCAGATCCTCGGCCTGATCGAGCCCGGCGAGACCGGGGACGACCCGCTGGAGCGCGCGCTCGGCATCGGCCCCTCCGAGCAGTCCGCGGATCCGGTGCTGGCCCGGCTGTTCCCCTCGGCCTACGAGGACGCCGAGCAGTCCGCCGAGTTCCGCCGCTACACCGAGGCGACCCTGCGCGACGGCAAGCGGGCCGACGCGCAGACCATGCTCGACAGCGCCGAGCCCGGACGGGTCGAGCTCACCCAGGAGCAGGCGCAGGCGTGGATGCGCGCCCTGAACGACGTACGGCTCGCACTCGGCACCCGGCTGGAGGTGACCGAGGAGGTCCACGACGAGCTCGCCAAGATGACGGAGGACGATCCCCGCTATCCGGCGTACGTCACCTACGACTGGCTTACCTACCTCCAGGACACCCTGGTCCGTGCCCTTTGGTAACTTCCTGACATGCTCACGATCTCCCGGGAACTGGTTGACAAGATCATCGCGCACGCCCGGGCCGACCACCCGGACGAGGCCTGCGGCGTGATCGCCGGGCCGGTCGGCTCCGACTCCCCCGAGCGGTTCGTCGCGATGGAGAACGCCGAGCGGTCGCCCACCTTCTACCGCTTCGACTCGATGGAACAGCTCCGGGTCTGGCGCGAGATGGACGACCGCGACGAGGAGCCGGTGGTCATCTACCACTCCCACACCGCGACCGAGGCCTACCCCTCACGGACCGACATCAGCTACGCCTCCGAGCCGAACGCCCATTACGTGCTGGTCTCCACCCGTGAGGAGCTGGGCGAGGAGGCCGAGTTCCGCTCGTACCGGATCGTCGACGGCGTGGTGTCCGAGGAAGAGGTGACGGTCACCCCGGGGTGACCGGCGTCCCAGTGGCCGATACGGCCGTGAGGGGAATCGTCCCCTTGGGTAAGCTGATGCCCATGTCGACCGTTGACCCGAGCCTGGAGGACGTCGTGATCCCACGTACCGGCGCACGGGCCCGGCGCGCGGGTCTCACGGCCGTGCAGAGCTTCCTGTTCGCGCACACCCCCTCCGTCGTCGTCTACGACTGTCGCTGACCGGCAGTTCTGGAATCCTCCCGTACCCACCGGTGTTCTGATCCGGGGGCGGTACTCCCATGACGACACAAGGAGATTGACCGCGATGGCCATCGAGGTTCGCATTCCGACCATCCTGCGCACCTACACCGACGGCGCCAAGGCCGTCGACGCCAAGGGCGCGACGCTCGACGAGCTGATCGGCGACCTGGAGTCCCGGCACCCCGGGCTCAAGGACCGTCTCATCGACAAGGGCGCGCTGCGCCGCTTCGTCAACGTCTACCTCAACGACGAGGACGTCCGTTTCCTGGGCGGCCTGGAGACCCCGCTCTCCGACGGTGACACGGTCACCGTCCTGCCGGCCGTGGCCGGCGGCTCCCGCTAGGGGCGCGGCGCCGCCGCGCCCCGACCGGCCGGCGGCGCCCGCCGATGTTCCTTGTCTGTTGACACGAGGCGGAAGCCGTACACCATGCGCTTTGACTCACTGATCGACTCCGTAGGCCGCACCCCCCTGGTCGGCCTGCCCCGGCTGTCCCCGTCGGAGGACGTGCGGATCTGGGCCAAACTGGAGGACCGCAACCCGACCGGCTCGATCAAGGACCGCCCGGCGCTGTGGATGATCGAGCAGGCGGAGAAGGACGGCCTTCTCCGGCCCGGCTGCACGATCCTCGAACCCACGAGCGGCAACACGGGCATCTCGCTGGCGATGTCCGCCGGGCTCAAGGGCTACAAGCTGATCTGCGTGATGCCGGAGAACACCTCGGAGGAGCGCCGCCAGCTCCTGCGGATGTGGGGCGCGGAGATCATCTCCTCCCCGGCGGCCGGCGGCTCCAACGAGGCGGTCCGGGTCGCCAAGGGCCTGGCCGCGGAGCACCCCGACTGGGTGATGCTCTACCAGTACGGCAACCCGGCCAACTGGCGCTCCCACTACGAGACGACGGGTCCGGAGATCCTTGAGGACCTGCCGTCCGTCACCCACTTCGTGGCGGGTCTCGGCACCACCGGCACCCTGATGGGCGTCGGCCGGTTCCTGCGCGAGCGCGTCCCCGATGTGCGGATCGTGGCCGCCGAGCCCCGCTACGGCGAGCTGGTCTACGGCCTGCGCAACGTCGACGAGGGCTTCATCCCGGAGCTCTACGACCCCGACGTGCTGACCACCCGATTCTCCGTCTCCTCCGGCGACGCGCTCCGCCGCACGAGAGAGCTGCTGGCCACCGAGGGCATCTTCGCCGGGGTCTCCACCGGGGCCGCCCTGCACGCCGCGCTCGGCATGGCGGCCAAGGCCGTCAAGGCCGGGGAGCGGGCCGACATCGCCTTCGTGGTGGCCGACGGCGGCTGGAAATACCTGTCCACCGGCGCCTACGAGGGGACCCTGGACGAGGCCGAGGAGCGGCTCGAAGGCCAGCTCTGGGCGTAGACGGAGAACTCTGGGCGTAGACGGAGAACTCTGGGCGTAGACGGAGAAGGCGGGCGCCCTGTCGGGGCGCCCGCCTTCTTCTCCGTCCGTGTCCGGCCGGGGACGGTGCCCGGCCGGACGGGACTCAGTCGAACAGGACCCGCAGGGAGAAGGAGGCGTCGGTGCCGGACTGCGTTCCGCTGATCCCTACGGCGCGCAGCTGCTGGAGGTTGGCCTTGTCGTCGCCTTGCATGCTCTCCAGGTAGAACTTCTCGACCTTGTTGAGGTCGACGTAGGCGGCGAAGGTCGCCGCGCCGGCGTCGGGGATCGCGAGCTGGAACGTCTCGTCGTCGACCAGGCTGCCGTCCTTGGCGAGTTCGGCGGCGTAGTCCTGCGAGCTGGCCAGGACGAAGGTGCCGTCACCGGGGACCTTGGCGAGCTGCGGGACCGAGGTGCCCGAGTCGGCGAGGAACTTCTCGATCTTTCCGACGACCTCCTGCGCCTTGGCCGGGTCGGTGGTGATCCGGGCCCCGAACTTGGGCTGGTCGCCGTCGAGGCCGTTGGCGTCCACCGCCAGGGTGAGGTTCTTGCCGAGCAGCGTCGCCAGGTCGGCGGGGAGCGCCAGCCCGTACTTCTGCTGGGCCTCGTTGGCGAACTGCTGGAAGCTGCCGCCGCCGCCGGCCTGGTCGGCCGACTTCATGATCTGGGCCCACTGCTTGCCGATCACGTCGCCGAGACCGGAGATCGAGATCGCGCCGGCGGTGGAGGCCGGGAGCTGACCGATCTTGGAGGGCTCGGGCTCGCCCATGCCCTCCAGGGCCTTCGCCCCGCGGCTGATGCCGGCCAGCTCGACGTACTGGCCGTCGAAGCGGAGCGCGCCGGCCACGCGGGCGTTCTTGATCTGCGCGAGGGTGGCGGGATCCTGGGGGGCGATCTCGGAGGCGAGGTCGGCGAGCTTGCCGGCGTCCATCCAGAAGGAGAGCACGCCGGTCTCGCCCAGGGCGCTCAGGTCGTCGGAGAAGTTGGCGTCGTCGGACAGCGGCGCCGCCTTGGCGGCCTGGTCGGCCTCCGGCTGGGTGGCGGTGAGCAGCGCGTAGTCCTCACGGAACGCGATGCCGTACTTCTCCTCGTTCATCAGCTTGGCGATTCCCGCCTTCGCCTTGGCCTCGTCGGTCACCTGGACGGCGACCACGAAGCCGGGCTCGGCGCCCTTCTTGGCCGGGGGGAGCGCGGCCAGGCCGACGCGGTCGCCGAGCCACGGCTGGACATCGGCGGCGTAGTCCATCTTGTCGAAGCCGCTCTTCTTGGCCAGGTCGAAGATGGCCTTGCGCGGGTCGTCACCGGTGAAGGAGTCCTTGGTGACGGTGAACTTCTGGGCGATGCTGAACAGCGCCAGCTTCTGGTTGGCGGCCGGGTCGAAGTCGAGGCGCACGTACCCGATGGCGTTGCCGGGCAGCACGTCGTGCGGCTGGGTGCCGCCACCGCTGAGCAGGTTGACCGCGAAGGCGCCGCCGCCGCCCACGAGGACGACGACCAGGGCGGCGACCACCGCGATCAGCCAGCCCTTGCCGCCCTTGCGGGCGGGCGGGGCCGGCTGTCCCGTACCGAGGAAATCGGGGCCCTGCTGCTGCCAGCCGGGCTGCTGGCCGTAGTTCTGCTGCTGGTAGCCCGGCTGCTGGTAACCGGGCTGACCCTGCTGCTGGTAGCCCGGCTGGCCCTGCTGCGGGTAACCGCCCTGCGGCTGGCCGTAGTTCGGCTGCTGCTGCTGGTAACCGGGCTGGCCCTGCTGCTGGCCGTAGTTCTGCTGGGGGTATCCAGGCTGCTGCTGGTAGCCGGGCTGGCCCTGCTGCGGATAACCGCCCTGCTGGGGGTGGCCCTGGGCGTGCGGTTGGCTGTTCTGCTGCGCACCCTCGTTCCAACGGTAGGCGATCGTCCTGTCAGGCTGCTGACCTGGTGTAGGCGACTGGTCGGGGGGATTGTTGGCAGGCATGCTCACTCACAATGTGGACTTCTCGGATATACAGAAGTTAGTGCACATTGGTAGCAGGCGGCTTGCATTGAACTAACCAGGAGATTGCTCTATCTAAGGGGAATCAGACTCGTTCCAGCGTTTTGACGGGTTTTCTCAGCATGATCTCGCCGTTGCCGGTGGAGGCCACCGCGTCCCACGAGACGAGGCTGCTGCCGGTGTAGAGCAGCCGGAACGCCATTCTGAACAGCCAGCTCGTCCGGTTGTCCGGGTCACGCGTGAGCCCCAGCATCACCGGGGCCCGCCGGTGTGAGACGACCAGGCCGGAGACCGTGAACTGCTGCTGCATGCCGAAGTTGGCCCTGCGGTTCCTCGCCATCCGGACGTCCACCACCTGACCCACCCATACGCCCTCCGAATCCCACACCGACTGACCGATCAGGTCACCGACTCCCGCCATCCCCGACCTCCTGCGAAATCTCCGGAAAATGGTTATCAGTCTTTCAGTGAAATCACGTTTTCCCAGGTAGCGGCACGCGTTGGAGGTCGGTGCGGCGCAAGCGGCGAGGACTGGGTAAAGTAAGCGCTCTAGAACAAGGTTCGGGAGCATGGATGACGAAGTTCGACGAGGCGACGCAGGCCATCCGGGTGGACGAGACCACCTATGACGTGTGCCTGGACCCCGGATACTCGATCGGCGGGCCGCTCAACGGCGGATACCTGATGGCCGTGCTCCTGCGCGCCGTCGTGGACGCCTCGCCGCACGGCCATCCGGTGACCACCAGCGCGCAGTTCCTGCGCGCCCCCCGGCCCGGCCCCGCCCAGGTCAGGCTGGAGCAGATCAAAGCCGGCCGTACCGCCGCGATGACCCGGGCCACCCTGATCCAGGACGGCAGGTCCTTCATCGAGACGCTCGTCACGACGGCGACCCTGGGCGACGTCACCCCCGACTGGACCGACCGCCCCTCGGCGGTCATGCCGCCCGTCGAACAGTGCGTCGTGCTGCCCGCCCCCAAACCCGAGTCGAACATGACGCTCAACGCGCAGATGGAGATGGCGTTCGACCCGCCCACCGTCGGCTGGCTCGACGGCAACCCCACCGGCCGGCCCGAGGCCCGCGCCTACTTCCGGATGGCCGAGCCGCAGGACCCCGACCCCTACGTGCTGGCGCTGGCCGTGGACGCCCTGCCGCCGGTGGTCTTCTCCGCCGGAGCCCGCGGCTGGGCTCCGACCGTGGACCTCACCTGGCACCTGCGGGCCCTGCCCGCCCCCGGCTGGCTCACCCTGCTCGGCAGCGGCCGGATGATCAGCGACGGCTGGTTCGACGAGGAGGTCGAGGTCTGGGACTCCGCCGGCCGCCTGGTGGCCCAGTCCCGCCAGCTCGCCCGGGTGGGCAGAGGCTGAGCCACGAATCAGCGTTGTGAGGATTCTTACCGTGAGCGGTCGTCCCAGGTCGCCTAACCTTGGGAACCGTGTCGCAAGCGAGTATCGGAATCTTTGACAGCGGTGTGGGCGGCCTCACGGTGGCCAGGGCGATCATCGATCAGCTGCCCAATGAATCGATCTTCTATGTGGCCGACACGGCGCGGCAGCCGTACGGCCCCAAGTCCATCGCGCAGGTCCGCGCCTACGCGCTGGAGGTGATGGACCACCTCGTCGAGCACGACGTCAAGATGCTGGTGATCGCGTGCAACAGCGCCAGCGCGGCGGTGCTGCGGGACGCGCGCGAACGCTATGACGTGCCGGTCGTCGAGGTGATCCAGCCGGCGGCGCGCCGGGCCGTACAGGCCACCCGCAACGGCCGGGTCGGGGTGATGGGGACCCGGGCCACCATCGAGTCGATGGCCTACCACGACGCGTTCGCCGCCGCCCCCGACGTCATGCTGACCGGGGTGGCGGCGCCCCGGCTGGTGGAGTTCGTGGAGCGCGGGGAGACGATGAGCGAGGAGCTCATCGAGGTCATCCGCGGCTACATGAGGCCGGTGCTGGACGACGGGTGCGACACGCTGATCCTGGGGTGCACGCACTACCCGCTGCTCACCGCGCCCATCTCCTACGTCGCGGGAGACGGTGTCACGCTGGTCTCCAGCGCCGACGAGACCGCCAAGGACGTCTACCGCATCCTGCACGACCGGGGCCTGGCCGCGGCGGGCGGCACCCCCCGCCACCGGTTCGGCGCCACCGGCGACACCGTCCTGTTCGAGCAGCTCGGCCGGCGCTTCCTCGGGCCGGAGATCCAAGCGGTCGAGCTCGCACCGGTGGGCGACGTCCCCGGCAACGGACAGCACCCGTGAAGACGGCGGCCACCGGTATCCGGGCGGCGTCCGTGAAGACGGCGGCCACCGGCAACGGACAGCGCCCGTGAAGACGGCGGCCACCGGTATGCGGACAGCACCCGTGAAGACGGCGATCCCCGACATCCGGGCGGCGCCCGTGAAGACGGCGGCGACCGCCGTCCGGGCCGTGACGTGCGGCACCGCGACGTGAGAAGGCAACGTAAGAAGGAGGAGGCCGCCGTGAAATTGACGATCATCGGGTGCTCTGGAAGCTTTCCCGGCCCGGACAGTCCCTCCTCCTGCTATCTGCTGGAGGCCGAGGGGTTCCGCATGCTGCTGGATTTCGGCAACGGCGCGCTGGGCGCGCTCCAGCGGCACATCGGCCTCTACGACGTGGACGCCATCTGCCTGTCCCACCTGCACGCCGACCACTGCCTCGACCTCTGTCCCTACCATGTGGTGCGCACCTACTCCCCGCAGGGGCCGCTCCCCAGGGTGCCGGTGCACGCCCCCGCCGACGCGCCCCGCCGCCTGGCCGCCGCCTACGGCATGCCCGACGAGCCGGGGCTTGAGACGGCCTTCGACTTCGTACGGCTGACGCCGGGCGTGTTCGAGGTGGGCCCGTTCCAGGTGACGGCCGCGCGGGTGAACCACCCGGTCGAGACCTACGGGTTCCGGGTCTCCTACGGCGGGCGCTCGGTGGCCTACTCGGGAGACACCGGCGAGTCCGCCGAGCTGGTCAAACTCGCCTCCGGGGCGGACGTGCTCCTGTGCGAGGCCTCCTTCCTGGAGCGGCCCGGCCTCCCCGCGGGCCTGCACCTGACCGGCCGCCAGGCCGCCGAGCACGCGGCGCGGGCGGACGTGGGCACGCTGGTGCTGACCCACCTCGTGCCCTGGTACGACCGCGAGCAGATTCTCCAGGAGGCGTCCCTGGGCGGTTTCGGGGGACGGACCGAACTCGCGCGGAGTGGGGCCCTATATGACCTAGGGTGAGTTTCATGGCTCGTGCAGATGGACGTTCTCCCGATCAGCTCCGCCCTGTCACCATCACCCGTGGCTGGCTCGCCCACGCCGAGGGGTCGGTGCTCGTCGAGTTCGGCGGCACCAAGGTGCTCTGCGCCGCCTCCGTGCAGGACAGCGTGCCGCGCTGGCGCCGGGGGAGCGGCCAGGGCTGGGTCACCGCCGAGTACGCCATGCTGCCCCGGGCCACGAACACCCGTAACGACCGGGAGTCGGTGCGCGGCAGGATCGGCGGCCGGACGCACGAGATCTCCCGCCTGATCGGCCGGTCCCTGCGGGCCTGCGTCGACTACAAGACCCTCGGCGAGAACTCGATCGTCATCGACTGCGACGTGCTCCAGGCCGACGGCGGCACCCGCACGGCCGCGATCACCGGCGCCTACGTGGCGCTGGCCGACGCGGTCGCCTGGATGCGCGAGCGCAAGATGTGCAAGGGCGACCCGCTGATCGACTCGGTCGCGGCCGTGTCGGTCGGCGTCGTCGGTTCCACGCCTCTGCTGGACCTGTGCTACACCGAGGACGTCGCCGCCGAGACGGACATGAACGTGGTGATGACCGGGAGCGGCGAGTTCGTGGAGGTGCAGGGCACGGCCGAGGGCAAGCCGTTCAACCGCGGCGCCCTGGACGAGCTGCTCGATCTGGGTGTCGCCGGCTGCGCGGAGCTCACCCGCCTGCAGCGGGAGTCGCTGGCGTGAGCGCGGAACGGACCGGCGGCCCCGGCGCGCCCGCCGGCCGGGTGGTGCTGGCCACCCGCAACATGGGGAAGATCGTCGAGCTCCGCCGCATCCTCGCCGACGCCTCGGTGCCGGTGGAGATCGTCGGGCTGGAGGAGTTCCCCGAGATCGGCGACGTCGCCGAGACAGGTCTGACCTTCGCCGCGAACGCCCTGCTCAAGGCGCACGCCGTCGCCCAGGCGTCGGGCCTGCCCGCGGTCGCCGACGACTCGGGCCTGTGCGTCGACGCGCTGAACGGCATGCCGGGCATCTTCTCGGCCCGCTGGTCCGGCAGGCACGGAGACGACCGGGCGAACCTGGAGCTGCTGCTCGCACAGGTGTCCGACGTGCCGCGCGAGCACCGGGGCGCCCACTTCGCCTGTGCCGCGGCGCTGGCCCTGCCCTCAGGGCAGGAGCGGGTCGCCGAGGGGGCCCTGCGCGGCCTGATCATCGACGCGCCACGCGGGACCAACGGCTTCGGCTACGATCCGATCTTCCTGCCCGAGGGGGAGAGCCGGACGACCGCCGAGCTGTCGGCGCAGGAGAAGGACGCCATCAGCCACCGGGGCCGCGCCTTCCGCGCCCTGGCGCCCATCCTCGCCGAAGTGATCTCCTAGCAGGCCCCGAGCGCCGAGGGCGAACGGCGGCAGCCGCAGCCGGGGGAGCTTCCGGTGGACCGGGACGGCCGGCGTGACGAGTCCGGCTGGTCCGTGGAGCGATCGGCGCGTCCCCGGCCCACCCCGCCCCTCTCCTCCGACGTCCGGAGCGGGGCCGGCGGTCCCGTAACCGGGGCGTAAGATCCTGCGCCCTCCGATGGGCGTAGCGTCGGAGGATGGAGAGCAACAGGCGCGTGCCCCTGTGGGCGGCGGCGCTGATCGGCCTGGTGTCCGGTGCGGTGGCCGTCGGGGTTTCCCTGCTGGTCGCGGGCCTGGTGAAGGCCTCGGCCTTCCCGGTCGTCGCGGTCGGCAACGCCGCCGTCGACCTCACCCCGGCCGCGCTGAAGGACTTCGCCATCCGCACCTTCGGCGAGAACGACAAGACGGTCCTGCTGACCGGCATCTTCCTGGTCCTCGCCGTGATCGCCGCCGCCGTCGGCGTCCTGGCGGTCCGGGACATCCGGTACGGCCTGGCGGGCCTGGCCGCCTTCGGCGTCGTCGGCGTCCTGGCCGTCCTGACCCGTCCCGGCGCCGCCGCCGTGGACGTCGTCCCCACGGTGGCGGGCGTCGCCGCCGCCATGTTCGCCCTGCACCGCCTCGTCGCCCGCGCCCTGGCCCCGGAGACCGGCCCGCGTGAGGCCGGTCCGTACGATGCCGGCCCGCACGGCGGGAGGGTCGCCGTAGGAGGCGGCGGGGAGGAGCGGAACGGCGGGGGGTCCGCAGGGGGAGGCGGAGGGGAGGAGCGGTACGGCGCGCCGGTCCCGCCGGTCATGCGGGCGGGCAACGGCCCCTACCCGTTCGACCGGCGCAGGCTGCTGATCGGGACGCTGGGGGGAGTCGCCGTCGCCGGAGTGGCCGGCCTGGCCGGGCGGATGCTGTCGAGCCGGGCGGAGGTGGCCGCGGCCCGGGTCGGCATGGCACTGCCCCGCCCCGCCGTCCCCGCCGCGCCGCTCCCGGCCGGCGTCGATCTGAGGATCAGGGGACTTTCGCCGTTCGTCACCCCGAACCACGACTTCTACCGGGTGGACACCGCCCTCGTGGTGCCCCAGGTGGATCCCCGGAGCTGGACGCTGAGGATTCACGGCATGGTGGACAGGCCCGTCGAGCTGACCTTCGCCGACCTGATGAAACGCCCCCTGGAGGAGGCCGACATCACGCTGTGCTGCGTCTCCAACGAGGTCGGCGGCCCGTACGTCGGCAACGCCCGCTGGCTGGGCACCAGCCTGGCCGGCGTCCTGCGCGACGCGGGGGTGCGGAAGGGGGCCGACATGCTGCTCAGCACCTCCGCCGACGGCTGGACCTGCGGCACCCCGGTGGACGTCGTCCTCGACGGCCGCGACGCGCTGCTGGCCTTCGGGATGAACGGCGAGGCGCTCCCGGTCGAGCACGGCTTCCCGGTCCGCCAGGTGGTTCCCGGCCTCTACGGCTACGTCTCGGCGACCAAGTGGGTGACGGATATCAAGGTCACCAGGTTCGACCGGGACGAGGCCTACTGGACGCCCAAGGGGTGGTCGGCCATGGGGCCGGTCAAGACGCAGTCGCGCATCGACCTGCCGAGGGACGGCGCCCGCGTCGCGCCGGGCCGTACGGTGATCGCGGGCGTCGCCTGGGCGCAGCACAAGGGGGTGGAAGCCGTCGAGGTGCGGATCGACCGGGGGCAGTGGCGTCAGGCGCGCCTGGCCGTGGCGCCGACCGCCGACACCTGGCGCCAGTGGGTGGTCGACGACTGGGACGCCACCCCCGGCAGCCACACCATCGAGGTGCGGGCCACCGACGCCACCGGCTACACCCAGACCCCCGACCTCGCCCCGGTGGCCCCCGACGGGGCCACCGGCTGGCACACCGTCAGCGTCGACGTCGCCTGACGGGGCGTCTTCCCCGATCTGCCGGGCCGGAGCCGGGGCCCGGGGGCGGGACCGTCTAGACCGGGCTGCGCATCGCGGACATCGCCCGGGTGAGCCGGTCGAGCTCCGCCAGCATCGCGTCCGCCGACCCTCTCAGGGTGTCGTCGACGATCAGGTGGCCGTCGGCGTCCATGCTCCTGCGCCTGAAGACGGTCACCGCCTCGCCCGCCGGGACCATGCGCAGTTTGGACACCACCGGCTTGAGCAGCTCGACCGCGCGCAGGCCGCCGGACAGCCCGCCGTAGCTGACGAACCCGACCGGCTTGTGGGCCCACTCCCGGTAGAGGAAGTCCAGGGCGTTCTTCAGGGGCGCGTTGAACGCGTAGTTGTACTCCGGCATGACGAAGACGAACGCGTCCGCCGCGTCGATCGTCGCGCTCCAGTCCCTGGTGTGCTGGTGGACGTAGGTGCCCGTGGTCGCGTCCTCGGGCTCGTCCAGGAACGGCAGGCCCACCTCGGCCAGGTCGACGAGCTCCACGTCGAAGCCGCCGTGCTCGACGGCGTGCCGGGTGAACCAGTCGCCGATGTTCCGCCCGATCCGGGTCGGCCGGGTGCTGGTGACGATGACCTTCAGCAGCGGCATGATGCCCTCCACAACTTGTTTACGTGTAAACAGAGCGTGCCGCTATTTGGGTTACATGTCAACTAACGGCTAGGGTGGAAGCATGGCCGACCCACGGTGGCTCGACGAGCGGGAGTTCCGGGCATGGCTCGGCTACCGCCGGATGCGCCTGCTGCTCGACGCCCAGATCGTCCGCGACCTCAACCGGGACTCCGGCCTGTCCGACCCCGACTACGATGTGCTGTCCGCGCTGTCCTCCAGCAAGGACCGCCGCTGGCGGCTCAACCAGCTGGCCGCGCACATGCTGTGGTCCAAAAGCCGCCTGTCCCGGCACATCAGCCGGATGGAGGAGCGCGGCCTGGTCACCCGCGAGGAGTGCGCCGCCGACGCCCGCGGCGCCGACATCGTCCTCACCGACGGAGGGCTGCGCGCCATCGAGGCCGCCGCCCCCGACCACGTCGCGTCCGTCCGCCGCCACCTGATCGACCTGCTCACCCCGGAGCAGATCGAGACCCTCGGTGACATCGCGGACACCGTCCTGGAGCACCTCGCCGACGACCAGGGCGACGCCATCCCTTGAACTGGTCAACTCGCCCGCGCCGCGCCGATGGCCGCCCTAGCATCGGGCACGAGGCGGATGGGCGAGGGGGACCGTGTGGCTCAGATGTTCCTACCCGCGGGGGTCTACAACCCCGTCGTGACCGCGGACGGGCAGCGATGGCGCGACTTCGAGCTGGAGGCTCACGGGTCGGTCGTGGTGGCGGCGCCACGGGAGCCCGAGCGGGGGCAGTGGCGGCCGCTGCGGCTGGAGCGGTGCAGGCCGTACGGCGTGGCCGGGGGGCTGGCGCGGCCCGATCCGCAGACCCAGGAAGACATGGTGCGGGCCGTGCCGGTGACGGAGCAGGGGATACCCCGGCGCTTTCCCGACCCCCGGGGCATGTGGATCAGACTGATCAACGGAGCCGGGGCCGCGGAGGACCCGTTCCGGGCGACCAACGCGGTGGACTGCGCCCTGGCGGTGCTCTGCACCTGGTACGGCGCGCCGACCGTGGCCGCCCCCCGGCGGCCCGAGTACGACCGGGTCGGCAAGCCGCTGCTCACCGGCGAGGCCGGGGGAGTCGCCCGAGCCGAGCGGTGGCTGGGACAGCGCTTCCAGTACGTGGGACAGGGGCGCCACGCCTACATCCCGATCGCCCAGGCCCTGCTGGCCGGCGGACACGGAGCCGCCGCGATCATCATCAACCGCTGGCCGGCCGGTGGCAGCCACGCCTGGAACGCGGTCAACTCCGGCGGAGAAGTGATCTGGATCGACGCGCAGCGCGGCCACATGGCGGTCGAACCGCCCTACGAATCAGTGACGGGCGTCTTCTGCGTGGTCATCGACAGGGAAGGGCGCCGACTGTGAACCTCGACCAGGCCAGGGCCGTCGCCGAGGAATACTTCAACGGTGTCCGCAGCCCCGGCTCCGCAGCGGAGATCAGGATATACACCTTCAACGAAGGCTACGTCGCCTGGTCCAAGGAGCCCGAACCCGACGACCCCAGCGTGCTGCCCGACACCGTCGGCTCCGGCTGCGTCGTGATCGACAGAGCCACCGGCGAAGTCGTCATCCGGCCCCTGCTCAACCCGGAGACGGTCGCGGAACAGTGGCCGGGGCGCCGCCCCCGATAGAAGACGCCCCGGCCCTGCTCGACCCCGAGACGATGGCCGGGAGCGCCGCCCCTGACAGAAGACGCCCCGGCCCTGCTCGACCCCGAGACAGTGGCCGGGGCGCCGCCCCCGATAGAAGACGCCCCGGCCACCGGCGGGAAACCCCGCTCAACCGGAGGCGAGCGACCCCACGATCGAGGCACGCGCCGCCCTGCGAGCCGGCAGCACGGCGGCGAGCACCCCGGCCAGGCCGGACAGCACCACGAACGCCAGGATCTGCGGGACCGGGAGCCGGAACGCGACCTCCTCCGTCATCGTCTGCGCCGCGGCCCAGCCGAACGTGACACCGAGCACCACACCGACCAGCGCGCCGATGAGCCCCAGGATCAACGCCTCCACCGAGAGCATCCACCGCAACTGCGGCCGGGTCAGCCCGAGCGCCCGCAGCAGCGCCGACTCGCGGGTCCGCTCATGGACCGACAGGGACAGCGTGTTGGCGATACCCAGCAGGGAGATCAGCACCGCCAGGCCCAGCAGACCCGTGATGATCATCAACATCATGTCGAGCGCCTCGTCGAACTCGCCCCGCACCTCCGTCGAACTGGCGACCTTCGCCGTCGGATACGGCTGCGCCGCCGCCTCGACCACCTCGCGGGCCCGCTCAGGACTGACCCCGTCCCTGGCGTTGACCAGCACCCGGCTGTCACCGACCGCGCCGAAATAGCGCTCGAAATCCTCCTCGGGCACCGTCACCCCCGCCAGGTCGGCGACCTCCGGATCGAAGGTGGACACCACCGTCAGCTCCACCGCGCCGGCCTTGGCCGTCCGCACCGCCACCCGGTCGCCGACCTTGAGACCGAGCCCCTTGACGACATAGTCGGCGACGACCGCGGTCCCCGGCCTGAGCACGTCGATCGAACCCGTGACGAGCTCCGGCCTGAAATCCGCAGGCGCGACGAACGTCCCGACCTCGTACTCGTCCTCGCCCTTTCCGACCTTGGCCATGGTCTGGCGGAACGCGGCGACACCGGTCAACTCCGGCCTGCTCCGCAGATCCTCGGCCAGCGCGCGGGGCAGCCCGGAATCACGGGCCTGCGGCTGGACCATGTAGTCCACGGGGAACTGGTCGTCGAGCTTCTGGGTGTACGTCGCCCGCATGGTGCCGGTCAGAACGGCGATCAGCGTCATCAGCGTCACCCCCACGGTGAGCGCCACCGTCGTGGTGGCCGACCGCTTGGGATTACGCCGCGAATTGTCCACCGCCAGCCTGCCGGGCACCTTGAAAAGCCGGGCCGGCAACCAGCCCACGAAAGCCCCCAGCGGCTTGACGATCACCGGGCCCAGGGTCAGCACCCCGAGGAAGACCAGCGACCCTCCGACCATGACCACGATGAGCGCGGCCTGACCGGGCTCCATACCCAGCGCGGCCACCGTCGCCCCCACCCCCGCGACCAGGAACAGCGAAGCGAAGACCACCCGGATCAGCCCGGCCCTGAAAGTGTGCTCCTCGACCTGCGTGCGCAACGCCGCGATCGGCGCGACCCTCGTCGCCGACCGGGCCGGCAGCAGAGCCGCCCCCACCGTGACGACCAGGCCGATGAGCAGGCCGAGCACGATCGTGCGCGGCGCCAGCGCGGCCGTCGCGGACGGCAACGGCGCACCGACCGAGGTCAGTACGGCCAGCGCCCCCGCCCCCAGGCCATAACCCAGCAGCAGGCCCAGCACCGACGACAGCAGACCGACCACCACCGACTCCAGCACGATGGAACCGAACACCTGCCCACGGGTCGCGCCGATACAGCGCAGCAGCGCCATCTCCCGGGTCCGCTGGGCGACCAGAATGTTGAAGGTGTTGTAGATGACCAGCGCCGCCACGAACATCGCCACCAGGCCGAACATCAGCAGACCCATCGTGATCATCTGAGTGTCCGCGCCGTTCTGCCTGGCCAGGGCGTCGGCATAGTCCTTGCCGGTCTTGACCTGATAATCCGGCCCCAGAGCCGCGGCGATCGAATCGCGCACCGCCTCCTGCGTGACGCCCTCGGCCGCGGCGACATCGATCTCCCGGAAAGCCTTCTCCCCCGTCATCGACTGGGCCATACCCGTGGTGAAACCGACCGCGCCGGTGAAGCCGAGCTCCTGGTTGAGACCCACATCGAACAGGCCCACCAGCGTGAACTCGTGCTTGACCTCCTCGGAGTCCAGCACCGTGATGGTCTCACCCACCGCGAAACCACGGATCCTGGCGGTGTTCTCGTCGAGCACCGCCTCCGCCGGAGTCTTCGGGGCCGAACCACTGGTGATCAGGGTGCGGTTCAGCGAACCCTCCACGATGGAGACACCAGCCGTGGGATAGTCACCCGCGACCTTGCCGTCCTTGCCCATCAGCGCCGAAGTGCCCTGCACGAGCCCCTGAGCGTCGGCGACCCCGCCGACCGCGCGGACCTTCTCCAGCACGGCGGCCGGAACCAGCGGCTCCTCACGGGACCGCTCACCCGGCGCCGGCGTCACGGCCGCATCGATCCTGTCGGCCGCCGCCGAGAACTTCTGAGTGAAACCCGCGTCGATGGTGTCGGTGAGCACGAACGTGCCCGCGATGAAACCCACCCCCAGCGCGATCGCCAGCGAGGTGAGCAACAGGCGCAGCTTGTGCGCCCGCAACCCGGCCAGAGTCGTCTTCAGCAACTCAGGCCTCCAGCTTCATCAGCGTGTCGAGCACGGACTGCGGCGTCGGCCTGACCAGCTCGCTGACCAGCAGACCGTCACGGAGAAAAACCACCCGATCGGCATAGGAGGCCGCCACCGGATCATGGGTGACCATCACGATCGTCTGGCCCAGCTCATGCACCGACGTGCGCAGGAACGACAGCACCTCGGCACCGCTGCGCGAATCCAGATTGCCGGTCGGCTCGTCGGCGAAGATGACCTGCGGCTTGCTGATCAGAGCACGGGCCACCGCCACCCGCTGCTGCTGGCCACCCGACAGCTCGGCCGGCTTGTGACCCAGCCGGTCACGCAGCCCCACCGTCTCCACGACCCGATCGAACAGATCCCGATCGGCCTGACGCCCGGCGATCTCCAGCGGCAGCCGGATGTTCTGCTCCGCGGTCAACGTCGGCAGCAGGTTGAACGCCTGGAAGATGAAGCCGATCCGCTCACGGCGTAGCAGGGTGAGCTGCTTGTCGTTGAGCCCCGTCAGCTCCACGTCACCGATGTGGACCTGCCCGCCGCTGACCGTGTCCAGCCCGGCCAGGCAGTGCATCAGCGTGGACTTACCCGACCCGGAAGGACCCATGATCGCGGTGAAGGCGCCCGTCGCGAAAGAGATGTCCACCCCCCGCAGAGCATGCACGGCCGCATCCCCCTGGCCGTACACCTTCGTCAGGCCCCTGGCTACCACGGCGGCCGCCGCGTCCCCCCGCGCGTTCCACGCGCCGACCTCTCCGGTGATGGTCACGTCAACTCTCCTCGGCAACATGCACGTAATGACGAGACAAACGCTATTGCCGGAGAAAGCCCAGGCCATCGGGCTACAGGACGGACTCCCCATCCACCGCAGGGCCCTCGCGAAGCGACCACTGCCACCTCCGGGGTACCCCCGCCTCAGCCATTCGGCCGAGGACCCTGCGCGGCCCACTGCCTCCGAGGCGTCTCCCGCGCGATGAGGTGCCCTCCCGCGTGGCCCGCTGACCCCGAGGCGCCTCCCACGCGGCCCGCTAGCTCTGAGGTGCCCTCCCTCGTGGCCCGCTGACCCCGAGGCGCCTCCCACACGGCCCGCTAGCTCTGAGGCGCCTCGCCCGTGCGGCCCGCTAACCCGCCGAATGAGGGGTCACAAGCCCGGCCTCATAGGCGTACACCACCACCTGAGCCCGATCCCGCAGGCTCAACTTGGCCAGAACCCGACCCAGATGCGTCTTGACCGTCGCCTCCGCCAGATCCAGCCGATCGGCGATCTCCATGTTCGACAACCCCCTGGCCACCAGCACGAGCACCTCCCGCTCCCGCGCCGTCAACCCCCCGAACGCCGCCTGCTCCACCACCCCCGGAGACGGCAGATGCACAGCGAAACGCTCCAGCAGCCGCCGCGTCGTACTCGGCGCGACCACCGCGTCCCCACTGTGCACCGAATGGATCGCACTGATCAGATCCGAAGGCGGCACATCCTTCAACAGGAACCCCGACGCACCCGCCTTCAACGCCGCGAACGCGTAGTCGTCCAGGTCGAACGTGGTCAGGATCAGCACCCGGGGCCGCTCACCCGCCGCACAGATCAGCCGCGTCGCCTCCACCCCGTCCATGACCGGCATCCGCACATCCATCAGCACCACATCGACCTCGGCCGACCGCGCGGCCTCCACCGCCGCGGCCCCGTCGCCCGCCTCCGCGACCACCCTGATATCCGGCTGCGCCCCGAGCACCATACGGAACCCGGCCCGCAACAACGCCTGATCATCGACCAGCATGACCCGGATCACCAGCCGCTCACCGCCCCCAGCACACCCCGCGAACGGCCCCCGCCCGGCACCCGGCGACCCCGCGCGCTCCACGGACGATCCCTGCCCGGCACCTGACCACCCCGCGCGCTCCACGGACGATCCCTGCCCGGCACCTGACCACCCCCCGCGCTCCACGGACGATCCCTGCCCGGCACCTGACCACCCCGCGCGCTCCACGGACGATCCCTGCCCGGCACCTGACCACCCCACGCGCTCCACGGACGATCCCCGCCCACCAGACGGCCCCGCGCACCACCCCCGCCCCGCCCCATCACGCGGCCCGGCTCCGCCCGGTCTCACCTATCGGCAGCCGCGCGGTCACCTGAAACCCACCACCCAGCCGGGGCCTGGCCTCGATGCTCCCGCCGAACATCGCGGCACGCTCCCGCATACCGACCAGACCATGCCCCCCCGGACGCCCCGGAGCGGCGGCCCCCCGACCGTCATCGGTCACCCGCAAAAGCAGCTCACGCACGCCGTACTCCATCTCGACCCTGGCACTGGCGCCCGGACCACCATGCTTGAGGGTATTGGTGAGCGCCTCCTGAACGATCCGATACACCGTCAACTGCTCACCCTCCGGCAGCTCCTGCGGAACCCCGACCACCCGCAGATCGACCGGCAACCCCGAAGAACGCACCTGCGCTACCAACTCGTCCAACTGCGACAGACTCGGCTGCGGGGCATACTCCTCGACCGCGACACCGTCCGTCCGCAGCACCCCCACCATCCTGCGCATCTCGGCCAGCGCCTGCCGGCCCGTCGCGGCGATGGCCTGCATGGCCATCCGGGCCTGCTCGGGATCACTGTCGATCGCGTAACCCGCCCCATCCGCCTGAACAATGATCACACTCACGTTGTGCGCGACCACGTCGTGCAACTCACGGGCGATCCTGGCCCGCTCCGCCGCCGCCGCCAGCCGCGCCTGCTGATCCCGCTCATGCTCGGCCCGCTCGGCCCGCTCCTCCAGACTCTCCAGATAGCGACGGCGCGTGTTGGCGTAGATCCCCGCGATCCATATCGCCACCACGAACACCGACGCACTGGCGAAAGACGTCGGATCCGGATCCGTCGTCATCCGGCCGAACGAAAGAGCCAACCCCAGCTCGGCCACCAGACCCGCCGCGACGGCCCACGGCAGCGACCGCAGCGACGCCACCGCGTACATCGCGATGAGCACGGCCACGTTGAACGGCAACGGATCCACACCGGCGAGCCACTGGCCGAAACTCGCCACCGAGACGATCGCGAACACCGTCAGCGGCCGGCTCCGCCGCCAGAACAGCGGCGCCACCAACACCAGGCCCATCACCGGATAAACCCAGAAACCCAGCCCGCCCTTATAGCTGTCCGGACCAAAGGCGATCATGGCAAGAGTGCCCAGAGAGGCCAGCATGAACGGCGCCAGCCACAGGGCGTCCACGACACCGGGATGGCGCCGGCTCCGGGCGCGCAATCTGCCGAACACACCACCACAATACGTATCC
Organism: Streptosporangium canum; assembly: GCF_900113865.1. Classification (GTDB taxonomy): domain Bacteria; phylum Actinomycetota; class Actinomycetes; order Streptosporangiales; family Streptosporangiaceae; genus Streptosporangium; species Streptosporangium canum. Next base: position 179,814 of record NZ_FOQY01000003.1, on the reverse strand, counting down.
GCAGATCAATGCCCTTCCCCCTCAAGGGGGAGTCCCGCCTACGACCCAGGTCGCACATCGCGCACGGCTTACGTGTTCTTTACCCTCTGTTGGGCATCATGGTTTCCGGGAGCACCCTCCGGGGTGAGTAAAGGGAGAATGTTTGTGATGGCGGATCACAATCACGCCGGGTCGCGCGGTGAAGAGGATGCACCGCGCGACCCGACGGTCCGCCACCGCCACCGTCCGCCGGCCGACCATGACCGTGACGGGCTGAGCGTCCGCCACCGCCACCGGCTGACCGCCCCACACCGCTGAGCCGGCCGAAGGACCACCCGGCCCCAGCCGCAGCCCCAGTACGCCCCGCAGCTCTCCGGAGCCCCCATACCCGGCCGGCCACCGAGCTTATTCGGTGGCGACCCTTCCCCGGCTTCCGGCATATTCCCTCCGATGGAACGCCAGCTGATCAGTCACATCGCCCACTACGATCACCCGATCGCCGCCCCAGTGAGCGAGCAGAACCTGGAGCGCCTGCTCACCCGCGCCAAACTCGCCCCCAAAGCACGCATCCTCGACCTCGGCTGCGGAGAGGCGCCCTGGACACTGCGGGCACTGGAACTCCACCCCGGAACGTTCGCCGACGGGGTCGACATCTCCGAACACGCACTGATCGCCGCCCAGAAAGACGCCGAGCAACGCGGACTGTCCGACCGGCTCGGCCTCCACCACATCCCGGCCGCCGACTTCACCGGCCCCGAACTCTACGACCTCGTCCTCTGCGTAGGCTCCACCCACGCCTTCGACGGGCTCACCGCGACCATGCAGAACATCCGCCGCCACCTACGCCCCGGAGGACTCGCACTGGTGGGAGAGTGCTTCTGGGAGACACCCCCCACCCCGGAGGCACTGACCAAGCTCGGCGCGGACCTCGACGACTACGGCGACCTCTCCGCGACCGTGGCCCAGGCCGAGGACGCCGGATACGCCACCGTCTACGGCCACACCAGCGACCTCGCCGAATGGCACGAATACGAATGGTCCTGGATCGGCACCCTCACCAACTGGGCCCTCGACCACCCCGGCCCCGACGGCGACGCCGCCCTCGCCGCCGCCCGCGACCACCGCGACATGTGGCTCGACGGCTACCGCGACATCCTCGGCTTCGTCACCCTGCTGATGCGCCGCACCGACTGAGCCGGATCCCGCGACCGGTCGGCGGCGGCGCGCTCACAGCCACCGCAGCCGACCGGCCTGGCCTCACCCCTGAGGCTCGTCGACGCGGTCTCCCGCCATGGAGTCCCGGGGGTCTGCTCCACCGGTCCCATCCATCTCGCCGAACGCGGCGGCGTAGTCCTCTTCGAGGGTGAATTCGCGTAGCAGTTGAAGCCCTTTACGTATTACTGCGGACCTCGATTTGGCGCCCTTTTGATTTTGGTAGTATTCGATGAAGAATGCGTCTTGGCCCGAAAGGGTGACGCTGGTGTCTATCGACTTGAGGTCAATCGCGTAATTCTTGAGACGTTGGTGGGGTCGACGGGATTCGAACCCGCTCTGGACGACACCTAAAATCGTTGCCTCTACCGTTGGGCTACGACCCCTATTTTTGCCTGCGAAATTCTCTGTCTGTGAATGGCAATTCGGGCAGAGAAATCGCAGGTTTTCTTTTCTGTTGTCCAGCCAGTCGCCGTTGATGTGATCAACGTGCAGAGTCAGGTCTCGCCCTAGCCAGACGCCCTCGATCTTACATCCAGCGCACTGGTATGGCATCCCGATTGCCGTCAAGCTCCGTCGGAGCTGGGCGGGATTCGGCCGAGGGCTCCCCTGGGGGCGCATGGCGAGGACCTGTTCTGGTCGGCGGCGTCTCGGTGAGGGCTGGCCCTTGTTCGGAGCGGTCCTGCGAAAATGGGAGGTGTCGATCCCGAAACGCTTCAGCTGGCGGCTGATGTGGGCGTGGTTGCCGCCTGCGATGGTGATGCCGAGGTGGCGCAGGACGTCGGCGATGCTGAGGGACTCCGCCGCGGCCTCGGCCAGCATTTCGGGGGTGTACTTGTACTTGGTTGGCATGCCCCAAGGATAAGTAATGGCACTGACAATTCCTGGGGCATGCGCGGGTCATGCTAAATAGTGAAAAAAGGTATTTAATCGAGGCCGAGTTCGCGGCGGAGGCGGGCCACGTGGCCGGTTGCCTTCACGTTGTAGAGGGCCTTTTCGATTTTGCCGTCGGCGTCGATGACGAAGGTGGAGCGGATGACCCCGACGGTGGTCTTGCCGTACATCGTCTTCTCGCCGTGGGCGCCGTAGGCCTTGTGGACCTCCAGGCCCGGGTCCGACAGCAGGGGGAAGGTCAGGGCGTCGTGCTCGACGAACTTGGCGAGCTTCGCCGGGGTGTCCTTCGACACACCAAGGACCACGAAGCCGGCGGAGGTCAGGGAGTCGAGGCTGTCGCGGAAGTCGCAGGCCTGCTTGGTGCAGCCGGGGGTCATCGCGGCGGGGTAGAAGTAGAGGATGACCCGCTTGCCGCGGTAGGTGTCGAGGGACACGGTCGTGCCGTCGGCGGCGGGAAGTGTGACGTCCGGGGCGGCGTCGCCCGGTTCGAGTTTCATTCGGCTCCTCCGAGGAATCGTTCCCGGGTCAACTTACCGGCCTGCCCGAAGTGTCGTGGGAGGGCCGGACCTGACAGACTGATCGATGTCAAGGGCGATGAGAGGAGAGCCATGGCGGACACCGATCCCGCGGAGTTGGAACGGCGGATCGAGCGGACCCGTGCGGAGTTGGCCCAGACGGTTGACGCCATCGCCGATCGGGTGAGCCCGAAGAATGTCGCGCGGCGGACCGTCGGCAAGGCGGAGTTGAGTGCGAAGCAGTTCCTGGCCTCGGTGGGAGACAGGGTCGGCGAGGTGGTGGGTGGTGCGCCGCGGCCCGTCAGGCTGGGGGACGAGCCCGATGATCTGTGGGCGGACGAGCAGCCGGACCTGGCGCCGGTCCTGATCGGCGTGGGCGCGGTGCTGGCGGTCAGCGCGATGGTCATGTTGTGGCGGCGCCGGCGTCGTTGATCCCGGGGTGTCCGCCGGTGCCGGGTCGGCACCGGCGGCCCGTGGTCAGGGTGCCGCCGGTGTTCTACAGGAAGGTCCGGCCCTCGCCGCGGTAGGTGGGGACCTGGTCCACGATCTCGTCGCCGTCGATCAGGTGCAGGGTGGCGAAGCGTTCGCAGAGTTCGCCCGCCTTGGCGTGCCGGAACCAGACGCGGTCGCCGACGCGGAGGTCTTCGGCGGCCTGGCCGAGGAGGGGGGTCTGGACCTCGCCGGCGCCCTCGTCGGGGTCGTAGCGCAGCCCGCAGGGCAGGTAGGGCTGGGGGAGGCGGTCGGGGCCCGGGGCGCCGGAGGCGTGGTAGCCGCCGCCGAGGACGGTGACGACTCCGGGGGCGGGGCGTCGGACGACGGGCAGGGCGAACAGGGCGGCCGGGCGGCCGGTGAAGTTGCGGTAGAAGTCGAACAGGCGGGGGTGGAAGAAGCCTGATCCGGCGGCCACTTCGGTGACGGCTTTCTCTCGGGTGGTCTTCTCGATGCTGCCGGTGCCGCCGCCGTTGACGAACTCCAGGTCGGCGACCTGGGTGACGGCTTGGACGATGCGGCCTCTGCGTGTGATCAGTTCGCGCCGTGACCTGGCCTGCATCAGGCGGATCGCCTGGGTGAGGGTGGTGTTGCCCGGGGGGTTGTCGCCGACTCCGGCGATCTGTGCTTCGTAGGCCATCAGTCCGACGAGGCGGAAGCCGGGCCGTTTGGCGACGTCGGCTGCCAGGTCGGCGGCCTGGTCGGCTTCGCGGACGGGGGAGCGTCGGGCGCCGGCGCGGAATCTGCCGCCGAGGGCGATGTATCCGGCGTCGATGTCGAGGCAGATCCGGATCTCGTGGCGGTCGCGGACGTCGGCGACGGCCGATTCGATGAAGTCGAGGTGTTCGGTCCGGTCGACCATCACCGTGATCTCCTGTGCCGCGCGGGTGTCGGCGGCGAGTGCGGTGAGTGCGGCGCGGTCTGCGGTGGGGTAGGCGAGGAGGATGTCGCGTAGTCCGGTGGAGGCGAGCCAGAGGGCTTCGGGGAGGGTGAAGGCCATGATGCCGGCGAAGCCGTCCATGGCGAGGATGCGTTCGAGGACGGGGCGGGATCGGATCGATTTGCTGGCGACCCTGATGGGTTTGCCGCCGGCGCGCCGGGTCATGCCGGAGGCGTTGGAGCGCAGGGCTGCCAGGTCGAGCACGGCGAAGGGGGGATCCAGTTGTGCGGTGGCCCGGTCGTAGCGCTGGCGGTCATCCATGACGGCAGGATAACCTGATCCAACCGAATATGAATATTGCTCATGTTGATGCCGTGGCGGTAAATTCTCCTGCCAGGGCGGTCCCGAGATCGTGAAAGTGGCCGGTCAGACCGTCCCCGGGCTGCCGGGGCCGCGTAAACCTGACCGGGTGATGAGCACTCTCCAGGACATCATGTCGAGCGCGGGCGGCACGGCGGGCGGTGAGAGCCTGCAAGCGGTCCGCCGCCGGTCGCTGCGGCTGCTGAGGCCGGGCAGGACCCCGGCCGGTGTGGTGGTGGCCCTGACCGTGTCCGTCGCGCTGGCGGCGGCGACCGGGACGACGGTCGGCCTGGTGACGGGCTCGCCGTTCGGGCGGATGCCGTACCGGCAGCTCGCCGCCTGGGCCGGTGAGTCGAGATGGTCCGACGCCGGTCCGCTCGCGCTGGCGCTGCTCGCGATGGCGGCCGGAGCCCTGCTGCTCGGGCTCGCGGTGCTGCCGGGGCGGACCCGGCTGGTGCCGCTGGAGGCCGCCGACCCCCGGACGGTGATGGGCCTGACCAGGTCGGGGCTCCGCCGTACGCTGCGGGCGGCGGCCGAGTCGGTCAATGACGTGGGCAGGGCGCGGGTCCGTCTCGGATGGCGGAACATCGAGATCACGGTGGTCAGCGACGCGGACCGGACCGGGCATCTGCTGCGTCAGGTCGGTACGGCGGTCGGCGACCGGATGGCGGGTCTGGGCGCGATGTGCGGGGGTGAGGTCGTGGTACGGCTGCGCAGGCGGGGGATCTGATGAGGGCGTACCTGGGCAACCGGATCGGTCTGGCCGTCACCGGAGCGGTGCTGGCCGGGGCCGGGCTCTACGGGTTCCTGCGGGGGCACGGCAAGCTTCCCCAGCCGCGTGGGGACCGGATCCTGAACAGGGGGATCCCCGGCTATCTGGCCGAGCATCCGCTGGTGGGCTGGCTGGCGGCGCTGCTACTGATGGCGCTGACGCTGCTGGCGATCCGGTGGGTGCTGGGCGCCGTGGGGTGGGGGCGGTGGGGGAGCCGGACGGGGAGCGGGACCGCGATGCTGGGGGTCGCGCTTAAAGAAGTCGAAGGGCTCAGGCGCATTCATGTCAGGTCGGTGGCGGGCGACCGGCTGCGGATCGGGGTCGCCTGCGGGCCAGAGACGGACGTCGCCAAACTCGTGGCGCGGCTGAACAAGGACGCCGTCGGCAAGGTCCGCAGGACGGTCGGCGACGACGGGCTCGGAGCGGTCGTCCGGCTGCACGTCCGGCGTCGTTGAGCGCCGCCGGGCGCTGAAGGCCAGTCCGGCGGCCAGGCAGGCCAGTGGCAGGGCGGGAACCACGTAGCGGTGGTCGAAGGCCGCGATGAAGGGCGGCAGGGCCAGCAGGACGGTTCCCGCGGCCCACGGCATCAGCGCGGGGCCGCCGAGCCGCCGCAGGCGGAGCAGGACGCCGGCGAGGCCGATCAGCAGGATCGCGGCGACGAACGGGCCGCGGAGGAAGCCGTACTGCTGGTAGGCGCGCAGCCAGCCGGCGTAGGGCTCGACCAGGGAGGGCGCGCCGGAGGCGCCCTGGTAGGCGATGGTCAGCTCCTGGGCGGTCTTCCCCTGGGAGGCGGTCCCCTTGGGGAAGGGTCTGGCCGTCTCGGGGAAGACGTAGGCGCTCTGCGGGCCGGGGGTGGGGTAGACCCTGCGGTCCCAGGCGAAGATGTGGGCCACGTCGGTCAGGCCCGCCCGGAGGAAGTCCAGGGGCTGTGCCTTGATGGCCTGGGTGGCGAAGTCGCCGGCGAGCCTGTCGCGTTCGGCCCAGGTGCCCTTGATCTTGTTGAGCGGTGACGCGCCGTCCCAGATGTAGACCGGTGGGGGCTTGCGCTCGCTGAGCGGTTCGGTGGGGCAGAGGGCGGCCTCCGGCCCGGCCGGTTTGATCTTCGCGCAGTCGGCGAAGGTCGCCGTGCGCGCCCACAGGAAGGCGTTGCCGCGGGTCAGCCCGTAGGTGCCGTACTCGGAGCCGAACCAGGCGGCGTAGGAGCCCAGGCCGATCGCGGCGGCCAGCGCGGTGGCGGTGACCGCCTTCCAGCCGGCGCGGCCGATGACCAGGCCGACCAGCACCACGGCGATCAGCGGCAGTCCGATCGTGCGGGTGACGGTCGCGGCGGCGAGCAGGAACCCGGCGAGGAGGGCGACCCATATCGGCGGTCGCCGCCACCACAGCAGCAGCGTGACCGCCAGCACCGCCAGGAACTCCATGAGCAGGTCGGCCATGACGAGGTGTTCGAGCTGGATCTGGTGGGCGTCCAGGAGCACCGGCAGCGCGGCGAGCGTCGCGCCCCATCCGGGCAGGTGGCCCAGGCGGCGCAGCAGGAGGTAGACGCAGGCGGCGACGGCGAGGCCGAGCAGGTGCTGGACCACGACCACGGCCTGGACGCTCGACAGCGGTTGCAGCGCCCACAGGAACAGCGAGTAGCCCGAGGGGCGCGACTCCAGGGGGCGGGGGTCGAGTCCCGCGTTGAGGTAGACGAAGGAGTCGGCCCAGAACCACAGGGCGGGCCGGTAGCCGAGCACGGCCAGGGTCCTGAGTCCGGCGCCGGCCAGCAGCGCGGCCAGGAAGAGCCAGTGGGCGCGGAGGAATCGGCTCGCCGGGCGTACTCCCGCTGACACCAGAACCTCCCGAGTCTCCGCGACCGGAGGGCTCCGCGACGGGAGCCTCCGCGACAAGCCCCCCAGCATAGGCGGGATGCCCGGCGTCCGCGCCGGGCGTCCCGTTCAGCACTCGATGACGTTGACGGCCAGGCCGCCCCGGCTGGTCTCCTTGTACTTGTCGAGCATGTCGCGGCCGGTGTCGCGCATCGTCTTGATGGCCTTGTCCAGGGAGACGAAGTGGCGGCCGTCGCCGCGCAGTGCGATCCGGGCCGCGGCGATGGCCTTGATCGAGGCCACCGCGTTGCGCTCGATGCACGGGATCTGGACCAGGCCGCCGATGGGGTCGCAGGTCAGGCCCAGGTTGTGTTCGATGCCGATCTCGGCGGCGTTCTCGACCTGCTCCGGGGTGCCGCCCAGCACCTCGGTGAGCCCGGCGGCGGCCATCGAGCAGGCCGAGCCGACCTCGCCCTGGCAGCCGACCTCGGCGCCGGAGATGGAGGCGTTCTCCTTGAACAGCACGCCGATCGCCCCGGCGGTGAGCAGGAAGCGGACCGCGCCCTCGTCGTCGGACTTGGGGGTGAAGCGGTCGTAGTAGGTGAGCACGGCCGGGATGATGCCCGCGGCGCCGTTGGTCGGGGCGGTGACGATCCGGCCGCCCGCCGCGTTCTCCTCGTTCACCGCGAGGGCGTACAGCGAGACCCAGTCCATGGCCTGGAGCGGGTCCTTCTCGGGGGACTCGCTCTGCAGCCGCCGGTAGAGCTGGTGGGCCCGGCGTCTGACCTTCAGACCGCCGGGCAGCACGCCCTCCTTGGCGGTGCCGCGCCGGACGCACTCGGACATGACCTGCCACAGGGTCAGCAGCTGGTCGCGGATCTCCTGCTCCGAGCGGCCGAAGGCCTTCTCGTTCTCCAGCATCAGCCCGGAGATCGACAGGCCGGTCTCGGCGCAGTGGGCGAGCAGCTCGGCGGCCGTCGTGAAGGGGTACGGCAGGACGGTGTCGTCGGGTTTGATCCGGTCGGCGCCGGTGGCGTTCTCGTCCACGACGAAGCCGCCGCCGACCGAGTAGTAGACCTTCTCGCGGAGTGGCTCGCCCGTCTCGGACAGGGCGGTGAAGCGCATGCCGTTGGGGTGGTGCGGCAGCGAGATCTTGCGTTCGAAGACGAGATGCTCGCCGACCACGAAGGGGATCTCGCGCGTGCCGTACAGGGAGATCGTCCCGGAGTCGCGCATGGCGGCCAGCCGGTCGTCGACGGTGTCGACGTCGACGAGTTCCGGCTTCTCGCCGGACAGGCCGAGGAGGACGGCCTTGTCGCTGCCGTGGCCCTTGCCGGTCAGTCCGAGTGAGCCGTACAGGATCACCTCGACTCCGGCGGTCTTCTCCAGGAGCCCGTCCTGGTCGAGGCCGCGGGCGAATTTGTGCGCGGCGGCCATCGGCCCGCCGGTGTGCGAGCTGGACGGGCCGATTCCGATCTTGAAAAGATCGAAGACGCTGATCGCCATTGATCTGGTCCCTGCCTTCACATCGCCGTGATCATGCGCGCCCGGTGACGCGCATGATCACGGCGCAAGAGGAGAAATTTCAGGACTCGCCTGAAGTAAGAGCGGTGTACTCCTCGGCGGACAGCAGGTCGTCGGCGTCGCCCTCAAGACGGACGCGGAACAGCCAGCCCTCCCCGTAGGAGTCACTGTTGACCAGGGACGGGTCGTCCACGACCGCCTGGTTGACCTCGACGATCTCACCGCCCACGGGGGCGAAGATGTCGCTCACCGACTTGGTCGACTCGACCTCGCCGACGGCGTCACCGGGGCTGACCGTCGCCCCGACCTCGGGGACCTGCACGTAGACCACGTCACCCAGCGCCTCGGCGGCGTAGGCGGTGATGCCCACGGTGAGGGTCAGACCGTCATCGATGCCCGAGATCCACTCGTGCTCCTTGGTGTAGTGCAGGTCATCGGGAATGCTGCTCATTTTTTCCTCCTGTAGAAAGGCAGTTCGACCACATCGACCGGCTCGCGACTGCCCCGGATGTCCACAGCCAGGCCGGTGGACGGCCCCTCGTCCACGTAGGCCATGGCGATGGGCCTGCCCAGGGACTGGGAGGGCGCTCCGCTGGTGACCTCGCCGACGACGGCGCCGTCGGCGGAGACCACCGGATAGCCGTGCCGGGGGACCCGGCGGCCCGTCGCGACCAGTCCGACCAGGCGACGGCTCGGCGGGACGTCCTTGAGAGGCTCCAGGGCGGCCCGGCCGACGAAGTCGCCCGGCTTGTCAAACCTCACCACACGGCCGAGCCCCGCGTCGAACGGAGTCAGGTCGGCCGACAGCTCGTTTCCGTACAGCGGCATGCCCGCTTCCAGGCGGAGGGTGTCGCGTGCGGACAGCCCGGCCGGGCGCAGCCCGTACGGCTCGCCCGCCTCGGTGAGCGCGGCCCAGAGCGGCTCGGCGTCGCCGGCCGCGACGAACAGCTCGAAGCCGTCCTCGCCGGTGTATCCGGTGCGGGCGAGGAGGGCCTCGCGGCCGGCCACCGTGGCGGGCAGGCCGGCGTAGTACTTGAGCCCGTCGAGGTCGGCGTCGGTCAGCTCGCCCAGGATGGCGCGGGAGTGCGGGCCCTGGACGGCGACCAGCGCGTACTGCTCGGAGCGGTCCTCCACGGCGGCGTCGAAGGCCTTGGCGCGCTCGGTGAGCTCGGCGGCGACCCGCGGGTAGTTGGAGGCGTTGGCGACGACCATGAACTCCTCGTCCGCCAGGCGGTAGACGATCAGGTCGTCCAGCACGCCGCCGGAGGGGTCGACGATCATCGTGTAGCGGGCGCGGCCCGGTTCGAGAACGGAGAGGTGGCCCACCAGCGCGTAGTCGAGGGCCTCGCCGGCCTGCGGGCCGGTCACGAAGATCTCACCCATGTGGGACAGGTCGAACAGGCCCGCCGCCTGGCGGACCGCGTTGTGCTCGGTGGACTCGCTGCCGTAGCGCAGCGGCATCAGCCAGCCCGCGAAGTCGGTCAGCGTCGCGCCGAGGGTCTCGTGGACACCGCGCAGCGGCGTAGGTCGGGACATGTTCGCACCTCAGGCAGGGGACAGATGAGAGCATCCTCCCCCTCTGTCATCGATGCCTGAGAGCTTCGCCCGGTTTTTGCCGGACTTTCACCTTCGGCGAGGCCGCCAGGCCTACTTTCCAGAGAGCACCTACCCGCACGGTCCTTTGCCTTGAGAGGTTCGCGGGGAGGGCTTGCTCCTTCAGGGGTCCTGGTCTGGATGTCAGGACGCTCTCCCGCACGGGATTCATCGGTGTCGTAGCCAGCCTAACCGTCCGCACCGGCCGAGCGAAATCCCCCGGACGGCGTGTTCTCGCCGTTCGGAGCCGTTCGGAGTCGTTCGGAGCGGTCCGGAGGGGTTCAGGGTGGTTCGGAGAAGTTCGAGGGGTGCGGAGCGGGTCTGGGCGGCTCGGGGGATTCCGGGGGCGACCAGGGGCGGCCGGGAGGCGATCGGGAGGCGGCCCGCGGACGGCCGGGCCGTTCAGGGGCGGCTCCGCCGTACCAGCTCCTCGAACAGCGGGCTCTCGGCGTCGGCCTCGGGATGCCACTGGACCGCGAGGGCGAACGGGTGGTCCTCCAGTTCCACCGCCTCGACCGCGCCGTCGTCGGCGTGGGCGGTCGCGGTCAGGCCCGCGCCCAGCCGGTCGGCGGCCTGGTGGTGGTAGTGGGCCACGTCCGCGGTCTCGACGTCGAGGATCTTGGCGAGCCGGCTGCCGGGCACCGGCCGTACCGGCATCCGGCCGAAGCCGCCGGGGGCGGGGGCGTGCTCGTGGTGGCCGACCACGTCGGGCAGGTGCTGGAGGAGGCTGCCGCCGAGGGCGACGTTCAGGACCTGCAGGCCCCGGCAGACCCCCAGGAACGGGATGCCCCGCTCCAGGGCCGCCCGTACCAGCCCGAACTCGGCGTCGTCGCGGAAACCCCGGACGTGGCCGGTCCGCTCGTGCGGGGCCGCGCCGTACCGGGCCGGGTCGACGTCCCCGCCGCCGGCCAGGATCAGCCCGTCCAGCCGTCCCGCCAGCGCGGCGGGGTCGCCCGCCGGGGGCAGGATCACCGGCTGCCCGCCCGCGCGGACCACGTGGTCGACGTAGTCGTACGGCAGGAGCGCGGTGGTCATCTCCCAGACGGTGAACTTCGCGGGCTCGACGTAGCAGGTGATGCCGATGACGGGGCGGGACATGATCTCTTTCTTGCCGGATGCCGGGACGCGGGGTCCGTACCCGCCTCCCGGCACGTTATCGACGACAAGGTATGGCGTGGGCAACGGGAGGCACTGCCCACTGTCCGTCCCACCGGCTGAGAGGTGGGGACGGAGCGGTCAGAGCGGTGTGACGTAGGCGCCCGAGATGCCGCCGTCCACCAGGAACTCCGACCCGGTGACGAAGCTGGCGTCGTCGGAGGCCAGGAACGCCACCGCGGCGGCGATCTCGGAGGCCTCGGCGAACCGGCCGAGGGGGATGTGCACCAGGCGGCGCTGCGCCCGCTCGGGGTCCTTGGCGAACAGTTCCCGCAGCAGCGGCGTGTCGACCGGTCCCGGGCACAGGGCGTTGACCCGGATGCCCTCCCGGGCGAACTGCACGCCGAGCTCGCGGGACATGGCCAGCACCCCGCCCTTGGAGGCGGTGTAGGAGATCTGGCTGGTGGCCGAGCCCATCACGGCCACGAAGGACGCGGTGTTGATGATCGACCCCTTGCCCTGGCGCCGCATGTAGGGGATGGCGTGCTTGCAGCACAGGTAGACCGAGGTGAGGTTGACCTCCTGCACCCTGCGCCAGGCGTCGATGCCGGTCTCCAGGATCGAGTCGTCCTCCGGCGGCGAGATGCCCGCGTTGTTGAAGGCGACGTCCACGCTGCCGTAGGTGTCGAACGCCGTCCGGAACGCCCGGACGACGTCTTCCTCGACGGTGACGTCGGCCTTGACGTACAGGCCGCCCACCTCGGCCGCGGCCGCCGGCCCGCTCGCCTCGTCCAGGTCCACGCACACGACGCGGGCCCCCTCCTCGGCGAACCGGCGGGCGGTGGCCAGGCCGATCCCGCTGCCCGCGCCGGTGATGACGGCGACCCGGTCCTGCAAACGCTGCATGGCTGTCAATCCTCCGAAATGAAGACGTTCTTGGTCTCGGTGAACGCGGACAGGGCGTCGGGGCCCAGCTCGCGGCCGAGCCCGGACTGCTTGAAGCCGCCGAACGGCGTCCAGTAGCGGACGCTCGAATGGGAGTTCACGCTGAGGTTGCCCGCCTCGACCGCCCGCGCCACCCGCAGCGCGCGGCCGACGTCCCTGGTCCAGATGGAACCGCTGAGGCCGTACCTGGTGTCGTTGGCGATCCGTACGGCGTCGGCCTCGCCGTCGAACGGGACCACCGACACCACCGGCCCGAAGATCTCCTCGGTGAAGGCCGGGTCGTCGAGGCGGCCGGGGGTCAGGACCGTCGCAGGGAACCAGAAGCCCGGACCCGGCGGGCACGGCCCCTGCAGGTGGACCGGCCCGGTGACGTAGGAGGCGACCCGGTCCCGGTGCTCGGCGCTGATCAGCGGGCCCATCTCGGTGCCCTCCTCGCGCGGGTCGCCGACCCTGACCTTCAGCACCGCCGCCGCGAGCCGTTCCAGGAAGTCGTCGTAGACCGTGCGCTCGACCAGGATGCGGGAGCGCGCGCAGCAGTCCTGGCCGGCGTTGTCGAACACCGCGTACGGCGCGGTCGCGGCGGCCTTCTCCAGGTCGGCGTCGGCGAAGACCACGTTGGCGCTCTTGCCGCCCAGCTCCAGCGTGATCCGCTTGACCTGCGCGGCGCACTTGGCGGCGATCTCCTTGCCGATCTCGGTCGAGCCGGTGAACACGATCTTCGCCACGCCGGGGTGGTCGACCAGCCGGGCCCCCGCGACCTCCCCGGCCCCGGGCAGGACCTGGAGCACCCCCTCGGGGAGGCCGGCCGCGAGGGCCAGCTCCGCCAGCCGCAGCGCGGTCAGCGGCGTCCACTCGGCGGGCTTGACGATCACCGTGTTCCCCGCGGCCAGCGCGGGGGCCACCCCCCAGGTCATGATGACCATCGGGAAGTTCCACGGCACGATGACGCCGACGACGCCCAGCGGCTCGCGGAAGGTGACGTCCAGCCCGCCGGACACCGGGATCTGCCTGCCGTGGTTGCGCTCGGGCGCCCCGGCGTAGAAGTTCAGCACGTCACGGACGTTGCCCGCCTCCCAGCGGGCGTTGCCGACCGTGTGCCCGGCGTTGGCGATCTCCAGCTGGGCCAGCTCCTCGGCGTGCTCCTCCACCAGGGAGGCGAAGGCGCGCAGCAGCCGGGCACGGTCCCCCGGGCCGACGTTCCGCCAGGTGGCGAAGGCGCGCGTGGCGCGTTCCACCGCCCGGTCCACCTCGGCGGCGTCCGCGGACCCGACCTCGGCGAGCACCTCTTCGGTCGCGGGATTGATGATCTTCATGCTCACATCCGTTCGAATCCCCGGAACAGCTCCCAGTCGGTGACCGCCGCGTCGAAGGCGGTCAGCTCGACCCGGGCGTTGTTCGCGTAGTGCGTCACGACGTCCTCGCCGAAGGCGTCGCGGGCCGTCTTGGAGCCCTCCCACAGCTCCAGCGCGTCGCGGAGCGTGTGCGGCACGGTCTCCGCGCCCGAGGTGTAGGCGTTCCCGGTGAGCGGCTCCTCGAGCGGCAGCTCGTTCTCGATGCCGTACAGCCCGGCCGCGACCAGTGCCGAGACCGCCAGGTAGGGGTTGACGTCGCCGCCGGGCACCCGGTTCTCGATCCGCAGCGACGGCCCGTGGCCGACCAGCCGCAGCGCGCAGGTGCGGTTGTCCACGCCCCACTTGACCGCGGTGGGGGCGAAGCTGCCCGGCACGTACCGCTTGTAGGAGTTGATGTTGGGGGCGTAGAGCAGGGTCAGCTCGCGCATGCGGGCGAGCTGACCGGCGATGAAGTGCTCGCCGGTCTTCGACAGCCCGTACGGCCCGGCCCCGGCCATGACCGGCTTCCCCGCCCCGTCGCGGAGGGAGATGTGGATGTGGCAGGAGTTGCCCTCGCGCTGGTTCGGCTTGGCCATGAAGGTGATCGACATGCCCTCCTGGGAGGCGATCTCCTTGGCGCCGTTCTTGTACACGGCGTGGTTGTCGCAGCTGGTGAGCGCGCCCGCGAAGCGGAAGGCGATCTCGTGCTGGCCGAGGTTGCACTCGCCCTTGGCGGACTCGACGTACATCCCGGCGCCCTCCATGCCGAGCCGGATCCTGCGCAGCAGCGGCTCGACCCTGGAGGTGCCGAGGAGGGAGTAGTCGACGTTGTAGAGGTTGGCCGGGGTCAGGTCCCGGTAGGCGCGCCGCCAGGCCTCCTCGTAGGTGTCGTCGTAGACCACGAACTCCAGCTCGGTCCCGACGAACGCGCCCCAGCCCCGCTCGTCCAGCCTGGCGAGCTGCCGGCGCAGGATCTGCCTGGGCGAGGCGGTCACGTCCGAGCCGTCCTCCCACCGCAGGTCGGCCATCACCAGGGCGGTGCCCTCCAGCCACGGCACCCGGCGCAGGGTGGACAGGTCGGGCCGCATCACGAAGTCGCCGTATCCCCGCTCCCACGACGACATCGCGTAGCCGTCCACGGTGTTCATGTCGACGTCCACCGCGAGCAGGTAGTTGCACCCCTCGGAGGCGTGGTGCAGCACCTCCTCCAGGAAATAGCGCGCGGACAGCCGTTTCCCCTGCAGGCGGCCCTGCATGTCGACGATCGCCAGCAGCACGGTGTCGATCCGTCCCGCCCCCACCTCGTCGCGAAGCTCGCTGACCTCCACGCCGCCCTCCTCGCCGGAGCCTTATTGGGCTAGTGTCAGACCATTGAGTTCTATGTGAGGATCCTTTGTCAAGGGTGGAGGTGAGATTGGACGAGTCGCCGCGACTGACGACCGTGCTGCGGCCGGTGCGTGCGGGGAACGCGTTCGAGGAGACCGTGGAACGCCTGCTCCAGGCGATCAAACTCGGGGTGGTGACCGAGAAGCTGCCGCCGGAGCGGGAGCTGGCGGTGCAGCTCGGGATCAGCAGGGTCACCCTGCGCGAGGCCATCCGCGCGCTGCAGGAGGCGGGCTACCTCACCGTGCGGCGCGGCAGGTACGGCGGCGCCTTCGTCACCTACGCCCCGCCCCGCCCGCGCCAGGGGGACCTGCGCAGGGCCGTGGCCGACATGGGCGACGACGACCTGGCCGACGCGCTCACCTTCCGGATGGCCGTGGAGTGCGGCGCCGCCCAGGTGCTGGCCACCGCGGAGCTGGACGCGGCGCGGCGCGACGCGCTGCGGCAGCGCCTGCGCGAGGTCAACTCGGCCGGGCCCGACGACTACCGCCGCCTCGACACGGCCTTCCACCTGGCCATCGCCGAGCTGACCGGCTCCGCGCTGCTCGCCGCGACCTGCGCCGACGCCAGACTCCGGGTCACCGACCTGCTCAACGCGATCCCCGTCCTGCAGCGCAACATCGAGCACGCCGCCGCCCAGCACGAGGCGATCGTCACGGCCATCCTGGCCGGGGACCCCGAGGCCGCGCGACGGGCGGTCGCCGAACATCTTGAGGGGACAGCAGCCTTGTTGCGAGGGTTTCTCGCATAATCTGGTGGAACAGTGGGGGATCTGTTACGGCAAAGAATCGTGGACACAGGGCGGCTTCCGCTGTTCTGTTTCTTCGTCGCGCTGATCGGCGCCTTCGTGTTCACCCGGATCAACGTCCGGCTCATCCGAGCCAAGATCGGCTGGTTCCGCAACGTCAACGTCGGTGAGATGCACATCCACCACGTGGTGTTCGGCGTGGTGCTGACCATGCTCGGCGGGGTGTCGGGGCTGATCGTGTCGGGCATCTCGCAGACCTGGTACGCCGTGACGGCGGCCGTCTTCGGCATCGGCGCCGCCCTGATCCTGGACGAGTTCGCGCTGATCCTGCACCTGCACGACGTCTACTGGGAGGCGGAGGGCCGCACGTCCGTCGACGCGGTGTTCATCGCGATCGCGATCACCGGCCTGCTCCTGCTCGGCCTGCGCCCGCTCGGCTGGGAACGCTCCGACGGCACGCCGCAGGGGACGTGGCTCACGGCCGGGGTCATCGTGCTCAACCTCGCGCTCGCGGTGGTCACCCTGCTCAAGGGGAAGATCTGGACCGGCCTGGCGGGCCTGTTCGTCCCCGTCCTGCTGATCCCCGGCGCCCTGCGGCTGGCCCGCCCGGGATCGCCCTGGGCCCACTGGTTCATGGCGCCCGGCGCCCGGCGTCCCCGGCCCCGCCAGATGGCCAGGGCCGAGCGCCGCGAGGAGCGCTGGCGCCGCCCGGTGATCCGCGCCAAGATCGCCTTCCAGGAGTTCGTCTCCGGACGCCACGACCTGCCCTCCACCCGCCGCAGGATCCGGCGGTGAGCGGACGGGCATACTGGGAGGCGTGAGTGCCCTTCCATCCCGCTGGGACGGTGTCGAGCGACGGGTCCCCGACTCCCTGGCGGACCTGCGCGGCCCGGCCACGGGAGTGGTCACCCTGCCCGTCCACCTCGGCTGGTCGGGGCTCACCGAGTTCGACCTGCTGGACCCGCTGCTGCGGATGAGCCTGTACCGCGCGGTCATCACCGGCGGCGGCCGGAGCGACGCCGAGTCCTATCTGAACGCCGGGCTCCTGGTCGCCGACTGGCCCACCCTGCGCCGGGGCCTCGGGCCCGGTTACCGCAGAGCCTGGGAGGGCAAGATCGCCGCGCTGGGGTGGGAATGATGCTCCTGCCTCCCTTCCAGCAGCGGATGCTCCAGGCCGTGCTGCCGGTCTGCGCCCGGTTCGGCCTGGTCCTGGCCGGCGGCTACGCCATGAACGCCCACGGCTTCACCCACCGCCCCAGCAACGACCTCGACTTCGCCACCGCCGCCGAGACGCCGCTGCCCGAGGTCGCCGACGGGGTCGCCGAGGCGCTGGGGGCGGCCGGCCTGGAGGTCACCGTGGTCGAGGTCACGCCGCGGATGGGCCGCCTGGTGGTCAGCGATCCGGTGACCGAGCAGAGCTGCGAGTTCGACCTGCTGCGGGAGGCCTTCCAGCAGCAGCCCGTGATCGTCGGAGACCTGTCCGTCGTCTCCCTGGACGACGCGGTGGGGCTGAAGATGCGGGCCCTGCACGAGCGCAGCCTCGCCCGCGACGTCATCGACATCGCGTCGGTCTCCCACCTGTACGGCTTCCGCGAGTTCGAGCATCTCGCCCGCCTGCACAACGAGGAGTTCTCCCTCGCCGAGCTGGTGATGCGGCTGGAGTTCGTCGACCTGATCGCGGACGAGGAGTTCGAGGCCTACGGGGTGGACGAGGATCGGATCGCCGAGATCAGGCGGTTCTCCTACGCCTGGGTGGAGGACATCAAGCTCCGCCGGGCCGACGAGGGCGACGCCGAGTACGGCGCCGACTACGACGACGTCCCCGACCCCGACTGACGGAAGACCGGAAAGAGACGCCGGCTATGCCACTGGCGGTGGCATTGTCGGGACATGGCCCTACCTCAGCCCGCGGATCCAACGATCAAGAAGTCGGTGACTCTGCGCCGATCTGTGGCTGAGGAGGTCGAGACCCGGACAGGCCCTCGCGGGTTCTCCCACTTCGTCGATCAGGCGGTCGAGTACGGACTCGCGCTTCTGAAAGCTCAGGAGATCGTGGAGGACCACGAGAGCAGGGTCGCTCCTCTGACCGAAGCGGATCTGGACGAAGCCAGGCGCTCGTGGCACGGCGAGTAAAGGGGCGGAACACGCCACCGGAGGCCGCGTCTTCCATCAGATATCAGAATGACCGGAAGCGGATCGCGTCGAGTATGTATGTGGTGTCGAGATACCACGCCTCCCGCTCATCGCCGGAGGCGAGGATGTGCGGGTTGAGTGGGTAGACGCTGCCCTCGACGTTTTCGGAAATGTCCAGCGTGCGAGGAAGGCAGTCCCCGACCTCGAAGTAATCTGGGCCCTGGGGTGCGTCGTAGTCGAAAGAAATAATCGTCGGGCGACTCCGGAAGCCCCGGCCCATCTCGATCGTGTTCATCCGGGATCTCGGGCGGGTGTCCTCTCACCCGCTTGTCCACGGGCCGGTCAAGGGCCTCCGCGTGTGCTCGTCGCCAGATCGGACGGCTGAGATCAAGCCTGTGACGCGGCTGTGACAAGAGGGAGCGGAAAAATCCTGGGACGCATATTCGGGGATCCGCCGGGCAGTCGACGGTCCTGCCTGCCGAAGGAGTGTGGATCGTGGGTCTCATCGAGAAGCTCAATCTGCGTGAGATGAAGGCCAGGGCCAAGCGGAAGCTGGGCAACCGGACCGGCAACCGCCGGCTGGTGGCCGAGGGGCGGACCGAGGAGGCCGAGGCGAAGCTGCTCAGGACCCAGGACGAGATCCTGGACACCGTGGCCGAGATGCGCCGGGAGTACGGCGTCCGCCGCCGCTGACCCGCCGGAGGTTCCCGGGCCCCGATGTCTCGCGGATGTACGGCGAGCCGATCCGCGAGACGGGGCACCCGGCGTAGACCGTTCCTTGCACGGCCCGTGCGTAGGCCGCCCCTCACCCGGCACCGGTCAGGCCCCGTACGGTCAGGTCCCGTACGGCCAGGCCCCGTACGGTCAGGCCCAGGCCGAGCGCGACGACGGCGGTGCCGATCGAGGCGAGGGACGACACCTGGACCGCCTCCGGATTGGCGGGTTTTTCGAGCAATGAATCATCGCTAAATGAGCGGAAATTTCGAGAATTTAGCCTGGTAGGACATAGACAGAACTTGTGTCTGTTTCGCTATAGTCCGAGCATTGCGGGGACCCGAGTGGATCGATCCCTTTACTTTTAAAGGCGGGCGAATGGCAACCCTCGATTCAGCCACATCCGTAGTCCGGTCCGCGATCGCCGAGGTGCTCAGCGTGCCCAGCGATCAGGTGAAGCCCAGCGCCACCATCGCCGACCACCAGATCGACAGCCTGGAGTGGGTGGAGATCGCCGTCATCATCGAGGAGAAGCTGGGCATCCAGCTCGAACCCAGCGATTTCGCGGGGGCGCGGACCGTCGCCGACATGGCGGGAATCCTGCACGCCGCGCTGGCGGCCCGGTGACGCGCGTCGTCGTCACCGGTCTGGGAGTCAAGAGCCCGGCGGGCAACACGGTCCGGGACGCGTTCGCCGCGGTCCTGGCGGGCAAGTCGCTCGCGACCGTGATCCCGGCACTCGCCGTGGAGGAGACGCCGGTGTCGATTGGCTGCCCGCTGGCCCCGTTCGAGCCGCTCGACTACTTCACCGGACGCGAGCTCAGGACGCTCGACCGCACCTCCCAGATCGGCCTCGCGGCGGCGGCCGACGCCGTCACCGACGCGGGCGGCCTGCCCGCGGGGGACGGCTGCGGCGTCTACGTGGGGACGGGCGGCGGCGGGTTCGCCGCGCTGGAGAGCCTGATCGTGGGCCACACGCTCGGCAGGGAGAAGGTGCCCGTCCATGCCGTGCCGACGCTGATGTCCAGCTCGACGGCCGCGCGCATCGCCATCCGGTACGGCTGCCGCGGCCCCTGCCTGACCTTCAACACCGCCTGCGCGAGCGGGGCCACGGCGATCGGGGAGGCGCTGCGCGCGATCCGCTCCGGCCTGGTCGGCTCCGCGGTGGCCGGCGGCCTGGACGCGCTGCTCTCCCCGCTGGCCATGTGCGCCTTCGCCCGGGTCGGGGCGCTGTCGGAGCGGATGGACTCGCCCGAGGAGGCGTGCCGGCCCTTCGACGAGGAGCGGGACGGCTTCGTCATGGGAGAGGGCGCCGCCTTCCTCGTCCTGGAGCGCGCCGACCTCGCGGAGGCGCGGGGAGCCCGCGTCTACGGCGAGGTCAGCGGCTACGCGGCCAACTGCGACGCCAACCACATCGTGGCGCCGCTCAGGGACGGCTCCGTCGCGGCCGACTGCATGCGCGCCGCCCTGCTCGACGCGGGACTCGCCTCCGGGGACGTCGGCCACGTCAACGCGCACGGCACCTCCACCCCGCACAACGACAGCGCCGAGGCCATCGCCCTGCACGACTGCTTCGGCGGCCGTACGCCCCCGGTGACCTCCACCAAGGGCGTGACCGGCCACCTGGTCGGCGGCGCCGGGGCGCTGGAGGCGGTCATCGCGCTGCTGTCGGCCCGCCGGGGGCTCGTCCCCCCGACCGCCAACTTCACCGGGGGCCCGGCCGCCGAGCTGGTCGACATCGTCCACGGCGAGCCCCGCCCCATCGCCGCCGCCCCCGTCCTGTCCAACTCCTTCGGCTTCGGCGGCAGCAACGCGTGCCTGGTCCTGACCCCCGCGTAGCGCCTGCCCGGTCCTGACCCCCGCCCAAGGGGTCTCGTCACGGCGGCCGCGCTGCCGCGGGGTCGCCGCAGGGCCGTCTCCAGGAGGCCGCAGGGCCGTGGCCTCGCTCGCGCAGATCGCCGGCTCCGGAGTGAGCTTCAGGAAGGACCCGGTGCCGTCCGCCCGCCGTACCTGGAAGGTCCGCGAGGTGCCGCCGCGGGTGACGGCCTCGACGATCTCCAGGTCCCACCGGGCGGCCGGCTCGCCGGACCTTTTTTGCGGCGTCCCGGAGAGCTCGCCGGATTCTTTTCCAGGTGTCCCGGAGGGCTCGCCGAATCTCCTTTGAGGTCAACTTGGGTTGACAGGTGATCTGATGTCAACTTATGTTGACGTCATCGACTTTCGTCTACGGATCCAGGCGGAGCGCTCGGCGCGAGCGCGCGTGCGGTAGATAGGAAGGGCGGCGGCCGGGGGCCGGTCACGTCAGCTCAGAGGAGATGAAATTGCCCGAGACCGCCTCCTGGCGACTTCTGGTCGCCTACGTCCGCCCGCACAGACGGGCCCTGCTCCTCGGTGGTGTCCTCAGCCTCGTCGGCTCGCTGGCCGGGCTCGCGATGCCGCTTCTCGCGAAGGTGGTCATCGACGCCTTCGGCGAGCAGCGCTCCCTGGTCGGGCCGGTGCTCGGCCTGACGGCCGCCGTGCTCCTGGGCGCGGCCGTCGGCGCGCTCGGCAGATACGTGCTGGAGCGCATGGGCGAGGGCGTCGTGTTCTCCGCCCGGCGGAGCCTGGTGGACCGGATGCTGCGGCTGCGGGTCTCGGAGGTGGACCGGCTCAAGCCCGGCGACCTGCTGTCGCGGGTGACCTCGGACACCACCCTGCTCCGGGCCGTGTTCACCGACGGTGTCGTCGAGACGGTCAGTGCGGTGTTCATGCTCGTGGGCGCCGTGGTGATGATGGCGATCATGGATGGGCCGCTGCTGCTCATCACGCTGGCGGTCCTGATCCTGGTCGGCTCCCTCGTGAGCCTGGTCATGCCGCGCATCCGGCGGGCCTCGACGCAGGCGCAGGTCGCGGTGGGCGAGATGGGCGCGGTGCTCGACCGGGTCCTGCAGGCGTTCCGCACGGTCAAGGCCAGCGGCGCCGAGG
Organism: Streptosporangium canum; assembly: GCF_900113865.1. Taxonomy (GTDB): domain Bacteria; phylum Actinomycetota; class Actinomycetes; order Streptosporangiales; family Streptosporangiaceae; genus Streptosporangium; species Streptosporangium canum. The sequence goes on along the minus strand of NZ_FOQY01000003.1, from coordinate 158,476 downwards.
ACCGCGAGATCGCCACGGTGGGAGCGGCGGCCCGCGAGGCGCGGGACCGGGGCGTCGCGGTCGCCTGGTGGACCTCGATCGCCGGCATCTCCGCGTGGGTCTCCGCGCAGCTCGCCTTCGTGGCCGTGCTCGGCGTGGGCGGCGCGCGGGTCGCCTCCGGCGCGCTGGAGGTCTCCTCGCTGATCGCCTTCCTGCTGTACCTGTTCTACCTGGTCGCCCCGATCGGCCAGATGGTCCAGGGCGTCACCCAGATGCAGAACGGCCTGGCGGCGGCGGAGCGGATCCGCGAGATCGAGGAGCTCCCCGCCGAGGAGGCCGCCGGCGCGGCCGGCGCGGTCGGCACGGCTCCGGCGGGGGTGAGCTTCGAGGGCGTGGCCTTCCGCTACGGCGACGACCGGCCGGTCGTCCACCACGACGTCTCCTTCACGGTCCCGGCGGGCGGCATGACCGCGCTCGTCGGCCCGTCGGGGGCGGGCAAGTCCACGGTCTTCGCCCTGCTCGAACGGTTCTACGAGCAGCAGTCCGGGACGATCTCCGTCGACGGCCGTGACATCGGGCAGTGGCCGCTGGGCGAGTTGCGCGCCTCCTTCGGCTATGTCGAGCAGGACGCGCCGGTGCTGGACGGCTCGCTCCGGGAGAACCTCGTCTTCGCGGCGCCGGGGGTGGGCGAGGCCGACATCCGGCGGGTGCTCGCGCTGACCCGGCTGGAGGACCTGGTCGCCCGGCTCCCCGAAGGTCTGGAGACCAAGGTCGGCCATCGCGGGATCATGCTCTCCGGCGGCGAGCGCCAGCGGGTCGCCATCGCGCGTGCCCTGCTGCGCCGTCCCCGGCTGCTCCTGCTCGACGAGGCCACCTCCCAGCTCGACGCGGTCAACGAGCTGCGACTCCGCGAGGTGATCGCCGAGGTGGCCAGGGAGACGACCGTGCTGGTGATCGCCCATCGCCTGTCCACGGTGACCACCGCCGACCGGATCGTGGTGATGGAGGCGGGCCGGGTGCGGGCCGTCGGGACGCACCGGGAGCTCCTCGACGACGACGATCTCTACCGTGAGCTCGCCGCCACCCAGTTCCTGCTGCCGACGTAGATCCGAGCTCGCGGTCTGTGCCTCCGGACGCAAATTCGCGCGGAACATAACGGGATAATTCGGGCACCGGCTCTGCTGGCTGGTTGGCCGTCCAGGAAACCGGGCATCCCGGCCTGTGCGAAGCCTCTCCTTCGTTCGGGAGCGTCCATCGGGCGCTCGCCGGATCCGATCTCCGGTCCAGTCCGTGCGGGACGAGGGCCAGGATGAGGGTCGGACCGGCAACCGGAAAACGGGCATCCCGGACGTACTGTCCGGGATGCCCACCTCCTCCGGGTTGACCGGTAGCCTCCAGGTGACAAATATGAATGCATTCATTCAGTCCTGATGGGGAGGCTCGGCCATGACCGGCAGCCGGATCGTGCGCGCGCCGCGCGGCACCACGCTCACCGCCAAGGGGTGGCCGCAGGAGGCCGCGCTCCGCATGATCCAGAACAATCTGGATCCCGAGGTGGCCGAGCATCCGGAGCAGCTCGTCGTCTACGGCGGTTCGGGCAGGGCGGCGCGCGACTGGCGGTCCTTCGACGCGATCACCCGCACCCTGACCACGCTGGAGGGGGACGAGACGCTGCTGGTGCAGTCCGGCCGGCCGGTGGGGGTCTTCCGCACGCACGAGTGGGCGCCGCGGGTGCTCATCGCCAACTCCAACCTCGTGCCCGACTGGGCGAACTGGGAGGAGTTCCGCCGCCTGGAGGCCGCAGGCCTGACCATGTACGGGCAGATGACGGCCGGGTCCTGGATCTACATCGGCACCCAGGGCATCCTGCAGGGGACCTACGAGACCTTCGCGGCCGTCGCCGCCAAGCGGTTCGGCGGCACCCTGGCCGGGACGATCACCCTGACCGCCGGGCTCGGCGGCATGGGCGGCGCCCAGCCGCTCGCCGTCACCATGAACGACGGCGTGGTGATCTGCGTCGACTGCGACCCCAGGTCGATCGACCGGCGGATCGAGCACCGCTACCTGGACGTCCGGGCCAAGGACCTCGACGAGGCGCTGCGCTTGGCCTACGAGGCTCGTGACCTGCGCAGACCGCTGAGTATCGGCGTCGAGGCCAACGCGGCCGAGGCGGTGCCCGAGCTGCTCCGCCGGGGCGCCGAGATCGACATCGTCACCGACCAGACGTCGGCGCACGACCCGCTGATGTACCTGCCGATCGGCGTGGCCTTCGAGGACATGGCCGCCGAGCGGGAGAAGGACCCGGCCGGGTTCACGACGAAGGCGCGCGAGGCCATGGCCAGGCACGTCGAGGCCATGGTCGGCTTCCAGGACGCGGGCGCCGAGGTCTTCGACTACGGCAACTCCATCCGGGGCGAGGCGCAGCTCGCCGGCTACGCCCGCGCGTTCGACTTCCCCGGCTTCGTGCCCGCCTACATCCGGCCGCTGTTCTGCGAGGGCAAGGGCCCGTTCCGCTGGGCCGCGCTGTCCGGATCCGCCCAGGACATCGCCAAGACCGACCGGGCGATCCTGGAGCTGTTCCCCGACAACGAGCCGCTGGCCCGGTGGATCCGGATGGCCCGGGAGCGGGTCCACTTCCAGGGCCTGCCCGCGCGGATCTGCTGGCTCGGGTACGGCGAGCGCCATCTGGCCGGTGAGCGGTTCAACGACATGGTGGCCTCCGGCGAGATCGAGGCCCCGCTGGTGATCGGCCGCGACCACCTCGACTGCGGGTCGGTCGCCTCGCCGTACCGGGAGACCGAGGGCATGGCCGACGGCTCCGACGCGATCGCCGACTGGCCGCTGCTGAACGCCATGCTCAACGTGGCCTCCGGCGCCGCCTGGGTCTCCATCCACCACGGCGGCGGCGTCGGCATCGGCCGCTCCATCCACGCCGGCCAGGTCACCGTCGCCGACGGCACCAGGCTCAGCGCCGAGAAGCTCAACCGGGTCCTCACCAACGACCCGGGCACGGGCGTGATCCGTCACGTCGACGCGGGTTACGACGGGGCCGTCACCGTGGCGCAGGAGCGCGGCGTCCGCGTCCCGATGCGCGAGTCCTGAAAGACGCCGTCCCCGCCCCGGTGCGCCCGTTCTCACGCGGACGGCGCGCCGGGGCGGGCGGCGGGGACGGGAATGCCCGCGGACGATCGGGCGGTTGGAGGTGACGTGGGGGACGCACTCGATCGACTTGTGGAGGGCCGGCGGCTGTCGCCTGTGCAGCGGCGGATCGCGCGTTACCTCGACGACAACCTCGCCGAGGCCATCTTCCTGTCCAGCGTGGAGCTGGCCGACCGGGCCGGGGTGAGCCAGCCGTCGGTGACCAGGTTCGCCATGGTGCTCGGTTTCGCGGGATATCCCGAGCTCAGGCAGGCGCTGCGGCCCTTCGTCGTGGGCGACCGGAGCTCGTCGCGGGCCAACGACCTGCAGACCGCGATCGACGTGGAGATCGAGAACCTGCGGAAGGTCCGCGACGGCCTGGCCGACCCCTCGACCGTCGCGGAGCTGGGCGCCAGGCTGGCCGGGTGCGAGCCGCTGCCGGTGCTCGGGCTGCGGGTGTCGAGCGGGCTGGCCACCACGTTCGCCTACTTCGCGCGCCGGATCCACCCTGACGTCCGCCTGCTGGCCCACGGCGGCTCCGAGCTGGCCGACGGCCTGCACGCCGCCCGGCGGGCGGGAGCGGGCTGGCTGGTCGCGGTGATCCTGCCCCGCTACCCGGCCGAAGCCGTACAGGCCCTGCGGAGCGCCAGGGAGCTGGGCCTGCGGACCGCGGTGATCACCGACCGGCCGGACGTGCCGTTCGAGGCCGACGTGATCCTGGACGCCCCGGTCGGCGAGCGGCTGGTGTTCGACTCGCACGCGGCGCCGCTCGCCCTGGCCATGGTGCTGGTGGAGGCCATGGCGGACGCGGCGCCGCTGCGGACGCAGGCCCGGCTGGAGGAGTACGAACGGATGATCGACCAGGCCGGGGTCTTCGTCGACCGGCCGCACGCGCCGGCCGGTCAGCCGGCGAGCTTGCGCAGCGAGCGGACCGACCAGGCCAGGGAGAGCGCGCCGAGCACGAGGAAGACGCCGAAGGCCACCGGGACCGTGCTGTCGGACAGGTCGCCGGCGAACAGGGAGCGGCCCGCCTCGACCGAGTAGTAGAGCGGGTTGAACCGGGCGGCCGTCTGCAGCCACTCCGGCCCGAGCGAGACCGGCAGCATCATCCCGGCGAGCAGGGTCAGCGGCAGCGCGAAGAACTGGACGAGCTGCGACATGCCGTTCTCGTCGCGGATCGCCAGCGCCAGGCCGTAGGAGAGGCTGGCGGCGAACAGGCCGGTCGCGGCCATGAGCAGCAGCATCAGGCCCAGGGCCGGCAGCGGCAGCCGCAGGCCCATCAGCACGGCCACCCCCATCACCAGGAGCGCCTGCAGGACGAGGACGAGCATGTCCTTCATCACGCGGCCGAGGATGATCGCCGGACGCCAGGCCTGGCTGACCGCGAGCCGCTCCAGCACCCCGTTGCGGGTCTCGTTGATCATGCTGAAGCCGGTGAACAGCGAGCCGAACAGGGCGATCATCATCATCGCGCCGGGCGTGAAGATCCTCAGCGCGTCGACCAGCGTCCCGCCCGGGACCATCCCGGTCAGCAGCGGGGCGAACAGCAGCAGGTAGAGCACGGGTTGCAGGATGCCGAACAGCGGCCAGACCGGGTTGCGGCGGACGTTGCCGAGCTCGTAGCCGAGGAACAGCATGGTGTGTCGGAACATGGGGGGTCCTCAGGGGTCAGGCGGCGTCGCGGAGGGAGCGGCCGGTGTGCCGCAGGAAGACGTCGTCGAGCGTGGCCCGGTCGAGGGAGATCGACCGGATCGCCATGCCGCCGGCCTCCAGGGCGCGGAGCAGGGCGGGCAGGTTGTGCTCGCCGTCGTCGAGGTAGGCGCGCAGGCAGTCGTCCTCCGGCCGGGTCTCCTTGATGTAGGGCTGGGCGTTCAGCAGCTCCCCGGCGGCGGCCAGGTCGTCGAGCCTGAGCGTGACGACGTCGCCCGCCACCTCCTGCTTGAGCCTGTCCGGGGTGCCCTCGGCGACGATCAGGCCGTGGTCGACGATGATCAGCCGGTCGCAGAGCGCGTCGGCCTCGTCCAGGTAGTGGGTGGTCAGCAGCACGCTGGTGCCCTGGTCGCGCAGGCTGCGGACCTCGTCCCAGAGATTGGCCCGGTTCTGCGGGTCCAGGCCGGTGGTGGGCTCGTCCAGGAAGACCAGCGGCGGCCGGTTCGCCAGGCCGATGGCCAGCGCGAAGCGCCGCTTCTGCCCGCCGGACAGCGATCTCACCGGGCGGTCGGCGATCTCGGTGAGGCTGAAGGTCTCCAGCAGTTCGTCCGCGCGGGCGTGCGCCTGGCTCCGGGAGAGCCCCGACAGGCGCGCCGACAGCAGCAGGCTCTCGCGGCCGGGGGCGTTGTCGTCCACGCCTCCGGCCTGGCTGACGTAGCCGATCCGCTCCCGGACCTTCGCGGCCTCCTTCACCACGTCGTGCCCGGCCACCCGCGCGGTGCCGGCGGTGGGGGCGGTGAAGGTGGCCAGCATCCGGACGGTGGTGGTCTTGCCCGCGCCGTTCGGGCCGAGGACGGCGAAGATCTCGCCCTCCCCGACACTCAGGTCGATGCCCCGTACGGCCTCGACCTCCTCTGTCCTGCCCCGCCCACGTCTGGCGGTGAAGGTCTTGCGCAGGCCGTGCGCTTCGATGATCATCGTTCTCCGTTCCTGAAGGGGGGCCGGGGGTCCGGCGAGTTCGGGGGTGCTCCGAGAGGGGTGTCCGGAAGGAGAGGCTGAACCCTTCCGCAGGGGGAAGGTCAACCGGTTTTCAGGGGAGGTCGCCGTTCTTGACCTTCTCGGCGGCTTCGCCGACCCAGGTCAGCTGAGCCGTGAGCTGGAGGATGTTGAGCCGCAGGCATTCGTCGATGTGCCGGGGGGCGCCGTAGGCCCGCTTGCCGCCGATGGCGCGCTCGGTCATCCCGATGGCGAACTGGAGCTGGGCAATCCTGGCCTCCATCGCCGAGGCCAGCTCGGCGGACGAGAGCCGGTCCATGAAGGTGATCGCCACCTGGAACGGGTCCACGATCGGCTTGATCTCCCACCAGTGGCTGAGCAGGTGCCGCCCGAACTCGGCCCGGCCGACGTCGGTGATCGCGTAGAGGGTCTTGCCACCTTTGCCTTCCTCCATCCGTTCCAGCAGGCCCTCGTCGGCCATCTTGCCCAGCCCGTGGTAGATCGAGCCGTAGGCCACGTTGGCCCAGTGCTGGGTGCCCATGAGTTCGAGGCGGCGCCGTACCTCGTAGCCGTGGAGCGGGCCGTCGAGCAGCACACCGAGAAGCAGAACACGAGTGGAAGACATGTGCAAATTTTTATTAAAATTTGTATATGGTGTCAATCGTGCGAGAGATCAGACGTGACGACGGCGCCCCGCCGGGCTTCCCTCGGCCGGGGTCCGCCACGTTCCGGCTGGAGTGGTCGGAGTAAGGTGACCCGCATGTCCGCACGACCGACCGCGCTGGTCACCGGAGCCTCCCGAGGGGTCGGGGCCGCCGTCGCGCACGCCCTGGCACCCACCCACGACCTGCTGCTCGGCGGCCGGGACGCCGAGGCCCTGGCCAAGGTGGCCGCCGGCCTTCCCGGTGCGCGTCCCTGGCCGGTGGAGCTCACCGCCGTCACCGAGGCCGACGTCGCCGGGATCGACCGGCTCGACGTGCTCGTGCACAGCGCGGGCACGGTGACCCTGGGGCGGATCGCCGAGACCCCCGCCGAGGTCTGGCGGCGGACGATGGACATCAACGTGATCGCGGTGGCCGAGCTGACCCGGCTGCTGCTGCCCGCCCTGCGCGCGGCCCACGGCCAGGTAGTGATGATCAACTCGGGGGCGGGGCAGCGGGCCAACCCGGGCTGGGGCTCCTACGCGGCCAGCAAGTTCGCGCTGCGGGCCCTCGCCGACGCGCTCCGGCTGGAGGAGCCCGACCTCAGGGTGACCACGGTCTACCCGGGGCGGGTCGACACCGACATGCAGCGCGGGGTGCGGGCCCAGGAGAACGGCTCCTACGAGCCGGAGAAATACCTGGCCCCCGAGTCGGTGGCCCGTGCGGTGCTGGCGGCCGTGACGGCCTCCCCCGACGCCCACATCACCGAGATCACCGTCCGTTCGATGGGCGGACCCGCGAGCTGACGGTGGCACGGGTTCGCCAATGAATGACTCCATTCACATAATGGAGGGGTGTTCGACGAGATGTGGGGTGCCATCGCGCACCTCGGACGTGACGGCCGGACCCGGGGCTACCTGCGCGACGCGTGGTCGCCCGCCGATCTGGAGCTCCGTCAGTGGTTCCGCCAGGAGGCCGCCAGACGGGGCCTCGACCTGCGCGAAGACCGGAACGGCAACCTGTGGGCCTGGTGGGGCGACCCGTCGGACAGACCGGGCGTCGTCACGGGCAGCCATCTGGACTCGGTACGGCAGGGCGGCGCCTTCGACGGCCCCCTCGGGGTCGTGTCCGCCTTCGCCGCCCTCGACACGCTGCGGGCCGGGGGCTTCGAGCCTGCCCGCCCGCTGGGGGTGGCCTGTTTCACCGACGAGGAGGGCGCCAGGTTCGGGGTCCCCTGCATGGGCTCCCGGCTGCTCACCGGCGCGCTCGACCCCGACCGGGCCCGCGGCCTGACCGACGACGGGGGCGACTCGATGGCCGAGGTGCTGCGCCGGGCCGGACGCGACCCCGGTGAGCTGGGCCGCGACGACGAGACCCTCAAGCATGTCGGCGTCTTCGTGGAGCTCCACGTCGAACAGGGCCAGGACCTGGTCCACCGGGACGCGCCGGTCGGCGTGGCCGCCGCCATCTGGCCGCACGGCCGCTGGCGGTTCGACTTCCGCGGCCAGGCCAACCACGCGGGCACCACCCGGCTGGAGGACCGCGACGACCCGATGCTGCCCTTCGCCCGGACCGTGCTGCACGCCCGGCAGGCCGCCGAGCGGGGCGGTGTGGTGGCAACCTTCGGCAGGCTCCGCGTGTCGCCCAACAACGCCAACGCCATCCCCGGCCTGGTCAGCGCCTGGCTGGACGCCCGGGGCGGCGACGAGCACGCGGTCCGGGCGCTGGTCGCCGAGCTGACCGAGTTCTCCGGGGCCGAGGTCAGCGCCGAGTCGTGGACCCCCGTCGTCGACTTCGACGAGGTCCTGCGGGAGCGGCTCGCCGCGGTCCTGGGGGGCGTGCCCGTCCTGCCGACGGGGGCCGGCCACGACGCCGGAATCCTGGCATCCGCAGGTGTGCCCAGCGCGATGGTGTTCGTCCGCAATCCAACGGGAATCTCACACTCCCCGGACGAACACGCTGAGATGTCCGACTGTCACGCGGGGGTCGCCGCCCTCGCCACCGCCCTGGAGGAGCTGTGCCGGAGCTGAACTACTGGTGCGAGCTGGCCTGGTTACCGCCCGGCGAGGTCGTCGCGGGGGTGCTCGTCCGGGTCTCGGGCTCTCGCTTCGCCGAGATAACCCCCGGCATGGCCGAGCCCCCCGCCGGGGCCGTCCGGCTCGACGGGCTGACCGTCCCCGGACTGGCCAACGCGCACTCCCACGCCTTCCACCGGGCCCTGCGCGGGGTGACGCAGCGGGAGAAGGGGAGTTTCTGGACCTGGCGCGAGCAGATGTACGGCGTGGCCGCGACGCTGGACCCCGACTCCTACCTCAGGCTGGCCAGAGCCACGTTCGCCGAGATGGCGCTGGCCGGGGTCACCAGCGTCGGGGAGTTCCACTACCTTCACCACGGGCCGGGCGGCAGGCCGTACGACGACCCGAACGTCATGGGGCACGCGCTCGTCCAGGCCGCGCGGGAGGCCGGCCTGCGCATCGCGCTGCTGGACGCCTGCTACCTGAGCGGCGGCTTCGGCACCCCGCTGGCCGGCACCCAGCTCCGCTTCGGCGACGGCGACGCCGACAGGTGGGCCGTGCGGGTCGAGGCCCTCGCGGCCGCCTACCGCGGCGCGCAGGACGTGGAGATCGGCGTGGCCGTCCACTCGGTCCGCGCGGTCCCCTCCGAGCAGATGCCGACGGTCAGCAGGTTCTCCCATCACCACGCGCTCCCGATGCACGTTCACGTGTCCGAGCAGCGCGCCGAGAACGCCGCCTGCGTGGAGATGTACGCCGCCAGCCCGGTCCGGGTGCTGAACGAGCACGACGTGCTCGGTCCCCGCACCACCGCCGTGCACGCCACGCACGTGTCCGACGTGGACATCGCGCTGCTCGGCCAGTCGGGCACCCGCGTCTGCATGTGCCCGACGACCGAACGCGACCTGGCCGACGGCATCGGCCCGGCCAGGACGATGGCCGAGGCGGGCTCGCCGATCACGCTCGGCTCCGACAGCCACGCGGTCATCGACCTGTTCGAGGAGGCCCGCGCGGTCGAGCTGGACGAGCGGCTGGCCACCGAGCGGCGCGGCCACTGGACGGCCGCCGAGCTGCTCCAGGCCGCCACCGCGGCCGGGCACGCCTGCCTGGGCTTCCCCGACGCAGGCACGCTCGTGCCGGGCGCGTGGGCCGACCTGGTGTCGGTGCGCCTGGACTCGGTCCGTACGGCGGGCGCGTCCCGGAGCGGCGCCGCCGAGACGGTGGTCTTCGCCGCGACGGCCGCCGACGTGCACTCGGTGGTGTCGGGCGGACGCCACGTGGTCGCCGAGGGCCGGCACGTCCTCGGCGACGTGGGCGCGCTGCTCGGCGAGGCGATCGCCGAGGCCCGTGGGGAGAGCGTGTGAGCGCGGAGCGGACAGGGAGGGGTGAGGGAGCGGTGAGCACGCTCTTCGACCGGATCGGACTGCTCTACACCGGCGATCCGGAGCGGGAGGAGATCGAGGACGCCGCCGTCGTGGTCGAGGACGGCCGGGTGGCGTGGGCCGGGTCCGCCGGCGCGGACCCCGGCGCCGACGAGCGCGTGGACGTGGGCGGTCGGTGCGTGATCCCCGGTTTCGTGGACAGCCACGCCCACCTGGTCTTCGCCGGCGACCGCACCGCGGAGTTCACCGCCCGCATGTCGGGGCGGCCCTACACCGCAGGCGGGATCCGCACCACGGTCGCGGCCACCCGCGCGGCCGGCGACGCCCTCCTCGCGGAGCGGACCGCCGCCCTGGTCGCCGAGATGCTCGCCCAGGGGACCACCACCGTCGAGATCAAGAGCGGCTACGGCCTCACGGTCGAGGACGAGCGCCGGTCCCTGGAGATCGCCCGGCGGTTCACCCGGGAGACCACCTACCTGGGCGCGCACGTCGTCCCGCCGGACGCCCCCTCCGCCGACGACTACGTCCGCACGGTCACCGGGGAGATGCTGACGGCCTGCGCGCCGTACGCCAGGTGGGTGGACGTGTTCTGCGAGCGCGGAGCGTTCGACGCCGACCAGACCAGGGAGATCCTGCTCGCCGGGACCAAGGCCGGGCTGCTGCCCCGGATCCACGCCAACCAGCTGGGCAACGGGCCGGGCGCGCGGATCGCCGCCGAGATGGGCGCCGCCTCCGCCGACCACTGCACCCACCTGACCGACGAGGACGTCTCCGCGCTGTCCTCGGCCGGGGTGGTGGCCACCCTGCTGCCCGGCGCGGAGTTCTCCACCCGCTCGCCGTACCCGGACGCGCGCCGGCTGCTGGACGCCGGGGTGACCGTCGCGCTGGCCACCGACTGCAATCCCGGCTCCTCCTTCACCTCGTCCATGCCGTTCTGCCTGGCGCTGGCCGTCCGGGAGATGCGGATGACACCGCTGGAGGCGGTCAGGGCCGCCACGTACGGCGGAGCCATGGCACTGCGCCGTGACGACGTCGGCACGCTGAGGGCGGGGGCCCGCGGCGATCTGGTGATCCTGGACGCCGCGTCCTACGTCCATCTGGCCTACCGGCCGGGGGTACCGCTGGTGGCGCAGGTGTGGAAGGAGGGGCGGCGCCTGGTTTGAAACCCCGGTAACGGGGGCAGCCGCATTGCCTGTGACGTCACGTTCGGAGACATCCTCCTTGGGGAGGAAATTCAAACCGTTCTCCGGGCGTACTTTTTTAGGGAATCTTTGCCCTGATCCGAGCGTTGATTAGGCAAGCGGCAGGTCCGCACGCGCGGGGCTTTGGGCGAGCGTGCGGGCATGCCATAAGCAGGCGGAGCGAGGTGCCATCGGATGGCAAGGCCGACGGGGAATCGGACGCAGGATCAGCACGTCTCGGATCGAGACCTGCTCGGGACCTACCTGGCTGAGATCGGGCGGGTCCCCCTGCTCACCGCGGAGGAGGAGGTCGAGCTCGCCAAGCGGATCGAGGCGGGCCTCTTCGCGGAGCAGTTGCTGGACGGCGGGCTGGCGGAGCCGCGGATCGCGGACGCCGCCGACGAGGAGCTCGAACGGCTTGCTGTTTCGGGGCAGCGGGCCAAAGATGAATTCATCCAGGCCAATCTACGTCTTGTGGTGGCGGTCGCGCGCAAATACTCCGGCCGGGGAATGCCGTTGATCGATCTGGTCCAGGAGGGAAACCTGGGCCTGGTGCGGGCGGTCGAGAAATTCGATTACCGGCGCGGCTACAAGTTCTCCACATATGCCACCTGGTGGATCCGCCAGTCGGTGGGGCGGGCGATTCACGAGCAGGCCCGGCCGGTCCGGCTGCCCACCCACGCCGGTGAGCAGATGACCCGGCTGATGCGGGTCAGGCGCGACATGCTGGCCGAGTTCGACCAGGAGCCGACGGACGCGGATCTGGCCGCGGTGCTGGAGCTGCCGATCGAGCGGGTCCGCGAGCTCCGCCGCTGGGCCTCCGACCCCGTCTCCCTCCAGCTCGGCGTGGGCGACGAGGACGAGACCGAGCTCGGCGACATGATCGCCGACGAGACGTGGGCCGATCCCGAGCAGCAGGCCATGGACATCCTGGAGCGCGAGCGCCTGGAGCAGTGGCTGACCGGGCTGGAGGGCCAGACCCGGGAGATGCTCCGCTGGCGCTACGGCCTGATGGACGGCCGCGAGCACACACTGACCGAGGTCGGCGAGCGCTACGGCATCGGCCGTGACCGCGCCCGGCGCATCGAGCGCGACGCGCTGGCCCGGCTGCGGAAGATGGCCACGGCGGCCTGACCGGTCATCGCACCCGAGGCCTACCGCAGCACGCGGAATCCGAAACGCCGGTCGCCCTCGCCCGGGGCGCCGGCGTCGCCCTCACTGATCACCAGGCTGTTGCCCTCGCCCGCGTAGAGCTGCAGGTTGCGGCCCGGCCGGCCGGGGTGGTGGATGCTGTTGTAGCCGTCGGGGAGGCTGTTCCAGCTGACGCGGGTGGGGGAGGCCTCCCACATCTGGGTGGCGCGGCCGGCGTCGCAGGGTTTGATCTCCAGGATTCCGGCACCGTCCCAGACGTCCAGGCACCGCCCGTCGCCGGTGACGAGGTGCCGGGTGAGGGCGTCGTAGCGCCACACGGTCGTGGGATCGCTGTCGCACGCCCGGTTCTTGGGAGTGGACAGCGGGGTGAGCGGGCTGTCCTGGGACCAGCCCACGCAGCGGGTGGGGTCCGTCGACAGGAAGATCTGGAACTGCCCGGCGGGCAGGACCCCGGCGTGGGCGGGGACGGCGGGCAGCAGGAGGCCGGCGGCGGCGAGCGGCACGGCGGCACGCAGGGAACGGATCATCGCTCTTCCTGGTCGTCGGGGGCGCGGGCATGGCGAGTGGCGTGGTGAGGCCCGCGCCACCGTCACTCATAGTAGTGAGATCGGTGCCATGGGTGACGGTCGCCGCCGCGTGGCCGTCCGCCGTCTCCGCGGCCGGCCCCCGCGCCCCCTGCGGCCCGGAGCCGTGCCGGCCGTCACGGCTTGGCGAACTTCTCCAGGTCGTCGAGGATCTTCCCGGCGGCGGTGACGCCGATGCCGAGCATCCAGGTCTCGTCGTCCACGCCGTGGGCCCTGTCGTCCTTGACCGCCGGCAGGTTCTTCCAGAGCGGGCCCCCGGTGACCGCGGCCTGGCTCTGCGCCGCCTGGTCGCCGTAGGCGCTGTAGAAGAGCACGTCGCCGTCCGCCTGGGAGAGGTTCTCCTGGCTCAGCTCGCCGAAGCGCTTGTCCTGGGCGTCCGCCAGCCGCTGGGGTTCGGGGCGGCCGAAACCGGCGTCGCCGACGACGATGCCGCTGAACGACTCGGGGCCGTACATCCGGATCTGGGTGGGCATGAAGCGCACGATGCTGACCTCGACCGCGTCGGAGCCGCCCAGCGACCGCGCCCGGGTCCGGTAGTCGGCGAGAAGCTTCTCCGCCTGCGCCTTCCTGCCCAGCGCGTCGGCGTCGAGCAGGAGGTTCTCCTTCCAGGTGATCCCGACCTTCTCGGTGAACACGGTGGGCGCGATCTGGTTGAGCTTGTCGTAGAACTGCTCCTGCCGGAACTTCGTGCCGAGGATCAGGTCCGGCTTGAGCGCGGTGATGGCCTCCAGGTTGGGGGCTTGGAGGGTGCCGACCGGCTTGGTGGCGTCCAGCGCGGAACCCAGGTATTTCGGCCAGGCCTGGTTTTCGGCTGCCTGCGCCGCACCGACCGGTGTGAGGCCCAGCGAGGCCATGGTGTCGAGCTTGTCGGTGTCGAGAACGACGACCCGCTTGGGAGATTCGGGCACCTTCGTCTCGCCCATCGCGTGCTTGATCGTGCGGGTTGGACCTGCGGCGGCCTGGTCATCGCCTACGGCGCCGCAGGCCGCGAGGGCGACGGTGGACAGCAGAACGGCAGCCGCGGCCTTGGCCAGGCGGATGGTCATCGAATCCCCTTAGAGGTTTAGGTAAGGCATACCTAAGCATAGTTATGGTCATCTCCAGGCCAAGAGCCACCCCATCCGAAACACCCTCGAAACACCATGTGGCCGAGATTCACAGATGCGAAACACGCACGGTTAAGACCTGAAACGGCGGAAGAACACGCTTTGGCGCAACGTCAGTGCGCGGCCGGTCGACGGAGCCCAGGAAGCGTTCACTGCGACCGTGAAATCGGCCACACGCCATTTGTAAGGGAGGGTCGCGTCGAATGAAGATCGATGGCGGCACCACTGCCTGGATGCTCACAGCCACCGCGCTGGTGTTGCTGATGACTCCTGGGCTCGCGTTCTTCTACGGGGGCATGACCAGGGCCAAGAGCGTTCTCAACATGATGATGATGTCGTGGGTCAGCATCATCGTCGTGACGATCACCTGGGTTCTCTACGGCCACTCGCTGGCCTTCGACGCCGTCGGCGACGGCACGGGCATCGTCAACAAGTTCATCGGCGGTCTTGACAACATCGGCCTGGCCGGGATGGTGGAGACCGCGACGAAGGATGACGGCACGGGCATGCCGAGCCTGGTCTTCTCCATGTTCCAGATGACCTTCGCGATCATCACGGTGGCTCTGATCAGCGGCGCGCTCGCCGACCGCGTCAAGTTCGGCGCCTGGGTCGTCTTCGGGATCGTCTGGGTGAGCCTCGTCTACTTCCCCGTGGCCCACTGGGTGTGGGGCGGCGGCTGGCTGAGCAGCCTCGGCATCGAGGACTTCGCCGGCGGCACGGTCGTCCACATCAACGCCGGCGCCGCCGCCCTGGCGGTCGCGCTCGTGATCGGCAAGCGCGTCGGCTGGGGCAAGGACCCGATGCGGCCCCACAACCTCACGCTCGTTCTGCTGGGCGCCGGTCTGCTGTGGTTCGGCTGGTTCGGTTTCAACGCCGGCTCCGAGCTCGCCGTGGACGGGACGACCGGCCTGGCGTTCATCAACACCCAGATCGCCACCGCGGTCGCCGCCGGTGCGTGGCTCCTGGTGGAGAAGCTCCGTGACGGTCACTCCACCAGCCTCGGCGTGGCCTCGGGCGCCGTCGCCGGCCTGGTCGCCATCACCCCGGCCTGCGGCTTCGTCGACCCCTGGGCGGCGTTCGTCATCGGCGCGATCGCCGGTGTCGCCTGCGCCTACGCGGTCGGCCTGAAGTACAGGCTCGGTTACGACGACTCCCTCGACGTGGTCGGCGTCCACCTGGTCGGCGGTGTCGTCGGCGCGGTGGCGCTCGGTTTCGTCGCGGCCTACCCGTTCGCCGACGGCCAGGAGAAGGGGATCCTCCTCGGGGGCCCGCTCTCCCAGCTCGGCGTGCAGGTGCTGGGTCCGGTCGCGGTCGGCCTCTACTCCTTCGTCGTGTCGTGGATCATCGCCAAGGTCATCGACAAGACGATGGGCTTCAGGATCGGCGCCGAGGAAGAGATCACCGGCATCGACATCACCTCCCACGCCGAGACGGGCTACGACCTCGGCACCATCCACTCCTCGGGCGTGGCCGCCGTCAACGGTACGGCCGCCGTCCCGGCGTCCAAGAAGGTCGGCGCATGAGACTCATCACCGCGGTCATCAAGCCCTTCAAACTCGATGACGTGAAGGCAGCCCTGGAGCAGTTCGGCGTCAAGGGCATGACGGTCAGCGAGGCCAGCGGGTACGGCCGCCAGCGCGGTCACACCGAGGTCTACCGGGGCGCCGAGTACCAGGTGGACCTGGTGCCCAAGGTCCGGCTGGAGGTGCTCGCCGAGGAGGACGACGCCGAGGACGTCATCGACGTCATCGTCAAGGCCGCGCAGACCGGCAAGATCGGCGACGGCAAGGTCTGGTCCGTTCCGGTGGACACGGTCGTCCGGGTCCGCACCGGAGAACGCGGACCCGAGGCGCTCTGACCGGTGAGAGGCGACACCCGCTCGTACGCCGCGGCCCGTAGGGAACGGGCCGCGGACATCGACCGGTGGCTGACGGACCTGCTCAGGACCGCCTGCGGCACGCCGTACGGGCGCACCGGGAAGAACGGGGAGCACAGGAACACCGACGAGCGCGGCGCCCTCAGCGGCGTCGCGCTCGTCGCGGTGGGGAGCCTGGGCCGCGCGGAGCTGGCCCCGGGCAGCGACCTGGACCTGGTCCTGCTGCACAACGGCCGTGACGACGTGGCGCGCATCGCCGACCGCGTCTGGTACCCCGTCTGGGACTCCGGCGTCGGCCTCGACCACTCGGTGCGGACCGTGGAGGAGGCCGCCGTGGTCGCGCGGGGCGACCTCAAGGCGGTGCTCGGGCTGATCCAGGCCCGGCACGTGGCGGGGGACCCCGAGCTGACGCGCGCGGCGCGCGAGAGCGTGCTCTCCGAATGGCGGGCCGACTCCAGGCGCCGCCTGGGCGAGCTGCGCGACGCCGCCGACAAGCGTGCCGAGGCGAGCGGTGAGCTGGCCTTCCTGCTCGAACCCGACCTCAGGGACTCACGCGGCGGGATCCGCGACGTGCAGGCGATGCAGGCCGTGGCCGCCGCCTGGGTCGCCTCGGCCCCGGGCCCCCGGGTCCGCGAGGCCTACGAACTTCTGCTCGACATACGGCACGGCCTGCACCTGGTGACCGCCCGGGGCGCCGACCGGCTGGTGCTCCAGGAACAGGACGCGGTCGCCGGGACGCTGGGCCTGCTCGACGCCGAGGCGCTGATGCGCAGGCTCGCCGAGGCGGGCCGTACCGTCGCGCACGCCTTCGACGCCACCTGGCGCACCGTCGACCGGCTGCTGTCGGGCCCCGCCCCGAGGGGCCGCCGCCCGCTCGCCGACGGCGTCGTCGAGCACGGCGGCGAGGTCGTGCTCGCCCGCGGGGTCGACCCGCGCAAGGACCCCGTGCTCGTGCTCCGCGCCGCCGCGGCCGCCGCCGAGGCGGGGCTGCCCCTCGCGCCCGCCACCGTGAACGCGCTGGCCGCCCAGTCCCCGCCGCTCCCGGTCCCGTGGCCGGACGGCGCCCGCGACGCGCTGGTCGCCCTGCTCGGCGCGGGACGCGCGGCGGTACCGGTCTGGGAGGAGCTGGACCAGGCGGGAGTGCTGGTGCGGCTCCTGCCCGACTGGGAGCGGGTACGGCACCGCCCGCAGCGCAACCCCGTGCACCGCTACACCGTGGACCGGCACCTGATCGAGGCCGCCGCCGGAGCCGCCTCCTTCACCCGCGAGGTGTCCCGGCCCGACCTGCTGCTCATCTCCGCGCTCCTGCACGACATCGGCAAGGGCTGGCCCGGTGACCACTCGACCACCGGCGCGGTCGTGGCCCGCGACATCGGCACCCGGATCGGCCTGTCCCCGGCGGACGTGGACACCCTGGAGACCGTGGTCCGCCACCACCTGCTGCTGCCGGAGACGGCGACCCGCCGCGACCTGGACGACCCGGTGACGATCTCCCGGGTGGCCGAGGCCGTCGGCTCGCGTGAGGTCCTCGAACTGCTGGCGGCCCTCGCCGTGGCCGACGGCAACGCGACCGGGCCGGCCGCCTGGAACTCCTGGAAGGCCTCGCTGGTCACCGACCTCGTGCGCCGGGTGCGCTCGGTGCTGTCCGGCACCCCGCTGCCGCCCGCGCCGGCGCTCTCGGCCGCGCAGGCGTCCCTGGCCCGGCACGGCGGCGGCGCCGTACGGGTCAACGGGGGAGCGGTCACCGTGGTCGCGCCGGACAGGTCGGGGCTGCTCTGGCGCGCGGCCGGGGTGCTCGCCGCGCACCGGATGGTGGTCCGCGCGGCCTCGGCCGCCTCGGCGGGGTCGACCGCCGTCATCGAGTTCTCGGTGGTGCCCGAGTACGGTTCGCCGCCCGATCCGGCGACGCTGGAGGCCGATCTGCGGCTGGTCCTGGCCGGCCGGCTCGACATCGAGCAACGCCTGGCCAGAAGGACCCGGTCGCTGCGCCCGGCCCGGGTGCCGGTGGCGCCGCCGCGGGTCTCCCTGGTGGACGACGCGTCCAACACGGCGACCGTCGTGGAGGTGCGCGCGCACGACCGCCCCGGACTGCTGTGGCGGATCGGCAGAGCTTTTGGGGACTGTGGTCTTGACGTACGCGCCGCGCGTGTGGAGACTCTCGGCGCAGAGGCGGTGGACGTCTTCTACGTTGTCGACAGGGCTGGACGTCCTCTGACCGACGAGGCCCAGCGGGCACAGGTGCGGGACCAGGTGCTCGCCGCGCTGCGATAACCATCGACCATCGTTCTCTTGTCACCTTCGTAACGATTAAGTCCGGTTTGTCGGTTATGCCGATTATGTCCCGTGACCTTGTGGTCTGATGTTGGCCACTTATGTCGTGATGGTGAGGGGTAGCGAGAGCGGTGACGACGGCGACATCCGAGAGCGGCGGTGCTTCGGCACACGACCGCGGCAAGCGGCCTGCCGCCCGGTTCGGCTTGCGGAACTGGCGTGTGCGGTCGCGCCTCACGGCTCTGATCCTGGTACCGACCGCGGTGGGCGTCGTGCTCGCGGGCACCCGCGTGGTCGCCTCCGTCGACAGCGTGGCGGGCTACCAGCGGACCGCCTCGGCGGCCGAGTACTCCGGTGACATCCGCGACCTGGCCCAGGCCCTCGGTCTGGAACGTGACCGGAGCGCGTGGTCCTCCTTCCAGACCTCGAACAAGGGGCTGAAGGACAGCGCCGAGGCGCAGATGAAGACCGTCGACGCGCTGATCGGCAAGGTCCGGCTCGACCTGCAGGCGATCGACGACTCCTACGGCGTCCGGACGGCCGAGGCCGCCAGGGACGTGGGCTACCAGCTCTCCGGCCTGAAGGAACTGCGCCAGATACCCGGGACGAACCGCACGGAACGGTACGGCCTCCTGATCGCCCCGCTGCTCCAGCTCCACGAGGAGCTCACGCTGGTCAGCGACGACCCGGAGATCATCGGCAACACCCGTGCGCTCAGCGCGCTGGCCTACGCCAAGGAGGAGGTCTCCAAGCAGCGGGCCCGCCTGCTGGCCGGCTACTACGTGCCCTCCCTGGTCAACGCCCAGGAGATCGAGAAGTTCATCGCCTCCCGGTCCCGCATGGAGGAGTACAAGGCGGACTTCGGCGTCGAGGCGAGCCCGGCGAACGGTCAGCTGCTCGTCAAGGCCATGATCGACGAGAAGGTGCACCGCGCCGAGCTGACCAAGGCCAGGGCGATCGTGCTGGCCGGCGACCCGCGGAACGAGGGACGCCTGCTCTCCGACTTCGACGAGGTCAAACAGTGGTTCTCGGACAACGGCGCGATCCTCGACCGGATGCGGAAGGTCGAGGTCAAGGTCGCCGGTGACGTGATCACCCGGGCCCGGATGCTGGAGGACACCGAGCAGCGCAACGCGATCATCGCGTCCGGGCTCATCCTCCTGCTGCTGCTCCTGGTCCTCGGTCTCACCGTCCTCATCGCCCGCTCGATGGTCCTGCCGCTGCGCCGCCTGCGCGCCGAGGCGCTGGACGTCGCCGGATTCACCCTCCCCGAGGTCGTGCGCAGGCTCCGGGTCTCCGGAGACTCCCAGACCCCCGAGATCGCCCCCATCTCGGTCGACGGCAAGGACGAGATCGGGGAGGTCGCCAAGGCCTTCGACGAGGTCCACCGGCAGGCCGTACGGCTGGCCGCCGAGGAGTCCGAGCTCCGCTCCAACATCAGCGCGATGTTCGTCAACCTGTCGCGCCGCACCCAGACCCTGGTCGAGCGGCAGATCTCACTGATCGACGGCCTGGAGAAGGGCGAGGAGGACGGCGGCCGCCTGGCGGACCTGTTCAAGCTCGACCACCTCGCCACCCGGATGCGCCGCAACTCCGAGAACCTGCTGGTCCTCGCCGGTCACGAACCCGCGCGCAGGCGCAGCCAGCCGGCCAAGCTCGTCGACGTCGTGCGCGCCTCGCTGTCGGAGGTCGAGGACTACGAGCGGGTCCAGGTCAAGGTGCACCGCACGATCTCGGTCGCCGGGAGCGCCGCCAACGACATCGTCCACCTGGTCGCCGAGCTGGTGGAGAACGCCATCCAGTTCTCGCCCCGGTCCAGCCAGGTCGTGGTCTCCAGCAGCATGATCGAGGGCGGCGGCGCGCTGCTCGCGGTCAGCGACGCCGGCATCGGCATGACCACCGAGGAGCTGATCGAGACCAACCGCCGCCTGGCCGACCCGCCCGTCGTCGACGTCTCGGTGTCACGCCGGATGGGCCTGTTCGTGGTCGGCCGGCTGGCCCTGCGCCACGGCATCCGCGTCCAGCTCCGCCCGCAGGAGGCCAGCGGCCTCATCGCCATGGTCCTCTTCCCGCCGGAGCTGATCGTCGAGGCGATCCAGCCGCCGTCCATCACCCCGTCGTGGGGCGCCCAGTCGCGGGCCCCGCAGCCTGCCCCGGACCAGAACCCCTTCGCCCAGACCTCCTTCGGCCAGACGTCGTTCGGGCAGGCCTCGATCCCCCCGGCCTCGATCCCCCCGGCCTCCTCGTTCGGGCAGACCTCGCTCGGGCGCGCTCCCGGCCCGCAGGCCCTCCCGTCCGGCTCGACATCGTTCCCCGGCGACCAGCCGGCCCCGGGCCGCAGGCAGCCGCTCCCCGCGGGCCCGCCCGGCGCTCCGGCGTCGGCCGCCGACTACCCCCTCCCCAAACGTCCGGTCCCGGGGACGAACGCCGCCGGGAGCGTTCCAGGCCCGGGTTTCTCCTCCTGGGGGCAGAACTCCCAGGACGACCCGGCGACCGCGTCGATGCCGGCCGTACGGGTCTCCCCGCTCGAATCCGAGCAGGAGGAGTTCCTGCCGATCTTCGCGTCCATCGAGTCGGCCTGGTTCCGCCGGGCCGAGAACACCGGTGAGCACGCCGTCGCCGCCGGGGAGGCCGCGCGGCACGCGGGCTCCCCGCTGACCGATCCGCTCGGCTCCGAGATCGAGGAGGCCCCCACGCCTCCGGACGGCCTGCCGGTCCATGAACCGGTCCATGAGCCGGTCCATGAGCCGGTCCATGAGCCGGTCGGGGAGCCGGTGGAGGTCCGGGAGGCGGGCGGCTGGCAGACCCCGGCCGACGCCGGTTGGCAGGCGGCCCAGGCGGCGAGCGACCCCACCCTCGGCGGAATCACCTCGGCGGGCCTGCCCAAGCGGACTCCCAGAGCCAACCTGGTGCCCGGCGCCGCGGCCAGCGTGCCGTCCACCCCGATGCCGTCTCTCTCGCCCGAACGGGTACGTAGCCGCTTGTCGAGTTTCCAGCAGGGTGTACGGCGGGGCCGTGCCGAACTGAACGAGGACACCGCCAGGAGCCTGGCGGATAGGGAGGAGGGCTCGTGACGACCCTGAGCCATGAGGCGCGCAGGTTCGACTGGCTGATCACCGAGTTCGTCCG
Source organism: Streptosporangium canum (assembly GCF_900113865.1). Classification (GTDB taxonomy): domain Bacteria; phylum Actinomycetota; class Actinomycetes; order Streptosporangiales; family Streptosporangiaceae; genus Streptosporangium; species Streptosporangium canum. The sequence goes on along the minus strand of NZ_FOQY01000003.1, from coordinate 137,379 downwards.
CGCCACCCCCGGCGTCGCGCACGCGGTGTGCGTCTCGGCGGACGGGTTGCGGATCGCCAGCTCGGAGGGGTTCCCGGACGACCGCGCGGACCAGCTCGCCGCCGTCGCGGCGGGGCTGCTCAGCCTGACCGTGGGCGCGTCCCGCGTGTTCGAGGGTGGGGCCGTCACCCAGACGGTGGTCGAGATGGAGCGCGGCCTGATGCTGGTCATGGCGATCAGTGACGGCTCCTGCCTCGCCGTACTGGCCGCCGCCGACTGTGACATGGGTCTGGTGGCCTACCAGATGACCCTGCTCGTCGACCGGGCCGGCCAGGTGCTCACCCCGGCCCTCCGGGCCGAACTGCAGTCCTCCCGGGGGCGGTAGTGGCCGAGCTCTTCACGGGAGAGAGACGTGCTCGGGAGTGACGGAACCGGGGACGAAGAGCCCCTGTTCCGTCCATACGCGGTCACCGGCGGCCGATCCGAGCCCCGGTATCACATGGCGATGGAGACGCTGGTCTCCTCCTCCTTCATCATGGAGGAGGAGCTGGCCCTGCTCACCCCCGAGCAGGACGCCATCATCAGGCTGTGCCGTTCGTTCCGGTCGGTCGCCGAGATCTCGGCGCTGCTGAGGGTCCCGCTCGGGGTGGCCCGTGTGCTGGTGGCGGACATGGCCGATGAAGGTCTCGTCCGTCTCCACCAGCCACGCCTCGACCAGGGACAACCGGACCTCAACATGCTCGAAAGGGTTCTCAGTGGACTTCGCAGGCTCTAACCATGGCGGCCTGACCTCGACGAAGATCGTCGTGGCGGGCGGGTTCGGCGTCGGCAAGACCACGTTCGTGGGCGCCGTGTCGGAGATCCTCCCCCTGACCACGGAGGCGGTGATGACCGACGCCAGCGCCGGCATCGACGACCTCGGTCTCACCCCGAACAAGGCGACGACCACGGTCGCGATGGACTTCGGGCGCCTCTCGCTGGACCGGGACCTGATCCTCTACCTGTTCGGCACGCCCGGCCAGCACCGGTTCTGGTTCATGTGGGACGACCTGGTCCGCGGCGCGCTCGGCGCGGTCGTCCTGATCGACACCCGGCGGCTGGCCGACGGCTTCCCGGCGATCGACTACTTCGAGGAGGCGAATCTCCCCTTCGTGGTCGGCGTCAACGGCTGGGACGGGCAGTTCCAGCACACGGAGGAGGAGGTGCGGGAGGCCCTGGCCCTCGCCCCGCACGTTCCCGTCGTGCGCACCGACGCCCGTTCCCGCGGCTCCGTCAAGGGCACGCTCATCACGCTGGTCGAGCACGTCCTGCGGGTCCGCGCGACCCACGGCACGTCGGTCTGAGCCCCCGCCCCCGGATCTCACCGGGACGGGGGCGCCCGGCTCCGGCACGCTCCTCGTGGCAGGAGCCGTCACCGGTCATCCGGCCGTGGCACGTCCCTCGCGATGGTGGCCGGTGCCGTTCACCCGGCCGTCGCCGTGCCGCCGGCGCTCAGCCCGCGAGGAGGGGCCGCAGATACCCCGCGGTCACACCGGGCCCCGCCGCGATCGTCGCCGGAGGGCCCTCGTTGACGATCCGCCCGCCCCTGTCGCCGGCGCCCGGTCCCATGTCGATGATCCAGTCGGCGCAGGCGGCCACGTGCAGGTCGTGTTCGGCGATGACGACCGAGTTGCCGCCCGCGAGCAGCGTGTCGAACGCGTCGACCACACGCTGCACGTCGGAGGGGTGCAGACCGGTGACCGGCTCGTCGAGGATCACCAGGCCCCGGCCGCGGCTCCCGCCGCCCAGCAGGATCGCGTTGGCCAGCTTCAGGCGCTGCGCCTCGCCTCCGGAGAGCTCGGTCGCGCTCTGGCCGAGCCGGAGATAGCCCAGACCGGCCTGCTGGGCGGCGCGCAGTGTCGCGGCTAGGTCGGCGCGTTCGCCGAAGAACTCGGCCGCCTCGTCCACGGTCATGTCCAGCACCTCGTCGACGGCCTTGCCGCGGTAGGTGACGGCGAGCAGCTCGGGGGTGAAGCGGCGTCCCTCGCAGACGTCGCACCCGACCCACATGTCCGGCATGAAGTGCATGTCCACCTGGCGTCTGCCGTAGCCGGCACACGCCTCACACCGGCCTCCGCGGGAGTTGAAGGAGAACGCCCCCGCGCCGAGCCCGCGGCTCCTGGCCTCCGGAGTGGAGGCGTAGAGCCTGCGGATCGTGTCGAACGCCTTGGTGTAGGTGGCCGGGCTGGAACGCGGTGTGCGGCCGATGGGGTTCTGGTCCACGACCGTCACCCAGTCGAGCAGCCCGGCGCCTTCGATCCGGGCGACGGCCCGCGGGCGCTCGCCGCGGAGCACGGCCTCGAGGCTCGCGCCGAGCGCCTCGTGCAGCAGGCTGCTCTTGCCGCTGCCGCTGACCCCGGTGATGCAGGTGAGCGCGTGGAGGGGGATGTCCACCCGGTCCAGGCGGACGTTGTGCGCCTGGACGCCGATCAGGCCGAGCCGGGGCGTCGTGGCGGGGTCGGAGCGCCGGGTCCGGCGGACACGGGGACCGCGTCCGCCGAGATAGGCGCCGGTGATCGACCGCTCGTCGCGGCTCAGCTCCCACGGCGGAGCGGACGCGACGAGCCTGCCGCCCTCGCGCCCCGCTCCGGGGCCGAGGTCCACCACCCAGTCGGCCAGGGCGATGAGCTCGGGGTCGTGCTCCACGAGCAGGACGGTGTTGCCCGCGTCGCGCAGGTCGTGGAGGATCTCGCGCAGCGGGTGCTTGTCGGCGGGGTGCAGGCCCGCCCCCGGCTCGTCGAGGACGAAGACGATCCCGGTCAGGTCCGTGTTCAGCTGGGCGGTGATCCGCGCCCGCTGGAGCTCGCCGCCCGACATCGACGGGGCACTGCGGGTGACCTGGAGGTGTCCGAGCCCCAGCTCGACCATCAGCCGCACGCGGCGGGCCAGGCCGGGCAGGATGTCGCCGGCCACCTTCCGCTGCGTCGGGGTGAGCGTCGGTTCGATCGTGTCCACCCATCCGCGCAGATCCTCGACGGGGAGCCTGATCACCTCGGGGTAGGTCAGGCCGGCGAGCCTGACCGTCAGGCCGACCTCGCCGAAGCCGGTGCCGCCGCAGCGGGGGCACTCGGTCCGGCGCATGAACCGGGCGTAGTGCTCTCTGGCCGCGTCGGTGCCCGCGGCGTCGTGGAGCCTGGAGACTTCGGAGACCGCTCCCCTCAACGGCACGCTGCGCTCGACGGTGACCTCGGCGCCCGCCTTCCGCTGCCTGGTGGTGATCTTGTAGGTGATCGGCCCGTCACCCGTGCCGTGGAGCACCGCCCGCCGGAACTCCTCCGGCAGTTCGCGCCAGGGCAGAGCGAGGTCCGCGCCGTACCGCTCGGCGAGGGCGGGCAGCGCCCAGAACTCCCCGGAGTTGGCCCGGTCGAACCACGTCCCGGCGCCCGCGAGCAACGGCAGGTCCGGCCGGGTCACGATCCGATCCTCGGCCGGGCGGACCTCGACGCCCATACCTCCGCACGTCTTGCACCGGCCTTCCATGCTGTACCTGTCGAAATAAGCACTGGTCAGCCCGCGTAGCTCGGGGAACTCCCGGGCTTCGGGCCCCAGCGCCGGCATGCGGGCGAACAGCAGGCCGAGGAAGTCGTCGACCCCGGTGACGCTGCCGAGGGTGGAGCGCGGGTTGCGGTTCAGCCGGCGCTGGTCCACCGCCAGGGTCGCGCCCAGTCCGGAGATCCGATCGACCTGCGGGCGGTTTCTGGGCGAGATGAACTGGCGGAAGAACAGCGAGACGCCGTTCAGATACCTCAGCTGGGCCTCGGCGTGCACCGTGTCGATGGCGAGTGAGGTCTTCCCGCTGCCGCTGACACCGGTGAAGGCGACGATCCTGTTTTTGGGGAAGGTGACGCTGACGTTCCGCAGGTTGTGGGTCCTGGCCCCGACGACCGTGATCACGTCGCCGTCGGGGGTGCCGTCCATGTGGCTCACCGGTGCTCCTTCGGAGGTCGATCGCGGACGGACTCGGACGCGCGAAGCCGGGGAACGTCGCCGAGGAGTGGCGCGGCCCGGACTTCCGCGGCGGCGCGGGGCTGCGGCCGGAGTCACGGACCACCCTAGACGATATTTTTGGGGTTGCTATAAATTTGCAGCAACCCTATGTTTGTTGTGAAGGTCCGGGGGGTGTCAGGCGGGCATCCAGTCCTTCCACACGATCTTGTTCGCCTCGATCCACTTGCGGGCCGCCTGGTCGGCGCTCAGGCCGCCGGTCATGTCGTCCGCGACCGCGTTCTGCTGGTCGTTCGTCCACGTGAAGTTGCGCACCAGCTCGTAGGCCCGGCCGCCGGTGTCGGCGAACCTCCTGCTCACGATCTTGTCGAGCAGGTAGGGCGGGTAGTCGCAGGCGACCTTCGCGGCGTCGGCGTCGCAGCCGATCGCATAGGGAGGGAGATTGATCTTCGCCAACTTGATCTGGGTGAACAGCCACTGCGGTTCGTAGAAATACATCAGCAGGGGAGTGCGCCGCCGGGTCGCCAGTTTCGCGGCCCTTATCAGGGCTTTCTCGCTGCCCGCGTAGACGACCTTGTAGTCGAGCCCGAGATTGCGGACCAGCGCCTCGTCGTTGGTGACGTAGGAGGCGTCCCCGTCGAGGAGCTGACCGAAATTACCTGATTTATCAGTCTTAAATAGATGGGCGTACTTGTTGAGCTTCCGCCAGTCGGTGATGTCCGGGTACCGGTCGGCCATCCACTGCGGGACATACCAGCCGATCACCCCTTTGTTTCCGTTTCTTCCGGCGGAGACGGCGACCTTCTTCTCCTCGATGTAGGTCTTCTTCTCGGCCTCGCGGCCCCAGTTCTCGACGATGACGTCCACCGTGCCCTTTTCGAGCCCCTCCCACGATTCGGCCTCGTTGAGCTCCACCCTGCGCACCTCGTAGCCGAGCTCCTGTTCCAGGAGCCGGCCGAGGACGGCCGCGCTGGCCTCGTAGCCCGCCCACCCGTTGATGGCGATCCTCACGGTGCCGCCGGTCGGCGGGGGCGCCTCCTGCTCACCGCTGCACGCGGTGAGCAGGAGGAGCGCCGCGGCGACCCCGGCGAGTTGTCTTCTCACGGAATCGGCCGATCGTTTACTGGGGGATCCAGGAGGCCCAGACGGACGGGTTGGCCTCGACCCACTTCCTGGCCGCGTCCTCGGGGCTCAGCCCGTCGTTGGTGATGCCGTTGGCCACCGCGTTCTGCGCCTCGTTGGTCCAGGAGAAGTTCTTGACCAGCTCGTAGGCCTTGCCGCCGGTGTCGGCGAACCGCTTGCTCGCGATCTTGTCGAGATCCAGCGCGGCGTAGTCGCAGGCGACCTTCTTGGGGTCGGCGTCACAGCCGTCGGTGTGGGGCGGCAGGTTGACGCGGACCAGATCGACCCGGTCGAACAGCCAGTGCGGGTCCCAGAAGTAGAAGAGCAGTGGCTTCTTCTGCCGCTGGGCCTGGGTGGCGGACTCGATCAGCGCCGCCTCGCTGCCGCCCACGACCACCTTGTAGTCCAGCTTGAGATTCTTGATGATCGCTTCTTCGTTGCTGACGTAGGACGGGTCGCCGAAGAGAAGCTGGCCCTTGCCGCCCGACTCCGAGGTCGCGAACAGGGCGGCGTACTTGTTCAGGTTCTTGTAGTCGGTGATGCCGGGATACTTCTCCGTCATCCACTTGGGGATGTACCAGCCGATGACGCCCTTGTTCCCGGTGGAGCCCGCCTCGACGGCGACCTTCTTCTCCTCGATGAAGGTCTTCTTCAGATCGTCGTGGCCCCAGTTCTCCACGATGAGGTCGACGTCGCCGCTCTCGAACCCCTCCCAGGAGACCTGCTCGGCGAGCTCCTTCTTCTCGACCTTGTAGCCGAGCTCCTTCTCCAGCAGATAGGAGAGCACCGCGGCGCTGGCCTCGTAGCCGGCCCACGGGTTGATGGCGATCCTCACGGTGCCGCCCGCGGCGGGCGCCGACGATCCGGCGGCGCCCGCGGACGTCCGTGCCGTGCCGGTGCCGGTCTCCACCTTGGCGCCACCGCAGCCCGCGGCGGCCAGTCCAAGTGCCAGAACGCCGGCGAGCAGGCGGACCCTGCGTCCGATCCTCATGCGATCCTCTTCTTTAGGGGGACTTTCGGGGGGAAGGGCGCCCATCGGCGCCCTGCGTGATCCGGTCGAGCATGATCCCCAGCAGCACCGTGGCGACCCCGGCCGCGAAGCCCATGCCGAAGTCGGTGCGCTGGGAGAATCCGGAGACGACGTCGTAGCCCAGGCCGCCCGCGCCGACCAGGCCGCCGACCACGACCATGGCGAGCGTCATGACGATTCCCTGGTTGGCGGCGAGCAGGATCGCCCGGCGGGCCATCGGCAGCCGCACCTTCCACAGCAGCTGCCGGTCGGTGGAGCCGCAGGAGCGCGCGGCCTCCACGGCGACCGGGGACACGTTTCTGATCCCGTCCTCCACCAGCCGGACGACCGGCGGCACCGCGTAGATCACCGAGGCGAAGATCGCGGTGAACCGGGTCGCGCCGAACAGCGCCAGCGCGGGCAGCAGGTAGACGAAGGCGGGCATGGTCTGCGCGGTGTCGAGCAGCGGGCGTTGCACGGCGGCGAACCGGGGGGAGCGGGCCGCCGCGATGCCGAGCGCGAGCCCGGCGGCCAGGGCCGGCACCACCCCGGCCAGCACGGTGGTGAGCGTCTCCATGGTGTGCTGCCAGAGCCCGAGCAGGGCCGTGGCGAGCAGGCAGCCCACCGCGACGGCCGCGGGACGCGCCCCCGCGGCCCGCCATCCGGCCGCGAGCACGACCGCCGCGACCAGCCACCAGGGGGCGGTGGTGAGCACGGTCTGCAGGGGGTTGAGGAGGGCTTCGGTGACGCCGTTCCTGATCGCCTCGGTGGCGCCGTACCAGGAGAACTTGGCCCAGTTCACGGCCTCGTTCACCGGTCCGGCGAAGCGGAGCACCCACTCCCGGGGGAACTCGGCGGGCAGGAGGCGGGCCGCGATCCCGGCGACCAGGAGGATCACCGCCGGGGCGGCGAGCCGGAGCCAGGCGGAGGAGACGCCGGGCGGCACCGGCCCGCGCGTCGCGGCGGCCATGGTGATCCGGTCCAGCACGACGGCCATCACCACGATGGCGATGCCCGCCGGGAGCATGACGCCCACGTCGGCCCGGGAGAGCCCGCGGATGATGTCCGAGCCCAGCCCCGGCGCGGCGATCAGCGCCGCGATCACCACCATGGACAGCGCCATCATGACGGTCTGGTTGATCGCCAGCGCGATCGTGGCGCGCGCCATCGGGAGGTGCACCTTGCGCAGCGTCTGCCGGCGGGTGGCGCCGAGCGAGGTGGAGGCCTCGACGGCGGCCGGGGAGACCTGCTCGACGGCCAGCGCGGTGATCCTGATCGCCGGAGGGATCGCGTAGATCATCGTGGTGATCGCGGCGGACGCGGGCCCGATCTGGAAGAACAGCACCATCGGCGCCAGGTAGGCGAACGTCGGCATGATCTGCATGACGTCGAGGACCGGGGTGAGCAGGCGGCGCAGCCGTACCGAACGACCCGCGGCCACGCCCAGCGGCAGGCCGATCAGCAGTGAGAGCAGGACCGCCGCGAGCACGAGCGCGAGCGTGTCGACGCTCGCCTCCCACAGCCCCAGCACCCCGAACGAGCCGGTTCCCAGCATGGCGACCAGCGCGGTCCGGCGGCCGCCCGCCAGCCGGCCCAGCGCGCCCGCGACCCCGATCAGCCCCACCCAGCCGAGGCCGTCCAGCACCAGGTGGAGGGCGTCGTGGAGCCCGCCGACGGCCAGTCGCACGTAGTTGACGAAGAACAGGAAGACCGGGCTCTCGTTGCGGTTGGCGTCCACCCAGTCCCGCACGTCGTTGACCGCCCCGAACTGCGCGGCGTCGTCGTCGTGGGGCAGCGGCGCGGTGCCCCGGAAGAGCAGATAGGCGGCCACGGCCACGGCCGCGCCGGTGAGCGGCGCCAGCCAGGGCGGCAGCGGCCTCCGGGAGCGGCGGGCGGGCGGGGCCGCCCGGGCAGGGGAGAGCGCGGCGGGCGGCGAGGTCACGCGCCGGCTCCGGCCGCCGGCCGGCGGGATCCCGGTACGGCCGGCGCCGGGCCGCCGGCCATGGCTCCGAGGATGTCGAGGCGGTCGACCACGCCGATCAGCTCCCCGTCCCGCACGACGCGGATCGGCCGGGCCGACTCCATGGCGGCCGGCACCGCGTCGCGGATGACGGTGGACGCCGCGAGCACGGGACCGTCGAGGTGGTCCTCCCGCAGCGGGGGGCGGCAGATCCAGCGCAGCGAGAGCACCTCGCTCCTGGGCACGTCCCTGACGAAGTCGGCCACGTAGTCGTCGGCGGGGGCGCCGACCAGCTCCTCCGCGGTGCCGAGCTGGACGATCGAGCCCGCCCGCATGATCGCGATGCGCTCGCCGAGCTTGAGCGCCTCGGACAGGTCGTGGGTGATGAACAGCATGGTCTTGCCGACCTCGCGGTGCAGGCGGACGACCTCCGCCTGCATGTCCCGGCGGATCAGCGGATCCAGCGCGCTGAACGGCTCGTCGAACAGGAGCACCTCGGGGTCTGCGGCCAGTGCCCGGGCCAGGCCGACGCGCTGCTGCATGCCGCCGGAGAGCTGGTCGGGGCGGGCGTCGTCGGAGCCCTCCAGGCCGACCAGGGAGAGGATCTCCCGGGCCCGCCGGTGCCGTCGCGCCCGGGGCACGCCCTGGACCTCCAGCCCGTAGGCCACGTTGTCGAGGACCCTGCGGTGCGGCAGGAGGCCGAAGTGCTGGAAGACCATGCTGACCCGGTGCCTGCGCAGGTCCCTGAGCTGGGCGGGGGAGGCGGCCCGCACGTCCTGGCCGGCGATCGAGATCTCCCCGGCGGTCGGCTCGATCAGCCGGGTCAGGCAGCGGACCAGGGTGGACTTGCCGCTCCCGGACAGGCCCATCACGACGAACACCTCGCCGGGCCGTACCGAGAAGCCGACGTCCCTGACGGCGGCGACGCAGCCTGTCCTGTCCCGGAGCGCGACCGGGTCGAGCAGCGCGTCGGGGCCGCCGAGAACGCGCTCCGCCCGGGGGCCGAAGATCTTCCACAGCCCACGGACCTCGATCGCGGCACCGTCGGATGGGGCCACTGTCTCCTCCAAAACTCGACGCCCGGATTCGGGGGGCTACGGACGTAAGGAGTCAAGATATGGGGGAAATATCACGAATCACAATCATGTGATCTTTTTGGGGTCGTCGCACTTCTGCCGCGTTATCGCCTGCTCGCCATTCTGGAACGGTGCAAACGGCCATATAGGCACGAGAAATACTTAATAAGAGTATTTGGGTGTCCGTAATAGGGATTCCAGCCTGCAAATGGAGCTCCAGATTCCATCCCTCCTGCCTCATAAGTAATCATTTGTGGAGCTGTGTTCGATTGGCCCCATAGGTCGAGATGTGCTCGAATTACCGGGAACCAAGGGAAATTCGGCCAGCGGGTTCGTCCACCGAGAGGCAGCGTTCGGTGAGTACACACAACATCCAGGGTGCGGGGAGCGGGTTGCGCCTGCGGAACTGGCGGGTGCGCTCCAGGCTGGTCGCGCTCATCCTGGTCCCCACCGCCGCGGCGGTGCTGCTCGGCGGAGTCCAGGTCTTCGCCTCCATGCGTGCCGCCGCCGACTACCAGCAGGTCAACGACCTGGCCAGGCTGTCGGACCGCATCGGCGCGCTCACCCACGAGCTGGCCGAGGAGCGCGACCGCACGGCCTGGTTCATCGCCCTCGGCCGCCCGGAGCGCGAGGCGGAGGCCGTACGCGCCCGGATGAACGCGGTGGACGCCGCGGTGACGCACGTCCGCGACAGCGGCACCCTGCTGCGCGAGGCGGTCACCGGCCGGACCAGGGACGAGGTCGACACCGTGATCACCCGGCTGGACGACCTCGGGCCGCTGCGGGAGCAGGCGCTGAAGTCGACGCTGCTGCCCGACGCCGCCATCGACGCCTACTCCCTGGTGATCGCCGACCTGCTCTCCCTCCACGACGAGCTCGGCAAGGGCATTGCCGACGACGTGCTGTTCGGCCAGGCGCTGACCCTGGACGCGCTCGCCCGCGCCAAGGAGGCCGCCTCGCTCCAGCGGGCCCTGCTGGCGGTGGTACTGGTCGCGGGCCGGTTCGAGCAGGAGCAGATGGAGAGGTTCCTCGGCGCGCTCTCCTCCGAACGCAACGAACGCAGGACCTTCGCCGCCGAGGCCGGAAGCGAGCGGCGCCGCCTCTTCGACGAGACCGTCAACGGCCGGACCGCCGACCGGGCCGAGTTCCTGCGGGAGCTGGTCCTGCTCCGCGCGGCCTCGGGGGCCTCGCTCAAGGGCCTGGATCTGGCCGAGGCGGACGACGCCGGGCAGTGGTACGACGCGGTGACGGTCACGATCGACCGGATGCGTGACGTCGAGCAGCGTCACGCCCAGGACATCGTCACCCGCAGCCAGGAGCTCGGCGACGCCGAGCAGAGCCGCGCCCTGCTGGTCGCCGGATCGGTCGCCGGCCTCCTGCTGGTGGTGCTGCTGATCACTACCGGGGTGGCGCGCTCGCTGGTCAGGCCGTTGCGGCGGCTGCGCCGGGAGGCGCTGCGGGTCGCCGGAGAGCGGCTGCCCGCATACGTCCAGCAGGTCCGCGAGTCCCGCGACGGCGAGATCCTCGCCGAGGTGCCGCCGATCGGGGTCATGTCCCGCGACGAGATCGGCGAGGTCGCTCGGGCGTTCGACGAGGTCCACCGGGAGGCCGTACGGCTGGCGGGTGAGGAGGCCAAGCTGCGCAACACGGTCAACGCGATGTTCGTCAACCTCTCCCGCCGGAGCCAGACGCTCGTGGAACGCCAGCTCACCCTGGTCGAGCGGCTGGAACGCGGCGAGCGCGACGACCAGCGCCTGGCCGACCTGTTCAAGCTCGACCACCTCGCCACCCGCATGCGCCGCAACAGCGAGAACCTGCTCGTCCTCGCCGGGCAGGAGGTGGCGCGGCGCTGGCGGCAGCCGGTGGAGCTGATGGACGTCGTCCGGGCCTCGCTGTCGGAGGTGGAGAACTACGACCGGGTGACGGTCCGGGTCCAGTCCGAGGTCGCCGTGGCGGGCCCGGCGGTGAGCGACGTGGTGCACCTGCTCGCCGAGCTGGTGGAGAACGCGGTCTCGTTCTCGCCGAAGGACAGCAGGGTCGTGGTCTCCAGCAGCCGGATCGACGGAGGCGGCGTGATGGTCTCGGTGACCGACCAGGGCATCGGCATGATGCACGAGGAGCTCTCCCAGGCGAACTGGCGCCTGGCCAACCCCCAGGCCGCCGACGCCTCGGTCGCCCGCCGCATGGGCCTGTTCGTGGTCGGCCGCCTCGCGCTCAAACACGGCATCCGCGTCCAGCTCCGCCCCCAGGACACCGGCCTGACCTCCATGGTCCTCCTCCCGGAGGCACTCCTGGCCTCCCTGCCCGCCTCGCCTCCGCCCGCCTCGCCCCAGCAGGCCGTGCCGCTCCAGCCCGCGATGCCCGCCCCCGCGGGGACCGGGGCGCCCGCGACCCCCTTGCTGGCGGCGCCCGTCGCACCGGACGCGGTGGCCGTGCCGTCGCAGGCCAGGGCCCGATGGGCGACCGGGCCGAACGTGTGGAGCCCACCCGCGCGCTCGCGTCCCGCACCCGAGGGCCGGTCCCTCCAACCGCCGTCCGGCCCGCCCGGAGGTCCTCCGGCCCCGCCGGAGGCCGACGCCACCGGGTCGCTGCCCAGGGTGGAGACCTCGGCCCTGGATCCGGAGGAGGACTTCCTGCCGATCTTCGCCTCGGTGGAGTCGGGCTGGTTCCGCATCGTCACCCCCGCTCCCGCCGACGGGGCCGGACAGCCCGGCGAGCCCGGCCCCGCCGAGGCCACCGACCCCACCGACCCCGCCGAGGCCACCGAGGCCACCGAGCCCGCCGAGCCCGCGGTCTGGTCGTCCCCCGCCGACACCGGCTGGCAGGCCGCCCAGGCCGCCAGCGTGCCCGCGCTCGGCGGGACGACCACCTCGGGCCTGCCCAAACGGACTCCCAAGGCCAATCTGGTGCCCGGCTCGGTGAACCCGGCCCCCGGCCCGCTCCGGCCGCCGCAGCCGGCGGTCCCCATCTCGGCGGAGCGGGTCCGCAGCCGGATGTCGAGTTTCCAGCGGGGCGTGCGCAAGGCCCGCAACGAACTCCCGAAGCGGGAGAGCTGAGCCGTGCGGGACGGATACCGGAGCGCACAGGGGCCGGGAGACGGGTACGGCCCGTCGTGGGACGAGCCCTCCGGGTACGGGGGGCCGCAGGGGGAACCTCCCGGGTACGACGGCTCGCCGTACGGTGAACCGCCCGAGGAGGAGAGCTCGCTGGTCCGGATGTACGCCGTCACCGGCGGCCGGACCGCTCCGCGCACCCAGCTCGCCATGGAGGCCCTGGTCTCCTCCGCGACCTCCGCCCAGCTCGGCCTGTCCTACATCCGCGAATACCGGGTCATCAGCGATCTCTGCCGCCAGATCCGGTCCGTCGCCGAGATCTCCGCCCTCCTCGGTGTCCCCCTCGGCGTGGCCCGCGTCCTGGTCTCGGACATGGAGGCCGAGGGACTGGTCCGCGTCCACCACCCGCAGATCGACCAGGACGGCCCCGGCCTGCACCTGCTGGAACGCGTCCTCAGCGGGCTGCACCGCCTGTGACCGCGGCGCGGCCGGCGGCCGTACGGGCTCCGGGAGGGGGCGGGGTCAGCGCTGGGCCAGCCACCAGTGGGCGGCGACCAGCTCCGCCACCAGGGTCTCGGTGAGCAGGGCGACGTCGGCGTCGTCGTCGTGGAGGTAGCGGACGGAGGCCCTGGCGTCCGGCAGTTCGCCGCCGACGGTGAGCACGGTGGAGCCGCGCCGGCGGATCCAGTCCATGGCCTGGTCGTCGTAGCGGGAGCCGGGGAACATGACGGCGCGGTAGTCGAGGGTCTTGGTGAGGTAGACGTCCACGTGGGACCAGTCGCCGGTCTCGCAGGCGTCGGCGGCGCGGCGGGGGCCCTCCCGGAACATCAGGGCCGACTGCTCGGCCGAGGACAGCCGCTCGGCCGGGGCGATCGTGTAGACCCCGGCCGGGCCGTCGAGCAGGGTCATCGCCGGGTCCAGCCACCGGCCCCGGCGATCCAGCAGGTCGGCGGTGGCCTCGGCCGTACGGCGGAGCAGGCCGGGCACATCCGCCCCGGCGCCGGACGCGCCGGTGAGGTGGTTCTGCAGGGCCAGGAGCAGGCCGAGGGTGTGCTGGAAGGTCCGGCAGGACACGCCGCCGCGCTCCTCGCCCGCGACCATCGGCACCACCAGGTCGGCGCCCTCGGTGATCGCCGAGCCCGGCCTGTTGGTCATCGCCAGGACGGGCGACCGGCCGCGGTAGCGGGCGACCGCGTCGAGGGTCTCCCTGCTGCCGCCGGTGGCCGAGACCGCGACGACCAGGGTGTCCGGGGTGGCCGGGTAGGAGACGGAGGCCGAGGCGTATTCGGCGACCGCGTCGACGCCCACGGACCGCAGGCGCAGCGCGGCGACCCCGGCGGCGTACCGGGAGCTGCCCATGCCGAGGAAGAGCACCCGCCGGATCCCGGTCGGGAGCCCCTCGAACGGGTCGCCGGTCTCCAGGGCGCTCGCCAGATCGGCCAGCGCGGCGGGCTTGGCCTCCAGATCGGCGAGGTACAGCTCGGGGTTCACTTTTTCTCCTTGGGGTCAGTCGGCCGGCGCCCGGGTTCCGCCGGCCGGCACGGGGGCCGGACATCGGGTCCGGACCCGATGTCCGGTGCGGTCACGGCTGCCGGAGGGGGCCTGTCTATCGGTACCAGGACCGTAGGACGCCCATGGGGGCGTAGCGCCAGCGGGGCAGGTGGCGGGCGGCGTAGATGAGCTCCCTGCACTCCTGCTCGATCTCGAAGGGGCGCAGCAGGGAACGGTCCAGCAGGTCGGTGTGGCCGTGTTCGGCGAGGCGGGCGAGGTAGGCGGACTCCAGCGCCTCGCGGGCGGCGACGGCCCACGCGGCGATCACGAGGGGGTGGGCGTCGCGGCGTTTGACGGCGACCTGGCCGACGTGCTCCAGGCTGGTGATGAGCTGGGCGAGGTCGCGGGCGGCGGGCTGGAAGGGGTCGCCGCCGGTGACCGTCGGATTGCCGTCGAAGTCGATCACCGCGTAGCCGTCCCGCCAGCGGAGCGTCTGGCCCACGTGCAGGTCGCCGTGGATGCGGATCACCGGGGTGGCGTCCGCCCAGGCCAGGGGGGCCAGCTCGGCGCGGAGCGCGTCGGCGTGCGCGGCCAGCCAGTCGCCGTCCTCGCCGCCGGTCAGCGCGAGCGCCTCCTCCAGGGCCGCTCCGGCGCGGACGGACCAGGCGGTCGCCCCCGTCTTCGGGGCGGGCGCCCGCCGTACGGGGTCGGGGAAGGTCGCGGACGGGGTGGCCATCGCGGCGTGCAGGTCGGCGGCCAGGACGCCCAGGTCGGCGGCGAACTCCGTGCCGCCGGAGACGGCCTCGTCCACGCACCACTCCCAGCCGTCCCTGGCGTCGGGAAGGTAGGCGGTGACCAGGGCGAGCAGCAGTTCGACGCCGTCGTCCCCGCGGCGGGAGACGGCCGCGTACGGCGTGGCGGTCGCGGTGAAGCCGACCGAGGTCAGGTGGGCGAACATGTCCGGGGTCGGCTGGGGGAGCGGCGCCGGTGGGGTGAGCCACTTGACGACCACGCTCTCGCCGACGACGACCGAGTGGTTGGTCTGGTCCACGTCGAAGCCGCGTTCGGTGGCCGTGGGAGCGCTGTCAGCCGGTAACAGTTGAACGTCGATTGAAAAACCGGGAGCCGACGGGTCTGGCAGCGGGTGGAACCGGCGGACCGTGAACGGGCTGGAGACCTCGCAGTTCAGGGCAGCGAGGAACTCGCCGGTCCGTCCGTCGCCGGCGTGCGGCACGGTGTCGAGCCGATCCCATATTGAAGGTGGATTCAACAAACAGACCAAACTTCCCAGGGGTGATGTCCGGCAAAGTCTTGCCCAAGTTATTCTTGGCTGCAACACTCCTGTTTCGGTCTGCCGTGTCCGTAACGGCCGGTCTACCCTAATTACACTTGAAATTTGAAGGAGTAGCGGTCGTGTCCCGTGCCCGGTACACCCGTCGTCTTCCGGCCGCCGCCTTGGTCGCCGGTCTCGCTCTCGCCGTCTCGGCCTGTGGCGGAGGGTCCACGGACACCGCCGCCGCGCCCGCCGCGAGCGCCTCGTCCGCCCAGCTCGACCCGAACATGGACCTGTCCAAGCAGAGCCTCACCATTTCGGTCTGGCCGGGTTACACCCCTGAAGACCTGCCCAAGAGGGTAAAGGACAAACTCAAGACCGAGCTCAAGGTCACCCTGCACGACACCAACGAGATCATCATGGGCAAGCTGACCACCGGGGCCGACACCGGCCTCGACGTCGCCTTCGTCTCCGGCCAGTACGCCCAGGCCCTCAACGAGGCCGGGCTGCTGGAGCCGCTCCACCCCGAGCTCATCCCCAACCTGGCCAACCTCTACCCCGAGGCCAAGGAGCTCTCCTACGACAAGGGCAACGTCTTCTCCGTCCCCTACACCTGGGGCACCACCGGCATCTGCTACCGCACCGACCTGGTGAAGACGGCGCCGACGAGCTGGAACGACATCCTCAACCCGCCGGCCGATGCGAAGAAGAAGGTCACCATGATGACCACCGAGCGCTGGCTGGCCCTGCCCGCCGTCAAGGCGCTCGGCCTGTCGGTCAACACCAAGAGCGACGAGGATCTGGCCAAGATCAAGGCGAAGCTGATCGAGGCCAAGCCCAACCTGCTCCGCTACGACGACGTCGACTTCGGCAAGCGCCTCGTCAGCGGTGAGGCCGTGATGGTCGAGGCGTGGGACGGCTGGTGCCCGACCAGCGAGAAGAACATCGAGTTCGTGGTGCCGAAGGAGGGCAGCGACCTCTGGGTGGACACGATGGTCGTGCTGAAGTCCTCCAAGAACAAGGAAGCCGCGCACGCGTTCGTCAACTTCATCCTGGACCCGGAGATCCACGGCTGGGCCGCGCAGAACATCCTCTACAAGGTCCCCAACAAGGCCGCCATGGACGCCCTCCCCGCGGACCTCAAGGAGAAGAACAAGCCGCTCCAGATGAGCCCGGCGCAGCTGCTCGAGGGCGAGTCGATCATCGACCTCGGTGAGGACTCCACCAAGTTCACCCGCCTGGCCACCGAGGTTCAGGCCGCGAAGTGACAAGCTCTACCGTCTCCGGCGCGACCGCGAAACAGCGGTCGCGCCGGTCGCGTGTGCTCGGACGGCTGGCCTTCCTCAGTCCCGGCCTGGCCTACCTGATCGCGCTCATGCTGATCCCGCTGGCGCTGATCATCAGCTACGCGTTCTTCCGCAGGGGACGGTTCGGCGGTGTCGTCTACGAGCTGACCGGGGAGAACTTCACCCGGCTGCTCGACCCCATCTACCTCGACGTCGTGCTCGACTCGCTGAAGCTGGCCACGGCCGCCACGCTGATCGC
Source organism: Streptosporangium canum (assembly GCF_900113865.1). Classification (GTDB taxonomy): domain Bacteria; phylum Actinomycetota; class Actinomycetes; order Streptosporangiales; family Streptosporangiaceae; genus Streptosporangium; species Streptosporangium canum. The sequence goes on along the minus strand of NZ_FOQY01000003.1, from coordinate 120,887 downwards.
CCTGCTGGTCGGCTACCCCACGGCCTACCTGATCGCCCAGCTCCCCGCGAGGTGGAAGACGATCGCGCTGATCGCGATCGTGATGCCCTTCTGGACGAACTTCCTGATCCGCATCTACGCCTGGATCGTTCTACTCAGCGGCCCCGGGCTGGTCAACACGGTTCTGGGCAAGCTCGGCCTGGGGCCGTTCGAGTTCCTCTACAACCAGGGCACGATCGTCACCGGCCTGGTCTACTCCTACCTGCCGCTCATGGTGCTCCCGCTGTACGCGGCGATCGAGAAGCTGGACCCGCAGCTCCGCGAGGCCTCGGCCAATCTCGGCGCCAGACCCGCCCGCACGTTCGCCTCGGTGACGCTGCCGCTGACCCTGCCGGGCGTCGTCACCGGATGCATGTTCGTCTTCGTGCCGAGCTTCGGCAACTTCGTCATCCCCGAGCTGCTCGGCGGCGGACGCTCGATCATGGTCGGCAACCTGATCAGGGACCAGTTCCTCAAGGCGCGTGACTGGCCGTTCGGCTCCGCCCTCACCCTGGCGCTGCTCGCCGTACTGATCGTCCTGCTGCTCCTGCAGGCATGGAGTGCCCGCCGTGCGTAAACCACGCCTGCTGTACGTCCCCTTCTGGGCGACCTACGTATTCCTGTACACACCCATCGTGGTGCTCGTCGTCATGTCGTTCAACGCCGGCAAGTCGCCCTACTCCTTCGACGGCCTCAGCCTGAAGTGGTACGGCAAGCTGGCGGGGAACGCCACCGTCGCGGAGGGCCTGGTCAACACGCTGATCGTGGCCGCCGGATCCACGGCGCTGGCCACCATGCTCGGCACCCTGCTGGCGGTGGGCCTGGCCCGCCACACCAAGTCGCGGCTGCTGGACGGGCTCGGCGTGCTGCCGGCCGTACTGCCGGACCTGGTGCTGGCCATCGGCCTGCTGGTGTTCTACGCCATGGTCAAGATGACCCTCGGCCTCCATTCGGTGCTGCTGGCGCACACGGTGTTCGGCATGGCCTTCGTGACCGCGGTGGTCCGCACCCGGCTCACCCACAGCGACACCTCCCTGGAGGAGGCGTCCAGGGACCTCGGCGCGACCCCCCTCACCACGTTCCTCCGTGTCACGCTGCCCCAGCTCATGCCGGGTATCGCGGCGGGCGCCATGCTGGCGTTCACGCTCTCCATCGACGAGTTCGTGATCGCCTTCTTCACGGCGGCCCCGACCACGCCCACCCTGCCCATCGTCATTTACTCAATGGTCCGCTTCGGGGTCACCCCGGAGATCAACGCGCTGGCGACACTACTGCTGGCCGTGAGCTTCACCGTGGTGATCGTGGCCCAGCGGATGACCCGACTGACGGAGTCGCTGTCCTAATGCTGCAGATCACAGGTGTCAGCCGCCGGTTCGGCGACGTCACGGCGCTGTCGGAGATCTCCCTGGAGATCCGGCAGGGGGAGTTCTTCGCGCTGCTGGGCCCCAGCGGCTGCGGCAAGACCACCCTTCTGCGGATCCTGGCCGGGTTCGAGGCCCCCGACTCGGGCACCGTCACGCTCGACGGGGAGGACCTGCTCGGCCAGGCGGCGCACCGCCGCCCGGTCAACCTCATGTTCCAGTCCTACGCGCTGTTCCCGCACATGACCGTGGCGAAGAACGTCGCCTACGGCCTGGAGCGGGAGAAGCTGCCCAAGGCCGAGATCCGCGAGCGGGTCGAGGAGGTCCTGGAGAAGGTCGGTCTGGCCGCGATGGCCAAGCGCAAGCCGCAGCAGCTCTCCGGCGGCCAGCGGCAGCGCGTCGCGCTGGCCCGTGCGATCGTGAAGCGGCCGCGCCTGCTGCTGCTGGACGAGCCGCTGTCCGCGCTGGACAAGAAGGTGCGCGCGGAGATGCAGCTGGAGCTCAAGCGGCTCCAGAACGAGGTCGGCATCACCTTCGTCGTGGTCACCCACGACCAGGAGGAGGCCATGTCGCTGGCCGACCGGATCGCGGTCTTCAGCGCGGGCAAGGTGGAGCAGGTGGACGCGCCGGTGACGCTGTACGAGCGGCCGCGCACGCCGTTCGTGGCCGACTTCGTGGGCGCCAACAACCTCTTCGAGGGCAAGGCGTGCGCGGACGGTCTGTCCAGCGACGGCCTCGGCGTCCTGCCCGGCCTGTCCGACCTGGAAGAGGGCACGTCCGCGCTGCTCGCCGTACGGCCTGAGCGGCTGAGGCTGATCAGCCTCGGCCACGGGCCGGCGGAGGGGGAGAGCGCGGCCGTCGCCGGCGAGGAAGCCGAGGCGGCCGAGGCGGAGGCGGGCACCGAGGTCGAGGCGGACACCGAGGTCGAGGCGGACACCGAGGACACCGGAAGTTCCGAGAGCGCGGTGGGCGGCGAGGTCGCCGAGGACGTGGCGGAGACCGAGACCTCAGAGAGCGCGGCGGACGGCGGGGACGCCGAGGACGCGGTAGCCGCTGAGGGCGCTGAGGACGTTGAGGGCGCTGAGGATGTGACAGCCGCTGAGAAGGCTGAGGACGTCGAGGGTACGGCGGATGGCGGGGACGCTGAGGACGCGGTAGCCGCTGAGGGCGCCGAGGACGCGGTAGCCGCTGAGAAGGCTGAGGACGTCGAGGACGCTGGGGACGCGGCGGGTGCCGTGGACCCGGTGGCCGGGGAGGGGGTGCTGCGGGGAGAGGTCGCCGACGTCAGCTTCTACGGTGGCATCTCGCACATCTCCGTCCTCGTGGCCGGACGCCCGGTGCCGGTCCTGGTGGCCACGCAAGGCGCCACCCAGGTCCAGGCGGGCTCCTCGGTCGCCCTCACCTGGGCGCCCGAGGACGGGGTGCTGATCCCTCAATGAGACGTCTTGAGCGGGTTGTTCGTGGCGGTCCTGGCGTAGGTCAGGATCAGCTCCGCCGCCTCCTGCGGGCCGATCACCGGGTGGCGGGCCGTTATGCGATAACCGTACGCATCCTCAAGCGCGACGAGGTTGCGCGCGATGAGCAGGGAGTCGCCGGACAGCGTGAAGGTCCCCAGCGCGGAGCCGGTCTCCAGGACGCTCTGGTACATGGAGACCTGGCGGTCGTAGAGCGTGGTGAGCAGGAGGGCGTACATCCTGTTGCGGGCGGCGGCGCCGCCGAGTTCGTTGAGCAGCCGCACGTCCGGGTCGTCCGGCCCGTGCGGCAGGCCCGAGCGGATGGTCACGACGAGCTTCTCGGCGGGGTCGCGCATGCCGCTGATCCGCTTGAGACGCTGCTCGTAGAAACGTTCCATCCCGGCGTGGTGGGCGTCCACCAGCAGCTCGCTCAGGTTGGGGTAGTGGTAGAGCACGGCCCCGGAGGTCAGACCGGCCTCCTCGGCGACGTGGTTGAGGTGCACTCCCTCGGTGCCGTGCCGGATGATCGCCCGGTGTGCGGCTGCGATGAGATCCAGGCGACGATCCGCCCGCCTCTTGCGCGTCATAATTCCCCGCTCGTCGAAAACCACGCTCTGTGCCGGGGTCCATAGTGACCGCTTTCCGGCGCTTTAGCTAGATCTAAGAATTGAACCATTCTTCAACGCCAGAATTCCCTCTCACTTGGAGGCATGATGTCTCTCACGATCCTGTTCATGCCGGAGAGCGCCTACGGGCCGACGAACAACTGCATCGGCGTCGGTGACATTCTCCGCAAGCGCGGCCACCGGGTCGTCTTCGCAGCTGAAGCCTCCTGGAAGGGAAAATTGGAGGCGCTCGGATTCGAAGAGGACTTGGTGGATCTCGCGCCGCCGGCCGAAGAGGAGCAGGACCCGGGACAGTTCTGGAAGGACTTCATCCGGGACACCGCGCCGGAATACCGTAAGTCGACCTCGGCTCAGCTCGAGACGGTGACCAAGCCGATCTGGGACGCGCTCATCGACGGCGCGAAGTACTGCGAGCCTCAGCTGAAGGCGATTATCGAGCGTGTTCAGCCGGATGTGATCGTCGAGGACAATGTCATCACCTTCCCGGCGCTGCTCACGGCCGGCAAGCCGTTCGTCCGCATCGTCTCCTGCAACCCGCTGGAGGTGCGCGGCGAGGGTGTCGCCCCGGTCTTCTCCGGCCTGCCCGCCGACGACCGGTCCGAGTGGGACGCCTTCCGCGCCGAGTACGACCGGACCCACCGCGAGATCTGGACCGCCTTCAACGAGTGGGTCGTCGCCCAGGGCGCCCGGCCGCTGCCCGAGCTGGACTTCATCCACGAGGGCGACCTGAACCTCTACGTCTTCCCGGAGATCGCCGACTACGTCGACGCCCGGCCGCTGGGCGACTCCTGGCACCGCCTGGACTCCTCGGTCCGCGAGACCGACGGCGGCTTCGAGCTGCCCGCGTCGCTGGCCGACCGGGACGGCGCGCTGGTCTACTTCTCGCTCGGCTCGCTCGGCTCGGCGGACGTCTCGCTGATGCAGCGGGTCATCGACGTGCTCGGCACCACCCCGCACCGTTTCATCGTCTCCAAGGGCCCGCTGCACGAGGAGATCAAGCTCGCCGACAACATGTGGGGAGCCGAGTTCGTCCCGCAGACGAAGATCATCCCCATGGCGGACCTGGTGATCACGCACGGCGGCAACAACACCACCACCGAGGCGCTGCACTTCGGCAAGCCGATGATCCTGCTGCCCCTGTTCTGGGACCAGTACGACAACGCGCAGCGGATCCACGAGCTCGGCTACGGCGTCCGCCTGGCCACCTACACCTTCACCGACGAGGAGCTGACCGGCGCGCTGGACAGGCTGCTCGGCGACGCGGGGCTCCGTGAGCGCCTGGCCGCCGCCGGCGAGGAGATCCGCCGCCGTGACGGCCTGCGCAAGGCCGCCGACCTGATCGAGCAGGCCGGCGCCTGAAGGCTCCCAGCACCACCATCACAAGGGAAGTTCCATGGGCAAGTTGATCAACCCGGCAGACGGCGAACTCCTCAGGGACGTGCCGGACACCCCGGTCGCCGAGGTGGCGGCCGCCGTACGGCGGGCGCGGGCGGCCTACGAGGAGTGGAGCAGGGCCACCCCGGCCGAGCGGGCCAAGGTGATGCTGCGCTTCGCCGACCTCGTCGAGGCCGACGCCGAGGAGCTCACCCGGCTGGAGGTCGCCGAGACCGGCAAGCCCGCCGCGGTGTTCCGTGACGGCGAGCTGCCGTTCGCGGCCGACAACCTCCGGTTCTTCGCCGGGGCGGCCCGCTCGCTGGACGGCACCGGGGCCGGGGTGCTCAGCTCCGGCTACACCTCGGTGCTGGTCCGCCGCCCGGTCGGCGTCGTCGGGTCGATCGCGCCGTGGAACTTCCCGCTCGTGATGGCCGTCTGGAAGATCGGCCCCGCCCTCGCGGCTGGTAACGCGGTGGTCGTCAAGCCCGCCCCGCAGACGCCGGGCACCACGCTCCGGCTGGCTGAGCTGTTCGCCGGGGCGGGGGCGCCCGAGGGGCTGCTCCAGGTCGTCCTGGGCGACGCCGAGGTGGGCGAGGCCCTGGTCACCGACCCAGGCGTGGACATGGTGAGCGTCACCGGCTCCACCGAGACCGGCCGTGCCGTCATGCGCGGGGCCGCCGGCTCGCTGAAGCGGGTCCACCTGGAGCTCGGCGGCAAGGCTCCGGCGCTGGTCTTCGGCGACGCGGACTTGGCCGAGATGGCCAGGGGTGTGGCCATGGGCGCGACCTACAACACCGGCCAGGACTGCACGGCCGCGACCCGCGTCTACATCTCCCGCGAGGTGTACGGCGAGGCCGTCGAGGCGCTCCACGCGACGCTGGAGCAGATCAAGGCGGGTGACCCCTGGGACGAGGCGACCGACATCGGCCCGCTGATCTCCGCGGCGCACCGGAACCGCGTGCACGGCTTCGTCGAGCGTGCCGCCGCCTCGGGCGCCTCGGTGCTCTGCGGCGGTGCCCCGCTCGACGGCCCCGGGTTCTACTACCCGCCGACGCTGATCGCCGGCGCCCGCCAGGACAGCGAGATCGTTCAGGGTGAGCTTTTCGGGCCGGTGCTGGTGGCGCTGCCGTTCGACGGCGAGGACGAGGCGGTACGGCTGGCCAACGACACTCCCTACGGCCTGGCCTCCTCGGTCTGGTCCAGTGACGTGGCCAGGGCGCTGCGCGTCTCGCACCGCCTCGACGTGGGCGTGACCTGGGTCAACGACCACCTGCCGATCGCCTCCGAGGCGCCGCACGGCGGGGTCAAGGGGAGCGGCTTCGGCAAGGACATGAGCCAGGAGGCCGTCCAGGAGTACTCCGTGACGCGCCATCTGATGATCAAACACCAGGCTCCCGAGGCCAGAGATTCCTTCCGGCCGGCCTGAAATTCTGGGGCGTATATCCCTTTTGCGGGGATTTGTCGACACTTACTCCATTCGAAGTGACATAAAGGATGTGCTCAAATTGCTTTCGCCGCATCCGCACCCGGCGAGGGGTTACGTAGGCCAGTGATGACACAAGACCGCCGGAGCCACCGTGCGTCAGGGGTGGGTAGCCGACTCCTGCCGTCGAACTGGCGCGTGCGCCCCCGTCTGGTCGCACTGATCCTGCTCCCCACCGCGGCAGCCGTGGTGCTGTCCGGGCTCCAGCTCACCAGCTCGCTGGCCAGCGCCGGGGAGTACCGCAAGATGACCGAGGTCGCCTCGCTCGTCGAGCAGCTCGGCACCCTCTCCCACGAGATGGCCGAGGAGCGCGACCTCACCGCCTGGTACATCGCCGACAGCCGCAGCCGTTTCCGGTTGCCCAAGTCCAAGCAGCAGCGGTTCGCCAAGGTCAAGCAGCAGCGTGAAGTGGTCGACCAGGCCAGCGCGCGGGTGCAGAAGTCGATCGAGAGCCTCGACAGGGGGCAGGCGTCCCGGGTTCTCGCCGAGACCTCCCAGGTGAGCCGCTGGCTGAAGGGACTGCGCGGTCTGCGCAGGCCCATGGAGCAGGACGTGTTCCCGCGTGCGGCCCGCATCGCCTACTCGCGGATGATCAGCGACTTCATCACCCTCCACGACGACCTCGGCCGCAGCGGCGGCGACGAGCGCCTGATCGGTGACGCGCTCGCGCTGGGCGCGCTGACCCGGGCCAAGGAACAGGTCGCCAAGCAGCGAGGCATCCTGCTCGTCGGCCTGGTGGAGCGGAAGTTCGACTTCGACGACCCCGCCGAGTATCTGGGCGCCTACCAGAGCCAGCTCAGCGAGGTGGCCGCCTTCCAGGCGACCGCCTCTTCGAGCGCCATCAAGAGCTACCACGACTCGCTCAGCGGTCAGAAGATCGACCGGGCCGACGCCACGCGCGCCCTCGTCATGTCCCGGATGCGCGAGTCCAAGTCGCTGCCCTTCATGAGGGACGACCTCAGAACGTGGCGCGCCGAGATCGAGAGCTGGTTCGGCTCCTCCAGCGCGACGGTGGACGGCATGCGGACCGTCGAGCGCAGCCTGTCCGCCGCGGTCGTCGCCCGCAGCCGGGAGATGGAGAGCAACGAGCAGCGCAGCGCCATCATCTCCGGCGCCGCGATCCTCGTCCTGCTGATCCTGATCCTGCTGATCACCGCCTGGGTGGCCGGCACGCTGGTCCGCCCGCTGCGCAGGCTGCGCAGCGAGGCGCTCGAAGTGGCCGACACCCGGCTGCCCGAGACCGTCCGCGTGCTGCGGGAGTCCGGAGACCTGGCCCCCAACGTCGAGGTGCCCTCCATCGGAGTGGTCTCCCGAGACGAGATCGGGGAAGTGGCGCGGGCCTTCGACGAGGTCCACCGCGAGGCCATCCGGCTGGCGGGCGACGAGGCCCGGCTGCGGAACAACGTCAACGCGATGTTCGTCAACCTCTCCCGGCGCACCCAGTCGCTCGTGGAACGCCAGATCGACCTCATCGACGACCTGGAGCAGGGCGAGCAGGACGACAGCCGGCTGGCCAGCCTCTTCAAGCTGGACCACCTGGCCACCCGCATGCGCCGCAACTCCGAGAACCTCCTGGTCCTCGCCGGTCAGGAGCAGAGCCGCCGGTGGAGTGAGCCGGTCCCGCTGAGCGACGTCGTCCGCGCCTCGCTGTCGGAGGTCGAGAACTACGAGCGGGTGTCCCTCCGTGTGGAGTCCGGCACCTCGATCATCGGTTCGGCCGTCAACGACATCGTCCACCTGATCGCCGAGCTGGTCGAGAACGCCATCTTCTTCTCGCCGCAGGACACCAAGATCACGGTGAGCAGCAACGGCAACGAGACGGGCGCCATCATCCTGGCGGTCACCGACGCCGGCATCGGCATGAGCGACGAGGAACTGGCCGAGGCCAACCGCCGGCTGGCCGAGCCCCCCGCGGTGGACCTGTCGGTCTCCCGCCGGATGGGCCTGTTCGTGGTCGGCCGCCTGGCCATGCGCCACGGCATCCGGGTCCAGCTCCGCCGCCCGGAGACCGGCGGCCTGAGCGCCGTCGTCCTGCTCCCCGTGCAGGTGGTGGCCCAGTCCGCGCTGCCGGAGCTGGCCATGGCCGGGCAGGGTACGCCCCAGCCGTCGTTCGGCAGCATGTCGAACCCGGACCCGTTCGGGGCCGGGCCGAACCCGAACCCGTTCGGCCTCGCCCCCGGGCGGGGAGCCGCCGGCGGGCCGCCCTCGGCCCCGAACTTCTCCGCCCCGCCGCCTCCGGCTGCGGCCGACCTCTGGTCGGCGCCGGTGGTGTCCGCCTCCGCGGTGGAGGACCTGTGGTCGTCGCCGTTCACCTCGGCCTCGTCGCCGCCCCCCGCCGCGCCGCCCGTCCCGGCCGCGCAGCCGTCGTTCCCGTCGTCCTGGCCGGAGCCGCCGCCGGTCGACCCGTGGACGCCGCCGCGGCAGGACCCGCGGCAGGACCCGCGGCAGGACATGGCGGACAACACCCAGAACCTGCCCGTGGTCGAGGTGTCGGCGACGGAGCCGGAGCCGGAGGAGTTCCTGCCGATCTTCGCGGCGGTGGGATCCGACTGGTTCCGCAGCAGTTCCGCGCCCGAGCCCGAGGCCGAGGCCGAGTCCCCGTTCGAGCCCGAGCCCGAGCTCCCGGTCCGGCCCCGACCCCGGCCGCTGGAGCAGCCGCTCCAGCCGCTCCAGCCGGCGCAGGAGGCCGAGCCGCTGCCGGTGCGCCAGCCCCGGCAGAGCCAGCCTCCCGCCGAGAGGCAGCCGTGGAGCACTCCCGCCGACCAGGGCTGGGCCGCCGCCGAGGTGGCCAAGAAGCCCGTGGAGGGGGGCACGACCGGAGCCGGTCTGCCCAAGCGGGTGCCCAAGGCGAACCTCGTCCCCGGATCCGCCTCCGCGGCGCCGGCGACGCCGCCACCCCCGATGCCCCCGATCTCGGCGGAGCGGGTGCGCAGTCGTCTGTCCAGTTTCCAGCAAGGCGTACGGCAGGGCCGCGCTGAGATGAGCGAGCGGTCCAACGCCGTCGAGGGAGAGAAGCAGTGAACCACCAACTCAGTCAGGCCGCCCGCGGCTTCAATTGGCTGATCACCGAGTTCGTCAAGGAGATGCCCGGAGTCGCCCACGCGGTGATCGTCTCCGCGGACGGCCTTCCACTGGCCTACTCGCAGGGCTTCCCGAAGGACCGCGCCGACCAGCTCGCCGCGATCACGGCCGGTCTGATCAGCTTGACCCAGGGGGCCTCCCGGGTCTTCGAGGGTGGTCCCGTCGCCCAGACCGTGATCGAGATGCAACGGGGCCTTCTGCTGACGATGTCGATCAGCGACGGTTCCGCGCTCGCCGTACTGGCCTCGCCGGACTGCGACATGGGCCTGGTGGCCTACCAGATGACACTGCTGGCTGAGCGTGCCGGACAGGCGCTCACGCCTGCGCTCCGGGCCGAGCTGCAGTCGGCTCAGCGATAGGGAGGTGATATGGACGCACCAGGTTGGCGTGGGCCGGGGGAGGATCCCCCGAACACGTCTCAGGCCAAGAGCGGGCGAGATCGTCTGATTCGCCCGTACGCTGTGACTGGGGGAAGGACCGCCCCTCGGATGCAGCTCGCACTCGAGGCGCTGGTCTCCTCGGCGACATTCGTGAGCGTGGATACGGGCACGCTCTCTACGGAGTATCAGGCGATCATCTCGTTGTCCCAGCAAGTGCGTTCGGTGGCGGAGCTCTCAGCCCTGCTGCGCATGCCGCTGGGCGTGACCCGGGTCCTGATCGCGGACATGGCGGCCGAGGGCCTGGTGCAGATCCACCAGCCGTCACTGGATGCCGGAAAGCCGGATCTCAACTTGCTTGAAAGGGTGCTCAGTGGGCTTCGCAGGCTCTGACGCCGGAATGACGTCGACGAAGATCGTTGTCGCCGGAGGATTCGGTGTCGGCAAGACGACCTTCGTCGGCGCGGTCTCCGAGATCATGCCGCTGACCACGGAAGCGGTGATGACAGAGGCCAGTGCGGAGGTCGACGACCTCTCGCACATCCCGACCAAGCGGACCACCACGGTGGCCATGGACTTCGGCCGGGTTTCGCTGGACCGGGACCTGATCCTGTACCTGTTCGGTACGCCGGGTCAGCACCGGTTCTGGTTCATGTGGGACGACCTCGTGAAGGGCGCGATCGGTGCGATCGTGCTGGTCGACACCCGGCGGCTGGCCGACAGCTTCCCGGCGATCGACTATTTCGAGGAGGCCGGACTGCCCTTCGTCGTGGCCCTCAACGGCTTCGGCGGATCGCACATCCACGGTGAGGAGGAGGTGCGGGAGGCTCTGACGATCTCCCCGCACATCCCCGTCGTCCGGACCGACGCCCGGTCCCGTGACGCCGTGAAGTCGACCTTGATCACGTTGGTCGAGCACGTCCTCACCCTCCGGGTCTGAGGTCATGGCGTGGGTCTCGTCCTCGACAGGTGAGACCCACGCCATGGTCACCGTCCTCGACGCCTCCGCCGGGGCGCGGCCCCGGCAAGGCCCCACGGGAGGCCGGCGGGTCAGGTGCCGGCCGGGTGCCAGGCGAGCACGCGCCGCTCCACCCGGAGGAACACCGTGTTCAGGCCGTAGCCGAGCAGCCCGATCAGGGTGATCGCCGCCCACATCGACGGGATGTCCAGCTCGCTCTGGGCGACCAGCATCCGGTAGCCGATGCCCTCGGTGCTGCCGACCAGCTCCGAGACGATCATCATGATCAGGGCGAGCGAGACGCTGAGCCGCAGGCCCGCGAATATCTTCGGGGCCGCGGCCGGGAGGACGACCAGCAGCAGCCGCCGGCCCAGGCTGGGCAGCACGTCGCCGAGCGCGTCGTCGGTCAGGAAGAGGCGGGTGGCCGGTCCGGAGAACCACATCTCGTGCAGCCGGGCCGCGATCACCGAGGGCGGCGGGAAGTAGACCGCCCGGGCCCACCGGGTCAGCGGTTCCCAGCCCGCGAGCGCGACGGGCACGCTCCACCACCGGGCCGGCAGGCCTCTCACCGGACCTCCCCGGCCCCGGCGTGACGCCAGCCGAACAGCCGGTGCTCGGCCGCGACCAGCAGGGTGTTGACGGTCAGGCCGATGGCACCGGTCCACACCACGGCGGCGAGCATCGCGTCCCGCTGGTTGCCGGCCGCCGCGTCGCCGAGGAAGGCGCCGATCCCGGCGCCGCCCGCGACCAGTTCCACGCTCACCGCCACGATCAGGGCGACCGAGGCGGAGATCCGCACGCCGGTGACGACGAACGGGGCCGCGCTGGGCAGCGAGACCCGGACCACGACGGCCAGCGGGCCGAATCCGAAGCTCCGCAGGGTGTCCTTGGCCACCGGGTCCACCTCCCGCAGGCCGTACATCGTGTTGATCAGCAGCGGCCAGGACGCGGCGAACACGATGAGCGCGACCTTGGCCTGGGTGCCGTCGGTGAACAGGAACAGGGCGAGCGGGATCAGCGCCACCGACGGGATCGGCCGGAGGAACTCGATCAGCGGGCGCAGCGCGCTCTCCACCGCGGGCACCGTGCCCAGCAGCAGCCCGGCCGGTACGGCGACCGCCACGGCGATCAGCAGCCCGCAGCCGCAGGCCAGGAGGGTGTGGCCCGCGTCGGCCAGGAAGTCCGGGTCGATCGCCAGCCGGGCCGCCCCGGCCACCACGGTGGAGGCGAGCGGCAGCAGCAGCGGGTCGATCAGCCCGGTGCGGCCGAGCGTCTCCAGGACGGCCAGGCACACCGCGACGCCGGCGACGCCGCGGCGGGCCTCGCGCGGGCTCACCGGTCAGGCCCCTGAGAGGGCGGGCGGCTCGTCATCCGGATGCGGGCCGTCACCCCGCCACGAGGGCGGTGGCGTCGATCCTGGTCCTGGTCAGCCCGGACTCCGACATCAGGTCGGCCACCCGCTGGATCCGGGCGGCGTCGAGGGAGGTGCTGAACGTGGCCAGGGTCATCGTGGCCGCCACGTCGGCCGGGATCTTGGTGAAGGACGGGATCACCCTGTCGACCTCGGACCGGTCGGCGGCGGCCAGTTTCTGGGCCCTGCCCAGGGCGCGCTGGAAGGCGGCGGCGGTCTTCGGGTTCCTGGCCGTCCAGTCGGCGCCGGCCGCCCAGCCGTCCAGGGGCAGTCCCTCGGTGGGGCCGGTGAGGGTGTCCACCAGCACGCGGGCCGACAGGTCCTTCTTGGCGGCCGAGATGTAGGGCTCGGTCGTCCAGGCCGCGTCGACCCGGCCCGCGCGCAGCGCCGCGAGCTGCTCGGCGAAGGGCACCGGCACGAAGCTCACGTCCGCGGGGCTGAGCCCGGCGGCTCTCAGATGGGCGCTGGTGGCCACCTCGCCCAGCGCCTTGACCACGTTCACCGCGATCTTCTTGCCCTTGAGGTCGCCGATCTCCCGCAGCGGCGAGTCGCCGGTGACCAGCACGCCGTTGACGCCCGGCGCGCCCTGCTGGGACTCCACCAGCATCTTGAGCTTGGCCACCCCGGAGTCCTGGATGGCGATCAGGGAGACGTAGCTGGTCAGGAAGGTGTCGATGCCACCGTTGAGGATCTTCGGCATGACGGCCTGGGGCGCCTGGATGGTCTCCGTCCGGACGGTCAGCCCCTCCTCCTTGAAGAAGCCCTTCTCGATCGCGATGAACAGCGGCGCCGCCGAGGGGACGGGCACCACGCCGACGGTGATCTCCGTCTTCTCCGGCCCACCGGCCGAGGGGCGGGCGGCGGCGCCGTCCCCGGCCCCGCACGCGCTGAGCGCCAGCGCGGCCACCAGCCCGGCCAGGCAGGCACGTCTGACTCCCATGAACTCTCCTTCGAGTGGATTCCGAATTTCATGCGCGTAATCGGAACGGCCGGTGCGGCTGATAAGTCATCCGTCCCGGCGGCCTTTGAAGCGACAGCGACTCTAGTGGAGGGAATTCCGCTCGGCCATGGGATTGCATCGGGGTGCGCCAGAGGAAAAGCGTCCGAAATAAACCATTAAGACGAGACATAAATTCACGAGTTATGATCTTGAATGGAGGTCGGTCCGGGGAATGGCGGCCGGGGGCGGATACGCATGCGTGTATTGATCGCCGGCGGAGGAATCGGCGGCCGCACCGCCGCACCCGGCCGGCACGCCGCGGGAATCGAATGCGTGGCCGCCGAGTCGGCCGTGGAATTGCGCCCGCCCGGTGCGGGAATCGATCTCCGGCCCCACGCCGCCGGGGAACTCGCCGGACTCGGGCGGGGTGACGGACTCGCGGAGGTCGGCGTCCGCACCGGCTTCCAAACCCGCATCGGCCGCTCCGGCGGCACGATCCTGGCGCTGCCCCGGGGGAGGACCTCCCGGAGCGCGGGGAGCCGGTGACGCGGGCACCCCGAAACGGCGAAGGCCGGTGACGCGGATCTCCACGTCACCGGCCTTCTGCCCGGATCAGATCGGCAGTGCCTCGACGACGCTGGAGCCGCCCGGCAGCTCCACCTGGCGGCTGAGCCGGAAACCGGCCTTGGCCAGCAGCTCGCCGTACTCGGAGGCGCTGCGCTCCATGCCCTCGCCGAACAGGGCGAGCATCCGCATGTCCACGTCCTTGCTGATGTGGGCGCTGTCGTCGTCCGGCACGACGAACTCGACCAGGAGCACCCGGCCGTCGTCCGCGATGACGTCCCGGATGTTGCGCAGGATCCGCACGGCGTCCTCGTCGGACCAGTTGTGGATCACGCTGCCCAGCATGTAGGCGTCCGCCCCGGCGGGCACCGCGGCGAAGAAGTCCCCGCTGACGCATTTGCACCGATCTTCAAGACCGGCCTCGGCGAAGAACTCCCGTGCCCCCGGGACCACCTGTTCCAGGTCGAACAGGACTCCTCGCACGTTTGAATGGGCCTTCAGGACGGCGGCCAGGATGTGTCCCTTGCCGCCGGCCACGTCCACCAGGGTGCGCACGCCGGAGAAGTCGTAGCGGGAGGCCACGGCCTCCGCGAACGGCAGGGCCCTGGCCACCATGTAGTCGTCGAACAGGCGCCCGGCCTCGGGGTTGTCCCCGAGGTATCCGTAGAGGGGCCCGTGCCGCTCGACGAAGGCCGACCTGCCGGTCCGCACGGTCCGGGCGACCGTGCCCATGCCGTACCAGAAGCCCTCCTCGGCGATCATCCGTACGGCGGACCGCAGCGAGTCGGGCACGTCGCCGCGGAGCGTGGCGCCCGCCTCGGTCAGCTGGTAGGTCCCGGCCGTCGCCGTCGCCACGATGCCCATGGCGGCGAGCTGGCGGAGCACCCGGCCGAGCGCCGCCGGGTCCGCCCCGCATCGGAGCGCGAGCTCCTCGACGCTCAGCGGCCCGTCCTTCAGATGATCGGCGCAGCCCAACTCGGCCATGGTGGCCAGGGCGGCGAAGCGGGAGACCCCGCCGATCGCATCCCAGACCGGTGCCTGTGGGTCGCTCATTGGCAGTCCTCTCTTACTGGTCTTACTGGTCTTACTGGGAGGCGGAGGCCGGTTGGCTCCGCATGCCGCGGACCAGGCGGCCGACCTCCGCGCGCAGGTGCACGAAGTCGGGATGCTCCCGCGTGGTGATCTGGTCGCGCGGTCCGGGCAGGTCCACGCGGAGGTCGCCCACGATCCCGGCCGGGGCCTTGGACAGGACCACGACGCGGTCGCCGACGTAGACGCTCTCGTCGATGTCGTGGGTGATGAGCACGATGGTCATGTTGTGGTGGCCGCGGACCCGCAGGGTCAGGTCCTCCAGCTCCTCACGGGTCTGGGCGTCCACCGAGCCGAAGGGCTCGTCCATCAGCAGCAGGGCGGGACGGTAGGCGAGGGCGCGGGCGATGGAGACCCGCTGCTGCATGCCTCCGGACAGCTGCCACGGGTATTTGGCCCCGGCACTCTCCAGGCCGACCTGCTCCAGCGCCTCCAGCGCCGCGTCCTTGCGCTGCTTCTTGTCCATTGCCTTGCGGCGCAGGGGGAGGGAGACGTTGTCGGCCACCGACATCCAGGGGAACAGGGAGCGGCTGTAGTCCTGGAAGACCACGGCCAGGTTGTCCGGCGTCTGCTCGACGGGAGAGCCGTTGAGCACCACCTGGCCGCCGGTGGGCCGCAGGAGCCCGGCGATGGAGCGCAGCAGGGTGGACTTGCCGCACCCCGAGGGGCCGACGATGCACACCAGCTCCCCCTCGGCGACCGTCAGATCGATGCCGTCCAGCGCGTTGTGGGCGCTCGGTCCGCTGCCGTAGGTGTGGGTCAGGTTGGAGATCTCAAGCACAGCAGGTCCTCAGGTCGTCTGCTTGGCGGTCCGGTGCCAGGACAGGACGCGTCGTTCGGCCGCGAGGAACGCCGAGTTGAGCACATATCCCAGGACACCGAGTACCACGATGGTCCCCCACACGCCGGGGAGATCGTAAGACCTCTGGGCGTCCAGGAGCTGGAAGCCGATCCCGTCGGTGCTGCCCACCAGCTCGGAGATGACCATCAGGATCAACGCCAGGGACAGGCTGACCCGCAGACCGGCGAAGATCTTCGGCATCGCCGCGGGGAGGACGAGCAGGAACAGCCGTTGCTTGAGCGACAGCCCGAAGACCCTGGCGGTGTCCACGTACTGGCGGTCGATGTGCCGGGCCCCTTCGGCCGCGTTGATCAGCACCGGCCAGATGATGCCGAACACGATCACGTTGATCTGCATCTGCGGGCCGATGGCGAACAGCGCCATGAAGAACGGCAGCAGCATGGGCGGGGGGATGGCACGGGCGAACTGCACGAGCGGGTCCACGAACCGGAAGTACAGCGGTCGGCGGCCCAGAACGAGCCCGACGGCGGTCCCGATCACTCCGGCCAGCACCCATCCGGCCAGCAGCCGGCCGACGCTCGCCGGGATGTTCTCCAGCGCCGCGTCGGTGAGCCAGAGCCGCTCGGGCGGGCCGGTCAGCCACATCTCGTACATGCTCGCGGCGATCGTGGTCGGCGGCGGGAAGGAGAGATTCTCCGCGGCGCGGGTGACGAGCTCCCAGACCACCAGCACCACCGGCACCGCCCACAGGCGGCCGGCGGCGCGCAGGACGCGTTTCATCAGACCACCTCGGTCCGGGCGGTGTGCCAGCGGAAGATCCGCCGCTCCGCCAGCACGAACAGGCTGTCGGAGACCAGGCCGATGACTCCGGCCCAGATGGCGGTGGCGATGATGTAGACCATCGCGTCGGGGCTGCCGCCCACCTCGATGAGGAAGACGCCGATGCCGTCGGAGCCTCCGGCGAGCAGCTCCACGCTGATCGCCACGATGAGCGCGATCGCCGAGGCCAGCCGTACGCCGGTGGCGACGAACGGCGCGGTGCTCGGCAGTGACACCCGCCACAGCACGGCCAGTGGGCCGAACCCGAAGCTGCGCAGCGTCTCCTTGGCGAGCGGGTCGACGTCCTTGAGCCCGTACAGCGTGTTCATCAGGACCGGCCAGGTGGCGGCGTAGACGATCAGCGTGATCTTCATGTCGAACTTGTCGGAGAACAGGGCGAGCGCCAGCGGGATCAGCGCCAGCGACGGGATCGGGCGGAGGAACTCCAGGATGGGCCGGAGCGCGCTCTCCGCGCGCGGCAGGGTGCCGAGCACGAACCCGGCGGGCACGGCGATCACGACGGTGAGCAGGAGCCCCAGCGCCCAGGCGCCGAGGGTCGAGACGACGTCGAGGAGGAAGTCCACGTCGGTCGCGAGCTCGACCGCGCGGCCGAGCACCGTCGAGGCCAGCGGGAAAACGATCGGGCTGATCAGCCCGGTCCGGCCGGTTGCCTCCAGGACACAGAACAGCCCTGCGGCGCCGAGGGCGCCGCAGAGCGGTTTGCTGTCGAGCAGGCGCCGTCCGATCACCCGGAGTTTCCGAGGAGGAGGGACTTGGCCTCGATCTTGCTCTTCAGCAGGCCCTGCTCGAGCATCAGGTCGGCCACCCGCTGCAGGCGGGTGGCGTCAAGGCTGGTGGGGAAGGTGCCGAGGGTGATGACGGCGGCGGTGGCCGCGTCGATCCCCTTGGTGTAGGTCGGCAGGATCTCCTCGACGGCCTTGCGGTCGGAGGCGGAGATCTTCTGGGCCTCGGCGACCGCGCGCTGGAAGGCGGCGACGGTCTTGGGGTTCTTGTTGGCGAAGTCCTCGGTGACGATCACGCCGGCGATGGGGAAGTCGGCGGTCGAGTCGACCATGGTGTCGGCGAGCTTCTGGGCGCCGATGTTCTTCTGGACCGCGGTCAGGTGCGGCTCGGTCATCCAGGCCGCGTCGACCACGCCCTGCTCCAGCTTGCCGGCCATGTCGGGGAAGGGGAACTCCAGGAACTCGACGTCCTTGTCGGTCAGCCCGTGCGTCTTGAGCACCGAGGTCACCGACAGGGTGCCGATGTTCCTGAGGCTGTTGACCGCGATCTTCTTGCCCTTCAGGTCGGCCGGGGACTTGATCGAGGAGTCCTTGGCCACCATGAGGTTGAAGGAGTTCGGGGTCGCCTGGTAGAGGTCGGAAATGATCTTCGGCTTGTTGCCGGCCGACGCGGCCAGGAAGGTGGAGACGTAGTTGGTCTGCGTGGCGTCGAGGGAGCCGCCGAACAGGCCCTGCTGTGCCTGGGCGCCACCCTGGACCACCTGGATGTCGACCGTCAGGCCTTCTTTCTGGAAGAAGCCCCTCTTGTTGGCGATGTAGAGCGCGGCCGAGTCGGGGATGGGCAGCGCGCCAATCGTGATCTTGGTCTTCTCAAGCCCGCTCGCGCTGGCGGTGTCGGTCTTGGCGTCCGAACCACCACAGGCGCTCAGGGTCAGCACGGCGGCGAGCCCTGCGACGACCGCCCGGCCCGCAAGTCTGAACCTCATGGGGTCTCCTTAGCTGCGTTTGACCGCCCCGGCCGGAACTCGCTGGAAGCTACTGGAAGCTGGCGAGCGACATGAAGATGTCCCGGGAGGCACGTGATCAAGGGGGGTATGCCGACCGCGGATCAGAGTAGCGGAGTAGATCGCCCAAATTACAAATATCGGCCTAAAGGGCCAAAAGGGTCATAATCGGACTTTCTTGCCCTGTGCCCGTGAATCGCGATGGCTGGGATTTGTCTAGTCGTCGCAGTCAAGGGTGTCAAGAAAGGTATTTCGCTGCTTTGTGAAAGTTTGCACGTTTAGTCGGAGAGTGACTGTCCGGTTACGAGCCATGTGTGCCGGTTACGCATAAAACGCGAGTTATGTGCTGTTGGCTGAACTCATCCGGCTGTGCTCCAATAACCCCTACCCCATGGATGCGTCGGCGTCACTTGCACATCATTTGCGTGACGCGATCCCCTCCAAGCAGACGATCCGAGGAGAGGCAGCGGAGGCCAGTGAGGACAGCGTCAATCCCCAGCGAACGCGAATCCGGGGCGGCATCCCCCCCGGCGTTCGACGCCCAGGGGGTGCCGCCGGAAGGCGGCCAGGCTCCGGACCTCGACGGTCGTGGACCCGAGACGAACGGCAGCAAGCTCGCGCTCAAGAACTGGCGCGTGCGGACGAGGCTGATCGCGCTCATCGTCATCCCCACCGCCGCCGCGATCGTCCTGGGCGGCCTGCGGGTGACCACGTCGATCAGCACCGCCGCCGAATACGAGCGCGTGCGCACCAGCGCCGAGCTCGTCGCCGAGCTGAGCGACCTGGCGCACAACCTGGAGACCGAGCGCGACCTGTCGGCCCGGCTCGTCGCCCAGGGCCGCGGCAACACCGGCAAGGCCAGGTTGCAGGAGCAGTACCGGGCCGTCGACCAGGTGGCCAAGCGGGCCAGGGACCGCATCGACCTCATCATCGGCAGCAACGCCGCCGAGGGCTTCGGCGAGCGGGGCAAGACCGAACTCGCCCAGATGCGCAGCCGCATCGACGAGCTCGACAGCGTCCGCAAGACCGCGGTCGGCACCCAGCTCCCCGCCCAGCCCACGATCGCCATGTACTCCCGGACGATCGCCGACCTGCTGGCCCTGCACGACGAGATCATCCAGGGTGTCGCCGACCAGGAGCTCGCCGGCAGCGCGACCGCGTTCGGCGCGCTGTCCAGGGCCAAGGAGCAGGCGTCCAGGGAACGGGCGAACCTCGCCGTCGCCCTCGCCGACAGGACCTTCACCTCCGAAGGCCTGAACGCCATGCTGGCCGCCCGGGCACAGCGCGACAGCGAGCTCGCGACCTTCCGCTCCGACGCGTCGGTCGCCCAGCGCCAGCTCTACGACGACACCGTGAGCAGCCAGAAGAAGGACCGCGCGGAGTCCATGCGCGCCCGCGCCCTCGTGCTGGCCGTCGAGGGCGCCCCGCTCGTCCGCGTCGACGTCTCCAGGACCGGCGCCGGCGACCAGACGACCTGGTTCGACGCCTCCTCCGACACCATCGAGCGGATGCGCGTGGTGGAGAAGCGGATCGCCGACACCCTGATCACGCAGAGCCGCGTCCTCCAGGAGTCCGAGCAGCAGGGTGCGCTGATCGCCGGCGGGCTGAGCGTGCTGCTCCTCATCCTCGTTCTCGCCATCACCGCGATCATGGCGCGGTCGCTGGTCAGGCCGCTGCGCACGCTGCGCACCGAAGCCCTGTCCATCGCCGGCCAGCGCCTTCCGGACACCGTGCAGAGCATGCGCGAGAGCGGCGAGGCCGCGGCCGAGGACGTCACCCCGATCGGGGTGGCCTCCGACGACGAGATCGGCCAGGTCGCCCGCGCCTTCGACGAGGTGCACCGCGAAGCCGTACGGCTGGCCGGCCAGGAGGCGACGCTGCGGAGCAACGTCAACGCGATGTTCGTCAACCTCTCCCGGCGCAGCCAGACCCTGGTCGAACGCCAGCTGTCCCTCATCGAGAGCCTGGAGCAGGGCGAGCAGGACGAGAGCCGTCTCGGCAGCCTGTTCCGCCTCGACCACCTGGCCACCCGCATGCGCCGCAACAGCGAGAACCTCCTGGTCCTCGCCGGTCAGGAGCCCGCGCGCCGGTGGAGCCAGCCGATCCCCCTGATCGACGTGGTCCGCGCCTCGCTCTCCGAGGTCGAGAACTACGAGCGGGTGGACCTGCGGCTCTCCGCCGGCGTGGCCGTGGTCGGCACCTCCGTCAACGACGTCGTGCACCTCATCGCCGAGCTGGTGGAGAACGCCATCTCCTTCTCCCCCCGGGAGACCAAGGTCGTCGTGTCCAGCAACCGCATCGACGGCGGCGGCGTGATGGTCTCGGTCACCGACATCGGCATCGGCATGACCCCCGAGGAGCTCGGGCAGGCGAACTGGCGGCTGGCCAACCCGCCGGTGGTGGACGTCTCGGTCTCCCGCCGCATGGGCCTGTTCGTGGTCGGCCGGCTGGCCCTGCGGCACGGCATCCGCGTGCAGCTCCGCCAGCAGGACAGCGGCGGCCTGACCGCCATGGTGCTGCTCCCCGAGACCCTGCTCGCCGCCTCCGGCGCCCGCCCGGCCCCGGGGGGCGCGGCCGCGGCGCAGGGCGGCGACTGGGCCGCCGGGTCGATGAGCCCCATGGACCGGGCGCCCGTGCTGGCCAGCCCCACCTCGCTCGACCCCGCGCAGCAGGCGTTCGCCTCGTTCGACGCCGCCCACTCCTTCGGCTCCTTCGACATGGGGCAGCAGTTCGGCTCCTTCGACGCCGGGCAGCCCGCCCCGGGCGGCGGCTACTTCGGGCAGGCGCCGGTCGACACCCCCTGGCCCGGCCACGTGCCGCCACCGGGCGCCGACTCCGGCTGGCCGAACACCTCCCAGACGGACACCGGCGTGTGGCCGAACGCGCCGATGCGCGGCGGCGACTCCGGGGCCTGGCCGAGCCCGCCCTCCCGCGAGGGCGACTCCGGGATATGGCCGAACGCGCCGATGCAGGGCGGCGACTCCGGGATATGGCCCACCCCGCCCTCCCGCGAGGGCGCGGCCGGAGCCTGGCCGGACCCGCCGTCCCGCGAGGGCGGCTCCGGAGGATGGCCGTCCGCCGGCGACCTGGGATCGTTGGAACGGCGCGCCTTCGAACCGGCCGACAGCACCGGCCCGCTGCCCGTGGTCCGCGACTCCTCGCCCATGGAAGAGGCGAAGGAGGAGTTCCTGCCGATCTTCGCCGCGGTCGAGTCCGACTGGTTCAGGAAGGTCGACCCCGCGGCGCCCGTCCAGGACCTGACCGAGGAGCTCAAGGACGCGGCCTCCCCCCCGCCCGCGCCCGCCGCCGACGCCTGGTCCTCACCCGCGGACGTGGGCTGGCAGGCCGCCCAGGCGGCGAGCGAACCCTCGCTCGGCGGGATCACCGGTTCCGGGCTCCCCAAGCGGGTGCCCAAGGCGAACCTGGTGCCCGGCACGGCCGCACCCGATGCGGGCGCGGCCCCCCATACCCCCGTACTCCGGCCGACCGTCTCTCCCGAGGCGGTGCGCAACAGGCTGGCGAGCTTCCAGCAGGGAGTACGGCAGGGCCGTGCGGCGGCCAGGGGCGAGGCCGGTGACGGGCAGCCGTATCCCGACTTCGGTCGGGACGTTGAAGGAAACAAGGAGGACCGGTGAGCGAGCTCATCATGGTCGCCAAGGAGGATGACACGTGCGCGAAATGAGCCAGGCCGCCCGGGGGGTCAATTGGCTGATCACCGACTTTGTGAACAACGTCCCAGGCGTGGCGCACACGGTCGTGGTGTCGGCGGACGGTCTGCCGTTGGCGTATTCCGACGGGTTCCCCCGGGACCGGGCGGACCAGCTGGCGGCGGTCGCGGCCGGTCTGATCAGCCTGACCCAGGGGGCTTCCCGGGTCTTCGAGGGCGGGGCCGTCACCCAGACGGTGGTGGAGATGCAGCGAGGGCTGCTCCTCATCATGTCGATCAGTGACGGCTCCTGCCTCGCCGTACTGGCCGCCGCCGACTGTGACATGGGTCTGGTGGCCTATCAGATGACCCTGCTCGTCGAACGAGCGGGGCAGGTGCTGACGCCGGCCGTCCGCGCCGAACTCCAGGCCTCCCACCCCAGGTGAGGACGATGATCCTAGGAGGGTGCCGTGGCAGGCCGCGGCTGGACTGGTGAAGGTGACCCGCTAGGCGGGTCGCCTTATCAGTCGATGGACGACCCTTATCGGCAACAGGGTGGTCCTTCACATCTCATGCAACCGGCACCGGCGGAGCAGAGCTCCCTGGTCCGGCCGTATGCCGTGACCGGGGGGCGGACCGCCCCCCGGACCCAGCTCGCCATGGAGGCACTCGTCTCCTCGGCGACGTCCGTACATCATGATCTGTCCACCCGCACTCCGGAGTATCAGGCGATCAGCGCCCTGTGCCGCCAAGTGCGTTCGGTCGCTGAGATCTCCGCGATGCTCCGCATCCCGCTCGGCGTGACCCGGATCCTGGTCGCGGACATGGCGGCCGAGGGTCTGGTCCAGCTGCATCAGCCGCAGCTGGACGCGGGCAAGCCGGATCTCAACCTGCTGGAAAGGGTGCTCAGTGGACTTCGCAGACTCTAGCCGCGGCGGCGGCCTGACATCGACGAAGATCGTCGTCGCCGGTGGATTCGGTGTGGGTAAGACCACGTTCGTGGGGGCGGTGTCGGAGATCCTCCCCCTGACCACGGAGGCGGTGATGACCGACGCCAGCGCCGGCATCGACGACCTCGGTCTCACCCCGAACAAGACCACCACCACGGTCGCGATGGACTTCGGCCGTGTATCGCTGGACCGGGACCTGATCCTCTACCTGTTCGGCACGCCCGGCCAGCACCGGTTCTGGTTCATGTGGGACGACCTCGTGCGCGGCGCCATCGGCGCGATCGTGCTGGTCGACACCCGCCGGCTGGCCGACAGCTTCCCGGCGATCGACTACTTCGAGGAGGCCAAGCTCCCCTTCGTGGTCGCGGTCAACGGCTGGGACGGGACCTACCTGCATGGTGAGGAAGAGGTGCGGGAGGCGCTGACGCTGGCGCCGCACATCCCGATCTCACGGACCGACGCGCGCTCGCGCGACGCGGTGAAAGCCACGCTCATCACGCTCGTGGAGCACGCGCTGACCATGCGGATGGCCGTTCCCGGGTGGGGGCGCTGACCACGCGGCCGGGCGTTCCCGGACGGGGACGCCGACCGTCGGGGCGTTAGTCACGCCTCCCAACGGATAGGCTGGGGGGTCGAGTCGCAGACCTGTAGCGCAGAGGCTGGCCAATCACGTGTTCGAGACGCTTTCCGACCGGCTCACATCGGTCTTCTCCTCCCTCCGTTCCAAGGGTCGGCTGTCCGAGGCCGACATCGACGCGACCTGCCGCGAGATCCGCATCGCGCTGCTCGAGGCTGACGTCGCGCTGCCCGTGGTCAAGACGTTCGTCGCGCAGGTCAAGGAGCGCGCCCGGGGCGTCGAGGTCTCCCAGGCGCTGAACCCGGCGCAGCAGGTCGTCAAGATCGTCAATGACGAGCTGATCGAGATCCTCGGCGGCGAGACCCGGCGGCTCCGCTACGCGAAGACCCCGCCGACCGTCATCATGCTCGCGGGCCTCCAGGGTGCCGGTAAGACCACCCTGGCGGGCAAGCTCGCCCGCTGGCTGCGTGACCAGAACCACGCGCCCATGCTGGTCGCCGCCGACCTTCAGCGTCCCAACGCGGTCCAGCAGCTCCAGGTCATGGCCGAGCGGGCGGGGGTCGCGGTCTACGCGCCCGAGCCGGGCAACGGCGTCGGCGACCCGATCGAGGTGGCGCGCCAGTCGATCGACCACGCCAGGCGGCAGCAGCACGACATCGTCATCATCGACACCGCCGGTCGCCTGGGCATCGACCAGGAGCTGATGAAGCAGGCCGCGGACATCCGCGACGCGGTATCGCCCGACGAGGTCCTGTTCGTCGTCGACGCCATGATCGGCCAGGACGCCGTCTCCACGGCCCAGGCCTTCATGGAGGGCGTCGGCTTCGACGGCGTCGTGCTCACCAAGCTCGACGGCGACGCCCGGGGCGGCGCGGCCCTGTCGGTCCGCCACATCACCGGCAAGCCGATCATGTTCGCGTCCACCGGCGAGAAGCTCGAGGACTTCGACGCCTTCCACCCGGACCGGATGGCCTCCCGCATCCTCGACATGGGTGACATCCTCACCCTGATCGAGCAGGCCCAGAAGACCTTCGACGAGCAGGAAGCCGCCAAGATGGCGGGCAAGCTCGCCTCGGGCGAGGGCTTCACGCTGGAGGACTTCCTCGAGCAGATGATGATGGTCCAGAAGATGGGCCCCATCAAGAACCTGCTCGGCATGATGCCCGGCATGGGGCAGATGCGCGAGCAGATCAACCAGGTCGACGACCGCGACCTGGACCGCATCGCCGCGATCATCCGCTCGATGACCCCGGGCGAGCGCCAGAACCCCAAGATGATCGACGGCTCCCGCCGGGCCCGCATCGCCAAGGGCTCCGGCGTGACGGTGACCGAGGTGAACGGCCTGGTCACCCGCTTCTTCGACGCGCAGAAGATGATGAAGAAGATGGCCGGCGGGATGGGCATCCCCGGCATGCCCGGCGGGCGCAAGGCGAACAAGGCCGCGCAGAAGAAGGCGGCCAAGGGGCGGCGGGTCAGTGGTGACCCGCGCAAGGCGGCACTGGGCAAGGCTTCCTCCGGTCCGGCCGACGCCCCCGCCGCTCCGGGAGGCGCCCTCGGCAACCTGGGAGCCGGTCAGCTCCCGCCCGGCCTCGAGCTGCCGCCGGGCTTCGACCCCTCGAAGTTCAAGTTCCCCGGGCAGAAGTGAGCGACGACAGGTTCCACGGGCGGGCCCGGTGGGTCTGGCTGGCCATCATGGTGGGTTTCATCGCCGTGGCGGTTCTGGAACTGCTGGGAGTGCGGCCCAGGTAGGGCATGGAGAGCGGGGGTGGCGGACGGATCCGCCACCCCCGCTCTGTTCCGTCCCCGTCACCTCTGTTCCGCCCCCCGCTCTGTCCCGTGGCCGACACCTCTGTCCCGTCTCCGTCACCCCTGCGTCCTGTGAAGTCCCGCCCGCTCTCCGCCTCGCGGGCTCCCTCCCGGGGCCCCGGGAGGGAGTGGTCACGCCGAAGGCCGTGAACAGCCGGCTGGTACGGCCGGCATGCTCAGCAGCGATTCGGCGAACGTCGGCGTGCCGTCCGGGCCGTCGCCTGTGGCGGGCGGCGCCGAGGCAGGCGTCCCGGACGGGGTGGGAGCGGGCACCGGAGACGGGATGAGGCCCGGCCCCCGCCTCGTGGCGCCCCCGGCGCAGTCGATGCCGGCCTCGCCCAAAGTCACCTCGGCGAGCGGCCCGTCGTAGACGACGGCGCCCGAGGCGTCGAACATGCGCCCGCTGATCGCGAGGATCATCCCGGCCTCGGCCGTCCGGCCCCCGCCCCCGGCATGCGGGGAGGTCTTCCGGACGTCGGTTCTGACGACGGTCAGCACCGCCCCCGTCACCCCGGGATAACCGAGCTGGACGCCCGTCGCCGGGACGCTCGTCGTCCCGGCCTCGACCGGCTGGCCCAGCACGGCCACGGAGCCGGGGGCGGCCACGACCGAGGCGCCGGCCGGACCGGACGGCCTCCAGCTGACGCCGGTCCGCACCGTGCCCGTGACCAGCAGCGGCAGGCCGGCCCGGGGGTTGAGTCTGAGCTGCCTGACCCTGAACCGGCCGCCGGCCTCCCACGAGACCGGCGCGGCGACCCTCGCCCGGAGCCGCCTGCCCGCCAGCGAGACGAAGGCCCGCACGCCGTCGGGATCGGTCCAGTCGCCGCCGTCCTCACCCCCCGAGGGGCCCATGGAGGCGCGGCCCCAGCTGCCGGTGAACGCCTCCTGGCCAAGGGCGGGGATGCCGCGGATCTCCAGTTCGACGCCTCTGGCCAGGACGAACTCGCCTGTGGCGGCGGTCGCTCTCATGGCGAGCACGGCGCCCAGAACGGCGACGGAGCCGGTCGCGGTCAACAGCAGAGACCTCAGGGTGGTTGCCACGGCGGCCATTTAGCGCAGCAGCGCGAACCGCCCAGCATCTCGGACACACGAGGATTACCGAGATTTGCCCTCTGCGGGCCGTACGAGATGGAGGTTGTTTGGCTGGGCACTCCCGTACGTCTGGCACAATGACATGTTGGAACATCGTGACCACGTGGGTGCCCTCTCACCCCCGCGTGCCACGCCTGTCCCTATGAACGGTCCTCTCCTCGTGCCCCACTCGATGAGACGCCGCTCGCCCACGCTCTAATGCAGGAGAGACCACACCAGTGGCAGTCAAGATCAAGCTCAAGCGGCTCGGCATGATCCGCAACCCGCAGTACCGCATCGTCATCGCCGACAGCCGCACCAAGCGTGACGGCCGGGCGATCGAAGAGATCGGCCTGTACCACCCGAAGGAGAACCCCTCGCGCATCGAGATCGATGCCGAGCGGGCGGCTTACTGGCTGGGTGTCGGCGCGCAGCCGACCGAGCCCGTGCTGAAGCTCCTCAAGCTCACCGGTGACTGGCAGAAGTTCAAGGGCGAGCCGGCTCCGGCTCCGCTCAAGGTCGCCGAGCCCAAGGCCGACCGTCACGCCGCCTACGAGGCCGCGGCCAAGGAGGCGCTGTCCCTGGACGCCGCCGCCACCACGGCGAAGAAGTCGGCCAAGAAGCCCGTGAAGGCCGACGAGCCCGCCGCTGAGACCCCGGTTGCGCCGGTTGCGGAGGAGAAGCCGGAAGGCGAGGCCTGAGATGCTCGAGGAGGCCCTCGAGCACCTGGTGAAGGGCATCGTCGAGCATCCCGACGAGGTCCAGGTTCACGCCCGCCGCATCCGCAGCGGGCGTGTGCTTGAGGTCCGGGTCCACCCCGAGGACCTGGGCAAGGTCATCGGCCGTGGTGGCCGTACGGCCAAGGCGCTGCGCACTGTCGTGAACGCCCTGGGCGACGGCAAATACGTTCGGGTCGATCTGCTCGACCTGAACGAGGCCCGCTAGCCGACACGAGATTCATCGAGTGAACGGGTCACCCACCGCTGTGGGTGACCCGTTTGCTTTCTGCCACACACGACTACTTTGGGAGGCGGGCGTGCAGCTTGTCATAGGCCGGATCGGCCGCCCGCACGGACTCCGCGGCGACGTGTCCGTGGAGGTGCGCACCGACGACCCGGAGCGGCGTTTCGCCCCCGGGACGGCCGTCGCCACCGACCCCGCGTCGGCCGGTCCGCTCGTCATCGAGTCCCGGCGCTGGCACTCCGGGGTCCTGCTGGTCAGGTTCGAGGGCGTCAACGACCGCAACCGTGCCGAGGACCTCCGCGGCACCACACTCGTCATCGACTCGGCGGACATCCCGCCCTCCGACGACCCCGACGAGTTCTACGACCACCAGCTCATCGGCCTCGCCGTGGTCACCCCCGACGGCGAGCGGGTGGGAGAGGTCTCCGACGTCCTCCACCACGGTCAGGACCTGCTCGTCGTACGGCGGGGCGGGACCGAGGTCTACGTGCCGTTCGTGAAGGCGCTGGTCCCCGTGGTCGACCTGGACAAGGGCATCCTCGTCGTGGACGGGCCCGCCGGCCTGCTCGACCCGGACGAGATCGCCTGACATGCGCGTCGACGTCATCTCGATCTTCCCCGAGTACTTCGCCCCGCTCGACGTCTCCCTCATCGGCAAGGCCCGCGAGCGCGGCATCCTCGACATCCACCTCCACCAGCTCCGTGACTGGGCCCGCGACGTGCACCGCACGGTGGACGACACCCCCTACGGGGGCGGGCCCGGCATGGTCATGAAGCCGGAGCCGTGGGGCGAGGCGATCGACGCCGTCCTCGCCGCCGACCCCGCCGCACAGCCCAGGATCATCGTGCCGACCCCCAGCGGAGTGCCCTTCACCCAGAAGCTGGCCATGGAGTACGCCGCCGAGCCGTGGCTGCTGTTCACCCCGGCCCGCTACGAGGGCATCGACTCCCGGGTCATGGCCGAGTACGGCGCGCGCATGCGCGTGGACGAGGTCGGCATCGGCGACTACGTGCTCGCCGGCGGAGAGGTGGCCGTGCTGGTGATGGTGGAGGCCGTCGGCCGGCTGCTGCCCGGCGTGCTCGGCAACGCCCACTCCGCCGTGGACGACTCGTTCGCCCCGGGGGCGATGGAGAACCTCCTGGAGGGGCCGGTCTACACCAAGCCGCCCGAGTGGCGGGGGCACGAGGTTCCGGAGATCCTGCTCTCCGGGCACCACGGCAAGATCGCCCGATGGCGGCGGGACGAGGCGCTCCGCCGTACCGCGCGGAACCGTCTCGAACTGCTGGCCGCGCTCGATCCGGAGACGCTGGACAAGCACGACCGGAAGCTCCTGTCGGAGCTCGGCTTCCCCGCCTGACCGGGACGGTCGCGGCGGGGGAGTCCCCGCCGTTCCCCGGCCCCCGGACCCGTCCGCCGGCCCGCTCTGACAGGTCGATTTCCGGTCGGTCGCGAAAATATGGCAGACTGAACCGTTGCCGCCGACTGTCCTCTGGTCGGCGCGCGCTGTCGGGCAGATGGGCCTGACTCCCAAGACACCGTCCAATTCAGCACGCGTGTCCATCACGGCGCCGCCCATCGCGGCCGGATGGACCTCCGGGTGCTCGCGTAAATGAGGTACCACTGCCATGCACACGCTGATCACCGAGCTTGAGAAGGCCACGCTCCGCAGCGATGTCCCGGACTTCCGTCCCGGTGACACCCTCGAAGTTCACGTCCGCGTGATCGAGGGCACCCGCTCCCGTGTCCAGGTCTTCAAGGGCTTCGTCCTGCGTCGCCAGGGCAGTGGCGCCCGCGAGACCTTCACCGTCCGCAAGGTCAGCTACAGCGTCGGCGTGGAGCGCACCTTCCCGGTGCACAGCCCGGTCATCGAGAAGATCACTCTGGTGACCCGTGGCGACGTCCGCCGCGCCAAGCTCTACTACATGCGTGACCTGCGCGGCAAGGCCGCCCGTATCCGCGAGAAGCGCGACGCCCGCTAGAGCCTCTCGTGCCGTGCCGTCCTGGCCCGCCACCCGTTTCCGGGGGGCGGGCCAGTCGCGTGCAAGGAGGTTTGACCTCCTATGGCAAAGACGCATAGCTATGGTGACCCGGCAGGCAGCCGGACGGTGTCGGCCATCATCTAGGCTCGTCAACGATGACTAGCGAAGACCGGGAGTACGGCGCAGCCTCGCGTCGACCTGTCGAGGACGAGGTGGACGTGGTCGCCGAAGACACTCAGAAGACCGCCACGGACGGCAAGGGCAAGGACGGCAAGGACAAGAAGAAGGGCTCCTTCTGGAAGGAGCTCCCGGTCCTGGTCGTCGTGGCGCTGGTCCTCGCGCTGATAATCAAGACCTTCGTGATCCAGGCGTTCTACATCCCGTCGGAATCGATGGAGAACACCCTCCTGACGAACGACCGGGTCCTGGTGAACAAGCTCGTCTACCGGGTCCGTGACATCGAGCGCGGTGACGTCGTGGTCTTCTCCGGCGTCGACTCCTGGGACGGCGAGGTCCAGTTCGAGGAGCCGTCCAACCCGGTCTCCGCGTTCTTCCGCTGGATCGGGACCGCCTTCGGCGTGGTCCCCGGCGAGAAGGACTACATCAAGCGGGTCATCGGCGTCGCCGGCGACACCGTGAAGTGCTGCGACGCCCAGGGCCGGGTCACCGTCAACGGGGCTCCCCTCGACGAGAAGGCATACCTCTACCCGGGGGACAAGCCGTCCGATGCGCCCTTCCAGGTCAAGGTCCCGCAGGGCCGCCTGTGGGTCATGGGCGACCACCGTTCGGTCTCCCTCGACTCCCGCTCCCACACGGGCGACCCCGGTAACGGGACGATCCCGGTGGACAAGGTGATCGGCCGTGCCTTCGTGATCGTGTGGCCGTTCTCCAGGGCGAAGATCCTCCCCATCCCCGACACCTTCCAGCAGCCCGGCCTCAAGGTCGCCGCCGCCCTGGCGGAGGCCACCCCGCTCGTCGGCGGTCTCGCGGGGGCCGTGCCGCTGGTGCTGTGGCGTCGTCGCCGGAACTCAAGGCGGTAGCCGTACCTCATGACCGCGGAACCCGAGAGCAAGCCCGAGGAAGCCGGGAAGGGGAAGCCGTCCGGCAAGGGCGGTCTGCGCGAGACGGTCACCCTGATCGTCTCCGGAGTGGTGGTGGCGCTGCTGCTGCAGGCATTCGTCTTCCCGACCTTCCGGATCCCGTCGGAGTCGATGGAGAACACCCTGCGGGAGGGCGACCGCGTGGTCGTCAACAAACTGCACGGCGCGACCGAGCGCGGCGACGTGGTGGTCTTCGAGGGCTGGCCGGGAGGTGACACCATCAAGCGGGTCATCGCGGTCGGCGGCGACACCGTGAAGTGCTGTGACGCCCAGAACCGGATCACCGTCAACGGGGTCCCGCTCGACGAGACGGCCTACCTGCATCCCGACGACTTCGCCTCGGGCGACAAGTTCGAGAAGGTCGTGCCCGAGGGGCGGTTGTGGGTCATGGGCGACCACCGCTCGGCCTCCGGCGACTCGCGCACCCACGAGGAGATGGAGGGGGAGGGCACCATCTCGGAGGACGATGTGATCGGCCGGGCCTTCGCCATCTACTGGCCGCTCTCCCGTGTGGGCGTCCTGTCGACGCCGGAGATCTTCACCAAGCCGGAGATCTTCGCCGGGGCGGGACGGGGAGAGCTCCGCTGAGGTGAGACAGCGGTACCGAACGGTCCGGATCGGGCGTACTCTCTGCTCATGGTCGCTATGTCTGCCGTGGTGCCATGACGGTTGCGTTTCGCCCCACGCCGAGCGTGGTCCGGCGGGATTCGGGACTGTACGGCTACGAGCGGGCTCTCGCGCGCCGCGGGCTGGGGCCCGTGGCCGGAGTCGACGAGGCCGGCCGGGGCGCCTGTGCCGGGCCGCTGGTGGTCGCCGCGGTCGTGCTCGGCCGCCGGATCGACGGTCTGAGCGACTCCAAGCTGCTCACCGCCGCCCGGCGTGAGTCGCTCTACGAGCGGATCGCCGCGACCGCGGGGGCGGTGAGCGTGGTGGTGATCGACCCGGCCGAGATCGACGCGCGCGGCCTGCACAAATCCAACATCGAGGGAATGCGCAGGGCCGTCGCCCGGTTGGCCTGTGACCCCGGCTATGTGCTGACCGACGGGTTCCCCGTCCCGGGCCTGCCCGTGCCGTCACTCGGCGTCTGGAAGGGGGACCAGGTCGCGGCCTGCGTCGCGGCGGCCTCGATCGTGGCGAAGGTGACACGCGACAGGATGATGACCGCGCTCGGTGAGCGTCATCCCGAGTACGGTTTCGCCGTGCACAAGGGGTATGGCACCGTGGGTCATCGCAGGGCACTCGAGATGTACGGCCCGTGTCCGGCCCACCGATTCTCGTTCGCGACGGTGGCGCGGTCCGGGCCGGGTGAGGTGATGAGTGAGAATGAAGTGGGGGCCGGTCCCGCCTGATCGGGCGGGCCGGGAAGGCGTGCAATCAGGAGGATCGGTATGAGCGCAGAGGATCTCGAGAAATACGAAACCGAGATGGAGCTGCAGCTTTACCGTGAGTACCGCGACGTCGTCGGGTTGTTCACCTACGTCGTCGAGACCGAGCGGCGCTTCTATCTGACCAACTCCGTCGACCTGGACGTCCGCACGGCCGAGAACGGTGACGTGTTCTTCGACGTGAAGATGCAGGACGCCTGGGTCTGGGACATGTACCGTCCGGCGAGGTTCGTGAAGAACGTCCGCGTCGTCACCTTCAAGGACGTCAACGTCGAGGAGCTGGCCAAGCCCGACCTCGAGATGCCCAAGGAGGGGTTCTCGAACTGAGGTGTTCTCCACAGAGGCGGGCCGTGCCTGAACGGGTGTCCACAGAATCGGGTTCGGCCCTCTGAGGCCAGGGTGAGCTGCGCGAAGGTCGGGAACCGGAGGTGGTTCCATGGCCGCGAAGGACGAGCTCGGCAGACATGGCGAACAGGTCGCCGTCGACTATCTGCTGGCGCACGGCATGCAGATCCTGGATCGCAACTGGCGATGCCCGGACGGTGAGATCGACGTGGTCGCCCGTGAGGGGCGGGCGCTCGTCGTGGTGGAGGTGAAGACCCGCTCCGGCCGCACCCACGGGACCGCCTTCGAGGCGGTGACCGTGGTGAAACTCGCCCGCCTGCGCAGGCTCACGGGCAGATGGCTGGCCGAGCGCCGTGAGCGATTCGACTCCGTCCGCATCGACGTCATCGCCCTGGAGCGGTTCGCCGGAGACCTCGTCATCCGCCACGAGCGGGGGGTGTGCTAGATGCCTCCCGGACTGTCCTGGATCATCCGCCCCGCCCGGGGGGTGGCGTGAGTGGCCGTCGCACGCACGCGCTGCATCGCGCTGGTCGGCGTGACCGGCCACCCCGTCGACGTCGAGGCCGACGTCGGCTCCGGAATGGCCGGCCTGCACCTCATCGGCATGCTGGACACCGCGCTGAGCGAGGCGCGCGACCGGGTCCGCTCGGCGGTGGTCAACAGCCGCTACGGGTGGCCCGACGCGCGGATCACCGTCAGCCTGTTCCCCGCCAGCCTGCCCAAACGCGGAAGCGTGTTCGACCTGGCGATCGCCGTGGCCCTGCTCGCGGCGGCGGGGATCGTGCCCCGAGCCAAGGTCGCCGAGCCGTTCTTCCTGGGCGAGCTCGGCCTCGACGGCTCGCTGAGACCGGTGCGGGGCGTGCTCCCCGCCGTGCTGGCGGCGGCCGGAGCCGGTGCCGACACCGTCGTGGTCCCCGCGCGCAACGCCGCCGAGGCCGCTCTCGTGCCGGATGTGACCGTCATCCCCGCCCGCACGCTGGGCGAGCTGGTGAGCCGGCTGCGGAGCGACGACCCGGTCGACCTGCCCATGGCCGAGCTCACCCCGCCCGCCGAGGCGCCCGAGTCCGTCGGCGGACCGGGCGGCGCGCGCCTGCTCGCTCCGGCCGATTCCGGCGAGCTCGTCCCCGACCTCGGCGACGTGGCCGGTCAGCCCTTCGCCCGCCGTGCGCTGGAGGTCTGCGCCGCCGGAGGCCACAACTTCTGGATGCTGGGCCAGCCCGGCACCGGCAAGACGATGCTCGCCGAGCGGCTGCCCACCCTGCTCCCGTCCCTGGAGCGGGATGAGGCACTCGAAGTCACCGCCATCCACTCCGTCGCCGGGGTGCTGCCCGTCGACCGGCCGCTGCTGACCCGCCCGCCGTTCGTGGCGCCCCACCACACCGCGACCGTCGCGGCCGTCATCGGCGGGGGCAGCGGGGCGATCCGCCCGGGCGCGGTGTCACTCGCCCATCGAGGCGTCCTGTTCCTGGACGAGGCCCCCGAATATCCGACGACCGTTCTCGACTCGCTCAGGCAGCCGATCGAGTCGGGCCGGGTGACGGTCTCCAGGGCGGTGGGATCGGTCACGTTCCCCGCCAGGTTCATGCTGGTGCTGGCCGCCAACCAGTGCCCTTGCGCGCAGCCCTCCAGCCCGGAGGACCCGTGCCGGTGCACCCCCGCGGTCCGCCGCCGCTACCTGGCCAGGCTCTCCGGCCCGCTGCTCGACCGGATCGACGTCAAGGTCACCTTGTACCGGTCGACCCGGCGCGAGCTCCTCGCCGACCGCCGGTTCATCGAGCCGAGCCGGGTGGTGGCCGAACGGGTGCTCATCGCCCGCGGACATGCCGCCAGGCGGTTCGCGGACAGGCCGTGGCGGTCCAACGCGGAGATGCCCACCCGCGCCCTCCACGCCGAATACCGTCCGCCGCCGAAGGCGATGGCGCCCCTGCTCCGCTGCCTCGACAGCGGTCAGCTGAGTGCCCGCGGGCTGGACCGGGTGCTCAGGGTCGCCTGGACGCTGGCCGACCTCGGCGGCAAGGACGGGCCCGGAGTCGCGGAGACCAACGCCGCACTCGGGCTGTGGCTGGGGGAGGAACGGTGAGCGACCGGCTCGCGCGGGTCGCGTTGATGCGGGTGGCCGAGCCCGGCGACGCCATGATGGGCAGGCTCGTCGCCGCTCACGGCCCGCAGGCGGCCGTCGCGCGCATTCGCGAGGGACGCCCGGAGCCGGGGCTCGCCGGGTGGTTCGCCGACTCTCCGCACCGGGAGCCGGCCGGATCGCGGCACGAGCGGCTCACGGCCAGGCTCGGGCGGATGTTCGCCTCCTGGGCGGCCCGGCTGGAGACGGCCGACCCCGTCCGCGACCTGGCCGAGGGGGAGCGACGTGGGGCGCGGCTGGTGGTCCCCGGCGACTCCGAGTGGCCGACCCAGCTGGACGACCTCGGCGAGTCCCGCCCTCATGCCCTGTGGCTCCACGGTGAGGCCGACCTGCGCTTCTCCTGCCTGCGCTCCGTCGCGGTCGTCGGCTCCCGGGCCGCCACGCCGTACGGCACGCATGTCGCGGCGGAGTTCGGAGCCGGGCTGAGCGAACGGGGCTGGGCTGTGATCTCGGGCGGCGCCTACGGCATCGACGGGGCGGCCCATCGCGGCGCCCTCGCGGGTGAGACGCCGACCGTCGTGGTGCTGGCCTGCGGCGCCGACGTCGCCTATCCCAGCGCGCACCATTCGCTGTTCGCGGCCGTGCGCTCCCAGGGTGTGCTGGTGAGCGAGTGCCCGATGGGCGCCACCCCGACCCGGCCGCGTTTCCTGATCCGCAACCGGCTCATCGCCGCGCTGTCGCGGGGCACCGTGGTGATCGAGGCGGCGGTGCGGAGCGGGGCGCTCAACACGGCGGGACACGCGGTCTCGCTGAACCGCCATCTGGCCGCGGTGCCGGGGCCGGTGACCTCGGAGACCTCCGCGGGGTGCCACCGGTTGATCCGGCAGGGGAGAGCCGTCTGCGTGACCACCCCCGAGGAGATGATCGAGCTCGTCGGTGCGATGGGCGGCGACCTGGCCCCCGAACCACGTGGCCCGGTGCTCCCGCGTGACCGGTTGAGTCCCGAGATCCGCAGGGTTCTCGAGGCCGTGCCCGCCCGGACCGGGACAGGCCCGGCGACGGTAGCGGTGGCGGCGGGCGTCGACCTGGACACCGTGCTGTCCTGTCTCGGTGCCCTGGCCGCCGCCGGATACGTCGAACGCGTCCCCCGCGGCTGGCGCCTACGCCCCGGCGGATCCCCCGACCGGTAACCGGCAGGCGGGGCCCCTCGCTCCGGCCCTCCGGCGGATCCCCGGCCGGTGATCGGAGGGCGGGATCCATCCCTTCGGCGAACCCCTGGACGGGTCACCGGCGGGCGGGGCGCATTCCTCCGGTGGGCTCCTGGCTGATGATCGGCGGGCTGGGGCCGTCCCCGGGGCGGGCCTGACGGAGAGCGGACCCGTCAGCGGCCTCCGGTGGTCCTGCGTCTCATCGGCGGCCGGTGTGTCCGGGGTGCGCGGGCCAGACGGGGAGCAGCCGGACCTGGCCCCGGCCCAGCAGAAGCAGCGGGTCGAGGTACAGGCGGTCGCGGAGCAGGCCCCAGTGCAGGCAGGCGGCCGGGCAGTGCCCGGGAACGTCCTGGACCACACCGATCGCCTCGCCCCGGCCCACCGTCTGGCCATGCCGTACCGACGGCTGGACGGGCAGGTAGGTCGTCCGCAGGCCGTCGGCATGGAGGACGGTCACCACCCCCCGCTCCGCGAGCGGTCCCGCGTATCCCACCGTCCCGGCTCCGGCCGCGCGGACCTCCGTGCCGGGCGGAGCGGCGAGGTCGATCCCCCGATGCCCGGCCAGCCAGGGCTGTGCCGGGGGCGCGAACCCACGGAGCACGTGAGGCCGCCCGGCGAGTGGCCAGTCCCAGCGGGCCGAGGGTGCGGGTGCTGTGTGCTGGTGGGCTGGGGGTGCGGGTGCTGTGTGCTGGTGGGCTGGGGGTGCGGGTGCTGTGTGCTGGTGGGGCGAGGATCCCGGGGGCGTGCGTCGGTCGATCAGGTCGATCGTGCTGTGGGTGCCCGCGCTCCCTGGCACGGCGGTCAGCAGGACGGCCATCAGCATGGGCAGCGGAGCGGGCGACAAGGCTCGGAGCCCGAAGGGCCGCAGGGAGTTCACCTCCCCGAGGATGGGAGATCTCCAGCGGGCCGGAGCACACCGAGCGGCATTCTGTGGACAGGTGATCCGGCGCTGTGGACACCACCCTCTTCCCGCTCAGGTCCTTCATCTTCCCCGTCCCCGCCCTTCGCGGCACCCCGGGTCCGCCGCCTCCGCCGGCCCCGTTCCGCTGGGGGAACTCGCGGCGGAAGGCGAGGTGGAGCACCCGCTCTCCGGGTGGCCGGGGGTTCCCCGTAGCCTCGGACAAGGGGACTGACGTGGAAGAACACGGGGTGAAGGAGCAGGGGGCCCTGCGCCGTACGCTCTCGGCTCGGGATCTGATCGTCTACGGGCTGCTGTTCATCGGGCCGCTGGCTCCGGTGGGCGTGTTCGGGGTGCTCGACGCCAAGAGCAACGGCGCGGTGGCGCTCGTCTACGTCGTCGCCACGGTCGCCATGGCCTTCACCGCCATCTCCTACGCGCAGATGTCGCGGGTGGTGCCGGAGGCGGGGTCGGTGTTCGCCTACGCGTCGGCGGGGCTGGGGGCCGGGGCCGGGTTCCTGGCCGGTTGGCTGGTGATGCTCGACTATCTGCTCATCCCCAGCGTGGCGTACCTGTTCTCCGGGATCGCGCTGCACGCGCTGTTCCCGGCCGTTCCCGCCTGGGCCTTCACGGCGCTGGCCTTCGCGGTGACCACCGCGCTGAACGTCTCCGGAGTACGGCTGGCCGCCCGGGTGGGCCTCGTGGTGCTCCTCGCCGAGGTGACGGTGCTGGCCGTGTTCGTGGTCATGGCGGTGGCCGTGCTGGTCGGGGAGGGGCCCGCCAGGCCGTGGCTGTCGCCGTTCACCGGGGTCGGGGGGACCACGGTGGCGGCGGTGATCGGGGCCGTCTCGGTGGCGGTCCTGTCGTTTCTCGGGTTCGACGCCATCGCCTCCTTCGCCGAGGAGACGAGCGGTGACTCCCGCCAGGTGGGCAGGGCGGTGCTGCTCTGCCTGGGGGTGGCCGGTGCGCTGTTCGCGGTCCAGACCTACCTGGCCGGGGTGCTGGACCCGGTGCCCCCGGCGGAACTGGCCGCGCACCCGGCCGCGCAGGGCACCGCCTTCTACGACGTGACGGGCGTGGCCGTCTCACCCTGGCTGGCCACCCTCATGAAGATCGCCAAGGCGGTGGGCCCTGCGTTCGCCGCGATGGCCGCGGTGGCGGCGGCCGGACGGCTGCTGTACGGCATGGCCAGGGGCGGCGGGCTGCCCCGCGCGCTGTCGTCGGTGGATCCCCGGTCGGGGACGCCCCAGGTGGCGCTGCTCAGCGCCGGGGCGGTCACGCTGGTGGTCTCCGTCTGGGCGGCGAGCCGGGACAACGGCCTCGACGTGCTGGTGTCGATCGTGGACATCGGCGCGCTGTCGGCGTTCGCGATGCTGCACGCCTCCGTGATCGGGTATTTCCGGATCCGGCGAGGGAGCCGGGACTGGCTGCGGCACCTGCTGGTGCCGGTCGCCGGCGGGCTGGTCGCGATCTGGATCATCGCCCTGGCCAGTCCTCTCGCCAAGCTCGTCGGTCTGGGCTGGCTGGTCGCCGGGCTCATCGTGTTCGCTGTGCGGAGGAGCGGCGCAGCGGGGAGAGCCAGATCATCGGGATCATGATGAGCGCCACCCCGGCCGCGCCCATCCACAGCACCGGGCGCAGACCCAGCAGCTCGCCCATGACGCCGCCGAACAGTCCGCCGAGGGTGAGGACGCCCTGCATGGCGAAGCCCATCGTGGCGTTGATCCGGCCGCGCAGTTCCGCGGGGGCCTCCCTCAGGGTGATCGCGCCGAAGCAGATGGAGAAGGAGATGACGGCCGCGCCGCTGATGAGCGCGCTGGCGGACATGAGGGCGAACTTGGCCCAGACCGGTCCGGAGGCGAGGGCCGCGACCACGAAGTCGAGCGGGAACAGCAGCACCGAGCAGGTCAGCATCCGGTTCTCGCCGAGCCGCTTGACCAGACGGGAGGTGATGAGGGCGCCCAGCAGGCCGCCGACGCCGAAGCACGCGGTGATCACGCCGACCAGCCCGGCGGGCAGGCCCAGGACGGTGAGCGCGTAGATCACGAAGAGAGCCATGTAGGCGCTGCCGAAGAAGTTGATCGTGATCCCGGAGCCGCAGAGGGCGCGCAGCGTCGGGTCCACGACCACGGCGCGCAGGCCCTCACGGATCTCTGCCCATATGCCGCGCGGGGGAGCGGGCGTGTGGGTCTCCGGTGCCTTGATGCCGCGGATCAGGAGCGCCGAGACCAGGAAGGACACCGCGTCGATCAGCATCGCGAAGGGCGCGGTGACGGCCTGGACCAGCAGACCGGAGAGACCGGGCCCGCCGACGACCGCGAGCGAGTGGGCCGACTGGAATCCGGCCAGGGCCTGGGGGCGCTGGCTCTCGTGGACCACCACGGCCATGTGGGGGAAGCTGAAGGCCCGGAAGATCACCGAGCAGGTGCCGACGACGAACGTCACCGCGATCAGCCACGACACGGTCAGCAGCCCGGCGATCCAGGCCGCGGGGATCGTGGCGATCGCGCCGGCCGAGGCCAGCTCGCAGCCGATCATGACCGGGCGGTGCCGTCGCAGCCGGTCGGCGACCGCGCCCGCCTGGAGCCCGATCAGCAGGTAGGGCAGCGAGGCGGCGGCGGTGAGCACGCCCATCTGGGAGGGGGAGGCGCCGAGCAGGGTGGCGGCGGTCAGCGGCACGGCCAGCCGGGTGACCTCGGCTCCGGTCTCGGAGACGGCGCGGGCGGACAGCAGCAGCCGGTAGTCGCGCTGTCTGCGCAGGGGGAGGGGCTGGAACATGTGCGTCACACCGCTTTCTGAAGGGAACGCTTCACAACTATGAAGATAATCCTTCATAGTTGTGAAGGCAATACTTCAGACCGGAAGTGGGTACGGTTTGCACATGACCGAGGCACGCAGGCCGCTCACCGACCCCACGGCGATGCGCGCGCTGGCGCATCCGGCGCGGCTCGCCATCCTGAACCGGCTCCAGTCCGAGGGGCCCGCCACCGCGACCGAGGTCGCCGACGTCGTCGGGGTCACGCCGAGCGCGGCGAGCTATCATCTGCGCATGCTCGCCAAGTACGGCTTCGCCGAGGACGCGCCGGCGCGCGGCGACGGCAGGGAGAGGTTGTGGAGGTCCACTCCGGGCGGCTTCACCGTCAGCAACGAACCCGATGACCGGCCGGAGGTCCGGGCGGCCAAGGATCTGCTGATCAAGGCTGTGCGCGACCAGGCGGCCGACGAGCTGACCCGGGCCCTGGGCAACTACGACCGCGAGCCTCCCGAGTGGCGGAAGGCCTCGATGTTCAACCGCCAGGTCCTGCTGGTCGACGCCGAGGAGCTCGGACGGTTGAACGAGCAGATCGACGAGCTGCTCTCCCCCTATCGCGCGACCGTCCGGCAGCGGTCCCAGGCGCCGGCCGGGGCGCGGCTCTCCGAGGCGCAGGTGAGCCTCTTCCCCCGTGCCGAGCGCCGGCCGCACGGGCTCCCCCGCGAGTGATCCGAAACGATGGCGGCCACCATGGATCCCTCCGGAAACGGCCGGGAACGATAAGGCGCTCTTGACGCGCTGAGGTCAGGGCGAGGCCCGGCTACGGGTACACTTTTCGATGGCCTGTCACTCACAGGCCGACTTCGCATGCCCCGTCGAGAATCGTTCCCTCGGTCCGGGTGAGAGCCCGGCTGGAGCCGGTTCGGGGCATCAGGGCGACAGCCGCAGGCTGCCGCGTCAACCGAGAACAGCGCCCGGACGGGCGCCCCGACCTGGAGGACAATCACATGTCCACCCCCGTCGTCACCATGCGACAGCTGCTCGAGAGCGGCGTTCACTTCGGTCACCAGACTCGTCGCTGGAACCCGAAGATGAAGCGCTTCATCTTCACCGAGCGCAACGGCATCTACATCATCGACCTGCAGAAGTCGCTGGCCTTCATCGACCGGGCCTACGACTTCGTCAAGGAGACCGTCGCGCACGGCGGCACGATCATGTTCATCGGCACGAAGAAGCAGGCCCAGGAGGCCATCGCCGAGCAGGCGGCGCGTGTCGGCATGCCGTATGTCAACCAGCGCTGGCTGGGTGGCATGCTCACCAACTTCTCCACCGTGCACAAGAGGCTTCAGCGTCTGAAGGAGCTCGAGGAGCTCGACTTCGACAACGTCGCCGCGTCGGGGCTCACCAAGAAGGAGCTCCTCATGCGCCGTCGTGAGAAGGAGAAGCTGGAGCGCACCCTCGGCGGTATCCGCGACATGTCCCGCGTTCCCAGTGCGGTGTGGGTCGTCGACACCAAGAAGGAGCACATCGGGATCAGCGAGGCCCGCAAGCTGAACATCCCGGTCGTCGCGATCCTCGACACCAACTGCGACCCGGACGAGGTCGACTACCCGATCCCGGGTAACGACGACGCCATCCGCGCCGTCGGCCTGCTGACCCGCGTCGTCGCCGACGCCGTCGCCGCCGGCCTCATGGCCCGCGCCGGCGCCAACCGCGGCGACGACAAGCCGGCCGTCGCCGGTGGCGCCGAGCCGCTCGCCGAGTGGGAGCAGGAGCTCCTCGCCGGTGGCGAGGCCGCTCCGGCCGCCGAGGCTCCCGCCGCCGAGGCCGAGGCCGAGGCTCCCGCCGAAGCCGAGACCGCCGAGGCTGTGGCCCCGGCCGCCGAGGCCGAGGTCGAGGCTCCGGTCGCCGAGAACGACGCCGAGGCTGAGGTCCCGGCCGAGGGCACCGAGAAGCAGGCCTAGGCCCTTCCGTACGGCCCAGCCGTACGACCCGCAAGACCCTTCCGGGTGGGTGCGCTCAGACGAGCGCACCCACCCGATCCACCCAGCCACCTGATCTCATGCCGACTTCTGAGATCAGTGATGATCCCCGCGAGGAAAAGACAATGGCTTCCGTGAACATGGCCGACGTCAAGCGGCTTCGTGAGCTGACCGCCGCCGGCATGATGGACTGCAAGAAGGCTCTTGAGGAGTCCGAGGGCGACTTCGACCGCGCCGTCGAGCTCCTGCGTCTCAAGGGCGCCAAGGACGTCGGCAAGCGTGAGGCTCGCACCGCCTCCAACGGCCTGGTCGCCCTGAAGCAGGACGGCGACTCCGCCGCCGCGCTGCTCGAGCTCAACTGCGAGACCGACTTCGTCGCCAAGGGCGAGCGCTTCCAGGAGCTGGCCGCCCAGGTCGTCGAGCACATCCTGGACAGCAAGCCGGCCGACGTGCCCGCTCTGCTTGAGTCCGTCCTCGACGGCAAGTCCGTCAAGGAGCACCTGGACGAGGCCAACGCCGCGCTCGGCGAGAAGATCGAGATCCGCCGTTTCGCGGTGCTCGAGGGCGGCTTCATCGGCTCCTACATGCACAAGACCGACCCGCAGCTTCCGCCGGCGGTCGGCGTGCTCGTGCAGCTCGACGCCGCCAATGCCCAGGTCGCCAAGGACATCGCGCAGCACGCCGCCGCGATGGCTCCGAAGTACCTCAACCCGGATGCGGTCCCCGCCGACGTCATCGAGAAGGAGCGCGCGCTCTTCGAGGAGATGACCCGCGAGGAGGGCAAGCCCGAGGCCGCCATCGGCAAGATCGTCGATGGTCGCATCAACGGCTGGTACAAGGACTTCACCCTGCTTGAGCAGGCCTTCGTGAAGGACAACAAGAAGTCCATCGCGAAGTTCGCCGACGAGAACGGCGTCAAGGTCGAGGCCTTCGTCCGTTTCAAGGTCGGCCAGGCTTAATCTTGACCCAGCTTCTCTCAGCAGCAGGGCACTAAACGAGGAGGCCGCCGCCGTGTCGGAGAACTCAGAACCCGCTACGCCGGCGGTTTCGTCGTATTCGGGCCCGCTCCGTTGGAAGCGGGTCATGTTGAAGCTGTCGGGCGAGGCGTTCGCCGGCAGAGAGCCGCTGGGCATCGACCCCGTGGTCGTCGGTCACCTGGCCGACTCGATCGCCGAGGCCGTCCGCAAGGGCGTGCAGGTCGCGGTCGTGGTCGGCGGGGGCAACATGTTCCGTGGCGCCGCTCTGTCCGAGCGCGGCATGGACCGCGCCCGGGCCGACTACATGGGCATGCTCGGCACAGTGATCAACTGTCTGGCCCTTCAGGACTTCCTGGAGAAGCGGGGCATCGAGACCCGCGTCCAGACGGCCATCACCATGCAGCAGGTCGCGGAGCCCTTCCTGCCCCGCCGCGCCATCCGCCACCTGGAGAAGGGGCGCGTGGTCATCTTCGGGGCCGGGCTCGGTTCGCCGTTCTTCTCCACCGACACCTGCGCCGCGCAGCGCGCGCTGGAGATCGGTGCCGAGGCGCTGCTCAAGGGCACCCAGGTGGACGGCGTCTACGACTCCGACCCCAGGAAGAACCCCGACGCCGTCCGGTTCGACCACCTCGAATATGGTGAGGTGCTGACCCGCGGTCTCGGTGTCATGGATGCCACCGCCATCAGCCTGTGCATGGACAACGGCCTGCCCATCGTGGTCTTCGACCTCATGGGTGAGGGCAACATCCTGCGGGCGGTGCACGGTGAGAAGATCGGCACGCTGGTGAGTCCGGCAGGGAAATAGGGAGCGAACCTGACGTAGCGGGCGGAGTGGTACGCGACGTAGGAGCGTTCCGCGAAGCGCGTGAACAATGGTGAGTGACCGAGAAGACAGGGAGCCGCTGTGATCGACGATACCCTCCTCGAAGCCGAGGAAAAGATGGACAAGGCAGTGTCGGTGGCGAAGGACGACTTCGCCGGTATCCGCACGGGCCGCGTCACCCCGTCGATGTTCAACAAGATCAGCGCTGAGTACTACGGGACGCCCACTCCCATTCAGCAACTGGCCTCGTTCCACGTCCCCGAGGCTCGCATGGTCATCATCCAGCCCTTCGACAAGGGCTCGATGGCCGCGATCGAGAAGGCGATCCGCAACTCCGACCTCGGCGTCAACCCCGGCAACGACGGCCAGGTCATCCGTGTGGCCTTCCCGGAGCTGTCGGAGGAGCGCCGCAAGGAGTACATCAAGGTCGCCCGGAACAAGGCGGAGCAGTCCAGGGTCTCCATCCGCAACATCCGCCGCAACGCCAAGGAGACCCTCGACAAGATGGTCAAGGACAGCGAGGCGGGCGAGGACGAGGTGCGTCGTGCGGAGAAGGAGCTCGACGACCTCACCCAGAAGCACGTAGCCAAGATCGATGAGCTGCTCAAGCACAAGGAAGCCGAGCTGCTCGAAGTCTGAGCCCCCTCATCCTTGTCTCGCGCGGGAGGCCCGCGCGGGACAAGGATTTTGTGCATGAGAGTAGGACCCCTTGGAATCTGCGGCGGGCGGTAGCCGTACCGGCCGGAATCTTCCCGTCGCGATCGCGGTGGGTGCCGGTCTGGGAGCTCTGGCCATCGGCTCCCTCTATTTCGTCGAAGAGCTCTTCCTGGCCGTGGTGATCGCGGCGGTGGGCGTCGGCGTGACCGAACTGGTCAGGTCGTTCGCCGCCCGGGACATCACCGTCCCGCTGATCCCGGTCCTGGCCGGGATGGCCGCCATGGTGGTGGGCGCCTACTACGGCGGTCCCGCCTGGCTGGTCGGTGTCTTCGCGATGACGGTGCTCGTGCTGATGATGTGGCGGATGTTCCAGGGCACCGAGGGCTACGTCCGCGACACGACCGCGACCATCCTGGTCACGGTCTACCCTTCGTTGCTCGCCGCTTTTGTGGCATTGCTGCTCGCGCATCCGCTCGACGGCCCCGACCGGGTGGTCGTCTTCATCGCCACCACGGTCGCGAGTGACATAGGCGGATATTTCGCAGGAATTTCCCTGGGCAAGCACAAGATGTCCCCGCTGATCAGCCCGAAGAAGACCTGGGAGGGCTTCGCCGGGTCCGCGCTGGCGTGCATGGCCGTGGGCGGCTGGCTGGTGGCGTGGCGGCTGGAGGACGACGTCTGGAAGGGCGTGCTGATCGGTGCCGTCGTGGTGGTCTTCGCCACCCTCGGCGACCTCGTCGAGTCGGTGATCAAGCGGGACCTCGGCGTCAAGGACATGGGCAGCCTGCTGCCCGGCCACGGCGGTCTGATGGACCGGCTCGACTCCCTCGTCGCCGCGCTGATCCCGGTCTGGGTGCTGCTCACCCTGCTCGTCTGACGCCTCATCCCGGCCGGGTGAGCCGGTCGGCCGACAGCCGGGGGAGCAGCGTCCGGTAGCCGTTCTCCGCGACCAGGCGCAGCTCGCCGGCGGTGATCGGGACCAGCCAGAGCCACTGCACGGCGTCCCCGCCGAAGGTGAAGCCCGACAGGTCCGGCAGGCCGGGCAGCCCGGTCAGCATGATGACGCCGCTGTAGGCGGAGCCGAGCGGGAACGTCTCCGGCCGGTGATACCACTTCGCGGTGTGACCGTGCCCCAGCCAGGTGACCGAATGCCAGGGGTACTGGCCCAGCCACAGGAACAGCCGTGCCGCGTCCCGCGCGTCACCGGGGGTGGCGACGGCGAGCTCCACCCGGGCGTAGGCGTCCGGCCGGTCGATGTACTGCTCCACGGTGGGCATCCGCTGGCAGCTCATCCCCACCGTGGACAGGATCGTGTGCTCCCGCTCCCCTTCCGGCGGCCGTTCGGTGATGCCGACCGTGGGCAGCCGGTCGCCGCCCGCGTCCCAGAACCGGCCCGCCGTCCCGGCCGCCCGGTCCAGGTGGCCCATTATGAACTGCTGGAACGAGGCCCAGGCGCCGTCGCCGCCCCGCCAGTCCCAGTAGGCGCGGGCCTTCGCCAGGCGGGGAGCCAGCCCCTCGTGGGCCTCCTCCAGCGACCAGGCGAACGGCGACTCGCCCACCGCGTCACGGGAGTAGCCCGGCATACCCCTGCCCATGTCCGCCCAGCCAGGAATGACCGCGAGCAGTTCGTCGTTCTCGTACAGGGCGACGCCGTCGCCCTCCTCGAACCACAGC
Source organism: Streptosporangium canum (assembly GCF_900113865.1). Lineage (GTDB taxonomy): Bacteria > Actinomycetota > Actinomycetes > Streptosporangiales > Streptosporangiaceae > Streptosporangium > Streptosporangium canum. Next base: position 75,912 of record NZ_FOQY01000003.1, on the reverse strand, counting down.
GGTCGCAGCGTGCCCAGCGGAGGCCGGCCGTCGGGGTGCCGGGTGTTCGCCCGGGGCGCGGCCGGAGGCAGTTCGGAGGTCAGGCGTCTGCGATCGATCGCCTCCGGGGCCGCGCCGTGGTTGGCCAGCCATACCGCTCCGTGAACCATGCCTCCGGGCCCGCACAGGTAAGCTACCGAGGAGGTCTCGTCGCGTTCGACCACCAGGGTGCGGCTCCCGTAGGGGCTGATGTCGGTGAGCACGACCTCGACGCCGTCTCCCCGCTCGCCTGAGGGGCGGATTGTCGCCATACCTCCGGACTCTAGATCAGAGTCGAGTACCGCTTCGAGTAACCGTCGAGAGAAGGCGTTGGACTTGTCGACTGTCAGCCCGCCCGGGGCCCCCGCACCCGGCCAGCTCACCTTCGTGGCGCCCCGCAGGGCGAAGCCCGCGCGCCACCTGGCCGACCTGACCATGACCGAGCGCCGGGCGGTCGTCGCCGAGCTGGGTGAGAAGCCGTTCCGCGCCGACCAGCTCTCCCGGCACTACTTCGAGAAGCTCAACGGCGATCCCGAGCTCATGACGGACCTGCCGGCCACGGCCAGGGAGAAGTTCGCCGCCGCGCTGTTCCCCAAGCTGCTGACCTCGGTCCGGGAGATGACGACCGACGGCGGCACCACCCGCAAGACCCTGTGGCGGCTGTTCGACGGCGCGCTGGTCGAGTCGGTCCTCATGCGTTACAGCGACCGCACCACCATGTGCGTGTCCTCCCAGGCGGGCTGCGGTATGAACTGCCCGTTCTGCGCCACCGGCCAGGCCGGTCTGACCCGCAACATGACCACCGCAGAGATCGTCGAGCAGGTCGTCGCCGGTGCGCGGGCCCTGGCCGCCGGGGAGGTCCCCGGCGGCCCCGGACGGGTCAGCAACGTGGTCTTCATGGGCATGGGCGAGCCGCTGGCCAACTACAAGGCCGTGATCGGAGCCGTGCGCCGGATGGTCGAGCCCTCGCCGGACGGCCTGGGCATCTCCGCCCGGGGCGTCACGGTCTCCACCGTCGGTCTGGTCCCCGCGATCGGCAAGCTCGCCGCCGAGGGCCTGCCGGTGACGCTGGCGCTCTCCCTGCACGCGCCCGACGACGAGCTCCGCGACACCCTGGTGCCGATCAACACCCGCTGGAAGGTCGCCGAGGTCCTCGACGCGGCCTGGAACTACGCGGCCACGACCAAGCGCCGGGTCTCCATCGAGTACGCGTTGATCAAGGACATCAACGACCAGGAATGGCGGGCCGACCTGCTCGGCAAGCTCATCAAGAACAAGCTGGTGCACGTCAACCTGATCCCGCTCAACCCCACTCCCGGCTCGAAGTGGACGGCCTCCCGTCCCGAGGACGAGCGGGCCTTCGTCCGCCGTCTGGAGTTCCACGGCGTCCCGGTGACCGTCCGCGACACCCGGGGCCGCGAGATCGACGGCGCCTGCGGCCAGCTCGCCGCCGCCGAGTAGCCCTCCCGCCCGCCGTACGGAGGCCGTACGGCGGGCGAAGAACCTCTACGGCGTCAGTCGGGAACGGGGTATCGCCCCGCTGAGGTTGCATCACGCGACCTAAACGTCAGCAGCACAGCGACTAATCTGTCAGCAACCCGGCGACCATTCTGTCAGTCGACTACCGACTGTGCCATCCTGAACCAATGGTCAGCAGCGCACAGACTCCTCTCGGCAAGGTTCTGCCGCGGCGCGCCGAAACAGCCGTGGAAGAGGCTCTATCCGACACACGCGTGACTCTCGTCACGGGAGCCCGCCAGTGTGGCAAGAGCACCCTGGTCCGGCTTCTGGCCAAGGGACGTGCGGGGGAGTGGCGTAATCTCGACGCTCCGGCAGCCCGCCAGGCCGCGATCGCGGATCCCGCCGGCTTCGTGGCGTTCCCCGAACTCATGGTGATCGACGAGATCCAGCGCGCCCCCGAACTGCTTCTCGCCATCAAGGAGCAGGTGGACTCCGATCCGAGACCGGGTCGCTACCTTCTGACCGGTTCGGCCCGGATACTCGGGCTCCGAGTCCTTCCGGATGCGCTGCCCGGCCGGATGGAGACCATCGAGCTGTGGCCGTTCTCGCAGGGCGAGATCGACGGCGCGGCCGATGGGTTCATGGACGCGATCTTCGCCGAAGGCGAGAACCTCCACCACACGTCGGCGGTCAGCCGCGCCGAGTATGCGGAGCGGATCGTCCGAGGTGGGTTTCCCGAGGCGGTCGCGCGGACCAACGTCCGCAGAAGGGAGCGATTTCTTGACTCGTATGTCGCGGATCTCATCGCACGTGACGTGAGCCAGTTGGCGGAGATCGAGCGGACAGCGGAGATGCGGGCTCTGATCCGGCTGCTGGCTGCCCGGTCGGGCCAGTTGCTGGTTGCCGCGTCCCTGGGCAATGGGATCGGGCTTTCTGCGAGCACGGTGCATCGTTACCTGAGCCTTCTGGAAGAGGTGTTCCTGATCAAGCGGATCCCCGCTTGGTCACGTAACCTCAGTAGCCGCGCGGTCGGAACGCCCAAGGTCGCCTTCGTCGATTCGGGAATCGCGGCGAACCTTCTAGGCGCGGACTCCAGGAGTCTGCTCCGTCCCGACGGCGCCTTCGGCCCGCTCCTGGAGGGCTTCGTCCTCATGGAACTGGCTCGCCAGCTCACCTGGTCCGACGAACGCGTGGAACTGTTCCACTACCGCACAAAGGACAAGGTCGAGGTCGACGCCGTTCTGGAGAACCGCCAGGGTCGGGTGGTCGGCGTCGAGGTGAAGGCATCGTCGACGGTACGACCGGATGATTTCCGAGGGCTACGACATCTCGCCGACCGTCTCGGTGACGACTTCGCGGTGGGGGTGGTCCTTTACACCGGGACACATACGCTCCCGTTCGGGGAGCGTATGCGCGCGATGCCGGTGAGCGCTCTCTGGGAGGTGGCCGCGCCTCGTTAGAGGTGTTCTGGTGCTGCGGCCGGCCGGCGGGGCATTGGACCCGGTCGGCATGCGGCGGGCCGTTCCTCCCCGCGCTCGGGAGTGTCTTCGACCGGGGGCGCGAGACCACCTTCGCAGCTACCGGTGCCTGTCTGACCCGCGCTGTTCCCGGACTACTCGGCTCCGTCGACGCGTTGGCAGCAACCTAGGTCACCTGCGGTAGGACCGCAACCAGGTTTGACCGGACCGCCCTGGCCGGCTTCGACGACGGTCGCTGTGCCGATGGCCGGACCGGTGCGGAGAAGGACATGCCGGCCAGGGCGGCGGGTGGCGCGGCGACCGGCCAGGGCGGCGGCGAGCTTTTCCCGACGGATGGCCGTCAGGGATGCATCTACGGGGATCTGAAGCCGCTGATGATCTCCGTACGGGCTGTCCTTGCCCGGTCGGCCAGTTCGGAACGGCGGAGAGCGAGTTCTGCCACCTCGTCCTGCAGTCTGTAGAGGTCGGGCGCATCCATCCTGTGCGTTCTGGCGATGGCGAGCCCCTCGTCCACATGGCGTTGCGCGTCGTCCAGATGCGTGGCCGTGTGCCTGCCGAGCTGTGCTTCGACCCCCTTCAACTGCGTCGCCTGCTCGTAGAGGCGGATACTGGTCATTTCATCCAGATAAAAGTTGTTGGCCAAGGGCTTGGAGCTTGACTTGAGGTATGCCATGTGACCGGGGTGGATCTCCCCGCGGGCGTATGCGGCGTCAACGTTGGTTTTGACGGATGTCCTGGCGTTGCGTATATCCGATTCGGCGCTGCGCAGCCGCTTTCCGGCCCGATCTATGCTCTCCGTGGCCCGGCCTGCCGAGATCTTGGCTTTTACGGTCCTGGTCTCTATGATCTTGGCGCGCTCCGCGGCCTTGGCGCGCTCTGCCACGGTGCGCTGCCACTGTGTCGACATCAGCCGCTGTTCCGCCGTCAGCTGCTGGCCGACCCGCTGCTTGGCCGTCGTTCCGCGCACCAGGTCCGCCAGGCGGGTGAAGAGTCGGCCGACGGACTGCATGGCGGCCCGGATCCAGCCCTGCACCCGGTGAGCGAACGGCCGCAGCCGCAGTGCGAGCATCGCCCGTCCCTGCGGAGTGAGAGCGGCGAGCCCGGCCAGCCCGGCCAGTCCGGCGAGCAGTCCTCCGGCCCACTTGACCACCGTCGTCGCGATCTGTGAAACGCTCGCGGCCACCGAGACGTGCTGCGTCTGAGCGGTGGTCCGTGACAGCAGGCCGGCTTTTCCCGCCACGTGCTCGTCGAGCGCGTCATTGGCGATGCCGGCGTTCCCCGCGCCGAGCCGGTGCGCGCGGGCGCCGTCGTCGCCGAGCGATCTCCGCGAGCCCGCCGCCGACTCCAGCGCGCCGGCCTGCCGTTCAAGCTCGGTGGTGTCCGGCGGCCGCGGAACGCCCAGCACATCGAAACCGATCGAATCAAGTCCAGCCGTCATGGTCAGCCCTCGCCCCTGTTCGCCGCCTCAGCCTGCGCGTTCCGGGCCGCCATCAGGGCCTGGCCGTCTCCGACCCCGCCCCACTCAGCGGTCAACTCCTCGGAGCCACCGCACAGCGCGCCGATGAATTCCTGATAGGGGCCGGCGAACTCCGGATAGGGCAGCGGATTTCCGTCGCCCATCTGTGCTCGGAGGCTCTGATGGGACTGCTGTTGCTCGTCTGTCAACGTACGGAATCTCTGGCCGGATGCCTGCCGACCATCCACATCCCACGCGATCTCATCGTTTGTCACGACATATCACCTTTCCTCCAGGCGGCGAAGCGTCTCGTCGAGGCTCGCCGTCAATCGGGCGAAATCGTGGGCGGCCTGAGCCTCCATGTCGTCCAGGCGGCGCATGAACTCCTCCGGGAGGACGCCCTCCTCGGGGGACGCGGTGGGCTCGTCCATCCGCTCCAGCCGATCCTGCTGCGCCGCCCGTACGGCGGAGACGATATGGTCCGCCAGGTCCTGGGACCCGAAACGCATCGCCCGCGCGTCCAGCCGCAGCCTGGCCAGCAGGCCGTCCTCGCTCACGACGGCGCCCACCAATCCCCCGGCGGCCTCTCCGGTGCCGGTGAGCTCGCCACCTTCGGGTGTCGCGGTCACGTCATCACTCCAGCCTCACATGCCACTTTCGACGCACCAGAATCAAAGGTATTAAATCGCCATATCTATCCGCCGACCATCGGTATGGCGACATATTGATCATGCGAGGTCCGGGGACACGCCGATGGCCTGACCCGTGCGGAGAAGGACGCGCCGGCCAAGGCGCCGGCGAGCGTTTCCCGACGGATGGCCGTCAGACCGGGTACACGTCCTGGATCTTGAAGGGGCCGTTGATGTCCATACGGGTGGTCCACGCCCTGTCGACCAGTTCGGAACGGCGGAAGGCCAGGTCTGCCACCTCACGCTGCAGATTGTGGAGATCGGACGCATCCACTCCGGTCCGCCTGGCGATGTCGAGCCCCTCGTTCACATGGCGTTGCGCGTCGGTCAGATGCGTGGCCGGGTGCCTGCCGAGCCGTGCTTCGACCTGCGCCAACCGCGACGCCTGCTGGGAGAGGTGCATCCTGTCCAGGTCATCCAGCCAAGGGTGGTTGGCCCATCCCTCGCGGCCTGCCTGGAGCCGTGCCCGGGTGGCGGCGTCGATCTCCCCGCGAGCGTATGCGGCGTCGGCCCTGGCGTTGACGGTGTTCCTGGCATTGCGCAGAGACGATTCGGCGCTGTTCAGCTGGCCTTCGGCCCTACCCATGCTCGCAGTGGCCTGGTTCGTCGAGATCCTGGCGCGTACGGCCTTGGTCTGTATGGCCCTGGTGCGCTCCGCCACGGTGCGCTGCCACTGTGCGGACATCAGTCGTTGTTCCGCTGTCAGCTGCTGGCCGATCCGCTGCCTGGCCGTCGTTCCGCGCACCAGGTCCGCCAGGCGGGTGAAGAGCCGGCCGACGGACTGCATGGCGGCCCGGATCCACCCCTGCACCCGGTGAGCGAACGGCCGCAGCCGCAGCACCAGCATCGCCCGTCCCTGCGGGGTGAGAGCGGCGAGCCCGGCGAGTCCGGCCAGTCCGGCGAGCAGTCCTCCGGCCCACTTGACCACGGTCGTCGCGATCTGTGAAACGCTCGCCGCCACCGAGACGTGCTGCGTCTGAGCGGTGGTCCGTGACAGCAGGCCGGCTTTTCCCGTCACGTGCTCGTCCAGCGCGTCATTGGCGATGCCGGCGTTCCCCGCGCCGAGCCGGTGGGCGCGGGCGCCGTCGTCACCGAGCGATCTCCGCGAGCCCGCCGCCGACTCCAGCACGCCGGCCTGCCGCTCAAGCTCGGTGGTGTCCGGCGGCAGCGGAACGCCCAGCACACCGAAACCGATCGAATCAAGCCCCGCCGTCATGGTCAGCCCCCACCCCCACATGCCGCTTTTGATGCACCAGAATCAAAGGTATTAAATCGTCACGTCTCGCCGCTGACCATCGGTGCGGAGACATATTGATCATGCGAGGTCCGGGGACACGCCGGGGCCGGCCGTTCCCTCGTCGAAGTTCTCGGAAGCGGGCGGCGGGGCCTCAGGCCGTCCCGGACGGACGGCCCCCGGGCACCGGCTCGGCCGATGCCCGGCCGTTCAGGGGCGGGTACGGCGCAGCCGTACGTAGGCGGCCACTCCGGCGACGCTCCAGAAGAGCGTCGCGGCGGCGAGCGTGGGCAGGGCCTCGCCGAGCGCGCCGTCGTTCGCCGCGCGCATCCACGGCATGATCGGCACCGTGAAACGGCCCACCGGGGTGAGGCTGATCAGCAGCAGGGCCAGGTAGCCGCCGAACAGGACCAGCATCGAGACGGCGGGGGAGGGCAGGATCGGCCTGCTGGTCAGCGTGCCCAGCGCCGTCCCGGCGATCAGACCGAGCAGGTGCAGCGCGATGCCCTGTGCCAGGTCGCCGGGGGACGGCACGGCGGCGAAGCCGATGCCCAGCGGCAGCACGATCGCGATCGTCGCCATCCCGAGGTTGACGGCGAGCGCGGCGAGCAGCCCGGCGCAGACCTCCCGGCCGGGCCTGCCGGCCGCCGTCATAGAGATCAGCCGCTGCGTCGCCGGCTCGGTGTCGAGCAGTCCCCGGGCGGCCCAGGCGAAGACGACGACGAGCAGCCCGGCCGAGTCGGCATAGGAGGACAGCTCGCTGCCCGGCGGGACCGCCGAGGAGTAGAAGACGGCCAGCATCGCGAACAGCCCGATCAGCGGCTGGAAAAGCCGGTGCGACCGGGCGTAGGCGGCCAGCTTGAAGCGGACGAGGGCGGTCATCGGCCCCTCCCGGGCATGTGCCGCGTGCCGGTGCGCCGCGGGGAGATCATCGGCGCGCTCCGGCCGGGTGCCGGTGCACCCAGGTGGGAGGCTTCTCGGAGCCGGAGCCGGAGCCGGAGCCGGAGCCGCGGGTGTCCGGGGGAGTGCCTCCGGCCGTCACGAGGCCCGCCTGGTGGTGTAGCCGTCGGCGCGGAGTTTCTGTTCGACCTCGTCGGCCTCGGCGGCGTCCACGAGCACCTCGATGACCGCCTGTCGCGGACGCTCGCCGGTCTGGGCGGTGACCGCGCCGGCGGCGACCAGCCAGTGGTCGGCTCCGGGGAAGTTCTGGAGCTGGTTCTGGTGGTCGCTGACCACGACCGTCCCGCCGCCCGCGGCGATCTCGCCGATGATGACGGGGAGCTCGATGCGGGTCTGCTCGTCCAGCCCGGCGAAGGGCTCGTCCAGGATCAGCAGGCCGGGTGGGGCCAGCAGCGACTGGATCAGCCCGACCTTCTGGGCGCTGCCCTTGGACAGGTCGCCGACCGGCTGGTCCATCAGGTGGGTGGCGTTCAGCCGTACGGCCAGCTCGTCGGCTGCGGTGGGGGAGGCGCGCCGGACCCTGGTCATGTGGGTCAGGTAGTCGGTGACGGTGAACGGCTGGTCCACGGGGAAGACATCGGGGGCGTAGCCGACGACGCGGGGCCGGTCGGTGACCGTGCCCCGGGACGGGGGGATGATCCCGGCGAGCAGGCGCAGCAGGGTGGACTTGCCCGCGCCGTTGCGGCCGGTGACCTCGATGACGGAACCCGGACGGAGCATGAGCTCGACGTCCCGCAGGATCCAGGGGCCGCGGCGTGAGTATCGGAAAGACACCTGGGAAAGCCGCATAGGTCGTCACCCTATCGCGATCACTCGCTTTACCGGCCGTGTCCGATCAGAATGGGGACACTGAAAACGGGACGAGAAGGGATCCGGGGTTGAATCGTTTTCCACGGGTGCTGGGAGTGCGTGCCGGATATGACCCCGACCAGGTCGATGCCCTGATCCGTCGGATCGAGGGCACCCTCGGCCGGGGTTCCCTGGAGGGGGAGCCGATCACCGCTGACGAGATCCGCGACGCCCGGTTCCGTACGAAACTCGGCGGCTACCACGAGATGGCCGTGGACTTCGCGCTGGAGGCCTTCATCGTGGCGGTCGAGACCCGGCCGGCCGAGAGCCACAGACGGGTGCCGCCTCGCCCGCGGCCGAGGCGAGAGCGACCGCCCGCGCCCGCCGAGGAGGGTGCGGGGTCCGCAGAGCCCCATGCGTCCGCCGGAGGGGGCGTCAGGGCTGGTGAGCCCCGTGTGTCCGCCGGGGAGAGCGGGTGGAGTGCTGAGCCTCATGCGCCCGCAGGGGGGAGCGGATGGGGCGATGAGCCTCGTGTGTCCGCTGGTGAGAACGGGTGGGCGGATGAGTCCTATGGGCCTGCCGATGGCTCCCCGTCCGTAGCCGATCCTCGGCCCACAGGTGAGGGGGCGCGGGCCGGTGACCTCCAGCCCGCGGCTGAGGAGGCCGGTGACCTCCCGCCCGCGGCTGAGGAATACGCGGAGTACACGGAGTCCGAGGAGACGCTCGCGGCGTTCGAGGAGCACGCGGCCATGGTCGAGCGGGCCGCCTTCCGGGCCGGACGGCTGGGCATGGGCTACAACGAGGACCAGGTGGACGCCTTCCTCGACCGGGTCGTCGCCACCCTGCGCGGCACCACCGACCAGCCCGTCACCCCCGGCGACGTGCGCGCCGCCAGGTTCGCCACGGTGATCCTCAAGCCCGGCTACGCCGTCGGCGAGGTGGACGAGTTCCTCACCGACCTCGCCGGCGTCCTGGAGGCGCACCTCGGCCGGTGACGCCGGGCGGCCGCGCCCCTGGCCGCGGGGAGGGGCCGAGGCCGTCGTGACCGCCGTCGCGCGGGGCTAGCGGGTGCCCCAGGAGTAGGTCTGCTTGTGGAGCTTGAGGTAGACGAAGGTCTCCGTCGCGCGCACGGTGGGGATGGCGCGGATCTTGCCGAGGATCTCCAGGAGGTGCTGGTCGCTCTCGCAGACGACCTCGACCATGATGTCGAGGGATCCGGCGGTCAGGACGACATAGTCGATCTCCGCGATGGCCGACAGCTCGTCGGCCACGACCTCCAGGTCGCCCTCGCACTTGATGCCGATCATGGCCTGGCGGGGGAAGCCCAGGGTCAGCGGGTCGGTGACCGCGACGATCTGCATGACTCCCGCGTCGAGCAGGCGCTGGACCCGCTGGCGGACCGCGGCCTCGGACAGGCCCACGGCCTTCCCGATGGCGGCGTACGGTTTGCGCCCGTCGCCCTGCAACTGTTCGACGATCTGCTTGGAGATCTCGTCGAGGACGACGGGGCCTGGCCTGGCGTCGTTTTCGCGGCGTACCTTGGGCGGCGTCGTCATCCGCGCTCCCTGGCGTCGTGTTGCGGGGCTGTTGCCGTCATGTTGCGGCTCCGATGCGACATGGTGTCAGTTCTCGGGTCTCTGTCAAGCGAATTCGTAGCAATTTGGTATCTTCACAACGAAATCCCTTGTCGCGAGGCACCTACTCTGTAAGAGTCGCGACAACTCGGCCCCACTGTGCAAGGAGGTCAACGTTGACCACCCCGGTTGAGAACCATGAGCCCACCCGTCTGCGCAACTACATCAATGGTGAGTTCGTGGACGCCAAGAGCGGCCGATTCTCCGATGTCATCGACCCCTGTACCGGAGAGGCCTACCTTCAGGCGCCGATCTCCGGCCCGGAGGACGTCGACGAAGCCTACGCCGCCGCGGCCGCCGCCTTCGAGTCGTGGAGTCAGCTCACTCCGGGCGAGCGGGCCAACCTGCTGCTCAAGGTGGCCGACGCCGTCGACGCCCGCGCCGAGGAGCTGAACGAGGCCGAGTGCCTCAACACCGGCAAGCCGCGTGCCCGCATGGCCGAGGACGAGACTCCGGTGGCCGCCGACCACTTCCGCTTCTTCGCGGGCGCCGCGCGCACCCTGGAGGGCCCGACGTCGGGCGAGTTCCTCGCCGACCACACCTCCGTCATCCGGCACGAGCCGATCGGCGTCGTGGGCCAGGTCACGCCCTGGAACTACCCGATGATGATGGCGGTCTGGAAGATCGCCCCCGCGCTCGCCGCGGGCAACACCATCGTGCTCAAGCCCTCCGACACCACCCCGGTCTCCACGGTCAAGCTGGCCGAGATCCTCGGGGAGATCCTGCCGAAGGGCGTCTTCAACGTCGTCGTCGGCGACCGCGAGACCGGCGCCCTCGTCGTCGGCCACCCGACCGCGCAGATGGTCGCGATCACCGGTTCGGTCGGCGCGGGTATGGCCGTGGCCAAGTCCGCGGCCGAGGACCTCAAGCGGGTCCACCTGGAGCTGGGCGGCAAGGCCCCCGTCGTCGTCTTCGACGACGTCAAGGACCTCAAGGCCGCCGCCGAGGCCATCGCCACGGCCGGTCTCTACAACGGTGGCCAGGACTGCACCGCGGCCTGCCGCGTGCTGGTCCACGAGGACGTCCACGACGAGTTCGTGGCCGCGCTCACCGAGGCGGCCGCGGGCACCGTGACCGGCGACCTGTCCAACGAGGACGCCCTGTACGGCCCGCTCAACAACGCCGGCCAGCTCGCCCGCGTCGCGGCCTTCTTCGACCGGGTCCCCGGCCACGCCAAGGTCCTGACCGGCGGCCACCAGGTCGGCGACAAGGGCTACTTCTTCGCTCCCACCATCGTCGACGGCCTCCAGCAGGACGACGAGATGGTGCAGAACGAGGTCTTCGGGCCCGTCATCACCGTCCAGACCTTCTCCGACGAGGCCGACGCGGTGGCCAAGGCCAACGGCGTCAGGTACGGCCTGTCGAGCTCGGTGTGGACCTCCGACCACGGCCGGGCCATGCGGATGTCGAAGCGTCTCGACTTTGGCGTCGTATGGGTCAACACGCATATCCCGTTTGTCTCCGAGATGCCGCACGGTGGCTTCAAGCACTCCGGATACGGCAAGGATCTTTCCGTTTTCGGGTTGCATGATTATCTCCGCGTTAAGCATGTAATGCACTACATCGGCGAATAGCCGCGAACAGAGGGATAAGCCTGGTATGACCGATATCCAGGCGGGTACGGAGGCGGCAGCCGCCGCCTCCACCTCCGCCCAGGTGCCCGCCATCGAACTCGACGGAGTCGTCAAGGAGTACCTCGCCCACGGAGAAGTCGTCCAGGCGGTAAAGGGAGTGACTCTGACGATCACAGAGGGCGAGTTCTTCTCGCTCCTCGGGCCCTCCGGGTGCGGCAAGACCACCACGATGCGCATGATCGCCGGGTTCGAGGATCCGTCGCGCGGCACGGTGCGACTGCACGGCCAGGACGTCACCGACGTCCCTCCCAACAAGCGCGACGTGAACATGGTCTTCCAGTCCTACGCGCTGTTCCCGCACATGAACGTCTGGGAGAACGTCGCCTTCGGTCTCAGGCGCAAGAAGATCGGCGAGGCCGAGATCAGGCGGCGCGTCGGCGAGATGCTGGAGATCGTGGCCCTCACCGGCCGCGAGAAGCGCCGCCCCCGGGAGATGTCCGGCGGCCAGCAGCAGCGGGTGGCCCTGGCCCGCGCCCTCGTCAACAAGCCCCGCGCGCTCCTGCTGGACGAGCCCCTCGGCGCCCTGGACCTCAAGCTCCGCCAGGCCATGCAGATCGAGCTCAAGCGGATCCAGCGCGAGGTCGGCATCACGTTCGTCTACGTCACGCACGACCAGAGCGAGGCGCTCACCATGAGCGACCGCATCGCCGTCATGAACGACGGCCTGGTCGAGCAGCTCGCCTCGCCCCGCGAGATCTACGAGAGCCCGTCCACCGCGTTCGTGGCGGGCTTCATCGGCACCTCCAACCTCCTCAGCGGCACCGTGGACCGGATCGTCTCCGGCTCCGCCGTACTGAAGCTGGGGCAGGAGGGCCGGGTCCTGGTGGCGGGGGACGGTTTCCGGGTCGCGGACCCGCTCGCGGTCACCGTGCGCCCCGAGAAGATCACCATTTCCACCGAGGAGCCGGCGGGTGACCTCAGCGTCGTGCCGGGCATCGTGTCCGAAGTGGTCTACTTGGGCCTTTACAACAGTTACGCGGTGAGCCTGGCAGACGGTGCCGAGGTCACCGTGTTCCAGCAGAACGCGCTTGACAGCACGAGTACGGCAGAACGCGGTGACGCCGTCTGGTTGTCGTGGCAGCCGCGCCACTCGTACGCGATCGGAAGTTGACTACCGCCATGCACCACTCACATGACCCGGCCTTCCTGCGGGGTATGACGCAGAGCCGCTCGATCACCCGTCGTGACGCCTTCCGCCTGGCCGGCCTGTCCGCGGCGGGCCTGGCCCTCGCCGGCTGCGGCGTCCAGGGCAAGAAGGTGGAGCCGCCCAAGGTGGACGCCGTCGCCGACTTCTGGGCCTCCCAGAAGAAGAACGACCTCCTGCGCTTCGCCAACTGGCCCCTCTACATCGACAAGGACGGCAAGAGGTATCCCTCCCTGGAGATGTTCACCGCCGACACCGGCATCAAGGTGACCTACCAGGAGGCCATCCAGGACAACACCACGTTCTTCGGCAAGATGCAGCCGCTGCTCGCCGCCGACAACGACATCGGCTACGACCTGATGGTCCTGACGAACGGCCTCCAGCTCAGCAAGGCCATCGCCCTGGGCTACCTGGTCCCGCTGGACCACTCCAAGCTGCCGAACTTCGCGGCCAACGCGGCCCAGAAGGTCAAGAACCCGACCTGGGACCCGAACAACACCCACACGATCCCGTGGACCGTCGGCCTGACCGGCATCGCCTACAACCCCAAGTACGTGGACGGGGTCACGAGCATCCAGGACCTCTGGAACCCCAAGTACAAGGGCAAGGTCGGCATGATGCTCGACACCCAGGAGGTGGCCAACTTCGGCCTGTTCTCCCTGGGCATCGACCCCGACAAGTCGACCGAGGCCGACTGGCGGAAGGCCGGGGAGAAGCTCAAGGAGCAGCGCGACGCGGGGCTCGTGCGCAAGTACTACGAGAACGACTACGTCGACGCCCTCGTCCGGGGCGACGTGTGGATCACGATGGCCTGGTCGGGTGACATCTTCCAGCAGGTCGCCGAGGGCAAGGACCTCAAGTTCGTGGTGCCCGAGGAGGGCGGCACGATCTGGACCGACAACATGTGCATCCCCAAGACCGCGCAGAACCCGCTGGACGCCCTGATGCTGATGGACTACGTCTACCAGCCCAAGATCGCCACCATGCTGGTCGAGTACATCAACTACATCACCCCGGTGCCCGCCACCAAGGATCTGATCCTCGCCGACGCCGCCAAGGCCAAGGGCGACGACAAGGCCTCGCTGGAGCAGATCGCCAAGAGCCCGCTGATCTTCCCCTCCGAGACCGACATGGCCAAGCTGCGCTCCTACCAGACGCTGACCACGGCCGAGGAGAAGGTCTTCGAGTCCATCTTCCAACCCGTCACCCAGGGCTGACCGGAGATGAGACGCCTCGCCCCCTACCTGCTCATCCTGCCGGGCGGTCTCTGGCTGGCGATCTTCCTGGTGGTGCCGATGGTCTTCATGGCCTCGGTCTCCACCCAGGAGGGCGACGTGGTGAACGGGTTCGTCCAGACGTTCAACTTCTCGGTGTACGGCGACGCCCTGGTCCAGTACCGGACGCAGTTCCTGCGGTCGGCCGGCTACGGCCTGGTCGCGACGGTCGTCTCCGTCGCGCTGGCCTATCCGATGGCCTACTGGATCGCCTTCAAGGGCGGCCCCCGCAAGTCCACCTACCTGCTGCTGGTGCTGCTGCCGTTCTTCGTCTCGTTCGTGCTGCGCACGGTGTCGTGGAAGTTCCTGCTGGCCGACGACGGCATGCTGCTGTCCCCGCTGAAGTCGATGGGCCTGGTGCCCGGTGACTTCCACGTGCTGCAGACGACGGTGGCGGTGATCGGCGGCCTGGTCTACAACTACCTGCCGTTCATGATCCTGCCGATCTACGTGGCCCTGGAGCGGGTGGACCCCCGGGTGGTCGAGGCCGCCCAGGACCTGTACGCGGCCAGGCGCGAGGCGTTCACCAAGGTCGTGCTGCCGCTCTCGCTGCCGGGCGTGTTCGCCGGGGTGCTGATGACGTTCGTCCCGATGACGGCGGACTACGTCAACGCCGGCATCCTCGGCGGCCCGGAGAACACGATGATCGGCAACATCATCCAGACCGAGTATCTCGTCAACAACGACTACCCGACCGCCGCCGCGCTGTCGTTCACGCTGATGGCGGCGATGCTGGTCGGCATCTTCGCCTACGCCAGGGCGCTCGGCACCGAGAACGTGCTGGAGGCGGCGGCCCGATGAGCACGGTGACGACACAGCGGGCGACCGGGCCCGCCAAGCGGGTGCGGGGCAGGTCCCGGCTCGGTGACCGGCTGCTCAAGGGCTACGTCTGGCTGATCCTCGTCTGGCTGTTCCTGCCGATCGCGGTCATGGTCGCCTTCGGCTTCAACGACACCCAGAGCAAGTCGAACGTGACCTGGCAGGGCTTCACCCTCAAGTGGTGGGGCCGGCTGGGCGACTACCCCGACCTGACCGAGGCGGTGCTCAACTCCATCCAGATCGCGGTGCTCGCCACGGTGATCACGACGCTGCTCGGCACGCTCATGGGCCTGGCCCTGGGCCGCTACCGGTTCCGCGGCCAGGGCGCGACCAACCTGGTGATGTTCGCCGCGATCGCCTCGCCGGAGCTGGTCATGGGCGCCTCGCTGCTGTCGCTGTTCATCAGCAGCGGCGTGCAGACCGGGTTCGCGACCGTGGTGATCGCGCACGTGCTGTTCTCGCTGTCCTTCGTCGCCATCACCGTGCGGGCCCGGGTGATCGGGCTGGACCCCTCGATCGAGGAGGCGGCCCGGGACCTGGGCGCGTCCACGTGGGTGACGTTCTGGCGGGTGACGTTCCCGATGATCCTGCCCGGCGTCGTCGCGGGCGCGCTGCTGGCCTTCGCGCTCTCCATCGACGACTTCGTGATCACCCAGTTCACCAGCGGTTCCACCCAGACCTTCCCGCTGTGGATCTGGGGCGCCACCCGTATCGGGGTGCCGCCGCAGGTCAACATCCTGGGAACGCTTATATTCGCGGTAGGTGTCGCGATCGCCGTGTTCAACACGGTGCTCTCGCGCCGCCGCACCTAGCTGCCGTCAAGCCCCGTGCCATCACCGGGTGGCGCGGGGCTTCGGTGTATCCAGATCCTCGGCAGAGAACAGGGAGGCGAGATCGGATTCAGGCGGGGGGAACCCGCGTGTGGTCCTCATGACCACGCGATACACACACAAAAATAATTTGACTCACCGTAGGGAAGTGAGATTTGTGGATCCGCTGAAGGCTCTTGCTGATGCGGAGCGCAAGCCGTACTGGCTCGACAGTCCGGCGAAACCCGAGCCGCGACCGCGGCTCTTCGGAAACACGACCGCCGATCTGGCGGTGGTCGGCGGAGGCTTCTCGGGGCTGTGGACCGCCCTGATGGCCAAGGAACGAGACCCGTCGCTCGACGTGGTCCTGCTTGAGGGACGCAGGATCGGCTGGGCGGCATCCGGCCGCAACGGCGGCTTCGCGATGGCGACGCTCACCCACGGGATCGCCAACGGGCTGGAGCGCTGGCCCGAGGAGATCGCCACACTCGAACGGCTGGGTGGCGCCAACCTCGACGAGATCGGCGAGACCGTCGCCCGCTACGACATCGACTGCGGCTACGAACGCACCGGCGAGCTGCACGTGGCCACCGAGCCCTGGCAGCTCGCGGAGATGCACGAGAGCGTGCAGGTCGCCCGCGAGCTGGGAGTCCGTTTCGACGCCCTCGACCAGGACCAGGTCCGGGCGGAGGTGAACTCGCCCACCTACATCGGTGGACACTGGGAACGCGACGGCTGCGCCATGGTCGATCCCGCCCGGCTGGCATGGGGGCTCCGGCAGGCCTGCCTCTCCCTGGGCGTGCGCATCTACGAGCGCACGCCGGTCAGGAACATGAAGGACGTCGGGACGGGCATGGAGCTGCTCACCCCGCACGGCACCGTCAAGGCGGCCAAGGTCGCCCTCGGCACCGGCGTGTTCCAGCCGCTGCTGCGGCGGCTGAAGCACTTCCTGGTGCCGGTCTACGACTACGCGCTGATGACCGAGCCGCTCTCCGACGCCCAGCTGGCCTCCGTCGGCTGGCACAACCGGCAGGGCGTCGGAGACTCGGCCAACCAGTTCCACTACTACCGGCTGACCGCCGACAACCGCATCCTCTGGGGCGGCTACGACGCGGTCTACTACAACGGTGGCAAGATCAAGCCGGAGTACGAACAGCGCGACGAGACCTTCGTCAAGCTGGCGGAACACTTCTCCACGACGTTCCCGCAGCTCTCCGAGCTCCGCTTCACCCACAGGTGGGGCGGGATCATCGACACCTGCAGCCGGTTCAGCGCCTTCTACGGCCAGTCGCACGGCGGGCGCCTCGCCTACGCCGTCGGCTACACCGGCATGGGCGTCGGCGCGACCCGCTTCGGGGCGAACGTCATGCTCGACCTGCTCAACGGCGAGCGGACCGAGCGGACCGAGCTGCGGATGGTCCAGGAGAAGCCGCTCCCCTTCCCGCCCGAGCCGGTCCGCTCGGCCGGGATCCAGATGACCCGCTGGTCGATCGCCCAGGCCGACCTCCACCAGGGCCGCCGCAACCTCTGGCTGCGCACCCTGGACCGGATGGGCCTCGGGTTCGACTCGTAGGCGGTGCCCGCGGGTGGTCCCGGTCCTCGCCGGGACCACCCGCGGTGAGGGAGCGGGGTCCGCGGTCAGTCCTCGGGGCTGCCGAGCGGGCTCCTGTCGTAGCGCTTGTCGGTGACGACCAGGCGGACCTCCCCGGGACTCCGGCGGGGTTCCCGCGCTTCCCAGACGACCCAGTCCTTGCCGACAGGAATGTCCTGCCTGGCCGGGTCCATGCTGTAGCCGCCCGGGTTCCCGGGGTAGGGTTCGATGATCATGTAGGTGACCTTCAACCCGCGCTTCTCGATCTCCGGCACCACCTCGCCCACGGTCTTCCCCTCCACCCGGTACCCGGCGAGCGAGTGGCCCTCGGTGGTTGCCACACGGTAGTCGAGGAAGTCGGGTCTCGGCTTTGGGGGGTCGGCGGGGACGAGTACGCAGGGCGCCACCGGGTCGTTCATGAGGATGGTGCTGGTGCCGCTCTCCCCGATGGTCCAGACGAAGGTCTGGCCGTCCTTGAAGCGTCTGGTGTCGATCTGCATCTGCCAGCCGGGGCCGCCCTCTTCGCCGGGAATGTTCGTCGGCGCGTAGTACAGGCCGCGGGGAACATCGGTCACGTATGTCGCACGCGGTTCCCGGCACTGCTGTCCCTCGGGGACGTAGTCGACGACAGCGGGGACACCGAGGTCCTTCAACTGCCTCGTCAGCCCGGCGGCGTCATGGAAATCGCGGACCTTGACGTACACGATCCCATTGGCGTCCTTGGTGACGGCGTAGGCGGGGTCGGTGCCGCGGCCGTCCTTCAGCAGGCTCGGGCCGACCACGACGCCCGTGGCGAGCACCGCCACGGCGGCCAGGCCCAGGGCGAGGCGCCGGGGGCCGTACCGGCGGGCGCGGTGCGGCTCGGCGGCGGCCGCGCCGGGCTCCTCGGCCGTGATCGAGGCCAGCAGCGTCCGCGCCCCCGCGCCGGACGGGCGGCCTCCCGGC
This sequence comes from Streptosporangium canum, assembly GCF_900113865.1. Lineage (GTDB taxonomy): Bacteria > Actinomycetota > Actinomycetes > Streptosporangiales > Streptosporangiaceae > Streptosporangium > Streptosporangium canum. The sequence goes on along the minus strand of NZ_FOQY01000003.1, from coordinate 57,977 downwards.
TTTCCGGGCTCGACCCGGGCCAGCGGTCTCATCGCTTCGATCCCGTCGATGTTCTTCATGATGTCCTTTCCGCCGGGACCAGCCGGCTTTCCGCGGTGAACCGGACGCCCGCCTCGGCGAGCGCGCGGGACAGGCGCCTGCGGGCGCGGTAGAGCCTGATGCGTACGGCGTTGCGCGACAGCCCGAGCGTCGTGGCGATCTCCGCACGGTCCAGGCCCTCCCAGGCGACCAGCGCCAGCAGCTCGCGGTCGTCGTCGGGCAGAGTTCCGAGCGCCTGGGCGATCGCGCCCAGCTCGACCCTGCTGTCGGGGGAGTCTCCGTACAGGTCGGCCAGCTCGGCGTCCAGCTCGGCGCTGCGCGCCTGACGGCGGACCTCGCCGCGGCGGTGGGCCGCCAGCACCTTGCGGGCCACGCCGTACAGCCACAGGGTGGCCTGCTGCCCCGGCGGCATGTCGTCCATCCGCCGCCAGGCGATGGCGAAGGTCTCCGCCACGACGTCCGCCGCGTCCTGCGGCGACCCGCAGCGGCGCGCGACGTAGGCGGTGATCTGGCCGTATGTCTCCCGGTAGACGGCTTCGAATCTGGCCGGCCGTTCGTCATCCACGGGCGGTTCCCATGGCAGGTCTCCCTCGTCGGTGTGAAATGCGGACACTCTTTACATGCGCCGAGGGCGTCCATCATTTCCGGCGGAACACGGCGATTTTCCGCGCACCCGGACAGTGTGGCCGTCCCTCCCGCTCGCTTCCGGGGCGGGAGCCGTACAGACTGGGGGCGTGATCGAGAGAGTCGAGTTCGACGTCGACGGGGTCAGGCTCGCCGGCGACCTGCGGGTGCCGGCCACGGCGGGCCCGCGTCCGGCGCTGGTCCTCACCGGGCCGTTCACCGGCACGCGGGACCAGGTCGCCGGGCTGTACGCGGCCAGACTCGCCGAGGCGGGATATGTGACGCTGGCCTTCGACCATCGCAACTGGGGCGAGTCGGGCGGGATACCGCGCTGCCACGAGGACGCGCAGGGCAAGCTGCACGACCTGCGGGCCGCGGTCTCGCTGCTCCGCTCGCGGCCCGAGGTCGACGGCGGCAGGATCGGCGCGGTCGGCATCTGCCTGGGCGCCGGCTACGCGCTCAGGTTCGCCGCGTTCGACCCCCGGGTGAAGGTCTTCGCGGGCATCGCCGGGGCCTACAACAACCCCTACGGCATGCGGGCCGGCATGTCGCCCGGCGGCTACCAGGACGCGCTGGCCTCCTTCACCGAGGTGCTGGAGCGCCAGGACCGGGGCGGCGAGGTCGCGTATCTGCCCGCCGTGGCCGCCGAGGGGGAGGCCGCGATGCCGGGCGACGAGCCGTTCGCCTACTACGGCACCGAGCGCGGCGGCTCGGCGCACTGGCGCAACGAGGTCACCAGGGCCTCCCTCCGCGAGCTGATCACCGTGGACAACATGACCGGAGCCGACTTCCTGTCCCCCAAGCCCGGCCTGATCGTGCACGGCGTGGTCGACCGGTTCTGCTCCCCGGAGGGCGCCGAGGAGGCGTACAAGCGGATGGACGGCCCCAAGAAGATCGTCTGGCTGGACACCCGGCTCCACATCGACCTCTACGACACCGAGCCGCACGTCACCCGGGCCGTCGAGGCCACGGTGGCGTTCCTCGGCGAGCACCTGTGACGATGTACGTTCTCGGACTGGACGTCGGCGGCACCTCCTCGCGCGCGCTCCTCATCGACGCCTCGGGGCGGCGGATCGGGTACGGCAAGGCCGCCGGGGGCAATCCGGCGGCCCACGGCACCGGCACGGCCGCCGCCAACATCCGGCGGGCGCTGGAGCCCGCCCTCCTCGGGGTGGATCCGGCGGAGGTGGCGGGGGCGGTCATCGGGATGGCCGGGGTCGGGGCGCTCGACCGGGCCGTCTTCGACCGGATGTGGGCCTCCGCCGGGCTGCGCTGCGTCCCCGCCGTGGCGGGCGATCTCGGCGTCGCCTTCGCCGCCGGTACGGCGGAGCCGCGCGGCACCGTGCTCATCGCGGGGACCGGGGCCATCGCCGCCCGCATCGAGGACGGCGAGCCGACGGCGGTCTCCGACGGGCTCGGCTGGCTGCTCGGGGACCAGGGATCGGGCTTCTGGCTGGGGCGGGAGGCGGCCCGCGCGGCCGTCCGGGCGCTGAGCCGGGGCGAGAGCGACGGCCTGCTGACGCGACTGGTCGCCGAGGAGATCCGCGACAGCGACAACCACGACGGCCATGACGTCCGCGACGGCCAGGACAGTCGCGACGGCCAGGACAGTCGCGACGGCCAGGACAGTCGGGATGTCCGCGACGGCCGCGATGTCAAGGACGGTCGGGATATCCGCGACGGCCAGGACGGTCCATCCGGCCGCGACGGCCGCGCGGGCGGGTGGCCGCCGGTGGACGGCAGGGCGGAGGCCATCCGGCTTGTGGTCCACGCCCAGGGGCACTCCCCGCTGGAGCTGGCGAGGCTGGCGCCGCTGGTGAGCCGGGCCGCCGCCGCGGGCGACCTCGACGCGATGAAGATCGTGGCGACGGCGGCCGGGCTGCTCTGCGCGACGGTGGCCGAGGTGCGCCAGGAAGGGGAGGACACCCCCATCGTGCTGGCCGGGAGCGTGCTGACCAGCGAGGGGCCGGTGTGCTCCGCCGTACGGGACGGGCTCGGCGCGCCGACGGCCCTGGCCGGTGACGGGGCCGCGGCGGCGGCCTGGCTGGCGGCGAAGGAGGCGTTCGGCCTGGACCGGGAGGCGGCGGCGCGGTTCCACCGGAGGATCCTGCGGGAGGCGTGAGACGGCGGCGCGGTTCCACCGGAGGATCCTGCGGGAGGCGTGAGGCGGGCGGGACCGTCTGCCGCCGATGGCCGGGGCGGGCGGGGCCGGCCGCTACGGCATCCCAATCCCATCTGCGGACAAATGATAAAGTAATGGACAATTCCATCAAGCGTTAGGGTCCGGTTTGTCGCGGAGGGTCGTCGGTACGGTCGCCGCCCTGCTGCTGGCTCTGTTCGCCTTCGTCCACGCGCCGCTTCCGGCCCCCCACGGACGCCATCACGAGCCTGGACTCGCGATCACGCTGGCGGGGGGCGCGCTGCTCCCCCCGTCCGTCCATCATCAGGCGGACCGCTGCCTGCCCCCGCCGCACACGGAAGCGGCCGGACCGGGGCAGGGGACACGGACTCCGCCCCCACGACCCCGGACGGCTCCCGTCGCGCGGGCCGTACACGAAAGCGCCGAACCCCGGGCGCCTCCGTCCGGCGATCTGTGACGCCCTGACACCGGATCGCTCGACGGAGGTTTTCATGTTCTACGAATGCGCGTTCACCATGCCCGGAATCTGCCCCGAAAGGGGACATCGTGGCACTGGGTGACGCTCTCATCGCCCTCGGCGGGTCCTTCCTCGCCGCGGGGATCATCGCCAGGCTCGGCACCCGGATCGGGCTGCCGACCATCCCCCTGTTCATGCTCGCGGGCATCATCTTCGGCCCGCACACGCCCGGTCTCGCCCTGGTCGACAACCCGGCGGACCTGAAGGTCATCGCCGCGCTCGGCCTGATCTTCCTACTGTTCTACCTCGGCCTGGAGTTCTCCCTGGACGACCTCGTCCAAGGAGGCAGGCGGCTGGTGCTGGCGGGGGTCCTGTACATCCTGCTCAACGTCGGCGGCGGACTGGCCTTCGGATTCGCCGTCGGCTGGGGGAGCAGGGAGGCCCTGGTCCTGGCCGGCGTCATCGGCATCTCCTCCTCGGCCATCGTGACCAAGCTGCTCGTCGACCTCGGGCGGCTCGGCAACCCGGAGAGCCGCCTCATCCTCGGCATCATCGTGGTCGAGGACGTCTTCCTCGCGCTCTACCTGGCCGTGCTGCAGCCGGTGCTCAGCGGCGCCGACACCTTCGCCGCCGCCGCCATCTCCTTCGGCAAGGCGTTCGCCTTCCTGATCGTGCTGACCGCGCTGGCCCGCTGGGGGACGCGGCTGGTCAACACGCTCGTCACGACCAGGGACGACGAGCTGCTCGTGGTCATGTTCACCGGTCTGGCGATCTTCACCGCCGGCGTCGCGGAGGAGCTCGGCGTCTCCGACGCCATCGGAGCCTTCATGATCGGACTCATTCTGAGCTCGACCAAGGCCGCGCCGCGCATCCGCCAGCTCGTCCACCCGCTCCGGGACGCCTTCGCCGCGCTGTTCTTCTTCGCGTTCGGCCTGTCCATCGAGCCGGGCGACATGCTCTCGGTGGCCTGGCCCATCGTGATCGCAGTGGCGATCACGGTGCTGCTCAACGTCGTGGCCGGCGTGCTGGCCGCCAAGCTGAACTCCTTCGGCAGGATGGAGGCGGTCAACATCTCGCTCACCGTCCTGTCCCGCGGCGAGTTCGCCCTCGTCCTGGCGACCATGGCGCTGGCCGCCGGACTGGACACCAGGCTCGCGCCGTTCATCGCGGGGTACGTGCTCGTGCTCGCCCTGCTCGGACCGCTGATCGCCAGCCGTTCGGAGCCGATCGCCCGCCTACTCCCGGGAGGGAGGAAGCGGCCAGGGCGCGGGGAGCCGCAGGAGGGGGACTCCGTCCCCTGAACCGCTTCGGCGGCCGGCGTGTCCGGCGGGATCAGTGCGGAGTCACGATCGAGCGGAGGGTGTCCAGCACCGCCGCGTCCTCGATGGTCGAGGGAACCGGTTCGTCGGAGCCCTCGGCGATGCCGCGCATGGTCTTGCGGAGGATCTTGCCAGACCGGGTCTTCGGCAGTGCCGGGACCACGTCCACCTCCTTGAACGCCGCCACGGCGCCCACCTGATCGCGGACCGCCCGGATCAGCTCGGCCCGTAGCGCGGCGGGGTCGGTCTCCACCCCGCTCTTCAGCACCACGAAGCCACGCGGGACCTGGCCCTTCAGCTCGTCGGTCACCCCGATCACCGCGCATTCGGCCACCGCCGGATGCGCGGCCAGCACCGCCTCCATGGACCCGGTGGACAGCCGGTGCCCGGCCACGTTGATCACGTCGTCGGTGCGGCCCATCACGAACAGATAGCCGTCCTCGTCCACGTAGCCGCCGTCGCCGGTCAGGTAGTGGCCGGGGAAGGCCGACAGGTAGGACTTCACATAGCGCTCGTCGTCCTGCCAGAGCGTGGGGAGCGTGCCGGGCGGGAGCGGCAGCCGGATGCAGATCGCGCCCTCCTCGCCGGGGGCGCACTCGGCGCCCGAGGGCGTGAGCACGCGCACGTCGTAGCCGGGGACGGGCACGGTGGGGGAGCCGGGCTTGATCGGCATGGGCTCCAGGCCGCGCAGGTTGGCGGCGACGGGCCAGCCGGTCTCGGTCTGCCACCAGTGGTCGACCACCGGGACGCCGAGCCTGTCCGACGCCCAGTGGTAGGTGTCGGGGTCCAGCCGCTCTCCGGCGAGGAACAGCGTCCGCAGCGACGAGACGTCGTAGTCGCCCAGCAGGACCGCCTCCGGATCCTCCTTCTTGATCGCCCGGAACGCGGTCGGCGCCGTGAACAGCGCGTTCACCCCGTGCTCGGCGATCACCCGCCAGAAGGCGCCCGCGTCCGGGGTGCCGACCGGCTTGCCCTCGTAGAGCACGGTCGTGGCGCCGAGCAGCAGCGGGCCGTACACGATGTAGGAGTGGCCGACCACCCAGCCGACATCGGAGGCCGCCCAGAACACCTCGCCCGGCCCGATGCCGTAGACGTTCGTCATGCTCCACAGCAGCGCCACCGCGTGCCCGCCGTTGTCACGCACGACGCCCTTGGGCAGGCCGGTGGTCCCGCTGGTGTAGAGGATGTAGAGCGGGTCGGTGGCCCGCACCGGCACGCACCCGGCCGGCTCGGCGTCCGCGCTCGCCCAGTCCACGTCCCTGCCGGGCACCAGCTCGGCCGGAGCCTGCTCGCGCTGGAGGATCACGCAGTGCGCGGGCCGGTGCCCGGCCAGCTCCAGCGCGGCGTCCAGCATCGGCTTGTACGGCACCACCCGGCTGGGCTCGATCCCACAGGAGGCCGACACGATGACCTTGGGCCGCGCGTCGTCGATCCGCGCCGCCAGCTCCTTGGGCGCGAACCCGCCGAACACCACCGAGTGCACCGCCCCCAGCCGCGCGCAGGCCAGCATGGCGATCACCGCCTCCGGGACCATCGGCAGGTAGACCACCACCCGGTCGCCCTTCTCCACACCGAGCGAGCGCAGCACCCCGGCGAACCGGGCGACCTCGCCGAGCAGCTCGGCGTAGGTGTATCGGCGGAGGGTCCCGGTGACGGGACTGTCGTAGATCAGCGCGACCCGGTCGCCGTGCCCCGCCTCGACGTGCCGGTCGAGCGCGTTGAAGCAGGTGTTCAGCTCCCCGTCCGGAAACCACCGGTAGAACGGCGGATCCCCGTCGTCCAGTGCCCGGCCCGGCGTCCGGGTCCAGGCGACGGCCCCGGCGGCCTCGGACCAGAACCCTTCGGGATCGGCGAGGCTGCGGGCGAAGGCGTCGACATACGACATCAGACCATCATGCTCTCCCGCGAGCGCCTGGTCGAGACACCGCTCCGGCGGGGGGCGCGTCCCCGCGCCGGGCCGGTCCGGGTCACCTGCCCGCGGCAGGCCGCACTTCCCGCCGCCGGCCGGTCAGATCACGACCCGCGCCCTGGCCGATCCCGTCAGCTGTCCAGGTCGCGCCCATGGCGGGCCGGTCCCGTCAGCCGTCCAGGTCGCGCGCCCACGGCGGGTTGGCTCCGGCCACCGAGCAGGTGAGCGCGGCGGCACGGGTGGCGAAGGCCGCCGCCTCCGTGGCCCCGTCGAGCCCGAGGACGTCGAGCCGCCCGCCCAGCAGGCCGGAGGAGTGCAGCCGGTGCAGGAAGGCGGCGGTGAAGGAGTCGCCGGCGCCGACCGTGTCGACGACCTCCGTGGCGGGTGCGGGCACCGTCGCCCGCTCGCCGTCGAGGGAGACGGTCGCGCCCCGGGGGCCGCGGGTCACCACGATCAGGCGGGCGCCCGCGGCGTGCCAGGCGTCGCAGACCTCTTCGAGAGACTCGCCGGGGTGGATCTGCCCCAGGTCGTCGTCGCTCAGCTTGACGATGTCGGCGAGCGCGCACCACAGGGGCATCCGCTCCCGGTAGACGGCCAGGTCGACGAAGGCGGCGCGCACGTTGGGGTCGATCGAGACGGTGGCGTGGACGGCGGTCCTGGCCAGCAGCTCCTCGATGTGCTCGGCGCCGGGGGCGCCGACCAGGGCCATGGAGCCGGTGTGCAGGCAGGAGACGTCGCCGAGCCGCTCGGCGGTCAGCTCCGCCGTACTCCACTGCCAGTCGGCCGAGCCCTCCGCGTAGAAGGTGTAGCCGGCCTGTCCCGACTCGTCCAGGGTGGCCACCGCCAGGGTGCTGGGCTCGTCGGCGGTGACGCAGCCGGTCAGGTCGACCCCCGAGGCGCCGAGGTGGGCGCGGAACAGGGCGCCGAAGGCGTCTGTGGAGATCCGTCCGAGGAAGCGGGTGGGGGTGCCGAGGCGGGCGAGGGCCACGGCGGTGTTCGCGGGACTCCCGCCGGGGAGGACGCGCAGGGCGAGCTCTCCCTGCGGCGCGTTCCCGGTCGCGAAGGCGTCGGCGACGCATTCACCGAGCACGGCTACCTGAGTGTGGGGCATGGGCCCGCCTTTCTCGGACGTGACAGGAGGCGCTCCGGTGACGTCACCGGCCCCTTCACCGCGCGGGGCCATTGAGGGTTCTTCCCGGGGAGTTCATCGCTCAGGGCAACTGATGTCAACGTTGACATATAGGCCCCTTTTCATCGACGATTCGCGGTCCGTGGGCGCGCTGTTCCCCGTGAGGGCCGGGGGCGGGGAGTCGCACCCCGGCCCCCGGCGGGTGACGCGGTCAGGCGGTCGGGCAGGGCTTTCCGGGCACGGTCAGCGCGGCCCTGGCATGGCTGACGACGATCTCGGCGCCCGCCACGGTGCGGATGTGGATGGCGTTGACCGCGACGCCGTTGCCGCCGGCGGTCGCCACCCGCTCGTTGATCACGACCTTGGCCACCAGCGGGAGGTCGATCGTGAGGCCGGCGGCGGGATCGACGATCGCGACGCCGTTGACCTTCAGGTTGGTGAGCTCCACTCGGCCGGTGGTGCTCACGTCTCCGGAGTCGTCGCCGTGGGCCTTCGCCATCGAGGTGATCTCGTCCGCGGTGACGAGGCCGCCGAGCAGGCTGAGGCGGGCCGTCGTGGCCGTGGCCGTGGCGGTGCGGAGCCCCGCCGCGTCGACCACGCCCGAGGCCGTGGTGGTGATGACCCCCAGCGTGCCGAGGCCGGCCAGTGCGGCACTGGCCAGCGTGGCGTCGTCGGTGCCCGCGGTCTTGGTGCAGGTGATGTCGGACGGCGCGAGCGGCGGGACGCCGAGCAGCGGGGTGGTGACGCGGCCGCCGTGCGCGTGGGCGTCGAACACCAGGACGGGCGGGACGAACCTCACCTCGGCGCATCCCGGCGGGATGATCCCGGCATGGGCGGTCAGGTCGTCGGCGCAGGTGGTGTAGGTGCCGGCCCGTGCGGACGTCACCGCCACCTTGACGGTGCAGGACGCCTTGCCGGCGGCCAGTGTCCCGGTCACGCCGATCTGCCCGCCGCCCGCCGGTGCCGTCACCGTCGCGTCCGCGCAGTCGGTCACCGGCGCGGTCGCCGCGACGGTCAGGCCGGAGGGCAGCTTCTCCTTGAACGACCAGCCCTTCTTCACCGCCAGCTCGCTGGTGTTGGTGACGGTGAAGGTCAGCGTCGAGTGGGCACCCACCTCGACCGACGCGGGACCGTAACCGACGTCGAGCCGGGGTGTGACGTCCAGGATCCGCACGTTGTCGAACGCGGCGTCGTTGCCGTAGCCGCTGGCCTGGAAGTTGACCAGCCGGAGCCCCACCGTGGAGCCGCCGAACAGCACAGGGCTGTTGCTGGTGTAGGTGCCCACGCCGATCCCGTTGATGGTCGTGCTGGGGTGGGCGCACGGCTCGATCGGGGTGGTGAAGGTGGGCACCGCCGTCGAGCCGTCCAGCAGGTAGAAGCCGAGCTTGGCGTGGTTGGCGTGGCAGTTGACCTCGGCGGCGTCGACCGAGAAGGTCAGGAAGCGGTTGGGGGCGCCGATGCCGACGGGCTTGACGGCCTCCAGCTGGGTCTTGCCCGAGCCGGGGTCGCCACTGGTGTAGGCGGTGACGGCGTGGTTGGTCGCCGGATCGCCGCCCGCCCACTGGCCCAGCGTGCCGGCCAGCTGCTTGACCGAGGCCCACCACCCGCCGCAGCCGCCGTTCGCCGGCTCGGTCGCCGGGTTGCGCTGCGAGGCTATCCAGCCGTTGCAGGCGGTCAGCCATGCCGGGTCGGCGGTGTAGGTCTGGTTGGCGGGAGCCGCCCCGGTGTAGCCGGTGACCAGGATGGGCGTGGCCCCCTGGCCGTTCTCGAAGTTCTCGGCGAAGACGACCGTCGGAGCCTGCGGCACCCCCGGGGTGCCGGGGGCCGCCGTCGCGGCGCCGCTCTGGGCGACCACGGCCGATGCCGCCAGAACGAGTGCGGTGGCGCCGGCCAGGGCCCGCCTGAGCGCGCCGGGCACATGAAAACGCGCATGCGAATACTTCATCAGTGAATTCCTCCCAGTAAATCCATGACGCCGCTGAAACTGGAAAGAGCTCGAACATCGCGTATATCCCGATGGGCCTGGCGGTTCGTTTTGCCGGGCGGGCGGCAAGGCGAATATCGGGAGGCGAATTGTCGGCACCTTCCCCGATAAAATGGCCTACCTTGCCAAGACTGTCAATGGTGATTCCTCTTTACCCGTATTTGCCCAATAGTGGATGAGGCCCTCGCTGAGCAGCACCGGAGTAGGGGGCGGGCATGTCGATTGCCGGGCATTTCCGGAACGGCGTAAAATAGGTCGCATATCTATCACTCCGATTCGGCGACCCAGGTTTCCGGGCGGCGGTGTGTTCGGCGACCGGCGTTCCGGGATGCCGGGCGGTCGCGGTCGCGGGGCAGCCGTATCACGGTCTATCGGCGCACGCGGTTGCGGAGCGGTCCGGCCCGGCGTGCCGCTACAGCCGGGATCCGGCCCGTTGGGACGCTCTCACCGTGCTTCTCGCTGCGGAGCCGGAGCCGGAGCCGGAGCCGGGCCCGGCCTCAGGCCGTGATCACCATGCCTGACGTGCCGTCCAGGGTGATCCGCTGGCCGGTGACGATGTGCTCGGTCGCGCGGGCGACTCCCACGACGGCTGGGATGCCGTACTCGCGGGCGACCACGGCGCCGTGGGAGTTGGCGCCGCCCATCTCCATGACCAGTCCTCCCGCGGTGAGGAACAGCGGGGTCCAGCCGGGGTCGGTGGAGGGACAGATCAGGATCTCACCGGGCTCCAGGTGGGCGCCGACCGGGTCGAGGACCACCCTGGCGATCCCCGTGACACTGCCCGCCGAGGCCGGGGTACCGGTGAGCGCGCCCTCCACCGGGGCCGACGTGGCGACGGCCTCGGGCTCGGTGCCGTCCGACAACAGGACACGCGGCAGGTGCCTGCGGCGCCGCTCACGCGCGGCGTCCTCGCGCCGCTCGGAGACGAGCACCCGCAGCGTCGCGAGGTACGGCGGCGCCGCGTCACCGGGGGCGGCCGGTGTGCCTCCTCCGGGGATGGCTGGTGCGCTCCCTCCGGAGACGGCCGGTGCGCTTTCTCCAGGGGCGGCCGGTGTGCTCTGGCTGGAGGAAGTCGGTGTGCTTGCCTCGGGGGCGGCCGGTGCGCTTTCTCCGGGGGCGGTCTTCCCGGGGGCGGTCGTGAGGGCGGTGCGGACCTCTTCCATGGTCAGGAAGAAGATGTCCTGGGGCGAGTCGAGGAGGCCGCGGGTGGTCAGGCCGGTGCCGATGGTCACCAGCTCGGCACGCATGGCGGCCAGGATGGTCACCATGGAGAACTTGGGCAGCTCGCGTACGCCGGCCAGGACCCGGGCCCGGCTCAGGGCGAAGCGGACGATCCGGCCCCGGACGCCCCCCGCGCGGGCGCTCAGAGACTTGATCATGAGAACGGCCTCCGCGGCGCCCCTGGCGAACAGGGCGTCGGGGGAGAGCGCGGGGTCCTCCAGCCGGAGATAGTTGGCCAGGACGCCGATGACGTGCGTCGGATCCTCCGACCAGCGGGGCACGCCGAGGTCGATCTCGGCGACCGCGCGGACACCGCAGACGGCCAAAAACTCCTTCAGGCCCCGGTCCACCACACCGGGCAGCGTCCCGTCGCCGAAGCGGTCCGCCAGCTCGGCGGCCGGTGTGCCGAGCAGCAGGGAGGCGGCTTCCCGGTCGGCGCGGATCCGGGTGGCCAGGTGCCACAGCGCCAGGTCCATCTCGGTGGTCACGTTGTGCGGCAGTCCCCGCAGGACGGTCTGGAGCTCACCGGGCCGGGCGCGGTCGCCGAGGAGGCGGTAGGCCAGGCCGAGCATGGCGAACCCGGCCAGCGGCCCCGGCAGGACGGTCGGCAGCAGGGGGACGGCGCGGGTGCCCAGGATCCGTTCGACGTGGTCGAGCCGTTCGAGGGCGGTGGCGCCCGCCGGAGCGGCCAGCTGTGTCCGGAGCCGTACTCCCAGCCGCTCCGCACGCCGGTGCGCCTTCTCGGGCTTCAGGAGGGCCTGCGCGGCGCGTGCCGGGATGCGGAAGCGGATCGCGTTCTTGACGAGCCGGCGCAGGGCGGGGCGCACCGAGCGCTGGGTCACGCTGAAGCGGGGATCGTCGAACAGGCCGCGCAGCACGGTGGCCGACCTGGCCTCCATCACGTCGAGCACCCGGGGCAGGCCCACCCGGCCCACCCGGCTGCGCATCATCCCCGTGACGTCGATGAACATCCGGCCGGCCGCCTCGGCGAACTGGGGCGCCCCGTCCAGCCGGTCGGCGACCGGGGCGCCCAGCAGGGCGGCGGCCGACGACGACAGAAGCCGGAAGGCCGACATGCCCATCGGGGTGATCGGCGGGTAGATGCCCTGGGCCACGCTGAAGGAGAAGTAGATCCGCGCGCCGCCCGGCTCCCCGCCGGCCGGGCCGGAGCCCCCCGGCTCTCCGTGACCGCCGGGGCGGAGGTGGGCGGCGCGGTCCGTCCGGCGACCGGCTCCGGCGACCGCGGAGGCCGCTCCGGCCGGACGCGCGTGCCGGGGGATCGGGAAGAGGGTGGTGATCGGCCGCGACTGGGTCAGCCAGAGGGCGCCGTCGGCGTCGACGGCCCACTCGGTGTCCTGCGGGGAGCCGTAGTGGTCCTCGACCCGGCCGCCCAGCTCGGCCAGCGCCCGGATCTGGGCGTCGGTGACGCAGGCGCCCTCCATGCCGGTCTCGATGTGCTCGACGCCGCCGCCGGGCAGGGACCGTACGGCCAGCCGCTTGTCGCCCAGCCGCCGCTCGGTGATCCGCCCGGTGGCGGTGTCCACCACGAAGTGGTCGGGGTTGACCGCGCCGGACACCACGGCCTCGCCGAGACCGGGGCTCGCGTCGATGACCGCCTCGCGCCGCCGTCCGGTGACCGGGTTGGCGGTGAACATCACCCCGGCGACCTCCGACTGGACCATCTCCTGGATCACGACGGCCGCCAGCACGGCCCGGTGGTCGATGCCGTTGGCGGCGCGGTAGGCCACGGCCCGGTCGGACCAGAGCGAGGCCCAGCAGCGCCGGACCGCGTCCAGCACGGCGTCGGCGCCGATCACGTTGAGGTAGGTGTCCTGCTGGCCGGCGAAGCTGGCGTGCGGCAGGTCCTCGGCGGTGGCCGAGGAGCGGACCGCGACGGGGCCGTGCGCGCTCCGCCGTACGGCGTCGGCGATGTCGGCGGGCACCGGGGCGGAGAGCACGAGCTCGCGGGCCCGGCCGGCCAGCTCGTGCAGAGCCCGGCTCTCCCCGGCGGCCGTGACGGCGAGGGCGTCGAGCACCTCCTCCAGCCCGGCCTGCTCGGTGACCCGCCGGTAGGCCTCGGTGGTGACGCAGAGTCCGGGAGGGACGGGGAGGCCGGCGGCGGTGAGCACGCCGAGGTTCGCGGCCTTGCCGCCGACGAGGGGCAGCATCCCCGCATCGATGTCATCGAATTTCAGGATCAGTGGGGTGTCGTACATCGGCGCGTCTCCTTGCTGCTCCGCAACCAATGCGTGCCTGAAACGTTAAGGCGGGCCATCCAGAAAGTCAACGAGTGATGAAATTACTGCCGGGGCCCGTTCGTTCTCCGGCTCGGGCGGCGATGTGCGGTGGTGCCTCGCCCGCCGCGCGACGGTGTGCGGGCGGTGGTCACGTGTCCGGGAGGCGCGGCCGGAGGGCCGGGTTCCCCGGCGGCCGCCGTGTGCGGAGACGGCGACGGCGCCGGCCGTGGTGAGGCCGGCGCCGTCGCCGTGGCATGGGGTGCGCGTTCGGATGGAGTGCGCGTTCGGGAGGTCAGTCCTCAGTTGCCCCATCCAAGGAGCCAGACCTGGCCGTTCGCGTCGTAGCGGTTCTTCTGCCACGGGTGTATCCGTGCGGAGCACACGCCTGTGTAGGAATTGTAGGCCGTGCAGAAATGCCACTTATCTGTGACGTCCCAGACGTTCCAGCCCAGCCCGTAGTTCTGGATGTTCTGGCAGCCCTCGTACCTGCGGGTGGGCCCGCTCGTGCTCCCGGTGCAGCTCGCCGAGGTGTATGTGATCTGGACGCCGTCGCCGCACCATGTGTGGTAGGCGACTCCCGGGTAAGTGGCGGAACCGGATTGCGTCTCCAGGTACCAGCAGCCTGACGCGTAGGTCCTGCTGCTGGCCTTGGCGGGCTTCTTGACGGGAGTGGGGACGCTCGCGGCGAATTTACCCTGAGAGCCGTCGATCAGGGTGGGGGCGATCTCCTTCTGGCGGGACATGTCGATGTACTGGGCCAGCCCCTTGCTGCGGATCTCGTCGGCCGTCAGGGCGCGAGCCTTGGGCGTGGGGGGCGGTTCCGCGACCGAGAGCTGCGGTGTGGGCGGGGTGTCCGGGATGCTGGTTTGCGCGGAGGAGGAGGCCCCGAGGCTCACGACGGCAGCCGCTGCGAAGGCACAGCTCACCGCGGCTCGGACAGATCGTCTCATCAATGGCATACGGCATGCTCCTATGCGAAATGGTGTACCACGGGCGGGGCTCGTGGTAATTCCCGTCCGTGGCGCGATCTTGAAGGCGTAGGCAATATATAGAACCCCTTTTCGCGGAGTGCAGGATTTGGTTTTAGCGGGAGTAAACGAAAGTTTCCCCATTTTGGCGATCGAGTATCTTGCGTGTCGCGGGCGTGTGTGATTCCGCATCCTTTTCCGGGCCGCCCGGCACTCCGTCTCACTTGTGCGCAGCGGAACCCCGGCGGGCCGGGACGGCTTTCTCCGACCGGTGTGCGCACGTTTCCCGCGCATTCCGGGCCGTAATGGGGGCGCAGCCCGGCCGCGCCCCCTCGGCCGGTCCGCGCAGGGCCTCGTGCCTGAGGGCGGCGCGGGATCGGCCACCGGCGCCGGCCGTCCTACTCCTCGATGGTGATCCCCATGGCACTCGCCAGGCTGTAGACCAGCCCCTGGGCGTCCCGGCTCCTGATGGTCACGCCCCTGAGGCTGGTCACGCCGCCGATCCCCAGCAGCACGCAGTCGGCGAACCGGGCCCCCTCCATCTCCGCGCCGGAGAACTGGGCGCCGGTCAGGTTGCAGCGCTCGAACCGGACCCCCTTCAGGTCGGCGTTCTGGAAGTTCGCCTCCGGGAGGGCGCAGTCGCGGAAGACGGCGTTCTTGAAGGTGGAGAACCGGAACCCCGTCAGGTCGGCGCGGCAGGCGTCGAACGTCACGTCCTTGAACCCGCACTCGGACCACGTCATGCCGGTCAGCCGGCTGGCGGACACCCGGGCGCGGTGCATCGACGACGCCCTGGCCGCCATGCCCGACAGGTCGCAGCGCTCCAGTTCCACGTTGGAGAAACCGCCCCGGCGCATCGCCGTACCCGACAGGCGCGTGTCGACGAACCGGCAGCCCTCGAACTCGACCGCGTCCGCGTCGCGGGACGACAGGTCGACGCCTCTGAACTCCATCGACCTGTAGACGCCGTCATCCTCAAGATCATGCTCGAAGAGCTCCACGGCGGTGAGCGACGCCGTGAGCTTGGGGGAGCGGGGTTCCTTCGGCCGCGGTGGCCCGGCGGCAGGGGTGCGAGAAGGCATGCGGGGGAGCCTAGTCAGGTCGCAGGCCGTGAGCCGCTCATTGGAACGGGAGAGGGAATCGGATAGGAAGGGATCCATGACTACCGAGCAGACGTTCGTCATCGTCGGAGCGGGCCTGGCCGGGGCGAAGGCCGCGCAGTCCCTGCGGGAGGAGGGCTTCACGGGCGGGATCACGCTGATCGGGGCCGAGACCGAACGCCCGTACGAGCGGCCCCCGCTCTCCAAGGGCTACCTGCTCGGCAAGGAGGAGAAGGCCAAGGTCTACGTCCACGACGAGGGCTGGTACGCCGGCAACTCCGTGGAACTCCTGCTCGGGCGCCGTGTGACCGGCCTCGACCGGGCCGCTCACCAGGTTGAGCTCGACGACGGCCGGCGGCTGGGATACGCCAAGCTGCTGCTCGCCCCCGGCTCGTCCCCGCGCCGCCTCGACGTGCCCGGCGCGGACCTGGACGGCGTGCACTACCTGCGCGGCCTCGGCGACTCCGAGCGGTTGCGCGAGGCCATCGGCGGCGGGGGCAGGGTTGTCGTCGTGGGAGCCGGGTGGATCGGGCTGGAGACCGCGGCCGCCGCCCGCGGATACGGCTGCGAGGTGACCGTCGTCGAGCCCCAGCCGGTGCCGCTGCGGGCGGCGCTCGGTCCTGAGATGGGCGCCTTCTTCGCCGACGTGCACCGCGGGCAGGGCGTCGACGTACGGCTCGGCCTTGAGGTCACCGGGTTCCTCGGCACCGGGCGGGTCCGGGCGGTGGCCACCGGCGACGGCGGCGAGATCCCGGCCGACGTGGTGATCGTCGGTGTCGGCGTGCGCCCCGGCACCGAACTCGCCGAGCGGGCGGGCCTGGCCGTCGACGACGGGATCGTCGTCGACGCGGCCCTGCGCACCGAGGACCCCGACGTCTACGCCGCCGGTGACGTGGCCAGTGCCTTCAACCCGCTGTACGGCACCCGGATCCGCGTCGAGCACTGGGCCAACGCGCTCAACGGGGGACTGGCCGCCGGCAGGTCCATGCTCGGCCAGAAGGTCGTCTACGACCGGCCACCGTACTTCTTCACCGACCAGTACGACGTCGGCATGGAGTTCTCCGGCTGGTTCGCGCCGGGCGGCTACGACTCCGTCGTGGTCCGGGGGGACCTGGAGGCGCGGGCCTTCCACGCCTTCTGGCTCTCCGGCGGCCGTGTCGTGGCGGGAATGCACGTCAACCAGTGGGACGAGGGCATCGCGCCGGCGCAGGAGCTGATCCGCGCCGGCGCGCGGGTCGACCCCGACCGGCTCGCCGATCCCTCGGTGCCGCTGGCCGACCTCACGGCGGGCTGACCGGCGCCGCGCGACCTCCGCCGGGGCCGTCCGTCGGGCATCCGCCCCGGCGGGTCCCCGGCGCGGCCCGATCGAGGTCACGACGACGATGACGGCGGGGCGGTGGCTGCTCGGCGTGCGGGTGCGGCCCCGCTGTGGGCTCACTTCGAGTCCGATTCGTGGCTTAAGATGGATGATTGTTGCGTTCTGAACGAATGCATGCGATGACCGCACGGCGGCCGCTATGAGCGGTATCTACCCCGGTCGAAGCCCACCATGACGGTGCGCTCCCGGACCGGGCAGCGCTCCGTCTGGACTCGGACGGAGACTGATGAAGTCCTACCTCGCCGTGCTCGGTTCCCCCGGCGCCTGGCGTTTCCTCGTTCCCGCGTTCCTCGCGCGCCTGCCGTACGCCATGTTGCAGCTCGGCATCCTCCTGCTCGTGCATTGGTCCACGGGCTCGTACGGCGCCGCCGGGATCGCCGCCGCTGCCGCCGCCGTGGCGCAGGCGCTGGTCGGCCCGCAGACCGGGCGGCTCGCCGACCGGTACGGCCAGCCGAGGGTGCTCCTCCCGCAGGTCGTCCTGCACGCCGCCGCGCTGGGCGTCCTGCTGGCGCTCGCCTCGGCGCACGCCCCGGCCGTCCCGCTGGTGGTCTTCTCGGCACTGGCCGGCGCCTCGATGCCGCAGGTCGGCTCGATGGTCCGGGCCCGCTGGGCGCACCTGCTGGGCCGCTCGGAGAAGCTGGGCACCGCCTTCGCCGTCGAGTCCATCACCGACGAGCTGACCTTCACTCTCGCCCCGGTGCTGCTGGTGGCCGTCTCGACCGGGTTCTCGCCCGTCTGGGCGCTGCTGGCGGCACTGGTCATGGTCGTGCTGGGAACGCTGGTGTTCGCCGTGGTCCGCAGGGGCGCCCCCGAGCCGATGCCGGTCCGGGTCCGCTCCCAGGGCGGCGTGCTCCGGCTGCGCGGTGTGGCCGTGCTGGCGGTGGCCTTCGTCGCGCTCGGTACCGTCTTCGGCAGCCTCCAGGTCGGCATCACCTCCTACACCGCCGCGCTCGGCCAGGCCGCCGCGGCCGGGCCGATCTACGCGTCCTTCTCCGGCGCCAGCTTCGCCGGCGGCATCCTCTACGGCGTCGTCCGCTGGCGGATCGGCGCCCCGGTCCGGCTGGCGGCCACCGTCGGCCTGCTCTGCGCGACGACGGCCGCCCTGACACTCGCCGGTTCCATCCCCCTGCTGTACGGCGGGGCGGCCATGGCCGGGTTCGTCATCGCCCCCGCCGTCATCACCGGCTACACCCTGGTCGAGACCCTGATCCCCGCCGAGGTCAGGACCGAGGCCTTCACCTGGCTCAACGGATCGATCGGCCTGGGCATCGCCACCGGCGCGGCCGTCGCCGGCCAGCTCGTGGACCGCTCCGGAGCGGCCCTGGCCTTCCTGGTCCCGCCGGTCACCACCGGCCTGGCCGCGCTGCTGGTGCTGCTCTTCCTGCGCAGGTTGCGCCCGGAAGCGGGCGCGGCCGAGGTCCGCCGGCCGGTCGCGGTCTCCTGAGGCCGGGGTCCGCCCGCAGGTCACGGCCCCTGAGGCCGGGGTCCGCCCGCAGGCGCGTGGCGAGGGCCGACGGGGCGGCGCCGTTTGCCCCAGGGTACCCCCCCGGGTATATTGGCGGCATGGAGATGAATGAATCGATGGTCGGCGACGCGGTGACCCGCCTGCGCCGGGCCCACGGGCAGTTGGCCGGCGTGATCGGGATGATCGAGGCCGGCGAGGACTGCTCGAAGGTGCTCACCCAGCTCGCGGCCGTCTCCAAGGCGCTGGACCGCGCGGGGTTCAAGATCGTCGCTAGTGGGATGCGTCACTGCCAGGCCGCCCAGGCCCGTGGCGATGAAGCCCCGATGAGCGTCGAGGAGCTGGAGAAGCTCTTCCTGTCCCTGGCGTAAGGGGTGGGGTCTGCGGCTTGACGTGGACGGCGGACGGCATGGGCCTGTGGCGCCGACCCGGCGTCGCATTCCCATGTCTCCTGTATACCCCCGGGGGTATATCTCCCTCGCGGAGAGATCACCGTAGTGGCCGAGAGGTGCCGGTGCTCCTTCCCGCCGCACCGGTCTCGGCCGCCTCGGCCGGCCTCGCACCACGCGGTCCGCCCGTGAGGGCGTCGCCGCCATAGAGCCATGCCCGCCCTCCGGCTCGGGGGGTCGGAAGGGGCACACCTCTGCCTTCCGTATACCCCCCGGGGTATTTTTACCTGATTGAAAGGACTCCCGATGGAGATCATCTCGTTCCGCACCCCCGGCCTGGGGGACCAGAGCTACCTGCTCACCCACGAGGGCCGTGGCGTCCTCGTCGACCCCCAGCGCGACATCGACCGCTTCGTGGCCAAGGCCGCCGAGCGGGATGTGGAGCTGCGGTTCGTGCTGGAGACCCATCTGCACAACGACTACGTCTCCGGCGGGGAGCAGGCCGCGCTCGCCACGGGCGCGCAACTGGTGCTTCCCGCCGCGGCCGCCGCGGCCTACCCGCACACCCCCGCCTTCCACATGGAGGACATCCCCGGCGGGCGGGGGCTGAGCATCCGCCCGATCCACACCCCGGGCCACACACCTGAGCACACGAGCTATCTGGTGCTCGTCGACGGCGAGCCGGTCGCGGTGTTCTCCGGTGGCAGCCTGCTGGTCTCTTCGGCCGGACGCCCGGACCTGCTGGGCCCGGAGCGGGCCCGCACCCTCGCCAGGCTGCAGCACGGCTCGCTGCACCGCCTGGCCGGCCTGCCCGGCGGGGTGGAACTGCTGCCCACCCATGGTGAGGGGTCGTTCTGCACCTCCACCGGCGCCGGCCGCTACACCTCCACCATCGCCGAGGAGGTGGCCGGCAACCCGCTGCTGGCCATCGGCGACGCCGAGGACTTCGCCGATGAGCTGCTCGCCGCTCCGATGCCGATCCCGGCGTTCTACCCGTACATGGGGCCGGCCAACACCATGGGCGTGCCGCCGATGCCGCCCTTGGGCGTGCCCACGCTGAGCGTCGCGGATCTGGCCGACCAGCCCGAGGGCACCCGCGTGGTGGACATCCGCCCGCGTGCCCGGCAGGCCGGCGGCCTGCTCCCCGGAGCGGTCGGGATCGAGCTGGACACCGACTTCGGCAGCTGGGCGGGCTGGCTGCTGCCCTACCGGGCGCCCCTGGTCCTGGTGGCCGACCCCGGCCAGGACGTCGCCGAGGCCGTCACTCAGCTCGCCCGGATCGGCATCGACACCGTGCGCGGCGTCGTCACCGACCCCGGGCCGGCCGCCGACCAGACCTTCGAGCTGCTGGACCTGCCCGCCTTCGCCGCCCGGCTGGCCCAGCCCGGCGCCCAGCTGCTGGATGTGCGGATGCCCGGCGAACACGCCGCCGCCGCGCTGCCCGGCGCGGTCCACCGCTTCCTGGCCGACCTGGCCGTTCACGGCGTCCCCGCCGAGCTGGACGCCTCCCGGCCGGTCCTGGTCGCCTGCGGCTCCGGCCGCCGCGCGAGCATCGCCGCCGGCCTGCTGCTGGCCGCCGGCTACCGGCCGGTCGTGCTGACCGGCGCCGGTGTCACCGACCTGCTCCGGCACCCGGCCGCGGACTGACCCGCCCCTGGCCGGTCACCGTCCTGCTCCGGCATCCGGCCGCGGACTGACCCGCCCCTGGCCGGTCACCGTTCTGCTCCGGCACCGGGCCGCGGACTGACCCGCCCCTTGCGGGCCGGTCACCGTGCTGCTCCGGCACCCGGCCCCGGCCCGACCTGTCCCCGCCGGTCGGCCATCACCCCGATCCGGCCACCTCCACCCACTCCCGAAGAACAGGCTTTTCTTGATCATGAGTATGAAGACCAGTGTCGACGTGCCCGCCGCCCGCGCTCTGATCGCGGCCGACCCCGACGTGCTCGTCGTCGACGTGCGCACTCCCGGTGAGTTCGCCTCCGCCCACATCTCCGGCGCCGTCAACCTGCCCCTGGACCAGGTGAACGCGCACCTGCGGCGCATCGTCGCCGACGCCGGCGGCACGATGCTGCTGATCTGCCAGTCCGGTGGCCGGGCCACCCAGGCGCACACCGCGCTGACCCGCGCCGGCCTGACCGACGTGGTGGTGCTGGAGGGCGGGATGAACGCCTGGACCGGTGCCGGTGCCCCCACCGCCTCCGCGTCATGTCCGATTCCCGGTACCCGGGCCCAGCGCTGGGGGCTGGAGCGCCAGGTGCGGCTGGTGGCCGGCGGCATCGTCGCCGCCTCGGTCCTGGCCAGCATCTGGTGGCCGCCGGCCCGGTTCATCGCCGGGTTCGTCGGCGCCGGGCTGACCTTCGCCGCTGTCACCGACACCTGTGCGATGGGCATGGCCCTGGCCAAACTGCCCTACAACCGCACCCGGGACCTCGACATCGACGCCGTCATCGCCCGGCTGCGCGGCGGCGAGGCCCGGGCATGATCATCACCTGGACGCTCACCGCGACGGTGCTCGCCGCCGTCGCGGTCGGCGGCACCCTCGGCCTGTTCGGCGGTGGCGGCTCCATCCTCATGGTGCCCATGCTCATGTACATCGCCCATGTGCCAGGTAAGACCGCGATCGCGATGTCACTGCTGGTGGTTGCCGCCACCAGCGCCGCCGGCCTCGTCTCCCACGCCCGTGCCGGGCGCGTCCGCTGGCGCACCGGTCTGATCTTCGGTGCCGCCGGCATGGCAGGCGCCTACGCCGGCGGACTGATCGGCCCCTATCTGCCGGAAACCATCCTGCTCGGTGGCTTCGCCCTCATGATGGTGGCCACGGCCGTCGCCATGGTCAGAGGCCGTAGCCGGATCTCCGGCCCATCCCGGACCGACATGCCGATCGGGAAGATCCTCCTCGACGGCGTCCTCGTCGGCCTGGTCACCGGCACAGTCGGCGCCGGCGGCGGCTTCCTGGTCGTGCCCGCCCTGGTCCTGCTCGGAGGCATGCCGATGGTTGCGGCCGTCGGCACCTCCCTGCTGGTCATCACGATGAAGTCGCTGGCCGGGCTGGCCGGCTACCTGCACACCGTCACCATCGACTGGCGCGTGGCGCTCGTCGTCAGCGCCGCCGCGGCCGTCGGCGGACTGCTCGGCGGACGCCTGGCCGGCCATGTCAACCCCGACCGGCTGCGCCGCGCCTTCGGCTGGTTCGTCCTGGTCATGGGGATCTTCGTCCTCGCCCAGCAGGTCCCCGCCCTGATGTGACCTGGACGGGTGCCGTCGCGCCGCGCCGCCGACCCCCGGGAGCGGGGACGGAAGAACCGCGGTCACGCGGGCACGGTGGGACGGGTGCGAGGGACCGCACGTGCCGGTCCCTCGGTGAAGGGATCAGGCGCCGGCGGCCTGGCGGGCGCGGCGGGCCTCGCGGCGCTCGACGAAGCGGGAGGCGGAGACCTCCAGGCGGGCGAGGAACGCCGCGAGCTCCTCGCGGGCCTTCTCGCCCTCGGAGTCGAGGTCCTTCATGTCGAAGACGGCCCACTGGCGCAGCACCGGCATGAGGACGTCGTCGAGGTGCAGGCGCAGGTCGTAGATTCCGGCGTTGGCGATGGTCATCGCCTTGCGGGTGAAGCCCTCGATCCCGGTGCCGGGCATCTGGAAGGTGGTCACCACGTCGGTGACGGCGCGCATCGTCTGGCTCGGGGTGAGCTTGAAGGCCGCGTCGAGCAGGTTGCGGTAGAAGAGCATGTGCAGGTTCTCGTCGGCGGCGATCCTGGCGAGCAGGCGCTCGCAGTTCGGGTCCTGTGAGGCCTTGCCGGTGTTGCGGTGGGAGATGCGGGTGGCCAGCTCCTGGAAGGAGACGTAGGCCAGCGAGTGGAGCACACCCTCGTAGGAGTTGGTGAAGCCCTCGCCCATGTGGTTCATGCGGGCCCGCTCCAGGGCGACCGGGTCGACCGCGCGGGTGACCGTCAGGTAGTCGCGGATGGCGGTGCCGTGCCGGCCCTCCTCGGCGGTCCACCGGTGCACCCAGGTGCCCCAGGCGGCGTCGCGGCCGAAGGCGGTGGCGATCTCGTAGTGGTAGCTGGGGAGGTTGTCCTCGGTCAGCAGGTTGACGATGAGGGAGACCCGCGCCTCCTCGGGGATCTTCGAGTCGGTCTCGACCCACGCGTCACCGCCGAAAAGGCCGTCGTAGTCCCTGCCCTCGGACCACGGGACGTATTCGTGCGGGAACCACTCCTTGGCCACCTTGTGGTGCCGGTCCAGCTCTCCGGCGACAACGGGCTCAAGCTCAAGCAGCAGCTCGGTCTGACTGAACTCTCGCATAAGGCTCTCCCTCACTCACTACGGAACCGTAACCTACGTTAGCGTAGGTAAGGGGGGAGTCAGTAAGCGGGGATATGTCTCTTTTATTACTGTCTGGTAGGTTGTCCATACCCTGGGCGGCCAGGAAGACCAGTGCCATCTCGCTCAGCAGCAGCAGGCGTTCGATCAGGCCGTAGTAGGCCGGGCCGCCGATCAGGTCTGCGGTCAGCGATCCCGGGTGGGCCGCCAGGAACGCGGCCAGCAGCACCGCCGCCAGCACGCTGACGGCCGACAGCGCCCGGTTCCGGAACCGGCGGCCCATCATCCAGCCCGCGCAGGGCAGCGCGGTGAAGACCACCGCCGCCGACCAGCGGTGGATCTCCCCGACGGCCGAGGTGACACCGGGGGCCGCGTCGGTGGGGAACGCCGCGGTGAGCAGGAGTCCCAGCGCTCCGGCGACGAACAGGACGCGCGGCGCGGCGCTGCGCGCCGGGTCGGCCCGCGCCAGGCCGTACGCGACCCACAGGGAGCCCATGGCCAGCATGATCGTGCCGCCGACCATGGCCCAGGCGCCGGTGTCGAGCAGCGCGTAGTCGCTGATCAGGCCTTTCATCGGGTCCACCGCGTCGGCGGCGACCACGTGCGCGTAGGCCGTCGAGGCCACAGCGGCAGCCGCCCCCGCCATCCCGGGCCAGCGCCACATCGGGCCCGCGCTCATCGGGTCACCTCCTGGTAGATCGCCTCGAACCGGGCCAGGGAGGCCTGGTGGTCATGGGTCAGTGCGATCGCGCGGCTCGCCGCGCCCATCGCGCCGCGCAGGCCGGGCGAGCAGAGCAGGTCGTTGAGGTGGCGGGCCAGCCCCTGGACGTCACCCGGCCGGAACAGCCGGCCGTTCTCGCCGGGCCGTACCAGGTGGGGGAGGGCCATCGCGTCGGCGGCGACCACCGGCAGCCCGGTGGCCATGGCCTCCAGGGTGGCGATGCTCTGCAGCTCCGCGACCCCGGGCATGGCGAAGACGTCCGCGGCGGCGTATGCCTGGGCAAGCGCCTCGTCGGGGACGAACCCGAGGAAGAACACCCGGTCGCCGACCCCGATCCGGGCCGCCAGCCTCTCCAGCGCCGCCCGCTGCCCCCCGGTGCCGACCAGCGCGAGCTGCGCGTCGGTCCCGTTGAGGATGTACGGCAGGGCGCGGACGAGCTCGTCCAGCCGCTTCTCCTCGTCCAGCCGCCCGACGAACAGCACGGTGTCGCGGTCGGGCAGGCCGAACGCCCCGCGCGCCCACGCCTTGGGCTCGGCGTGCGGCTGGAACCGGCTGAGGTCGATGCCGCACGAGACCGGTTCCACCGAACGGGCGAAGCCCTTCCCGGTGAGCAGCCCCGCGGCGATCCGGGTCGGTGTGGTCACCCGGTCCGCCCGGGAGAAGACGCGCCGGAAGTCCCGCCAGGCGAGGTCGCCGGCCCGCTCGCGGAGCGGGCCGGGGATGTGCGCGAACTGGAAGAGGTTGTCCGGCATGAAGTGGTTGGTCGCCACAACCGGGACGCCCGCGCGCCGGGCGGCCGAGATCGCGGCGCGGCCGACCACGAAGTGTCCCTGGACGTGGACCACGTCCGGGGCGATGGCGGCCATGAGCCGGTCCAGCCGGGTGGGCACCGAGATCCGCATGGTCGGATGGACCAGCACCGGCGCCGAGCGGAGCCGGTGCACGGTCACGCCGTTCACGTGCTCGGTCCTGGCCGCCCCCTCTTCGGAGGCGCAGACCACGTGGACCTCGTTGCCCCGTTCGGCCAGGCCGCCGGCCAGCCGGTGGGTGAAGTAGGCGGCTCCGTTCACGTCGGGCGGGTAGGTGTCGGTGCCGATCAGCACCCGGCGCGGCCGGGTGGCGAGCGGGGCCGGGGCGAGCGCGGGCGCGGCTGACATGACCATGGGGGCTCCGTTCATCGGATGGCCGGGAGGCGCGGGGGAGGGGGCGGGGCGACGTTCATCGGCCGGCCGGCAGGGAGATGGGGGACATCGGTGTGGTGCGGGCCAGGGCGACGGTTCCGGCGGCGGTCAGCGCGCCCGCCGCCAGCGCGGTCAGCGTGCTCGCCGCGCCGGTCGGCAGGGGCTCGCCGAGCAGGAGGGCCCCGAAGGCGACGGCGGTGAGAGGGTCGGCCACCTGGAGGGCGGCGAAGGCGACGCCGAAGTGGCCGACGGCGTAGGCGCGTTGCAGCAGGGCCAGCGCGATCAGGGCGGGCAGCGGGACGGCGAGCAGGAACCACGGCTCCCAGTCCCCGTCGACCAGGACCCGGGTGAGCGTGGCGGTCGCGCCGTACAGCACCCCGGCCGCCATCGCCAGCAGGCCGGCCCGCCTGGCCGGGGGCGCCTGCAGGGCGGCGGCCCAGAGCACCAGGGCGGCGGTGGCCGCCCCCGCGAGCAGGGCCACCGCCCCTCCGGTGCCGAGGCGCGGCTCGCCGGTGTGTTCGGGCACGACCAGCACCAGGCCGATGAGCCCGATCGCGATCACCGCCGCGGCGGCGAGCTCGCCGGGCTGCGGCCTGCGGCGCCGCAGGGCGGCGGCGCAGGGCAGGGCGAACAGGAGGCTGGCCACGCCCATCGGCTGGACCACCGTGAGCGGGCCGTACTTCAGTGCGACGACGTGCAGGGCGGTGCCGGCCGCGACGGCCAGGCCGCCGAGCAGCCAGCGAGGACGCCTGACCAGGCGGCGCAGGGTGGCCGGGGCCGCGCTCGCGGCCTCGAACTGCTGCAGTGCGGCCCCGAGTGCGAAGAACAGCGATCCCAGCAATGCCAGGCCGGCTGCCAAGACAGTCATACGCACTCCTCTCAGAGCAGATCAAGACATGGCGAGATGACCGAGACGCCTCGCGGAGGCATCCGGGGATGGTCGTGCGGTGGGCCAGTGGCAGCGTCCCGTGCCGGTCAGTGCCGGAGCCATAGGGGATCTCCCTGA
The DNA here is from genome assembly GCF_900113865.1 of Streptosporangium canum. Classification (GTDB taxonomy): domain Bacteria; phylum Actinomycetota; class Actinomycetes; order Streptosporangiales; family Streptosporangiaceae; genus Streptosporangium; species Streptosporangium canum. The sequence goes on along the minus strand of NZ_FOQY01000003.1, from coordinate 32,393 downwards.
CTTGGACGGGAAATCCCTGATATCAAGGTCGGGGCTGTTGACCTGCTGGCTTCGATTATCGTAGTTTCGCGGGCATGGATCTGGTCGGAGCCTGGCGGCTGGTCGAGTGGCGGATCGCCCACGCGGGCGGTCGGATCTCCCACCCCTTCGGCCGCGACGCGACGGGCCTGCTCTGCTACACCTCCGACGGCTACATGAGCGCGACCGTCGCGCGGGCCGGACGCCCCCCGCTGCGCGGAGGGGGCCCCCGGCAGGCGTGTCCCCAGGAGCGGGCCGAGGCGTTCGCGTCGTTCTTCTGCTGCTCGGGCCGGTACGAGGCCCGTGACGGCCAGGTGGCCCACGACGTCGAGATGGCGCTCGATCCGGCCGTCAGCGGCACCATCCAGATCCACGAGCTGAACTTCGAGGGTGACCGGCTCATCCTGGCCGCCGTCGAGGACGGCGGATGGCACACCCTGATCTGGCGGCGGGGGTGAGCCACGCGGCGGTCAGCCACGCGAGCCGGCGAGGACCGCCTCCCGCTCCCCGGTGGTACGGCGGCGCCGCACGTGCCGGACGGTCTCGGCCACCGCGGTGATCGACAGGGCGATGCCGAGGCCGAGCAGCAGGCCCTTGACCGGGTCGTTCTCGAAGGCCGCGCCGCCCACGTAGCCGATCAGCGCGGAGTAGAGCGCCCAGGAGACGGTCGCGAGGCCGTCGAAGAGGGCGAACGAGCGCCGGGGGTAGGCGACCGCGCCCATGGTGAGGGTGCAGGCGGTCCTGCCGCCGGGAATGTAGCGGGCCACCACCAGCACGAGCCCGCCCCGCTCGGCCAGCGCCCTCTCCGCCCAGGCGAACGCCTTGCCGCTCCGCCTGCCGCCGCGCAGCCGGTGGTTGGTGGTGCGCCCGATGGCGTAGGAGATGTGGTCACCGGCGAACGCGCCCACCGCCGCCACCACGATCACCAGCGCGAGGTTCGGCGCGCCGGTGGAGGCGGCGAACACCCCCGCCGTGATGACGGACGTCTCGGCGGGCACCACGGGGAAGAACCCGTCGAGCATCGCCAGCGCGAACAGCGCCAGATAGATCCAGGGTGAGGTCATCACATCGTGCAGGGTGTCCAAAATGGCCTGTGTCACAGCCGCGCTCCTATGGTGTCGGGGATCTCTGACAGCACGCTGGCGACCCACCGGGCTCCGGGCATCGGGGGAGGCCCCGGAAACCGGTGGACGCCGCCCCTGAGAGGCCTCAGGGATCCGTCCCGACGAACCTAGGAACCGGGCAGGGGCCGTCACATCACGCGATCGGCTGTCCCACCCCCCTACTTTCGTCAGGGGAGGTCCGATACCTCCGGCGGAGACGCTCGGCCGGGTGTCCTTGTACCGTCACAGTCGTGATGAGGTTGACGAGGCGGCCGGGCCGGCGGGAGATCCGGCGTGATCTGCTGCTCTGGGCACTGCTCTGCCTGCCGGCGTTCCTGGCCCCGGCCGTCCCCCCCTGGTGGGAGCCGGCCACCGGCCTGGTGTCGCTGCTGGTGGCCGTCGCCGGAGTGATCGCACTGGGGTTCGCCGTGCTCGTGAGCCGCCAGGCCCCGCTGGCCGCCATGCTGCTGGTCCTGGCACTGGGCTCGTGGAGCGTCGCCGACGGCCTGGCCACCGCCCAGCTCTGGCGGCTCGACGGCATGACCAAGCTGGGCCCGCTGAACGGGCTCACCCTCGGGATCGTCGTGTTCTCCTACCAGGCCGGTCGCCGGGCGGCGGACCCGCGTCCCGCGAAGCTGGCGTTCACCGCGATCCTGGGTACGGGCACGGCCCTGGCCCTCGTCTCCTCCTGCGGTCCGCGACCCGATGTCACGACCACGGAGCTCTGGATCCCCGCCCTGTCCGGCGTCCTGCTCTCCAGCCTCCTGCCGTGGCTGATCGGCAGGCTGGCAGGGCAGCGGGCCGGGCAGCACGCCCGCGAGCGGCGCCTGGTCGCCGCCCAGGCGCAGCTCCGCGAGCGCAACCGCATCGCCCAGGACATGCACGACTCCCTCGGCCACGACCTCGCGCTCATCGCCCTGCGCGCCGCCGCCCTGGAGATGGCGCCCGACCTGGCCGAACGGCACCGCCAAGCGGCCGGAGAGCTCCGCGAGGCCACCGCCGAGACCACCGAGCGCCTGCGCCGGGTCATCGGCGTGCTCCGCGAGGACGACCGGGCGCCGCTGGCCCCGCCGGAGGAGAGCGTCGCCGAGATCGTCGACCGGGCCCGGGAGTCGGGCCTCCGGGTGGAGCTGCGCGGGCTGGAGTCGCTGCGGGACCGTACGGCCTGCCGGGTCGTGCAGGAGTCGCTGACCAACGCCACCAAGCACGCCCCCGGCTCCGCGGTGGCGGTCGAGGTTCTCCGGGCCGCCGCCGGGATCACGGTGACCGTGACCAACCAGGCGGCCCAGGCGCCGGCCGGCCGCCCCCGGGGCGGCGGGCTGGGGCTGATAGGGCTGCGCGAGCGCGTACGGCTGGCGGGCGGCACGTTTGAATCGGGATCGAGCGGCGGTGGCTTCCGGGTCGTCGCCCGGTTCCCCTGCGAGGATGGGGCGACATGATCCGGGTGCTGCTGGCCGACGACGAGACCATGATCCGGGCCGGGGTGCGGGCCATCCTGGCCGCCGACCCGGAGATCGAGGTGGTCGCGGAGGCGGGCGACGGGCGGGAGGCGATCGACCTCGTCCTGAGCCATCGCCCCGACGTCGTCCTGCTCGACATCCGGATGCCCCGGATGGACGGGCTCGCGACGCTCGCCGAGCTGCGCCGGATCGCGCCCGGCACCGCGGTGGTGATGCTGACCACCTTCGGCGAGGACGACTACATCGCCCGGGCGCTGGGCGAGGGAGCCGGCGGGTTCCTGCTCAAGTCCGGCGACCCGCGCGAGCTGCTGGCCGGGATCCACGCCGTCGCCGAGGGCGCCGCCTATCTCTCGCCGCGCGTCGCGCACCGGGTCATCACCCAGCTCACCGGCGGCCGGATGACCCGCGTGGTGGCCGCCCGCGAGCAGGTGGCCGCCCTCACCCCGCGGGAGCGCGACGTGCTGGCCCTGGTGGGGGCGGGGCTGTCCAACGGGCAGATCGCCCGCCGCCTCTACCTGGTGGAGGGGACCGTCAAGGCCCACGTGAGCGCGATCCTCACCCGGCTCGGGGCGCGGAACCGGGTCCAGGTCGCGATCCTCGCCCACGAGGCCGGGCTGCTCGACTCAGTTGAGCCGCCAGATGGCGAAGTTCAGTGAGGCCGCGTAGGTGACCCAGAGCAGGTAGGGCACCAGGAGCCAGGCGGCCACCCGGCTGATCCGCCGGAACAGGACGATGGTGGCCGCGATCGCCGCCCACAGCACGACGATCTCGGCGAAGGCCAGGCCGTACCGGCCGGCGCCGAAGAACAGCGGGGTCCAGGCCGCGTTGAGGACGAGCTGGGCGGCGTAGACGCCGAGCGCGGGCGTCCAGCCCCGTGCCGACCACGCGAGCCAGCCGGAGACGGCGATCATGATGTAGAGCACCGTCCAGGCCGGGCCGAACAGCCACTGCGGCGGCGCCCACGGCGGGCGCTCCAGCGCCAGGTACTCGCCGCCGGCGTTGACCGCCGACAGCGATCCGACCACTGCCACCAGGACGAGCGCGACGGCGAAGACCGGAAGCCCCGCCCAGCGTTTCGGTTGTTGTGCGATGACCATGACACCTCCCTGCCCTCCTCTTCGTGTCCCTACCGCCCAGCGGTTTCCGTCCGGCCGATCCCGCTGCGGGGGATCGGCCGCTCACTACCACCCGCCATCGACTGTGACCCCTCGCTCGTCTACACTCGCTGCGATCATGCTGAAAGGCGGTGCCCCTTCAACGAACTGGGATGTTCTCAAGAGGATCGCGGGATGACCGGGAGCACAACCGGAATCACGATCGACGCGGACGGGCGTGACTCCTCCGGCAGGGCGATGAGCAGACTGGCCGGCGAACATACGGCGTATGTCAATGGGCTGAGCTTCGCCGGCGAGGCGCCATTGCCGTACGAAGAATTCGCCGCCGGCTACCGCGAGCTCACGGCAAGTCTCCACGCCTCGTGCGAACAGCTCGCCGACTCGCTCGATCACGCCGGAGCCGGACAGATCGCCATGGCGGTGGTCAACACGGGAACCGAACTCGCCAACGGCGAGCTCATCGACAGCTCACGCGCGACGGCGGGCACGCGTGACTGAGCAGGCCGTAGCAAGCGGGTTGGCGTTGCTGGGTGTCCCGCCCCTGCCTGACCTGGACGCCATCGATCGGCACATCACCGAACTGGACGGGGCCGCCGCACGTCACCAGGCACTCGCCACCGAGAGCAGGCAAGTCCTCCGGCTCGCCTCGGCGAACAGCGGTCCGGCCGCCGACGCGGCGAACGCCCACGTGACCGGCCGCGACGGAACCGCCGCCACCGCTGACGACCTCGCCCACCGCCTGTCGGTCACCGCCGGCACCCTGCGGTCCACCAGAGGCGTACTGGTCTGGGTCGGCGGATCGCTGGCCGGGTTGGGACTGCTCGCCGTCGCAGCCGCCGTACACGCGCCCCAGCTCCTGCCCAGGCTGAGAATGCTGGCCGCCAGATTCTCGTTCAGATTGCGTGAGATCATCGCTCGCATCGGCGCACTGATGCGCAGCATGTCCACGACCTTGACCAACCGCAGGGTCGACAAGATCGCCAGCCGCTTCCACGACAGATGGCGTGCGCCACGCAAGCTTTCCGGCAACACCTACGAACCCAGGGTGAAGACCACCACGGACTCAGCCTGGATCAAGAAGCACAGCACCGATCAGGTCGACATCGCCAACACCCGCTACCGCTCCCTGCCCGCCGACTGGCAGCGCGAGAACCGGGAGTCCGCGCGCATCGGCGTCCAGCTCGTCGACGAGGCACGTGCGAGCGGCGTGAACGTCCGGAGCGAGCGGTTCATGGAGGAGGCGAGTTCGGTAGTGCACGACAAGTGGCTCGCCCGCAACGGTTCCTGGGCCAGCGAGGAACAGCGCCGCCCCTACGAACTGCTTTCCCAGGCGGAGAAGGAGAAAGATCGCGACGTCATCCGCACAGTCCTCGGGATCTAGGCAGGGCCTCGGCACAGTGGCGTTGACGGGCCCGATGTCCGGTTCGCGGAGATGGCAGCCGCGTGGTCGGCCCCCCGTAACGCGGCCGCCCTCCCCGACCTCGCCATCGGCGCCCCGCACCTGACCGGCGCGGCCAACCTCGCCCAGGCCATAGTGGACTTCTAGGCGGGGGCGGGAGCCGGGTCGTGGTGCAGGCGGCGCAGGACGCGGCGGAAGGCGTAGAGGGAGACGGCCACCGCCAGGCCGCTGATCAGCGCGACGACCGAGGTGCGGACCAGCAGATAGGTGCCGATCGACTGGTGCAGCAGGAGCCAGATGCTCACCGCGGAGTTGGCCAGCAGGACGAAGGCCCACAGCAGGGTGATCCGGGCGAAGAACCGGCGGACCCGCTCGTGCTTCAGCACCGCCGTGGGCAGATGGATGTAGTCGAGGGTGAGCTTCTGCACCAGCGGGCGGTTGAGCCGCACCGAGGCCAGGAAGACCATGCTGATGCAGATCGTGCCCAGCTCGGGCTGGAGGAAGTAGATCACCGCGCTCCCGCTCCACAGCCCCAGCAGCGCCCGCACGGTGATCGCGATGGCGGCGAGGATCATCGTCCCGGGCACCGGGACCCGCCGGACCAGCCGCCACCCCACCCCCACGTACACCCAGCTCACCGCCGCGATCAGGGCGCCCGTGAGACCGAGGACGGCCAGCGCGGCGTAGAAGACGGCGAGGGGGGCGACGACGCCCTCCAGGATCTTCGGCACCGCCTGCCGGGCCAGAGCGGTGAGACGGGGGAGGACGACGGGTGCATGGCTCATGATGCTCCACGGGACGGTGGAATGACCGGCGCTGTGCTCCGCGCCTACCCCGACAGGGGGCTGCCAGACATATCGGGTTTGTCATACATGCTCACAGGAAGGTGGTTCCGGTGTGCACGGGCCACTTACCGTACCCGAACCGAATGCATGCCTTCTCTATAACCTTCCGATGTCGCATGACCCGCCCGCCGCCGTTCGAGAGGAGGGGCGGTCCGGGAGGCCGGGGGACGGCCGTCCCGCCCGGAAGAACGGCCTGCCCGTAACGGTTCGGAAACGGGAGCTTTCCCGATGGCGTCCGGTCCGCGACGATTCGAATATGGCAGTGCGCGCGCACACGTCCGACCGGTCGACCGAGGGTGTCGCGAATGTGGCGGCCCAGCTCATCCGCTGGCCCGATCTGGCACTGAAACGCACCCGCAGGGGGCTCGGGTTCCGGTCCGGCGGCCGGGAGATCGTCCGGATGCCGGGCGATCACACCGTGGAGCTGCTGCTCACCACCGCCGTGATCGACCGGTGGGCCCGGGTGCTCACCGACTGCCGGCGGGTCACCCCCGGCAGGGACGCCGGGTGGGTGACCATGACGATCGAGGGCAAGGCCGACGCCGACCTGTTCCTCTCGCTCGTCAGCGTCGCGATCAAGGTCAATCAGGCGTCGCGGTAGCTGGCGTCGCGATCAAGGTCAATCAGGCGTCGCGGTAGCCGGCGTCGCGATCAAGGTCAGCCGAGCGTCGCGGTGGCCAGCCTCGCGCCGAAGCCGATGAACAGCGCGCCCACCCCCGAGGTGAGCCCGGCCGACAGCTTGCGGCGCGCCCGGAACTGGCCGGCCAGGAAGGTCCCGCCGAAGATCAGTACCGACAGGTACAGCACGCTGAAAAGCTGACAGATCGCGCCCAGGATCAGGAACGGCAGCACGGGCGTGCCGTAGGCGGGGTCCACGAACTGGATGAAGAACGAGATGAAGAACAGGATCGCCTTCGGGTTCATCAGGCTGATCACCAGGGCCTTGCGGAACGGGTCCTCCAGGGTCGTCTCCGGCGCGGCGACGGCCTCCGCGGTCCCGGCCGCCCGCCAGGAGCGCCAGGCCCCCCGCAGCATCTGGAACCCGATCCACGCCAGGTAGGCCGCTCCGGCGTACTTGACGACGTTGAACAGGACCGGGGTCGAGCGCAGCAGCGAGGCGGCCCCGGCGGCGGCGAGCACCATCAGGACGGTGTCGCCGAGGAAGACCCCCGCCGCCCCGCGGTATCCCTGCCGCACGCCGCGCTGCGCGGCGGTGGCGAGCACGTAGAGGGAGTTCGGGCCGGGCAGCAGGATGATGAAGAAGGCGCCGAGGACATAGGTCCATATATCGGTGATGCCGAAGAACATAGCGGTGCTCCAGGGGGCGGTACGGGATCCGTATCACCGTACTCCCCGGAAGGCGCCCGCCGCTCTGCCGGGCCCGGACGCCCCGTCGGGGGCGGTTCACCCCGCCCCCCGGACCGGCTCACGGCGATCGGCGATCGGCGGCCCGAGGGGCGTCGGCCAGGGGCTGGACCCGGTGCGCGACCACGGTGGACAGGGTGATCACCGTGCTGCTCCGCCGTACTCCGGGGATGGCCAGGGTCTGGTCGATGACCTGCTGGATGTGCTCGTGGTCGCGTCCGGCGATGCGGCACCAGACGTCGCCGGGGCCGGTGACGATGTGGGCTTCGAGGACTTCGGGGATCGCGGTCAGGGCGGCGGAGATGTCGGGGCGGGTGATCTGCTCCACCTCAAGGGTGGTGAAGGCCTGCACCGGGTAGCCGAGGGCGCGCGGGGAGAGGTTGGGGCCGAAGTCGGTGATCACGCCGTCGGCGACCATCCGGTCCAGGCGGGCCTGGACGGTGCCCCGGGCGACGCCGAGGAGGCGGGCGATCTCCAGCAGGCCGGTCCGCGGACGTTCCCTGATCAGATGGAGCACCTTGCGGTCGAGCTCGTCCAGCCCGTCTCTCCGCGCTGCCAATCTGTCCACCTCCGGAGTGCGGGCCGTATCCGGCGCTGTCAATCTGACAGTGGATCGACCACGGTGTTGCCTCGTCTGTAGCCGCAATTCAGACTACGCCTGCATATATGCCAACAATGGAGGCAAACGTGGCACGGGAACATTCCCATCCATTCATCCCGTACCGGCCCGTGCGCTATCCCGAGGCGGAGATGGTGACGCGGGGCCGGGAGTTCTACGAGCACATGGACCGGCGCCGGAGCGTGCGGTTCTTCAGCGACGAGCCGGTGCCGCGCGAGTGCGTCGAGCTGGCCGTCAGGACGGCGAACACCGCGCCCTCGGGGGCCCACCAGCAGCCGTGGAAGTTCGTCGTGATCGGCGACCCGGAGACCAGGAGGCGGATCAGGGAGGCGGCCGAGGTCGAGGAGCGGCAGAACTACGAGGGCGGGCGGCTGACCCCGGAGTGGCGTTCGGCCCTGGCCCACCTGGAGACGGGCTCCGACAAGGACTACCTCGAAACGGTGCCGTGGCTGGTGGTCTGCTTCGCGGAGAAGTACGGCGTGCGCCCCGACGGCACCAGGGTCAAGCACTACTACGTCAACGAGAGCGTCGGCATCGCCTGCGGCTTCTTCATCGCCGCCCTGCACGCGATGGGCCTGTCCACGCTCACCCACACCCCGAACCCGATGGCGTTCCTGACCGGCATCTGCGGGCGTCCGGGCAACGAGCGCCCCTACATCCTGTTCCCGATCGGGTACGCGGCCGCCGACGCCGAGGTCCCCGACCTGGTCCGCAAACCCCTGTCCGAGGCCATGGCCTGACGCGGCGGAGGTCTCGCGCGGCGGGCCGGGCGAGACCTCCGTCCCCGATCCCGGCCACCCGCGCCTCCGGTCGCGCACGAGGGTTGGAACGTGCCTAGCTGGATCGTTGAAATGCGAAGCTTTTGGGCCTTGTGGGGGAAGTCTGTCAAGGCTACGATCACGACAACTCTTAGGAAACTTTCCTAAAAGAAATGCCGAAGAGGAGGTCGCATGGCCCGCCCGCCTCCGGCCGGTCAGATTTTAAGCTGCGGAAACTCGACGACGGCAGTCTTCACTGCATGAAGGTCCGATTACCCGGACGTCCTACACCCCCCAGGTTCCCCCCTCATGGGAGCGATCATGCGGCGTGCCCTTCCTTTACCCTTCCTGACTGCGCCGGCAAGCCTTCCCTCCGGGGCCTCCCCGCCCGGCAGCGCCGACGCCGCCGCTGTCACGGCCACCGCCGGGACCTCTGACCGGAGGTCCGGGAGCGAGGGCGACCACCCGGCCGCCAACGGCTCCGCCGCCGCCCTGACGCGAGCGCCGTCCCGTCCCGCCGTCACACCGGCGACAACGGCCGCCGCCACACCCGCGACAACGGCCGGCGGTACATCCGCGACGCTCCCGGGCCCGTCGGCGGGAGAGCCGAACCCATAGACCAGGCGACCCGCTCGGGGCGGAGGCCCCGGGGGCCGCCGGTGACGGCGCCCTCGCCACCCGCGCCGGGCGACGGTCCGCGCTGATCCACGGCGCGGTCCCGCCCTTCCTGCGGGGCCGGGACCGCGCCCTGCCCGCCGTACGGCTCGCGCCCCGCCTCCTCGCTCTCCCCGAGGAGCACCCCCCCAGGGGGCGTGGGCCGTACGGCCACCCCCCACCGAATTCATGAGGTCAACGTGAAATTTCGCGTCATCGCTCGATCTCTTGTCGCCTTGGCGGCCCTCGTCATGGCGATGATGGTCGCGGTCCCCGCCCAGGCCGCCTCGGCCTCCGCCACCTTCGTCAAGGTCGGCGACTGGGGTTCCGGCTTCGAGGGCAAATACACGATCAAGAACGACTCCACCACGGCCCTGACCGGCTGGAAGGTCGAGTTCGACCTCCCGGCGGGGATCAACGTCGGGTCCTTCTGGGACGCCACGCTGGCCCGCAGCGGCCAGCACTTCACCTTCACCAACGTCGGGTGGAACGGCGGTGTCCCGGCGGGCGGCAGCGTGAGCTTCGGCTTCCTCGGCACCCCCGGCGGGGCGGCCGCCGTACCGGCGGGCTGCAAGCTCAACGGCGCCGACTGCGGCGGTGGGAGCGGTGAGACCGCGCCCGGCAGGCCCGGTGCGGTGTCGGCGACGGGTGGCGCGAACAGTGTCGCGCTGTCGTGGGGGGCGTCGAGCGGCACGGTGACCGGTTACCGGGTCTACGAGGGCACCACCCAGCGCGCCCAGGTCACCGGCACCACCGCCACCGTCTCCGGTCTGGGGGTGTGCGAGGCGCACACCTACACGGTCGCGGCCTACAACTCCGCGGGTGAGGGTCCCAAGAGCGACCCGGCGAGCGCCACCACCACCGGCTGCCCCGTCAGCCAGCTGCCCAAGCACTTCCTCACCGGCTACTGGCACAACTTCGACAACCCCGCCGTCGAGCTCAAGCTGTCGGCGGTCCCCAACGAGTACGACCTGGTCGCGGTCGCCTTCGGCGAGTCCACCGCCACCCCCGGTGAGGTCGTCTTCAGCGTCGACCCCGGCCTGTCGTCCTCCCTCGGCGGCTACACCGACGCCCAGTTCAAGGCCGACGTGCAGACGCTCCACTCGCGCGGCAAGAAGGTCATCCTCTCGGTCGGCGGCGAGCTCGGCCGGGTGCAGGTGGCCAGCGCCGCCGCGGCGACGAAGTTCGCCGACACCGTCTACGCCCTGATGCAGAGCTACGGCTTCGACGGCGTGGACATCGACCTGGAGAACGGCCTCAACTCCACCTACATGGGCCAGGCGCTGCGGGCGCTGCGCGCCAAGGCGGGCGCCGGACTCATCATCACGATGGCCCCGCAGACCATCGACATGCAGTCCACCGGCGCGGAGTACTTCAAGCTCGCGCTGAACATCAAGGACATCCTCACGGTCGTCCACACCCAGTTCTACAACTCCGGTTCGATGCTCGGCTGCGACCAGATGGCCGCCTACTCGCAGGGCACGGTCAACTTCATGACCGCGCTGGCCTGCATCCAGCTGGAGAACGGCCTCCGCCCCGACCAGGTGGCGCTCGGCCTGCCCGCCGGACCCGGCGCGGCCGGCGGCGGCGTCGTCGCCCCCTCGCTGGTCAACCAGGCGCTGACCTGCCTGGCCACCCGGACCGGCTGCGGCAGCTTCGTTCCGCCGCGCGCCTACCCCGAGATCCGGGGCGCGATGACCTGGTCGATCAACTGGGACGCCTCGAACAACTGGAACTTCTCCAGGACCGTCAAGCCGCATCTCGCGACTCTCCCCTAGGAATGCTCATGAGATTACGTCGCATGGCCTTCGCCGTGCTCGCCGCCCTGGCGATGACCTTCACCGGGCTCACCGCCGTCGCGAACGCCGCCCCCCAGGCGGCCGCCATGTTCGCCGCCCCCCAGTGGCAGGCGTGGACGGCCTACGCCACCGGCGCCCAGGTGACCTACAACGGCGTCGACTACGAATGCATCCAGGGCCACACCTCCCTGCCCGGCTGGGAGCCGTCCAACGTCCCGGCCCTGTGGAAGGTCGCCACCGGCGGCGGTGACACCACGGCGCCCAGCGTGCCCGGCAACCTCCGCGTGACCGGCACGAGCTCGTCGACCGTCTCGCTGGCGTGGGACGCCTCCACCGACAACGTCGGCGTCACCGGCTACAACGTCTACCGGGGCACGACCCTGGTGACCACCGCCACCGGCACCTCCCACACCGACTCCGGGCTGACCCCCTCGACCGCCTACACCTACACCGTCCGCGCCCGTGACGCCGCCGGGAACCTCTCCGGCGTCAGCGGCCCGGTCACCGGCACCACCACCGGCAGCGGCACGCCCGGCCAGCCCGGCGCCCCGTCGGTCACCGGCACGACCGACGGCGGCATCTCCCTGTCGTGGGGCGCGTCGTCCGGCACCGTGACCGGCTACCGCGTCTACGAGGGCGCCACCCAGCGCGCCCAGGTCACCGGCACCACCGCCACCGTCTCCGGCCTGGGCACGTGCGAGGCGCACACCTACACGGTCAGGGCCTACAACTCCGTCGGCGAGTCCGCCTCCAGCGCCCAGGTCACCGGCACCACCACCGGCTGCCCGAGCCCCGGCGGCAAGATGGACGGCGCGCCCTACCTCTACACCGGCTGGGGCAACCCGCCCAGCCCGGTCACGGTGATGAACGCGACCGGCATCAAGTCCTTCACCATGGCGTTCATCCTGTCCAGCGGCGGCTGCAACCCGGCCTGGGACGGGCAGCGCCCGCTGACCGGCGGCGCCGACCAGGCGGCCATCAACCAGATCAAGGCCGCGGGCGGCAGCGTGCAGATCTCCTTCGGCGGCTGGCAGGGCAACAAGCTCGGCCCGAACTGCTCCACCCCGGCGGCCTTCGCCGGCGCCGTGCAGCAGGTCATCAACGCCGTCGGCCCGGCGGTGGTCGACTTCGACATCGAGAACACCGACGAGTTCGAGAACTACACCGTGCAGGACCGGATCCTCAACGGCCTGAAGATCGTCAAGGCCAACAACCCGAACGTCAAGGTCGTCGTCACCTTCGGCACCTCGACCAGCGGCCCGACGGCCCCCGGCATCCGCCTGATCAACCAGGCCAAGGCGCTCGCCGTGCCGATCGACAACTACACGATCATGCCGTTCGACTTCGGCGGCGGCGCCAACATGTACCAGAGCACGATCAACGCCTCCGAGGGCCTGAAGAACGCGCTGAAGTCGGCCAACGGCTGGACCGACGCGCAGGCCTACGCCCGGATGGGCATCTCCGGCATGAACGGCCTGTCCGACCAGCAGGAGCAGACCTCCCCGGCGCAGTGGACCCAGATCCGCGACTGGGCCAAGTCCAAGGGCCTGACCCGATTCGCGTTCTGGTCGGTCAACCGTGACCGCCCCTGCCCCGGCGGCGGCGTCCAGGAGAACTGCAGCGGCATCGCCCAGGCCGACTGGGAGTTCACCAAGATCACCGCAGGTTTCTAGACCGTACGGCCCGCATTCCCGCCCCCGGGGTGCGGGCCGTACCCCCGTGACACCCCCCCCACCCAGCCGCACGAGGCAGGTCATGAACCATCGATTGAATCTCAGAAAACTTGCGGCGGCGGCCGTACTGGTGCTGAGCGGGACGATGCTGGCCGCGTCGCCCGCCCACGCCGCAAACATCGCGACGAACCCCGGATTCGAGAGCGACCTGGCCGGCTGGACGTGTTCGGCGTCGGCGGGCGCCACGGCGGTGTCGTCGCCGGTGCACGGCGGCTCGAAGGCGCTGCAGGCCACGCCGGCCGGCAGTGACACCGCGCGCTGCCAGCAGACCGTCAGCGTCAAGCCGTCCTCCTCCTACTCGCTGTCGGCGTGGGTGCGGGGCGGCTACGTCTTCCTGGGCGTGCTCGGCACCGGCACGACCGACCAGAGCACGTGGACCTCCTCGCCGTCGGCCTACTCCCAGCTCTCCAGGACCTTCACCACCGGCGCCTCGACCACCTCGGTGACGATCTACGTCAACGGCTGGTACGGCCAGGGCGCCTACCAGGCCGACGACTTCGTGCTCGACGGCGAGGCCGGACAGGGGCAGCCCCCGGCCGCGCCGACCGGCCTGACCGCCACGGCCGGCGGCGCGAACGTGGCGCTGAGCTGGAACCCCTCCTCGAACGCGACCGGCTACAACGTCTACCGCGACGGCGCCAAGGTGGGCTCGCCGGCCACCACCGCCTACACCGACACCCCCGGCGCGGGCACGCACACCTACCAGGTGAGCGCCGTCAACCCGACCGGCGAGTCGGCCAGGTCCGCTCAGGTCTCCGCCACGGTCGGCGGCGACCAGCCGGGCAGCCTGCCCAAGCGGGTGCTGGTCGGCTACCTGCACGCCTCCTTCGCCAACGGCTCCGGCTACATCCGGATGGCCGACGTGCCGAACGAGTGGAACGTCATCAACCTCGCCTTCGGCGAGCCGACCTCGGTGACCTCCGGTGACATCCGCTTCCAGCAGTGCCCGGTCGCCGAGTGCCCCGGCGTCGAGCCGGAGGCCGACTTCATCGCGGCGATCCGGGCCAAGCAGGCGCTCGGCAAAAAGGTGCTGATCTCGATCGGCGGCCAGAACGGCCAGGTCCAGCTCACCACCGCGGCCGCGCGCGACACGTTCGTCCAGTCGGTGAGCGCCATCATCGACAGGTACGGCCTCGACGGGCTCGACATCGACTTCGAGGGCCACTCGCTCTACCTCAACCAGGGCGACACCAACCTCGCCGCCCCGACCACCCCGGTCATCGTCAACCTGATCTCCGCGCTGAAGACCCTCAAGGCCAGGTACGGCGCCAAGTTCGTGCTGACCATGGCCCCGGAGACCTTCTTCGTCCAGCTCGGCTACCAGTTCTACGGTCCCGGCGCGAACGGCTCGGCCGACCAGCGGGCCGGGTCCTACCTGCCCGTCATCCACGCGATGCGCAACGACCTGACCCTGCTCCACGTCCAGGACTACAACTCCGGGCCGATCACCGGGCTGGACAACCAGTACCACACCATGGGCACCCACGACTTCCACGTGGCCATGACGGACATGCTGCTGGCGGGCTTCCCGATCGCGGGGAACCCGAACAACGTCTTCCCCGCCCTGCGCCCGGACCAGGTCGCCATCGGCCTGCCCGCCGCGGCCTACGCGGGCAACGGCTTCACCACGGTGGCCGAGGTCCAGAAGGCCTTCGACTGCCTGGCGAAGGGGACCAACTGCGGGCCGTACAAGCCGCGCGGCGTCTACCCGAACCTGCGCGGCCTGATGACCTGGTCGATCAACTGGGACAAGTACAACTCCTTCGAGTTCTCCCGCAGCCACCGGGCCTACCTCAACGGCCTGGGCTGAGAGCCCCTCGCCGCCGGGAGAGACGGACTCCCGGCGGCGAGGTCCCCACCAGCCGGTTCCGTCGCCGATCCGGTGCGGCCCGTGCCGCACGAAGGAGGGATCAGATGTTCGGAAAACACGTCATGGCGGCTCTCGCCGCCCTGGCGGTGGCGGGGGTGCTGGCGGTCGTCGCGCCGATGTCCTCCGCCTCCGCCGCGGCCTGCGCCACCCCGTGGAGCTCCGGGGCGGTCTACACCGGCGGCGCCGTCGCCTCCCACAACGGCCACAACTGGTCGGCGAAGTGGTGGACCCAGAACGAGACGCCGGGCACCGCCGCGGTCTGGGCGGACCAGGGGACCTGCGGCGGCACGACCCCCACGACCCCGCCGAACCCCGGAGCCTTCGTGGTGAGCGAGGCGCAGTTCAACCAGATGTTCCCGAGCCGCAACTCCTTCTACACCTACAACGGCCTGGTCGCAGCCCTGAGCGCCTACCCCGCCTTCGCGAGGACGGGCAGCGACACCGTCAGGCGACAGGAGGCGGCGGCCTTCCTGGCCAACGTCAACCACGAGACCGGCGGCCTGGTCCACATCGTGGAGCAGAACACCGCCAACTACCCGCACTACTGCGACGCCGGCCAGCCGTACGGCTGCCCCGCGGGCCAGGCCGCCTACTACGGCCGCGGCCCGATCCAGCTGAGCTGGAACTTCAACTACAAGGCGGCCGGCGACGCGCTCGGCATCAACCTGCTCAACAACCCGAACCTGGTGCAGACCGATCCGGCGGTGGCGTGGAAGACCGGCGTCTGGTACTGGATGAGCCAGAACGGGCCGGGCACGATGACCGCGCACAACGCCATGGTCAACGGCTACGGCTTCGGTGAGACGATCCGCAGCATCAACGGCAGCCTGGAGTGCGGCGGCAGGAACCCGGCGCAGGTGCAGAGCCGCGTCAACGCCTACCAGAGGTTCGTCCAGATCCTGGGCACCACCCCCGGCGGCAACCTGAGCTGCTGAGCGCGTGATCCCGGACGGTGCCGGCTCCGCTCCGGAGCCGTCCGGGGTCACCGGTCCCATCCCGGGCGGGGCGCCCGTACGGCCGGGCGGTCGCCCGCGCCGCGGCTGCGGTAGACGACGTAGGGGCGGAACAGGTAGCCCACCGGGGCGGCGAAGGCGTGGACCAGGCGGGTGAAGGGGAACAGCGCGATCAGCAGCATGCCGACCAGGGTGTGCAGCTTGAAGGTCCACGGCGCCCGGATCATGGCCCCGGCGTCGGGTTGCAGGACGAAGACCCCGCGAAACCACGGGGAGACCGTCTGGCGGTAGTCGTGTGCCTGGAACGCGGCGCTGAGCAGCGTGGTCATCAGCCCGGCGAGGATCGCGGCGACCAGCACGACGTACATCATCTTGTCGTTCCTCGTGGTCGCCATGAAGACCGGGCCCCGGGTGCGGCGGCGGTAGATCAGCAGGGCGATCCCGGCCAGCGTGCACACCCCGGCGACACCCCCCACGACCAGCGCGATCACGTGGTAAAGCGACTCGCTCATCCCGATCGCGCCGGTCCAGCTCTCCGGGATCACCAGCCCGAACAGATGGCCGAGGATCACGAACAGCAGCCCGAAGTGGAACAGCGGGCTGCCGATCCGCAGCAGCCGGCTCTCGTACAGCTCCGAGGACCGGGTGGTCCAGCCGAACTTGTCGTAGCGGTGGCGCCACATCAGCCCGCCGACCAGGATCACCAGCGTCAGGTACGGCGCGACCACCCAGAAGGCGATCTCGGTCCAGCTCACCCGCGACTCCCCACCGGCCCGCTCACCCGCGGTCCTCGCCCGGACCCGCCCGTCCGCGGATCTCCCGTCGGCCCGCTCACCTGTAGACCCCCACCGACTCCGCCGGCGGCCCCTGACCGGACAGCCGGGCCACCAGCGCCCGCTCGGCCCCGCCGAGCGGCGGCAGCGTGGCGCACACGGCGTCGATCACCGACCCGTACGGCGAGGCGTACGCGTGCAGGGCCAGCCGGAGCAGCTCCAGGCCGGCCCGGTTCTCCCGCAGGATCTCCGCCCCGCCGGCATCCAGCGCGGCGAACTCCAGCATCACGGGCAGGTAGTCGGGCAGCTCGTCCCCGCAGAGCTCCCACCCGCCGGCCCGGTAGCGGGCCTTCAGCGCGGCCAGCGACTCGCCCCGCCGTCGCGTGTCCCCGTCGGTGTAGTAGGTCAGGTAGAGGCAGCAGCGGCGCTTGAAGTCGAAGGTCTCCACGTAGTGCGCGGCGAGTTCGCCCCGGTCCGCCCGCGCGAGGTGGTCCAGGAACGGTCCGAAACTGCCGCCCGCCGCCTCGCGGATCAGCGGCAGCCGTGCCCAGAACGCCTCCTCCGGGTAGGCGAGCAGGTGCGCGGCGGCCTGCCACACCACGCGGTCCGTGCCGTGGCCGGCCGGACGGCCGCTCACCGGTCCTCCTTCTCCGGGAACATGCCCTTGGGCACGCCCTTCCCGTCCCAGTTGAGGAGGTTGACGCGCTCGTGGGTGACGTCCTCGCTCGTCTGGCGCTGCTTGAGCGAGTGGAAGGTCTCGATCGCCACCGGCACCGGCTGCCCCGAGGCCTCGCCGAACGGGCCCGTCATGCCGGGGCCGCCGTCGTAGTCGAGGCTGCAGCCGATCTCCTCGACCGATCCGGGCTGGGCGGCGTAGGCCGTCGGGATCACGTACCGCTCGTCGTACCTGGCCAGCGCCAGCAGCCGGTACATGCCGTCGATGTCGTCGCCGGTCAGTCCGGCGCGCGCGCCGATCGACGGGTCGGGCTCCTCACCGAGGTTGATCCGGCGCATGTGGGCGCGCATCGCGGCCAGCCGCCGCAGCGAGGCCGTCACCGGCGCCGGGTCCCCGGCGGTGAAGAGCTCGGCCAGATACTCCACCGGGATGCGCAGGGTCTCGATCGCGCCGAACAGGTTCCCGGCGTCCTCACCGTCGTGCCCGCTGCCGGCCAGCGCGTCCACCACGGGGGACAGCGGCGGCACGTACCAGACCATCGGCATCGTCCGGTACTCCGGATGCAGCGGCAGCGCGATCCGGTACTTCATGATCAGATCGTGGACCGGCGATCTCCTGGCCGCCGCCATCCAGTCGTCGGGGATGCCCGACCGCGCCGCGGCCTCGGCCACCTCCGGATCCCGGGGGTCGAGGAACAGCGAGAGCTGCGCCTCGTACAGGTCGCGGTCGTCGGGCACGGAGGCGGCCTCGGTGACCCGGTCGGCGTCGTAGAGGATCACCCCGAGATAGCGCAGCCGCCCCACGCACGTCTCCGAGCAGACCGTCGGCAGGCCGACCTCCACGCGGGGGTAGCAGAAGGTGCACTTCTCGGCCTTGCCGGTCTTGTGGTTGAAGTAGACCTTCTTGTACGGGCAGCCGGTGACGCACATCCGCCAGCCCCGGCACCGGTCCTGGTCCACCAGGACGATCCCGTCCTCCGAGCGCTTGTACATCGCCCCGGAGGGACACGCCGCGACGCACGCCGGGTTGATGCAGTGCTCGCAGATCCGGGGGAGGTAGAACATGAAGGCGTTCTCGAAGTCGAGCCGCACCCGGTCGCCGATCCGCTCCACCACCGGGTCCCGCGAGGCCAGCGCGGGGCCGCCGCCGAGGTCGTCGTCCCAGTTCGCGCTCCATCGCACGGCCATCGGCTCGTTGCTGATCAGCGAGCGCGGCGGGGCCACCGGGGTGTCCGCCGACAGCGGCGCCGAGGTCAGGTTCTCGTAGTCGTAGGTCCACGGCTCGTAGTAGTCCTGGATGGACGGCATGATCGGGTTGGCGAAGATGCTCAGCAGCCTGCGCAGCCGCCCGCCGGACTTGAGCGTCAGCCGCCCCTTCCGGTCGAGCTCCCAGCCGCCCTTCCACTTCTCCTGGTCCTGGTAGCGGCGCGGGTAGCCCAGTCCCGGCCGCGTCTCGACGTTGTTGAACCAGACGTACTCCACGCCGCTCCGGTTGGTCCACGCCTGCTTGCAGGTGACGGAGCAGGTGTGGCAGCCGATGCACTTGTCGAGGTTCATCACCATGGCGATCTGGGCCATGACTCTGGTCACCGCTCGCCCACCTCCCTCGTTCGCCGCCTGGTCACTGGTAACGCACCTCCTGGGAGCGCCGGCGGATGACGGTGATCTCGTCGCGCTGGTTCCCGGTGGGGCCGAGGTAGTTGAACGCGAACGAGAGCTGCCCGTACGCGCCGATCATGTGGGTCGGTTTGATCAGCACCCGGGTCAGCGAGTTGTGGATGCCGCCGCGCCGGCCCGTCCGCTCCGAGAGCGGCACGTCCACCACGCGGTCCTGGGCGTGGTAGACGTACACCGTCCCGGCGGGCATCCGGTGCGACACGATCGCCCGGGCCACGACCACGCCGTTGCGGTTGACCGCCTCGACCCAGTCGTTGTCGGCCACCCCGATCGCCGAGGCGTCCTCGACCGACATCCAGACGGTCGGGCCGCCCCGCGACAGGGACAGCATGATCAGGTTGTCCTGGTACTCGGAGTGGATCGACCACTTGGAGTGCGGGGTGAGGTAGCGGACGACGATCCCGCCCTGCACCTGCCCGTCCTCGCCGAACAGGGCCGCGATGTCCAGCGGCGGGCGGTAGACCGGCAGCGCCTCGCCGTACTCGTGCATCCAGTCGTGGTCGAGGAAGAAGTGCATGCGCCCGGTGAGCGTGTGCCAGGGCTTGCCGTTCTCGACGTTGATGGTGAAGGGCGAGTAGCGCCGGTCGTGCGCCTCCTTGCCCGACCACTCGGGGCTGGAGGCCACGTGGACCGGCCTGGCCTGGGTGTCGGAGAACACGATCCGGTGGCCGCCGTGGGCCAGCTCCGACAGGTCCGTCCCGGTGCGCTCGGCGAGCTGGGCGAAGCCCTGCAGGGCCAGCCGCCCGTTGCTGACGCCCGACAGCGCCAGGACCGCCTCGCACGCCTTGGCCTCGGTGTCCAGCAGCGGCCGCCCCCGGGTGCTCCCGTTGTGGGCCAGCCCGTTGCTGTGCCCGAGCCACTCCACCTCGGCGTCGGGCCTGAACACCACTCCCTTGACCGGCAGCCCCAGCTTCTCGGCGAGCGGTCCGAGCGTGGCCATCTTCCCGGCGACGGCGCCGTAGTCGCGCTCCACCACGGCCAGGTCCGGCACGACCGGCCCGTCCGGTTCCCGGCCGCCGGGCTGCGCGGTCTCTCCCGGCGTGTCGTGCTGGGGGGTGACGACCACCACGTCCCGGCACACCCCCAGGTGCTCGGCGGCCAGTTCCGAGAAGCGGGCCGCGATGGCGTGGAAGGCGTCGAAGTCGGTCCTGGTTTCCCAGGGCGGGTCGATCGCCGGGTTGAAGGCGTGCACGAACGGGTGCATGTCGGTGGAGGACAGGTCGTGCTTCTCGTACCAGGTCGCGGCCGGCAGCACGATGTCGGAGAACAGCGTCGTGGACGTCATCCGGAAGTCCAGCGACAGCAGCAGGTCGAGCTTGCCCCGCGGGGCGTCCGGGTCGGGCTGCGGCAGGTTGGAGCCGGCGCCCAGCAGGTGGTGCAGGAAGTACTCGTTGCCCTTGGCCGACGAGCCGAGCAGGTTCGAGCGCCACACGGTGAGCACCCGCGGCCAGTTGCGCGGATCGTCCGGGGCCTCGGCGGCGAACCTCAGCCTGCCCTCCCGCAGCTCCCGGCGGGTGAACTCCACCGGGTCCTCGGCCTCGCCCAGCTCCAGCGGGTTGCGGTCGAAGGCGGGCGCCATCGGCATCCAGCCGCTGCGCACCGCCCGCGCCACCAGGTCGGCGGTGTGCAGGCCGTTGAACGCGCCCGGCCCCAGCGGAGAGCACAGCTCCCCGGCGTCGAACCGGTCGTAGCGCCACTGGTCGGTGTGGAGGTACCAGTACGGCGTGCCCGGCGTCTGCCTCGGCGGCCGGGACCAGTCGAGCCCGCCCGCCAGCTGCGCCCAGCCGGCCAGCGGCCGGCACTTCTCCTGGCCGACGTAGTGCGCCCAGCCGCCGCCGTTGACGCCCTGGCAGCCGGTGAGCAGCAGCAGCGACAGGAACGCCCGGTAGATCGTGTCGCCGTGGAACCACTGGGTGGTCCCCGCGCCGAGCACGATCATGAAGCGGCCCTCCGTCTTCGCGGCCGTCTCCGCCATCTCCCGTGCTATCCGCACCGCCCTGCCGGCCGGGACCGAGGTGATCGGCTCCTGCCAGGCGGGCGTGTACGGCTCGGCCGGGTCGTCGTAGCCGCTCGGCCACGTGCCGGGCAGGCCGTCCCTGGCGACGCCGTACTGGGCGAGCATCAGGTCGAAGACCGTGGTCACCAGGTGCTCGCCCACCTGCCGCACCGGCACGCCCCGGCGGACGGCGCCCGCTCCGTCGTCGAAACGGGGCAGGTCGACCGTGGCCGACCGCCCGCCGTACAGGGTCAGCAGCGGGTCGACGTCCAGTCTGAGGTTCCAGCGGCCCTTGCCCGAGTCGGTCCAGCGGAAGCCGAGCGAGCCGTTGGGCACGACCGGCTCGCCGTCGGGGCCCATCAGGACCGTCTTCCACTCCGCGCCCTCGCCGGTGTCGCCCAGGTCGGCCGCGGTGAGGAACTTGTCCGGCACGTGGACGCCGTCGCGCTCGCGCAGCCGCACCAGGAACGGCAGGTCGGTGAAGCGCTTGACGTAGTCGGTGAAGTAGGGCACCTGCCGGTCGACGAAGAACTCCTTCAGCAGCACGTGGCCCATCGCCATGGCCAGCGCGCCGTCGGTGCCCGGCCGGATCGCGAGCCACTCGTCGGCGAACTTGGCCGCGTCGCTGTAGTCGGGCGAGACCACGACGACCTTCTGCCCCCGGTAGCGGGCCTCGGCCATGTAGTGCGCGTCCGGGGTCCTGGTGACCGGGACGTTCGCGCCCCACAGCACCAGGTAGGCGGCGTCCCACCAGTCGGCCGACTCCGGCACGTCGGTCTGGTCGCCGAAGACCTGCGGGGAGGCGACGGGCAGGTCGGCGTACCAGTCGTAGAACGACAGCATGGTCCCGCCGATCAGCGACACGAACCGCGAGCCGACCGCGTGGGAGACGATCGACATGGCCGGGATGGGGGAGAAGCCGGCGACCCGGTCCGGGCCGTAGGTCTTGATGGTGTGCACGTGCGCGGCCGCGATCATCTCGGTCGCCTCGGGCCAGCCGATGCGGACCAGCCCGCCCTTGCCGCGCGCCGACTGGTAGCGGCGGCGGCGCTCGGGGTCGGTGGTGATCTCCGCCCAGGCGGCGACCGGATCGAGGCCGCCGCGCCTGGCCTGCCGGTACATCTCCACCAGCACCCCGCGCGCGTAGGGGTAGCGGACCCGGGTGGGCGAGTAGGTGTACCAGGAGAAGGCCGCGCCCCGGGGGCAGCCGCGCGGTTCGTACTCGGGGCGGTCCGGCCCCACGCTGGGATAGTCGGTCTGCTGGGTCTCCCAGGTGATGATCCCGTCTTTGACGTAGACCTTCCACGAGCACGAACCGGTGCAGTTCACCCCGTGCGTCGAACGGACCACCTTGTCGTGGCTCCAGCGGTCCCGGTAGAAGGAGTCGCCCTCGCGGCCCCCCACCAGATACAGCGTTCGCGGATCGTCGTTCGCCGGAACCCGCCTGAAGAACCGGCCTGTCTTGAGGAGTAGATTCTCGGCATCGGACGCCATGTATCCAGTTCATCACACACGGTTAATATTTACGGCTCTGGGCGGTATATATGTCGGATGAACTTCGCAAAGGGCAGGCGGTCAACCTGGCGCTCGCCACGGCCGCGTTCGCGATCACCTTCTGGGCGTGGAACCTGATCGGCCCGCTCGCGGGGAGCTACAGCAGGCAGCTCGGTCTGTCGCCGACCCAGACCTCCCTGCTGGTCGCCATCCCGGTGCTGGTCGGCTCCCTCGGCCGGATACCGATCGGAATGCTCGCCGACAGGCTCGGCGGCCGGCTGATGTTCGCGATCGTCTGCGCCGTCACCATCGTGCCGGTCCTCTTCGTGGGCTGGGTGGACTCCTACGGATGGCTGCTGTTCTGGGGCTTCCTGCTCGGCGTCGGAGGCACCTCGTTCGCGGTGGGCATCCCCTTCGTCAACGCCTGGTACGCGCCCGAGCGCCGCGGCTTCGCCACCGGCGTCTTCGGCGCGGGCATGGGCGGCACGGCGCTTTCGGCGTTCCTCACCCCCCGCCTGGTCGAGTCCGCCGGCCGGATGCAGACCCACGTGATGATGGCCGCCGCCCTGGCTGTGATGGCCGTCGTCATGCTGCTGTTCAGCCGGAACTCGCCCGCCTGGAAGCCGTCCACCGCTCCGGCGCTGCCCCGCATGCGCGAGGCCGTGAAGATCAAGGCCACCTGGCAGTGCGCGTTCCTCTACGCCGTCGCCTTCGGTGGATTCGTCGCCTTCTCCACCTACCTGCCCGCCCTGCTGCAGAACGTCTACGGCTTCAGCCAGACCGGGGCGGGCCTGCGTGACGCGGGCTTCTCGATCGCCGCCGTCGCGGCCCGGCCGCTGGGCGGGGTGCTGTCCGACAAGGTGGGTCCGGCCAGGGTGCTGCTGGTGTCGTTCGCCGGGACCGCGGTCATGGCGCTGGTCCTGGCCTTCGACCCGCCGCCGGAGATCCCCGCCGGTGCCTGCTTCGTGCTGATGGCGCTCTTCCTCGGCCTCGGCACCGGCGGCGTGTTCGCCCTGGTCGCCCGGCTCGTGGAGCCGTCCAGGGTGGGCACCGTCACCGGCCTGGTGGGCGCGGCCGGCGGCCTGGGCGGCTACTTCCCGCCGCTGGTCATGGGCGTCGTCTACTCCGCCACCGGCGCCTACGTGATCGGCTACGTCCTGCTCGCCGCGACGGCCCTGGCCGCGCTGCTCTACACCCGCAAGGCGTTCACCTCCGCTTCGACGACCGGCGGCGGAGCAGTAGCCCGATGATCACGCCGACCAGCAGGACGGCCAGCAGCGCGATCCAGAGCGGTGAGGTCACGGTGAGCATCAGCCACTGGATCCGGACGCGCTCCCGGTTCTGCGCGACGAAGACCACGCCGAGCGCGGCCAGGACCAGGGCGACCCAGACCCGCGGCGGCATCGCCGCCAGCCGCCCGCCGAACGACCTGGGCCCCTCATCTAGTGGTTGCGTCATATCTGCCTCCAATGTCACTAAATGCAACTATTCAAACACTCTATGCTACAAATGCTGAGAGACTGGTCTCGTTTTGACGACCGGGTGGGTGGTTGGTCGTGGGTTCCGGCAATCTGTTACCTGTCATGGATTACGCAATTCTCACGGGGCTCGTCCTCGTCTCAGGTGTCGTGCTCGCCCTGGTCGCCCAGTGGAGGGGGTGGCGGCCCTCACTCCTTGTCGTGCTGGCGGTCGGCATCGGCTTCCGGGTGCTCATCATGGTCACCTCGGCGATCGACACCTGGCAGCCGGTCGACTTCATGGAGAGCTTCAAGCCCGCAGGCGAGGCGATCCTGAACCGTGAGGACCCCGTGCTCGGCAGCGAGGGCGGCTGGCACTTCCTGCCGACCATCCCCTACGTGTACGGCCTGCTGCTCTGGCTGGGCATCCCGTGGGAGATCGGCGGCCGGCTGGTCACCGTGGTGGCCGACATCGCGCTGATCCCCCTGGTCGGCAAGCTCGCCGGCGGGTCCAAGGCGTCGCTGCGCGCCTTCCAGTACGCCTGCAACCCGCTGGCCATGCTCGTCGCCGCGGTCCACGGCCAGGTCGAGCCGGTCGCGCTGGCCTTCGGCGTGGCCGCGTTCGTGGTCGCCCGCGGTCCCGGCGCCCCCGACCGCCCGGGCATCACGAACGACCCGGTCGCCCTGGTACGGCAGCGCGTGTCGGCCCTCGGCCTCGGCGGCGCCGTACGGCAGGCCCTGGCGCCCGGCGAGCGGGCCACCCTCCGCCGCGCGCTGCTCGCCGGCCTGCTGATGGGCCTGGCCCTGTGCGCCAAGAGCTGGCCGATCTGGCTGATCCCCGGCATGCTCCTGCTGCTGCCGACCTTCCGCGCCCGCGCCGTCGCGTTCGTCGCCACCGGCGTCGCCCCGGTCTTCTTCCTGGTCACGCTGCCCGTCTTCGCCGGCACCTCGCTGAGCCAGATCCCCGAGGTCATCCATGTGATCCAGGACATCCGGCCGATCGTCGGGGAATGGGGCTACAGCGCGATCATGGTCGGCGGCGACTGGACGCTCAGCCCCGAGATCGCCACGTTCGGCACGCGACTGATCTACGTCACGATGCTGGTGGTGGCCTTCCTCTGGCGACGCGCCGACCCGGTGGACCTCACCACGGCCCTGCTGCTCGCCTTCATGGTCGTCACGCCCCGCCTCGGCGCGCAGTACCTGCTGTGGTTCATGCCGTTCCTGGTGGCCCGCCCCACCCGCTTCGCCTGGCCCGCCATCATCGGCGTCTCGCTCTGGGCCGGATACGGCTACCTCTACATGACCCAGTTCGACACCAACACCTGGTGGGCGCTGCACTCGGTCTGGGCCCAGTGCTCCATCGTGCTCCTGCCGATCCTGGCCCTGGCCATGCCCTGGGGCCGCCGCGCCTTCACGACCCCCGTCGAGCCGCCGGACGCCGGGCCGCGCGTCCCCCTCCCCGCCTCCGCGTGAAAATCCGGTGCGTCCCCCAGGGGTGATCCGTCACCCTTGGCCCGCTGGTTCGAGGAGCACGTCCCGACGGTGGAGAAGCGCCGCTCCTACGCCCGCGCCTCCCGCCTCATCTCCTCCCCGTGACGGGCCGGAGTGAGGGCGCTGCCGGTGAGGGCGGCCGTTCCGAGCGTGGGCGGGTCGCGCCGGATAAGTTCAGAACTGTGACGAACAACGTGGAAATCTTGCGCTACACCGCTTTCACCCACGACCCCCAGGGCGGCAACCCCGCCGGCGTCGTCCTCGACGCCTCGGGGCTCTCCGACGCCGAGATGCTCGCCGTCGCAGCGGAGGTCGGCTACTCCGAGACCGCCTTCGTCACCAGCCGTGACGACGAGAGCCGCACCTTCCGCGTCCGCTACTTCGCGCCCTCGGCGGAGGTGGCGTTCTGCGGCCACGCCACGATCGCCACCTCGGTCGCCCTGGCCGAGCGGATCGGGATCGGACGGCTGACGTTCGACACCAACGCCGGCGAGATCGCCGTGGACACCTTCATCGACGGAGAGACGCTGCGCGCCACGCTCACCAGCGTGCCCACGCGTTCCACGCCGGTCGCCGAGCCGGTGCTGGACGAGACGCTCGCGGCGCTCGGCTGGTCCCGCGACGACCTGGACAAGGCGTTCCCGCCGCACGTCGCCTTCGCCGGGAACGATCACCTCATGCTCGCCGCCGGATCCCGCGAGCGCCTCGCGGACCTCGACTACGACTTCGACGGCCTGCGCTCGATCATGACGCGCGAGGGCTGGACGACGGTGAACCTGTTCTGGCGGGAGAGCGACGGGCGCTTCCACTCGCGCAACCCCTTCCCGATCGGCGGCGTCGTCGAAGACCCGGCCACCGGTGCCGCGGCCGCCGCCTTCGGCGGTTACCTCCGGATCCTGGGGACCGGCTCGGACGAGTTCACGATCATCCAGGGCGTCGACATGGGACAGCCCAGCGAGCTGAAGGTCTCCATCGCCGAGGCCGACGGGCGCACCAGGGTGAGCGGCGGAGCCGTCGCGATGTAGGTCCCGCGCCGGGCCCGACGGGGCGGCGGGTCCGCACTGATCGGGCCCGGCGGCGACCGGGCCACGCTGATCGGGCCACGCTGATCGGGCCCGGCATCGATCCGGCCCGGCTGCCCCCGGCGCCTCCGCGGTCAGGCGATTGAGACGGCCGTGGACCGCGGGCCCCGCCGGATCTCCGTCACGTCCGGCCCAGGAGCCGGCCCAGGGGGACCCCGGCCAGCCGCCTGACCTCGTTGGCCAGGTGCGCCTGGTCGGCGTATCCACTGGCCGCAGCCACCTCGGCCAGCGCGGTCCCGCGCCGGGCCAGTCGCAGCGCCCGCTGGAACCGGACCACCCGCTGCAGCACCTTGGGCCCGTACCCGAAGGCCCGCAGTGATCGCCGGTGGAGCTGCCGCTCGCCGAGCCCGAGATCCCAGGCCACCTCCGCGACGCTCTTCCCGGCTCCCAGCGCCGCCGCGATCGCCGGCGCGGCCGGGTCGGGCGCGGGCGTCGCGCGCAGCCGTACGGCCAGGGCCTCCTGCATGGTGCCGGCCGTCAGCCCCGGCAGCACACCCGGGGCATTCCGCATGGTGCCGGCCGTCAGCTCCGGCAGCACGCCCAGCTCGGCCAGCGGCACCCGCAGGTCACGCAGGGCCTCGACCGGCACACCGAACACCTCGCCCACCGCGCCCGGCCGGAAGCGGATCCCGACGTAGCGGTCACCGGGGGACATCCGTACGGGCTGCGGCCCTGTGTCGGGGCCGGCGACCCGCGGCCCGTCCGGCCCCCAGATCAGATCGACGGAACCGTCGGGAAGCACCAGCTTCGTCCCCGCCGAGGTCGCCGTCGACGTCCAGAGGCAGGTCACTCGCCCGGCGATCGCCAGATCCGGAGCCCACTCTCGATACATCCTCCCAGGCTATGACCGGCCGGGACCCGGCGGTGCGCGACCGGCGCGCCACCGTCCCCCGGCCGCGACGCCGCGACGCCGCAATGGCGTAATGCCGTGACGTCATGCCGTGACGTCGCGTCGGCGCGCCGGCGCGCTACCGGCCTCCCGACCGTGACGTCGCCGGGACCCCCGGTGTGAGACCGGGCGGCCGCTCCGACAGCCGGCCGTCATCCATCTC
The DNA here is from genome assembly GCF_900113865.1 of Streptosporangium canum. Taxonomy (GTDB): domain Bacteria; phylum Actinomycetota; class Actinomycetes; order Streptosporangiales; family Streptosporangiaceae; genus Streptosporangium; species Streptosporangium canum. The sequence goes on along the minus strand of NZ_FOQY01000003.1, from coordinate 5,002 downwards.
CGTCACCCGATGCGCGTGGCCGATCTGCGCGACGTCGTGGGTGACCAGCAGCGTCGCCACGGCGCGTTCCCCGGTCAGCTCCGCCAGCAGTCGCATCACCTCCGTGCCGCGCGCGTGGTCCAGGGCGGAGGTGGGCTCGTCGACCAGCAGCACGGCCGGATCGCTCATCAGCGCGCGGGCGATGTTGACCCGCTGCCGCTCGCCCCCGGAGAGCTGGTGCGGCCGCCGGTTCTCCTTGCCGTCCAGCCCCACCGCCCGCAGCAGGTCCGCGGCCTTGCCGGACCGCCCGCCCCGCATGTGGTCCATGACCTGCAACTGTTCGAGCGCGGTGAGCGAGGAGATCAGGTTGGCCTGCTGGAAGACGATGCCGATCCGCTGCCTGCGCAGCGCCGTACGTTCCCTGTCACCGAGCCGCGAGGCGTCGGTCCCGCCGATGAGCACCCGGCCGGAGTCGGGCCGCAGCAGGGTCCCGGCGACCGCCAGCAGGCTGGACTTGCCGGACCCCGAGGGGCCGACCACCGCGACCAGCTCACCGGGCCCGACGGTCAGCGACACGTCGTCGAGCGCGACCAGCGTGCTGTCGCCGTCGGCGTAGGTCAGGCGCAGGTCAGTCAGTTCCAGGCTCATCGGGCGCTCCCCAGGGCGATCAGCGGGTCGACGGAGGTGATGCGGCGGACGGCGAGCACGGCCCCCGCCATACCGAGGGCGATCATGGCAAGCACCGGCACGAACGTCGTCGAGACGTCCACCGTGAACGGCATGACCCGTCCGGCGAGCGCCCCGGCCCCGAGCCCGGCGGCCCCGCCGATCCCGCCACCGGCCGCCAGCACGATCAGCGCCTGGGACAGGGCGTCGCGCATCAGATAGCCGCTCGACGCGCCGAGGGCCTTCATGATGGCGATGTCGCCCTGGCGCTGGACGGTCCACACGGTGAAGAACGCCCCGATGACCAGCGCCGAGATGGCGAACAGCAGTCCACGCATCATCGTCAGCGAGCCGTTCTCCGAGGTGTAGGAGCCGATCCCGGCCAGCGACTCCTCCTTGGTGACGGGGTAGGTGCCCGGCACGGGCCCGGAGGCGTCGCCGCTCAGCACGGCCACGGTCGCGGTGTCCGCCCCGGCGTGCGCGATGCGCTGCCAGTCCGTGAGCGTGGACCACACCACGGGCGTGTGCCCGTAGGAGTCGTCCGGGCCGAGCGCGGTGACCCGGTACGGCCGGCCGCCGATCGTCGCGGTGTCCCCGACGGCCAGGCCGAGGTCCGGTGAGACGGCCAGCTCGCCGTCTGCCTGCCGGACCGGACCCAGGGACTCCGAGCCGAAGACCGCGACCGCCTGGTCCGTGCCGTCATGGGTGAGCCGGGTCTGCGTGATCCCCAGCGGCTGCCCGCCCAGGCCCTTCCACTGCGCGGCGGTGACCGTGCTGCCGGAGAAGGAGATCTTCTCGCTGCCGAACGCGATCCGGTCGCCTCTCAGGTTCTCGACGGCGGAGATGTTCTCCCCGGCGAGTCCGGCGGTGAGCCCGGACAGCAGGACGACCAGCAAGGTGATGAGCGCCACGACGGACCCCATGAGGGCGAACCGTCCTCTGGCGAAACGGATGTCTCTCAGTGCGATGAACAAGTGGATCTCCGGTCGGTTGCCTGGTGACTTCCGCCAGGCTCTCCGGTCCGGCCCACCCGGGGCATCGCGACTCCGGTCGGCCCGTGAATCAACCGAAGGATGGATACGAGCACCCCTCACACCCCTCTTAACCTGGACATATGGGAGGGGAATTCGAGGTGCCCGCGATGCGGACGCTCAGGGCCGGCCTGCACGGCGTGTTCTACGTGCTGCTCGCGATCGGCCTGACCCGCGTGTCCGGCTCATGGGCGGCACTGTCCGGGGGCGCTCTGCTCGGAGCCGTCTACACGGCCGGCCTCACCCTCGGCCGGCGCCGTACGGCGTCGCTGGTCTGGCTGGCCGCCGTCGTCGTGGTCTGGACGCTGCTCGGCGTGCTCACCACGGACTTCGTCTGGCTGGCGTTCCCGCTGTTCTTCCTCTGCATGCACCTGCTGCCGCCGCGCGCCGGCGTCCCCGCCGTGATCGCCGTCACCGCGGTCACCGTCGGCACGCTCGCCGCGCACGGCCCCGCGCTCAACCCCGCCCAGGTGGTCGGCCCGGCCATCGGCGCGATGGCGGCGGTCCTCATGGTCACGGGCTACGCGGCCCTGTACCGGGAGAGCGAGCGCCGCCGGAGCCTCATCGACGAGCTCACCCGCACACGTGCCGAGCTGGCCGAGACCCAGCACGAGGCCGGGGTGCTCGCCGAGCGCCAGCGGCTGGCCAGGGAGATCCACGACACCCTCGCCCAGGGGCTGTCCAGCATCGTCCTGCTGCTCCGCGCCGCCCCGCCGGACCCGGCCGGATACGTGGAGGAGGCGATGCGCGCGGCCGAGGACAACCTCGCCGAGGCCCGCCGCTTCGTCCACGCCCTCACCCCCCCGGGCCTGGACGGCTCCCTGGAGGAGGCGCTGCGCCGCCTCTGCTCCCGGGAGGGAGCCGCCTTCCAGCTCGACGGTGAGCCGTACACGCTGCCCCGCCGGGCCGAGGTCGCACTGCTGAGGATCGCCCAGGGCGGGCTCGCGAACGTCTCCCGGCACGCGGAGGCGGCCAGGGCCGCGCTCACACTGACCTACATGGAGGACGAGGTGGCGATGGACATCGTGGACGACGGGCGCGGTTTCGACCCGCTGACCCGATCGGGCAACGGCCTCGGCTTCATCCGCGACCGCGCCGCCGAACTCGGCGGCGCCGTCACCGTCGAGTCCGCCCCCGGCCTCGGTACGGCGCTGGCCGTCACCCTCCCCGTGCCGTGATCCGCCTGCTGCTCGTCGACGACCACCCCGTCGTCCGCAAGGGCCTGCGCGCGGTCTTCGACCAGGCCGGCGACATGGCCGTGACCGGCGAGGCCGCCACCGGCGAGGAAGCGGTACGGCTGGCACCCGGTGCGGACGTCGTGCTGATGGACCTGCGCCTGGGGGCCGGGATGTCCGGCGCGGAGAGCACCCGGCTGATCGGCGGCCTGCCGCGTCCACCCCGGGTCCTGGTGCTGACCACCTATGACACCGACGGCGACATCTTCGCCGCCATCGAGGCCGGGGCCGCGGGCTACCTGCTGAAGGACGCCCCCACCGACGACCTGCTCGACGCCATCCGGGCGGTGGCCCGGGGGGAGACCATCCTCGCTCCACCGGTGGCGGCCAGGCTGGTCACCAGGATGCGGTCACCGCGGGCGTCGCTCTCCCCGCGGGAGGTGGAGATCGTCCTGCTGGTCGCCGACGGCCTGTCGAACCGGCAGATCGCCCGCGAGCTGTTCATCAGCGAGGCCACGGTGAAGAGCCACCTGGTGCACATCTACGCGAAGCTGGAGGTGGACAACCGCACCGGAGCGGTCAAGGTCGCTCGTCGGCGGGGACTTCTCCGGAGATGAGAGCCGCTGCCCATTGGCCGTCGGGATCGCTGTCGATCAGCAGCGCGCGGGCCAGCAGGCTGAGCGGGATGGCGAGCAGCGCGCCCAGTGGGCCGAGCACGAACGCCCACACCAGGAGGGAGAGCAGCGTCATGGTCGTGGACAGGCCCACGGCGTCGCCGAGGAACTTGGGCTGGATCAGCGACTGGACCACGAAGTTGATCGCCAGGTAGGAGGCGATCACGAGGAGCATGGTCTTGGGCCCGCCTTCGAGCAGGCCGAGCAGGGCGGGCGGGATGAGCCCGAGGATGAACCCCAGGTTCGGGATGTAGTTGGTGATCAGTGCCAGCACGCCCCAGAGCAGGGGCAGCGGCACGCCGAGCATCCACAGCGCGGCCACGTCCAGCACGGAGCAGATGAGGCCGAAGACGGTCGAGACGATGAGATAGCGGCGGGTCTTGTGGGCGAAGTCGCTGAGCGCCCGGACGAGCAGGGGGCGGGAGGCGGCGCCGGCGGCGAGGACCCGGGAGAGGGGCTGCGCGTCCAGGCACATGGCCAGCAGCAGGACGACGATGAGGATCAGGCTGGTGAACACGCCGAGCAGCCCGCTGGCGAATCCCTGGACGAGTGTGAGGACCTTGCCCAGGTCGAACGATTTGATCGTCTGGTTCACCTGGTCGGTGCCGACGCCGAACCTCGTCGCGAGGTTCTGCAGCCCGGCGACGAGCCGGTTGAACTCCGAACCGTAGGTCGAGGCGAGGTTCGCCGTCTCCGCGACCGCGACGGTCAGGATGGCCACCATGCCGAACAGCAGGAGCAGCACCAGGGCCAGTGGGACCGCGACCAGCGTCCATCCGGGGGCGCCGCGTCTCTGCAGCCAGGTCCGGACGGGGGAGACCGCCAGGACGAGCACCAGGGCCAGGAGCACGGGGCCGACGATCGACCCGACCTCTCTGATGCCGGCCAGCGTGACCACGGCACCTGCGGTGCAGAGCAGCACGATGAGGGCCCGGGGTACCGATCTTTGGTCCGTCATATCGAGTCCCTACCCACCAGGACGTAAACACGTCCCCCGCCACGGAGCCATCGATTTGACGGGATGGGACGGCGTACATAGAGTTCACAGGCCCGAGGGGGTTGGCGGAGATCGCCAAGGCCCCGGGAACCCCTTCTGATCACATCCCCCTACTGGGACGCGTGCGTCTCGGCAGGATCCGATTCGACAAGAGCCGGATGTCGGAGTAAGTTAGAAGGGTTGCTCCGGAAACGGGGCGGTCGATATCCTAACGGATTCGGCGGGTTCGGATCGGCTGAAGCGAAAAGCGACAGTTTGACACGGACCGGGCGGATCTGGTAAGATAGAGATACGGAATGGAACGCCCTGAAGCCGGGACCACGGTCACGGCGACGGAGAACGCGTCCGTTTCTTGAGAACTCAACAGTGTGTTAAAAGCCAGTGCATGAAGCACAACCCCGTCCAACCCATCTCTGGTGGGGGACGGATTCCTTTGGTTGATACATCCGGATGAGAGTCCGGGTGCTTTCAGTCGGGAAA